>JBEVXD010000010.1:0-188525 GCA_040506275.1 Candidatus Thiodiazotropha sp. DIVDIV
CGCTACTGTTTCGCCCCCCTGGGCGAGTCACTTTTCTTTTTCGCCAAAAGAAAAGTAACCAAAAGAAAGGGCGCCCGTATGTCACGCCCCTTCGGGTCCGCTGCGATGCTCGGAAAAACCGGCAGGCCTGAAACTCGCTGCGCTCAAACAGTCAGGCCCGCTGATCGGTTTTTCCTGCGCTTCTCGCTCGTGTCAAAACGGGATACCAAGAGGTACGCTGATCAAATCTGTCACTTTAATCGTAGGGTGCGGCCTGCCGCACCATCAGGGTATAGATACACCAGAAATCCCAGATACCTTGTTCACCATCAGCAGAGTCTGTAATCCGAATTGTCTGGTGATTTCGTTGCAGTTGGGCATGGTGCGGCAGGCCGCACCCTACACTTGAGTTAATTCGGGGGAGTACCCTGTCTTTATTGCCATCAACTCATCACGCTACTGTTTCGCCCCCCTGGGCGAGTCACTTTTCTTTTTCGCCAAAAGAAAAGTAACCAAAAGAAAGGGCGCCCGTATGCCACGCCCCTACGGGTCCGCTGCGATGCTCGGAAAAACCGGCAGGCCTGAAACTCGCTGTGCTCAAACAGTCAGGCCCGCTGACCGGTTTTTCCTGCGCTTCTCGCTCGTGTCACAACGGGATATCAAGAGGAGCACTGATCAAATCTGTCACTTTAATCGTAGGGTGCGGCCTGCCGCACCATCGGTGTGACGATTCTCAAAAAATCCCAGATACTTGCTCACAACCAGCAGTGTCTGTAATCAGAATTTTCAGGTGATTTCGTTATAGTTGGGCATGGTGCGGCAGGCCGCACCCTACACTTGAGTTAATTCGGGGGAGTACCCAGTCTTTATTACCATCAACTCATCACGTTACTGTTTCGCCCCCTCGGGCGAGTCACTTTTCTTTTTCGCCAATAGAAAAGTAACCAAAAGAAAGGGCGCCCGTATGCCACGCCCCTACGGGTCCGCTGCGATGCTCGGAAAAACCGGCAGGCCTGAAACTCGCTGTGCTCAAACAGTCAGGCCCGATGATCGGTTTTTCCTGCGCTTCTCGCTCGTGTCAAAACGGGATACCGAGAGGTACGCTGATCAAATCTGTCACTTTAATCGTAGGATGCGGCCTGCCGCACCATCGGTGCGTAGATTCTCAAAAAATCCCAGATATTTGCTCACCACCAGCAGTGTCTGTAATCCGAATTGTCTGGTGATTTCGTTGCAGTTGGGCGTGGTGCGGCAGGCCGCACCCTACAGTTGAATTTATTTGAGTGAGTACCCATTCATTATTGCTTTCCAATTATCACGCTACAGTTTCTCCCCTACTGGTCCGCTGCGATGCTCGGAAAAACCGGCAGACCTGAAACTCGCTATGCTCAAACAGTCAGGCAGCTGAACGGTTTTTCCTGTGCTTCTCGCTCGTGTCAAAACGGGATATCAAGAGGCGTACTGTTCGAGTCTGTAATTAATTTCAATCCATTTAACCCCACTTCCCCTTCATCTGCGTTTTCCCTAATGACACTAGACAATCTTTCATCGGCATCGCATCAGCGAACGCGGATAAAAAATCAGACCAATCGGGAGAATATAATGAAGTTACAAAAACAGATAATCACACTCACTGTGATCATCCTGACAGGGGGATTGGCCGCCTGCGGATCTTCACAAGAGGTACAAAAACAGTCTCAAATTGAATCTGGTGTTCTGCACGAAGCTGAACTTCAAACGCGGAGGGTGGCGCGTGCGCCTTCCCCTCAACGGCAAACATACCTGCATAAAGCTGAAGCGGATGCTCAGGCATCCACAGCCTATCCATCGGTCTCTAACGGGATGGAACATCAGAAAATGTTTGCCAGGGGGGTAATTCGGCAACCTTCTGCAGGGGTCGATCGGGAAAAATATGCTCAACTGAGAGAAAATGGCATCCACTTGGTGACTCAATCACCAGTCTCTACCTTCAGTGTGGATGTTGACAGTGGGGCATATGCCTTGGTACGAAGGTTTCTCAATCAGGGACAGATGCCACCCAAGGATGTGGTTCGCGCTGAAGAGTTAATCAACTATTTTGATTATCAATATCCCGACCCGGAATCTAATTCACACCCTTTTTCTCTGACCACCGAATTCGGTCCCACTCCCTGGAATGCAAACACACGGCTGGTACATGTGGGTATCCAGGGTATCTCAATGCCGGCTGCTCAACGTCCGGCTGCCAATCTGGTCTTTTTAATCGATGTCTCAGGATCTATGAGTGATCAGAATAAACTGCCACTGCTTAAATCTGCTTTTAGATTGCTGCTTAAGCAACTGGATAAAAAAGACCGGGTATCTCTCGTGGTCTATGCTGGCGCATCGGGTGTGGTATTGCAGCCAACTGCAGGAGATCAATATGGGAAGATCATGAGTGCACTGGAGCAGCTTGATGCTGGTGGTTCAACTCATGGTTCAGCTGGCATAAAGCTCGCCTACCAGATGGCAGAACAAGGGCGAATAGAGGATGGTATAAATCGGGTTGTTCTGGCTACAGATGGTGACTTCAATGTAGGTACTGTCGATCACAGGCGTCTTGTTGAGCTGATCGAAGAGCAGCGTCAGCGAGGTATCTCTTTGACTACACTGGGTTTCGGACAGGGTAACTATAATGATCATCTCATGGAGCAGTTAGCCGATAAGGGGAATGGCAATTACGCCTATATCGACACGATAAACGAAGCACAAAAAGTCTTGGTTGAAGAGTTGAGCGCTACCCTCGAAACTATCGCCAAGGATGTGAAGATTGAGATCGAGTGGAATCCGGACAGAGTCGCTGAATATCGGTTGATTGGCTATGAGAACCGGTTGTTGTCCAGAGAGGATTTCAACAACGACAAGGTCGACGCAGGTGATATTGGTGCAGGTCATACGGTAACTGCGTTGTATGAAATAGCATTGACTGAGAGTGAAGGTCAGCGAATGTCACCACGACGCTATAGTAGTCCCAAGTCAGAAAACCCTCTGTCTGAGGAGCTCGCCTTTTTTAGATTGCGTTATAAACAACCTGATCAAGACCGGTCTCGTCTGATAGAACAGCCGATTATGATCTCTACATTGAAGCAGTATCTGGATAATACCAGCGATGATTATCGTTTCAGTGCGGCGGTGGCTGGGTTTTCTCAACTGCTCAGAGGGGGACGTTATACTGAGTCGTTCGACTATCAGGATGCAGCTGATCTTGCAAATAGTGCTCGAGGGGGGGATCAGTTTGGGTATCGAGGCGAATTTGTACGTCTGGTCAGATTAGCTGGTAGCTTGGAAGTTTCTCCCCTGTCACTGAATAGGTAGGTACGCCATTGTGCTTCACTTTTCTCTCACTCAGGAAAACCGGTGCGGGAATTGTGAGGCATGGCAATTGAATGTTAGGTATTGGTGTGATTGGCGGGTATAAACTTTGTGTTGTATATGGTTTATTTAAGCTTTGAGGATGTCGATGTATGAGCAGCGTTGAGCAAAGTGATGAAGCACTGTTTCGTCATTTTCGCAGTGGTGACAATGGTGCATTTGAGATGCTCTATCAGCGCTATCGTCAAACTGTGTATCTGTTCTTACTACGCAGCTGTTCAGAACAGGGGGATGCTGAAGAGATTTATCAAGATGTCTGGTCACGCATCATCACCGCAACTCAACCCTTTCAGGAAGGCTCATTCAGGGCCTATATTTTTCGTATTGCCCGTAATCTGCTCATTGATCGCTATCGTCGAAACCGTTTAACAATGGTGAAAGATGATCATGCATTAGCGGAAGTTGCCGATTCAGGCAAGACACTAGAGGAGAAGATAGAAGAGCAGGATTGCAGTGATCGTTTGAAGCAGCATCTGACCAATCTGCCTGCTGAACAGAGGGAAGTCTTTCTCTTGAAAGAGGAGGCAGGATTGAGTCTGGTGCAGATTGCCTCAATGATTGACGTTGGAAGAGAGACAGTCAAAAGTCGATTACGTTATGCCTTGAAGCAATTGCGAAACCTGTTGGAGGAGTGTTTGTGAATAAATCGCATAAGTTAACCGATGATCCACAACTCAGCGCGCTTTATCATTCCGGAAGGAAGGAGCAGCCAACTGAAGTGACTGATCAATTGATATTAAATGAAGCTCGAAAGGTCACCTCAAGACGCCGTAGTCGCTGGATTGTTCCTCTCTCATCTGCCGCATTGTTATTGTTGGGCGTTGGGTTGACGTTGCCCTTGATTGAGTTGCCTTATGAATCGTCCCAGGAATTTGAAAAGCCAACTCTACCTATCCAGGATTCATATCCTGAAGAAGATCTCTATTTGAAAAAAGCACCTGCCCCGGCAGCCCAAGCAAGTGCTCCCGCGCTACCAAAATCTTTGCGTGAGCGGTCAACCAGTGCTGACTCATCACCTGCCACTCGGCGCCAGGCCTTAGCTCCAAAGATGAAGTCTTCACCCACTACAGCACCGGAGGGAATGAGTGAGGCTGAAGTGCAATCATTCGACGCAAAGGGGGTGGAGCTGACGCCAGATGTCTGGCTCAATCAGATTGAGGTGTTGATTCAGTCAAATCAACACCAATCAGCAAAGCATCAGTTGCAGCAGTTCCGCACAAGATACCCTGACTATCCCCTGCCTGATGCTGTGGAATTATGGTTGATTGAAAATTGAGTTGTCTCAGCTCGGTGTTGGAGTGTCCCAATGGTGGACATTCACAGCACGCTTTTTTTACAAGACGCATAACGGACCGGAGGATTTAAGAAAAATCAGTCGCCAAAGCTCTTTTTTGCTGCTTTCTCAATTGCATCCTGGATATAGAAGACCAGATAATCGAGGGTGTTGATGCCGAGAATACGCTCTGCAGCCTCGTTACCGTGATTGTCCAGAAACAGTATGGTTGGGGTTACGAATACCCCGTATCGTTGAGAGAATGCAGCTGAACCAACCTGTTTGCCCTGGAAATCGACCACCTTCTCACCAGCATCAATCATTAACTCCCTAACCAGTACCTGGTTCTGAAAATCTTTGTTGGTTCTCATCGGCTGCAGGACTTCCCGTTTCATCCTGTCACAATATTCACAATGGTATTGGGAAATTAACAGCAGGATCGGCAGTTGTCTCTTCTCTGCTTCCGCGCCAAGTTTATACAGATCATCGGTGACAGGAAATCTGCTTTGATCGGCATTCACTGAACACAGAACCACTAGATTTACTAAACCGGCAAATAACAGATACTTGACTGCTTGAGGCGACATGAGTTGTCTCATTCTGGGGGTATTTCTAGCCATGGAAATTAAGATATGAAACTGAATCTAGCGCAGAACTCAGCACTATTAACCCGGCGACTAAGTATGTTGTCTTCAGCCGAAGTGTGCCTGTCTGCGAGCCGCGCCTTGATCAAGGGCAGGCTTGAAACCCTGAAGACGACATACTTAGTCGCCAGCTTAATAGTATAGGACACTACGCTAAGGTTTCAGGTTAATAAGTGCATTGTAGGACGCGAACAGTGATGAGCGGAGAAGCGCTTGATACTCTTCCCGGGAATTATATCCAACAATAGGGTCAACCAAGGGGTTTCCCTCATGGTCGAGAATCAACAGGGTTGGTACCGCAAAGATCTGATATCTCTCTTTGAATTGACGACTGCGGATCCTATCACCGTTGAAATCAGTAATTTTGCCCGAGGAAAAGATGTCGAATTCCATGATTGTGGGAGGCTGCAGGGAGATTGTCTCTGAGAGGGGCTCAAGGATCTCCTGCTTCAATCGCATGCAATAACCACAGTTCTCAGACTCGAACACAACTACAATTGGTACATGGTTTTTTTGGGCTGTGGCCGATAGATCGGCTAAGTTAGCGACAGTATGGATGGGATCAGACAGAGATATACTACTGCTGAGAAGAAGGATCGCTAATAATAAGTACTGCTTGATCATCAGGATTTACTGCTGTTTGATGATTTGAAAGAGTAGTATATATAGATTTTCTAATATTGCAATTATTTTAGGCTATATCTGTTCATTATAAATAAATATGTGACAGGTTTTGCTTTTCAGCTAGGAGTTGAGGTTGTGGCAATGCATAAATCTATCAGCTCTTGGGGCTTGAGCCGGAATGGTCTACTCATTCGGAAATCTGGCGATAGCGGTTGAATCGTTTCCGATAGCCTTGGTTGGCCAGATAGCAGGGTACTTGGGCCAGCATGGATTGTGGTTGAATGCCCAATTCGATGAGTCCATTACTGCTGCAAATGCTGTCGGTCTGCAACGATTGATAGTTATCCATGGTGAACGGTTTACCTGGCATCTTCCCAAGTATTGTTGCTTGGAGTCGCGAGAGAGCTGGATTCAGTGGCAGGACCAAGCGGTTGAGGCCCAATTGGCTGGCGGTGTACTCGACCAGCTCTTTCAGAGTATAGACTTCAGGCCCGCACAGGTCGTAGTGGGCGCCAGTGGTATTCGGGTTCTCAATTGAGCGTGTGAAAGCTTCAGCGACATCTCCAACATATACAGGGGAGAAGCGACTGTGAGGTGAGGCGAGGGGGAAAATCCAGGGTGAAAATCGTAGTAAGGATGCGAATCTATTGAAAAATGAGTCGTCAGAACCAAAAATCACAGAGGGCCGGAAGCTGGTAACCTGTAGTGCCGAACCACCATGTGTATGGGCTCGATTTTCACCCTCACCTTTACTGCGCAGATATTCGCTTGATCCCTTTCCTGCATCAGCATGCAATGCGCTCATATGCAGTAGTCGGGTGGCTCCACTCTTAATTGCAGCCTCCACGATGCGGTCAACCAGATCGATGTGGATCTCCCGGAAAGTCTGCTTACCCGATTCATTGAGCAGACCGATCAGGTTAATAATGGTCTGGCATCCAGAGAAGTGCTTTTGCAGGGTAGGGGTATCAAATTGTGAAACATTGACCAGTTCAATGTCAGGGTGAATCTTTAATCCTGCATGGCGATGAGGGTGTCGACAGAGCAGCCTGCACGGGTACCCCCTTTTGCTCAAAGTCGCGACCAGCCATTGGCCAACAAAGCCGGTCCCACCAAGTATGCATATCCTATTCATAATCATTTCCTTGTCCACGGACTGTGATATGACTTTGGGTAATTGTGCTTTTCAGATTGTTGCCATTCATTACGGATCACTAAGTATGGATTTGGATGCAGCTGAAATTACGAATGCATCCGGTGTCCCATGTAAACCATGAAACGCCTTACGAAAAGAAGTTCGTGCGGAGCCCGATGAGAAGAATACGTTATCCACATCAATGTTTGCACCAGCACTTTAACCCAACACCGGAGCAGGTTGCTCTGGGAGTTGCCTGCAGCATGAGGTTTTAGCCAGGTATTTGGTAGCAAAATATTAACCGGATTGAGGAATATGGCAATAGTCTGAGAACAAACCGGTACGGGATGCAACTGCTAGGAGCTATTCCGAATCGGCTTCAGGCTGTTTAGTAGGCTCATTTTGAGGAATGAGTGCGTAAGGTGGAACCGGAATCGGGAGCTGTTTAAAGAGTAAATAGTTTCCATATCTATCCCGCATAATCATCCTGCCACTATCCAAGGCAAACTGGTACTGTTGGCTTTTTCCAGTTTCAGGATCCTGCATCAGCAACAGATCATCATCTATGCGATAACGTCCATCGTGGTAGGTCTCTGCGTCGGCATATATTCTGAAATAACCATACATCACGAGCACAATTTCACCATTCCGGCCTAACCATATGCCATCAACTTCAGATTGCGTTTGATTCTGATAATAGGGTGCGGCTTCATAAGGGAGGGGGGGTTGTCCTGGATAATAGTCCCCTGGATAAGTGGTAATTGTTGAGGGTGGGTGACTGCCGTAGCGATTCCAACTATTTCCGTAATTCCAGTTGTCTCCGCGCTTATACTGATGAGCGAGGTCACCCATAGTATCCATCATACTCAGCATCGCTCTGCTCATTATCTGGGCTGGAGATGTGTCTGCAGAACACAGCGGGGTCATCAGTGTGAGTATGAGAAGCAACCAGGTAAAGCTATACTGAGTAGGGAATTTGAATGCAGGCATTATAGGGTCCTACCTAGATGCGGGAGGTGAGTGATTCTATCCCGGCCCAGTTATAAATTGTGAAAGGCACAAGATGTCTGCTTTAACTGTTTTTGGTATTGAATAACTCAGTCTTCACCGTTGCGGTTGATGTCAAGGAGAATCAACTAGTGGTGGATAGTGCTTTTTCAAGGGTATATCCCCTCGTGCAACATACTATGGTGCTTATCTGAAAATAGCAATCGACATGAGATGCTAGTTAGTGGATCGTGTGGAAAGATCATTATCTCTCAGAATCCCGCTGCTCGGTTAAGGCAAAGCGTACTTTGCCGGGAATGGCTCATCCCTTCCAATAGTTACTAAGTAGAATTGGCCCAGTAGCGGGGCCCCCTTGGAGCGGCTGGGCATTACCGATTTTACTGCTCGGCCACTAACCAGCATTTGTTTAGAGCGCTACCCAATTGATCTCAGTAAGATTTCTGGGAATATTTCCACTGGATTATTCACCATGGAAGTAGCTTTGCATAGAGATCTCTGCAATATATCCCCAATAGATAAAAATGCGTGATATTATCAGCGTTTGCTATACAATTGACGACTCAGACTAATGAGTGGTTGTATTATCGTAATCCGCATTAGCCAATCACTGCTGAAAGCATGGTTTCAAATTGTTGTGCAGCACTGTTTGAGGTTGGTGGTTTAAATGAAAGTATATAAGTACTGTTACGGAGGGTCTTGATGAGTTCTCAAGGGGGAGTAGTTGAAGAGCGTAGAACCGTCACTCGAGATTTGATTGACAAACTCTTGAAAGAGAGACAAGAGATGTTGGTCCTGTTTTGTGAGGTTGCCGGTCTAGAGCCATATCATCGCTCGACCTCACTTGATCAGCAGCTGCAGACATTTTGTCAGGTATTGATAGATTACACTGCTTTTGGCCATTTCGAAGTTTTTGGCTATGTGAGCAATGGAAATGAAAGACGCAGCGGTGTGCTGAAGGTCGCCGAGGATATATATCCTGAATTCGTCAAAGCAAGCGAAGTCGCTGTTAACTTCAATGATCGTTATGATTTGTCTGACCATGAACTTCAGTTGGATCATTTGGCTGAAGATCTGTCTAAACTGGGTGAAGAGCTAGCGGTAAGAATAGAACTCGAAGATCAACTGCTTGCAACTATGCTTGATCGCTAGTCTGTTATCTTGTCTATTTCCAATCAACTATTTGTACGCGCTGCTTTCGCGCCAATTTAGTATAGATTTCAGCACAAGCATAGAGTGACCTATGCTTTTTTGCATAGACCACTTTTTATCTCCTTACTTAGTCGCCGGGTTAATAGTAGTCGGTACTATTGCTCTTAAGAATCCGATTCTATCGGCCGGTAGCGGATAAAAACTATTCTTCACACTGTTTCTGACGCCCTTCCCGGTTAGAGTGGTTACTTTGCAAGTGACTCGATCTCTCTTTCTCAATGGGTCAGCTTAATGAGCGTCGAAATGTATGACTGAGTCCACTGTAGTAGTTGATAATTATAGTTTTAGAGAAACAATCCACCGACTAAGACAGGTCTATGCGGTTGAAGGTGGGTGGTTTCGCCCTCTAATTGATCATCGTATAAATATCAAACTTAGATCACATTTTTATTCGGATGTGAATGAATCTCACTTAGTGATGTTTAATTTTTGATAGTCATCATCTAGACTCAGTTGGTGTAACTAGCTGAGTTACATAAGAGTTTTAATTATGTGGTCACGTTTGATTGGCTATTCTTGTTCTAAAAATTTAGGATGACTATCAAGCAGATTAGAGATAAAAAAACGAAATGGGGAATAGAGCAACATTGGCCAATCAAATGGATGTTGGAGAGTTCCTGGCGCCGCTTCGCCGATGCCCGTCGTGGCGAGTAAGCCTGGATCAGTTTCAGATCGGGATTGATAATCGCCATATCGATGTAGCGATTAGTCACCAATTCCGAGCTTCCTTGCTATCCGTAGTGGAGAGTATTGTTCAGGAGGACCTGAATAAACATGGTTGGGTTAACTTAGGTCAATCCACCTCGGGTAGTGATATTGAAGCCTTTAAGTCGAACTATCGCAGCATCGTCCAAGGCGCCCTCGAACAGATACACGCTAACGCCGCAGTCAAAGAACTTCTGCAAATGTTACATTTGGTTCTGCTCAAACTGATGCTTGATGCACCGATGGCTATATTGGCCAAGCTGCGGAGTAAGTTACAACAGGATGCGGAATCAACTACTGGTATGCATAGTGGCAAGTCCATGGAGATGCATGAACGTATTGTGGCCTTGGCGCGTCTTGAGCCTGGAATTCGTTATCGAACTTTATCTCGACTTTTTAAAATCGTGCAACGCCTCGAGTCAAAAGAGTTGCGAAAAATGCGCAAGTCTGTGGTGGGTAG
The DNA here is from genome assembly GCA_040506275.1 of Candidatus Thiodiazotropha sp. DIVDIV. Taxonomy (GTDB): domain Bacteria; phylum Pseudomonadota; class Gammaproteobacteria; order Chromatiales; family Chromatiaceae; genus Thiodiazotropha. Next base: position 10,428 of record JBEVXD010000010.1, read on the forward strand.
CTCTTGGGTGGTCTCCAAACGGATATTATTCAATCCCTTGTTACACCTGCCCGATCTGACCAGTGAAGAGTACCTTATGAAGCACTATCCACTACTCTGTGTGGATCGTGAGGGAGATAATTTCTTCGATCTGACCAACCGTTTTGTCACCGATGTCTATGAAGAGTTTCTTCCTGAGTGGGCTAAGCGGCAGGAGACAGTTGATAAGAATAGAACACCGGCAGGAGAGGCAACTCAGTTCCAGATAACTCAGCGCGAATTGTATAGTGGTTTTTCAGAGTTTCTCGAAGGACAAAGGCTGTTGGAACGGAATCTTTCTGAACACGAGTTTAAAGATATTTTTGTCAGTTGGCTGGATGATCCGAGAAATGTAGATCTGCTTCTGCAGCGTCCAACTGATGCGAAAGGTGGGTGGTTTTCACGTACACCAAAAAGGCAGAGAAAGAGCCTTTGGGATAATCCTGAATATGACAAAATACAGCAGCGATTGCAGACCAATCTGCTTAAGCACTTTGATCGATCGGGGATTACCCTCCGTGCTATGGCCGCATATCGTACCTCGAGACTCTACCGTCAGTTAAATGGTCAGGTAAACAATCGGGATATATATCACTATCTGATCGATGCATTACCAAAGCGAGTTTTATCAAAGAAACTCGCTACGACTGAAGATAAAGGTGTCGCAGTATTCAAAGCGCTTGATGTGGTACATGGATATATACGTCGTATGCCAGCTGCCAAACAGCAGGGTTATGCGATCCGTTATCTGAAGGATTTTGTCTCTTTTCGTCGTGATTTGAAGTTGGCTTACTATACCTACCAACAGATGAATCGTTTGAGGATTTTGCAGGATGGCGAAAATATACAGCTGTCACGGGATAATGGCAGTCTATATGAGTTTAGACTCAGTCAAGATACAGATGCTCAAGAGAGCAAGATCAAGGCACATGTCATTCTGAAAGCGGACGTGAGAGGTTCGACTGAAATCACTCGTCAGCTTGTAGAGAAGAGCCTTAATCCAGCTACCCATTTCAGTATGAATTTTTTCGGCCCGATCACTAAGCTACTTGATCGTTTTGGTGCTAAGAAGGTGTTTGTCGAAGGAGACGCGCTAATTCTCACGGTTTTGGAAACGGGGGCGATGACGACTCAGGCGATGACCGTTGCCAATGCCTGTGGATTGGCGAGAAGAATTCTATTGGTCATGGAAGCCCAAAACAGTCAGAACAGAACCCATAATCTACCAAAGCTGGAACTGGGATTGGGGATCTCTTTCAGTGATGATTCGCCGGCTTATCTATATGATGAGCAGCGGAAAATTATGATCTCTCCCGCCATCAACGAGGCTGACAGACTTTCATCATGTTCTTCAGAGTTACGACATGATACAAGCTGGCGAAAGAGTCAAAGGCATCGAATCGAGGTATTCACTGACGATAGTGGGAATGAGAATAAAGGGGCTCGCCGATTGAGGTTCAATGTAAATGGTATTGAACTTGCTCTGCCCGCATTTAAAAAACTAAAATCGGAAATGGTGCTGCATAAGCTAAAGGTAAATAGTCGCTCGGGTGAGGCTGATAATTACCATGTCGGTCGGTTTGTCGATCGGCGAGGGAGTGCTCACTGGCTTGTAATTAGAGAGGCCATAGTCAAAACTTGGAAGAAAGAAAATCAGTCTCAGCATATAGAGCAGACAGAAAACTGTTTCTACGAAGTTGTGACTGACCCTGGGTTGGTCGGCAAGGTGAAAAGCAGGCTCAATGCCAAGCGCCCGCAAGTTCGGGATGATCTGCAAGAGATGAATGAAATACCATTCAGTCTGGAATCAGACACCTGAAAATGTATGCCTGGCCTCTATAGGGGTAAGCCATTTTTTTGGGACAACCTTTGATGGAACGCCTAGGCGGTAGTTGTAGATTACCGTATAGGAGAGAACCCGCTTCAGATATTCTCGGGTTTCGTGAAAGGGAATTGTCTCGATCCAGATATCAGTAGCCTGAGGTTGATCGGGTAACCAACTCCTTACCCGGGTAGGTCCTGCATTATAGGCAGCTGTGGCCAATACAGGGTTCTCCTGTAATTCTCTGTATATTTTATTCAGATAACCGGTTCCAAGTCTGATATTAACGTCTGGTTGAAACAGGTCATCCATATGGAGTGGGGAGTGTTTAAGTTCCCTGGCGACTTCCTTTGCAGTATTTGGCATTAATTGCATTAATCCTCTCGCACCCGCAGAAGATCTGGCATCGCTGATGAATGCGCTCTCCTGACGAAGAATGGCATATACCCATGCCCGGTCGATACCATGTCCCTGAGCCTGCCCGGTAATGGTTTTGTGATGGGCAAGCGGGAAGCGTAACTCCAGGTCATTCCACTGGCGCAGTTTTGCCAGTGTGATAATGCTTTGTGAGGGCCAGTTCCACAGTTGTGCCAGACGTGCGGCGGCCCTTAATTCATCTGGTGAGACATTTTTAAGCACCAGATTCCATTCACGGCGCGCCGGCAACAGGCGATTTAAAACATGTAGTTCCCGTGCTCTCTGCAATCCAGGTTTGAGCGCCATCTGATCTGTCAGCACTTGATCAGTTTGTAGAGCGATATGTTCCAGTTTGGGCGGGATACCAAGTTGATTTGCAGCCAAAAAACCATAGTAACTGCGTTCATGTGCAATACTCGATAGTATTGATTTTGCCTCATTGACACGATCGAGTTTTATTAAAGCCCGTGCTCGCCAGTACTGCCACTGCCCAAGCTGTTTTTTATCAGCGGGTGGAGTCTCCGTTACCTGTAATACCCATGACCAGTCTTTCACCTGTAGAGCGGTCTGTAGCTCCTTTTCCGATAGACCACTATCAAGTTTGAGATGCTCCGGTAATAACCTGTTCAACAACTGATTGAGTTTTTTGTCCGGCTCTCTCGCTAATCCACCGGCGAGTGCGTAGATAGCCTTTTGTTGTTGTTTCTTTGAGAAAATCTCAAGAGTATAAAACTGTTCCCAGGCTTTGAATGCGGCCTCAATATCACGCCAGGCGAGTTTTCTGATTGCCTGAATAACCATCTCATCCACATATGGGTGGTTGATTTGTGTCAGCTGCTCAACTTTCTGCGGACGTTTGTATAGGTTTAGCCAGAGGTCAGCAATCTTCTGCTGAGGTTGACTGAGATAGCGTTTCAGATAGCGGGCAAGTTTAGTCTGGCGTTGTGACATGGCCATGTTGATTCTCTGCCACACCAGCTGTTCAGAAAGGTGTCCGGATGCTATCCAACTTTTAAATACGGGATCACAGACCTTGGGACGGGATCTACCGGTTAACCATATGGCAGGAACTTCAGCATGGGCTTTTGTCGCCTGTCCGGTTTTGATCATGGCATTCAGTCGTTGACATTGTTGCCTGATGCTACCGCCTTCGGATGAGAATTGCAGATAGGTTTTCCAGAGTCTGTGTTTCGCCAGAAAACCGAGCCACTGTGCCTCTAATCTCTTTTTCAATGGTGTGCCTTCAAGGCGTTTTAATCGATTACTGATGCTTTCTACCGATTGCTGTTTGATACTGACCAGAGTCTCCTGATAATCCAGATAGACTAAAAGTGGGTAATCGGACAACTGCTCCCGTAATTGCTGATAAGAGATGAAATCCTTTTTTGTAAGAGCCTGTTCAGCAGCCAGGAAATCCTTACGCTGGGATTCTAAACGTTGTTCATCTGAGATCGCTTCAGTGGCTCCTCTACTCAGAGTGGCGACGCTGAGTAAAAAGCCGATTAGCAGTGTTTTGGTAAAAACAGGCTTCAAGGTCATTTGTTTCATCCACTGTTTGTTTCGATCAGGAAACCGCACCTTAGCTAGCTTAGGTTTCCTGCTGGTGCTTGCGGTCTTGGTGTTATTGTTATTAGATTCAAGGCGTCAAAGCCTGTCAGGCAAACACTCAATTCATACTGTAGTGTTGTACGCGAATATAAGCAGAAATTGTAGCAGTTGGTAGTGCTGAAATTGTAAAAACTTCCGCCTTTTTCGGAAGAAATTATAATCTTCGCGTCATAGGGCATTTAGCGGCAGAAATGAGATGGCCTTTAGCGGGCTAAGTTTTGGCTGATGATAGTGATTTGATGCGATCAGGAGTTAACAATTCAATCCAATGCACTACCGGGATGTTAGTCGGTGTCATTGTGACAATATGGCTGAGACAGCCGATATTGGCCGTGGCAATTAACTCAGGTTCTCCCTTCAGCAGAGCCTCAGTTTTACGCTGTCCCAATTGAGCTGAGAGCTGGGGTTGTAAGATTGAATAGGTACCTGCTGAGCCACAGCAAAGGTGAGACTCTCCTACAGGTGTCAGAGTGTAGCCTATGTTGCTCAGTAGTGATTCCACTACCCCGGTCAGCTTTTGACCATGTTGTAGAGTGCATGAAGAGTGAAAGGCAATTCGGGGTTGCCGTTCCATTTTACAAATCAAAGGATTGATATCTTCCTGTTGAATAACCTCGGCGATATCCTTGCAATGACTAACCAACTGTTTTGCTTTAGCGGCGTAGTCTGGATCATCAGCAAGCAGTTGATCATAGGTTTTAACCATCTGGGCACAGCCGCTGGCAGTGATAATCAGTAGTTCGGCCTGCTGCTCCAGCAGCGGTAGCCATAGGTCGATATTTCGTCTTGCTGCCTGGCGTGAAGCGCTATGATCATCCAGATGGTGCTCAACTGCGCCACAGCAACCGGCTTGGGGGGTGCGAATCAGCGAAATACCGAGACGATCCAAGACTTGTGCTGTCGCTAAATTGATAGATGGTGCCAGGGAGGGTTGGACGCAGCCATCCAGGATCAGCATCTTTCTGGGATGTTCCTGCGTAGGCCAGTCATTTTCCCTGATAGACTCTTTTTTCGGAATTGCCCGGCTAATGGTATTGGGTAAAAACGGCTTGAATATCCTGCCCAGGCTTAACAGTGAGGCGAACAGGCTGCGATTAGGAAGCGTCTTTCGTAACAGCCAACGTAGAGATCTGTCTGGCAGTGAGCGGGACTGGTGATCATTCAGATGTTGACGGCCGATCTCAAGCAATCGACCGTAGTCGACACCGGAAGGGCAGGTTGTTTCGCAGGCACGACACAATAGACACCGGTCGAGATGTTGTTGTACTGCTGCGGTCGGTGTTGCTCCTTCAAGTAACTGTTTAACTTGATATATTCTGCCTCTGGGGCCGTCGAGCTCATTACCGAGAAGCTGATAGGTTGGGCAGGTTGCAGTGCAAAAACCACAGTGTACACAGTTGCGCAGAATAGCTTCCGCTTCACGGCCGTCTTCAGATGCTAGAATGTCGGAAGTTAATTTAGTCTGCATAATATTTAGGGTGTGTATTGTGAGGTCTTTTGAAAGGAAAACCAAGATATTCCATAAGAACCCGAAGGGAGTTGCTTTTACCTGGAATGGTATAACCTGTAGCAGGCTCATGTATGACTGACAGCTCCCATGACACAAGTGTGCCACACAGTTTAGAGCAATTTCTTCCATTTAAGAGTATGGGAATTAAGCTGCTCGAGATATCGGACAACTGGAGTCGGGTACGATTGCTGCTACCCCTGAACCAGCACAACATGAATCCAGGTGGGAGTATGTTTGGGGGGAGTATTGCCGCAGTTGCAGATCCGGTAGCCGCCTTAGCCTGCCACCATCGCTTTCCCGATTTTACGGTTTGGACTCATACACTGAATGTTGACTTCCTCAAGCCGGGTAGAAGTGATTTGGAGCTTCGTTTTGATTTTCCTGAGAAAATAGCCACAGATATTGAGTATCAACTGGAAGGGAGGGGGAGATCGACACCAGCTTTTGAATTTGGCATATATGATGCCGGGAATGATTTAACAGCATGGGTGCGCAATACAGTAGCGATTCGACCCGGAACTGAAAAGTGATAGAAAATGGCGTTAATCTGAGGAGGGTATTTGCTTCTCATTACTGATGGGAAATTGTAAATGATTGCTTCCTGTAACTTTGTCAGGAAGGGTTTTAAACTATTTGGATGGTTAGCAACTACCCAACGATTTTTTTTAACAGGTTCCAGTAGAGTGATAGATTGAGAGTGTGATATGACAGATTCAAGCAGTGAAATGAATTTTGAGTTAAGTAGCGCCATAGCGGCTTTTGAAGGTAAGAACTTTTCCCGTGCCGCTATGCTGCTCTCGCCGTTGGCTGAGGACGGTAATGTAGAGGCCCAGTATCGAATGGCCATTATGTCTCAAGGTGGTCTGGGAATCTCAGCCAATGAACTTATGGCATATAAATATATGAAGTCTGCCGCTGAGTCTGGACACCCTATGGCACAACATGGGCTCGGATTTATGTATCTTGAAGGCGAGTGTGTTGAACAAAATCTGACCAAGGCGGTTGTATGGTTTAAGAAAGCTGCCGAACAGGGGCTGGCCGGCTCTCAAACCACTCTGGCTATGCTTTATGAAGAGGGACGGGGTGTCGAAAAAGATCCCGAAGAGGCCAAACGCTGGTACAAGCTGGCTGGGTTCTAACGAACTGCTCAGCAGTGAGGTATAGAGACTCCTGAGTCGCAGCCGATCAGATGGTATTGTTCAACATTGGAATATCATCAGATCAGTGTCGACCAGAGACTCTCGAAATCAGAATCATCCTCTAAATCGTCCTGATCATCCTTGTTGGTAGAAGATGCATTTTCATCCAGGTGAACAAATTGAAATTGTGAGATGGAACCACTCGACTCCAGCAGTCGTGTAAGTTTAATCTCCTGGGTGTTTTCACCATCATTGATCAATAGGGTCTTACCTAAGCTGAATGGGTAAGAGGGGCAAATTAAACTGGTTGGTTGACCCGAGGTACCAACCTCAGGCAGTAGCAGACACTTTTCCATCTGGCTCTTTTTTTGTTCTGCAAGCTTTGCTGTTACAGACATCGCGTTTGGCGCGATCATTTGTATACCAACCTGCATTGAATTAGCTTCACCACTGCGCATCCAACGAACCATACCAACCCCAAACTGGGCTGCTGACATGGCCGATTGAACGCCAATCAACTCACCGACCTGTATCTTGGGAATGTCATGACCACGCCAGTCCAGGCAGTAGCCGCCTGCACTCTCATTAATCGTAGTGAACAAGCAGGTGGCACTATCCAATTGCTGATCTTTGTCGTCTTGCCAGATCTCAACTTTTGGTTCACTGTTGATTTCGCCAACATCTGTGGTACTCGGCCCAAACTCCTCAAAATTCCCACGGCGGGGATTGTATGAGGCGATATCCATAGGCTGCAGGGAGAATCTCGACTCTACATGCATCTCATTACCATGGGCAAATTGTGCATCAATCCAGGTCGCTTCATTCTCCTCTTCTTCATCACTTAGAGAAGAGGTTGTGTCACCCAGGTTGATCAATTTATGGACAGAACGAAGGCCGACAGCAATACGAAGTTCAAAATTGAGTTTTGTGCGAACAAAAGCGCGTTTCTGGGCTTTTGACCAGAGCATGATGAGCTGTCGGACGACCACTTTGTCCAGTTCGCCAATTCCCTCTAGGGTCTGGCTAGGTTCTTCTGATTCAGTGAATTGTTCACGCATCAGCTGCAGAAGCTGTGAGGCCTCCAGGATTAGCTGATATTTCGTTTCTGCGTCATTGGCCCTGGTTTCATGACTTGGAGCCAGATCAGTATCCTGTCGAATGGTGATAGAGCTCTCTTCAGGTGCCTCTTCAAAGCCGTACAGAGTGGTATAACGACTCCAGTTCATCAGCGTATCGAAGATCTTTATGTTTTCTTTCTGTCGCGTCTTATAAGGGGAAGCGAGTGAGAAAAGCAGGCAGCGTGTGTAGTTTTGGTCAATGGTGGTCTGTTTGTTGGATGACTCAAGAGGATCACTGACTGAATTTGAACCGATATCATACCGCTTGGCTAACCGGTGCAGAACATGCAACTCATGCCAGGTTCGTTTCGGGTAAGGGTCATAGACGATTACAGAGAGTAATATGACTTTCGCCAAATAGGTAATACAGCGGTGAATAGCCTGAGAGAGAAGGGCTCGGTCAATACCCCCCTGTTGATTGGTCAGGAGGTCTACGATTACCGCTTTGTAGGCCGTAGCCATTCCACTGTGGAGTTCCCTGTTCAAGTTAGCAATCTTGTGTGATTTTTCGCTAAGGGGGAAGCGCGTGCCCAAATAGTGCTTATTCAGACTGGTGGCTACATAGGCCAGCGGCTCACGGAAGCTTTCGATGCTGAGTAGTCTCTGTTTTGCCGGAATAGAGGTTCGGTTAAAGGCGCGCAATGCCTGGAATATCTGGCGCGAGGTTTCACCAACATTGGCCATAGGCAACTCTTTGGCCCAAGCTGCGACTTGTTTTTCACTGAGGTAAAAGGGCTCACCAGACGGGGAAGATTGCTCTGGTATTCTTAAGCCTATTGGGTTGGGTGTTGCCATATTTATTGCGCCACTGAATTTAACTGTTGCTCTATATGTATAAGGTTAGACTAGTCACATTTTCCGGTAGATTCACTGATTTGGCACAATCACAAGGATTAATGCGGTTAGGAGATCTGAATTTATGCAATACACGTACACAGTAATGCTATTGGGGTATCGTGTTGAGATCTCCGAGGGAGTGCACCTGCGGGACGGTATGTGCGTGTACCTTGTTCATCCATGAGCCAGAAATCCGTTTACATCATCGTGGCAAAAAATACAGATATTGTGAACATTTGTAAATAACCTTGTATTTTTTGTGTAAAGCGCTGTCCATTTTGTGACTACTTCCGTGTGAATATGATAACTAACTGATAAATATATAAATAATTCTATTCTTGGGTGTAAGCTTTTACAAATATATGCCCTCTATTTAAGGATTGCAATAGATCCTTAAATTCCTGAAATTAAACAATGATCATGCTGTGGACATTGAGTCGAGGTTTATTGCTTTCGTTATTGAATACTCAAGCGGATTTCAGCTCAGAGTTCCCTTTGTATTGAGACTAGATTCAGGCGCAAGTCAATCAGAACCACCTAACGATTGAAATATTGTCAGCCGAATAGCGATGGACTCATTTTTTGAGCTTTACGCCTAGTTTTCTCAAATTTAAAAAAACTGGTGTCTCCAGCTCTATTTTGGGGATAACAATAGATTGGGTAGGGCGTCATTCAGGAGAGAATGTGGCAAAAAATAATCTATTAGGTCTTCGGATTTTCGGTTGATGATCAGAATGCAAACGAATATGGTGATGAGATGACATTGAGCGGATTCGAGTAAATGAGTTTAAAAATAAAACTAGTCAGCTTTGTATTGTGCCCATTTGTGCAGCGGTCAGTTATTTTGCTGCGTGAGAAGCAAATCGATTTTGATCTGGAATATATTAGTCTGGATGAGCCACCTGAGTGGTTTTTACGGCTTTCACCAACTGGAAAGGTACCCTTAATGCTGGTGAATGACTCTGTCTTGTTCGAGTCATCAGTGATCTTGGATTTTCTTGATGAATCTTTTTCACCAAGGCTTCATCCAGTCGATATTCTGAAACGTGCGCAGCACAAGTCGTGGATTGAGTATGGTTCCACGCTGTTGATGGGCATGCACGCCATGGCGATGGCGACTGACCATAAGACTTTTATTGAGAAAAAAGAATCATTCGAAAAGGAGATAGAGCGTTTGGATGAGCCGCTAAAAGCTGGGTTGTTTGGCGAAGCAGAAGTTTTTACCCTAGTTGATGCGGCGATTGCACCACTGTTTATGCGCCTCGACTACCACCAGCAGTTCAATCAGGAGGGGGAGGTTCAGATGCCTGCTGCTGTATCCCTATGGGCTCAGAGACTGCTAAAACACCCCTCAGTTCAAGCATCTGTTGTTGATGACTTTTCGGTTCGATACAAAGATTTTCTTCTTGAAAAAAAGAGCTGGTTGCTCACGAGGACAGGTTAAAGCATAAGCTGGATTGCAATTGTTCAGCACTCTTGATGACTATGTTTGTAAAGTAAACGGGTCTCTATCCCATTTATCCTGCATGGATGTTGAGGGTAAATCCTATGTTAAGTTCGCAGTATGGAGTTCTCTAACAGCTATACAGCTCTTGGCACTGCTTTTTATAAAAGTGTTCCACCAGAGCCGGTAAAAGATCCCAGACTTTTTCTATGGAACGGTCAGCTGGCAGAAGATTTACAGTTGGGTGAAATCGGTGATCCACCCTCTGAACAGTTGGTCTATGCCCTATCGGGTAACTCAATTCTGCCAGGGTCGGAGCCTATTGCGCTCGCTTATGCGGGTCATCAATTCGGAAACTTCGTTCCTCAGTTGGGAGATGGTAGAGCGCACCTGTTAGGTGAAATAGTTGATCGGGCAGGTGAGTGGAGAGATGTTCAGCTTAAAGGCTCAGGTCCAACGCCGTTTTCAAGAAGTGGTGATGGTCGATATGCACTAGGGCCAGCTATTCGTGAGTTCATCATGGGTGAAGCCATGCATGCTATGGGAATTCCTACAACCCGTAGTTTAGCAGTGACCACTTCCTCTGAAATTGTTTTTCGTGAAACAGCCCAGCAAGGTGCAGTACTTACCCGTATTGCTGCGAGTCACCTGCGTGTTGGCAGTTTCGAATATTTCGCGGCCAGGCAAAACCACCAGGCACTCGAACAGCTTTGTGATTACGCAATTCATCGGCACTATCCAGAACTTCAAGAGCATGATGACGAGCGATTCATTTTACTTCTCGAGAAGGTAATGAAACGCCAAATAGATCTGGTAGTTGAATGGATGCGGGTAGGATTCATTCATGGTGTTATGAATACTGATAACACGGCAATATCTGGTGAGACAATCGATTATGGTCCTTGTGCCATGATGGGAACTTATAACCCGAATACGGTTTTCAGCTCGATTGATAGGCAGGGTCGTTATGCGTTCGGTAATCAACCCTCAATGGCACAGTGGAATATGGCACGTTTTGCCGAAGCCATATTGCCGGTGATCGATGACGATGAAAAAAAAGCAATCGAGAAAGCTAGTGATTGTCTGGCCCTCTTTCCTGGATTATTCAAGGATAGCTATTATCAGATGATGGCCAGAAAAATTGGAATCAGCCAAATCAAGTCATCAGACCAGACACTGATATCCAGCCTGTTGGACAGGCTGAAAAATCAGCGGCTCGATTATACCGGGAGTTTTGATCGATTGACCCGCTCTCTAACTTCCCAGACAGATGAGATTGCGCTGCGGAATGAACTGGATGACTGGTACAGCGAATGGCGTACACGCTTGCAGCAACAAACCCTAGAGATCAATCCTCAAGAGGTTATGCAGCAGGCCAACCCGATTGTCATCCCGAGAAATCAACATATGGAAAGAGTCATTCAATCCTGCACCCAAGAAGGGGATGCCGGGGCTGCTGAGCACTTCCTCGATGTATTGCTTTCACCTTATGACTTAACTGAAAATACACCGTCATACCAGACCTCTTTACCAGATGAGGATCTGGGATATCGCACGTTTTGTGGTACCTGACTTTGGGTGCGGAGCTCGTCCACTCTTGGTGTGGAAGCCGCTACAGGTGTGCCTGATATCCACACCATCGATTCCAATCACAGTTCAGGTTACTCATTCTGGTTTGTGGTGTTAGGTGTTTTTTAAATGGTTATGCGCTGAGACATGGCTTACGCTGGTTATAGCGTCTTTTTGAGCGCTGTAGGGTGGGGCCATGGCCCCACCATTCACGACGAGAATATAGATTGCAGTGCTGACTATCAGGGTGTCTTCGTTTTGTTCTCTTCGGCGACTAGCTGGCTCACAATCTCAAACATTTTGCTGTAGGTGCCTGCACGGCTTCCGCTGGTGAGGTACTTACCGTTGATAGCCACGGCTGGTACGCCATCAAGCTGATAACGTTGGCCAAGCTTTTTAGCATTTTGTACCTTGACGTAGACGCCGAATGAATTCCACGCGTCAGTAAACTTCTCTTTGTCCACGCCCTGTTCAACGGCGAAGTCGATGAGTGCATTCTTGTCGAAGATTTTTCTTTTCTTATCGTGAATGGCAGAAAATAGTGGTGTATGCAGCTTGTCGGTCAAACCGAGAATTTCAGCGGTATAGTAGAATTGTGCGTGGGCGGTCCAGCGACTGTTGAGTGGTGCGGGAACACGAATAAACTCCACATTCTCAGGTTTACTCTTGAGCCACTCTTCCAAATCGGGTTCCATGTGGTAGCAGTGGGGGCAGCCATACCAAAAGAATTCAAGGACTTCCACCTTGCCTTCAGGTGTGGACGTAGCCACAGGTGGGTCGACCGGATCCCATCCTTCACCCCATTCGGCGGCAAATGCAGTCTGAGCGGTCACAAGCAGTAGAAGTGTTATTAGTCTATTTATTAAGGGCATAATCTGTCCTTCAGAATGTTGTCATGTTGTGTTAGGAACAAATCCTATTGAATCCTGTTAGAAATTTGAATAGCAGTATGGTTCCCGGTACGGTATGTCTAATTGGTTAAAACCAGGTTGAAATATCCTGTGCGAGTTGTGATTCATGGGAAATAAACAGATAGATCAATATGTCGAGATACTGTGCCAAAAAGGTTGCAGATCAGTCCGTGAAGACATTCAATTGTTGGAACAAGGGGTGATCTTACCTGAATTAGAGGTATTGGACGACCTGTCCAGGCAGAAGGTTCTCAAAGAATTGCGTGCCATTATGGCTGTCTATGGCGACAGCTGCCCTGTAGAATTCCCTTCAGATATTGGATTAAGTGGTTTAAAGCATGGCAAACACGAAAAGAAGACTAGGTAATATTGTCTACAAAGCTCCATCTGAGATACATGGTACCGGGTTGTTTGCCAAGGTGTCGATTCCGAAGGGAGACTATATAGGAACCTACGAAGGCCCGGCCGCGAAACGTGATGGTACCTATGTGCTCTGGGTGTTCGAAGATGAGAAAAAGCCAATTGGGCGTAGCGGGAGAAATCTACTGCGTTACCTGAACCATCATGATAAGGGCAATGCTGAATTTGACGGTTTTGATCTGTTTGCCTTGAAGAATATTCAGCCCGATGATGAGATTACCTTCGACTATGGTGGATGGGAAGAGGAGTAACGCCCCCCGTACTCCGGATATCAGCAGAAGATTTCAAAATCCAAGGAACCTCCTGTCATGGGTTCAGAGGCACCAGCATGCTCTCCTTATCCGCTACGTGCCTGGGGCTTTCAGAGTTGCTCTCCTCGATGAGTTGTTCAACCTGATGATCCGACCAGCTTGATTCAGAGGTTGGGCTGTATAAAGCGCGTTCCAGGGCGTTTACCGCCGAGGCCAGCTCAAGATTACAGCGTCTGGCAAGTCGATTCAGGTTGTTAGGTGGATTGTCAGGCCAGGTGAGTTGAGCCCAAGCTAACCAGGCAGTTCGAGCCTTGACAGCATCTTGCTGCTGATATGCGCTGGCTAACTGTACTACTACCTCTTTCAGCTCATCCTTGCGTCTATCAGTCTTAGCTGGTTTGGGCGGGATTTCATTGTTAACTGCTTCTTTACTTCGACTGCTTCTCCACCAGGCGAACATAGTCAGCAGCCATGCCAACCCAAGCAGTGTGGCTAGCCAGTAGGATTCAGGCTCGGTTTTTTCAGGATCACTCACTGTCTGAGGTGTTGAGTCACCCTGAGGTGTATCTTGAACCACTAAATCCTGGTTTTGAGAACTGACAGTAATCGATGGGTTAGGCATGAAACTGATCTCTCGGGCGGGTAGACGGGCGATCTCCTGTTTTCGGGTTTCAGTGTTCCACCAGGGGATCTCCATGGCGGGTAGTGTATAGCTCCCTGCATCAGTCGCTATCAGGGTAAGGCTTTGCTGCAAGGTGCTGCTGATGCCTGAACGGCTGGTTTTGTCATTTAGATGGGGGCGCTCTGGATAGAGCTTGATACCTGGGGGTACGGTCTGCTCCAGAGTTGGTAATTGGTTCGACAATATACCATCAGCGACAATCATCACGTGTCGAGTAATGGGTTTACCGGCTATCACCAGTTCGTTTTCATCAATTCCGCGCTCGACGATCTGCAAGTTTTTTGCAGGTAGCCAGCGATCTCCTGAAAAAGAGTCTGGAATCGGTAGGATCTCAACAGAGATGCTGTTTGATTCGCCGCGGATGATTCGACTGGTCTGTTGTTGGGATGGGAATGAGTTACTGAAAAGTGACAGAAATGGATCACGGTTTCCGCCCGAATGACCGCGGAATTTTGCCTCGCTCAGGGTCAGTTTTCCTGCCTGACGGGCGAACAATGCATAGACTCGCTCTAAAACTCGGTACTCAATGCCATCTTTCTGACTGGAGTAGCGTTCTTCATTGATCAGGCTGATCTGGGTATCGTTAAAAGATGCTTCCGGAGTCTCCAGACTCTCTCCCCTGACACCTGGTGCCTGGTAGAGTTTCAGGGTGAGAAGAATCTCCTCTTCGAGATAGGCTCTATCCTTGTTCAGGCTCAACTCAATCCTCACCAGATTTTCAGACTTCTGGGAAGCATCCTGAGGTTGATCAGTAACTTGCAGGGTCAGGGGAGAGGTAGTTTCATTGCCGATCGGAATAGCGGGAATTGATAACGATCCAGCCCGTTTAGGTAGTAGTGTGAGTCTGAGGGATCGTTTAGCCGACATTTGACCATTTATAACGGAGATGCTTTGTTGACTGGATCGATTTAAAATCTCAAAATCCTTCTCCAGCAGAGTTAGATCAGGATTTAGCTCCTGATCTCCTTTGATCTGGAGTGTGAGCTGAACCGGTTGATCCAGTCCGGTAGTTTGCTGTGAGAGAATAGCCTGAACATCCGCAAGCAGGTGAGGCGTGAAGAGGCTTAAGAGCAAGAGTATCAGGCTCCTACGAAGCAAGGTGTCGGTTTTTCTAAACTCTGGCATAGTCCTGGTTAGATCTTATTTACGCCATGGTGCCCGATGGTTCCATGGAAATAGATTTCCTTCTCCCAGTGCGGGAACAGTTTTGTCACGCTGGGGCATTATTTTCAATCACCCCTTTAGAGAGGGGTGGCTAGCATAAGTTTCCGTGAGATTTTACAGATTTTTATCTATAGAATCTCGGCCCTGAAGATCTACCCTGGAGTGCGAATGTCATAGGGCAATTCCAGCGGGTAGAACGGGAGTTTTAATACAATATAGAAGCCTTTGTGAAAATCCGACCACGTAGCAACCCCAATTTAATGCCGCAGTTTTCAGCGGAAGTTCATCCGGTGATGCAGCGGATATATGGTGCCAGGGGTATAACCCGGCAGGAAGAGCTTGAGCTGACACTGCCCCAGCTTCTGCCGGTGAGCCAGTTGAAGGGGGTGGATGCCGCCGCTGAGCTACTTTTTGAATCTATCAAATCTGGGCGGTCGATTGTGATCATCGGCGATTATGATGCGGATGGTGCGACCAGCACCGCTTTGTCGGTTCTCGCATTGAACGCCTTCGGGTGTAGTGACGTCTCTTACCTGGTGCCAAACAGGTTTGAATTCGGCTATGGATTGACCCCTGAAATTGTTGATCTGGCGGCTCAAAGTTCGCCCAGCTTGATAGTGACTGTGGATAATGGCATCTCCAGTCACTCTGGTGTCGAGCGGGCAAGTACGCTGGGAATACCTGTGCTGATCACCGATCACCATCTTCCCGGACAGGATCTACCTGGCGCTGCAGTTATCGTCAATCCCAATCAGCCTGGTGACTCCTTCCCAAGCGGGAATCTGGCAGGGGTCGGCGTGATCTTTTATGTCATGACGGCGCTCTTCAACCATCTCAAATCGATTAACTGGTTCCAACAGCGCAATTTACCTCTACCCCAACCAGCTGATTGGCTCGATCTGGTAGCCTTGGGCACAGTCAGCGATCTGGTTCCACTTGATCAAAACAATCGCATCCTGGTGTGGCAGGGTCTAAGGCGAATCCGGGCCGGCAGATGCAGACCAGGTATCCTGGCACTGCTGGCGATAGCTAAACGCTCATATCAGAATGTGGTGGCGTCAGATATTGGCTTTGCCGTCGGTCCAAGGCTGAATGCCGCTGGTCGCCTGGATGATATGGGGTTGGGTATCGAATGCCTGTTGAGTATCTCCTATGATGCAGCCATGCCTTTAGCTCGTGAGTTGGATCAGCTCAATCTGGCAAGGCGTGCTATTGAACATGAGATGAAACAGCAGGCTGACAAAATTCTCAGCAGCGAAGAGTCACCCTTGATCGATGGCATATTGCCGAATGGGCTCTGCCTCTACGATGAGGGTTGGCATCAAGGCGTTATCGGTATTCTCGCTTCACGAATCAAGGAGCAGTATCATCGTCCAGTCATTGCATTTGCTGATGGTGGTGAGGGGATGCTGAAGGGTTCAGGGCGTTCCATACCAGGGTTGCATATGCGAGATCTGCTTGAACGCATCGACACGCGCAATCCCGGTATGATCAGGCGTTTTGGTGGGCATGCTATGGCAGCAGGGCTTAGCTTGGAGGGGAAACGATTTAATGCGTTTAAACAGGCCTTCGAGGATACCCTCGCCGAACAGCTGGATCCTGATTTACTCGATGGGGTATTACTGACTGATGGTAAACTCAAACAACAGGAAATGAATCTGGGGCTGGCCGAGATTCTTAGAGAGGGTGGCCCATGGGGACAAGGATTCCCAGAACCGTTGTTTGAGGGGCAGTTTGCCTTAAAGCAGCAGAGAGTGGTTGGTGGATCCCACCTGAAAATGGTGCTGGGAGAAGGTTCAGATGAGTGGTTGATCGATGCGATTGCATTTAATCAACCTCCAATGCCGGCGGGAACCTCCCAGATTTTTCTGGCGTATAAGTTGGATGTGAATGAATATCGCGGCCAAAGGACAGCACAACTGATTGTGGAGAAGATAGAATCAACACTCAAAACGACAACATAGAAGAGGAGTGGGATGAGGGCCCCAGCAAGAGCGAAATAAAACGGGAAATGCTGGCCCTGCAGAAGTTGGGTGAGCGTCTGACCAGCCTCTCCCCTTCCTATCTGGCAAGAATGACATTGAGTGAGGATATGCTGTCAGCTCTGGAAGAGGCGAAACGGATAAAATCTCACAATGCCTTACGTAGACACTACAGACGCCTGGGTAAGCTGCTACAGCATGAGGATCTGGAGTCAATTCAGCAGGTAATTGATGAACTGGATCAAAAGCACCACTCATCGGTTGCCCGGTTCCACAGCCTGGAACGTTGGCGTGATCGGTTAATTGAGGGCGATAGCGAGGTGTTTGGTGAATTTCTGGCAGAGTACCAGAATGCTGACCGACAGCATCTTCGTCATTTGATCCATGCGGTAAAGCGTGAACAGGAGCGAGGTGGTCCCCCTCAAGCCTACAGGAAGCTGTTCAAGTATCTCAGGGAAGTGTCTGGGATTTGATCGCCTGAACCTACCTATTAAGGTGCCGGGTTAATGGCCACATAGTTTGCTTTTGCTGAAATGTTGTCGGAGCGCCAGGCATTAATTGACCAGTGCCAGAGTTCATCAAGTGATGTTGGCCGTTCCGGTGGGAGAGGCTGCCCGAGAAATTCGAGTGCCAGCAGAAGTGAGTCCATGGGATGCTTAGGATCCACAGGCGCATCTTTATCCTGCTTGCTGAGTTTACGACCCGTATGATCGATTGCCAGGGGGAGATGCAGATAGTTTGGTTTGCTGAAGCCCAGCAACTGCTGTAGGTAACGCTGCCTAGGGGAAGAACTGAGCAGGTCTGCACCTCGCACCACATGTGTGATTTTTTGCATCGCGTCATCTATTACTACAGCGAGCTGATAGGCATGAAAACCGTCGCTCCGACGGATTACGAAATCCCCTATCTCCTGCGCAAGGTTCTGCGAATAAGATCCCTGCACCCTGTCCTGAATGGTTATCTCCATGTCTTGGGTCATCACTCGGATGCTGTGTTGCATATCTCTGTCAATAGGCCCAGAACGGCATGTGCCGGGATAGATGGGACCTTCGTCGCCGAGTACCGCCTGTGCCTGAATTGTTTTTCGGGAACAGCTACAGGGATAAGCAAGTCCCAGCGACAATAACCTGTCGACGACCTCGGCGTAGAGGTCTGTACGATGACTTTGATAGGTAATCTCACCATCCCAGTAGAAACCGAAATTCTCCAAGCTGTTCAGAATACTTGAAGCAGCACCGGCAACTTCCCGGGTACGGTCGAGATCCTCGATTCGTACCAGCCACTCACCGCTATAGTGTCGTGCATCCAGAAAGCTGCCTACTGCGGCAACCAGAGAGCCAAAGTGGAGGCTTCCGGTGGGAGAAGGGGCAAATCGACCTCGATAAGTGGGTGTGGTCATTCCTGTCTGCTCTGCAAAAAAGCGCTGTCCACAGTCATAATGCGATGATTATTGTGCTTTGTCAGAAAGCAAAAAACCGGCTTAAGCCGGTTTTTTTGATCTGCGAAGCGCAACAGGATCACCCCATCTGCTTTTCACGAATCTCGTCGAGTGTCTTACAGTCGATGCAGAGGGTAGCCGTTGGCCTCGCCTCTAGACGGCGTATACCAATCTCTATCCCGCAGGACTCGCAAAATCCATACTCTTTATTGTCGATCTGCTCGAGGGCTTCATCGATTTTCTTGATCAATTTCCGCTCACGGTCACGAGTACGCAGTTCAAGACTGAATTCAGACTCTTGAGTAGCACGGTCGTTGGGGTCAGGGAAATTGGCAGCCTCATCCTGCATATGGTGAACCGTTCGGTCGACCTCTTGCATTAGATTGGCTTTCCAAGCAGCGAGTATTGCGCGGAAATGATTTTCCTGATCCTCGCACATATACTCCTCACCCTCAACGGATTCATAAGGCTCGATGCCGAAGGATCCAGCCCCTTTAGCTGTGGCTTTCTTCTGGGCCATTCATGGTACCTCTTATGTGAAGGCGCATATCTATACCAGAAAGGAAAGAACGAAACAACATTAGCTTAATCCGGATGGTTCATCTGGTTATAGGTATAAACGCCAACGCAACATGTAATTGGAAGCTCTGTGATGCAGTGATTTAAAGTTCACCCCTACCTCATAAGGTTGGCTAAAATTTTGAAAAAATAAAGGTTGCTTAGGGAATAACATTCCCTGGAGCTCGTTTAAATGCCTTTCAGCCGGTTTTTTCCGACGACACTCGTCAACCTCGTCATAGATTCTCTACCCTTCAGCGAGTTTGGATGGGGCTAGCCGCGAGGCATACCTTACAGAGAATGGCTCAGGACTTTGCAAGCGGCATCACGTTATAATCGCGCATTAGTATGAAGCACTACACTATTAACCCGGCGACTAAGTATGTCGTCTTCAGGCTTGAAGCCCCTAACAATATGATTTTTAAAAGAGAGGCCGAAGTGTGCCTTGCCGCAGGCAGGCATACTTCGGCTGAAGGCAACATACTTAGTCGCCGGGTTAATAGGCCCATTTGAATTTGCAGTAGGTTTGATAATGTCGAAATTAGAGGCACTGATATTTGATGTGGACGGAACTCTTGCTGATACGGAGAGGGATGGACACAGAGTCGCGTTCAATCAGGCATTCAAGGATGCCGGACTGGATTGGGTATGGTCAGTAGCGTTATATGGCGCTCTACTTGCCGTAACCGGGGGTAAAGAGCGGATCCGGCACTATTTGCAGCACTACAATACTGAATTTAAAGCACCCGCAGATCTCGACGGATTTATAGCTGGCCTGCACGCTTCCAAAACTGAGCATTACACCAGGATGCTCTCTGAGGGACTGATTCCCATGCGCCAGGGGGTGAAACGGTTGCTGGCTGAAGCGAGAGAGCAGAGATTACGTCTGGCTATTGCCACTACAACCACCCCGGCCAACGTCAATGCACTCCTTCAGCACAGTCTCGATGCAGATGCAGAGTCATGGTTTGAAGTGATTGCAGCCGGGGATATTGTACCAGCGAAGAAACCAGCTCCAGATATCTATACCTGGGCGATGCAGCAGATGAATCTGGCACCTGAATCCTGTCTTGCTCTGGAAGATTCGCATAATGGGGTCCAGTCAGCCACCCGCGCTTCTATCCCGGCTGTTCTGGTGACAACCAATGGTTATACGGTAGAAGATGATTTTGAGGGTGCCACTCTGGTCATTGATCAATTAGGCGAGCCAGATCAACCATTCAAGAGGCTTGGTGGGACTCCATTGGATTATCAATATACCGATGTCGCGATGCTGAAAGCACTCCACCTCAGTTCATTGAAATGACTGAAATTGCAACACGCATGGCGCAGATTGCGCCATTTTATGTGATGGATCTGTTGGCCAGGGCACGTCAGATGGAGGCCCAGGGTCGCTCAATCATACACATGGAGATCGGAGAGCCCGACTACAATACACCTGAGCCGGTCTCGGCGGCAGGGCAGGCGGCGCTGGTGGAGGGGAAAATCCACTATACACCAGCAACGGGCCTGCCAGAGTTGCGTCAGGAGATTGCCCTTTTCTATCAGCAACACTACCAGGTCGATGTGGATCCTGATCGGGTGATCGTGACACCCGGATCATCCGGGGCTCTGCAGCTATTGATGAGTGTACTGATCAACCCCGGCGATTCTGTCCTTATGGCTGACCCCGGCTATCCTTGTAACCGCCATTTTGTGACGATGGTGGATGGGCTTCCGATTGGGGTGCCGGTAGGTGCTGAGACTGAATATCAGCTCACTGCAGACCTGGTTGAACAGGCTTGGCGAGAAGATACCAAGGCGGTTTTGATCGCGTCTCCGTCAAATCCCACTGGTACCCTCTTGTCAGATTCGGAGATGCAACGTCTGCATGACAAAGTAAACGAACTGGGTGGCATACTCCTGGTTGATGAGATCTATCTGGGCCTGACTTACGGCTCTGCTGCCGGTACAGCTCTGCGCTTTGGCGATGACCTCTGTGTAGTCAGCAGCTTTTCGAAGTACTTCTGTATGACAGGTTGGCGTTTGGGTTGGTTAATTGCGCCCGAGTCTTTGGTCGACCCTCTGGATCGCCTGGCACAAAATATGTTCCTCTCTGCTCCGACACTTTCTCAAATAGCAGCCTTGAGTGCCTTTACGCCCCAGGTTATGGATATCCTTGAGCAGCGTCGTCAGGCGTTTCAGGCACGCCGGGATTTCCTACTGCCTGCCTTGTGTGATCTTGGGTTTACTCTGCCTGTGACACCTCAGGGAGCCTTCTATCTCTATGCCGGATGCAAAGATATCACCAACGACAGCCAGGCATTTGCCCTGCAGCTATTGGATGAGGCTGGTGTGGCGGTTACGCCGGGACTAGATTTCGGTTTCAACCAACCGGAAACCCACCTGCGCTTCGCCTACACCACCGGTATGGATCAATTGCAGGAAGGCGTGGAGCGCATTCGTCAATTTCTGGCCTAAAGGCAGCCGGCACTCACCAAAAATTGTGATGTGAGGCTGATTTCTTCAGTTTTAGACAATTTGTCGGTGGTTTTGCTTGAAAAATACCACCGATCTGTTTGAAGTCTTGAAATCGATCAATCTGATATCTGCTGCAGTTGTTCTCGCCAGAATAGCGTGGCGCCAGCCACGGCAGCAGGCATGGCAACAAAATTGAGCAATGGAACCATCATCATTGCTGTTAGACCGCCGCCAAATGCAAGAGAGGTCATACGCGCTTTTTTTAAACGCTGATGCTGCTGCTTGAATGTGAGATTATGATTGGCCATCGGGTAGTCCCCATACTCAAGCGCAAGAAACCAGGCGCTGAAGAGTAACCAGAGAAATGGTGCCGCTACATTGACCACTGGGATAATAAATAGAATCAATAGTGGTATGGCGCGTAGTAAAAAGTAAAAAAGCTTTCGCAATTCAGACAGAAGGGAAGGCAAAACATCTTTCATTAACTGTTTTGCACCACTGGTCTGGGTGGGTAGCTCTCCACCCAAGTAGAGTTCGACTTTCTCCGCCAGCAGGCCGTTGAATGGCGCAGCAATCAGATTGGCGATAACGGTAAAGGTGTAAAAAACCATAAGTATGATAGCAATGGCAAATAGTGGCCAAAGCAACCAGCGAAGCCAGGCCAGCCAACTCTCATCATCAGGGAGAAAACGATTCATCAATTGATCGAATTGATCGATACCAAGCCAGATCAGCAGACTAAACACCAACACGTTTATCAACAGCGGGATCATTACAAAGGGCCTGATGCCCGGTTTAGACAAAAGGCCAACGCCTCTCAACAGGTAACTGGCACCAGAGACTGGATTGTTAGACATCAATGATTTCCTTGGTTTGTTTCATATTGCTGATTGGGGTAAAACTTTGGGATTGTCTTGATATTGGCTACAAACTACACTGAATTTTTTAAATAGATAGAAACTGTGAAGTGTGTACACATTACCGACACAGTTTTTTACGATTCTGATTCCATTTTCAGCTTTTGTTGCCGACACAATTTGTGAGTAACAGTGTAGTTTCTTTAACTTAATGCGATCAGGCAGCTGTTTTCTTACCTGTGTGGTTATTGATTTAGTCGATTGTTAGCAACTGATGTAGGGTTGGAATGACAGGGAAACGTCAATTGAGTCACAGTCTGGGATTGTAGTTCACCTGCTCGCGAAACATTTTACCATGATCAATTTGTATTTAGATATCTATCTCACTGAATTGGAAGCAATAGTGGTTTGGCGTCCTTACACGATTCCATCTATAATTGGATTCAGTTCACAGTTCTCATAGACTGAATTGTAACTTGTGAGTATGTTCAAGAAATTTTTCATGGCGGGAATTTAAACTTCCTTACGAATTGGATTTGTATCTTGCCTGAGGCTGAAAATGTCAAATAACACCAGTAAACGTTTACCAACTCTGCATACACGCTATGCAGTCATCGCCTTGCTCGCCCTATTTTTTATTCTGCTACCCCTAAGCAGTTCTGCTGAGCGTAGAATCTCCTCGTTTCCATTCAGCGAAGATTTTGAGGCCAACGATTATCAGGATCTCGTTTGGGTGACCAATGGTGCCCGGCATGAGTGGATGTCTAGCGGTGGATGGGATGGTGGCGGTGCTGCAAAGTTCTATCCCATAACCGTCGACCAGGGCTATAACGGCCTGGGACAGTTCCAGGGCATGGATACTGAGCAGCTCAATGTAAGGTTTCTGATTCGTCATGGAAGCAGATTCAACTCGAATGGGCTGACTCATACCAAGGTCATCATTTTTAACCGAAATGACTATCGCGAAAGACCTATGATCGGTGGCAGGGTCTATGATGATGGTACATATCGAACCTGGGGCGCCTGTGACAACACAGTTTGTCAATATGAAGGTGGCGACTTCTGGCCTGATGGTACAGATTCGTTCAAGATTGGCGCAGCACCCTATGCCCGGTCAGAAGAGTGGATCAGTGTTGAGTTTTCAGCTAATTCCCGTACTGGTGTGATCAGACTCTACATAACCAGCCAGGATGGTGCACTGAATGGCTTGTATGTGCAGCAGCAGATGGCAGGCCCTGGTGGAACATTCAACTATATCGATGTCCTGGGCGGTTACTTCAACACCGCATCTGCAGCGCATCCTGATAACTACTTTATAATTGATAAACTGGTTATTGACGACAACTACATCGGACCACCTGAAGGCTTCATCGCGGGAAACCCACCAAGCCCTCCGACGATCCTTGAGTAATATAAAAAAACCCTGATCGAGAGATCAGGGTTTTTTTATTCTGTTATGGTTTTTACTATCCGATCAGATACCTGGCTCTGCAATCCATCAGAATCGTAAGCTACGATACCGAAATAGTAATCACCAGGTTCAAAACTTGACAGATCGTAACTGGTCGCCTGGCCATCCTGAATGTCAACAATCAGTTCCAGTATGTTCTCTTGTGTACCAGCATAGAGCTTGTATCCCCCCAATTCACTGAGGTCGAGAAAACTGTCATCTGTACGGGTGGAAGGTGCAACCCAGTTCAGTTGCTGCACTGTGGGTTCATTCTGGGGTGGATCGTTATCAGTCGTTGTGTTGTCACCACCACCACCTCCGCCGCCACAAGAGGCCAGCGCATAAGTGAGTGATATGAATGTAAATAGTGCTGGTTTTTTCATGGTTTCCTACCGTCGCTTTCTGTTGCCAGAATCCATCGTGGTGATCATACAATACTGAATGGTATTGGCACGGTAATTTGCACAATTGTGTTTAAATGTTGAGTTAAGAGATACCTAAAACTTAATCCTATATTATAAAGCATAACACCATTTTAAAATGTGACAGTTCATTGATATTCCAGGAGTAGTTCTCTTTCTGTAATCTCTGGGCCTATATGTTGAGTCGTTGAATTGTGAAATATTCACAATAGTGAGAGCGACATACAAAATTTCAGATTCAGAGCCATTGATTCCCATGATGAGAAATAGTTCATCTGATTCTACATCTAAGAAAAATCAGGCTACTACTTCATTGCTAGCCAGGGCTATCAACAGATTCGGGCATCCGATCCATGACAGCACTCTTCAGGCATTCAAGTTTGGAGTTGGCCCATAGAGGCTTATTCTCGCGATCAGTGATGAAGAAGATATCTTCCACTCTCGCGCCCAAGGTGGTGATTTTGGCGTGTTGTAAGCGAACTTTACATATTGCGAACGCCTGACCCACATCAGAGAGTAGCCCTGGTCGATCCAGGGTTACCAAGCGCATAATGGTACGCTCCAGGGTGGGTTCCTGGGTGAAGTAGATTTCTGTTGAGTTGTCGAAATGCTTATTTTGTCTTGGAATACGACGACTTACAGTGAGAGGTTGATCACCCTCCTGAATCAGTCCCTCAGTGAGTGTGCTGACTATTTCATCACTACGCAGGCCGAATTCCACAGGTGATCCGTCCTGTTCCAGGACCAGGTACGAGTTGAGGGAGTTACCATTTAAAGTGCTCATAACCCGAGCATTAACAATCGATAAGGAGAGTTGGTCAAGTAGCGTTGTGGTAACCGCGAAAAGATTGTCCCTGTCAGGTCCATAATAGAGTACCTCGGTACCGCCTCTTTTTTGGGTCTGGCGCATCTGAATCAACGGGAATTGATCTTCAGACGCCTGCAAAATAGATTTTGTATGGCGCTGAATCGCGTTTGGCGAGTGGGTGAGAAAGTACTCATGGGTAAAAGTGGACCAGAGTTTGTGAATTGCTGGCTCGTCAATCTCCTGGTTTCTTAACTGATGCAGTGCAGCAAGCTGTTTTGCTCGAATTAAATCATCCTGAGCAAGTGGGTTTTCCAAACCTCGAATAAGCGCACGACGGGTAGCATTGAACAGGTCGCGGAGCAGTGAATCCTTCCACGAGTTCCAGGCCCCGGGATTTGTTGCACGACTATCAGCAAAGGTAAGCAGGTAGAGGTAGGTCAGGTGGTTCAGGTCGCCGACCAAAGCTGCAAACTCTTGTACCACTTTAGGATCAGTGATGTCTTTACGCTGTGCTGTCATGGACATCACCAGGTGGTGACGCACCAACCAGCTGACCAGTTGACTGTCGTATTCACTCAAATGGTGTAGTCGACAAAAGTCGTAAGCATCTACCGAGCCCAGTTCAGAATGGTTGCCACCCCGGCCTTTGGCGATGTCGTGGAACAGGGCGGCCAGATAGATAAGTTCTTCTTTGGGCAGGGTTTTTGCCAGTTGAGTACAGAATGGATACTCCTCAGCATATTCAGCTACACTTAACCTGCGAATATTTCGAACCACCATCAAGGTGTGTTCATCCACTGTGTAGACATGAAAGAGGTCGTACTGCATCCGCCCGACGATGTCCTCAAACTTGGGTATATAGGCTGCCAGTACGCCATAGATATTCATCCGACGCAGTGCTCTTGTCAGGCCTGCTGGTTGGCGAAGAATCTCCATGAATAGACTCTGGGCCCGTATATCCTGACGAAAAGACTCATCTATCAGATAGGTATGATTTCGAATCAATCGAATAGTGCTGGCCCTGACCCCTTTAAGTTCAGGGTTCTCCTGGATGATGAGAAAAAGTTCGAGTAGGGCGGTTGGGTAACGCTTGAAGACTCCCTCGTGGGTGACTTCCAGGAATTGACTGCGCTGCTGGAAGCGGTGATTGAGTTCAACCGGTTCACCGAGGTTGTCTTTCAGCAGTATGCTCTCCTGAAAATGCTGCAGCAGCATTTCATTGAGTCGGCTGAGTTCCATAACCGTTCGATAGTAGTCACGCATGAAAAATTCGACAGCCAGATTGGCGTGATCAGCATCGTATCCCAGATAGGATGCCAGGGTACGTTGATGGTCGAACAGTAGTCGATCATCACAACGCCCTGTAAGAAGATGAAGGGCAAATCGTACACGCCATAGATGATTTTGACCTTCGATCAAGGTCTGGTATTCAGCTTCAGTCAGAAAGTTATGTTTAACCAGATCATGCAGATCCTTGATTTGAAAGTGGCGCTTGGCAACCCAGCCGATCATTTGGATATCGCGCAATCCTCCAGGACTCTCTTTGATGTTCGGCTCTAGATTGCTCAGGCTGCAGCCGAGCTTGGCATGGCGCTTATTCTGCTCATCCCATTTGGCCTCAAAAAAGTCGTGGCTGTTCCATATCTTGTCGGGGCCGATGGCCTGCAGCATCGTTTCAAAAAGTGATTTTGAGCCGGTTAAAAAGCGGGCCTCAATGAGATTGGTAATGACCGTAATATCCTGTTCACCCTCCCGCACTGTATCGTGGATGGTTCTAACGCTCTGACCAATTTCAAGGCCGATGTCCCATAGCAGGGTGAGAAACTGCTGTAACTGGTCTTCAAATGATTCGAACTGACTCTCATGCTCCAGTAAAACCATGATATCGATGTCGGAAGCAGGATGTAGTTCACCGCGCCCATATCCGCCCACAGCAATCAGGGTTGCTGTGGTCTGGTCAGGAAAATAGCGAATCCAGGCCCGTTTCAGGATCTCATCAATGAGAAAGGCCCGTTCCGCAACCAGTTCGTTAGTCGGAGTCTGGCCGGTAGTGAAGCGTTCACTGACATCCTCAGCATACCGCTTCAGATAGTCCTTGCAGGGCTGTATGGGTGAAACATCGTGTGTGAATGCCTCTTTCAGGGCTGGATAGTCGATCATATTAGGTGTTGGCTTATGGCAGTACTACAGGGCACTGAACGAGTTGGGCGGCAATTAAGCACACCGGTCTCGCTCTTCTTCACGAAGAGTTAGAACTTCGAAGCCGTTCTCAGTAACAAGAATCGTATGTTCGAATTGTGCTGAGAGGCTACGGTCTTTGGTGACAACGGTCCAGCCATCCGGTTTGAGCTTTACCTGCTGTTTACCGGTATTGACCATAGGTTCGATGGTGAAACACATGCCGGGAAGTAGTTCCAGGCCGGTTCCAGACTGACCATAGTGAAGTACCTGGGGATCTTCATGGAACTCTTTACCAATGCCATGGCCACAATATTCCCGCACTACACTGTAGTCGTGGTTTTCGACAAATCCCTGTATGACGTTCCCGATATCTCCAAGCCGGCAACCGGGTTTTACCTTGTTGATGCCCAGCCATAGCGCATCCTGGGTGACTTCGATCAACCGTTTAGCGAGAATTGAGGGCTGCCCGACAGTGAACATCTTGCTTGTGTCCCCATGGTAGCCATCTTTGATAACTGTGATATCAATATTCACGATATCGCCCTTTTTCAACCTCTTTTCATTGGGAATGCCGTGACAGACAACCTGGTTTACTGAGGTGCATATCGATTTGGGAAAGCCTCTGTAGTTCAAAGGTGCCGGGATAGCCTGCTGAGCATTCACTATATGTTCATGGCAGATCCGGTCCAGCTCCAGTGTTGTTACACCAGGTTGAACATGGGGGGCAATGATGTCCAGAACTTCAGCCGCCAGTTCGCCGACCTGCCGCATCTTTTCTATCTCTTCCGCTGTTTTGATTGTGACGCCCATGTGAAATCGCTTGAAAGTCCGGGGGGTTGAAGGTGAAAGAGCGCGCGGCAAGATTGTCGCGCCAAGCAGGTTATGGTATAAAACGCCCCGCTGAATCGCAAACGGTTCAGCATTCCAAGTCCGCGGAAGCCTTAGGGTTTTTCTCGCGGGTAAATACACACACATACCGACACGTCGTCCTGGGTGCCTTGGTTGACTCTGTTTGTGGCTGAATTTTGCTTATAAAACAGGTTCATAGGGTTGGACTATGGGGTATGTGGAGGTTAAACCCGATACAATTTAGGAGTCACTCATGAGTGAAGTATCAATGCGCCAAATGCTTGAGGCAGGCGTACATTTTGGGCATCAGACCCGTTATTGGAACCCTAAAATGGGTTCTTACATCTTTGGGCATCGCAACAAGATTCACATTGTAAATCTTGAAAAGACCATGCCTCTGTTCAAGGATGCTATGAATTTCATCGGATCTCTCTCCGCAAATGGCGGAAAGGTCCTTTTTGTTGGCACCAAACGCGCGGCTCAAAGCGTGGTGAAAGAAGAGGCTGAGCGCTGTGGCATGCCTTTTGTCAACCATCGTTGGTTGGGTGGCATGCTGACCAACTTTAAGACCATCAAACAGTCTATCAAGCGTCTGAAAGAGCTTGAGGCGATGTTTGAGGATGGCAGTGTTGAGCATCGTTTCAACAAGAAAGAGGCTCTGGGTCTCAGCCGTGAACTGGAAAAGCTGGAACGTAGCCTGGGCGGCATCAAGAACATGAATGGTCTGCCTGACGCACTCTATATCATTGATGTCGGTCACGAGAAAAATGCCGTGGCTGAAGCGCGCAAGTTGGGTATTCCTGTGATCGGTGTAGTTGACACCAATAATGATCCGGAAGATATCGACTACGTGATTCCTGGGAATGACGATGCCATCCGTGCAGTCCAGCTTTATGTGCAGGGTGCTTCGGCTGCAATCCTTGAAGGGCGTACCAGTGCGGCTAGCAACGTCGGATCGGACAGCACTGAGGAATTTGTCGAGGTGGCGCCGGATCAGGCCTAAGCCATCCATACAGCGACCGGGTTCTTAGGAATCTGGTCGAAATCCTATTCAGACATATTTCATTACTTATTATTTAAGGTAGGCGTATTATGGCGATTACAGCCTCTCTGGTGAAGGAACTGCGCGATCGTACCGGCGCAGGCATGATGGAGTGTAAGAAAGCGTTGGTTGAATCCAATGGTGATGTGGATACGGCCATCGAACAGATGCGTAAATCCGGGCAGGCAAAGGCAGCCAAAAAGGCTGGCCGGATTGCTGCTGAAGGTATCATCGTATTGAGCTTCAACGACGACAAGACCCAAGGCGCAATGGTCGAGGTCAATTGTGAAACTGATTTTGTCGGCAAGGATGACAATTTCACATCGTTTGCTGAAGCTGTTGCAGAACGTGTTCTGGCAGGAGACGCGGATGACGTTGCCTCTCTGATGGAGCAACCTCTGCATGAAGGCGAAGAGACCACAGTTAATCAGGCTCGCGAGGCGCTGATTTCAAAGCTGGGTGAAAACATGAATGTGCGACGTTTTGTCCGCTTTCAGGCGACCTCTGGTACGCTGGTCAACTATCGTCACGGCGTGAGGATCGGTGTGGTACTCGAACTTGAAGCTGGTGATGAGGAGCTGGGTCGTGATCTGGCCATGCACATTGCTGCAACCAACCCGGTCTGTCTCTCTGCTGACCAGATGCCCCAGGATCTGCTCGATAAAGAGCGTGAGATCGTAACAGCCCAGGCTAAAGAGAGTGGCAAACCGGATGAGATTGTCGCCAAAATGGTCGATGGTCGCATGCGTAAGTATCTCTCTGAAAATACCTTGTTGGGTCAGGCTTTTGTGAAGGATCCGGATACCACTGTTGAAAAGCTGTTGAAGAGCAAAAGTGCACAAATTGTGCAGTATGAGCGCTTTGAAGTTGGTGAAGGCATAGAGAAGAAGCAGGAAAATTTTGCTGAAGAGGTCATGGCGCAAGCCAAGATGTCTTAAAGTTCCTGCATCAAGTCATGACCGAAAGGATCCCGTCACTGGCGGGATCCTGTGCAGCAGGTCGTGGCTATAGCTGGCGGATAGATCCTGTGCTGTCAGCAGATTATTTTGCCAACAGGTGGATTATCGGTTTTGTGATATGAGATGGGGGAGCGGTTTTACCTGTCTGTATCGGTTATGATCCCGATGTTCGGACTTTTTCAGACTTCCAAAGCGGTACAATCAGGAAAGGGATTAAGATGAGTTCTCTAATTTGTCAGCGCATACTGCTTAAACTTAGTGGCGAAGCCCTCATGGGTAGTGGAGACTTTGGTATTGATCCGGGGGTTCTTCAACGTGTCGCGGAGGAGATTAAGGATCTGATTGGCGCCGGTGTCGAAATGGGCATAGTCATAGGTGGCGGAAACATCTTTCGTGGTGCTGGTCTGGCCCAAGGTGGTTTCGACCGGGTCAGAGGTGACCAGATGGGTATGCTGGCAACTGTAATGAACTCACTGGCCATGCAGGACATGCTGACACGGATTGGTGTTAAGTCCGATGTCTTTTCGGCTTTGAGCATGCCTGATGTGTGCGAGACTTTTACTGCAAGGGGTGCGAGGCAAAGCTTGGAAAATGGTCGTGTAGCAATTCTGGCTGCAGGTACAGGTAACCCTTACTTTACTACTGATTCTGCGGCCAGCCTGAGAGCTGTAGAGATCAAAGCAGACCTGTTGATCAAGGCAACCAAAGTTAATGGTGTCTACTCCGCCGATCCTGTAAAAGATCCACAGGCCAACTTTTACCCACGTTTGACCTATGATCGTGCCCTTGCTGAAAATCTACAGGTAATGGACGCGACTGCAATTGTTTTGTGTCGGGACAATGGCATGCCCCTTCGTATTATGAATATAAACGATTCCGGCGCTCTCATGCGTTTGATGCATGGTGAGGCGATTGGCTCCCTGGTGGAAAAAGGCGACTGATAATGATTGATGATATTAAGAGTGATGCAGCAACCCGTATGGGTAAGAGCGTTGATTCCCTAGTACATGAATTGGCCAAGGTGCGTACTGGCCGAGCACACCCGAGTTTGCTGGATCATGTGCGGGTCGACTACTATGGATCGGAAGTTCCAATCAGCCAAGTGGCCAATATCAACGTAGAGGATGCACGTACGTTGACAGTCGTACCCTGGGAAAAGAATATGGTGCAGGCTGTTGAGAAGGCCATTATGACTTCAGATTTGGGTCTCAATCCGATGAGTGCCGGTTCTGTTTTACGAGTACCGATGCCGCCTCTTACAGAGGAGCGTCGTAAGGATCTGATTCGTGTTGTCCGTCATGAAGCGGAGAATGCCAAGGTTGCAGTTCGCAATATTCGCCGTGATGCCAACCATGATTTGAAAGACCTGGTAAAGGAGAAGATGATCTCTGAGGATGATGAGCATCGCGGCCAGGAGTTGATACAGAATCTGACAGATAAACACATTAAAAAGGTTGATGAGTTTCTGGAGGAGAAAGAGAAGGATCTGATGGAGATTTAATGAGATCTTTATGACAAACGGCATGACAATGGACCCTGAAACTGTCGTCGCTGAATTACCTCGGCACTTGGCGATTATCATGGATGGCAATGGCCGATGGGCAAAAAAGCGCGGTCTCCCTCGCTATGCCGGTCACCCTGCAGGTGTTGAAGCAGTACGCCGTGTGGTTGAGGCATGTGTCGTGCGTCAGATACCCGTACTCACCCTGTTTGCTTTCAGCAGTGAAAACTGGCGGCGACCTCGGAAAGAGGTCAATCTGATCATGGATCTTTTTATCCGTTCACTGAAGAAAGAGGTTAAACGACTCGATCGGAATAAGGTCAGACTCAAGGTGATTGGTGATCGCAGTGCATTTTCTGCAAAACTGCAGAATCAAATAGCCGAGGCAGAACAGAAAACCGAATCCAATCAGGGTTTGCTGCTGCAAGTCGCCGCAAATTATGGTGGGCGATGGGATATAGCTCAGGCAGCCAAACATCTAGCTCGTCTGGTTGAGTCTGGAGATATGGCGTCAGATGACGTTGATGAGCACGCTCTGGAACAACACCTCTCTTTTGCAGGAGTAGCAGAGCCCGATCTATTCATCCGTACAGGTGGTGAAAAACGTATCAGCAACTTCCTGCTATGGCAATGTGCCTACACTGAACTCTACTTCACAGATCTGCTTTGGCCCGATTTCGATAGTCAGGCTCTGGAAGCAGCAATTCAAGATTTTGCAGGCCGTCAGCGACGCTTTGGCCGTACCGGGGAGCAGGTTCAGGGACAGACCGCTGAGGCCTCTTGAGATTACCACTATGCTGAAACAGCGTGTTATCACCGCATTGATTCTGGCGCCGCTGGTGATTTCGGCAGTGCTGTTTTTACCCACTGTTTACGTTGCTCTGTTACTGGCCGTTGTGGTTGGGATAGGCAGCCGTGAGTGGGCCAGATTGAGTGGAATCTTACAACTGCCGCAGCAGATAGCCTACAGTCTGTTGATGCTTGCGCTAATGCTCTGCAGCTATCTCTATCTACCTGCATCCTGGGTACCCATTGTTATGGGAGGCGCTGTCCTGTGGTGGTGTTTTGTACTACTGCGTATCGTTCGCTATAAAGCTGACCAGGAACCCTCCAGGAATGTAGCGCTCAAAGCTATGGAAGGGGTTATCGTACTGCTCCCATCTTGGATAGCCTTGATAACAATACATCGAATTCCTGAGTATGGTCCCGGTCTGCTGTTGTTTGTATTGATGATGATCTGGGGTGCGGATGTCGGGGCCTATTTTGCCGGGCATCGCTGGGGGCGAAACAAATTGGCCCCGGAAGTCAGTCCCGGAAAGACAAGGGAAGGCGTCTATGGCGCTTTGGCCAGTGCACTTTTGTTCGGTTTCATCCTGATTTGGTGGTTGGATGCTGGGTGGCTCATCTCACCCCTGCTGTTGATACTCTGCCTGGTTACCATGCTATCGTCGGTGGTTGGGGATCTGTTTGAAAGTGTACTCAAACGTCAAAGTGGCATGAAGGACAGTGGCACCCTGTTACCTGGGCATGGCGGTATGCTGGATCGAATAGACAGCCTGACTGCCGCAGCACCTATATTCCTGTTCGGTCTGATCCTGCTTGGGGAAGCGTGATGAAAGGTTTAACCATCCTCGGTTCTACCGGTTCGATCGGTATCAGTACGCTGGATGTAGTTGCCCGGCACCCGGATGAGTATAAAGTAGTCGCTTTGACTGCCAACAGGGATGTGCAGGGGATGCTTCGTCAATGTGCGCAATTTCATCCTGAAATCGCAGTAATGGCGGATCAACAGTCTGCCAATCAGCTTGCTAAAGGTTTGAATGACCAGGGTCTGACAACAGAAGTTCTATCCGGTTTGAGGGGGTTGGAGATTGCTGCTTCCATGCCTCAGGCAAGCTGGGTTATGGCAGCAATTGTCGGTGCAGCAGGATTGCTGCCAGCACTGGCAGCCGTAAGAGCCGGTAAACGTCTGCTGCTTGCCAATAAGGAAGCCCTGGTGGTTGCTGGTGATCTGTTTATGCAGGAAGTGAAGGTCCATAACGCCCAGATTCTCCCCATCGACAGTGAGCACAATGCTGTTTTCCAATGTATGCCTGATGATTATGAGGGTAAGCTGGCGCAATCAGGCATCAAGCGTATATTACTCACAGCTTCCGGTGGGCCATTTCGTAACACACCGCTTGATCTACTGCGTGATGTGACACCTGCTCAGGCTTGTGCGCATCCAAATTGGGAAATGGGCAGGAAGATATCAGTAGATTCGGCAACGATGATGAATAAGGGGCTGGAGGTTATTGAGGCTCACTGGTTGTTCAGGGCAGACCCAGATAAGATTGAAGTTGTGTTACATCCGCAAAGTGTAATCCACTCGATGGTCGAATATATTGATGGGTCGGTTTTAGCGCAACTTGGTCAGCCCGATATGCGCACTCCCATCGCTCATGCCCTCGCATGGCCAAAAAGGATTGAATCCGGAGTATCCAGTCTCGATCTTTTTCAG
Organism: Candidatus Thiodiazotropha sp. DIVDIV; assembly: GCA_040506275.1. Taxonomy (GTDB): domain Bacteria; phylum Pseudomonadota; class Gammaproteobacteria; order Chromatiales; family Chromatiaceae; genus Thiodiazotropha. The sequence continues at coordinate 44,345 of JBEVXD010000010.1, forward strand.
GTTGGTCGCCTCGACTTTGAAAAACCTGATTCAGACCGGTTTCCCTGTCTTGGATTGGCCTATCAGGCAATCAATAGTGGCGGGACGGCTTGTGCCGTCTTGAATGCTGCAAACGAGATTGCTGTCGATGCCTTTTTAAATGAGCGCCTGGGCTTTACAGCTATTGCCGAGGTTGTAGAGGAGACGCTTCAGTTGCAACCTATCGAAAAGGTAACAGATCTGGATAGTCTGCTTGATGCAGACCGTAAGGCACGGATCACCGCGGAACAAGTCCTGCAAAATAGGGTCTCAAGCTGCGGTATCGGCTGAATTGACAATATGAATTCACTACTCTTCACCATCGTCTCATTTATTTTCGCCCTTGCGATCTTGATTGCAGTGCATGAGTTCGGCCATTTTTGGGTGGCCCGAAAACTGGGTGTCAAGGTGCTGCGCTTCTCCATCGGTTTTGGCCGACCTCTTTGGAAAAAAGTCAGTCCTGTTGATGGTACTGAATATGTAGTAGCAGCCATTCCCCTCGGTGGATATGTGAAGATGCTCGACGAGAGGGAGGCACCTGTCCCTGAGTCAATGCAGGACCAGGCATTCAATAGGCAGTCACTTGGTGTACGAAGTGCGATTGTGGTAGCTGGGCCACTATTCAATTTTATATTTGCCATACTGGCCTTCTGGTTGATTTTTGTAACTGGCGATACCGGCCTTAAGCCCTTGATTGGTAAGGTGGAAGTGGGTTCCATTGCTGAGCAAAGTGGGTTTGCAGTTGGAGATCGGATACTCTCTGTTGGAGATGAATCAACGCCAACCTGGGAGAATGTTGTGTATGCGATGTTAGCCCAGGCACTGGATCAGGATGCACTGGAGATCCGGATGCTCGACCGGGATCAGGATGAACGGCAGATACAACTGCCAAGCCACAATCTGTCTGAGCTGGCGGAAGAGGGGCGTCTGCTGACAAATTTGGGTTTGACTCCGGATCGGCCGGATATACCCCCGATTATCGGTGAAGTGGTTCCTGGTGAGCCGGCAGAGTCTGCAGGACTTCAACCTGGTGATCTTATCGTTCGGGTTGATGATCTTGATATCAGTGATTGGGTTGCATGGGTTGAATATGTCAGAGCACGTCCCAATCAGACACTACAGCTAGTGGTCGATCGAAGTGGAGATCAGCGCTTTCTGGAGGTTACCCCGAAAACCATGGTGCCTGATGAGGGTGAACCGTATGGCCGAATCGGAGCAGGTGCACAGAAACTACCGGATAATCTTTGGGAAGACTATCGGGCTATCGTTCGCTATGGACCTCTCGATTCCATGGGGCATGCAGTACAAAAAAGCTGGGATCTATCAATCCTGATGCTCAGAATGCTGGGTAAAATGGTAATTGGTGAGGTCTCCGTTAAAAATCTTAGCGGGCCGATATCAATAGCTGATTCAGCTGGTAAATCAGCAAGTTACGGTGCTGTCTACTTTATAAAGTTTCTTGCTGTGGTGAGTATCAGTTTGGGTGTGTTGAATCTGTTACCCATTCCTGTATTGGATGGTGGACATCTATTCTATTTCCTCATCGAAGCGATAAAGGGCAAACCATTGTCCGACAAATTCATGGAACAGGGACAAAAGATCGGGCTACTTATCCTGCTGGGGGTAATGAGTCTTGCCTTCTATGTGGATTTGAATCGGTTTCTTGGATAGTCCTGGCAGATGAATCAAAAGGATAGGTCTGTATCCTGAACTAATAAGATAACTTATACTTACGCCCTTTCGAATGATTGCTGATGTTTCGGGGGATTCTGCAAATAAGCAGCTAAATAATGAACAAACTCTGTTGTATCAAAACATAATGCCATTTTCTTTGCGGATTTTAACCACTCTATTGCTGCTTGGCGGTGTGCTGTTTCCACAGCTCGTTTCCGCTTTTGTCGTCGAAGATATTCGCGTCGAAGGGTTGCAACGTATTTCAGCCGGTACAGTTTTCAACTATCTGCCGGTCAAAACCGGTGATGAGGTAAATGCTGGAAATACCGCCCGGATTATCCGTGCGCTTCACAAAACCGGTTTCTTTCAAGAGATTCGTCTGGAACGTGAAGGTGACGTGTTAATTGTATTCGTCCATGAACGGCCGGCTATCGCAGAGATCAATATCAGCGGTAATAAGGATCTGGATAATGACCGGCTGTTGATGGGTCTTAAGGATATCGGTTTGGCAGAAGGACGGGTCTTCAAACGATCTCTGCTGGAGCAGGTAGAACAGGAGCTCAATCGGCAATATTTCGCACGGGGTAAGTATGGCGTAAAGATCGAATCCACGGTCACACCTCTTGAGCGCAATAGGGTTGGGGTGGATATTGAGATCTCTGAAGGTTTGACTGCGCGTATCAAGCATATCAACATCATCGGTAATAAGGCCTATGAGGATGACGATCTGCTGGATGAGCTGGAACTGGGAATTCCTGCCTGGTATGCAATATTTTCAAGTAAGGATAAGTACTCCAAGCAGGCCCTGTCGGGCGATTTGGAGACCATACGCTCTTTCTACCTAGATCGGGGGTATATCGATTTCAAGATCGAGTCGACCCAAGTCTCCATAACCCCCGATAAGAAAGATATCTACATTACCATCGCCCTCAATGAGGGAGATGTATTTACCCTGAGTGACATTAAGCTGGCCGGTGATCTTGAGTTGGATGAAGAGGAGCTTTTTCCTCTGATCCACCTGCGACGGGGAGGCGTGTTCTCTCGAAAACGGGTAACTGCAAGTGCAGAACGGCTTAACAAGAAATATTCGGATGCCGGTTATGCCTTTGCCAATGTGAATAGCATTCCTGACATCGACAGGGAGAACCGTAAGGTTGCCATTACATACTTCGTCGACCCTGGAAAGCGGGTTTATGTCCGCTATATCAATATAGTCGGAAATTCCACCACCAGGGATGAGGTGCTGCGACGTGAACTGCGCCAGATGGAATCGGCCTGGTTCTCAGGTGAGAAGACCCGACTCTCACGAGAGCGCCTGCAACGGTTGGGTTTCTTTAATGAAGTTAACATGGAAACTCCCGCAGTACCGGGAACCACTGACCTGGTGGATGTCAATCTGAGTGTAACCGAAGCGGCATCAGGCAGTTTGAGCGCGGGTGTCGGGTACTCCGAGACCCAGGGTGTACTGTTCAATGCCAGTATCAGCCAGAATAATTTTCTGGGTACGGGTAAACGGGTCAGTGCCGGCTTTGATACCAGTGATGCCACCAAAAAGGTAACTGTTGTCTATACTGATCCCTACTATACGATTGATGGGGTCAGTCAGGGGTATGAGATGAGTTATCGGGAAACCGACTACTCTGAGCTCAATATATCCAGTTACTCTACCGATGTCGGGCGTTTGGGGATCAACTTTGGCATACCGGTTACTGAATATGATCGATTGAAGTTCAGTCTCGCTTATGAGCGTACAAAGTTCTTCATAGGGTCATCTCCTTCAGATGAGATCGAATCATTTCTTGAGGAGAATGGCGAGAGATTCTCTGATTTTGAACTGGTCGGTAGTTGGATTCGTGATACGCGCGATCGAGCGATTTTTCCTAATCGGGGTGGGCGCCAGATCTTCTCTGCGGAATTGAACACACCGGGTAGTGATTTGCAGTACTATCGCCTGAGCTATCGCAATGCCCAATATTTCCCACTCACCAGCAGTTTGACCTTAAAGCTGAACGGTGAACTGGGATATGGCGATGGTTACGGGAATAATGATGAACTACCGTTTTTTCGCAATTTCTACGCGGGTGGCATTGGATCTGTCAGGGCATTCGAGGAAAACACCTTAGGCCCCACAGATTCCCAGGATGATGCACTGGGTGCAAATGCTAGAATCGTGGGTCAGATGGAGTTACTGTTCCCGATCTTTGGTGATGATTTCAAGGATACAGTGCGTGCCGGTATGTTTGTCGATGTGGGTAACGTATTCGATCTGGCAAACGACCAAGAAATTAAGTGGGATGAATTTAGGGCTTCGACCGGTCTAATGTTATCCTGGTTTTCTCCAGTAGGTGCGCTCTCATTCAGTTTGGGATACCCGCTAAAAGAGGAAGAGGGTGACGATACAAAATCGCTTCAATTCAGAATTGGTAGCGGATTCTAAAATTAATTAGGGAGTTGATGGGTGAACTCATTACGAATATTTCTAGTTGCTTTGATATTGGTTGTATCTGCTTCGAGCAGTGCCAACGCCGAGGAGTATCGCATTGCGTTTGTAAATGCGACAAAAGTCTTTGAAGAGTCGCCACAGTATAAAACGGCTCGGGAGCGGTTACAGACAGAGTTTTCCCGCAGGGAAAAAGATCTCCTGGCCTCGCAAAAGCAGCTTAAACAACTCGAAGAAAAGTTACAGAGAGATGGCTCTGTGATGAGCGAATCAGAGGTAAAACGGCTGGAACGGGACATTCTCAGCCGCAGCCGAAAGTTAAAGAATGCGCAGACTGAGTTTCGTGAAGACCTCAACCTCCGCCAGAATGAGGAGTTCAAGAAGCTCCGTCAACAGGTTCGCGAGGTGATCCAAGAAGTGGGTAAGAGCGAAAATATTGATTTGATCGTCTCAGATGGTGTGGTCTACTTCAGTAAAAAGATAGATATATCTGAGAAGGTGCTTGAGAAGCTCCGTAATAGAAAAGCAGAATAGTTTGGGTTAGTACACTTGTCGAATCGACTTGGAGATATTGCTGAGGCAATCGGGGCCGAACTTCGTGGAGACCCAGAGCTACGAATTGAAGGTGTTGGTACCCTGCAGGGCGCCAGTTCAGGTCAACTGAGTTTTCTCAGCAATACAGCATATCGTCGCTACCTTAAGGAGACGGGTGCTTCTGCTGTGATCCTGCCTGAAGATGCGGCTATGGATTGCCCAGTGGCATCGCTGATTACCGATAATCCCTATCTGGCCTATGCCCGCGCCGCTACGATGCTGTCTCCTGTCGAGCCAGCCAAAGCCGGTATTGCTGAATCGGCAGTTGTAGCTGATTCGGCTCTGATTGATGACAGTGCTAGAGTCGAAGCTTGCTGTGTGATTGGAGAGCGGGTCAAGATTGGGGCAGGTGTAATCATTGGTTCCGGCTCTGTTATTGAAGCAGATTGTGAAATCGGCGAGCAGACTCGGTTAGTTGCCCGCGTAACGCTTTGTCATCGGACCCGAATCGGTGATCGGTGTTTGATACACCCCGGAGCGGTGCTTGGTGCAGACGGGTTTGGACTGGCTAATGATCAAGGCAAATGGATCAAGGTGCCTCAGCTGGGTCGGGTATGGGTCGGCGATGATGTGGAGATTGGTGCCAATACCACAGTTGACCGTGGTGCCTTGGAAGATACGATTCTGCATGACGGCGTCAAGCTGGATAATATGGTCATGATCGCGCACAACGTGGAAGTAGGGGAACATACCGCAATGGCCGGTTGCTCCGGGATTGCTGGTTCTACAAAAGTTGGTCGTTACTGTACTGTCGGCGGTCAAACCGGTCTGGCAGGGCATTTGACGATAGGTGATAATGTACATTTTTCAGGGGCAACCATGGTGTCACGATCGTTTTCCGAGCCAGGCTATTACACTGGCAATCTGCCCGCCATGGAGAATGGTGCCTGGCGTAAGATGATTGCCAGGCTCAGGCATCTTGATGGGATGGCCAAAGACTTGAAATTACTAAAAAAAGCAGTGAAAACTCTCACCGGAGAGTCATTCAAATGAGAAGCATGAGTCATGGGAGGAGGGTAGTTTGATCGCTATGGATATCAATAAGGTGCTGAGCCTGTTGCCGCATCGTTACCCTTTTCTGCTCATAGACCGGGTCATGGAATATGAAAAAGATACCCGCTTGCGAGCCCTGAAGAATGTCACCTATAACGAACCCTTTTTCAATGGACATTTTCCGGTACAACCGGTTATGCCCGGTGTTTTGATTGTGGAGGCGATGGCCCAGGCAACCGGCCTATTGGCTATGGAGTCCAATCCCGATACGGTCAACGAAACCACCATCTATCTATTTGTCGGTATTGATAAGGCGCGTTTTAAACAGCAGGTCGAGCCTGGTGATCAACTGATCATCGAGGTTTTGCAGAATAAGATGAAACGGGGTATTGGATTCTACACCTGCTCAGCGACAGTGGAGGGCAGAACTGTTGCCACTGCAGAGATCATGTGTACTGCCAGGGAGATAGGCAGCTGATCGATTCGCGCGCAGTCATAGATCCAAAAGCCGAGTTGGAAGAGGGGGTCAGTGTCGGACCTTTCTCAATTATCGGTGCGGATGTGAGTATTGCTGCAGGCACAGTGATAGGCCCACATGTGGTTATCAATGGGCCTACACGTATCGGTAGAGATAACCGCTTCTATCAGTTCGCTTCTGTAGGAGAAGAGCCCCAGGATAAAAAGTATGCTGGAGAACCGACTGTTCTGGAGATAGGCGACCGCAATGTAGTGCGGGAGTTTGCCACGCTACACCGGGGCACGGTTCAGGATCAGGGAATAACCCGCATCGGTGACGACAATCTTTTGATGGCCTATATTCATGTAGCACACGATTGCGTATTGGGTAACAACGTAATACTGGCTAATGCGGCCTCACTGGGCGGGCATGTGGAGATCGGTGACCATGCCATTTTGGGTGGCTTCACCAAAGTACATCAGTTTTGTCGTATCGGTGCACATAGCTTTTCCGGTATGGGATCTGCGATCAATATGGATCTGCCTCCCTATTTCATGGCTGCTGGGCAACCAACCAAGCCCCATGGGATCAATCGTGAAGGATTGAGTCGGAGAGGGTTCAGTCAGCAGGCAATAAAGCAGATCAAGCAGGCATATAAAATCATATATAATTCCGGACAACGCCTGGAAGCTGCGAGAGAAGAGGTTGAAACGCTGGCCTCAGATACACCTGAATTGAAAATCCTGTTGGAATTTCTTTCTCATAGTGGTCGCGGCATCCTGCGATAACATACTGTCTCAACAAGTATTCAGAGCGCCCTCTGATGCAGCCTAATACAACACAACATAGCAAACGAATTGGCATCATTGTTAATGAAGTGTCCGGTGATCAACTGGCTGCAGCATTGATCGAGGCGCTGCGTACAAAATCTCCCGAGATGGTTTTTGAAGGGATGACCGGGCCACTGATGGAAGCAGCCGGTTGTCGTTCCCTGGCTAGCATGGATCCGGTAATGGGGTTGGTTGAAGTGCTGGGTCATCTGCCAGGACTGTTGAAAACCCGTCGCCAATTGGTGAATCACTTCCTCAATCATCCACCTGATCTGGTACTTGGAGTAGATGCTCCTGATTTTAATCTGGTGTTGGAAACCAAACTCAAATCGTCAGGTATCAAGACCGCTCATTGGGTTAGTCCCACCGTTTGGGCCTGGCGTCAGGGGCGGGTAAAAAAGTTGCGCCAAGCGGTTGATCTCATGCTCTGTATCTTCGATTTTGAGGTGGAATTTCTAGACAAGCATCAGGTGCCAGCGGCCTATGTGGGGCATCCATTGGCGGACCAGATTCCACTCCAGCCTCGCGATCCAGGTGAGGTGAGAAATAACTTGGGTCTAGATCCTGAAAAACCGGTTGTGGCACTACTTCCAGGCAGCCGCATGAGTGAAGTCAGTCGCCTGGCAGAACCATTCGTGGAGACTGCTGCCTGGTTGAAGAGGCAAAAGCCTGAGCTGCAATTTGTAGCGCCCATGGTCAATGGGAAGATCAGGCAGGCCTTTAGTGAAGTAATACGCAACCACTCCCCCGAAGTCTCAATCAAACTGCTCAACGGCCAACCCAGAGAGGCGATTGGTGCAGCAGATGTAGTATTAACTGCCTCGGGTACTGCAACCCTCGAGACTTTACTGTTAAAAAAGCCTATGGTGGTGGCTTATAAAGTGTCGCCGATGACTGCCTGGCTGATACGACGTTTTGATCTTTTGAAGACACCCTACGTGGCAATTGCTAATCTGTTGAGTGAGCGGATGTTGGCACCGGAGTTTCTACAGGAGGCGTGTCAGGCTGAGATCCTGGGACAAGCATTGCTCAATCTACTTGATGATCCTCAACACCGAGAGGAAATTGCAATGAGTTACCAAAAGATCCACCAGCGTCTTAAACAGGATGCTGCCTCACGGGCCGCTGAACTGATCATTGAACTGATTGAGTCACGCAAATGAAAATACTTCAATTACTTTTGCTATTAGACAGATTCCCAATTATTTGCTCTGATGCTAGATGAGTTTTTTAAAGCACAAAACGTAGGGAAACATACTTCGATCAATGGCTGAGTTACTGCATGACCTGATATCCGAATCCGCTAATCGCACACCGGATCAGTGTGCCCTTCAATACAAAACCTGTTCTCACAGTTATCGCGAATTAGCCGCCCAGATAGAGTTGTTTGCTCAGGCCTTGTTGACGACTGGTATCGAGAAATCAGATCGTGTGGCGATCTACCTGCCAAAATGTCTTGAAAACGTAGTTGCTATTTTCGGCACAGCAATGGCAGGGGCGGTTTTTGTACCGGTCAATCCGGTGCTGAAACCCCATCAGGTTGCTCATATCCTGAAGGATTGTGATGCAAAGCTACTGATTACCACTTGTGGTAAATACAGGTCCCTGAACGACGATCTTGGCAAACCGATCCAACTCAGCAATCTGGTGTTGATAGATGATTGCAAGAGTCGAAGGAGTAGCACTGATGTGCACAGACTCCACTCCTGGGATACCTTTCTGCAATTGGGGCAAGTCAATGCTCTGCCTCGTATCAATGAATCTGATATTGCCGCACTCCTCTATACCTCTGGTAGTACGGGGCAACCCAAGGGAGTGATTTTAAGCCACGGTAACATGGTGATAGGGGCGAAAAGTGTTGCGCAGTACCTGAACAATCGAGCCTCTGACCGAATTCTGGTCGTGCTTCCGCTTAGCTTCGACTATGGTGTCAGCCAACTGACCACTGCATTTTTGGTTGGTGCTACAGCAGTGTTGATCAACTATCTGTTACCTATGGAAGTGTTGAATACACTGGTTAAAGAGAAAATTACAGGCCTTGCAACGGTGCCTCCTCTTTGGAACTCACTGGTCGAACAGACCTGGCCGCCAGAGATTTCGAAGCATCTTCGATATATCACCAGTTCTGGTGGCGTCGTGCCAGTTGAGACCACAGTGGAGTTAAAAAGAAACCTGCCGAATACAGATATCTATCTGATGTATGGATTGACCGAGGCCTTTCGCTCAACCTATCTGCCGCCGGATCAAGTGACGGAACGGCCGACTTCAATGGGTATTGCCATTCCCAATGCTGAAGTGATGGTGTTAAAGCCTGATGGAACTCCCTGTAGCGCAGAAGAACCAGGAGAGTTGGTGCATCGAGGTCCACTGGTATCACTCGGATATTGGAACGACCGAGATGAAGCAGCTCGACGTTTTCGGCCTGTTCCCAATGGGAAAGGTGACATAACTGATCAGGAGCTGGCAGTTTGGTCAGGGGATATCGTCAAACGGGATAGTGAAGGTTATCTCTATTTTATAGGCCGAGAGGATGACCAGATTAAAACCTCAGGGTATCGCGTCAGTCCGAGTGAGATTGAAGCGATTTTTCATGCTACAGGTCTGGTGAATGAGGTTGTAGCATTGGGAATTCCTCATCCCGTACTTGGACATTCTATCGCCTTGATTGTGGTACCACATAAAGGGATAGAATTTAGTGAGGATGAGTTGATCAATGCCTGTAAAAAGAAATTAACCAGTTATATGATTCCCAGCCAGATGATATTCCGCTCTTCGATTCCAACCAATCCAAATGGAAAAATTGATCGGAAAGCATTGGCCAAGGAGCTTATGGAAACACTCACTGAAGATATGCACGAGATAGAGAATAGGGGACTGGATGTCAATCAATGATCTTGTCTAACTATGTAATTGCGACTAGCACCATTCAAAGAGAATTATGAGTTCAAAACAGAGCAGACAAATAATCCAGCTGGTGGCTGGCGTTGATGAAGTTGGCAGAGGCCCTTTAGCCGGACCAGTGGTTGCTGCTGCGGTTATATTGCATCCTGACAGACCAATTCAAGGTCTTGCAGACTCAAAAAAACTATCAGAAAAAAAGCGTGAAGCACTCGATATTGTGATACGTGAACAAGCCCATTGCTGGTCACTGGGGCGGGCAGAAGTAGAGGAGATAGATGAGATCAACATTCTGCAAGCGAGCCTGTTAGCAATGAAACGTGCTGTGGAAGGATTATCTGTTGTTCCGGATCAGGCACTTGTTGATGGCAAGCATCTACCTAACCTGGCTTGTTCTGCAGAGGCTGTTATCGGAGGTGACAGCACTGTTGCTGAGATCAGTGCCGCCTCGATTATTGCCAAAGTTGCCAGGGATAGAGAGATGGTTGAACTTGATGTGCAATATCCTGGGTATGGTTTGGCACAGCATAAAGGCTATCCCACCAAGTTTCATATCAGTGGTCTTGAAAGCCTTGGGGTAACACCGATTCATCGTCGCTCTTTTGGGCCGGTCAAGCGGTTGTTGGGAGGGGATTAGAAAGGCTATCGCATTTCCTTTTAAAGAGGATGCATACAAATACTATAGGGCGATAATCGCTATTTGAAGTCTAAACCGTAGGGTGCGGCCTGCCGCACCATGCCGAGAGTCAGTTGATTGAATAGTGATAAAAAGGACACTTGTGAAATCATATTGTGAGTAGCATCTCCAAATACCTTATATTGAACCAGAGACAAATAAAATGAATATCTCAATTAAGATATTTGCAATAGTCGGTGTATGTTTTGTTTTTATATTTATCTTGGGTCTTTATCTGGACATTAAAGATTTTGACCGTACAAAAGGGGGCTATGAACCTCCGTATACTGGGGTTACAGGAGAGACTGTAGATTGGGACAGTATGGACTTAACATCAAAGGGATTAGTCAAAAGAGGTCATGTTGTAAATGTTATCGTCAATGGAACAACAGGAATGATTAGCTTTGAAATATTTAAACTGCAATTTGATTGGCGAGTATTTTCAGACCGGGCATTGATAGTCCATAAGCCAAGAGAAGCTCTTATCAGAAGAGGATTTAAGCCAGAATTTTAAAATACGTTTAACAGTTTCTCTTACCCGACTCTGAGCATGCCCCGGTAAAGCGGGCGTTAATCACAAATAGCTATAGGATGAACTTTCTTAAACGCATGCACAATCTAGAATGGTGGTACTGAACCTGGATCCTATACGAACAACATTATTGGTTTACTACAATTCAGAATTTTCATCGAGTAATAACTTGATCTCATCCAGGTTCAAAGAAGATTCACAATCTGATGTTGATGAGATATCTAGGGCTTCTTTGATTTTCAACAGTTCCAGATTGTGTAGATAGGTTCGATCCCTGATCAATAAGCGCCTGTAGGTCTGGATCAATCTCTCATCACCTTGGGTTTTTGGTGGTGTATGATTTGCGATCTTTTGGCTCAAGTAGTCACACTGTTTCTTTGTGCTCAGCGTATAAGATTCCAGGTTATTCATAGTCAGTATTCCGTATCAGTATCGTCGTTTAACCGGCAACTGTTTTTAATCGCCTTTTTTAAGGAAATAGAGTATTAACCAAGTTTGCTATGACTAACTACGCAGAAATTGTGCCAATCAAGTAAAATCAAATAGTTAGTGGTTCCTGGTTGATCCGGTTGTAAATATATCCGACGAAATCAGAATTACCTTCTGATTCTATTTATCTCTTCCCATGTGCGGAGATATGACCTTTCCTCTTCTTGCTCTAATCTATGATGAGTTACATTTTTATTAACAACACTGAACTATTCAAATAAATATTGATTCAGGGTGTGCTATTTTCATTTTGTAAATATGATGAATACTCAGCCTATAAACAGGATACAACAATGAAAAAAATTGCCATTCTTTCCTGGTCTGAACTTGAGCCTCTCACACCAACTTATGCGATTGCCGCTGATGTGGATCTGGTTGTTATCCGCTGGCGCGATGTAGATGAGGTTTCAGTCCTTTATGGTCGTTGTGCTCATCGCGGGGCTCTGATGGCTGACGGTCGTATTCAAGGTGAGGATCTTATCTGTGGTCTGCATGATTGGGATTATGGGTATAAAACCGGCATTAGTTCCTATAACCCGGCAGAGAAGTTACATCGCTTTGAATCCTGGGTGGAAGATGGCCAGGTTTGGGTCGATGAGGATGAAATCTCCGCCTGGTCCAAAGTTAATCCTCAACCCTACGATCGGACAAGCTATCAGGGGTTATACAAGGATCTGCATGGCGGACCGGATGAACCTCACTATAAATATATCCAGCATCTGGCGGAGCATGGTCTGTCGAAGGTTGGTCACCATGGGCGGGTGAGCGCTATGGGAGTGCCCAGGGATCAGCTACCGATGTGGGAGCAGATACAGATAGTGACAGCTCAGTTGCATCGTGTGCCGTTGCTGGACGATCACCCGGTAGGCACTGAGGTTGTCATCGGGCCCAAAGCAAGTAAACCACTGCAACTGGATAGTCCCCTGTTTGTTTCTGATATGAGTTTTGGTGCACTTTCCGAGGAAGCAAAGATTGCGTTGGCGAAAGGTGCAGAGCTGGCAGGTACTGGGATCTGTTCTGGTGAAGGTGGTATGTTGCCCGATGAGCAGGCAGCCAACAGCCGCTATCTCTATGAATTGGCATCGGCCCGATTCGGCTTTTCCATGGATAAGGTGCAACTCTGTCAGGCCTTTCATTTTAAGTGTGGCCAGGGGGCTAAGACCGGAACAGGTGGGCACCTTCCCGGTAGTAAGGTAAAAGGGCGGATTGCGGAGGTACGGAATCTTGCCGAGGGGGAACCGGCCATATCACCCTCAAGGTTTCCTGATTGGGATAGCGTTGATGATTACCGCCGCTTTGCCGCTGAAGTCCGAGAAGCCACGGGCGGCATACCGATTGGCGTTAAACTCTCGGCACAACATATCGAAAGGGATATTGAGGCTGCCTTGGGAATCGGTGTTGACTACATAATACTTGATGGACGCGGAGGTGGTACTGGAGCGGCTCCGCTGATTTTTCGCGATAATATTTCAATACCAACCATTCCCGCACTGGCCCGTGCTCGCCGCTATCTGGATAGTAAAGGCAGGGACGACGTCTCTCTGATCATTACAGGTGGTCTAAGATTACCAGCAGATTTTATTAAGGCGCTTGCCTTAGGTGCTGATGCTATCGCGGTCTCCAATTCAGCGCTTCAGGCGATAGGATGTCTGGGCATGCGCGCCTGTCATACCAATAATTGTCCGGTGGGTATTGCCACTCAGAAGGCGGAGCTGAGACAGCGATTGAAAATCGAGAAGGGTGCTGAGCAGTTAAACAACTTTTTTCGTGCCTCAACTGAGCTGATGCAGGTGATGGCCCGAGCCTGTGGTCATAATCACTTAAATCGATTCTGTATTGATGATCTTGCAACTTTCGATCGTGAAATGGCTCATTTGACTGGAGTTGCCTATGCAGGGGTAACTTTAGACTGACCGGCCCCCCTCTGTGACTGAGGTATTTATACAGTGTTTGATATCAGTCAGTTAATGGGGGGTTAAGGCTGGATCAGTAGCCTAAGTTATGTTTAAACTGACCCTGATCTGTTTCCATGAGATGCATGCTGTAGCAGCCATCATACTTTTCAGGGAGTTGGTGAAGCAGTGTGCGCTGGGTGCAGGATGCTAGCTGGAACAGCCGATGAAGAGTAGACAACTATTCCGGGTATTAACGCTACTGATTCTTATCAGTGACTTGGTGTTTGTCGGTATCAACTACTTTGCCAGTCAACGTGCACTCAATCTCAGCCTGATCCGCAACGGCGAAAATCTTAAGCACTCCTATGATCTGACTCTGGATTTGGTCTATGAGAGTATGTTGCAACTCGCAACCTATGTCTCAAACCAGAAACAGATCCAGCAACTGTTTCTGGCAGGAAAAGTTGCTGTCACTGAAGAGGGCGGTGGTGTTGGTGGCCAACGTGCAGCCCAGGTCAGGGGGGAACTTCTACAGGTTATCTCTCCAAGCTGGTTGCCAATGATGAAGCGGTATGATGCCAGGCAACTTCAATTCCATCTGGGACCGGGGTCTTTGAGTTTTCTACGCGTTCATCAACCACAGAAATTTGGTGACCGCATGGATGGGATACGACATATCATAGTTGACAGTTATCGGGACCAGGAAGCCAAAATCGGCTTTGAAGTGGGTAGAGTCTATGCTGGGTTACGTGGGGTAATACCGGTGTGGTCAGAACTGAAGAGTGAGGCACGAGATTTGATCGGTGTGCTGGAGGTTGGCACTTCCTATCAAACTGTTTTGGAGAAGATCAATCGACAGACCGGCGTGGAGATGATGGTGTTGTTGAATGAGCAACTGGTTCACTCTGCAATGTGGCCTGAGTCGATTAAAAAACGTATCGTCAAATTGTCTGATGAATCTTCCTGTTATATCGAAGCTATCTCGAATCCTATTGTCGCAGATATTGTTGAAAATTGTGAAGAGCTGATGCCATACAAGGCAGAGTTACGAACATTTAACATTAACCACAATGGGAAGCAGTATGCGATAACCCATTTTCCTCTCTACGACTACCAAGCCAAGGCTAGTGTAAATAAGGAACAAGGAGGCATGGTGGTGATGTTGATGGATGTTTCTGATGAATTTGTTGCGTTTAATCAGCAGTTGCAGCTGAATTTGATGTATGCGGTTGTTGGATTTGTTGTGATAGAGATTCTCCTCTATCTGGGCATTATCTATGGGTCACGTAAGTTACACAGAGTTGTTGATCAGCAGACCCAGGAGATTTACCGGCTGAAGGAGTTTTACAAGGAGCGCTCTGAGCGGGATAGCCTGACAGCACTTTACAATCACCGCTATTTTAATGAGAGATTGCTACAGGAGATGCATCGGGCACAGCGTTCAGATTCACACCTCAGTTTAATGATGTGTGATCTTGATGACTTCAAAGAGATCAATGACAGGTATGGTCATCTGGCAGGCGATGAGGTGCTGGAGGGCGTTGCTTCAATGATCCGTGAGGTAGTGCGCAGCAGTGATTTCGCCGGTCGATATGGGGGGGAGGAGTTCATTATTGCTTTGCCGGAAACTCATACAGATGATGCTGTGAAAATCGCCCAACGGCTGATTGAATCTATTGCATCGTATGATTGCAGTAAACTATCCGGGCACCAAATCACTGCAAGTGTCGGCGTCGCCATGTGGGATGCGCGGCAGAATCTCTCCAGCTTTATCCATAATGCTGATCAGGCGCTTTATCAAGCGAAGCTGAAGGGGAAGAACAGGGTTGAAAGGGGAGGGGATGCGGCGCCAACCTAGTTGGTGTTCTTTTATTCTGACTGACCTGCTTTTGATCGGTTAACTTATTGAATATAAAAAATAAAAGACTATTTTTGTGATTTTGGGAGACTGTCTGGCCTCCTCTTTTGGAGTGTCTAATGGAATTTATTTGATATTGAGTTTCTGACACTGCAGACTCATCTTTTGAGTCCGAATCAGGTTAGAATAGCCAGGCCTGCCAGGCGAATCATATGTCCAGTTTCAGATATGAAACTGGCTTCTGATTGTGATAATCAAAACATCATCTGCGTCATCGACAAATCTTTGGAGAGACATGTCAGCGAGTTTCGTACATCTTCGTGTTCATTCTGAATATTCGCTGGTCGACGGTCTGGTCAGGGTTAAGCCACTGGTCAAACAGGTGGCGGAATCTGGAATGCCTGCGGTGGCACTTACCGATCAATCCAATCTCTTTGCTCTGGTTCGTTTCTATCAAGCGGCACTGGCTGCCGGGATTAAACCTATCGCCGGGGTGGATGCGTGGATTCGTAATCCGGAGGATGTTAATGCACCTCATCGACTGGTGCTGTTGGTACAAAACCAACTGGGCTACCAGAATTTGACCCGCCTGGTCTCCCGCAGTTACCGGGAGGGACAGCATCTGGGGCGTCCACTGATGGAAAAAGAGTGGTTGACCGGTAATGCTGAGGGGCTGATTGTATTATCCGCAGGTCGTTATGGGGATGTGGGCAGGGCATTGTTGGCTGACAACAGGGCTTTAGCGGAGAAGCTGCTTCAAGAGTGGCTTGAGCTGCTAGGGGATCGATACTATCTGGAGTTGCATCGCACGGGACGCCCTGATGAGGAGCGTTGTCTGCATGAGAGTGTAGGGCTTGCGGCTGACTTCGGGGTGCCCGTGGTTGCCACCAATGATACCCACTTTCTCAGCCAAGATGATTTTGACGCTCATGAGGTACGGGTCTGTATTCATGAAGGTCGGACTATCGATGATCCGAGACGTCCAAAGAACTATAGTGATCAGCAGTATCTGCGCACACAGGAAGAGATGCAGGCGCTGTTTTCCGACATTCCTGAAGCGCTGCAAAACAGCGTAGAGATAGCCAAACGCTGCACCATTGAGTTGACTCTGGGGAAGAATTTTCTACCCGATTTCCCTATTCCTGAGGGTATGACGATCGATGCCTTTCTGGAGGAGGAGTCACGCAGAGGGCTCGATTGGCGCTTAAAGCAGATCTTCGATATCGATTCCCCCGATTTTGCCGAACAACGCAGGATTTACGATGAGCGGTTGCAGGTGGAGCTGGATGTCATCAATAGCATGGGTTTTCCAGGCTACTTTCTGATTGTTGCCGACTTTATTCAATGGGCGAAGGATAATGATATCCCCGTAGGCCCGGGGCGCGGTTCAGGTGCGGGCTCCTTGGTTGCCTATGCTCTGAAGATCACCGACCTCGATCCCATTGAACACGAATTGCTGTTTGAGCGATTTCTAAATCCTGAACGTGTCTCAATGCCTGACTTCGATGTTGATTTCTGCATGGATAAGCGAGACCAGGTTATCGACTATGTTGCCCGGCGATATGGACGGGATTCGGTTTCCCAGATCATCACCTATGGCTCCATGGCGGCCAAGGCCGTGGTGCGGGATGTAGGGCGAGTGTTGGGACATCCCTACGGCTTTACCGATCGAGTGGCGAAGATGATCCCGTTTGAGATCGGTATGACCCTCGATAAAGCTCTGAAGGAGAGTGATGACCTGAAGCAGTCCTATGCGACCGATGAGGAGGTGGGGGAACTCATCGACATGGCGAAAAAGCTCGAAGGTTGTGCACGTAATGCCGGCAAGCATGCTGGTGGTGTGGTGATCTCTCCCGGGCTACTGACTGATTTCACGCCGCTCTATTGTGAAGAAAATGGGGAGGGATTGGTTACCCAATTTGATAAAGACGATGTGGAGAAGGTTGGCCTGGTCAAATTTGACTTTCTTGGTCTACGCACGCTCACTATCGTTGATTGGGCACTCAAGGCCGTCAATGCTGTACGTGACGAGCAGGGTCTTGAGTTGGTGGATATCAATGCTATCCCGATGGATGATGCTGCCTCTTTCAAGTTATTGAAAAGTGCAGAGACCACCGCGGTTTTTCAATTGGAATCCCGTGGCATGAAGGAGCTGATTAAAAAACTTCAGCCAGACAGTTTCGATGACATCACCGCGCTTGTTGCACTGTTCCGGCCAGGGCCGTTGCAGTCGGGCATGGTTGATGATTTTATCGATCGAAAGCATGGCCGGGCTGAGGTTGCCTATCCTCACCCGGATCTGGAGCCGATTCTCAAACCAACCTATGGTGTAATCCTCTACCAGGAGCAGGTCATGCAGATCGCTCAGGTATTGGCCGGTTACTCCCTTGGTGGTGCAGATCTTTTGCGCCGTGCAATGGGTAAAAAGAAAGCGGAGGAGATGGCCAAACAGGGGGAGATTTTTAGAAAGGGCGCGATGGAGCGTGGGGTTGAAGAGGAGACTGCTACCTACATCTTCGACCTGATGGAAAAATTTGCCGGATACGGCTTCAATAAATCTCACTCTGCAGCCTATGCCCTGGTCTCCTATCAGACCATGTGGCTCAAGGCTCACTATCCTTCAGCTTTTATGGCAGCTGTCTGCTCCGCAGATATGGACAATACCGACAAGGTGGTGCCGCTGATCGAAGAGTGCCGTCGCATGAAGCTGAAAGTGGAGGCGCCACAGGTCAATCTCTCCCAATACAAATTCACTGCGATTGATGATCAGACCGTGGTCTATGGTCTGGGGGCAATCAAAGGGGTCGGTGAGTCAGCTATCGAGTCGGTGATTCATGAGCGGGAACAAAACGGACCCTTTGAAGATATCTTTGAATTCTGTCGCCGTATCGATCTGCGTAAGGTCAACCGCCGGGTCCTCGAGTCCCTGATTCGTGCCGGAGCACTCGATGGTCTTGGGGCGAATCGTGCAACCCTGATGTTACAGCTGCCCCTGGCGTTGAAACTGGCTGAACAGCACCACGCTATGGAGGCCGTGGGTCAGAATGATCTGTTCGGCATGGGTGATCCCCAACCGGCAGAAGCAAGTCACACTCAGGTTATCCCAAAAGATATTGAAGAGTGGGAGGAGGAGCAGCGGCTTCAGGGGGAGAAAGAGACGCTTGGGCTCTATCTCACAGGACATCCGATTGATCGATATATAGATGAGTTGGGCCATATCGGCAGTAGCCGTATCGGTAACCTCAGTCTTGATGATGCCCCTCCTGGTGGACATCGACGTAGGGGTGTCCCTGCTGTGGTAACCGGTTTGGTGGTCAGTGCCAGTCATCGTCAAACTCAGCGTGGTCGTATGGGTACCCTGGTATTGGATGACCGAAGTGGGCGTATCGAATGTACCCTGTTCAATGAAGCCTACGAACAACACCGGGAGTTGGTGTCGGCAGATAAGATTCTCGTGGTCTCAGGCATGCTTAATTATGATGAATTCCGTGGAGGATTGAGCATACGTGCAGATAACCTGCTTACTTTCGAACAGGCCCGTTCCCACTATGCGCGAGTATTGAACGTCAATATGCAAGACAATCAGGATGAACCTGCGGAGATTTGTACAAAACTCCAACAGGTACTCGCTCCATTTCAGGGAGGAACAACAGGCATCAGGCTTAAATATAAAAACGCACTTGCCTGTGGTGATATACAGTTGGGTCAGGAGTGGCGGGTCAATCCCACCGATGAACTTCTACGACGTCTGGAGCAGCTTTTCGGCCCAGGGTCGGTAATGGTTGGCTATCGGACATCATCAACTGAGCGGCCAGCATCCACTGGTCAGTCAGTGGTGGCCGGTCGACGACCAGCCACTGGTGGTTGAAAGTAGGTTAGGATTTATCCATCACATAGAAGTTGTTCTGTATGTCGTGATCCAGCTGGTGAACAGCTACCTTATTAAAACCGGCAATCTCTAACATATCGAGTGCCTTCTCCTCGCCCCACATGGTACCCAGGCCTGCACCGCCGCTGGCCAGTGAAACTGTCATGCAGTGCATGGTCGATAATGTGTAGAGCAGAGGTCCGATGGGGTGATCAAGATTATTCTCAAGATGACTTGACGCACGAATATCCTGCATCAGAAAAGTCCCCCCCTGTTTCAGGGTGCGATGTATACCATTAAGAACACTCTGTGGCGTTGTCTGATCATGTATGGCATCGAATGCTGTAACCAGATCGAACTCTTCCTGTAGTGCTGTTTGTTCGAAACCGGTTAGATTGCGCTGTATAAAACTGATGTTGTTTAAATTCTTACTCTCAGCTTCAGAACGTGCATTGTCGAGTGCCTCATCAGATAGCTCATAACCTACAAAATCGCTGTTGGGAAATCGGCTGGCAAGATGGCATAGGGCGCGTCCCCGACCACAACCAATATCCAGTACGCGGATACCGGCCTCCAGAGAAGGGATAAGATTACCAATCAAGGGCAGGATGTGATCATCCAGTGCTGCAATAACAGTTTGCCCACTATCATCCGCCATGACTTCATGAAAACGTGGATAGTGTTCGTAACCCACACCGCCACCCATTCGGAAACAGTCGATGACTTTGTCCTCGACCTGGCCCATTAAACCAATATATTGTGCGAATACCGCCATATTGTCAGGTGATGCGCTGCGAGTTAGAAGTGCAGCATGATTCTCTGGTAAGCAATATTTCTGCTGTGCTGGTTCGTAACTGAGAATACCACCGGAAACCATGGTACCCAGCCACTCTTTGACATACCGCTCATTGAGTCCTGTATGGCTGGAGATATGTTCCAGGGTTGTGGCTGGCAGTTCGGCCATGGCATCGAATAGGCCAGTACGATGACCGATTGAGACCATCAGTGCAAGAGCGCCCTGGTTGAGCATTCCCATCAACTGTTCGGCGAATGCTTCAATATTATTGCCATGAGTTGGCATTGGTATACATGCATTACACATTATAATTTCTCCATTAAATAGGGTTGTTGGTTTAGCACTATCTACTGCATTGAGTATTAGCTTATGTGAAAGGTTTTTAAGGAGGCAATACAGCAATGGAGAAAAAATAGAATAAGTTATCTATATGTTTTATCAGGGTTTATATATCATATTTATTTGTTGTCTGATGATTGAATGGTGAATTGGTCCGGGTTTCTGACCCATGGTATAAAATAGATAAGATGAACTGCTGGAATGACATCTTTATTATTGGAGATCAACATGCCTCGTGACGGCACTATTACCCGCAGCAAGATAATGGATGTAGCTCAGCAGATGGTATTGGATGTAGGACTCAGCGGTACCTCTGTTGAAAAGGTTATTGATGGTGCCGGGGTAACCAAAGGCACCTTCTTCTATCATTTCAAAACCAAGCATGACTTAGCGACTGCTCTGATTGAGCGCTACGCTGACCAGGATCAGCACCACTTTCATGACTATATGAAGAAGGCGGAGCAATTGGCTCGTGATCCGCTACAGCAGCTTCTGATATTTGTTGGTCTGTTTATCGAAATGACTGAGCAGCTTGAAGATCCATTTCCAGGCTGTCTGTATGCAGCTTATTGCTATCAGAGTGGTGCTATCTCAGCAGATGTTATGGCTAGAATCGAAGAGATGATGCACTTTTGGAGAGATCAATTGAGCCACAAACTCGAGGCAGTCAGTCAGCGCTATACTGCCCGAGTTCCAGTGACTCATACCCAGGTTGCTGATCATGTGTTAACCACCTTTGAAGGGGCCTTCGTGCTGTCAAAGGTAATGAAAGAACCTAAGTTAGCTTCTGAGCAGTTGATACAGTGCCGTAACTATCTAGAGTTGTTGTATCAGGCAGATGACTAGCAAGCCTCTTAACAAGTCATGGTACCGCCGGAATCGGTGGATAGACTTTGCTTTTCTATCCTACCTGTTAGCATCTTGGCCAATTTTATTCAGGATCCCCTGAAATCCACACAAATGAGATCTACAGATGATCTCTCACCTGTTTAGGATATGACTGGAAGCTGTGTAATTTGCCGGCAATGATTGTTTAGTCACAGCCATCATTCTCTACAATCACATCTCCAGTGTTGGTATCCACTTTCGGCTTGCCGGCAGTGTCAGTGATGACAACGCTGGTAAACATCATCGCTTCGATGCGACTAAAATGTCTGTCCATTGCCTTTCCGACCTGCCTATCGGTCAATCTATGATAGATAACTATCTCTCCATCAGACTCAGCGCTTACTTCATTTTGTGTGGGTTGCATTAGTCGTCTGATTTGCCAATCATTGTATGAAGATTTAACTGGCTCTGCCTCGGTATAAGCGAAAGGCATGATGCAAAGTAGGCAGCCGAATAGGCATTTCTTTTGACTATTCATCTTGCTTCTCCCTGATCGCAAGTATCTGAAAAATAGACGATGCATACAATTGGTGGAGGAGATGGTCGCCAGTAGCTCAGTATCTGATTATAAGCTAACTACTTCATCTGAAAGCAGCTATATAGATTCGTATAGATTATCAAAGCAGGTCGGGTATGAAATCAGGGTCAGTGAGACTCGAAACATGATTTATAAATCCACGGTTCTCTGATTAACTCAAAATAGTGCAGCTTATCTGTATATATATGCAAAATGTTTAGAGTTACAGCTACCTATACGTTAATGAACTATCAGGCTTACATCCTCAGTGTATGGTGTAGTCTAGAACAATGAAGAGTAGAATATCTGTCACTATTACCTAACAGGAAGTGACAAATTCACAAATACTGCGTGAACCTTTTTCTGGATAGGAAGAAGCTTTATTGAATGGTCCCAGGTTACCCTTCATGCACCCCGCTGGAGATTATGTTGAAATCCAGCGATAGGGTGGGATGGGTTTAGGTTATTTTTCTGCCAGACTACCCCCTACGATCTTCTCGCAGGATCCTTTCAGTACCATCATCCAGGCATTTGCTTGGGCATCAGCAGTTGATGAGCCCGCGCAACTTGTGCCTGGGCCAGCCTTGCAGTCGTTTTTACCTGCTTTGGCAACACCATGACATTTTTCAGAATCTGCAGCTAAGGTATTGCTGGCTTGGCCTAGTGTCAATGCAGTTGTTATTGCGCCTGCGACACTGGCTGTACGGGTTATTCTATTCATGGTTTTCTCCTGAATGAGGGTAGGTATACATTTAAGATAGGTTATGCATCGGTTTTGACCGATTGCATAGGGTATGCGCTCAGCGTGTGGGTTCAGATTCAGTGATTACGGGATTTGTATTCAGGTCAGAAATCAATAATGAGTAGGGTTCTGTTTGGGGGGATGGATAAGCTGGTAGGTACAAAGCATAAAGCTAGATATGTGAGTAGATAAGGTGTGGAGAGATGTTGGGAGGTGAGCAAGTGAGGCTCTATTCTGTTCGTAATTTCTCTGCCATATTCACTCAATCTTGAGTATTGTTCTGACACGATCTTTGAACACTCTTCCTTTAATATCATCGTTAATATCCAAAGCAATGGAATCGATTAAATTTCGTATATTTTTTACTCCGATCTGTGACGGCATTGATTTCATGTAATCGGCACAAATAACCTTGGCTATTGGTCCGATGAATTCAATCGACTCCTGTACAACAATTTTACACACATCTTCTTTATTGTAAGAATTGCCCACTATACTTTCAGATGGGACATTAGCTGATGTTTTAAATGGGTCTGTTACTGTGCTATTGAAATCCCGGGTGTTGATCTCCCTGAGTATCTCAGGTGTTGTCGGTAAACTTTGCTTGCCTATAGTTAGTTTTAGTGATGGATTAAAGCTCATTCTGCCGCTGTCGATTAGACGAATTGCGTCTACTGCTTCTTCACCCCTAAGCTCACCACATGCCACCCAGGTAATAACACCATGATTTAAGACCATTCTCGCGGAAATACCACTTTCAAGATTGTAAAATACCGTACCACTCGATTTATCTCTACACAGAGTGATCAATGCCTTGATGAATTTACGATGGTCCAGAATACCTCCGTCGACCATTTTACTCTCCCAAAATTCGAATACTATCTATCTGATCCAATTCGTCTATTAAAACGAATAGATCAAAGCTTTTCTAAAACACAATGGTTGTTGAAATTCTAGTAATATTTCACCAACCATTGTGTTTAGAGTCGACAATTCATCTAAGTTGATAACGTTATAACCAGTTTACAGTTTTTGATTGTCCTGGTGGTTGTTATAACTCAGCTAAACTATTTATTAAATCTTTCCATTGCCACTCTGACACTATTGCCAAGGCGTTCAACTGCTCTTGCCAATGCACCCAGTTCGTCTGTACGGGAAGTATCTTTGATATCGAAATCAAAATCACCACGGCTTATTGCATCAGCAGCGATAGTCAAATTACGTATCGGTTGTGTCAATTGGCGTGAAATCACAAAGGCAACCAACAGTATTATAATGATGCTTATTGCCATCAGTAACTGTGTCTTTTTGTTGTATTGGCTTAAAGCTGAAAATGCTTCAGCATAGTCCTGCTGTACCAGTAGGATCCAGCCATGCTCTGTCTTGCGGATCTGACAAAAAACCTTTTTACCTTCTTCATTGGTATAGATTATTGACTCTTTGCTGCTTAACATCAGCGCATTGTATCCAGGATGATCTGTCAAGCTTGTACGTTTACTTGTGAACTCCTTGTTGATATGGGAGATCACCTTTCCCTCCTGATCAAGCAGAATAGCGTAACCGGTCTCACCAAAACGGGTGGTTGCTACTTTCTTTGAAATATCATCCAGTGACATACCGATCGCCAGCACACCTTGAGTGCGTTTGTCTTCATCTGTTATGGCGCTGGATATAACCAGTGCGGGTTTACCATTCGTTTTACTAATTAAAACCTGTTGCCCTAAATCTTTCCCACCCAGTACTTGGCGTACATAGTGACGGTCGCTATAGTCTTTCAGTTTTTTTTCATCACTGCGTGATATGTTTTGACCACTGATGTCAGTTGTGAAAGCAAGGTATATCCACTGGTAGGTGTCAACAATTGTTTCAAGACCTTTCTTCTGCCGCATACCATCCATGCTGATCATATCGGGAAATTTTGAATTCTGTCCTATAATGCGGGCATTCATATCGACCCAACTCTCAACAAATCCTTGTAATTGATCTGCTGTTGATGCCAGACGGTTATTCACATCCAGGCTGATGGCTTCTTCACTAGCTGAGTGACTGATATACCAAACCAGTCCAAGAGGTAGTGCTGCCACGAGCACCATAACCAGAGACATTTTAAAAAATATACCGAAACGTACTTGACTGTTATCTGTCATGCGGTTTCTCCTACCTTGAAGAAATCATTTGTTATTATATGGAGCTCATACCCTGGAATCAGACTGAAAGAATGGGAATGAGCTAGCGATTAAATTACGAAAACAATCAGAAACGATGTTCCCCGGGCTATCGAGAAAAGATGGTTCTGACGAACAGGGGGCCATTTTATTGGCACCATCTAAAATGAGTGGATGAATAGGGAAGCGTTTCGCGGATGAGAAGATCTATATAAGCCGGTATTCCATTTGCATCACAATGTGACAGCAAGCTCCCGCAATGCTCGTACACGACAACAGTATAAGAGATGTTGGTGGTTGAAAGATCGAAAGAATACTGCATACTCACTTATCCATTAAAGGTCCTTCTTTTTCTCCTTACTGCTTAGCGGTTTCCATACACGCAATGTTTAAGACTACCTTGAAAATAATATATTTAAGACTTGCTTGATAACAACGAAACAATAGGCAGTCGTAAAAGGACGACCTAGAGTGTGCGCCATTTCACTATTCTATCAACCCAAATGTCAATTTTTATTTAACATTATTCGAGTAAATAAAATAACAACGTTGAATTACTCGTGTGATTGATCCGCTAAATATAATGCAGGAACAGGTCTGAAAAGCTATTAAGATCGGAAGTGTTTTGGACGGATCGATTTCAGATATATATTGTAGTCGGATGGTTGTTTTCTGCACATCTCATTGCATCAGAGCAGGAGCATTGGTGTTACAAAGGCCAGGATGGTCCCTCCCAAGGGGGAGAGATTTCTTCCAATATAATTGCTCAATGCTCGTGTTGTTGAGTGAGCACATTTTGTTCCGTTCAGATTAATAATTTGATGACCTTTTTAAGGTAGATACAAAAGGCAAGTCATGGATCGATAACCTTAATGGCCTGGATTCATTCAAAGAGTCCCTGATGTTCTGGCTGAATAGTGGGGTTCTGGATTTAACCGATTCACCCCACGGCCCACTAGAGCATTTTAAATGCCATTCTCAGGGCCAGAATAAATAGAAAGAGTGCGAACAGGCGCTTGATAAAAAGATCCGGTAATTGATGAGCCAGACGGGCACCTAAGGGGGCGAATAGGAAACTTGCAACAACTACACCTGAAAATGCAGGTAGATTGATGTAGCCAAGGCTGTGGAGTGGTAACTCAGTTTCATCCAATCCAGTTACGATAAATCCGGCTGTGGATGCCAGGGCCAATGGGAATCCGATTGCAGCTGCTGTTGCTATGGCCTGTTTTACGGCAACATTGTGCCAACTTAGATAGGGCACATGTAACGCGCCTCCGCCAATTCCCATTAATGCAGAAATGCAGCCAACGGTTGCTGAAATTACCTGTAACACACGAGGTCCAGGTAGTTCTCTATCTGTTGATACTGGACCAATGGCCATTTGCAGCGAGACCAGTGCAAGGAAAATAACGAAACCCAATGTTAACCAGTAACCAGGGATTATGTCTGCCAACCAAGCGCCAAACAGAGAACCGACTACAACCCCTGGTGTCATGGTTCTGACTAAGCTCCAGCGCACTGCGCCACGACGGTGATGCGCCCAAATTGATGAAGTCGCTGTTACTGCTATGGTTGCCAGGGATGTACCCACAGCAACCTTGATAATGATATCCGGTGCTACTCCCTTGTTTTCGAATACCAGGGATAGAACAGGAACAATGATAACCCCCCCTCCGATACCCAGCAGTCCAGCTGCGGTACCAGCCAGGGCACCTGCTACAAGGAGTGTCACTAAATCCATTTCGCTAACTTCTCAGCAATAATGTTTTCAGTTGGTTGAGGCGTTGTTCCAGCTCTGATGACAGTGCAATATCTCCATTGCAAAGATAGGCTTCATGATTGGCTACAAGATCAGACTCCTCATAGCGGTAGTTAACCATGCAGCCCCATGATTCCTTCATGCCCTGTTGGGAAGGGTTTGCGAAAATATTGATTCTTTCCAGTCTGGCACCGTTGGACAAGTGAAAATGGGCGACTGGCTCATAGGCGTGGTACCCTTTTTTCAGGAATACGATATAGAACAGGACAAGATCATTCAGGACGTCTGCAAGCCATTTGTTTTCGGGGTGATCGTAGTGTCCAGGCGTTAATTTGTCGAGTGCCGGTAAAGGCTCTTCACAATCTGTCAGCTCAAGTAGCTGTTGCTTGCGGCTACCCAGTACCAGATCAAGATCTTCAGCTGAAATGTTGCTGATATTGCTGGATTGCAGCTTTAAAAGGCTGCTTCTCAATCGTGGGATAGGCGAAAGAGTGACAAATCTTTGCAGGCCTGGAAACTCCTCCTTGAGTTCATTGACAACCTGTTTGATCAGGAAGTTACCAAAGCTGATTCCCCGTAAACCCTTTAAGGCGTTATTGATAGAGTAGAATACAGCCGTGTCTACTGACCCAGTGTCAGTTAATGGTGTTTCTGGATCAATTAGTTTGGTAACAGAGCCACTGACCTCCTTGGTCAGTGCAACCTCGACGAAAATAAGTGGGTCTTGAGGTAGTGCTGGATGAAAGAAAGCGAAGCAACGTCTATCATGGCCTAGGCGACGACGTAAGTCGTCCCACCCTTGCATTGGGTGTACTACTTCATAACGAATCAACTTCTCGAGAATTGATGCAGCCGTATTCCAGTCGATACGCTCCAGATGAAGAAAGCCGCGGTTGAACCAAGATGACAATAAGTGGCGCATGTCATAGTCGACCCCCTTCAATTCAGGCTGTTGGCGCAGAAGTTGAAGTAGCACAGATCGCATGGTGACTAATATGGCTGTGGCACCTGGTGCCATATTTAGTCGTCTGAATAGCTCTTGGCGAGGTGGCTCGCTGATCTTCAATAGACGCTTAAGACTATCCGGATCACGGGATTGATAAGCTTGTGCTGCTAGTTGAATCTCCACAGGGTCAGGATTGAACTCAACAGCAATCATCTGTAGGAAAGCCAAATGCTGTTCGCCGCTCATCTCTTGCCATCGCTGTAGGATTTCTCTTGCAAGAGCTATATTTGATGCTTCGCCCATGCCATCAACCAGGCGGTGGCAGAGTTCAGAATCTGATGGGTTATGATCCCCTCGCTCCTTCAGGCCGATTAACTCCATGCCATGATCGGCCACGCTGTTAAGCATGCGTTCAAACCAGCCGAGTGCACTCATTGGGCGACTCCCATCAACACCTCGGGGAGCCATAGTGCGATCTCAGGAAACAGGATCAGCAATCCAATTCCGACCATGATGCACAGCATGAAAGGGAGGGCGCCGATTAAAACAGTTTTCAGGTCTACATCAGGCACGATACCGTTGATGACATACAGATTAAGGCCAACAGGCGGAGTGATCAGTCCCACCTCCATGTTGAGTGTCAACATTACGCCAAACCAGATCGGGTCAAATCCAGCTTGAATGACAATCGGAACCAAAGTGGGCGATGTCATTAATATCACAGCGACAGGAGGTAAAAAGAAACCGGCAACCAGCAGGAATATATTGATATATAGCATCAGCATCCAGGGGCTGAGATCCTGAGCCGCAATATATTCGGTGATACCTTGAGCGATATAGAGATTTGACATCATGAAACTGAATAAGCCTGCCATGCCGATGATCATCATCAACATCACTGACTCGCGGGTTGCCGAGCCGACGATCTCCCATAGGTTTCTGGGTCGCCAGACCTTATAAATTATCATTACCAGCAGAATACAGATCATTGCGCCAACACCTGATGCTTCTGATGGTGTTGCAACACCACCATACAGCGCCCAGAGAACCAGTACGATGATGATCAGAAAGGGGATTACCTTAGGTAATACGATCAGCTTTTCACGCAAGCTGAAGTGTTTGTCCTTTTCTGTAAACCGGTATCCTTTTAAGTGGGTGTAGAGCAGCGACCAGCCTATGAACAGACCAATCAGCATCAAACCGGGCAGTAAACCAGCAGCGAACAGTCGACCGATAGAGGTCTCGGTTGAGATGCCATATACAATCATAGTAATCGATGGCGGGATCAAAATGCCAAGTGTGCCACCGGCAGCAATGGAACCTGTTGCAAGGCTTGCAGGGTAACCTCGTTTACGCATTTCAGGTATACCCATTTTACCAATCGCAGCACAGGTTGCAGGTGATGACCCTGTTAACGCTGCGAAGATACCGCATGCACCAATATTTGAAATCAGTAATCCACCGGGTACTTTATAGAGCCAACGATCAAGTGCTTCATACAGATCAGCACCAGCACGGGAGGCGGCGATCGCTGCCCCCATTAGTAGGAACATCGGGATCGAGAGCAGGGCAAATTCGTCCAAGGATGCGAACAGGGTATCAGCAACCACATCAAAGGCACCGATTCCATCATAAATCAGTAGAAAAAGGATGGCAGTGAAACCAAGCGCAAATGCGACAGGCATACCGCTAAGTAAAAGCACAATCAAACAGAGCGCAGATAAACCGCCCAGCATTAATGGATTCATTATGAAGCCTCGGGCGGTGTGGTTGGCTCAATGCCAAATGGGTGCTCTTGTCCGTTTATCAAGCAGATCAAGTCAGCAATATATTGCAGGCTAATGGCAAAGAAACCGATCGGCATTGCCAGATAAGCCTTCCAGAGTTTTGGTCCCCAAATCGTATCTGACGACCATCCTGCTTCCCAGGCTTCATGCCAGAATATGATGCTGTACCAGGTTATTACAAGACATAGAATGGTTGAAAGACCATACGCGAAGAAAGCGAGAACCATACGTCCACGATGACCCAGTATCAGCGGGATTAGTTCGACATTGACATGACCGCGAGTTAGCAATACCCAGGGTGCGCCAAGGAAGGTTGATGCCAACAGGGCGTAAGTGACGAACTCGGTCTGCCAGGATGTAGGAAGATTTAATACAAAGCGATTGAAAACCATTTGGCAAACAACCAGCACGGAGATAACCAGCAATATTGCAGCGACATACCCCAACAGTCTAGATAAGCCTTCAACAAATCTGAGAAATAATACCATTGTGGTTATATCCAGTTATAGTGTGAGAAATGTTATAAAGAATGCAACAGCACGAAAGTGCATAATGCGATATACATGACGCTTGAGACTATTGATACTTTTGGCCTAGTGAGTAAGTAAATGCAATGACCCTCCCATGAGGTAGGGAAGGTCACTGTAAAACGAATTATTCGACAGACAGAGCCATGTCTAGTAATCCTCGCCCACCTTCTACATTGTCAGCAAATGCTTTGTAGCTGGAGGTGTCTGCGATTTCACGCCAAAGGGCAGCTTGCTCTGCGCTCATTTCAACGACTTTAACACCAGCTTTTTTGTAGGCATCAATCAGTTTTTGATCAGCGCCTTTAGCTGCATCGGATGCGAACTTCTCTGCTTCGTCCGCAGCTTTCAACAGCTCTTTTTGTTGCTCAGGTGTTAACTTGTCAAAGCTCTTTTTGGCCATGAGGATGGGTTCATACATGAACCATAAAGCGTTTGCACCAGGCGCGGTAAGGCACTTGACCTGTTCATAGATTCGATATGAGACAAGTGAGGATGATGAAGTGTTGGCACCATCTAAAACACCAGTCTGCAGACCTGAATAGATCTCTGAAGAGGGCATCGATGTGATGGTCGCGCCGGCAGCTTCCAACATCTGGTTGAATGCCTTACCTGCGGCGCGGAACTTCATGCCTTTGACATCTTTAGGTTCCAGGATACATTCGCCTTTAGAGACAAAACCACCTGCGAGCCAAGTGTCAGCAAGAACCATAACACCAGCTTGATCCATGACCTTCTTTATCTCCTGCATGAAAGGAGAGTCATTCAAACGTAATGCATGATCGTGATTTTTAACCAGTCCAGGCATTAGTGTCAGGTTGAATTCAGGATGACGTCCACCGGCATAGGCGAGTGGGAAAGCAGTGATGTCCAGTCTTCCTTTGGTCATCGCGCTCCACTGTTCTTTTGGTTTATAGAGGCTTTTACCTGGATAGACCTTGATTTTAACGCCGGTATCATTGTCATTCATATGGCGGGCAATGATCTGAACCATTTCATCGCGGATGTCACCTTTTCCACCGGGCCATTGGTGAGACGCCTTGAAGTCGACTGCGGATGCGCTGCTTCCAGCCATGGTAAGACCTGTTGCCAGGGCGGCAGCGGTCAGTAGCTTTGATACGTACATGGGGTATACTCCTTGCTGTTATTAAATTTTGATTATTACTATTTTCCAATTGAACTTAAGAGATGTTGTGCAGATTGCACGGGGTTGCGCAATGTCACGCTGATCGTTTTACCTATAGAGTACGAGTAACGTGAATAGCGCTAAAAACTTCCATGGTCTTCAGTTATGACCTGGTTCCTTTGTTTTTTAATTCAACAGCCTAGAGCAATGGCCCATAATCTATAGTCCGTTATCACACCAGTCAAGCCGCTTTTATTTATCAAATGAAATGAAAAATCAAAATCTATATCTTCGTCTCGTAGGAGATCGCTTTATCAATGCTGGCGATCACCCCTTTCTAATAACACCTGGCAGGCCCACTCTGTTCTACTCAGAACTGGATGAGACTGCTGGTAAATTTGCTACACGATTGTTGCAACTCGGTGTAAAACCAGGTGACCGGGTTATGGTGCAAGTGGACAAGTCACCTGAATCAGTTTTGCTCTATCTTGCCTGCCTGAGAGTTGGCGCAATATACATACCTCTCAATACAGCCTATACCCCGACAGAGATCAGCTATTTCATGAATGATGCAAAGCCTCAGCTTTTCGTCTGTCTGCCTGAATCACAAAAAACACTTTTAAGTTTAGCCCAAGAGTGTGATGTACCTCACATTTGTACACTGGATAGTGATGGTGCAGGTGACCTGTTAGAGGGCCTTGAACAACTGGATGCCTCTGCAGAAGTTGTTATGAGAGAGCATGATGAGCTGGCCGCTATACTTTACACCTCAGGTACTACTGGTCGTTCCAAAGGCGCGATGCTGACACACGATAACCTTCGAGCGAATGCTGAGGTGCTTCATGACTATTGGCATTGGGATGACAAGAAGGATGTTTTGTTGCATGCGTTACCAGTATTTCATGTGCATGGCCTTTTCGTTGCTTTGCACTGCGCGCTTCTTGGTGCCTCTTCAGTTCACTTTTTAGCAAAGTTCAACCTGGAACAAGTGATGGAACGTCTTCCGGATTGTTCAGTGATGATGGGTGTGCCGACCTTCTACACTCGGTTGCTAAGTGATTCTGGGTTAACACCTGATTTATGCAACAGGATGCGGCTGTTTATTTCTGGTTCGGCACCATTGCTTGCCGAAACGCATCGTGAGTTTGCAGAGCGAACTGGATTTCGAATCCTCGAACGTTACGGCATGACAGAGGCTGGAATGATCACCTCCAATCCTTATGATGGTGAACGTTTGGCTGGTACAGTAGGGTTCCCACTTCCGGGAGTGTCAGTACGTATTGCCAATAGTGACGGAGATGAATTGCCTCGTGGTGAAACAGGTGTGTTGGAGTTGAAAGGGCCAAATGTTTTCAAAGGCTATTGGCAAATGCCTGAAAAAACTGCTGCAGAGTTTCGTCACGATGGGTGGTTTATTTCCGGTGATAACGCCATCATGGATAGAGAGGGTCGAATCAGTATTGTCGGACGTGAAAAGGATCTGATTATTTCTGGTGGATACAATATCTACCCAAAAGAGATTGAATCTGAGATTGATACCATCCCCGGCGTTGATGAGTCAGCTGTTGTTGGTGTGCCTCATCCTGATTTTGGTGAAAGTGTGGCTGCTGTCGTTGTACTTGATGGGAGTCGTGACATGAGTGAACAAGATATCATTGAGCCACTGCAGGGACGGTTAGCACGATTCAAACAACCCAAGCTTGTTTTTTTTGTCAATGAGTTGCCGCGTAATACCATGGGCAAAGTTCAAAAGGCACAATTGCGCGACACTTATAAAAGCAGTTTTAAAGCATCATGAATAAAACAGAGCTTGAAGGGCGAATCCGGGAAGGTATTCCTTTATCGATGCATATGGATTTTCGTGTTCTTTCTCTGTCTCAAAACAGAATCACTGTTTTTGGTAGGAGTGAGGAAAATCAAAATGTTCACGGAACAGCTTTTGCCGGATCACTCTACGCCATCGCAACACTGGCAGCCTGGGGATTGGTGCAATCACGACTGCCGGCTGAAACTGAGTTGGTTATGGCAACAGGTGAGATCAATTATCTCAAACCAGTGGTAGGGGATATTGTTGCCAATTGCCATATCGACAAAGATGCGTTCGAAACCTTCCTTTCAAGTCTGAAGGTAAAAGGAAAGGCTCGTCTTACGGCAATATCCACTATCCCTTGTGAAGATGGCAATGGTGCCGAATTCAAAGGTCTACTTTATGCAAGATTGAGTCATTAAGATGCTCCCGGACGTTACTGCTATAGAAGTTCCTTTTTAAACAAACACGAAATTACACTATCTATAATCGTCGTTGGGTTACTATTAACCCGACGACTAAGTATGTCGTCTTCAGGCTTGAAACCCCTAACAATATGATTTTTAAAAGAGAGGCCGAAGTGTGCCTGCCTGCAGACTGCGTTATCAAAACTTGCTGTAGGAGTGCTACAGCGGCGTTTTGATGCCTTGCCGCAGGCAGGCACACTTCGGCTGAAGGCAACATACTTAGTCGCCGGGTTAATAATATCAGTTGTACTGTTTCTACTGAAAAGTAGCTGTGCAAAAACTATATTCGAGATCGCTTTAAACTATATACAAGGTGTGATCTATTAGGTTTTACAGACATAGACCCGGTCGTGAGATGTTTGGAGATCAATGGCCATATCACTATTCAGGAGAAACATATGCCAACTTATGACTACAGGTGTGAAATAAACAACCGTGTGGTTGAGGTCAGTCATCGAATGAGTGAAGAGATCCTAAATTGGGGTGAACTCTGTTTGAAGGCTGGTATCGAGCCTGGAGATACACCCTCCGAAAGTCCGGTTAAACGCCTCGCTACTGGAGGAAATGTTATTATTGGCGGAGTGAGTAGTGATGCGGTACCACCTTGCGCAGCTGGTGGCGGATGTCCAAGTGGAGGTTGTGGGGTAGGCTGATATTGACTCGCTTGAATCATTGACGATTCTGCAGGCAGACACGCTTTGGCCTCTCCTTTTGCATTCAAACTGTTATGGGCGACAAGAAGGCCCTGAACCTACCTATTAAGGTGTCGGGTTAATAATTCTAGGTCGAGTCTGTGCTGAGATGAAATTTTCTGGCTGCAGGATCAATTCTGCATTGCGCTTCAGGGAAAGGGCGAGCCATTCCCGGCAAAGCGCGCCTTGCCTGGTTCAGTAGTGGGGCTCTGAGAGTTACCGAATTTACCGCATGGCCCACTAGACTGTCCTAAATAGATTGTTTACGGTATATTTCGCGTCATGGATCTTAACTTTCTAGAATTTGAACAACCTATCGCGGAACTCGAGGCGAAAATTGAAGAGCTTCGTCTAGTGGGCAGCGATAATGAAATTAACATTCAGGATGAGATCTCACGACTGGAGAATAAGTGCCAGTCTCTCACTGAGACGATCTTTTCCAATCTCAAGCCATGGGATATTTCCCAGCTTTCCCGGCATCCCCAGCGACCTTACGTGCTCGATTACATCGACCGAATCTTCGATGAGTTCCATGAACTACACGGTGATCGGGCGTTTGCCGACGATCATGCCATCGTAGGGGGAATGGCCCGCCTTGAAGGTAGACCAGTGATGGTGATTGGCCATCAGAAGGGGCGCGACACCAAAGACAAGTTGTATCGGAATTTCGGTATGCCCCGTCCTGAGGGCTATCGCAAGGCACTGCGTCTGATGGAACTGGCTGAACGCTTCAAACTCCCGATTCTTACCTTTATAGACACACCTGGGGCCTATCCTGGTGTCGGTGCTGAAGAGCGCGGACAGAGTGAGGCGATTGCACGTAACCTCAAGGTTATGTCAGGCCTGCGTACCCCTATTATTTGTACAGTAATCGGAGAGGGTGGTTCAGGAGGTGCTTTGGCTGTTGGTGTAGGCGACCGTGTCATGATGCTGCAGTACAGCACCTATTCCGTGATCTCCCCTGAGGGTTGTGCGTCAATTCTGTGGAAAAGTGCGGAAAAGGCACCCTTGGCAGCAGAGGCCATGGGCATTACCTCCGATCGACTGAAGGAGTTGGGGTTGGTGGATGAGATCGTTTCTGAGCCATTGGGCGGTGCCCATCGGGATATCGAAACAATGGCAAAAAATTTGAAGCATGCTCTGCTGGAAGGGATTGATAATATTACCAGCATGGCAATTGATAAGCTGCTTGATACCCGCTATCAACGCTTGATGCAATACGGCCAGTTCTCTGGGGAATAACCCTTCGGGATCCCCAGTGTCCCTCTCTGTTAATCGTCTGAAAGAAACCCTCAACAGTCTGCCTCTGGCAGGCTGTTGCCATCTGGCATTCAGTGGTGGACTGGATTCCTGTGTTCTGCTTCATCTGCTATCTGAATTAAGACCGCAACTTCCATACCCCCTGCGTGCAATCCATGTGCATCACGGACTGCAGCAGGGAGCGGATGTCTGGCAAAATCACTGCGAAGTGGTGTGTGCGAAATATGATATCCCGCTGGATACTTTGACACTGGAATTAACCCCACAAAAAGGTCAAAGCCTGGAGGCGCTGGCCCGCGAAGCGCGTTATGAGGCCCTTGCTCAGCGATTAAATCCAGGGGACCTGTTACTCACTGCCCAGCATCAGGATGATCAGGCTGAAACACTCCTACTGCAGCTTCTGCGAGGCAGTGGCCCAGCAGGTCTGGCGGCTATGCCGTTGATTACTGAGTTCGGAAACGGGTGGTTGGCGAGGCCGTTGCTACAAGATTCAAGAGAGTCAATTGAGTACTACGCAAACACCATAGGGTTGAACTGGCAGGAGGATCCATCCAACCAGGACGAGCGTTTTGATCGCAACTTTATCAGGCATAGTGTCATGCCTCTATTACAATCGCGTTGGCCTGCAGCAGCAGTAACTCTCTCCCGGGCAGCTCACTTCACCGGTGAGATGTTGACTCTGGCTAAGGAGGAGATGGATGTGGAGTTGCTACGGGTTCAATCTACTGACGTGGGAATGCTCTCAATCACCGGTTTGAAGGAGATGTCATCGATTCGAGTAAGGCATCTGCTGCGTCACTGGATCAAATCCAGCGGTGCACCTCTGCCAAATTCGAAAAAGTTGTTGCGCATTGAGCATGAGTCGATCCATGGACGCAGTGACTCAGCACCGCTGGTGGCCTGGAGAGGCTGGGAAGTGCGTCGATATCGGGATGATTTAATTCTGACCCAAAGCCACTCAGTTGAACCCCTGCCTAGCGCAATTCCATGGATAGAAAAGCAGCAACTGCAATTGCCTGATGGAATGGGCTCTTTGATCGTTTTGTCAAGTGTAGGGGGCATTGCTAATCACTATTGGGAAAGCGCAGAGATCGAAATCAGGTTTCGGAAGGGGGGGGAGCGATGTCAACCTGCAGGGCAGGAACACCACCGACCATTAAAGAAACTGTTCCAGGAGTGGGGGATTCCACCCTGGGAGCGGGACCGCATTCCCTTGGTTTTCCTGGATGGCCATCTCGCTGCTATACCAGGAAGATTGATCTGCCAGGAATTTTCCGCACCCAAGGGGGAAGAGGGCATTCATGTGCATTGGCAAACAAACGCTTAGCCGGCATGCGAGTGGCACCGAAACAGGCGTAGGCCGGATAAGCGCAGCGCCATCCGACTTTTTAGAGGCGTATCGGATGTTGCCTCACTTATCAGACATGCAACAGGTTATCCGTCTATAGGCGCTTCAGTGCAGAAAGTTGAACATCCGGTTGCGGAAGCGTTTTACCAATGGCCCCTGTCCACCTAGCATTTCAAAAACCTTAAGCATCTCTTTCTGTGCAAGATTGTCACCATAGCTGCGATCTTTTTGTAAAAGCGTCATCAGCAGCTCTAAAGCGGCCTCATGGTCGTTGTCCATGATTTTGTGAGAAGCCAGCAAATGAAGCGCTTCACTGTCTGAGGGGTTCTCTTGCAGACGTTTTTCCAGTATCTCTACGGGGGGGCTATCTGCGGTAGAGCGGTCAAACTGGATTCTGGTGAGCATTGCAACCACTTCCGGCTTCTCTCTCTCTTCATCTGGCAGGGCGGTGAGTATGTTCTCCGCCTCTTCCAATTTTCCGACTGTGGCAAAGTAGCGGGCGAATGCGAGTCTGATTCTTGGGTTTTCAGGATCTTTGTCACTGGCCTGTTTGAGCAGTGCGCCAGCCCCATCTGCATCACCTTGAAGCAATAGGGCTTCAGCCTGTTCAACCAGTCCATCAGACTCTCTGGGGATATATTTGTCGAGAAAGTTGCGAATCTCAGATTCTGGCAGTGCCCCCATAAACTCATCGACCTCCTGTCCTTGGAAAAAGAGTTTTGCAGTTGGGATGCTGCGGATTTGAAAGTGCCCTGCAAGTGGTTGCTGCTGCTCAGTGTTAACCTTGGCCAGCAGGAACTTGCCTTGATACTCATCAGCCAATTTGGCAAGTAGTGGCATTAATGTTTTACAGGGATTACACCACTCTGCCCAAAAATCGACCAATACCGGTCTCTCCATGGAGGCAGCCAGGACCTGTTGCTGAAAGTTTTCAGCAGTAGCATCGAAGATATATGGTGAGTCCGCCATGTTCAGCTCCCGTATCGGTTAGTG
This sequence comes from Candidatus Thiodiazotropha sp. DIVDIV, assembly GCA_040506275.1. Lineage (GTDB taxonomy): Bacteria > Pseudomonadota > Gammaproteobacteria > Chromatiales > Chromatiaceae > Thiodiazotropha. The sequence continues at coordinate 81,729 of JBEVXD010000010.1, forward strand.
CAAGGTAGTTCAAAGGATCGCCATTATACTGAAATCTCGTCTTGATATGAGTCTTGAAATCCTCACCAACAACCCCATCCTCTAAGAGCCACTGATTGGTTGTGAAGCCCCCTTGGTTTCCTGGGCAGGAAATGGATCGTACAGGGAGTGGTGTTGTCAGCGGAATGAGTATTAATCAGCAGCAATATTTTTGGATCAGGGGGCTATCTCTCTTGTCTTAGAGAAAGGTGTGGTTGAATCAAAATGAGTGACGTAAAACATGTAGTCTGTCCCCACTGTGATGGGATTAATCGTATACCGGTCAACAGAGCGGGAGAGGGTGCCAAATGTGGAAAATGCCACCAGGCACTCTTCTCCGGGCAGCCGCTATCTTTGAATGAAAGTCGTTTCATTCGCCACCTCCAAAAGAGTGATCTGCCTCTGCTGATTGATTTCTGGGCCCCGTGGTGTGGACCCTGCAAAATGATGGCCCCAGCTTTTGAGGCGGCGGCAAAGCAGCTGGAACCCGATATTTGTCTGATTAAAGTGAATACTGAGGAGGCCCAGCAACTGGGTATGCAATATGGAATACGCAGCATTCCGACCTTGATGTTAATTCATAACGGACGGGAACTTGCAAGGCAGGCGGGTGCGATGGATCAGGATGGCATAGTGCACTGGGCGAGGGGCATACTCGCCTCAAAGTGATCTGGTGTAGCGCTTCATACTATTAACCCGGCGACTAAGCATGTCGTCTTCAGGCTTGAAACCCCTAACAATATGATTTTTAAAAGTGAGGCACACTTCGGCTGAAGACAGCATACTTAGTCGCCGGGTTAATAATTGACGATTATAGAGGCCCGCTCAGGTCAGGAGTGCCCGAAGGAGATGCCCTTGGGGTGTTAGGTGCAGGCAATGGCGTGCCCTTGTCAAGTATTGCAACGCAGGATCCTGGCCTGAGCGGGCTTCCCTCCGGGCGAGACGCTAAGCAACCATCCGCGTTGTTGCGCGCCTTGGAAAGGGCCTGCCATTCCCTGCGGCACGCACCTAGCGGCTGGCCGCTTAGCGCCACGCTATAATCGTCAATTAGTATGAAGCACTACACTAGCCATTGTTCCCTTAGATCTGATTGGTTACATGCATTTAATGTGGAATTTCATGAACCAAGTGGATAGACAGCTTTACCCTTGATAACGTACAATATCTGTCCATCATTTCAGGGTCGATTTGGTGAAATTCGGTTCTGAAGACAACTTTTTTAAATTCCTGGGGCAGGCACTTTGTGGTCTGCCCCTTTTTGCACGCCTGTAACGGAGAGATTCTTGAGAAAACCAGCAGTTCTGGTCCTGGAAGATGGCAGCCAATTCAGGGGTGAGGCCATCGGTGCTGAGGGACATACCGTCGGAGAGGTTGTATTTAATACGGCCATGACCGGTTATCAGGAGATACTGACCGACCCCTCTTATCGTAGACAGATAGTCACCCTGACCTATCCCCATATCGGTAATACCGGTGTCAATCAGGAGGACGAAGAGTCTGACCAGATTCATGCTGCTGGTCTGGTGATCCGTGATCTGCCAATGATTACGAGTAATTGGCGCTCGGAAGAGTCTCTTGATGAGTATCTGCAACGTAATGGTGTGATCGCCATTGCCGATATTGATACCCGTCGTTTGACCCGAATCCTGCGGGAAAAGGGTGCTCAAAATGGCTGCATTATTGCTGGTGACAATCCAGATCTTTCAACAGCTTTAAAATTGGCGAAGGAATTCCCTGGATTGAAGGGGATGGATCTGGCAAAAGAGGTAACCACCCAAACTGGCTATGACTGGTCACAAGGGACCTGGTCACTGGAAGAGGGTCTTCCTGAAGCCGAATCAATGGAGTCGGAAAATCTCCCATACCATGTGGTTGCCTACGATTTTGGCGTCAAACGCAATATTTTGCGAATGCTGACTGACCGGGGGTGCCGTATTACGGTTGTTTCAGCACAGACCCCAGCTGAGGATGTTCTGGCGATGGCGCCTGATGGGGTATTTCTGTCAAATGGTCCCGGCGATCCCGAGCCCTGTGGCTATGCCATTGAAGCGATCAGTAAAATTGTAGAGAGCAGCCTGCCGGTATTTGGAATCTGCCTGGGACATCAGTTGTTGGCCCTCGCTTCAGGTGCAAAAACCGTGAAGATGAAATTCGGGCACCATGGCGCCAACCACCCGGTACAGGATCTGAAAAAAGGGAATGTGATGATCAGCAGTCAGAATCATGGCTTTGCTGTCGATGAAGAGAGTTTGCCAGCCTGTCTGACACCAATCCATCGCTCCCTGTTTGACGGTACTTTGCAAGGCATACACCGGACGGATAAACCCGCATTCAGCTTTCAGGGCCACCCGGAAGCAAGCCCCGGGCCTCACGACGTGGCGCCTGTGTTTGATCACTTTATCGAATTGATGAAAGAGAGCTAATAGACGCGAGTGGTCTATTCAGGGAGAAGCGGGTAAAGCTATCTCCTCAGGCTTATTTGACTGCAGATTTGAAGTGGGTTGAGAGGTAGTGACAAGTTGTGAGTAGTGAACAACATCGTTATAGAAAACAGAACGCTGTTGGCATCCGGGAATTTGTCAGTACATACGTCACAACTCTATGTCCAGTTGATGAGGTTTCTTCGATTAACAGGGCTGAACATTGCTTTGTAGCTGTATTTAATACCCCGCGTGCTGATATATGCAGGGTATATCTACAACATGACAATGGTTCGGTAATCTAAATATCTAATTGCGTTTTATTTGCGGACTGATGAATTAATGCCAAAACGTACAGACTTAAAAAGTATCATGATCATAGGCGCTGGCCCGATTGTTATCGGTCAGGCATGTGAGTTCGATTACTCTGGAGCTCAGGCTTGTAAAGCTCTGAGAGAGGAGGGTTACCGGGTAATTCTGGTGAACTCCAATCCGGCTACGATCATGACCGATCCGGATATGGCTGACGCCATCTATATCGAGCCCATCACCTGGCGCACCCTTGAGCGAATTATCGACAAGGAGCGGCCCGATGCCCTGCTGCCCACCATGGGTGGACAGACAGCACTCAATTCTGCCCTTGATCTGGTGCGCGAAGGGGTTCTGGAGAAGTACGGTGTAGAGATGGTTGGTGCTTCCCGGGAAGCGATCGATAAGGCTGAAGATCGTGACCTGTTTCGGAAAGCGATGCGCAAGATCGGCCTTGATATGCCCCGCTCTGTGATTGCTCACAGCCTGGAAGAGGCTCAGCAGGTTCAGGTACAGATCGGTTATCCCGCAATTATCCGTCCCTCATTCACCATGGGGGGTAGCGGTGGTGGTATCGCGTACAACCCTGAAGAGTTTGTAGAGATCTGCGAACGGGGTCTCGATCTCTCCCCTACCAGTGAATTGCTTATCGAAGAGTCGATTCTGGGTTGGAAAGAGTATGAGATGGAGGTTGTAAGGGACAGAAATGATAACTGTATTATTATCTGTTCCATAGAGAACCTGGACCCCATGGGTGTGCATACCGGTGATTCCATCACTGTGGCGCCTGCGCAAACCCTGACCGATAAAGAGTACCAGATCATGCGTGACGCCTCGTTGGCGGTGCTACGCGAGATCGGGGTTGAGACTGGTGGTTCTAACGTTCAGTTTTCGATCAATCCCGAAGATGGCCGCATGATCATCATTGAGATGAATCCGCGGGTCTCCCGTTCCTCGGCTTTGGCCTCCAAAGCTACCGGTTTTCCGATTGCCAAAGTGGCTGCAAAACTGGCAGTAGGTTATACCCTGGATGAGTTGCAGAATGACATCACTGGCGGGGCAACACCCGCATCATTCGAACCAAGTATCGACTATGTTGTGACCAAGATACCCAGATTTGCTTTCGAAAAATTTCCCCAGGCCGATGATCGTCTCACCACCCAGATGAAGTCAGTGGGTGAGGTGATGGCGATAGGTCGCACCTTCCAGGAATCGATGCAGAAGGCATTGCGCGGGCTTGAGATTGGTAAGTATGGCTTGGATGAGGTACTTGATCTCAGTGAAGAGCATGTCAAAGATACCCTGGTACGTGAAATACGGCTGCCAGGTCCTGCACGTCTCTGGTATGTGGCGGAGTGCTTTCGATTTGGCATGAGTCTGGAAGAGATCTTCGATATTTGTGCAATTGACCCCTGGTTTCTGGTGCAGATTGAGGAGTTGATCAATATCGAACGTGAGATCTCCGGGCAGGGTATTGAAGAACTGGATGGATCTCGTTTGCGTTTTCTAAAGCGTAAGGGATTTGCTGATCGGCGTATCGCAGAGCTTGTTGATGCCAGTGAGTCGGAGATTCGCCAGCTTCGCCATGACGCAGGGATACGACCGGTATATAAGCGTGTTGATACCTGTGCCGCAGAATTTGCAACCAGTACGGCCTATATGTATTCCACCTATGAAGAGGAGTGCGAGGCTCTGCCAAGTGATCGGAAAAAGATCATGGTACTGGGGGGTGGTCCTAACCGTATCGGTCAGGGAATCGAATTCGATTACTGTTGCGTTCACGCGGCATTTGCGATGCGCGAAGATGGCTATGAAACCATTATGGTCAACTGTAATCCCGAGACAGTTTCAACCGATTACGATACCTCAGATAGACTCTATTTTGAGCCTCTGACGCTGGAGGATGTGCTTGAGGTTATCCATAAGGAGCAGCCCGCCGGCGTGATTGTGCAGTATGGTGGTCAGACGCCATTGAAACTGGCTAACGATCTGGAAGCTGCTGGCGCACCGATTATCGGTACAAGCCCTGATTCCATAGATCTTGCTGAGGATCGGGAACGATTCCAGCAGTTGGTTGAAAAGCTCAATCTGAAACAGCCACCAAACCGCACTGCCAGGGATTCGGAGAGTGCAGTTCAGTTGGCTGAAGAGATTGGTTATCCCTTAGTGGTGCGCCCCTCCTATGTCCTTGGTGGGCGGGCCATGGAGATTGTCTACCATGAAAATGAGTTACGTCGCTATATGCGGGAAGCCGTGAGTGTTTCAAATGACTCCCCGGTACTACTTGACCGCTTTTTGGATGACGCGATTGAAGTCGATGTCGATGCGATCTGTGACGGAAAAGATGTGCTGATAGGCGGCATCATGGAGCACATAGAGCAGGCCGGTGTTCATTCCGGTGATTCTGCCTGCTCCCTACCACCCTATACCCTTTCCGCCGCCATCCAGGACAGGATGCGTGAGCAGATGCGGAAAATGGCTCTGGAGTTGAAAGTGGTCGGTTTGATGAATGCCCAATTTGCAATCAAGGATGATCAGATTTATCTGTTGGAGGTCAACCCAAGGGCCTCCCGTACAGTTCCCTTTGTATCTAAAGCCACGGGGATGCAATTGGCAAAGATAGCTGCCCGTTGTATGGCGGGTACCAGCCTGAAGGATCAGGGGATTACCAAGGAGGTCATACCCGAACACTATTTCGTTAAAGAGGCGGTGTTTCCTTTCGTCAAGTTCCCCGGTGTGGACACCGTGTTGGGGCCGGAGATGAAGTCAACTGGTGAGGTGATGGGGGTTGGTGCCACGTTTGGTGAGGCTTATAACAAATCGATAATGGGTGCTGGCTATCAATTGCCTCAAGGCGGTAAAGCGCTACTCAGCGTTCGCAATGCCGATAAAGCCAGAGCTGTGCAGGTTGCCCAGGATCTGGCGGAGTTGGGTTTTACCCTGAGCGCCACCGGTGGCACCTGCCAGGCATTGCTGGATGCCGGGCTTGAGTGCACTCGAGTCAACAAGGTGATGGAAGGTCGACCGCACATTGTCGATTCCATTAAAAATCAAGAAGTCAGCTTTATTGTCAATACTACTGAAGGTGTGCAGGCAATTGCCGATTCAGCAGAGATAAGACGTGCAGCACTTCAACACAAGGTTAACTATACCACTACGATTTCTGGTGCTGAGGCAACCTGTTTGGCCCTCAAGCAGTTGGATGAGCTGAATGTCAACCGGCTTCAAGATCTCCATTAGTAGTGGTTGGTTATAGAGAGGAAAGAGTTCTATGAACAAGGTACCGTTGACAGCTCAGGGCGCCGCCAAGTTGCAGGATGAACTGAAACAGCTGAAAACTGTTGAGCGACCCAAGGTGATCAAGGCGATCGCTGAAGCGAGAGAGCATGGTGATCTTAAAGAGAATGCTGAATATCATGCAGCTCGTGAACAGCAGAGTTTCATCGAAGGTCGCATCAAGGATATCGAAGGTAAACTCTCCAATGCACAGATAATTGACGTCACAACACTGGATGCCGGTGGCAAGGTGGTTTTTGGCGCTACAGTAATGGTGCTTGAACTGGATAATGATGAAGAGTTCACTTACCAGATCGTTGGAGAGGATGAGGCAGATATTAAACAGGGTCTGATTTCAGTCAGCTCACCTATTGCCCGGGCTTTGATCGGTAAACAGGAAGGGGATGATGTATTTCTCAATACCCCAGGTGGGGCAAGAGAGTTTGAGATTCTGGAAGTACGTTACGAATAAGAAGCGGCGTTATGATTCGCTCACTGTTGTGTTCAGCTGGAATTAGATTGATCTCTGGACACAACAGCCCCGAGCCCCTGATCAGTTGATGATGATTCGGTTCTTCTTTTTATTCGGATTAGCCCGATAAAAAATCGCTACCCGTCCAATGATTTGTACCAGCTCAGCTGATAGGCGTTCTACAATGGCGGCGCTTAAATTCTCGCGGTCACTCTTATCAGCACCAGCCAGTTTAACCTTGATCAGCTCGTGATGATCGAGGCTGATCTCGATCTCATTGATGACGCCATCGCTGAGACCGTGTTGGCCAATGATGACCACTGGCTTCAAGGTATGTGCGAGTTTCTTCAGTGATTTGGTCTGGTCAGAGGTAAGGGGCATGATATTGATTGTGTCTCATAGGGGAGGCGGATTCTATCCCGATTTCATGCTGGTAGGAAGGCCTCATTGGGCTGGCAGTTGGATAGTCAGTGCTGATTAGACGCTTTTGAGCCATTATTAGGGTTGTGGTTATAGGTAATAAGGCGATATGAAACGTAGTAAAAGCAGCCGTAAGTGGCTCGACCGTCATTTTAATGATGCCTATGTTAAAAAGGCGCAAAAGGCTGGATATCGCTCCCGGGCTGCATTTAAGCTATTGGAAATCCAGGAGAAAGATAAAATTATTAAGCCAGGTATGAGGGTTGTGGACTTGGGTGCTGCCCCTGGGGGCTGGAGCCAAATTGCTCGGGATCTGGTCGGGGAAAAGGGAGAAGTGGTGGCACTGGATATCCTGGAGATGGATCCGATTGCCGGTGTTCACTTCATACAAGGTGATTTTCGGGAACCACAACCCCTTGAGTCATTGAGAAAACATCTGGATGGTGAACCAGTAGACCTTGTAATTTCCGACATGGCACCCAATGTTACGGGTATGACCAGCGTTGACCAGCCGCGGGGGATCTATCTTTGCGAACTGGCGCTAGAATTTGCACGTGAAACGCTGAAGCCAGGTGGTGGTTTTGTGGTTAAAGTATTCCAGGGTGCTGGTTTTGATGACTATTTAAGAGAGATGCGAGGTGTATTCTCCCGGGTTGTCAGTAGAAAACCTGATTCATCCCGAGCTAAGAGTCGGGAGATCTATTTAGTAGCAGGGAACTTTAAGATGTAGTACCGTACCAACCAGTAAGCCCTAAAAAATCAGATGTTTGCACAATTTTATTCGGGTTTTTGACAGTGTTTGAACCTGGTTACCTGTCAACGAATAGATAGGTCATAGACCATCCTCCACACGGATGCCAGTGTGGCTAGAGATAACCGGCCTTTGCCGGAGTGAGATCAAGAGGTTCTTACGTTTTGAACGACATGGCAAAAAATTTAATTCTATGGGTAGTGATCGCCATCGTGCTGATGACGGTCTTTAATAATTTTTCATCTACCCAACCCAAGGCTCAGCCGATGAGCTATTCGGAATTCATCTCCAACGTGAAAACGGGGCAGGTGAAGGAAGTAGAGTTCAGTGGCAGTGGCCGCGATATCAGCGGAACACTCGCCTCCGGGCAGAGGTTTTCAACTTACAGTCCTGGTGACGATATGCTGGTGAGTGATCTACTCAACAGTAATGTCGAGATTGTCGCCACACCCCCTGAAAAACCATCCCTGTTGATGAATATTCTCATTAACTGGTTCCCGCTTTTCGTACTGATAGGATTGTGGATCTTCTTCATGCGACAGATGCAGGGCGGTGGCGCTGGACGAGGGGCAATGTCTTTCGGTAAGAGCAAAGCCCGCATGTTGAGCGAGGACCAGGTCAAAGTCACATTTGGTGACGTTGCTGGTGTGGAAGAGGCTAAGGAGGAAGTTACCGAGATGGTCGACTTTCTGCGGGATCCCTCCAAATTCCAGAAGCTCGGCGGCAAGATTCCCAAAGGTGTGCTGATGGTTGGCTCACCCGGTACGGGTAAGACGTTGCTGGCGAAAGCCATCGCCGGTGAGGCTAAAGTACCCTTCTTCACAATTTCCGGTTCAGATTTCGTTGAGATGTTCGTCGGTGTTGGTGCTTCCCGTGTTCGAGACATGTTTGAACAGGCGAAGAAGCATGCACCTTGCATCATCTTTATCGATGAGATAGATGCTGTAGGACGTCACCGTGGCGCGGGTCTTGGCGGTGGACACGATGAACGTGAGCAGACGCTCAACCAACTGCTGGTTGAGATGGATGGTTTCGAGGGTAACGAGGGTGTAATTGTCATTGCCGCGACCAACCGACCTGATGTGCTTGATCCAGCATTGCTACGACCGGGACGGTTTGACCGTCAGGTGGTTGTTCCCCTGCCTGATGTTCGTGGGCGTGAACAGATTCTCAAGGTTCACCTACGTAAAGTGGCAGCTGCTGACAATGTTAAACCGGCGATTATCGCTCGCGGTACGCCTGGCTTTTCCGGTGCCGATTTGGCCAACCTGGTGAATGAAGCTGCGCTGTTTGCCGCTCGCGCCAACAAAGCGTTGGTAGAGATGTCAGAGTTGGAGAAAGCCAAAGACAAGATCATGATGGGTACAGAGCGCCGTACTATGGTGATGAGTGAGGATGAGAAGAAACTCACCGCCTATCATGAATCGGGTCATGCCATTGTTGGTCGTCTGGTACCCTCTCACGATCCGGTTTACAAAGTGAGTATCATTCCCAGAGGACGCGCTTTGGGTGTGACTATGTTTCTGCCCGAAGGGGATCGATATAGCTACAGCAAAGAGCATTTGGAGAGTCAGATCTCCAGCTTGTTTGGTGGGCGTATTGCTGAAGAGTTGATCTTCGGTATCGACAAGGTGACTACTGGTGCCTCCAACGATATCAAACGTGCCACAGATCTGGCGCGTAGCATGGTCACCAAATGGGGCCTATCCGAACGTCTGGGACCGTTGATGTACAGCGAGGAGGAGGAAGAGGTATTTCTTGGTCGCTCGGTAACCCAGCACAAGAATGTCTCCGACGACACCGCTCACACCATCGATGAAGAGATCAGAAACTTTATCGATCGTAACTATGAGCGAGCTGAGAAGATCCTTAATGATAATCTCGAGAAGTTGCATATGATGGCTGATGCACTTATGAAATATGAGACTATAGATACCAAACAGATCAACGACATTATGGATGGTAAGCCACCTCGTCCACCAAAGGATTGGGTAGATAATGACATGGATTCTGATGATGATGTCAGACCTTCTGGTGAGTCCCCTTCGTCCGATGATGTTTCGGGCACTATTGGTGGTCCAGCAGGACAGCATTGATAATCTAAATAGCGGCCAGCTTGTCTGGCCGCTCCTTAGAAATTGATAATGATGTAGGGTGCGGCCTGCCGCACCGTCTTGATTTCAAAGCCCAAGCAACATAATCCCCCCACACAGAATTTTTCGATCTGAACGCTTTGGCATCTGTTACAAAGAGGTGTCAGGTATACCGAAATCTACACAAATGTGAATAATTACTGGTGCACTTGGTTGGTTACGCTGGAAAATGTAACAATCCACGATTGACCTTTCATTCAAACTCAAGGAACAGCATGCCAGCTTCTCAGATTCTTGATTGTGCAGGAAAGCCTCTGGACCTGAGTCAACCTCAGGTGATGGGCATACTCAACCTGACTCCGGATTCTTTTTCTGACGGGGGGCAGTTCATTGCTCATAATGTTGCTTTGGCATATGCCCTGCGAATGGTTGACGACGGTGCAGCCATTATCGATGTAGGTGGTGAATCTACCCGTCCCGGCGCTCAGCCTGTCTCTGCCGAGGAAGAGATGGATCGGGTGATTCCTCTGATTGAGGCATTGGCTGGGGAGGTCTCCGTACCTATCTCGGTAGATACCAGTAAACCCCAAGTGATGCGTGAGGCGATATCTGCCGGGGCAGGCATGATCAATGATGTGATGGCTTTGCGTGAACCGGGAGCATTGTCTGCAGCAGCAGAAGTTGGTGTTCCTGTATGTCTGATGCATATGCAGGGTGAGCCACGGACGATGCAACAGGGTCCAGAATATGGTGATGTGGTCGCTGAAGTAATAGAGTTTTTACAAAAGCGAGTGGATGCCTGCAAAGCTGCAGGTATAGCCCTTGATAATTTAGTTATCGATCCTGGGTTTGGATTCGGTAAAAGCGTGTCACATAATTTCGAATTGCTTAACAAATTAGAGTTACTTGAAGATTTAGAATTGCCAATATTGGTCGGCGTATCCAGAAAGTCTATGATAGGCGCGATACTTGGAGATCGTCCTGTCGAGGAGCGCCTATACGGCAGTCTTGGGGCTGCTGTGGTAGCTGCGATGAAAGGTAGTGCCATATTGCGCGTTCATGATGTTCGCGCAACTACCGATGCATTGGCTATAGTATCTGCACTTCGAACTTCTCCCTAACAAATGAGGAAAATTCTGTGAGTCGAAAGTATTTTGGAACCGATGGCGTACGCGGACGTTTTGGAGAGGGAGCAATAACACCAGAGTTTGTATTGAAGCTGGGATGGGCTGTCGGACGGATTTTGGGGACAGAATCGAAGAGCAGAGTATTGATTGGAAAGGATACCCGAATATCCGGCTACCTATTGGAATCGGCACTGGAAGCGGGGCTCACTGCTGCGGGGGTAAATATCACCCTGCTTGGGCCAATGCCAACCCCCAGTGTGGCCTATTTAACAAGAACTTTACATGCTCAGGCTGGTATTGTGATCAGTGCCTCTCACAATCCATACATGGACAATGGTATTAAATTCTTCTCTGCTGATGGGCTGAAACTGCCTGATCATGTGGAACAAGCGATTGAAGCGGAAACGGAAAAGCCACTGGTAACTGTTGACTCAGCCAATCTTGGTAGGGCTGAGAAGATGGACTCCGAAGGCCGTTATATCGAATTCTGTAAAAGTACCATTCCGCTTAAAACACGATTCAACGGTATGAAGATTGTTGTGGATTGTGCCAATGGCGCAACCTACAACATCGCCCCATATGTGTTCGATGAGATGGGTGCAGATGTGGTTGCCATCGGTAATCAGCCGAATGGTTTTAACATTAACGACGGAGTCGGATCTACGCATCCAGAGTTTCTTAAAGCCGCAGTGCTTGAGCATGGTGCTGATCTGGGTATTGCCCTGGATGGAGACGGTGATCGCCTGATAATGATTGATGATCAGGGCAATGAAGTGGATGGAGATGAGATACTCTACATCATTGCTGGTTCACGTATGAGATTAGGTGAACTCAAAGGTGCGGTGGTTGGCACATTGATGAGTAACCTGGGATTGGAGCATGCACTGCGCGAGTATGGTGTGGTGTTTGAACGCACCAATGTTGGGGATAGATATATCATGGAGCGCCTCTCCAGCAAGGGATGGATATTAGGCGGCGAACAATCCGGCCACATTCTCTGTCTGGATCGCACAACAACAGGCGATGGTATTGTTTCGGCGCTTCAGGTTCTGGCTGAGGTTCATGCCACAGGTCGCTCCTTGAGAGAGCTCGCTTCAGGGATGAAAAAATATCCCCAAAAGCTGACCAATATAAACCTGGGTGGCAGTACGCCACAGGAAATCATGGATTCTGATGTGGTGAAAAGGTCGGTTCGTGAGGCTGAAGTTGAGATGGGCAGTTCCGGTCGAGTGCTGCTGCGCCCTTCGGGTACTGAGCCTTTGATAAGGGTGATGGTCGAAGGTAGTGATGGGGCTCAGGTCGAGACGCTTTCGAGCCAAATTGCCGATGCTGTCAATGAAGTGGTCTCAGGATAAGCTGTTCCATGAGCGGGAAATATTGACCGCTTTTGCGCGCTCTGTTTGTTCCCTGTTTTGGGATAGTTCTGCCTTGTTCTTGGCTACTGGTTATAGAAATCAACCGGAGTTGATGCGATGGTGATTGATTTCAGGCGCGTTGGCCGTTAAGCTAGCGCGCTTTCTTTTATCTCAGGAGTGATTGCATGCGCAGACCACTTGTCGCCGGAAATTGGAAAATGAACGGTTCACTAGATAGTGTTCGTAGCCTGTTGGATGGTCTCAAGGAAGGGATTGGGTCAGTTACAAATGCCGAAGTGGCAGTTTGTCCTACTGCTGTTTTCATTCCTGAGACGCAGCAAAAGCTGAATGGTACCGACATTGCCTGGGGAGGGCAGGATCTCTCTACAGAGGCATCTGGTGCCTATACCGGTGAAGTTGCAGCCTCCATGCTGAATGACTTCGGTTGTAAATATGTGATTGTTGGTCACTCTGAACGCCGCACTTATCACAATGAGAGTGATGAACTGGTGGCAAAGAAGTTTGCTGTTGCACGGGCAGCTGGACTGGTTCCAATCCTGTGTATCGGTGAGACTCTGGAAGAGCGTGAATCCGGAATTACTAACGATGTCGTTGCCCGACAACTCAACGCGGTAATCGAACTGGAGGGTGTGGATGCACTCGCTGAAGGCGTTATCGCCTATGAACCGGTTTGGGCAATTGGTACCGGTAAAACGGCCTCACCTGAGCAGGCTCAGGATGTACATGCTTTTATCCGGTCGCAAATTGCGCAGAAGAGCGAGCAGGTCGCTGACGTTGTCCGTATTCTCTATGGCGGTTCCATGAAACCGGGTAATGCTAAAGAGTTAATCGGCAAGCCGGATATTGATGGCGGACTGATCGGTGGGGCTGCACTTAAGCCAGAAGATTTCCTCGGAATCTGTACGGCAGCAAATTAATTTTTAGGTTGCAGCGGATCTTAAACGATACCGATCTGGCAACTTTCTACAGGTAACGCAGACATGCAGACAATATTGACCGTGTTTCATATCTTTCTGGCCATTGGGTTGGTTGGATTGATCCTTATTCAACACGGTAAGGGTGCTGATATGGGCGCAGCCTTTGGCAGTGGCGCTTCGGGTACCGTATTTGGTTCAAAGGGCTCCGGCTCTTTCCTGACCAGAGCTACAGCTATTCTTGCCGCCCTGTTTTTTGTCACCAGCATGGTGATGGCCTATTTTGCAGTACAGACCAATGAGCCAGAGGGCTTAATGGAACGCATTGATGCAGCGCCGGTTATTGAAGCGCCAGCACCAGAGAGTGATCTGCCTGCCGTACCGGGGACGGGAAGTAGCGATCTTCCGGCTATACCGGCTCCAGATGCGACTCGGGAGACTCAATCCGAGGATCTTCCTGTAGCGCCTGCCTCTGTATCTGATACAGCAGCCACTGATGTGACTGATGCAGAGCCTGTTGTTCCTGCGGATAGCCAGACTGATCCGGCAACGGAGAAGCAGTAGAACTTACAGTTTTAGCCGATGTGGTGGAATTGGTAGACACGCTATCTTGAGGGGGTAGTGGCGTAAGCCGTGCCGGTTCAAATCCGGCCATCGGCACCATACATAAGACGGTACTATGCCTTTTCGGTGTAATACCGTTTTTTTATGTCCGTAGAAGTATTATAACTAATTGAATTATATGCATTTATTACTTTTGCTCCTACTTGACATTGTTGCGGGCCAGAGGATAGACTGCCTGCCTTCCCTGAAGATTCGCCTAAAAACAAAATGACTGAACGACATAGGGGGCTTCACTCTGATGCTTGAAAATTATTTACCCATCATGATTTTCCTAATCGTGGCTTTCGTGGTGGGTGGCGTTGTCATCGGAATTGGTTTTCTGCTCGGTACTAGTAAACCAGACGACGAAAAGAACTCTCCCTATGAGTGTGGTTTCGAGGCCTTCGAGGACACTCGCATGAAGTTCGATGTACGTTACTACCTCGTTGCCATCCTGTTCATTATCTTCGATCTTGAAATTGCGTTTCTCTTTCCTTGGGCGGTAGTCCTGGATCAGATCGGTATGGTCGGTTTTCTCGCGATGATGGTGTTTCTGGGTATCCTGGTGATCGGTTTTATCTACGAGTGGAAGAAAGGTGCGCTGGAGTGGGAATAGATATGGTATTGACTCTTCGGGAGGCAGATAGTGGGCATTGAGGGCATTCTCGAAAAAGGTGTAATCACCACTTCCGCGGATAAATTGATCAATTGGGCCAGAACAGGTTCCATGTGGCCAATGAGCTTTGGTCTGGCCTGCTGCGCGGTTGAGATGATGCAGGCAGCAGCAGCACGCTACGATATGGATCGTTTCGGTATCGTCTTTCGTCCCAGTCCCCGCCAATCGGATGTGATGATTGTGGCAGGTACCCTGGTGAATAAAATGGCCCCGGCTCTACGTAAGGTTTATGACCAGATGGCCGAGCCCCGCTGGGTCATATCGATGGGTTCTTGTGCCAATGGGGGCGGGTACTACCACTACTCCTATTCTGTGGTCAGGGGCTGCGATCGGGTCGTTCCTGTGGATATATATGTTCCGGGTTGTCCTCCAACGGCGGAAGCATTGCTGTATGGGGTGCTTCAGCTTCAGGATAAAATTCGTCGGACCAGTACGATAGCTCGTTGAGGTGGTGTGTAGATCATGAGTAACGGTTCGCAGAACGGTATGCAAGATCGATTGGATCAGTTGGCCTCAACACTTGATGAGCGCTTTTCCGAGTTTGATTGCCAGCTCGAAAGAAGCTGTGGAGAAGTGACTCTGGTAGTCCCTTCGGCCAAGCTGATCGAAGTCGCCACTATTTTGCACGATGACGTCGCCTTCGATTTCAATGAGTTGATCGATGTCTGTGGTGTTGATTACGCCGAATATGGCCAATCCGAGTGGCAGACAGAAGGGGCGCCCAATACCGGTTTCGGTAGAGGCGTGGTCGAACAGAGTTCGAATGAAACTGATGAAAAGAGTCGCTTCGCCGCGGTCTATCACCTGCTTTCAATAACCAAAAATGTGCGTCTTAGGCTGCGGGTGTTTGTAGATACCAATCATCCTATTGTCGCTTCAGTAGTCTCCATTTGGGGGGCTGCCAACTGGTTTGAACGTGAAGCGTTCGATCTATATGGCATTCTTTTCGACGGCCATCCCGATCTTCGCCGTATATTGACTGACTACGGTTTTATCGGACATCCGTTCCGCAAGGATTTTCCACTGATTGGTCAGGTGGAGATGCGCTACGATCCACAACTGGCACGTGTCATCTACGAACCTGTGAGTATCGATCCGCGCACTTTAGTACCCAGGGTTACCCGTGAAGACAACCGTTATCTGAGTGAAGATGACGCAAAGCAGGATGCCTCCGATGCCTGAAATTCGTAACTACACACTTAATTTCGGACCCCAGCATCCTGCAGCTCATGGTGTTCTTCGCCTGGTTCTGGAGATGGATGGCGAGGTGATCGAACGTGCTGATCCACATATAGGTCTACTGCATCGGGCGACTGAAAAACTGGCCGAGAGTAAACCCTACAACCACAGCATTCCCTACATGGACCGTCTCGATTATGTATCGATGATGTGTAACGAACACGGCTATGTACGGGCGATTGAAAAACTACTTGGAATAGAAGCTCCGATTCGGGCTCAGTACATCCGTACCATGTTCGATGAGATCACCCGCATCCTCAACCACCTGATGTGGCTGGGTACCCATGCATTGGACGTGGGGGCGATGACCGTCTTTCTCTACGCCTTTCGGGAGCGGGAAGATTTAATGGACTGCTATGAAGCGGTCTCAGGCGCTCGTATGCATGCAGCATACTACCGTCCTGGTGGTGTCTATCGCGATATGCCAGATCAGATGCCTCAATATCAGGCGAGTCAATGGGTGACTGGTAGGGACGTCTCTGCACGTAACGAAACACGTCAAGGTTCTCTACTCGACTTTATTGAGGATTTTACAAACCGCTTCCCCGGTTTGGTGGATGAGTACGAAACACTACTCACCGACAACAGAATCTGGAAACAGCGTACCGTCGGGATAGGTGTAGTCTCTCCGGAGCGTGCCATGCAGCTTGGATTCACCGGTCCCATGATCAGGGGTTCAGGGATTGCATGGGATCTGCGCAAAAAACAGTCCTATGCAGCTTATGACAAGGTCGACTTCGATATTCCGGTTGGTAAAAACGGCGATTGTTACGATCGGTATCTGGTTCGTACCGCCGAACTGCGTCAGTCGAATCGCATTATCAAGCAGTGCATTGATTGGCTGAGAGCCAATCCGGGTCCAGTAATGCTCGATGATCATAAAATTTCAGCGCCAAGTCGGGATGAGATGAAGGACGATATGGAAGGATTGATCCATCACTTCAAGCTCTTCACGGAGGGCTATTGTGCCCCTGAGGGAGAGGTCTATGCCGCAGTTGAAGCACCTAAGGGTGAGTTCGGCTGCTACATCGTTTCTGATGGCGCCAACAAACCTTACAGATTAAAGATCAGAGCCCCGGGCTTTTCTCACCTGGCTGCCATGGACGAGATGGTAAAGGGCCATATGCTTGCCGACGTGGTGGCAGTGATTGGCACCATGGATGTGGTATTTGGTGAGATAGACCGTTAGAGCAAAATAGACATGACAGTAACAGTTAAAGACAAAACGGAACTTTTCTCCCCAGCAATCTGCGCGGAGATTGATCACTGGATCGCCAAATATCCACCTGAGTGGAAACAGTCTGCTGTAATGGGGGCGTTGATGGTGGTGCAGGACGACAATGGTGGTTGGTTAACCACTGAGCTCATGGACCGGGTGGCCAGTTATCTTGAAATGCCGTCCATCGCCGTCTATGAAGTGGCGACCTTCTACTCCATGTACGAACTGAAACCGGTAGGCAAACATAAGATCTGTGTCTGCACTAACGTCTCATGCATGACCAATAAATCCGACATGATCGTGGAACATCTGGAAAAGAAACTGGGGATTACCTTCGGTCAAATTACAGAAGATGGTCGCTTCTCCATGAAAGAGGTGGAGTGCCTCGGAGCCTGTGGTGGCGCGCCTATGATGCAGATCGGTAAACAGTATTATGAAAACCTCACCCCGGAAATCGTTGATGCGATTCTGGAAGGTCTGGAGTAATCGCTATGGTTAATGAAGTCTGTCTGCGAACCCTGGATCTGGAGCGCCCATGGCTAATGGAGCAATATCAGAGCCGTGGTGGCTATGAAGTCCTTAAAAAGGTGCTTTCCAACAAGCAAGCGCCAGAAGAAATTATCGAAGAGGTAAAGAAGTCCGGGCTTCGCGGGCGTGGCGGGGCAGGTTTCCCCACTGGATTGAAGTGGAGCTTCATCTCACGCAATGCACCAGGCCAGAAATTTGTGGTGTGTAATTCGGATGAGGGCGAGCCGGGAACTTTCAAGGACCGGGATATCCTTCGCTACAACCCTCACCAACTGATAGAAGGGATGATTCTTGCCGGTTACGCAATAGGTGCAACCCGAGGTTACAACTATATACGCGGTGAGTTTTGGGAACCCTATGAGCGTTTCGAGCAGGCTCTACAGGAGGCCAGAGAAGCAGGTTTCCTAGGCGAAAATCTGCTTGGCTCCGGTTTTGATTTCGAGCTCCATACCCATCTTGGCGGTGGTGCTTACATCTGCGGTGAAGAGACTGCATTGCTCGAGTCGATTGAAGGCAAGAAGGGTCAGCCACGCTATAAACCACCATTTCCTGCACACTTCGGCCTATATGGCAGGCCTACCATTATCAACAACACCGAGAGCCTGGCCTCTATTCCAATGATTTTGGAGAAGGGTGGCGAATGGTTTGCTGATATCGGTGTGAAAAACAGCGGTGGATCCAAGCTGTTTTCAATCTCAGGCAATATCAATAATCCAGGTGTCTTTGAGATCCCCATGGGCACGCCATTCTCCGAACTGTTGGAGATGGCCGGTGGCATGAAGGATGGGCGAAAGATAAAAGCGGTAATACCTGGAGGATCATCGGCCCCAGTAATCCCTGGGGATGAAATGATGGATCTGAATATGGATTACGATTCCATTGCCGGTGCCGGTTCCATGCTGGGCTCCGGGGCTGTGATCGTGTTAGATGACACCAACTGCATGGTCAAGACTCTGGAGCGGATGTCCTATTTCTATCACGAAGAATCCTGCGGTCAGTGTACCCCCTGCCGGGAAGGTACAGGTTGGCTCTATCGGGTAGTACACCGGATAGAAACCGGACAGGGTCGCCAGGAAGACCTGGATTTGCTGGATGATGTCGCAGATAAGATCAGCGGCAAAACCATCTGTGCCTTGGGTGATGCAGCCGCTCTGCCGGTAAAAGGCATGTTGCGTCACTATCGGGATGAATTCCAATATCACATCGACCATAAGCGCTGCATGGTCGGGGTTGGCTGAGGTTAGGGCCTGTGAACACGATGACAGATACATTAGTCACCATCGAAGTAAACGGGCAGGAACTGCAGGCGAAAGCCGGCACTATGCTCATTGAAGTCACGGATGCGGCCGGTATCAATATTCCGCGCTTCTGTTATCACAAAAAGCTATCAGTCGCGGCCAACTGTCGCATGTGCCTGGTTGAAGTGGAGAAGGTGCCAAAACCTTTGCCTGCCTGTGCCACACCGGTATCGGATGGAATGAAGGTCTATACCCGCTCACCCAGGGCTCTGGCTGCACAGAAGGGAACCATGGAGTTTCTACTGATCAACCATCCGCTGGATTGCCCGATCTGTGATCAGGGTGGTGAGTGCGAGCTGCAGGATGTGGCAATTGGATATGGTGGCGATGTTTCCCGCTACAGTGAAGGTAAGCGTGTAGTCGCTGACAAGAATATAGGGCCACTGATCGCTACAGACATGACCCGGTGCATACACTGCACCCGATGTGTGCGTTTTGGCCAAGAGATTGCCGGAATACGTGAAATGGGCGCTACCGGCCGTGGCGAACATATGGTTATCGGTACCTATATAGAGAAGAGCGTAGATTCCGAATTATCCGCCAACATTATCGATCTCTGTCCTGTGGGAGCACTGACCTCCAAGCCATTCCGTTTCAATGCCCGTGCCTGGGAACTGACACAGGTAGAGGCGGTGGCACCTCATGACAGTCTTGGCTCCAATCTCAATCTGCATCTCCGTGGCAATAAGGTGATGCGGGTACATCCCAAAGACAATGAATCGATCAACGAAACCTGGATCTCCGATCGAGACCGATTCAGCTATGAGGGACTCTATAGCGATGACCGTCTTACTTCGCCGATGGTAAAGAGAGGTGGCGAATGGAAAGAGGTCAGTTGGGAGATGGCATTGGAGATGGCTGCAGCCAATCTTGCCGAGATCAATGAGGGTGACCAGATTGGAGCAATAGTTTCACCAACTTCAACTCTTGAAGAGCTCTATTTGGCCCAGAAGCTGATGCTGGGCATGGGCAGCAACAATATTGACACCCGCTTACGTCAGGGTGACTTCAGGCTTGATGAGACCCAACAGGCAGTGCATTGGCTAGGCACCTCACTCAGTGACATCGATAATGTACAGACAGCCTTTGTGGTGGGTGGCAATTTACGCAAAGAGCAGCCGATACTGGCCCATCGTTTGCGTAAAGCGGCTTTGGCAGGAGCCAGTATCCACTACCTTAACCCGATACAACTAGACCTCAGCCATAGCGGTGAACAGGCCGTCTGTACCCCGAGCGAAATGGTCAGTCGTCTGGCTTCGGTAGCAAAGGCAGCTGGGGTTAAGTCTGAAGGTGCAGTCGCTTCACTGTTGGATGGTTCGAAAGTCGACGATTTTGCCAAACAGGCGGCAGCACAACTCAAATCAGCCGATCAAGCGCTGGTCATGCTGGGTAGCTTGGCACAGACCCATCCTGATTATGCGCTGCTGCATTCGATTGCTGCAAAACTGGCCAAAGCAACAGATTCAAAACTCTCTATTCTGCCTGCCGCAGCGAATTCTGTCGGTGCGCAACTCGCCGGCGCCGCTCCTCATCTTCAAGCTGGTGGCAAAGCCTCGGAAGCAAAAGGTTTGGATACACTGCGCATGCTTAAGTTGCCACGCAGAGGGTACCTGTTGATGGGCGTCGAGCCGGGACGGGATTTCTGGAATGGGGCGCTCTCCATGAGTGCCTTGCAGAGTGCCGATATGGTTGTTGCCATCAGCGCCTTCCGCAGCCCAGAGCTGGATGCCTGTGCTGATATTCTGCTACCGATGGCCACCTTTGCTGAAACCTCGGGCACCTATGTCAATGCAGAGGGACGCTGGCAACAGAATCGTGGCGTGGTCAGACCACAGGGGGAGAGCCGCCCAGGTTGGAAAATCCTCCGGGTGTTGGGTAATCTGATGGATCAGCCAGGTTTTGATTACACAGATTCTCAACAGATTCATGATGAGGTTCGCGCTATATGCGAAGAGACTCAACTCGAAAATCATCAACAAGAACCTAAGAATCTTGAGCAACTATTAAGTGCCAGCACGCTGTTACGAGGAGGGGATACACCGCTATACGCCTGTGATCCCCTGGTTCGTCGCGCAACTGCTTTACAGCAGACTCAGGATGCTGGATCGGATGCAATCCGCTTACATCCCGATGAAGCGATCCGCCTGGGTCTCGAAGGTGCGGATACAGCAATGGTAAAACAGAACGGCAACCAGGTTGATCTGCCGCTGCAGTTGGATGAGCGCATTCCAATGGGATGTGTCTGGATATCCACAGGCTTGGCGCGATCATCGACACTGGGACAACCATTTGGCGAAGTGACCGTGGAGAAGGCGTAACCGATGGAATTCCTTATCAGTCTCTGGGAAGCGCTTCCCTACGAACTTCAATATCTGACCTGGACCATGATCAAGATTGTCACGATCATGTTGCCATTGATGCTGCTGGTGGCTTACTACACCTACGCCGAGCGGAAGGTCATCGGTTATATGCAGGTACGTGTCGGTCCCAACCGGGTTGGGCCGAAGGGCTGGTTGCAGCCTATCGCGGATGCGCTGAAGCTGATGTTCAAAGAGATCATCATTCCAGCCAACGCCAACAAATTTCTGTTTCTGATGGCCCCGGCACTGACCCTTGGTCCGGCGCTGGCTGCCTGGGCAGTTTTTCCTTTCGATGAGAAATTGGTACTGGCTGATATCAATGCCGGTCTGCTCTACATACTGGCGCTCACTTCGGTAGGGGTCTACGGCGTGATCATCGGTGGCTGGGCCTCGAATTCAAAATATGCCTTTCTTGGGGCTATGCGTTCGGCAGCTCAGATTGTCGCTTACGAAATCGCCATGGGTTTCGCACTGGTCGGTGTGTTGGTCGCTGCGGGCAGTCTCAATCTGGGAGAGATTATCAGGGCCCAGGAAGGGGGCATGTTCTCCTGGTTCTGGTTACCTCTACTGCCTCTGTTCGGTGTCTACTTGATTTCCGGTGTGGCAGAGACCAATCGTGCGCCATTCGATGTTGCTGAGGGTGAGTCCGAAATCGTAGCCGGCTTTCATGTCGATTACTCAGGCATGGCCTTCGCGGTCTACTTCCTGGCTGAATATGCCAACATGATTCTCATAGCGGCTTTGACTGCAGTGATGTTTTTCGGTGGTTGGCTCTCCCCATTTCAGGGATGGCCGGTACTCGGACCTCTGTTTGATTGGGTGCCAGGTTTCTTCTGGTTGGTGATCAAGACCGGTTTCTTTATGTTTCTGTTTCTCTGGCTGCGCGCCACCTTTCCTCGCTACCGTTATGACCAGATCATGCGGCTTGGTTGGAAGGTCTTCATTCCGATTACCATTGTCTGGATTGTGGTCGTCGGTCTGGCAGTGGTCTATCAACTACCCTGGTGGTTCGACTGAGGTCTTCTATGAAAGCGTTAACAAACTATTTCAAGAGCCTTTTCCTGCTGGAGCTGTTTCGTGGGCTGAGCGTGACGGGTCGGTACCTGTTCCGTAAGAAGTTCACGGTGATGTACCCGGAAGAGAAAGCTCCGGTGTCGCCCCGGTTCAGAGGACTGCATGCCCTGCGTCGTTACCCTAACGGTGAGGAACGCTGTATCGCCTGTAAGCTTTGTGAGGCAACCTGTCCCGCTTTGGCAATTACCATCGAAGCGGAACCACGGGAGGATGGCTCACGCCGCACCACCCGTTACGATATCGACCTGTTTAAGTGCATCTATTGCGGTTACTGCCAGGAGGCCTGCCCGGTGGATGCCATTGTAGAGACACGAATCTACGAATATCACTTCGAAAATCGTGGTGAAAATATCATGACCAAGGAGAAGCTGTTGGCGGTAGGCGATAAGTGTGAAGCGCAGCTGTCTGCAGATATTCAAGCTCAGGCGAATGTTCGCTGATGTTGGGGAAACCTTGGAAATAACTGGAATCCGTATATGACACTCGAAAAGCTGATTTTTTATGTACTGGCCGCAGTGGTATTGGCAGCAGCAGTCATGGTGGTGACTCGGCGTAATCCGGTACATTCTGCGCTGTTCCTGATTCTCGCCTTCTTTGCCAGTAGTGGTATCTGGATGTTGGCTGAAGCGGAGTTTCTAGCCATCGTTCTGGTACTGGTCTATGTCGGTGCGGTGATGGTGCTGTTCCTATTTGTATTGATGATGCTGGATATCGATATAGCTGTGCTACGGGCCGGATTTATAAAAATGTTACCCCTGGGATTGATCATGGCGATTGCCATGGCAGCTGAGCTGATACTGATCGTTGGGCCGGGCAATTTTGGCCTTGAAAAATATGCAGCTCCGGTGAGACATGCCGCGGATTACAACAATACCGAAGAGCTGGGCAACGTGCTCTACACCGTATACATGTATCCATTTGAGATCGCTGCGGTAATCTTGCTTGTTGCGATTATTGCAGCAATCGGGCTGACGATGCGCAGACGCCCGGATACAAAATATCTCGATCCAGCGACCCAAGTTCTGGTCAAGCGGGATGATCGGGTGCGTATGGTCTCCATGGACGCGGAAAAAGGATAACGAAATGATTGCACTTTCTGATTACCTGATCCTTGCCGCCATCCTATTTGCGATCAGCGTGGCTGGGATCTTCATCAACCGCAAGAATGTCATTGTGTTGTTGATGTGTGTTGAATTGATGCTACTGGCAGTCAATATCAACTTTGTCGCCTTTTCCCATTTTCTGGGGGATACGGCAGGACAGGTTTTTGTATTTTTCATTCTGACGGTGGCAGCGGCAGAGGCGGCCATTGGTTTGGCCATATTGGTTGTGCTGTTCCGCAGTAAGCAGAGCATCAATGTCGAGGATATGGATGCGCTGAAGGGTTAGTTTTCAGTCTGCAGATGAACACTGGTTAACACAGTCGGGTTTTGTGGTTTCAGCGGATCGTCTGCTTGGTGATTGAAGAACAAAATTGAACATTAGGTAAAGTAAGTCGGTTACTGAGAGATCAGACGCAGATATAGGTTTGCGTACTGCACTGCTCATCAACAGATCAAACTAGAAGAAACGGTTTATGGAAAATATCTATCTGACAATCGTATTAGCACCTCTGGTAGGTGCGATATTAGCCGGTTTCTTTGGCAGTATGCTTGGGCGTAAAGGGGCGCACTGGGTCACCAGCACCGGGGTTGGAATCTCGGCATTGCTCTCCCTCTATGTCCTGAAAAGCTTCATGTACGACGGCCTGGAAGTCTTCAATGGCACTGTCTATACCTGGATGGTGAGTGACGGTCTGAACATGGAAGTGGGCTTCCTGGTGGATCACCTCACCGCGGTGATGATCAGTGTGGTCACCTTCGTCTCTTTCTGTGTGCATATCTACACCATCGGCTATATGGCGGATGATGAGCACAACTGGCCCAAGACCAGCCTGGCCGGACGTAACAGTTATCAGCGTTTCTTCAGTTATATCTCCCTGTTTACCTTTTCAATGTTGATGCTGGTCATGGCCAACAACTTCATGCAGCTGTTCTTCGGATGGGAAGCAGTGGGATTGGTCTCCTATCTGTTGATCGGCTTCTGGTCGGTCAGGCCTACCGCAATCTTCGCCAACCTGAAGGCCTTCTTGGTCAACCGGGTAGGTGACTTTGGATTTATCCTGGGTATTGCTGCAATCGCCATGTATACCAATAGCCTCGACTATGCCGAAGTGTTCGCCATGGCTCCGGGACTTGCCGACACCCAGGTTCAGATCTGGGGTGATAGCAGCTGGTCGCTGATGACTGTGATCGGTATTCTGCTGTTCATTGGTGCCATGGGTAAGTCGGCTCAGGTGCCGCTGCATGTCTGGCTGCCGGACTCCATGGAGGGCCCAACCCCGATCTCAGCCCTGATCCATGCGGCGACCATGGTAACCGCCGGTATCTTCATGGTGGCCCGTATGTCACCCCTCTATGAACTCTCCGAAACCGCACTCAGCTTTGTGTTGATCATTGGTGCCACCACAGCATTCTTCACAGGACTGATCGGCATCGTTCAAAATGACATCAAACGGGTAGTGGCCTACTCGACCCTCTCCCAGCTGGGTTACATGATGGTGGCTTTGGGGGCCTCTGCATACGCCGCCGGTATCTTCCATCTGATGACCCACGCCTTCTTCAAGGCGCTACTGTTCCTCGCCGCTGGCTCCGTCATTATCGGCATGCACCATGATCAGGATATCCGTAATATGGGTGGGATACGTAAATACATGCCCATTACCTATTGGACCTCGTTGCTGGGCTCCTTAGCCCTTATCGGTTTCCCTCTCTTCTCCGGTTTCTTTTCCAAAGACGCCATTATTGAGGCGGTGCATCACTCCACCATCACAGGTTCCAGCTATGCCTACTGGCTGGTACTGGGCGGCGTATTTGTCACCGCCCTCTATAGCTTCCGTATGTTCTTCCTGGTCTTTCACGGTGAAGGCCCCCGTGATGAGCATGCCAAGGAGCACATCCATGAAACACCCAAGGTAGTAACGGTACCGCTGATCCTGCTGGCCATCCCCTCGGTGTTTCTGGGTTATCTGACCATCGATTCGATGCTCTTTGGTGACTGGTTCAAGGATGCCATCTTTGTGTTGCCGGAACACGATACCTTGGCCGCAGTACAGGCGGTAGTGCATAGCGGTAATGGCATGCTGGCGCATACTTATGCAAGCCCGGCGTTCTATCTGGCAATGGCCGGTCTGGGCTTGGCCTTCTATCTCTATATGCTGAACCCGTCACTGGCGGAAAAGATAAAGCAGATCCTGGCGCCGCTACACAACATGCTGGATAAGAAGTACTGGTTTGATGAGGTCTACCAAGCCGTATTTGCCGCCGGCAGCCGGGGCATCGGTAAATTCCTCTGGCTGGTTGGTGACAGGGGGCTGATCGATGGCCTGGCGGTCAACGGTTCAGCCTATTCAGTGGGTTGGCTGGCATCTGTCGTACGTCATGTACAGACCGGCTACCTCTATCACTACGCTATTGCCATGATTCTAGGTCTGCTATTGCTGCTGACCTGGTTTGTTTTTGTTTAAAGGAACCACAGTGCACCTCGTCATAGATTCTATACCATTCAGAGCCACCCAAAAGCGCCAGTTTAAGGCGTGGCTCGCTGGGAATGGCATACCCTTTCCAAGGGTCACAACACAGAACTGGCGTTTTTGGGTGGCTCCCTTCGGGCGAGTCGGGAAGGGGCTATCTGCCGCGTTATGCCTCTTGACAAGGACCAGGCCATTGCCTGCGATGCATGCCTTGCAGCTAGCCCCTTCCCAGCTCGCTGAATGGCATAGAGTCTATGACGAGGTACACTTAACATGATTGCCGATTGGCCCATCCTAAGTCTTACGGTCTGGCTGCCCATAGTAGGTGGCTTTATGGTACTCGCCAGTGGCGACCGGGAGGCGAATGCCACCAAGTGGACCGCCCTGACCATCGCCATGCTGACCTTCATAGTCAGTCTGCCACTCTGGTTTGCTTTCGATAGCTCTACCGCTGATATGCAGTTCGTTGAACGAGTGCCCTGGATACCCGGTTTCAATATTGAGTACTACATGGGGGTTGATGGTATCTCCATGCCACTGATCGTTCTCACCACTTTCATTACCCCCCTGGTGGTGATCGCTGGCTGGGAAGTGATTCAATACCGTCCCTCTCAGTACATGGCCGCCTTCCTGATTATGGAAGGGGTGATGGTCGGTGTCTTCTCCGCATTGGATGCGATGCTCTTCTATGTCTTTTGGGAAGCGATGCTGATTCCGATGTTCCTGATCATCGGTGTCTGGGGTGGACCAAACCGGGTCTATGCTACCATCAAGTTTTTCCTTTACACTTTCTTCGGCTCTGTATTCATGTTGGTCGCTCTGATCTATATGTACTTCCAGTCGGGCAGTTTCGACATTCTGGGTTTCCACACTCTAAAGCTGGGTCTAACCGAGCAGATTCTGATCTTTGTCGCTTTTCTGATGGCGTTTGCGGTCAAGGTGCCCATGTGGCCTGTTCATACCTGGCTGCCTGATGCCCATGTAGAGGCTCCAACAGGGGGTTCAGTAATCCTGGCGGCGATCATGCTGAAGATTGGCGGTTACGGTTTTCTGCGTTTCAGTCTACCGATTACCCCTGATGCCAGCCACTCCCTGGATTGGTTGATTATCGGCATGTCCCTTATTGCGGTGGTCTACATCGGTTTTGTGGCGTTGATCCAGCAGGATATGAAGAAGCTGATCGCTTACTCTTCCATTGCCCATATGGGCTTTGTCACTCTTGGTTTCTTTATCGTCTTTATGATCAGTCAGAATAATGAAGGCAGTGGTGCTGTATTAGGCATCGAGGGAGGTATGGTGCAGATGGTCTCCCATGGCTTCATCTCTGCCGCCATGTTCCTCTGTGTCGGAGTACTCTACGACCGCTTGCACAGTCGGGAGATCAACGACTATGGTGGGGTAGTACATACCATGCCTATATTCGCCGGTTTCATGGTCTTTTTCGCCATGGCCAATGCAGGGTTGCCAGGTACTTCCGGTTTTGTCGGCGAGTTCATGGTTATTCTGGCCAGTTTCCGTGCCGACTTTTGGTATGCCTTCCTTGCAGCGACAACACTGATCATTGGTGCTGCTTATACCCTATGGATGGTCAAGCGCGTGGTCTTTGGTGATGTGGCCTCAGAGGGCGTCGCATCTCTGCAAGATATGAATAGACGTGAATTTATCGTGCTGGGCACCCTGGCAGCGGCAGTACTGCTGTTGGGCTTATGGCCGGCACCCTTGGTTGAAGTGATGGATGCTTCTGTCAACAACCTGATCCAGCATATTGCTGTTTCCAAGTTATAATCTGACGGAGCCCGACTCGGTAGCGAAATCATGCAATTTGATGCAACACAACTGATACCGGTTTTACCGGAAATTTCTTTGCTGACCCTGGCCTGTTTGGTGCTCGTGGTTGACCTCTTTCTCCGTGAAGAGCAGCGTATCATCAGCTATATCATCACTCAGGTCGGTCTGCTGGTTACAGTAGCCATCACCCTGGCGGTTGCCAGTCCTATGACTCAGATCGTATTTGATGGGAGCTATATACGCGATCCGATGAGTGATGTGCTGAAAGTGGGCATCTATCTGGTGACCTTTATGGCTTTTCTCTACGCCAAGGACTATCTGATTGAGCGTGACCTATTCAAAGGTGAATTCTACACCCTGGGTCTGTTTGCTGTTCTGGGCATGAGTATCATGACCTCCGCCAACAGTTTTCTCACCATCTATCTAGGACTGGAGCTGCTCGCGCTCTGCCTCTACGCCCTGGTGGCGTTTAACCGGGACTCTGCCCATGGTGCCGAAGCAGCGATGAAATATTTCGTACTGGGTGCACTGGCCTCAGGAATGCTGCTCTATGGCATCTCTATGATCTATGGCGCCACAGGTACACTGCAATTCGATAAGCTGGCGAATGTGGTCGACAAAGGCGATATGAACCAGCTTGTGATGATTTTCGGTATTGTTTTTCTGGTCATCGGGCTCTCCTTCAAGCTGGGTGCGGTTCCCTTCCACATGTGGGTTCCTGATGTTTATCACGGGGCACCTACTGCGGTAGTAGCTTTTCTCGCTAGTGCGCCCAAAATTGCGGCTTTTGCCCTCGCCATGCGTCTGCTGGTGGATGGCCTGGCGGGTCTGAATGGTGGCTGGGAGGGTTGGCAAGGTATGCTGATCATCCTCGCAGTACTCTCAATGGGTATAGGTAACCTGGTTGCCATTGCGCAGACCAACATCAAGCGAATGCTCGCCTATTCCACCATTTCCCATGTCGGTTTTATCATGCTCGGCATATTGGCGGGGACTAACGAAGGGTATACCGCGGCAATGTTCTACACCCTGGTCTATGCGCTGATGTCTGCCGGTGCTTTCGGCATTATAATCGCCCTGAGTCGCAAAGGATTCGAAGCCGATAATCTGGAAGATATGAAAGGTCTGAATCAGCGAAATCCCTGGTTCGCTGGCATGATGTTGCTGCTCATGTTCTCCATGGCAGGCGTACCGCCAACGGTGGGATTCTTTGCCAAGCTGTTTGTGCTTGATGCAGTGGTCTCCGTGGATCTGACCTGGCTTGCCCTGGTCGGTGTTGCCTTCTCAATTATTGGTGCCTTCTACTACATCCGCATCGTCAAACTGATCTATTTTGATCAGCCAGTTGATGAAACCCCACTCTCAATAGGGGTGGATACCCAGGTTATGCTCTCAATAAACGGACTTTCTATGTTGGTTCTGGGGCTCTTTCCGGCAGGATTATTGACAATCTGTGCGAATGCATTTGGCGGATAACCCTTAGTCTGCTGCTATTCGGCAGTAGATGACTTGCATTGGCGCATCAATAGGGAATTAAATGCATGTTACCAAAACGCCATGATCTACTTGTATGGTTTTTTAGGGATCTTTTTAGATTTTGAACCTAGAAATTACTTGAATTTTTTCTAGACACAGCGTGTCTAATCTAATGTTTCAAAAGTTTTAAATTATTTTTGTAAAGGGCTTGTCATCCAGGCTCATCGCAGGTAGTATTCCCCACCTTGATGCGGGGTGGAGCAGTCTGGTAGCTCGTCGGGCTCATAACCCGAAGGTCGTTGGTTCAAATCCAGCCCCCGCTACCAATTTCCTCGATTTCTTCATTATTCTGAAGTTATTTGAAAAACCTAAAATAGTAGGTCGCTATTACTTTAGCCTTACAATTGTTTGGGCGTATGCTCAAATCAACCGACGATGACAAACCTACCGCAGTTACAGTTTTTAGTGATTGTGGTGAGGTGAATTAATAGCTTCTGTTCGTAAATTCTCAAGTGGTAACTAATAGGTTCAGATTAGATTAACTGACCTAGCTTCCGTATACCTCACTTCTTCAAATAAAAAGTAAAGATGTAGTTACCTTCAAAAAAACATGTTGGAACTGCTACTGGGTATCTATGATAGTTAGGCAAGTCTAATCAGGCGATAGCTGCGAAGTAACTCTATCTGCGGTCTTTTTCCATATCACACCCTATCTTCGTAAGAGGAAGATATTTTTCTAACCTGGTTAGAAAAAGTTTGTTTCTTGATCTCAGTAGTAATCGTATAAAAGAAATTATTTCTGATGGAAATGAGGAATATAGACTCGTAGATCGTAACGAAATTCTCATGGGATATTACTTTGTGAAGTATATCCCTTACCTTTATTTTTCTTCTTTCATCTACTTAAATTGTGTTAGGGGTTAAAGTTTAATTATAGGCAAAAAAATGATTCGACGAAGCAGAATTGCGGTTGGTCTTGCCTTAGTCTGTTTTTTCGCTCTTCAAGTCGGAGCTGATCCCCAAAATAAACGTCGTATCTTTATTGTTTCCAGTTACCATTGTGACTATCTCTGGTCCCAATCAACGCAACAAGGCCTTTCTGAGGCAATGCTCCAATATGGCTATCTCGATAACCTCTCCCAGGTTGGGCTTTGTGGCCCCGAGAATGGCGTCGAAAGTTCTCGAATGATTGCCAAAAAAGCCTGGATGGATACCAAACGGATAAATTCATCGTTTGATATTGCTATTATCACGGAACGGATATTGAAGGAAATCCAGGAGTTTCAACCGGACTTGGTAATGCTCGGAGATGATAACGCGGCGAATTACATCGGAAACCAGTTACTTGATACAAATATCCCAGTAGTTTTCTGGGGTATTAATGGGCTTCCTCTTAAATATGGACTTATTGATAGCATGGACAAGCCTGGTCATAACGTAACCGGTATATGGCAGGCGGGATACTACAAGGAAGGCCTTCAGTTACTCAAACGCCTTGTGCCCTCGGCAAAGACTTTTGCGATTCTTTCATGCGACTCTGTCAGTGCACGACCAAATATCAAGCAGTTACAGGCATTAGATAAACAGGGAAAACTGCCTTTAAAACTCGTCGATGTAGTAAAAACCAATTCCTTTGAGGAGTTTAAGCAACGCGCTCTGGAACTGGAACCAAAAGTAGATGCCTTTTTTGTTCTTAACCACGACACAATGCATGACAGCGAAGGTAAGCATGTTGATATGTTGGAGGTTGGGCGCTGGTACTTGGAGAATATTCAGAAACCTGAGGCGTCACACGAAGATCAGTTTGTTCGGGAAGGTATGTTAATGACTGCCAATGACTCTGGTTACAATCAGGCCTATGCAGCATTTGAAATTGCATATGATATCTTGGAGCAGGGGCTTAATCCTGGTTTGATCCGTACCAGAACACCAGCGCATGGTCCATATTTGGTAAATACTCAAAGAGCCGAAAAGCTAGGAATCGATTTAACTCGATTCAGGTCAATTATTGACGAATTTATTACCGAATCAAAGGCCCTTGAATGATTGACAACACCTTGGATCACAAGGCGGGAAGAGGCTTTTTCTTCAAGATTTTGTTTAGTTTACTGGTGCTTAATGGTTTTACCATAGCCGTTTTATTCTTTGTCTCATACGGCTATAGCCAGGACTCTTTAACCAGTCAGGCGAAGAGTAATATTGCACAGCAGCTGGAACAATTGGCTAATAGTTTTGACCACGAATACAGGCAATTTTTGTTTGATACTTTACGCTCGCTGGAAAGTGCTTCTGATATGGATGCTTATCTCCATGGTTCCAGCGCAGAAAAATTGGTTTTAAGCCGAACAATAGAGCAGCGCTTTTTGCAACTTCAAAGGGCACACCCCAGTTATAAGATGATCCAGTTTATCGATGCTGATGGGGAGATAAAATTTGGTATACGAGAAGGACGACGTCAGCTTGATAAAACAAATATCAAGGACTCGAGTACAGCCAATAGTAAAATAGTATCAGATTTATATAGTCAGTTGAGTGAAACACCGCTATTACTCTCCTCCGGAAACATGGAGTGGTTTATGCCGCCAAGGGATATGGAGGTGATAGGCCCCATTCGCCAAGTGGATGGTAGCTATCTGTTGTTCGCAGGCTTTTCCAAGCTGGATAAAGATACGGGGCTTTTTGGGGGGCTCCTGGTGATCGAATTTGATCTTTCCATACTTTTTGAGCAATACAGCAATATTAAGTTTTCCGAAATACCAGCCATCTGGTTGTTCGATAACCAACAGCAGGTTCTGCTATCCCCTGAGTCTGTTGACGGCGACAATAGTATCCTTTTGAAGCTCAACCCCCAACCATTCATGAAACCAGAACAGAGTCTGACTATTCAGGTGTTGGATAATGAAATGGGAATGATTGCCTATCGTGATTTGGCCATGACATCAAACGTACCTATTATGCGATTAGCATTTAGTGTCCCTAGAGAACTGATTTTAAAAGGACTTCAACCTGCATTCAATTTTTTCTCGTTGGTAAGCCTGGTTTCAGCAATCGCAATAGGGATTCTCTCTTTAGGTATTTCACGCCTTCTATCACGGCCTGTTCGAGAACTTTCAATTGCCCAAAATCAACTTGCTAATGCCCAGCGGCTGGCCAATCTCGGTCACTGGGAATGGAGTGAGGAAAAGCAGAGCATCCTTTTGTCAGAAAATGCCCAGCTTATATATGAACGTGACAAATCAGATGGCAGCCTGACATTGGATGATTTTTTACTCTATGCCTCACCTAAGGACAGGGAAAAAACTACTCGTGTAATGAATCAGGCAATAAAGGATCATATTCCTGGACGGTTGGATCACTATTTGGTGACTGACTCAGGTGGAAAGCGTTTTGTTCATCAGGAAATTGATATTATTAAAACAAATCCTGTACGTATTATAGGCACCATCCAAGATATCACTGAGCGACGTGAGGCAGAAGATCAGATTCGCCAACTGGCTTATCATGATTCTGTAACAGGTTTACCTAACCGTACTTCATTATTGGAACGTACAGCCTCAGCGATTGAGGAGGCTAGAATTTCAGGGTCTTTAGTTGCTATTTTCTTTCTTGATCTGGATAAGTTCAAACGTGTCAATGATACTATCGGACACAATGCAGGTGATGAATTACTACGCCTGGTATCCAAGCGAATTCAGGCTTCACTGCGTTCATACGATTCGATTGGGGCGGCAGCCAGTACTGTAGCAAGACTAGGTGGCGACGAATTTATCTTGTTGTTACGAAATTTAAATCATCAGGAAGATGCTATCCGTGTCGCCGAGCGAATACTCTTGACACTTGCTGAGCCATTTGAGATTAGCTCCACACAAGTCATCACAAGTGGCAGCATGGGTATCAGTTTTTATCCAAGTCATGGTGAAAATGTAGATGATTTGCTTCAGCATGCAGATGCAGCTATGTATCAGGCCAAAGCTAAAGGGCGTTCTCAGTATGCAATATACAACAGTAAACTTGATGCACGTTCACGCGACAGGCAAATACTTGAAATCAGTTTGCAACGTGCCCTGGATAATAATGAATTCACAGTTAATTACCAACCGCGTATTAATGCACAAACTTATGAGCTGATTTCACTTGAAGCATTAATACGATGGCGACATCCGGTGCAGGGATTTATAGCACCCGATGTATTTATTCCTGTTGCTGAGGAAATTGGATTAATCTTTCCTATTGGACAGTTTGTGATGCAAATGGCGTGCAGGCAACTTGCAGAATGGCAAAAAACATTTGATGATAAAATTAAAGTTTCTGTGAATTTGTCACCGATCCAGTTTAGTTCCAAGACGTTGATAACAGAGATTCACGACATCTTAAATGAAACAGGGATCAATGCCAGTTCGCTTGAGCTTGAATTAACAGAGCATGCCCTTTTCGAGAATATTGAGAGTGCAGTAGCATTGGCTAACGATCTCAAAGCAATCGGCATTAGCCTATCCATTGATGACTTTGGGACAGGTTATTCATCGTTACAACAACTTAAACGTCTACCTGTGGATTTACTTAAAATCGATCAGTCTTTTGTCAGGGATATATTGATAGACAACGATGATCGGTTAATTGTACAGACCTCGGTTGAATTAGCTCACAGCCTGGGGTTAAAAGTTGTTGCAGAAGGTGTTGAAAAAGCTGAACAGGCTGCTGTTCTGAATGAGATGGGATGTGATGAATTACAGGGTTATTTCTTTAGTCATCCTAAAAGTGCTGCAGAAATAACCAGTTTACTTGAAGATCCCCTGGAAATTGCAAGTAAGCTTACTGCCACAGAAATAGGTTAAAATTATGCAATCAGAAAAAAAAGAGAATCAATTTTGCACTTTCAATCCCAGCCGTCGTCGATTTATAAATACATTGGGTACTTTAGCAGCCAGTAGCTTTTTGATACCAAGATTTTCCCATGCGGACAAAAAGCATACGTTGCGTATATTACAGTGGAACCATTTTGTACCCGAGTTTGATCACTGGTTTGATAACACATTTATAAAAAACTGGAGTGATGAACATGATACTGAGGTAATAATCGACAGAGTCGGCATGACCAGTTTGAATAGTCGTGCAAATGCAGAAATCTCAAGAGGAAGTGGTCATGATCTTTTTATGTTTCTTCGCCCGCCATCAACATATGAAGATCAAGTTATAGACCATAAGGAAATCTACGAAGAGTGTAGCAGACGCTATGGTAAACCGAATGATATAGCAATCAAGAGCACCTACAATCCAAAAACAAACAAATATTTTGGTTTTTCTGATAGCTATGTTCCCGATCCTGTCAATTACAGGACTGATTTGTGGGATGATGTGGGTGTCAGTCCAGACAGCTGGGATAATATTCGACGTGGTGGTTCTGAAATATTTAAACGCCATGGCATTCCCATAGGGCTGGGGCTTGCGCCAGAGCTTGATTCTAATATGGCATTACGTTCGCTGTTGCATAGCTTTGGCGCGTCTGTTCAATCTAAAGATGGAATACCAATACTACATTCAAAGCAAACACTTGATGCATTGAAATTTGCCAAAGCACTATTTCAGGATGCAATGACCGAAGAGGTTCTGGCCTGGGATCCTTCTTCAAATAACAGAATGATGCTAGCGGGAAATGGATCGTTAACCTTAAATGCCATTTCAATAACACGTACTGGCGAAACACAAAAAATACCATTAGCTGACAAAATCAGTCTGGCGCCAGCAGCGGCAGGACCGGCTCGTCGTATTGGCCTGATACATTTGATGCATGTTTATACGATTTGGAAATTCGCACAAAATATAGACGGGGCGAAACAGTTCTTGGTCGATTACCTCGGACAGTTCCGTAGTGCTTTCATGGCCAGTAAATTTTATAATTTTCCATGTTTTCCAGATACCGTACCTGATATAGCTCAATTGATTGCGGATGACCCAACAGCTACCCCACGGGACAAGTATTCTATTCTTGCGGATGTCCAGGATTGGACTACTGCTCTTGGCTATCCTGGATTTGCCAATGCTGTAGAGGATGAAACATTCAGTAACTGGGTGATATCAGATATGTTTGCCACTGCTGCAAGAGGTAAAGCAACACCTGAAGAAGCAATGAAAACTGCCAATGCAAAAGTTAGAGCAATACACAATAAGTGGTTGCAGCAGGGCAAGGTTTAATCCTTTCCGGTTACAGCCACCCATAAAAAGAGATCAATTTTCCTTCAGGATTTGAAATTACCTTAAATAGTATAAGTGGATAATAGCTGACAAATTTACTAGGTTAATCTCACTGGTTCATTAAAATCTTTACGGGGTGCTGTTATGCCACAACGTTGGTTGCAGGTAAAAGGGGATCCTTCTGTTCGAGAATTTTTATTTCAACAATCACGGCAGACCAGTCTTTTTGATGAAAATCTTGACCAGATACACCGGATTATCTGCGCAATGTGCATTACAAAGGGTGCTTTTCATGTAAAAGCCCACTACTCCTCTTCACAGTTAACCTGTTGGTTCTATGATGACCCATATAATTACAGGGTTTATGTTAAAGAAGAAGTTCTAGCGCCAAATTTTCTTGATGGCTTTCCTCCGTTATCCTATGAAGGACGCCAACCTAATATCGATCAAAATCAGCTTGCTCTAACACTGAGTGAATTTAAGCGACTTCGATTTTCAGATGAGCAGGTATATCTGCGCAGTGCATCTGTGAATAGATTGAATGGAATGATTGGAATGAACTTCTCCTGTGATGGCAGTCACTACATTCAACATGATGAGTTTTTTCAACGGTTGAGAGAGTTTGGTGTTGCTGAGCAGGAGGGCGATAAATGTTCGCTGGCAGTTTGATCTCCCATGAATTATCTGCTGACTAGCAAATGCAGTGACGTAGCTCAATGTTTATGTTGTTATAGTTATAGAGTTTGGAGACGCTGATCCTCTCTCACTTAAGTCCATCAAGCCTCCACTGGGTGGACTTCATATAATTTTCCGAGTGATTGCCGGGTTGATCGGAATGGGTCTTTGTAGATTAAAGTTGCAGAAGGATTCAACTCGATAGGTGATCAAAGCTTATCTTCATGGATGCATGATTCAATCTCGTAAATACATATAGATCTTATATTCAGGCAGTAAATATCCATGAATACTGGGAATGGTGAGTAGTGACCAATGTACGTCCCCTCTGTCGTTTGCTACATGGGGAAGCTGTATACAACTGTCCAGACAAGCTGCGGGGATCTACTACAAACGTGCATCCGCTAAGTGCGATAATGCACCGGCAAGGGTTCTAAGTACTGGTTGCAACTGTTTTAATTCCTCTCTGAAGTTGGTGTGCTTGGCATCTAGATTGTCAGCCCATTTCTCTGCCAGTGAAACCTTGTGCCATTTGGCTGTAAAGCATCGTACCTTCTGATTCAGGTAGGCAGTTACCAGTGCTCCTGTGTTGGAGCAATTAACACCATGCTTGCGCATGCTGTCACGTGACAGGGCAAATAGTTTTGCGATACTTGTCAGTGCGGTGGTGTCGTCGCCTTCATCGTCTGCTAGCTTTTGAACCGCTATGCGCGTCTGAAGTTCGACATAGATGTCCCAAGCTAGCGCTCGATCTGCATCGTTGGGAGCCCAAAATTCGTCGATGCGTCTATCATCAATACCTGGATTTTCGATTTCCCAATGCTTCAGCCAGGCGTTCCAAGTACGGGCAGGCAATACATCGAATGGATAGCGTCGCAGGCTCAATCGAACGAGTGAAGGTGAGGATTCGGTAATGCGTACATTGTCAGGTCCATGGGCGAGTTCAAATGGCGGTATCCAGTTCATGGCATCAGAGCGCAGCTCAAGGATTCTGTCTTCAATACGCGTTAGCACTTCGATCCGGCGAAGTAAACTGCCATCGATACTGCGCGTCAGATCAGTATCTTCGACGCTGTAGTGAACTAGATCGCCAATATGGATACGGCGTGATAGGGTGCCGACACTACCGATGCTAAGTCGGTCTTTTTGTGCGGTTATCTGTGCATCTGTGTCTGTTTCGATATGGGTGGCCTCATCAGAATTGACTATTGGCAGGCCACAGGCGTTAGCTTTGTTTAACATCCATTCAAGTGCAATATCTGAACGTTTACGATTTGACTCTTCTCCGCTACGACTGGTAAATGTGGCGTTACCACCGATATCGCCATGACCACCGCGAAACCAAACCTCGGTGATTTTATCTCGGTTGCCCAGGCACCGCTCGATACCAAAGGTTTCGCGTGTTTCATCAAGTGCCATTGCATGGAAGGTATTCTCAACAATTTCGGGTACATTTGTTTCGAAATCGTGTTCGTCTTCACTCCAGGGGATTCCAAAGGATGCGACGGTATCGAATAGACCGAGAAAACGAATTGTCGGTGGTTGCAGGAGATAGTTACCACTTTTATCAACCAGGTTGTCAAAATGATGATCGATATAGTGGACGAACATCCTTGAAATTGCAGCACCACGACTGTATCCGACGATATCAATAGTTTCGTCACCATTCGCAAAGTTCTCTTTTAAAGCTTGAAAGTGCTCTTCGATCCGTTTTTGTGCTCCAGCACCGGTTGCGCCACCAATGATCTTGCCAATGAAACCGTAACGTGTGCCTACACCATTGACGTAGTGATGATTTTCACCATAGCGCTGACGAAAGCGATGAACATTCGTATCTTTTTTTATATCACGTTCATCATCAGGTGCACTTGAATCATTCCAGGTTCCATCGAATGCATACAGGGCCATTGTTGGTATTCTCCTTTTGCGGCTTGATGATAAATATTTAGTTGCATCACGGATAATCCTGGCCTATTTTTAAAATAATTTAAAGGGCATGGCTGGATTGATATTTGCTTTGGAGTTAAGTATTTTTTTACGGTTCTTATTAATCCCGAAAATTATTGGCTTTTTCTATACTCTTGGAAGATCAATGATGTAGTTTGAAGTATGAATACTATGGATTGTAGAACTGCTTTAAACAGGATAACGATATGAGCAATGTCTCCAACAAACACACCGCCCGCCGAATTACGTGCGCTTGATATGATACGCAGAGCGTATGACAAAAGAGAATATCTATTTTTCGAAGATCGAAAATACGACCTAAATATCGGCGCGATTAGAAATGATACGAATGAACCCAATCGATTCGACGACTCGTTTTTCGTCGCGTTTATAGATGAGCGTTCGACCTGGCGAGTTGCCATGTGGTCCTGTACAACAGACCCAGGTCTCTACTTTCTTGGTTCTGGAGAAATGGGGAACCGATCTGGTACAGCGGTATTGATACCTGGACAGTACCGTCGATGCTGGAAAATTGGGGTGCACGGAAAGAAAAAGTATCCAGCGCTGGTACAAAATGGGAAGCCATTCAAAGTCTGGAGAGATCATAATCAAGATGGCAGTATCAACCGGTCCGGTAAAATATATACCGATGTAACTGGACTCAATTGTCATAAAGCGTATTCCTGGAATGAAGGTAAAGCCATAGGTAAAAACAAGGTTGTTGCCAATTGGTCAGCCGGATGCCAGGTTGCGGAAGTCAGCTATGCCCATGATTACATCCTCATGCCTTTAGCCAGAAAACAGCAACAGAAAGGGCTTGGAAATAGTTTTACCTATACTCTGTTTGATGCAGAGGAGTTCCGCGATATGTAATTGCACTAGGTGTTGCACGGTGGCGGCTGGTTCAACATTGCGGGGGTGTGTAGGTGCCGCTGAGCGCTTAAGGGATTTTCCCTTCAGCCGTGACAGCCATAGAGGGTTTCGTGTTGTCTGTGTGCCCCCCATTGAATGCTAACCACGGTCTCACTGAACCCCCGCCCACTGAGAGCACTGCGTAGCGGTGCTCGTGAGTATGTTTGATGAGTGGGCTTTCGGATCAGAGCCGCCCCAGTCCGGTCAGCACCAGGGTGGCGATGCGTTGGGTATTGGTGCAGTCCATCAGCTCTCGGTTTTCAGTTTCCGTCAGGCCGTTGTTAAGGGCTTTCGCCAGATCTGCTTGGGCGCAGGTGGTGATGTCAGCACCAATCTGTTCCAGAGTACGGACATCAATACCTTGTTGTGCATATAAGTCGAGCACCATGTCATAATCCGGCAGATGTTGCCGTGCCCAATCATTGTCGAATTCCGGCCTTTGCCTGCCCAATAACAAGTCGGCCACCGCCCGCGCGGCGCCTCCGTATCCGCCGACCAGATAGAGCGGCTTGTTTTGCTTCAGCGACAGCCAGGCCTCTTCCACCACCCCCGGCACCAGGCCGGAGAATCCTCTCATCTTGCCGCCGATTACCAGGCGCGCCTCTGAGAGTTCGGTGATACGACAACGCATGGCGGTGAGACCAAGCGCCCAGGCGTAGCGTCGTTCGGGAGTGTCTGAAGCCAGCATGCGGCCTTTATCCGTTACTGGGAAGAGCTCATCGTCGCTCCAGGGCAGGTCGGGGCGCTGGCCCGCTTCGTAGGTGGCGACATGGCCTGAGAAGAGTTTCCACTCGTCATCGCCATAGATGAGCAAAAGTGGCCAGGGAGCAAGGTTGTGGATTGCGTCGGTCAGTGGCGGCGCGTTGACGCCTTGGGCGAGTTTCGAATAGGTGCGCACCAGTTCGAACAGCCGTAGCGTGAAGTTAGATGAGCTGGCAATGTTCCCCTTCAGGCCACCGCCATACGCAATCTTCAGGCCTGCAAGAAGTAGATAGAGATGGATCTCATCGGTCAGGGTCGCGAAGTGGGCCTGGGAGAGACCGTAGCGGGTCACGTCTTCGCTTTCGGAAATTGAGACGGTGATGGTGTTGATATGTGTCGGCCGCTGCCATTGCGCGACTTTGCTCAAGGGAGTGAGGAAATGGGCATTGGGGCGCAAGCGTTGCAATATCTCGAGCTCCTCACGTCCCAGAGGAGGATCGGGATAGAGGAGGCTTGTTTCACACTGTTCATCGTCGCACACATTGGCCAGGGTGAGTGCTTCCGGGGCCACGGGCAAGATCACATCACCGGGTTCCGCGACGCGTTCCAGCATGGCGCGATTATAGGTAAGGCGGAGCGCCTCCAGTACCGCCCGGTCGATCACGCGACGCGCATCCACGCCGGGTGTGCCGAATTGCCAGCGGATGGTGGGGACATTTCCCATGTAGGGGAAACTGCGTGTCTCCCCGGATTGCAGAGCATCCACAATCAACACATGGGCGCCGTGTCTCTTCGCCTCCAGCACTTCACGCCGGCACCAGGGGCGTGAACTGTACTGGTCAGTCTGAAACGCCAGCACGATGTTGCAGTCCCGAATCCCAGCCTGGATGGCGTCAGCGAAATCCTGCCCGGTGGAGATCTCACCGGCGTCGTACCAAACATCAACAGGTAGCTCACCCAATACGGCCCGTGTCTGACGCACAGGATCTTGTTGATCTTTGTCGAGATCGGCCTTGGCGTGGCTGAGGAAGATCGATACCGGTGCCTGCATGCGATCAGGGGCCAGGGCCGGGACCTTGCCATACTCGAGTAGTTGAATGGCACGGGCCGCAATGTGAAAGGAGATTTCCGCCAGGCGTCGTTGTTCTGCCTCCTGTGCGGGTAGGTCGTTCGCCAGCAGAGCAGGCAGGATGTGTTGACTGTCGCTGACACTGAAGCCACTGTTGTCCAATGCCACGGGCAACAGGTGGTGCGGGCTATCGTTCAGGGGGGTAAGTGCCAGAGCCTGTTGTGCGAAGCTGGTCCACTCCTTACCTGTTCCGTCCGGTACGGTGCGCAGCATGCGCTGGTCAACCAACATTACAACGATGCTGTGTTGCGCCGCTTCAAGATCAAGTTTGTCCTCCCCATCCAGCTCTGGTGGTAGATCATTACCCCGTTCCGGTGTGAAGAACACCGGGATGCGTAGCCCGCCGCTTGCGGGGGGTTCGACGAAACGCTGCATCAGGTCCAGCGCAAGCTTGTTTGCTGTTTCTGACTTCGGGTGAGCGAGCAGGTAAAGATATAGCGGGGGTCGCTTGTCCATGACTCAAGACTCCGTCTGTAGCACATGCAGTGGTGTGAAGCTTGGTACTTTAGCACTGACTATGGGTTACAAAACATTGTAGCCTAGTTGTCTGTTTATTAATTTAGTTCAATAGGATCTATTAACAACTAGGTTCTAAAGATTGGAAATTTAATCATATTCTGATGGATATTATTTTTTAGAGGAAAGACTGTTCATAACATATTGATTGAGCTATTTTTTAATGAGGTACATATATCCATCTCTTAATAACTTGGTCAATGTAGTGATACTTTGCCAATAACTCGATCCACCGGTACTCCATTGTTTGAACTGTTACTACAGATTCAAACGAGGGGTAAACCAATAAGTTATTTTCGAAACGACTACATGCGATTGGCATTATCAGTAGTTTCCCTAATCGACACAGAAGCATCATTTTCAAAAACAACGACTGGTTGTGGGGTTTGATGAGTTGAATGTTCAAACCGATCGGATGTATGTGTTAGTGATGATGCCACCAAATAATGCAGTTTCGAGCTATGCTGGAGTGGTGGAGGGAAGGACGATGTTTTTTCTGTTCAAAACGACTCTCTCATTAGCAACATAATTTTTATTGAGCAAACATTATTGAATTAACGATTATTACGCGGTTGTGGTTGAAAAAAATGATACTGGCAGCCTCAAGTGTCAGGATAAAAGAGTACAGTGATCGGGGCAGGGCATGTTGAAGGTCTGATGCTAAATTTATTGTGGTAAGGGATAGCTCGATGTTGCTTCCTATAGGGGTAAACAGAATCAACTCCTTCAATGGGTAAGTCGAACTCTTCCTTTCTACAATGGGGAAGTTATTGTTTTTTATAAACAGCCTCTTTATACCTCAGCAATAAGACTGCAGCACCAGGAACGTATGGGTAACAAAATATAAGGTGAATTGTGGGCAAACAGCACTTGATCTTTCTGAGCTACCGCACGAATGATCCTGACGGCAGGTGGGGAGTCGACACTCTCTATGCGGCACTTAAGAAAGACTATGATGTGGAAGTCTTCAAGGACAACCAGGAGATCAAATACGGTGAGCCGATTCCTGGCAAGGTCACGGATGCGCTTGAGAAGGCGACTATCTTCATTCCCATTATCGGTGATAAATGGTTCACAACCACCCGTCCTGGTATGCGTCGGCAAGCATTATGGTTCGATGATGATTGGCCTAGACATGAAATCAAACGTGCCATCGAACGCCAAATCCAAATCGTTCCCATCTATGTGGACATCGATTTCCCACCTCCAGAAGACTTTCCGGAAGACATACGTCAACTAGCTAATTATCAACCGGATGCTGAGGCTGGTGGCTTCAAGGCGTTCCCAATCAAAAGTGGACAGCGCAATAGTGATTTGATTACTTTTATTCGCGGGTTGGCTGAGGACTATGACTTTCCTGATAAGGGGGCTGCTGGCAAAGCTGAAAGCATTGATACATGGACACCATCAAGTGAATGGCAGCAAAAGCATTTAGAGCGTTTGGGGGAGGTGCAGGGCGTGCTGCGCCCTGCAATCCTTCCTCAGCAGGGTCGCCAAAGATTCAAGGTCAGTGAGGTGTTTGTACCCTTGGAACTGAGTATGGAGCATGTTCCAATTGAGCCTGGATCCATCCCATGGGTCTCGCTGATCGATCCAGTAAGCTCGGCGCTGATCGCGCTTATAGGTAGTGCTGGCTCCGGAAAGTCCACATTGCTGAGACATCTTGCGTTGTTGGCTGCTGAAACCCGCCTGCAGCGTTTAACGAATGATGGTCCTGTATCCTC
Source organism: Candidatus Thiodiazotropha sp. DIVDIV (assembly GCA_040506275.1). Classification (GTDB taxonomy): domain Bacteria; phylum Pseudomonadota; class Gammaproteobacteria; order Chromatiales; family Chromatiaceae; genus Thiodiazotropha. The sequence goes on from JBEVXD010000010.1 coordinate 124,534, forward strand.
TATTGGCAATGATCAGATCGATCGTCTCCCAATATGGATTGACCTTCCAGCTGCTGCTGGTATATTGCGTCGCGCTCGCGGAGCCGAGGACAAAGTACCCAAGGATTTGGTACCCGAAGAGTGGCTCGAAGTAGTCCGTAGCTCTTGTATCTTACAAACGTCTGATGAGGCGCGCACGCTCTTCGAGACAGGAGAGTTGCTGTTGCTGTGCGACGGCTTGGATGAATTGGTCAATTCCAGTGAGCGCGAAGAGATCGTAAAGGGTCTGGCGAAGCTGCCTAGCGCTTATGGTGTCCCAGGTGCGAGGAATCTAATTGTGGTTTCGTGCCGGGATCAGGCATGGGAACGCGGAGGCGCTTTTTCTCATTTTGATCGCATTGACATCCGAAAAATGGATAGTACCACGCGAGACAAGTATCTCGAACGATGGTGCTACGCGGTTTGGGGAGAACAAGCCAAGAGTGTCTTGAAGAATCTTAAACTTGCCTTCCGGACTTCCCGTTCTGCCAAGGAGATGGCCGCCAACCCGCGGACTGCCATCATGCTCGCAGTACGTGCAAGCAAGGGTCCGCTGCCAGAACAAAAGGTCGCACTGTTTGAGCAAATCGTTGACTATGCGCTCGATAGTGAGCGCCTGCAGCGTTACGGCAAGGTCAGTCAGATTAAAAAGTATATTTGTGAGTTGGCCCTCACAGACCAGGAAGGTGGTAAAGAACTCTCTGGAAACCGTGCAGAACTTATCCTTGGTCAGCTACTCGCATCTAAGCCGTCTGAGTTGAGTAAGAGCGAACTCCGTGAAACGGGAGGGGCCTTATTGCTTGATCTGACACTCCACACCGGTCTTTTAACCTTCGAAGGAACAGACGCACATGCCCCATCTCGTATACGTTTCACCGACAGAACGCTGCAGGAATATCTAGTAGCTTCTCACTTTGCTAACCAGAACAATCCGGCAGCTATTCTTGAGCACTCGACAAATCCGGCTTGGCTTGAGTCCATCGGGCTTACAGCAGGCGTGCTTGCCAAAGCTGAGGATTGGGAGGGGCTTGAAAGCTTTCTGAATACACTACTGCACACCCCGCAAACAAACACATCACCGAAAGCTTTGTTCGATTGGGGAGAGCGTGTCGCAGTGCTTAGTGAATGTCTTGTCCAACTGACTAACTGGAAGTTACCGGAAAGAACTATCGCTCCCGCCTTGAAAGCTCATCAGCAAGCAGGGCAACGCTTATCGGGTTTCGACATATTAACGCGTGTATCGATCGCGGATGGCATGGGACTGTTAAGGGATCCACGGTTGCTGCCTCAACCCAACCACCGATGGGTCGATATACCATCTGGTCAATCAACAATGGGTAGTGACTCTGTCGAGGCCTGGAGGCAGGAGCAGCCACTTCGAGGGATTTCCCTTGAGGCGTTCAAGATACAGCGTTGGCCCACTACGGTCGAAGAATATGCCCGTTTCGTAGAGGAAGTAGGGGGTTATTTGGACAAAGACTTAGAGATGCTTTGGGATAGGGCCGGGTTGAAGTGGCGAAATGAACAAGGCATACGAGAGCCAAAAAAGTGGGATGTACAACGTGCCAACAAGAACCACCCTGTGACGGGTATCTCATGGTGGGAAGCACGCGCATACACACGCTGGCTCTCAAGCGTAGAAGAGCTGCCACAAGGATGGGCGATCTCCTTGCCGACCGAAGCTCAATGGGAGCGTGTTGCCAGGGGTCCATTTGATTCTCCGACACACCACACAGGCCGATTTCCCTGGGGGGGGCAATGGGATGAACAGCGTGAATACGGCAACATCAATGGACAGCTCAAAGAAGTCTGCGCGGTCGGTTTATTCCCTGATGGACATAGCTCAGAAGGCGTGTGGGACATGGTCGGCAATGTTAGCGAGCACTGTCTTGATGGCTTCGGTCCTCCAGATCCAAGTTTAGTCTTGGATCCATGCTGTCTAGACTACCGATTCGGACATGTGGTGCGAGGTGGAAACCATGCATCACCCGCACTCAATGCGCGTGTCAGCGCACGCTTCCCTCAGAACATAGAGGCTCAGCTATCAACGGTGGGGTTTCGATGTGTAGCGTGGAACGTTCCGGAGGCCCTACGATGATCATCAGAGTGTATGACCATGGCTGAGAATACAACTGTCGAAGAGTTTCCCCACGATGAGTTCCGGGCTCTATTGCAAGCTGCTCAGAATCTATTTGCTACCCCCCAGGATCAGCGCAACCTGTTAGCCAGTATAGGCATCTCTCAAGCTCTCAATGAGCGCCAACGGTATACTGCGTCTGTACCAGACGCACCGGTATTCCCATCCCAACGAGCATCCACTGTCGAAGTGAGGCACGGCATTAAGATTGGTGATAGTGGTAAAGATGATGTTGGGGAAGTTTCATCTCCGGCACGTTTTGCCAATGAGCTATTGGAATTGGTTGCAACGCCCGATGCACTGGATAGAGCGCTCACATTGGCCCGACGCTCTACAAAGGTGATCTCAGATACAGAGAATCCGCGCTGGGTTCAACTGATCGAGCAGCTGCAATCACTGCAAAAGAAATATCGCTCTCAGCAAGAAGTGCCTGACTTGGAAGGGTATCAAGCATGGCAGGGATTCGAATGTAAACACCCCTATTCCCTGACTGAACGCTTTTTCGGTCGTGAGAGCCAGCTCACTCAACTCCATGCCTGGGCATCCAACAAAGATGATAAGAGTGTGCATTGCTTGTGCGCGCTGGGTGGTGGAGGCAAGAGCGCCCTTGCGTGGTACTGGCTGAGCCAGTCCATGACTGCACTTCGCCAAGGTGGCTACTACGGTGCCTTCTGGTGCAGCTTTTATGAGAAGAATTTTAACTTTGATGAGTTTCTTCGTCGTGCCCTGATGTTTGCAGCAGGAATGGAGGAAAAAGATCTACCAAGGGCGCGTGGAGAAGTTGAGCAACGCCTGCTAGAGGTCTTCAAAACAAAGCGTTTCCTGTTCGTGCTTGACGGACTTGAACGATTGATGAACGGATATGCCATGGTCGCTGATCGGGCAATGGACCTTGAAGGCCAGGGTGAAGTTCTTAAACACGCAGATGTGCCACGGGTTGACCGTCGCATGGTCGACCCGCGAGATAGTGCGTTTCTACGCCAACTTGCAACAGAACAGGCCACACGCATACTTATTACAACTCGTCTTGTGCCAGCTGATCTTCAGGAAATGGAAAATGAATTACCGCTAGACCATGTAATTTTCACCGATTTGCCTGGTTTTTCACGTACTGAAGCAGAAATGCTGTGGCACTACATTGCACCTTCAGCACCGGTAACTGATGCAGTGCACGAAGTATTTTACGCCTGTAGCTATCACCCCTTGGTGATCTCCATCCTGGCACGTTCAGTCGTCTATGCTGGGGGCACTTGGGAAAGCTGGTTGAGTCGAGATGTACAGCGAAACCTCGATCTACAAATCGCTACCTCCGAGGCAGCCTTACGCGCTCATATAATCGGCATATGCATGCGTGACCTACCCGAAGAAGCCTACGTCCTACTAGGAGTATTGACTGCAACTGGTAAACCAATGCACTTGGACGAGCTGACCAGAGTCTTGTTGCTGGGCTCACAAGTGAGTGGTGACGGACACTGGGACTCTGAAGCCACAGTCAAGGTACAGATCGAGGAACTGGTGCGTCTTGGCTATGTAGGAGCTGCTTCACCACCAAATCAACCAACAGAGTATGACGTCCATCCTGTGGTGCGTGGTGCGGTATGGAATTTTATGCTGGATCCAAAACGTGAACGTTTCTTGGAGTATGCCCTGTCAGAGGTTGCAGCTACACCCAATCGCCGAGGGCCAGAGGAACTTAGTGATCTCAACAATCTGTTCGCTCTCTACCGTCTGTTCGCAAAGTCACGTCAGCTCGATCGAGCCTGGGAGATGTTCTCCAAGTTGCAACCTGCACTCGAGCGCGATGGTGCTTACCGTGAACTTTTTGATCTCTATCGTCAGTTGCTACCGGACCGCGATGTCATTCAGCTGTTGCCTCTGAGCTCACGCCGGGCACAGGGTGATGCGACTGATATTCTCGGTAGCCTGCTAAGTACAGCAGGAGAAGGTGAGCATGCTAACCGAGTTCTACGTTGGTGCGGTGCGATTCGCCTGCAGATAGGCGACCATGACGGCTTTCTAAGAGCAGCCCACAGCCGTGCTTGGCAGAGCATGTATGAAGGCCGATTATTTGAAACCGAACGAAATCTGCATGGTATTAGGTTGGAAGCACTGGCTTACGGTGCACTCGAATGGGTTCCGATAGTCGATTGTTGGATTGGAATTATACTTGCTTTACGTGGCGAGAAAGAGTTGGCTCGCGATCGGTTCGACAATGCACGTGGTAAAACATTCTCCAATCGTTGGTGGATCCAAGGATTAGCTGAGGGGCTTGTCTACCTGGAGTCGACTGACCAGGCACTTAAGGAGTTGCAGTTGCTTCCCGATGGTGTTGGGGTCGAAACATCCGAAGGCCCTTTGCAGGCAGCTTGGGAAAAGCTTACGCAAGGAATAGCCTACTTTCAGGCGAAGGACGACGGGAATGCTCTTGAGTTATTATCCGCGGCGCGAACCGATGCACGCAAGGCGAACTACACTGTCATCCGGTGCTACGCGATACCCTATATCGCAGAGCTGATGTTCCGCAACGATCGAATTGCCGAAGCTTGCGAGATCTTGGAATCGTACAATGAGATAGATCCGCGTGCTCGGTACGCGATGTGCGCCGCGGATGCGAAGCGGGTCTGGGCGAAATGCCAACTGAAGATGGGAAACTTGGCTGTAGCCGCTGAAGCAGCTCGTGAGGCATATCAGCTTGCTGCATGCGATGGCCCACCCTTCGTCTATAAGGCGGGTTTAAGACGTGCTTTCGAGATGCTTGAAGAGTGTGGAACGTATGTACCCACAACAATCGCGAGACTCGATCCATTATGGCGTGAAAAACTTGAACAGCTTGAACAGAAAGAGCGACAGGAAGAGCGTAGGATCGATGAAATTCGCGCAATGCTGACATCGAGCTACGTACGGAAAGAGTTGAGTCTAGAGCAGGCTTTGGCAGCTTTCGAAGAACCACCCGTAATGAAGGAGGCTTCCAAAGCCGATAAGGATTGGTGGGAGGATGTAGCGGGAAAACGGGCAGCAGTCAAAATTCCTCTTGCCAATGAGTTGCAACAAAGCGGTATCTCACTGCAAGCATTCCGCGAAGGGTTCAACCGAAGTTCGCACAAGTCGTTTAATGTTGTATTTCATCAGCTACATGCAGAGCATCTTCTGGCGCCTGACAAGCCTCGACCGGTTCGATACCTCAAACAGCAGGATATTGAAACGTGGCTCTTGGATTTTAAGGCACACAATCAGGCCCTAGACACCTTCTTGGATACTGAGATGGCTTTGATGGTCAGGCGACCCTTCGAGGTTCACCGGTTCGACGATAAGGACATTGTGGTATTCCTAAAGGACAGCAAGCGCCGTATCAAGGTGAACGAGGATCCAATGGCAGCGCGTTTCTGGGATCAGTTGGAAGAGAAACGTTCACCACTCGATATGCTTGTATTGGCAGAGTGTGTGGCTCGGATGCCCGCTGAGCTGCATGAGTTTGTAGACCACTTTTCAGTTGGCAATCAGTTTGGTTTGGCCTATGCGTTTGCCTCACTCCTTACCAAACGGGCGATTGAGAACCATGAGTCCAATGAATTATCAAAGACTGAGGGTTGGAGCGAAGTGGAAATCCTGCTTCGTTTGCAGGATGTAAAACTACGACTTGGATGGGTTGACACGTCAGCTGAAGCTAAAAAGTTTTGGGAGCGTCTCGAACTTGAAAATGACCATCGGCGCGGGCGTGTCCTAGCGTTGACGGAGGAACTCGCGCGTCGCCATGCCAGCATCGAGAGCTACTTCCAAGCCTATGTTGCGAGTAGCACAGAAAACATCCAGGCTAATCTCTCCTATGTGGACTACCTAGGACATTATAATAAGCCTTGGGATGATGCGAATCCATGGCCAGCGACTGAGGCAACGGAGAGGTGGGCATACGAAACTTTACGGCCTAAGTACATGGATACAGATGGGCTATCAAACACCCAGATAGAGGGACAAGCACAAATCTTTTTGGAGCATTTGGGATGGGATCGGGTAAATGACTCCGACAAGACGTGGTGGAAAACGCTGACCAAAGATATGCTGCCTAGTGCCCGACTCCGGCTATTAGAAGAGCTTGATGTCCGATTTGCCACCCTTGGTCAATTGAGGAGAGCTTTTGTTGACGGCGATACTAGCAATCACATCGCCGCCTTAGCGTATCTTGATTTCACCATCCTTAAGTCAAGCGAGACCCAACAAGCGAAAGATAGAGCAGACGAACATAACAGGGTCGCCAACAGCCTTTACGAGAAAGGTAATTACCGTGAAGCAATCAAAAAATATGAAGCTGCAATAGGGGTGCATGAGGAGCCGGTTTACTTCTCAAACTTGGCAGGTGCCTGGGAGCGGGTGGATGATATTGATCGGTTAGAATCGCTGGGTCAGGCGAGTGCTGTACTACGCCGAGGCATACAGAAGTTATCAGACAACAAAAACCTTCAGGACGCACTATATATCATAGAGACGCGCCTGCGCTTGATCGAAAAAGGAGCGCTACCGAAGCATGCTAAGAGCACAGATATGTTACCGGTCGTTACGCCTATTGCGATTGAGGTGGCAGCCAACCTGATACCCACAGTGGAGACTTCCGAGTACCTGGAGGTTGTTGTACCTAAGATGCGTGAGCGCATTTCAGCCGACATGGGAGTTCAGGTACCTGGAATACGAGTACGTGGCAACGAAACGGATCTGCCTCACGGTACGTATATCATCATGCTGGACGAAGTCCCGTTGGTGTCGGGTAATGCGGCTTTGGATAAAGCACTCACACATACCACGGAAGAGGAGTTAAATCATCTGGCGATCGAACACGAGGAAACGACGGATCCACTCTCTGGAGAGAAGGCTTATTTGATTTCTCTGGATCATGCCGCACAGCTATCCGGACCCTACTGGGATCCGGGTGAGTACATGGCCCGGCATCTAGAATCCGTGCTTCGTAAAAATCTATCTATGTTCACAGGGATTCAGGAAGCTGTTGGTTTCCTGGAAAAAGTCTGGAGCCCGGTTGCCCAGAAAATTTCCTCGAACCGGATGCAGGTGGCTCGTTTTGCCCGCATGTTGCAGGCACTAGTGAGTGAGTCGGTTCCTGTCACAGAGATGGAAGCAATCTGCGAAGCTTTTGCGAAAAAAAATGCGAATGAAGGTTCTATGGATGATCTGCTTTGCGATGTTCGTTCTCTACCCGAAGTAGTCCAGGTGCTACCTGGAAATTGCAGCGGTGCGCAGTTGTTTGATTTGTCCTCTGAGATTGAGATGGAGCTTTCTCGTTCTATGATCCCACTGGGTGATGAACATGTGTTGGCCATTCCCCCTGAATTTACACAAGATGTGTTAACAGCGATTCGAAATGAATTGTCCACAAAAGCCTCTGTCTCGCGAAGCGAGGTGTTAGTTGTACGTAATGATCGCATTCGTCGATACGTCAGGAAGCTGGTTGAGCTAGAGTTTCCTAATCTATACACACTTTCGGAATCCGAACTGCTGGAGCATGTGCGTGAGTTGCCACGCACTTCGATAGCGCTCGACTAAACCAGCAAGGAGCCTGCCATGACGACACCTGTGACAGTACGAATCGATTGCGATGTCGCCGGGATTGCAGCTGCCGACAATGCAGTAGCAGAGATGCTTAAGGCGGAACTGGCAATGCTGTACCAAGATCTTGGCGTGCTCAGTAAGTTGGTTCAGTTTGTCGTGAGTGTGTATGAGAGTGATTATCCCCCGCAGCTAGGAGCTGCCTATGTACGGCTGTACATGGATGGTGAACCCCTGGATTGGCATAAGGTGGCGGACACGGATGTGGAATATGGGGTTCTTGAGGTGCTGCATGCGCACATTCGACAATTGGTTACGCCTCGTTTGGCTGACCAGTTGTGGGAAACCTCTGGAGGAGTTCTGCCATCGCCTGCCACATTCATGAACCTCCTCAGGCGGCTTGCGGGAGCAAGGCTACGGTTGGATAAGGTCTTAGACACAGTTCCGATGTGGCAAAACGCTGACCCGCTAGATATTTTTGAAGAGATCTTGAACGGCACAGAACGATATTTGCAAGTCTACGTGCATCCTGATCGTCTAGCCGACCTTGCAGAGACCTTCGAATCCAAGAAGGATGGAGTACCGGCTATGATGGTGGATGGCTTGTTCTACGAGCTTGGCATTCTTTGCGGTGAAACTGTGCTCAAGGGGGATCCGACGCTACCCGGTGACCGCATACGAGTGCGTATTAATGATGTTCGCTTGGCATCGCAGCAATTGCTTGCAGAGGACAAATGCGCGGTGAATGACACGGTCGACCAGCTCAAACTGTTAAATATTAAAGGGAACGAGTTAGTCAATCCAGCGAATGGTACTGAATGTGCCTTAATCGCTAAAGCTGATGCCAGCAGATGTGAGGCTGCTGGCCTGACGATATGGGAAAGTGGTGGCTGGGCAGTGCTCTCGATTGCGTCCAAGGTGAGAGCGAATGCGGCTAACATCCTCAGCCTAGATATGGTGCGGTTTCAACTTCAGCGGCTCGCCACTGCATTCCCAGCTTCAGTCGAATATGTAAGACAATGTATGAGCGACGTTACCTTCGCAAGAATTTTGCGATACCTGCTGAGCGAAGAGATCTCAGTTCGTAATCTGCGCTGGATCATCGAGACACTGGCAGCTATATCACCGCCACAGCAGCAACCGATTAACTATTCCAAGGACATTGTATTCGCCGGATCATATTCTGCTCATCGGTTAGATTTACCCATAGTGCGTGCCTTTCGTGATAACAATGACGAGGTGGCGGAGGCGATACGTAGTGGTCTCAAACGATATATAAGTTATAAGTATACTCGCGGTGGTAGCACACTCATTGTCTACTTGCTCGACCCGGAGATCGAAGCTCGACTGGGTCGACGACAGCAGTTGTCCAGCTTCGAGCGGCGGCAATTGCTTGAAATGGTAGAGAGTGAGATTGGCAGTCTGCCTCCAACCTCGCAGGCACCATGTATTCTGACTACCATAGAGGTTCGGCGACGTCTTAGATCCGAGCTTGAATCGCGCTTTCCTGCACTCGCAATCCTAGCTTATCAAGAGCTGTCACCCGATTTGAACATACAACCTATCGCGCGCATATCACTGGAGAAGGTCTCACCAGAGCCTTTGGATGAGGTCGACAAGGCGCTTTTCGAACTGCGCTACGAAGACGCGCAGGTTAAACTTCAAGCTGTCGCGAATGGTAATGAGACTTTGCCGCACTGGTTTTTTGCACGCTTGTCAGAGTTGCTGTTTTTCTGGAACGAAGCTGAAAACCATTCGCGCGTCGCCGAGAATCTCAGGCTCTGGATGCGATCTATTCCAGAAAAACAACATGCAGAAATTGAAGACCTGTTGAATCGGCCAGATGTTGAGTCTATACGCCAGTGGTTGAGAAGTCGGGACCGATGGCGATACCAGCGTCTTCACTCAAGCTACCTCTTAGGTGAGACCGACTTAGTTGAGGTCGAGGGTGGATCATACGATATGGGTCGCCAAGATGATGCACCTGAAACTGTACCAGGCCAAGAGGTAGAACTCGACAGCTTCTTTATTGCCCAAAGGCCAGTCAGCGCAAGACAGTTTGCACTCTACTTAAAAGCGCATGAGCTACAGATTCCCCAGGAGTGGGTAACATCCGACGAAGCAGCCCGTGGTGTAAGTTTTAACGAGGCCATTGCCTATTGCAACTGGTTGTCGGAGCGTACAGATTTAGCACCGGTATACAAGGACCAAGAGAATCACCTGATTTCCGACCATTCTATGACCGGTTTTCGACTGCCTACAGAAGCAGAATGGGAATATGCAGCAAGAGGTGGCAGTGCGGCCAGTGGATATAGATACTCAGGAAGCGACCGTCTGAATGAAGTGGGGGATGTGGCAGGTTTGGACCCAGTTGGCATGCGTATGCCTAATGAGCTAGGCATCTATGATATGAGTGGTGGACGGGCTGAGTGGTGTTGGGACTGGTACGCTGATGACTATTGTGGACAAACCAATCGAAAAAATCCTTTGGGTCCATCTCAGGGCCAATCCCGAGTGAATCGTGGAGGTGATATTAGAGGTGCCGGTCGCAAACAAGCGTGTACAGTATACGCAAGGGAAGATGAGACGATGAAATCCGATCACCATCGCACCATGAATATAGGTTTGCGCTTGATCCGCAACAGCTAGGGGTTTTTGTGTGCACGCTATGTTTGCGGGTAGTTTGAAAATCCCCAGTGTTTTTTGTTGAGTTGCTCCTCTTGTAGCCGTGAGTTCCTCTGGCGAGGATTGTGTTAGCCGGTTTCTACTTTCAGAGAGGCGCAGTACTACAGTTCGGTATGGGTACTTAGTAATCCTGAAGGCGTCGACCAGGTAGGTTGCGGTGGGTCAGACTCTAGGGTGACTTTACCCGCCTCACGCACTCCTTGTCGTCTTTAGATCCAGCATTGCCAACAACCCCTTTGCTTTTGTTAGCAACTCCGTACGGTGTGCCAGACCATTGTCTCCTCCATTGACTCGTTTTGTCATCCGTACTACGTCGTCCTTATCGGCAATCTTGTTGAGTTTGTTTTTATCCCAATAAAATACTGCGGACTGTACGGCATACTCTGTAGCGACAAGATCCGGATCATCAACTACCCGATCATCTCCAATCCATTTTGCAAATGCTCTGTAGTTATTCTTGCCTGTGAGCTGAATAAGGCCACGTCCCCTGTATTTCCATCCGTCACCACTAGATTCACTGCCATTTCCCATTCGGTTCGCATAGACTTTATTGGCTATCTTTTCTGGCTGTCGTGCATAGGCTTCTGCCTGGCGTTTAGTCTTGAAGTATTTTCCAAATACGGCTCGTAGCGCTTTTGCAGAGTAGTTCAGATTCTCCATGTCAAATCTCATTTGACCTGATTCATGTAGCACTTGAGAAAAAAAGTGGGCCAAGCGAACTTTTGATTCAGCAATGCCATATTTTGGTAGTGTCATCTCCAGATCATCAATATACTGCTCAGCATCTTCGGTTGATACGCCCATCTCTTTAAGCATCTCGACTCTTGTTTTCATGGTTTCTCCAGTTTCTTGCTCTTGGTTCCAGTATAAGTTTAAGTACTCTATTTCTGCTTCTTAAGGATGAAGTAATTCACTATTTAATCTGATTCAAATCCGATTTAAGTTTGTCCAGGGCCTCAGCTAATTCAGTTGATGGATCGTTGCCCTGTAGGTCTGTCTTGCTACGATTCAGAAATTCACTCACTACTTCCGTAGCAATAGCCTTTTGTACAAAGTCACTATTTTTATCTTCTTTTGCCACCCGCAGTAATAGCCAGGTTCTGTCCCTATAGACATCACCGTTGCATAAGGCTGTATCAGAATTTATTTTTCGGATTAATCCTGCCTCTTTGTCTATGCATAGTGTCTCCCAATTGGGCAGGCGGCTGCGATGCTCTTCTCTCACCAAAGCCAGGTAGCCTTCAGTTAATTCCATGCGATGTACTTGTGTTCCGCTGTTTTCAGACGGCAAGTCATAGACTGCCTGATAACGAAGTTCGATATCATCGCCGTTACCGGATATCAATGTGCTGCCTAAGCTGTTAAGCGTATCTAATATAGGTCCTGTTGATGTTGCGGACACAGTCGTACCGATCGCAGCAAGTTTACCTAGTAATGCTTTGATCTGTTCATTTTCCTGACTGTCCAGTTCGACAACGCTTAGGTCAATTGCAAATCTTCCACCTGTGTAAACTAATGGTCCGTAGATTGGAATGTTCATCGCATTGATTAATTGTCCCGACTCACGAACATCAGCGTTGTAGTAGATTACCCTGCCGGTATCTTGAAGTTTTCCAGCGTCAAATGTTAAGCCATTCAAATCAGATAACTCTCCTACTTTTGCAATAATCAGTATTTCACCACGTGTGCGTCGTCTTAGTGAGCTGGCGTCAACTGCCAATGGTTTATCATCGTTGCTGCATATTTCTGATTTGGCATTTGATCTGCTTAACATCTCACCCGAATTAAATCCAGCGAGGGACAACTCGAGAAAATCACAAATATGAGCGCTGATGAGATTTACAGATACTGCATCTTTTGTTTTCTTTATTTTGCAGTGAGCTTCGGTACTATTCGCAGGAAAAAATAGTGGCTTAAGAGTTGCTTCTTTGGTGTCTGAAATGGCCAGACGTGATGCGCCTTCGTTATAGTGGATGCCTGAACACCCAGAGAGGATAGCCGTTACAACAAGTAGTCTGAAGAATTGGATATTACTTTTCATCATTAACATCCTTGCATCTGTTTTATGTTTGACCTATTACGCATCCAAAAACTTTGCCAAAATAGCAGAAAACTCTGGTGTCCTCAGATAACCAAATGATTTGTGGTTGATGCCTCCCCAATCATTTAGTACCAGGTCATCTTTCACTCGGACACCATTAACATTTGGACCATAATCATCGCCAAGATGCAGGTCGACGGCAACAGGGTCGCGTCGGTCTGCCAGGTTTGACCATCGTCTAACGATAGTTGGGGTTCTGACTGGAGCAGACTCATCTTCAATTTTCATTTTTACATGGGGTAATCCCAGAGGAGAACCGATGGTCAAAAAATGATCGATCACAGGTTTAGGGCTCTCATGGCCCATCTCTCTCAATACATCATATGCAATGATACTCCCCATCGAATGAGCAATCAGAAGTATATTTTGTCCAGTGTGTTTTCTGATTTCATCCTTCAAGCGGCGGCGTAATTCTGTGCGAATAGCTTCTTCTTTATAGTATCGTGAAAGGTCGGGCAGTTTTTTTTCTAGAACCTTGTCGGCAGTTTTATCGATACCAAACCATTCTTTCAGGGTATCCATAGCATCACCACCAGCATCGCGAAATTTCTCACGCAGTGAGTCTACCCAGTTCTCGTTATATGGCTGTATTTCATCCTTCGCTGCAGGTCTATAAGCATCTGGGTGATTCTCTGGTTGTTCGTTAGGTTTTTCGTAGAGGACATCTGCCCAATATACAGAGCTGAAGTTCAAGGATACGTTATCCATCTCTTCGTTCTTACTCAACCCCTCCCTGATAGCCTCTTCCCACCACTTTTCCAGGATGTTCGCAGCAGGTTTGTTAGAAAGTCCGTGGATACCAATCACAATTTTGCTCATAGGTCACCTGTCCATACTGTTATTGTGATGCCATACTTTTTTTATTGTAGTGAGCCCTATAAACGTGTGCAGTTTTATTGCATACATTTCAGACCAGGTACTTTGTCACTGTGTAAAAAAAGCATACACATCAGTAGATGTTGTATAGATAAAAACGAGAGATCATGCCTGCCTGACAGATCGCAGATATATCCAAATTTACCGTCTCTTACTTATTACTGAGTTTTCCAACTGAAGTTGCTTTGCCACTCTTTTCCAGCTGATGTAACAGCTGTCTTCGTAATCCTGCAGCGGCAGTCTGTGTGCCTTTCCTGAAAACTTTCTCATTTATGATGAATAGTAGGATATAAAATACTAGCGCACCCCAAAACCAGATAGGCGTCTGTACTATCGTAACTTCGAGAAGACCCCTGAAAAAGTCGGGTAATATGTAATCAAGGGTTTTGGCTATATGACCATGAAGACCATTCCAAGTATCAGGATCAGGTGTCGAACTAAAGCGAAAATATAGAGCTGAAGCCAGTATGAATAGTGTTGATGTCAACATAGCCATATATGATCGTTTACGCCATAGAATATTCGTTTCAACAGAACTTCGCGCGTCGTCCCAATCCTGATTCGTACCGATGTCCACATCCATCACACATTCTCCCACCTCATTTGTAGCGTCGAGCTTGCTTCTGACGACCGAGAATTGAGCGGGAAGATGGGTAGGGGCATAGTTGGCTGTCTTTCTGGCCATACGTTCGATAACGCTATCATGGACCTTAATGGGGCCAATTTCTTTATCACCACTACTGAGCTGGTGTAATTCCGTTATCTGTCGAGGGTGAAAACGATAAAACACGGCAAGACCATCACGAGAATTATAGAGACGGCCATGGACATGTCTGTCCGCTTTTACCTGCTGGTGTATACCGTCCTTGAATATGAGGCCATGGGCTTGGGCACGGATCATCATCCAGTCCAGCACAATATTGGCTAAGCCCTGTCTCTCATATCCACCACCGACGTTAGAATGTACTCCGGCGAACCAGGCTTGTTCTACAGAACCCGCTTTACGTTCTGTCTCATCCCAGACAAGCGGCCAGAAAGCAGTTCGAGCATCGTCTATAGCTAAGGCCTGATAGGCATAATCTACATTGTCTGTTAGTGCATAGTTGTAGAAATTATGTGACCAAATCTTGTCCGATATATAATCCATGGTCTCGAATAGGCCGTTGAGAAGTAAAGAGAAAATACCGGTGGTGTCTGTTCTCTTTGGGAATCCTAGTGCTGAAACGGTATCCCAAACGCCAAGAAATTTTATGGGAATTACACCATGTGATTTACCAAGTACTGGTTTGGAGTCTGTCTTTTTCTGTTTACCCAGTTTGGTGTATCGCTTGAACTCCTCTTTGACTCTATTGCGCAATGCCTCCTCAGTCAGTTTTCTGCCATCCAATAAGCCACAGGTATGTACGAAACCATTAAAGGCACGAGCGGTTGCTGCGCCACGACTGAAGCCAAAGACAAATACTTCATCAGCTTCTGCATTATTTTCTCCTGTTGGTTGGTAGTTTCGGGCCAAGTATGCGTAGAGATCGCAGACGTTCCGTTTAAAGCCAAACCCAACAGCACCTGTGACTGCTCGCCAGATCTTGTTTTTTGCGGTACCAACACCATTATCGTAATAGACAATCTGATTCTCTCTTGAGTCATCGGCGTCTAGCTTGTGTATTCTGATCGCGTTGTAGATCTTATAGACGTTACTATCAGGTGTGTAACCACCTTTATTACCTGTTCCATCCGCACAAAGTATGATTCGTTTCATTTTCCCTTATCTCCCTTCCCGATAGCCTATATATGCAGTGATTACTCTTAGCGCTCTCTCAGTGATTCTTAAATCAGTCGGAAAACAACACCAGAAAATCCCAAGCTGTTTTTATGAAGCAAAGAATGCTTCTAAGGAGCAATGCCGAGTGTATGTCATTTGAGTTGTCTCCCTAACTGGCGCATAGCACACGATCTCCATCATACTCATCCAGTTTATCTGTCCAAGCAGCCTTATCTTCTGAAAGTATATGTAAATGTCATGCTAGCAGTCGGTTGTCTAATCCCAATCCTAACCCTGCACGCCAAGTCCTTAAAAATTCGGCTTGAAGTAACCTACTGGTACTCTTTTTGGAATTATAATTATATATATGGCCCGGTTTTTATTTTAAGTTAGGACATTAAAGAGACTTCAGCAAGGTCAGACAGTTTATTTATAAAATTCCTCTTCTCTCTGGTGAGGGTGCAGTTGAATAACAGGACTCAATCTCGGTAGCCTGGTTAGTCTCTCCAATGGGGTCTCTATCAATACATGTATATGGCCTTGAATAGCAGTTCTATAGTTTAAATTTATTGATAACCATTATGTATAAAGAACAAACTAATATACTAAAATTTATATTTATAACGATCATTGTTTCAAATCCAGCCCCTACTAACAATTCAGTATCAGGAAACAAAATGCTGTTGGGTCTCTTTTTTTATGTCTGTCGCTTCTTCTTAACAATCCTTGCAAGCTCTAAATATTGTCAATCCTTGCCTTTATTACAAACAGATTTACTATAACTACCACACATTATTGATCTTCAATCCAAAGTGATACGGGTCTATTTTTAGAGGAGTAGGTTTCAATAAAGTGTAACCTGGAAATGCTTTCACCAAATAACGGTTCAGCCTGAGAGACACAGATGGATTTGACTACCGCTTTGACTGGGGTGCTGCTATTCATCATATTGGTGAGTGCGCCTCTGACAATGATTTTCTCGGTTTTTCTACTCTTGCTTTACCGTCGAGCGGTGATTCGATCCATGAGGGGCAATGGTGGTTCGAGTATGCCGGGTGAGGTTGCCGGGGCGAAGGTGTCTGCACAAGAGTCACCACCTCTGAGAATCAGCATGATCAAGGATACAGTGCTTCTGCATGGGCGTGCTGAGAGTGCCTTCGACGCCACTTCTGTTTCACTGCAACGGCTCGGTCTGGTATATGGTGTTGCTGGTGTTGTCTATGCCCTGGTACTGAGCCTGCCCTGGATGATTACTGCCGGGGGTGGATTTCCCCTGGTTCGTTTACTCTGGCTGTTTGTCTGTTATGCCTGGCCTGGGGTTATCGTTGTGGTAATGGCGGCGGCCACCTCGTCAGGTCAAAAACAGTTTATATTTACCGGTTACTTCCTGTTTGTCGCGCTTATCGGAGTAGTGGTTATTGCCCGTAACCCTGACTCGAGTGTTGGGCAATTGTTTTTTTTCTGGCTATTCGCCAATGGTGCCCCGACCTTGTTGCTTGCTACCTATTTTTTGCGCCGGATAAGGGCTGTGGGTCCGTTGGTGCTGACCTTTATGGTCGCAGGTGTGACAGGTGCTGTAGTTTTGACAACTATTGTTGGCAGCAGTGAAACCATGCTGCGTGCGTTTACCGGGATAGGTGTTTTTCTTGGACTTGGCGCGACCCCGATCTATGTAATGATCAATCTATTGGGATTTCTTTTATTCGGGGTTTTTGGCTGGTGGTTACTTGGGCGATTGGGTTATGCCTATCGGACCAAGCGTATGAGTGACCAGTCCCTCAATCTGGACGCGCTTTGGATGATGTTCGCCTTGTTTCAGTCGATAACATTAGCCTTTGAGGGTTGGGTGTGGATCTTTACGGGATTGGTGGCTTACATTCTGTATAAACAGATTACACGGATAGGGTTTACTCGTATAACATCACAGATCAGTTCAGATAAACCATCTTCTCTGCTGCTATTGCGTGTATTCGCTCTTGGACGGAAAAGTGAACGCATGTTCGATACCCTTTCCAAGCGTTGGCTACGTATGGGTAACATCGACTTGATCGCCGGTCCAGACCTAGTGACCAGTACAGTAGAGCCCCACGAATTTCTCGACTATATGGGTGGTCATCTGTCACGCAGTTTCATTGACAATCCCTCTGTTTTGGAACAAAGGCTGGCTCTCCGGGATTGTCTACCTGATCCGGATGGTCGCTACAGGGTTAATGAGTTTTTCTGTCGCAATGATACTTGGCAAATGTGCATGAGCAGATTGGCCTCCGAATGTGATGTGGTTTTAATGGATCTTCGCAGTTTTTCACGACAGAATCAGGGTTGTCTCTGGGAGCTTGAACAACTGCTTACCAATGTTTTACTTGATCGGGTGTTGTTTGTGGTCGACGAAACTACCGATAATGGATTTCTGGAACAACAACTGCAAAGACTCTGGAAGCGAATCCCAGGGAGTTCACCTAACCTCGGTTTGGCAAAGCCGCAGGTGAATTTGTTATCTGTACAAACATCGATTCCCAAGGTGGCGGATCAGTTAACTAAAAGATTGTTTGAGGCTTGCTTCCAGGCTGAATAGAGCTTCCATAAGAGATCCATTGATAAATATACTTCTACTCACCCGCTTGTTTTCCGCCGTTTGAGAAAGAGATATTATTTATGAATTGAAAAGCTGACGTTATTATTAATCACCTCATCTTGATCTTCTCCCGGAAGAAGGTGTTGTAAAAGCAAGTCAAAATTAAGATGTGTGCATATACTTTGGTACTTGTATCTTCAGACGATCGGCATGGTGCGGCAGGCTGCACCCTACAAATTGCACCCTGAATGTGATTGGCGGCTTGGTCTTTTGCATCACCCTCTGGCAGGGGGGGGGGGATGTCAGCATCAGATGTTAATGTTTCAAGATAACAATAATAATTTTGGTGCAATAAATTGCGCTGATATTGAATGGGGTTTGGCGCTCTGAAATGGTTACAATGAATGACTGTCAATTCTGAATACTCTCCCTTTTCTCTTGCTAACTTCGTTATACATATGCGCAGTTCCTCCTGAGCTGTCACCACCTTCACCATCCCATAGACAGATGAAGTTTACTCTCTCCGAACCATAGGTCATTGCGGTGCTGAGTAGCCAAAGATTGCATCTTACATAGGCATAATCTTGGCTGGCATTTTTCGGAGGCGGACCCAAAGTGTCTGGTGCTGACAGGATCGGCACTGCCAGCTTAGGTCTTATCTTGTTATACCTGTTTTTCCATGTTTCACCACATTGTGCGACAGATTTCCGGATGAAATCCGCTTCATCGAATGGCTGCAGCCAATGCACCTTAACACCCCGTTGCAGGCAGACCTCAGTAAAAAGAATATCGGCACCACAAGCGCCCTGGGTCAGGGCGAGGTCTTCTGGCCCAGCATCCATTTTCTCCAATTCCTCATTAATTCTTTTGGCGGCAATTTGTACCTTCTCCGCAGGAAAACGTGGCGTCTGCCGTTGCGGGGTATCGATCATGTGGCCACTGAATAGTATGACTTTTCGAGGTTCCCACTTCTCAGATGGGTCTGTTAGGTTCAGGGCATGGTCGTGGCTTTTGCTACCATGCGAGGGTTGCATCGTCTCTTTCACCATGTTTTTCTCCTCTCCAGAGCCAAAACCCTTGTATCTGAGGGTAGGTCGTCTTGTAGTTCGATGCACCTATCAGGAGACAAAGGATCTCTTGAGTATTGAGTCTACGGAGTTTCTCTACTAAACACTTCTGAATCTCCAGATGACTATTCTACTAGAGTTCATTGAAGCTAGTATTTCCTGATTGCCACGACTACTCATTAATAATAAGATTCCTGGACTCAACAGGTTATCCACTGATTTCAATTCGAAGTATAGGGTTTCGATAGTAAACCGGTGTATGGTATCTGGTACAATGGGAGTGAAGCCGTTCCGAGCTGCATTCAGCTATTCTACAATCAAGATAAAGGCTCTTCTTTCAAACGAGTACCTATACATTCCTATAGTCTGATTATCTGAATGCGAGCAGTAGTTCTTGCTCCCACCTGAATTCTTTGAACCGGGGAAACAGTTGCTGACCTTAGCTGAAATACTAACATCACAAGTTACCACGGTCGATGTCGTCTGTATGGTGCGCAGTGCATTGGAGCTAATGCGTGAGAGAAAAATCTCCGCATTGGTGGTGATGGAAGGTGAACAGCCGGTTGGTATTTTCACTGAGCGAGATGCTGTTCTGCTCGCTTATAAACGCTATAGCATGGACGATACCCAGATTAAAGAGGTTATGGGTAAACCGCTGCTGACTGCGCTACCGGAGATGGGATATCAGGATGGCTACCTTCTGATTACCGAACAACGTGTACGCCACCTGGTTGTGGTTAACGAGTCTGGGGGACTTGTCGGTATCGTCACTGAGGGCGATTTTCTTCAGCATATTGGGAATAAGTTTCTGGTTCGATTTAAGGAAGTTGGCGCAGTGATGATTCACAATGTGCTTACTCTTCCAAGCGATGCCTGGGTGGAAGATGCCGTGCGGATGATGACACGGGATCATATTTCCTGTGTGGTTATAGAGGAGCGGGGAGAGCCGGTGGGGATATTCACTGAGCGGGATCTGGTTCGTCTAGAGTCGCAGGCAGGTGTTGTTTTTGAGGCTCCCCTTAGCAAGCATATGACCAAGCCTGTTACTACTGTGACTGAAGATACCCCACTGCCTGAAGCCATGCACATCATGGATAGCTCCAAAATTCGTCGTCTGGTCGTGGTAAATGGGACGAATACTGTTATCGGTCTGGTAACACGCCACGATATTGTGAAACAGCTTTACAATCGCCATGTCGAACATTTACGTGAAATTCTGGATCAACGGGAATCGGATCTGGACAAGTTGCGCACTGAACTGCAGACCGAGAGAGAGCTACGCCGTACTGAGGAGCGACTGGCAGAAATACAGCGCTTGGCACACATTGGCAGTTGGGAACTGAATCTCGCCAAAAACTCGATATGGTGGTCCGATGAGGCGTATAGAATTTTTGAGGTCGATGCGCAACGTTTTGCCAAAACCTTCGAAGCCTTTCTTAAGCTGGTTCATCCTGATGACCGTAAAAACGTCAGCCGAGCCTATAACAAGTCCTTAGTCAAACGAAAGCCATTCGATATCGTGCATCGCCTGTTGTTCGATGAAGGACGGATAAAGTACATCAACATACGTTGTGATACCCACTTTGATCAGTCGGGTAAACCTCTGCGCTCAGCAGGTACTGTACAGGATGTTACGGAAAAACACTTGCGCCAGCAGGAGCGGGATCGCCTTCATGGAATGATCGATGCTTTGGTCGAAGGTTCCTCTGATGCCATTTTTGTAAAGAACCGGGAAGGACGCTACCTGATTGGTAACCAGGCGTTGGCCAGTCTGATAGGTAAGTCCCGGGATGAATTGACCGGGGTCGATGATTTTGCCCATTTCCCCCACGATTTGGCGGAACAGTTTCGTGCAGACGATCGTCGGATCATGGAAACCGGTAATACCGAGACTTACGAAGAGCCTGTAGTTGCTGGAGATACCACAATCCCCTATCTGACTACAAAAGGACCGATGGTGATTGACGGAGAGGTGGCAGGTGTCTTCGGAATTGCCAGAGATATTACTTTAATCAAAAAGGCTGAGGAGGATCTGAGACGTAGTGAAGCACTGTTCCGTAGTATCTTTGAACAGGCTGCTATTGGCGTTGCCTTGATCGATTCACGTACAGGACGCTATCTACGTATCAACCACCGCTATTGCGAGATGATCGGTTACAGCGCCGAACAGATGTCAGAGCGTATGACCTTTAAGGATATCACCCATCCTGATGACTTGCTGTCTGATCTGGATAGCATGACCAGGTTAATGGCCGGCGAGGTTAGGGAGTTCTCAAAAAAGAAGCGCTATTACCATCGCAATGGCTCAGTAGTGTGGGTCAACCTCACTGTATCACCTAACTGGGCTCCTGGTGAGGAGCCGGATACCTATATAGAGGTGGTGGAAGAGATCACTAAAGCCCATGAGAATGAGTTAAGGCTGCACTACCGCCTTAAACTGGAATCAACACTTGCAGCAATTTCGACAGATATGGCTCAAGTGGGTAGTAGTGAGTTGGATAGCAAAATCGATAGATCCCTGCAGCGACTTGGTGAGTCTGTGAATGCCAGTCGTAGCTACCTGTTCCTGGTTGACCGTCAGAAAGGTCTCTTCTCCAATACACACGAATGGTGTGCAGATGGGGTATTGCCCCTGAAAGTACAACTACAGGATCTTAAAATCGATCAATTTCAGGATCTGCTTGAGTTCCTTGGCAGGGGGAAAGTGCTGACAATCTCCCTTGCCGATAAGGGCAACAACATGCCTGCCCTGCGAAAGCATATGCAGGACAAGGGGATCTCATCAATGCTCAATATTCCACTGCAAGGGGTGGGGGATATCGAAGGTTTTATAAGTTTCGATTCTGAAAAGCCGGAGAAGGCTTGGTTGGAGGAAGATGTCAGTGTTCTGCTCACAGCGGCAGAAACCTTCTGCACAGTGATGGAGCGTCAACAAACGCTCGAACAGATTGAGCAACATACCTGGTATCTGGAGAGTCTTGATAGAGTATCTCGGATTCTGAGTGAACATCAGTTTTCAAGTAGCCTGATGCACAGTCTGATGGACTTGGTATTAGAAATATTTAATGCTGATCGGGTGTGGATGATCGATCCCTGTGATCCTGATGTCCCTTTCTGTCAGGTTATTCATGAGTCCTCAAGACCCGAATACCTGGGGGCACTTGCCAGTGACGGCAGGCTAATGATGGACCGTTCTTCCTCAGAGGTGATGAGCTTTGCCCTCTCCCAAGCCGAGCCATACTTGCGGCATCGTGACAAGGTTATCGATCAGGACGATCTAATTTATAAGCTGGGAATACAGAGTGAGATGATGGCGGTATTGCATCTGGAGAATGCAGCGCCAAGGCTGCTGGTGATTCACCAATGCAGAAATTCATATCTCTGGAATCCTGTTGAGAAAGCACTGTTTCGAGCTATCTGCGAACGCATTGCCATGGCGTTGTCAGGTTACCTGTTATTGGAACGGATTAGTAAGAGTGAGAAGCGTCTGCTTGAAGCAGAACATACTGCCTGTATGGGACACTGGGAGCTGGATGTTGCTACAGGTCTGGCAAAGTGGTCGGGAGAGATCCATGCCATTTTAGGTACCGATCCCAAACAGCCTGCCGGGCCTGCTCTACTCTCTTCCCTCGTCAACCCTGAGGATTGGCCTGCGGTTCAGAAATCACTCAACAACGCGATCCAGCATGGCTCAAAACATGAGATGGAGTACCGTGTAAGTAGCCTGGATGGGCATAGACATTGGATATATTGCAAAGCGGCCAGGGAGTTGGATGATCAAGGCAATCCATCCCGGCTTATCGGCATCGCACAGGATATAACCGGTCGTAAAAAGGTGGAGCAAGAACTGGCCCGAGCTGGCGCTGAATGGACCCAGGCAATGGATCAACTCGATGATGTGGTCTACATGCTCGATACAGGGAGACATCTGCGGCGGGCTAACAAAGCGTTTTATCAGATGGTGAGTTCCAGCCCAGAGCAGTGCGAGGGGCGCCATATTGCTGAGTTGATGCATCCACAAGATAAATGTCAGCCATGTTCAATCTGCGAAGCTCAGGAAAAGATGCAGGAAGGGACCATTACTCTGGAAGCTGAAGACCCTGCAAACCCTCATGGTTACCCTATTGATGTGACCCTTAATCTGATTCGTGATGAGACCGGTAAGCCGACAGGCATACTTACCAGTATTCATGATCTGACAAATGCACGACAGATAAACGAACGCCTGAGATTATCGGCGAATGTATTCGACAACACGGCTGAGGCAATTGTAGTCACCGGAGCAGATGGGTTGATTGTTGAAGTCAATCAGGCAT
Organism: Candidatus Thiodiazotropha sp. DIVDIV; assembly: GCA_040506275.1. Lineage (GTDB taxonomy): Bacteria > Pseudomonadota > Gammaproteobacteria > Chromatiales > Chromatiaceae > Thiodiazotropha. The sequence continues at coordinate 147,615 of JBEVXD010000010.1, forward strand.
TTCTCGACATCATGGGATTTTCGCGAGGAGAGGTGATTGGCAGCAATCCAAGTATGTGGAAATCGGGTCGGCATGATCGTGTTTTCTTTCAAAGCATGTGGAAATCCCTTGAAGAAACAGGTCGCTGGCGTGGTGAGATCTGGAACCGACGCAAGGATGGATCTATATTTCCGGAATGGCAGAACATCAGCGCGGTTACTGACAGCAAAGGATCAGTCACTCACTATCTGTCGGTCTCTTCTGATATCAGCCAGATCAAGCAGTCTCAAGAAAAACTGGATCACCTGGCCCATTACGATGCGTTGACTGACCTGCCTAATCGTTTGTTACTTACTGAACGTCTGGAGCAAGCGATTAAACATGCTGAACGTCATCAGCGTAATCTGGCAGTTTTTTTTATTGATATCGATCGTTTCAAGCATGTCAACGACAGCCTGGGTCACCCTGTGGGAGACTTACTACTGCAGGAGGTGTCAAAAAAGCTGTTGGAAGTAGTGCGTCACGAGGATACTGTCTCCCGTATCGGTGGTGATGAATTTGTCATTGTGCTAGATGAGGTCGATGAGCCGGAGCATGCTGGTACTGTGGCGCAAAAAATCCTGAAGTCATTCGAAGAGCCTTTTTTACTTGAAGGAAGGGATATCTCTGTGACAACTAGTCTTGGAATATGCCTCTATCCAAGTGACGGTCAAGATGCCGATACGCTGCTTCGAAATGCAGATGCTGCCATGTATCGTGCAAAGGATGAGGGACGCAATAACTACCAGTTCTATACCGAAGAGTTGACTCGGGATGCATTCGAGCGGGTGCTGCTGGAGGCTGGTCTGCGTCGCGCTATTGAGAACGATGAACTGCGTCTCTTCTTTCAACCCCAGGTAGATTTGAAGAATAATAGGCTTATCGGTCTTGAGGCATTGGTGCGTTGGTGGCATCCTGATTTTGGGATGGTGTCACCAGTGCGTTTTATCCCACTGGCTGAGGAGACCGGCTTGATATTTCCATTGGGAAGGTGGGTGCTTCAGACAGCTTGTCGACAGGGGGTGGAATGGTTGCAGCGTGGTATTGATTTCGGCCGTATTGCTGTCAATGTGGCTGGTCCGCAGATCCAGAGGGGAGGCCTGGTAGATGAAGTCCGAACTGCCTTGAGTGAATCAGGTCTACCTGCAAAATATCTGGAATTGGAAGTCACAGAAGGCTTTATTATGCAACAAGCTGAAGCAGCTATCAGTCAGCTTGAAGCACTGCAAGAGCTGGGTGTCTTGCTATCAATCGACGACTTTGGTACCGGTTATTCCTCCCTCAGCTATCTTAAGCGTCTACCTATCGACAAGCTCAAAATTGATAAATCCTTCGTAAGAGATATCCCTGATGATGCAAACGATCTGGCCATTGCTGGTGCAGTAATTGCCCTCGGTAAGAGTCTTAATCTGAAGGTCATTGCTGAAGGAGTAGAGACTGAGGAACAGGCAATTCATCTGAAAGATATTGGTTGTGAGGCAGCACAGGGTTATCTCTACTGCAGACCTGCTCCAAGTACAGACCTTGATGATGTTTTCGTAGCTTATGGATTGTTGCAACAGCACTCATAGGTGCTCTTTGTGCTATGCCAACTGATTCTCTAGTGGTTGGAACAGTTGGGTTATACTTGGGATTGCTGGATGAACTGTACAGGCTCACCCTGCATTCGATTTTCGAAGTGAGCCTGGAGGCGGTTGGAGTTGAGTTGAATGGCAAAGAAGGTCAGTTTTTTGTCTCGGTTGGTAAGCTCTTTGGCGATTGCTTCTGTCGCTGAGAGATCAAGGTAAGAGACAACACTTAGATCGAGTATCACGTTTTCTGTGCGATGATGCTTAAGTAGTTGGCTGAGTTGATCGATGGATGCATAGAAGAGATGCCCTTCGACGCGAATTCTAACCGAGACAGCCTCATGCTCCACTTGGAGTTCCAGTCGGGAGGCTGAAAGTACGAACAGTAGTACAGACAATACCATTGCTACTACCAGGCCGCTTTGGAGTCCGACAAAGATAATGCTGAATAGGGTAATCGCAAATACAGTCAGTTCACCACGCCATGTCGCCAAGCGTAAAATCTCATCTGTCTTGATCATCCCGATGCCTACCAACAATAGAGTGCCTGAGATGACTGCCATTGGTAGGTAGGTGAGGATAGGTCCAAGTAACAGAATCAGCAGCAGGACAACTGCTGAAGATATGATGCCTGCCAGTGGGGTCTTAACATTCAAGGACTGATTCACCATGGTGCGATTGAAACTGCCCGATCCGGCGAAGCTGGAGAAAAAGGGGGCAAGTATGTTGGCTAAACCTTGAGCGAACACCTCTTTATCAGGTTGAATGGGCTGATCGGTATCGCTTCTTAAATGTTTTACAATGACCATCGATTGTGCCAGTCCAATGAGCGCGATGATAAGGGCGTCGGGCAGCATACTAAGGCCAACCAGAAAATATTCAGTACCAATCGGTGGATGAGAGAGTGGCAACGGGGAGATTGGTAGGTGCCCCAGGAGTTCCAGTTCCATATCGACCTGTGGAAACCATGCCATCTCCACCAAACCACAGAGATAGCCTGCTGCAATGGCTATCAGGATTGCATAGCGGGGCTTGTAGTGCCGCGCCACTAGCCCGGTCACGACTGTTACTGCCCCCACACAGAAACTATAGGGATTTACCAGACTTTCTGCATCGTCGACTAGAAGATAGAGCTTATGGAAAAAAAAGAGGGTATCAGAAGTCGAGAGTCCGAGTATGCCGTCTAGAGAGGAGAGAACCAAAATTAAACCCACACCTGTAGTGATACCTGTGATGGCTGCGGGACTCAAATACATAAAAAAACGGCCGCCACGCAGCAACCAAATTAACAGCTGAATCATGCCGACCATGAAGCTGAGCATTAAAACATAGTCAATGTAGAGCGGACTCCCACGTCCTGCGTAGGGTGCAACTGCCACGCCAATGAGTATGGCCACTGCTGTGTTAGGTCCGCCGAGCATGGAACTGGTACCGAAAAGACTGGCAAACAAGGTGACGAAGATCGCGGTATAGATGCCATATTGTGGTGGCAGTCCAGCCAGATAAGCGAAAGTAATCCCCTGTGGGATAACCAGGATAGCTCCAATGAATGCACCAAAGAGTTCACTTGAGTAATCGATTTTAGTCGAGCGGCGTGGATGCCAGGGAAGAACTTCCGGTAGACGATTCAGTGCCATTGCGCTTCCATCAAGGGCATCAGCTCAATTATCAGTAGTAGATGCACAACACAGTAACTCATTGTCTGAAAATACCTGACACAGACTCGAGTAGCTTGAGTAATTTGTATTTACGTGGATCTCCAGGACGGATCTGGATATTTATATAGGCTGCGACGTCCAGAGAGTCCTGATGACTGAGTGTACGCTCCTGACCAAGCGGCATATTTGCCCAGATGAATCCTGCTGCTCGCTTCACATCTGTCATGCCGGCACCCTCATTATAGGAATCGATTCCCCATAATGGCGGTATCGTTGGCAAGCCCTGTCCACCTTCTCCATGGCAGGCTGCACATTTCTGGTCGTAGATAGCTTTTCCTGTGGCAGGATTAGGGTCATAACCGGTATCAGGAATCGTTGGCACCCCCCGGCCTTCAGGAGCCTCGCCAATTACTTCGCCATGGGACAGGTATGAGATATAGGCAGAGACTGCCATCACTTCAGGAGCATCTTCTGGCGGCATAATGCCATCAAGGCTGTAGACAAAGCATTCACGGATACGCAGGCCGATGCCGTTTCGTCGACCATTCTTGCTTCGCCACTTTGGATACATACCTGCCACATTGAGGGGAATGGCATCTTTTCGACGACCTGCATCAAGGTGGCAGTTGGTACAGCGTAAACTGTTGCCAGTATAGCGTGCACCATACTTCTCAGTCTCTGTGATGATACGATAGCCGTAAATCACATTACTATAATAGTCGTCTAAATAACTTCTTTCCAATAGGCTTTCGATTGGCAAGTTTTCTGCTGTGGCGATTCTGAAAAAACAGATAGTGATAAGAAAAATCAGTATCTTTAATCCAGGAATGTTGCGGTTTCGCAGCATAAGAATGATGCCATTTAAAGCGGCTCTCATTTTCCATCTTATCATCCGATGAACACCAATCTTCACTCAAACAGGCAGCTAATAAAATGCCACAGTGAGAGTTAGCCCAGTGTGGCGGTGTGGCATCCATGACAAGTGGTAAAGCGGTCGAACTGCGTAGTTGCTAAAGTCAGCGACTTCAAAGACGGGATCCATGCCTATGGAAATGTAACATAATTTTAGTGATTACAGGAATTGAAATCGTGTGCGGTAGTTCTAACTATGAAGTTTTTATTTGCTTATGTTGGTTATGCAGAAGAGTGATGTTTTCGTTCCTTAGTAAATTAGAACTGTTCTAATTATTGTAGTTTGATTGGGCAAAGTCTGCTGCTTCAGACCAATACAAACTGATCTGATCAAATCCTGCAACCGTTGGTAGTATAATCTTAGCGTGAAGAGAATGTACTTGGGCTGCGATTTCATTGGTCTCCTCAAAATTGGTATCTAACATGGAGATATGAGGGCGTATTCCGTCTGCTTTTAGATAAGCAAGCACTTTATATGCAGTCTCATTGCAGGCAAAATTTCCAAGTAGTGTGCTGATGCCCATAGCAGAGAGTTCACCTATAAAGTGGCGAGCCTGTTTAAGGTTTTTAGCTAAGGATGGTAGGTCTAGCTCTACCATTAAACCTGTGCCTACCAGTTGTAGTCTGCGTAGTTCAGACTTTATCGACTCTATTATTTTTTTATCATTCATTATTTGCGAGGATAGAGGAATTATAACTTGCGTCATATCTTGAATAAGGGCCAATTTTCCAAGCTTTTTTAAAGCGTATTTGCAAATATAGTGATCAAACTCTGAGCTCAAACCGTGCTGATCTGCTGTTATAAAAATATTGTCCGAAATGAGTATGATATCTGTGGCAGGTGCTGGTTTTGGTGATAGCTCTATAGTCTTTTTGTTTGCATCATGGATTGAATGAAAGTCTTGCTGTTGAAATTCAATAAGTCCTGTATTCAAGGCATTTAAAAATTGTTGTTTCTGAAAATTATCAGTGGATGTTTCTGACTTAACTGGTATTTCTACCTGGTCTTGATACTCAAGATAGGAGTCTGTTTGATGGCGAAATGCCGTTAATGAAGCAGCTTCCGATTGGGTAAGCAGAAGATCAGTATCGTTATGATTGAAATCGATCAATGCTTCACCTATACCAAATTGAATGCCCTCCCCAATATTGGCTTTTATGTAATTGTAGATCTCTACTCCAAAGCTGGTAATCTCTTTTATGGTGTTTCGTTGGATGAGTATTCCCAGACAGTATTCCGATGAACGGGCGAGAATGTCATGTTTACTGAGTGAGGAACTAACAAGTTGAGTCAGTTTTTCAATAATTTTACTGTAGTCATCATCATGATGATATTGCTTTGGGTCAGCAAACGTTATTGAAAATAATCCGGCTACAGGATTACTGTTGCCTGCACCCTGGCTCATGCAGTCTAGCTTTAGTAGTAGTGCTTTTCTGTTCTGCAGGCCAGTCGAGTAGTCAATATTTCCTTTGGCACCTGCTTCGAAAATAATCTGTGCTCTATTGATTCTTGTCTTTACAGTAGCTAAAAGATGCTGCGGTCTGACAGGTTTTGTTAGAAAATCATCTGCACCCGAGTGGAGGGCTAGAAGCTTCTTCTCCATGCTCTCTTCACCTGATAGAAAGACTATGGGTATATTGATTAACTCTTTTCTATCACGAATTATTTGTGTGAGTTCAATGCCGTTGGCGCCGGGCATATAGAGATCCATTAGTATAAGGTCGGGTTGGAATGACTTAACGGCCTCTATGACACTCAATGGATTTGTTATCGATAGGGTCTTCAGTCCACCTTTTTGTAATAAGATACTGGCAAATTGTGCCTGAGACTCATCATCCTCTATGAGCAAAACACGAGGTTTTGGTTTTGTCTGAGGTGAGACTATCTGCTTGATACTCAGCATCAGGTCGTTGACGTTTACAGGGCTGGTGAAGCATTGGGTTACACCGGTACGCAGCACTTCCAAGCGGATTTCAATGTTACATTCACCGGTAAGGAAAATCAGTTCAGGTCGACTCTTTCTGGTTGCTTGTGATTCACTTAAATGCTTATTGATCTCACTCATATCCTGAATGTATTGCGTTTCAATCAGGATTAGCTTTACTGTTTCAGAAGAGAGGAAATTAAGTAGGTCAACCGTGAATTCAAGGTTCAGGATTCGCCATCCATTTTTTTCAATTGCATCGGTGATTTGATCACTATTGCTATCGTTTTTGTGAAGATAAACGAGGTCATAACCTGACTGTTCAGTAATATGATTGCTATCTGAAGTACGGAGGGTCATGATCATCTGCTCCAACTTCTCAAGCAGTTGATTGACATTTTTGATCTCTTCGAAGTCAGGTTGGACCTTCTCCCGGTCTATATCATTGATCGCCTTCTCTATTAGCTGTGAGAGTTCATTGATATTAACAAAACCCTCATTCCGGCTCCTTCTGGTTAGTTCGCTAACATAGCGTAATGCTGACCTTACACTAGATGCATTCCATAGTCCTGAAGGCAAGACTGGCCAATTAGCCTGTATATTCTTGATATTTTCTGAAAGCAATTGAGAAACCGTGGTCTGTGTGTCTGCACTGCTATCCATTCTTCATACCTACTGGCGTAATAAGAAAAACTAATGATATCGACTTTGGATATCAGTCCTTATATCGTCTCCATCTGAACATAGGATTATTTGCGGCTACCATTATGTTATCTTGAATCTTATATGTAAAAAAAGCTATTAAATCAGAAGTGTAGATTTAAATAGGTAGAATTATTCTTAGACTGATTCTATTTTTTGTTGACTGAGTGATGCTTATATCTCATGCAGAGAATGATTCAGATCACTCTTTTGGTATCTCATGGAAGAGGTAGTAGGATGGATATATTCATATTGGGTATAATGAATAATCAAAGTATCTGTATTTTAATGGAATTTTCTCGAAAAATTGATCGATGGTGAATTCTTGTATAGCTAGCTTTTTAAATCCCTTCGCAGCTCTATTCCAAAGGAGGATGTTGTAATAATCTATCTGATTAAGTCTATATTATCCTAATCTCGTCTATCGTAGGGTAGAAAAGCCTAGCGTAATCACCATAATCGTCGCTGAGATCGGTGGATAGACTGAGCTTTTCCACCCTACGATTGGTATCCATGTCGATTTCCTTCAGGATCCCCTTATTCTTTGTTCATACTGTCGATAACTTCAGCACCTTTCTCTTTAGTGGCATCGTACATTTCACCTGTTGCTTCCTTTGTCTCTTTATAAACTTCGGCACTCTTGTCACTAACAGCACTGCCAACTTCTGAAGCAGTTTGCTTGGTGTTTTCATACACCTCTTTGCCAGTATCTGTGATAGCGGTTGCTGCATCACTACCCATCTCTTTAGCACCTTCATAGACTTCTTTGCTCTTATTGGTAACAGTGTTAGCTGCATTGCTGGTGACCTCTTTGGTCTTTTCCCATGTCTCTTTTCCAGCTTCAGTCACTTTCTCGGTAATGCTGCCTGAAGTGTTTGGTTTCTGCTCCATTACGGGGGGTTCACCAGAATCACTCGATTGACTGCAAGCTGCCAGGCTCAACAGGCTCAGTGCTGCAATGATTTTTTTACTTTGATCCATATTCGTATCCTCATGGTTATTTATCACAGATAATTTTAGGCTGACATACGTTATACATTGAAATAAGCCTAACCATCTGGAATTTGACGCAATAATTAACCTTTTTTTACTTTCTACACTGTGTGAATGAGTAAAGTAATCTTTGGATACAATGATGAGCTCCTCATCGCTACACCAGTGCAGTGCTTCATACTAATTGACGATTATAGAGGCCCGCTCAGGCCAGGAGTCAAGGCGCAATGGGCAGACAATGGCGCGCCCTTGTCAAGTATTGCAACACAGGATCCTGGCCTGAGCGGGCCTCCCTCTGGGCGAGATGCTAAGCGGCAAGCCGCGTTATTGCACGCCTTGGAAAGGGCCTGCCATTCCCTGCGACACGCGCCTAGCGGCTGGCCGCTTAGCATCTCACTATAATCATCAATTAGTATGAAGCACTACACTAGGGAAGGGGTATATTCAACAACACTCTTATCTCTTCTTCATCGCTAGAATAGATAATTTTCGAGACCTTACCTCCCTGGGCAAAAATTAGAGTTAGTTTGCTCTCTTTTTTGGGGATCCAGGCAACTAGATCAGGATCTTGGGTCACCAAAATAGGTGAAGCTATTTCACGCATCTTTGGTAAAGCGAAAAACCTACTTATTAAGGATGGCATGCCGCTGATGTCTGCAATGTATGCGGCTTGTATGCTTTGCATATGGCCGGGTTCAACACCCGCCAAAATGTCCGCCATCATCGATCCTGTGTTTTTGCTATGGGAGTAGATGAGAAGTCTGCAATCAGCACCAATCGAATGGGGGTTGTCACGCTGATCGATAAATTCTACCAGTGGCACCGCTTCAGATATCTGAATCGTTTGGGCTTGTAATCCCGCCGGGAATACAAGCAATAGAACTAACCATTTAAAGTTAAAAAAAGTGCTGAACACGACTTATACCTAAATATCATTTTGGCTCATGTTAACTAACTCAATAAGCGATCTCATTGCGATATTTCAAATATGGATCGTCAAATCTGAACCCCAAAAGAGAGCGTTTTAGAGATCCCTAAGTAGACGTCAAAGTGAAAACATTGTTTTCAGTATGGGAATGGTGCTGGTTAGTAACCTTACGAAAAGTAGTGTAAAAGCATTTTTAGATAATTAAATAACTTATTGTTTAATAAAGAGATTATTTAAGCGGCATAAATGTTGCGGTTTTCAGGGGATTTTGTCCATGACTGGTTGGACCCGTCACGCCTTAATAGAAACCTGGAGACTGATGATGGCAGAGAATGATTTCGATTTTTCAGCGTTGGAGAAGCGCCTGGGCGTCTCCCGCAGAACCTTTCTCAAGTTCTGTAGCGGCGTGGCGGCTTCTCTAGGTCTCCCTTCCGGCGCTGCAATGGCCATGGCGGAGGCGGTGGCTGATCCGAAGCGGCGTCCACCGGTGATCTGGCTTCATGGTCAGGAGTGTACCGGACCCAGCGAATCACTTCTGCGCTCAGAGCAACCCTCCCTGGAACATCTGATTCTCGATCTTATCTCCCTCGACTACCATCAGACTTTGGATACAGGTGCGGGCCACCAGGTAGAGGAGATCAAGCGAAAGTCGATGCATGATAACAAGGGGAAATACCTGCTGGTTGTGGAGGGTGCCATTCCTCTGGCCAATGACGGTATCTTCTGCAAGATTGGTGGTGAGACCATGGTCGATATCACCCATGAGGCAGCAGAACATGCAGCAGCGATTGTTGCATTTGGCTCCTGCGCAAGTTGGGGAGGGGTTCAATCAGCAGCTCCGAACCCTACTGGTGCTGTTGGCGCACCTCAACTACTGACAGGTAAGACTGTGGTAACCATTCCAGGGTGTCCGCCCAATCCGGCCAACTTCATCGGCACGGTGCTCTACTTTGTAACCTACGGCAAATTGCCGCCTATAGATGAAAAAGGGCGACCTAAGTGGGCATACGGCAGGCTGATTCATGAGAACTGTTATAGACGACCACATTTCGATGCTGGACGTTTCGCATTGGAATTCGGTGACGAGGGGCATAAAAAAGGTTACTGCCTCTACAAACTGGGTTGCAAAGGACCTGAAACTTATAACAACTGTCCGACCTTGGAATTTAATAACGTTGGCGGTGGTGTCTGGCCCATAGGGGTTGGCCATCCATGCTTTGGTTGTTCAGAGGGAGGGGTGGGTTTCAGCAAACCCCTGTTCAGTCTGGCCGATGTAAAAACCCATACTCCACCCAACATGTTCCCCTCTATCAGCGATCGTGAAGATAGTGCGGGAATCTCTCCCACTGCGGCGGCCATAGCGGGTGCAGCCGTTGGTATGGCTGTTGGTGCCACTACGATGGCAGCGAAGAAGCTGGATAACAAAACAGAAGACGCAGAGTAGGGGGGTATGAGATGAAACGCAGAGACTTTCTCAAAGCCTCCCTTGGTGGTGCCGCCCTTTTGGGTGGTGGTGCAACTCAAGCGCGAGGTAACCTGGAGCCGGCAGAAGAGGCGATAGGTATGCTCTTCGACTCTACCTTATGCATAGGCTGCAAAGCCTGTGTCAGTAAGTGTAAAGAGGTTAACGACATGCCGGCGACACCTTTGGGTGAAGAGACCCAGTGGGATGCGGCCCGTGATCTCTCACCTGAGACATTGAACGTAATCAAAGTCTACAGTGAAGGCGAAGCAAAGCTGAAAGATGCCGTGGAAAACGGCTACGCATTCGAGAAGCGCAGCTGCATGCACTGTGTCGATCCGGGATGTGTCTCGGTCTGCCCTGTCACCGCTATGCAGCGTAATCCCAAGACCGGTATTGTCACTCATCACCCTGATGCCTGCATCGGTTGTCGCACATGCATGGTGGGTTGCCCATACAACGTTCCGCAATTCGATTACGACAACCCTTTTGGTGAGATCCACAAGTGCCAGATGTGTAACCAGGCTGGAGTCGAACGTATCGACAAAGGTCAGATGACGGGCTGTGCTGAGGTTTGTCCCACTGGGGCTACGTTGTTCGGTTCACGCGTAGCACTGCTGGAGGAGGCGAAGCGACGCATGGTGCTGAAACCGGGTGAGACATACAACTATCCGCGAGGTGATGTACGCAAGCCCAACAGTCATCATGAAAAAGCAGTACCAACTTATCAGTCACACATCTGGGGAGAGAAAGAGGCGGGTGGTACCAATGTCATGCATATCTCCTCTATCCCGTTCGACAAGTTGGGTATGCCACCTCTGGAAGATCGCTCTTACGCCTCCATCTCGGAGACGGTACAGCACACGCTCTATAACTTCATGGCGTTGCCGGCGGTTGCTCTGGCAGGGCTGACCTATGTGGTGCGACGAAACACAGATGATGAAGGGGGTGAGTCATGAGTGACTATCAACCGCTCAAACGGCCGGTCGTTACCTTGCCTTTTATTGCACTCGGTGTTTTGGCTTTGATTGGTACCTACTATCTGGTGCAACGATTTATGCATGGCATGGGGCCGGTTACCAATCTCAATGGCGGCTATGCCTGGGGCGTCTGGGTGGTCTACGACGTGGTGGTCGGCACCGCTTTGGCCTGTGGTGGCTATGCATTGGCTATCACTGTATATGTGATGAACAAAGGCAAATACCACCCATTAATACGTCCCGCTCTGTTGGCGAGCCTGCTTGGTTATGGTTTGGGCGGTATCGGTGCTTTGATTGATATGGGACGTTGGTGGCAGTTCTACAATATCTTTACTCCCTGGCATATGAACTTTAATTCAGTGATGCTTGAAGTTGGTCTCTGTGTTGCGACCTATATTCTGGTGCTCTGTATTGAGTTTGCTCCGACACTGTTGGAGAAGATCGGTGCTCAGGGCATTGTCAAAGTACTCAACAAGGTGCTCTTTTTCTTTATAGCCCTTGGTGTACTGCTGCCAACCATGCACCAATCTTCTCTTGGTTCCATGTTGATCGCGATGGGATATAAAGTTCATCCCCTCTGGCAGTCACTGCATCTGCAACCCTTACTCGCTATTCTTACTGCCCTTACTATGGGATTTGCGGTTGTGGTCTTTGAGGCCTCTTTCAGTAGCGTTGGTTTTCGTCGTCCAAATGAGACGCCGTTACTGGCTGGTCTCGGCAAAGGGATTATGGGCCTGTTAGGCGTCTATCTGCTGATCCGCTTCGGTGAGATTCTACTGCGCGGAAAGTTGGGGCTGATCTTCGCTGGCGATATGGCCAGTCTGATGTTCCTGCTGGAAACTGCTCTGTTTCTCTTTCCGTTGTTGGTTCTGAGTTCTGCCAGACAGCGTGGCAATGGCCCAATACTGCTCTGGGCATCGGTTTCGATGTTGTTTGCCGGTTCGCTCTACCGCTTTAACGCATTTCTAATTACTTATGATCCAGGCCCAGGTTACAGCTACTTTCCCTCCACCTCGGAGATCATGGTGACCGTTGGTATGGTTGCTATCGAAATTATGGCCTACCTGATCATCGTAAAAAAATTCCCCGTGCTACACAACGCATCAGACCTTGAGGAGATTCCATCGTGACAACACGTATTACTGTCGACCCGATAACCCGCATCGAAGGCCACCTGCGCATCGATGTAGAGGTGGATGATGGCAAGGTCAGCAAGGCCTGGTCATCTGGTCAAATGTGGCGCGGCATTGAAAAAATTCTGGTTGGCAGAGACCCACGTGAGGCCTGGACCTACACTCAGCGGTTCTGCGGTGTCTGTACCACTGTGCATGCCATCACCTCTGTCAGAGCAGTGGAGAATGCCCTCGATCTGGAAGTGCCGGTCAATGCCCAGCTGATCCGAAACATTATCCAGACTGCTCACGCTATCCAGGATCATATTGTTCACTTCTATCACCTCTCTGCGGTCGACTGGGTGGATGTGGTCTCTGCACTTGATGCAGACCCAGTGGCTACTGCCAAGCTGGCAGAGAGCCTTTCAGACTGGCCGCTCAACGGGCCTCATGAGATGAAAGCGGTTCAGGAGCGACTGAAAACTTTTGTTGGTAGTGGTCAGCTTGGTCCCTTTGCCAGTGGCTATTGGGGACATCCGGCCATGAAGTTGCCGCCAGAGGTCAATCTGATGGCAGTTGCCCACTACCTGCAGGCTTTGGATGTGCAGAACTATGCCAACAAGATAGTCGCCATTCTTGGTGGCAAGAGTCCTCATATCCAGAATGTTGCCGTAGGTGGTGTCAGTAACTCCATCAGCCACGATGCGCCTTCAGTACTGAACATTGAGCGTTTGATGTTGATAAAAGGATTTATTGACAAGCTGGAGCCCTTTATCAAATCGACCTATCTGGTTGATGTGCCGGCGGTAGGTGCCTTCTATCTAGACTGGGCCGGCATCGGTGGTGGCGTCAACAACTATCTGACTGTGCCCGACTGTCCTCAGGATGCCAAGGGGACCCTCTTTGATCTGCCTGGTGGTTACATCGAGAATGGCGACATCAATAGTCTGAAACCGATTACCACCTTCGGAGACGCCTACTTCCGTGATGGTGTCGCAGAGAGTGCCAAACACGCCTGGTATGAAGGGGGCGATGCGCTTCACCCCTGGGTGGGCGAGACGGAGCCTCAGTACACCGATTTCCAGGATGAGGGAAAATACTCCTGGGTGAAGGCTCCCACTTTCTATGGCAAGCGGGCTGAAGTGGGACCATTGGCTGATGTCCTGGTGGGTGTGGCGACTGGACATGATGGCTATACCAAATATCTCAATCAGGCAATGGATACCCTTAAGTCGGTATCCCAAAATCCCGATATCCCCCTCTCGGCGGTGAACTCCACAATAGGCCGTCATGCTGCCCGCGCAGTTCGTTGTGCAGTGATGATCGATACCCTTAAGGATCAGTGGCAGAAGCTGATCGATAATGTGGGCACTGGTGATACTGATACTTTCAATGCACCTGTGTTTCCTAAGGGTGAGATCAAAGGTGTCGGCTTCCATCAGGCACCCCGTGGCACACTCTCTCACTGGGTGGTGATAGAGGATGGCAAAATCAAGAACTACCAGGCGGTTGTACCCAGTACCTGGAATGCAGGCCCCAGGGATGACAATGATGAAATTGGCCCATACGAGTCCTCGCTAATGGACAACCCGGTTGCCGATCCAGAGAAGCCTCTGGAAGTGCTGCGTACCGTCCACTCCTTCGATCCCTGTATTGCCTGTGCAATCCACATGGTGGATACAGAGCAGCAGGAGATTGTTAAGGTCAAAGCGCTCTGAGCAGAGGAGAAAATCCATGTCAAAGCAAGAAACTGGAAAAGTCCTGGTCATCGGTATGGGTAACGTACTGATGCAGGATGAAGGTATTGGGGTGCGTGCGGTTGAGGAGTTGGAGCAGTGCTATCGGGTTCCCGAAGGTGTTGAGGTAGTTGACGGTGGTACCACTGGTATGGAGCTGTTCGAGCCGATGCGTGACGCCCGCTGTCTGATCATTGCCGACGCAGTCAATACCGGTGCTTCCCAGGGCAGCCTGGTTCGCATTGCCAATGAGGAGATCCCTGCTTTTTTTCTGACCAAAATCTCAAACCATCAATTGGGAGTTTCGGATCTGTTGGCGCTATTGAGTCTGAAAGGGGAGACGCCTGAGCAAGTTACTATCATCGGCATGGTACCCCATTCACTGGAGAACCAGCTTGGCCTGACCCCAGAGGCAGAGAGGGGGCTGAAGGATATGGTGCAGATGTTGGTGAATGAACTCTCATCCATCGGTATTGAACTCCAGCCTCGCACCCACGTAAGGCGCGGTCACTGGAAACGGGAAGCTGAGTTTGAGGTGGCTGCTGGTCTTTCCCGGTAATCCAACACTTGGAAATGAATGCTTGTTTACAGACCTATTATTAACCCGGCACCTTAATAGGTAGGCGGCGGTTAATAAAAACATAAGGAACCATCCATGTGTGTAGGAATTCCAGTTCAGGTAATCGAGGCAGGCGATTTTGTAGCCCGATGCCGCAGCCGCAATGGTGAAGAGCAGATTAATATGATGCTGACCGGACCACAGCCGGAGGGAACCTGGCTGCTGACATTCCTTGGTTCTGCAAGAGAGGTGATCAGCGAGGAAGATGCCCGTCATATCGATCAGGCTCTGGACGGTTTGAGCGCCATAATGAGCAATGAAACCGAGATTGATGTTGATCGCTATTTTCCCGGCTTGGGTCAATCTTAAGTCGTTGTTATCGGGAGTTATGATGCAAGACCTAGAACATTTGACCCGGCAGATCGAGACCGTATTCAAGGGTATAGAGCAGGAGCAGATGCAGGGTATACCTTTGCTCAACCCGACGTTGAAGGTAGAAACCATCGGCTTCCAACACTATCAAGGACGTCCCGTTGGGGTTCTCATCACCCCTTGGTTGATGAACCTGGTGTTGCTGCCTGGTGATGATGATGAGTGGAGTGACCTGAAACTGGGAGAGAAGTACCAGCATCGCCTGCCTGCCAACGAATATCGATTCATGGTTAATGAGATAGAGGGTATAGGTATCTGTCAGACTCATTCTCTCTATTCCCCAATGCATGAATTTATGGACCAGGATCATGCTGTTGCAGCGGCAGAAAACTTTATGAAGATGCTGATGGTTGAGGTTGAAACACCCGATAGCGATCCTCATGACGAGGCACTTTTGGGGCGTATTCTGCGTGGTGAGGAGGTGGCGGAAGTGGAGATGGATGGTTTTGCCATTGCCGAAGCAAAATGCAAACGAGAGGTTAGTAGTGTCGAATCTTCAGAGGAGGAACTCATCTCACGACGGGAGTTTCTAAGAGGCGGCACTTGATAAGTGCTTCTCAGGATGGATATCCTACGACCCACTAGTGGCCTACTTTGTCAGTGCATAAATGTAGCAAGCTCTGAAAATAGAGGCATTGAGTAGTTGATGTATAACGAATAGATTTCAATGGGATTATTCTATTCAAGATCACTGTTGCTCAAGAAAGACAGTTCAGGTTATCCATTCTGTATTATGGTAAAAAAAGGATTTTTTTATAGACACTCATATACCCAGAGCTGTTATCTGTCTGGGATGAATAGCTTGTTTTGATATCATATTGAAGTAGGGGACTTTACCGGACAGCAGTGATTAAGAACAAATATGCTCTTAACGATCCCCACTCTACATTGCCCCTCTCCCTAAATCGGATACCCGGCTGAGTAGATGAAGTTCAAAAGCATCTCACTCATATGCTGTTACTTCTATAGACTCTTGAAAACGCTACGAAACAGTGAACAGTTTATACTTTTGAAAAATTTTAGGTTTTTTTTGTGTTGTAACTCACAGTATAATCTATAAACATAGGATTCGATTACGGCACGTATGCTTGTAATTCCGAAGGAACGATTTTATTCAGGATCAATTGATAAATGTTTAAATAATCAGGAAGTTAGATGTTTTTCTAACGCTGTTTAACGTTATTTCCACAATTCAAGGGATTGAACTTTGTACCACTGCCAACACACCCCCCTACAAAATTGAAAGATACACTTCTTTCATCTCAGGTCATCTTCCATGAGCCACGAAATCAAGGACTTAAGCATCCTGAGGCGGTGGAGCCTGAGAAGTGGGCGACACACTTGGCTTATCTCTCTGCGCGTGAACCCGCTAACCTGATCAATCATGTCCGTAGAGTCTATCTGCATCTTGCCCGGAAACAACCAGACGCACTCTATGGTGCCATGCTGGACCTCTACCTGATCTTGGGTGATAAAGGAGCGAGTCTTCGCAAGCGTTTATTGAAAATGAGCAAACGTGACTTGCCTCGTGACCAGTATGTTTTTTTTGCGACACATTGGAAGCAGGGTTTAAGAGACAATCAATCGTTCCCCATCAGTCAGCACTCCGTGCTTGGTAATTTTGTGCAGGGTGAGCTTGGTCTCGTCAATGAAGGTTTGCTGAATGAACCGAAGGGTGCGAAAAAAATGGATCCCCTGGAGTTAGCTAAGGAAGAGCTGACATTTGGTGATGTTACTGTTGCACAGGAAATTCTTGAATCGGCAATTCTGGAAACACCAACCAGGATGGGACTCCATTACAGTCTTCTTGAAGTCTACAAACATTCTCGTTCATTAACCGATCTGCAGAAGATGCAGGACGAATTAGGTGAACACGTAAGTATTGCTCAGTCCGCGTGGAAACAGACACGCCACTATTTAGAATCCCTGGGGTCTTAATGCTACCCGCAAGTAAGGAGCCAATGGGAATCGCTTTACTGGGTATGAGCAGTAAAGATATGCCTATGATGGAGTTGTTCCTGCAAAAACACTGGTCAAGTAATTGCATAATAGTGCCAGATCATCAGGCCAAATTATGTATTCTTGACCTGGATGGGATCGAGGGTAGAAAGATACTGCAGCAGCAACGAAACCAATACAACGAGAGGCCGCTGATTGTACTTTCAGTGCACGATAAGCAGATTGAAGGTGTAAGGGTGTTACGCAAGCCTCTACGTATGGATTCACTCAAAGGGGCTATTGAAGTATGCCGTAACGAATTAATTCAACGTCCCGAAGTAGTAGAGAACAAAACACCAATAACATCGTCGCAAACAGTTCGACGCAGAAGAACACCATCGTCATCGATAAATCTAAATGCCGAGAAGAATGAGAGGCGGAAAGTACTACCTGATGCGACATCTCAGGCTCGCTTAATTCAGCGCGCATGTAGTATATCAATTGCTACAAGTGATCTTGATAATAAGGATTTCATTAATGGTATGTATTATCAGCATACCTCTAATTTACAGGATTTTCTTAAACAAGCCATAAAAGTGTGCAGAAGAGACTCACAACCAATTCGATTGAGTTTTCAGGATGGGAAAGCGATCACTTTGCTGCCTGACTCTAATCTTAGCGTTACAGATTTAAATGATGTCAAACTCAGGCCCCGTTGTCTTTTAACATTAAATTCAAACCAAATTGCAGTTGAGGCATCACACTACAGTGAACGTCATATTTTACAATGCTGTGATGCGTTACCTCTGTCTATTGATGCTTTGTTGTGGAAGGTTACCTTATGGAGCTCCCGAGGGCGATTGCCAATGGGGGCAAGTACCAAAGTGGCGATAGGGCTTCGTCAATGGCCAAACCTGACTCGCTTATTTGCAATTCCAGAGTTTATACGAATTGCTGCGTTATGGTCGATGACCCCATTAACAATTCCGCGGACCGTTGATACTTTAAACATTGATTATGGATATGTCTGTTCATTCTATAGTGCCTGTCATGCCTTGGATTTATTACAGATCCATGATGCTGATTATATTCAGGGTGTGTCTAAAGATAACGTTTCCAAGAAAGATTCAAAATCAGGAATACTTAGAAGGCTACTGCGTCGTCTGCGAGCAGTATGACCAGTACAGATAATAGGTTATGGAAAGTAGATGGCTGAACATAAAATAATCTTCACGGGACCTGTTGGTGCTGGTAAAACTACAGCAATCAGTGTGTTGTCGGATATAGCGATGATAACCACAGATGAAGCTGCAAGTGATATGACCAAGGATCGCAAGGAGATGACTACAGTTGCGATGGATTATGGCCTTATGCACCTTAACCAGAATGAGCGGGTTCATCTATATGGTACACCTGGTCAAGAGCGTTTCAATTTCATGTGGGATGTTTTGACTCAAGGTGGATTGGGTTTGGTACTACTCATTGATAATTCACGTAAAGAACCATTTCAGGACCTCTCATTTTTTCTTGATGCATTCAAAAGTTTTATTCATGGAACAGCCGTGACGATTGGTATTACTCGAATGGATAAAAAGTCCTCACCTGAAATAGATGACTACCATAAAGAGGTCTCCACGATGGGGTGGCCTACCTTGCCCATAATGGAAGTTGACGCAAGGGAAAAGGAAGATATGTCACTCTTGGTTCAATCTCTTCTCTACTCTTTAGATCCGACGTTAACAGAGTAATCTAATGAATCTGAGTATGAAATCAGGCCTTTATCTTGAGGCCACTCCAGCAGGAGCCTTCTTTGCTACGTGTTCAATCCGTGATGAACCGGCAAGAAGACTTTTACTCGGTATCATGAGTGAACGAAGTTCCCCTGCGTCAGATATCTCACGATTAAGTCTCTGGAGTGGGAAATCCGATGACGATGCACTAGGGCTTGTGAAACGTCTGCAGGAGTTACAGTGGTTGACTGGTGCCAGTATGCCGCTATCAGCTCCAGATGGGCCATTGGAAGAGGTTTTACCTGGATTATTAGCTCAAGTCTCAATTGATAGTAAGGCACTGCTCGCAGATGACCAAGGATTCTATCTGAGTACCAGCGGCATACCTCATGAAGCGGCTGAAGCGATATCAGCTGTGAGTGGCGACTTGAGCTCTCTTTATGATCGACATCAAAGGTTACTGACAAATAATCTTGGACTAAGTGAACAAGCATGGTCATTGTCAGATGCCGCAGGTAACAGTCAGCTTGGCTTCTGGCCGCTTTATATTGGAAATCAACGATTTGTACTTGTAATTCAAGGGCGTCCAACTCTGAATCAGCCAGCTTTTCGTGATCTTGTTTGGGTGCTTACACTGCGTTACTCAGAAACGTTTCATTTAAGGGAAAGCAAAAATAATGGCTGATATTGATTTTGAAAAACTAATGCACTACACAAAGCAGTTTTCTGGATTGACAGCTGAGATGGAGGAGACTCTTACAGGGCTAGTAGGCAAGGTGGATCCACATCTGGAGAATATTACTGATAGTTTTTACAGCGTACTTCTGGAAATACCCAAAACCGAACCATTTCTTTCAGGACGCATTGAGTCACTTAGAAAAACTCATATTCAATGGTTAAAGAGTGTGTTTAGTGGTCCATTTGATGTGCGCTATGTTGAGGCTATGTACCATGTTGGTGATGTCCATGTAAAAGCGAATCTACCTGTTGAATTTATGGCTGGAGCGATGTCTTTAGTCGCTACACGTATTAATCAACTGCTGGGTAATGTTTTTGTTGATGACCCGAAACATCTTATCAAAGCTATAACCGCTGTTAACGCAGTTCTGGGGTTTACGTTGATGATTATGCAGCAATCCTATGAGTCATCACGATTGGCTGAAGAGCTGGAAAAATTTCTTAAAATTACCGGTATGAGCCGGACCTTATTCGATAATCTTGCGAGTGCGTACACGAAGTAACGCCAAAGCTAAAATATGCAATTTGAAGGAGCAAACGACAATGCGTGAAGATATGCTGGCATCGATTCTAAGTGATCTCAATGGTAGTTCGGCAGATATTGAAGCATCTGCTGTTATATCAACAGACGGATTAATCATGGCATCACTGCTACCCGCAAATCTGGATGAAGATCGGGTTGGTGCAATGAGTGCGGCTATGTTGTCACTTGGAGACAGGACTGCCTCTGAGCTCTCACGGGGGGATTTAGAGATGGTGTTAATCAAAGGTAATCAAGGTTATGTCGTTATGACCCATGCGGGTCAGGAGGCGGTTGTCTCTGTTCAGGCAAAGTCAACAGCAAAATTAGGATTGGTCTTCTTGGATATTAAACGCGCTGCAGAGTCAATCAGTAAACTTATCTGACTGTTTTTTATTATGGGGTGGGGTTGAGCCAGCAGTCAGAGTATCAGGCAAACCTTCTGACTCTACAGTGCATAGTACTGGTTGGGAGTTGAGTGTTATCAGAAGTGATCCAAATATCATGAGAATGAAACTGGGTGGATCTCTAATCAATGGAGAGGCTTGACTAATGCGTGACATGGAGCCAGGTCATATCAAGGGCGCTTACAATGAAAAGATCCTTGTATTTGATGATGGAAGCCGACGAAAAGTATTGGTCTCTGAAATAGAGACTTTACTGAAAGATGGACGTCTTATCGTTTCCCGTACAGACCCGGCTGGTGTGATCACGCATGTTAATAACTCATTTGTAGAGATGTCTGGATACAGCGAGAAGGAATTGGTTGGTCAACCTCATTACATTTTACGGCATCCAGATATGCCGGCAGTAGCCTTCAAGGATCTCTGGGTAACTATTCAAAAGGGGGTCAAATGGCATGGCTATGTTAAAAATTTGCGTAAAGATGGTGGATTCTATTGGGTGTTTGCTACAGTAATTCCCAATATACGTAATGGTGTAATTGCCGGGTATACATCGGTGCGCAGGAAACCTGCACGTGACAAAGTACTAGAGTGTATTAAACTATACCCAGATCTGTAATAGCTTATGTCAAATATACCTTATCGAATGACTGTTAGTCCGGATTTCACACCGGATCACATATCTGGCTGGTTTATTTTCAATACCTGGCTACAAAAGGCGTTGGGTCTTGGTATACATTTGGAGCTCTATGATAGCTTTTCATCGCAACGAAGGGCTATCATTGAGAATGAGATAGATCTGATATATGCAAATCCTTACGATGCCTCGATGTTGGTAAGAGAAAAGGGATTCCAGCCAGTTGCAAGGCCAAGTCAATATTCTGATGAGGCGATCATAGCTGTGAACAAGGGCTACCATGCACATCAGATAGAAGATCTAATTAAGGGTTTAACTATAGCAGCAACAGATGACCCTGATGTTAATCTTATATGTGAAATCATGTTAGAGCCTGCTGGAATAAATATAAAGAATATAAAAAAAATCAATATTGGTAGTTACCCTTTGGTTGCAAAAGCGTTGATACAGCATAAGGCGGACCTAGGGTTTTTTCTGCACGATGCTTACAGTTCTCTTTCAAGTCTGACTAAGAGACAGCTCCGCACTTTGGTGAGCAGTGAAATACAGGTAATACACCATGTGTTGATGGTGGGGCCTCGTCTAGTAACGATTAAAGATGCATTAAGGGAGGCTCTTACTGGAATGATAGAGAGACCTAAAGGTGCTGGTGTTTTAAAGGCAATGAATTTTACTGCATGGGATGCTATGGAAAATGAAGAGATGGAGTTTATGATTGATTTGATGGATACCTTAAGCTACCAGCCAGAATAAGCATTTAATAGGGCTTTGTTTAAATTATAAATCAGAGAGTATAGAGTTTTCTCTTGAAGTGGTTAAGTATTCAGAAAAGCTATTCTTTTTCATGGGCTTTGCATAGAAAAATCCTTGAGCATAATTGATATCAAGTTGGCTTATAAATTCTGCTTGATCGTTCGTCTCAACACCCTCAGCAATTATTGACATGCCGAATTTTTTACCCATCAAAACGATTGTCTCCGTTAATGCTCTATTGTCTTTATCATGTGGTAAGTCTTTGATAAAAGACTGATCAATTTTCAAATGATTCAATGGAAATTTCTTTATATATGCCAACGATGAGTAGCCGGTTCCGAAGTCATCCATTGCAGACTTTATACCCAATTTTTTTAGATGGTTAAAGTTAGCAATAACCTCTTTATCACCATGCAATAGTAGGTTCTCAGTAATCTCAATGCACAGACCAACTCCAATATCAGATGCCTGTTGATTAATTCGTGATATCGCTTTAGTAAATGAGGCATCAGAAAAATAGTTGGGTGGTACGTTGACAGATAGCCAAAAGTTAAATGGTTTGTTTGGCCACGATTTAGCATCTTCAAGTATTTCCTGAAATAACCAATCTGTTATCGGTCGAATCAAACCTGATTGTTCTGCAATAGGTATGAATTGATTGGGTGGTACCATACCAAGTTCATTGCTTTGCCAGCGTAATAATACCTCGGCGCCAACTAATTCTCCGGTATCAGTGGATACTATGGGTTGGTAAACAGGATAAAACTCATTTAACTCAAGTGCGTGAGTCAAGTTAGACTCAAGAGCAATCTTTTCGATAACTTTTGTATTCAGTTCTTTTGTGAAGAACCTGAAGGTATTGCGTCCAGCATGCTTCGCATCGTACATTGCTATGTCAGCATTACTCATTAATGAACTTACTGTGTCGCCATCTTCAGGGTAAATGGCAATTCCTAAACTAGAAGAAATTGTTACTTCTCTGCTATTGAGTATTACTGGCACTTCAGTCGTGTTCAATAGTCTGGTTACGACTCGTTCTAAGTCAGTGGAGAGATTTGTGACGTCTGGAATTATAGCTAAAAATTCATCGCCGCCAACACGAGCTAATGTGTCTTCTGTTCTAAGTTGTTCTTGTATTCTTTTTGCGATCTTGACAAGCAGTTCATCACCTATGGAATGTCCCATAGAGTCATTAACATTTTTAAAGTTATCCAGATCTATATAGATGATGGCAACATAGGAGTCACTTCTTTTTGCGCGTTGCAGTAATTGCTCCAAGCGGTCAAAAGCCAAAAACCTATTCGGCAGGCCGGTAAGTTGGTCATGTGTGGCCTGATGAACAAGTTTCTCTTCAATAGCCTTTTGATCAGTTATGTCTTCTTTAACAGCCAGGTAGTGGGTTGTTATTTTATTATCATCCCTTATTGGTGCTATAACTGCGGATTCCCAATAAATCGTACCATTTTTTCTTTTCGTACAAAAATCACCTTTCCAAACTTCACCATTTTCAATGGTCTTCCACATCTGACTGAATAATTCTTTGTCGTTAGTATCTGCACCTAACATTTGTGTGTGCTCGCCAATTACTTCAACAGAGGTATAGCCACTTACTTCGCAGAATTTTGGGTTTACATATTCAATTAATCCATTGAGATCTGTAATCACAACAGATGCAGGGCTCTGTTCAACTGCCAGAGATAATTTCTTTAGCTCTTCAGACGTCTCTTTTCTTGATTGTATCTCTTGTTCTAGTTTTATATTTATTCCAATCAACTCTTCCCTGTCTACCTTAATCTCCTCTCGCATGGTATTAAAGCTATGTGCTAATTTACCTAGCTCATCATATGCGATAATTGGCACATCGATATCTAAGTTACCGGCAGCAACCCGTGTCGCACCACCAGTTAAAGCATTAACAGGATTGAGAACCTGGAGCTTAAAAATTATAAAAATAATACTACCCAAAAAAACAACGATTAAGCTAAATATTTCGATTAATTTTATACTGGCAAGGCGTGTTATTACCTTAATTCTGGATGTGTCTAGACCAATTATCAACCAGCCTAGATATATATCTTCATCCCTGATTTCAAATTTTAGTGTGATCAGATCTGCATTAGTTTCATCCGAATATAATTTAGATCCTTGATTGCTAGATACCCATTGCTGTAGATCAACAAGGTTTACATCTTTAGGTATTATGGTTGTTATTGGTTGCTTATTTTCACTGAGTATTATCGCAAACCTGACATCAACATCGTTTGATATTTGTTTTACGAAACTATCCAGTGTTGTTACATCATAGCTATAGAGTGCATCAGGGCTTATCAAAGTAATAAATTGACCCAAAGCGTTCGCTTTACTCGTAAGGCTACGTTTTAAATGTGCTTGCTGAGTATTGTATATATAGAGTGTGGCTCCGCTAAAAGTAATAACGAGAATCACACTTATCCATAAAATGAATTTTAATCGTAAACTTCTGTTGAATTTTGGCGGCACTGCTTTTACTTTAAGTTGTTATTATTAATTGGCATAAACTGAATCAATAATTATTCGATGTGAATTATAATGCCAGTCCGATGCCGGGTTAAATGCGCTTATACGCGCTTTTTTAAGGACTTCTTTTCCCTTCTTGTTAGAGTTCATGTTTAGCATTAGCTCAGTAATGCGTAGTTTTAAGTTACTATCCATTTCCTTTTTTACTGCCCAGGGTAAATGAGGGAGTGCTTCACTTACTGCAATTAGGTTAAGTTCCTTTATATCTATTTTTTTTGTAACCAGTGGAAGCCTGCTGACAATTTCTCCTGCGCCACCGGCATCAACTTGCTTTTGAAAGGTTGCTAACACAGCATTTGGGGGGTTGGAGGCGTAAGATTCCTTATAATCACCTCTCTTTAAACCCGCTTGACGTAACAAGTAGGTGGGTACGATATAACTCATCATAGCCCTTTTACCACCGCCAAATAGTATATTTTTACCTTTCAGCTGCTGAGTGTTTTCGATCCCTGAGTCACGTCTCACATATATTGCACCACGAATGGTTTTTTCACCTAACTCCTCATTTTGGACGATAACGTCATAGTTAAGTCTATCGTGGGCATTGATGTACTCAAATTGATTAAAATGGACAAGATCGTAACGTCTCTCCTCTAAACGTTTTAAGAAGACATCAAAATTAGGGGAGAGCTCAAGCTTTACTGGGCGTTGAAGCTCTTTTTCAAGGTAGTTTGCGAAAGGACGGAATAGTTTGGCAGTGACAGCTGCATCTCGTCTTGGAAATATGCCTACGGTAAGAGGATCAGCAAGAGCAACATTGAAAAAGTCGATACCGAGCAGAGCAACAATGAGATAAGTTCTCATGTTTCTTAGGAAATAGCCGGTGTAACAAGAGAGATGTACCATGTTAAATTTCTTTTGTAACCATGCGGACACTCTCATCCATAAGAATAAAACTCTATTCCGATGCTAGCGGCAATAGCATAACTAACTTGAGGATTTATAAGATAATTCATCAAATTATAAATTATGAAGCCAATATATAAAGATTCAAAAAAATTTCTGAAAAATCAAAAAAGTCGTTACATTCTTATCTAAAGATATAGTAACGTATTGAAAATACAAGTAAATAATAAAAATAATTTAGCAAGGTTGGTTAGGGGCTTTTTAAAAAGTGAATCGCCACACTAATTATAAGCAGTCGCTAATGGTAAATGAGAGTAGCTGTTAAGTGACTTCTGTAATGATTTTCGCTGCTCTCCCATTCTCTTCATCTACCCTAAGAATAGGGCAATGAGGAGAATTGAAAGTAACACTTTGAATATTCTAATTTCCCTATATCCTGAACATCTACCGCATGGATATGGGGCGCACAGAAATAATTCTGATGTCTCACGAGATCATTGGCTATGCAATATCACTACTGCACAATCAGGTGTATGGATGGCTTAAGATGTTCACGTGGCAGCTGTCGAGTCATTGATATCAACCAAGGCGATCATCAGCCACTCTATAGACAGGGTCTTCCATCATGTTGACTTCAACCAGGTCTCCCGCTTTTACGAGTAAATTCTGGCACTCCTGACTAAGATGCCGAATATGTAAAGTCTTCTGTTCGCGCATATAGCGCTCTGCCAAGCTGTCTATGGCCTCTAGCCCGGAGTGGTCAATAACGCGAGCATCAGCGAAATCAACGATTACTTCTTGAGGGTCATTTTTTGGGTCGAATATATCAGCAAATGTCTGAACGGAACCAAAAAAGAGTGGGCCATGTAAGTGATAGTATTTGATTCCATAATCGTCGACTTTGATCTCAGCAATCATCTGTTTTGCATGCTGCCAGGCGAAGACTAATGCTGAAACAATCACACCTACCACGACTGCGATTGCCAGATCCGTCAATACAGTAACTACAGCGACCAGAATGCCTACGAACGTATCCGCAAGTGGAATTCTGCCAACTAGGCGAAAGCTGGCCCACTCGAACGTACCCAATACCACTATGAACATCACGCCAACCAATGCAGCAACAGGGATCACCTCTATCAGGCTTGATCCAACCAAGATAAATAGCAAGAGAAATAGAGCGGCTGTAATACCTGAGAGTCGACCCCGCCCTCCAGAATTGATATTGATCATACTTTGACCAATCATTGCACACCCACCCATGCCGCCAAACAGGCCATTGACCGTATTGCCTACGCCTTGACCAATACACTCTCTATTCCCCTGTCCGCGGGTTTCGGTCAATTCGTCAATCAGGCTCATGGTGAGTAGGGATTCAATCAGTCCAACTCCCGCCAGAATGACTGCATAAGGCAGTATGATATTCAGCGTGTCGAGGTTTATCGGCACCATCGGTATGTGAAAAGAGGGTAATCCACCTGCAATCGTGGCATTGATATCTCCAGAAAGGTCTCGCAGGACATCCTGTACTGTGCGTGCATCGAGCTCAAATAGGGTTACCAGGAGAGTAATGGTGACAATGGCCACTAGAGAGGCTGGGATCGCTGAAGTCAATTTAGGCAGGTAATGAATAATCGCCATGGTTAATGCGATTAAACCCAGCATGGTCCAAAGTGGCAGGCCTGTCATCCAAATCAAATTGCCATCTGGATCAGCTATTTGGAACTGTTTCAGCTGTGCAAGAAAGATAACTATTGCGAGACCATTGACGAAGCCCAGCATAACCGGGTGGGGTACGATGCGAATAAATTTCCCAAGTCGTAAAATTCCAGCCAGAATCTGAATGATTCCTGCCAGTAATACCGCCGCGAAAAGGTATTCCACCCCATGTTGGGCAACTAAGGCTACCATTACGACCGCCATGGCTCCGGTAGCGCCAGAGATCATACCGGGTCGTCCACCAACTATGGCAGTGATGATGCCCATCATAAATGCGGCATAGAGTCCGGTTAGGGGAGTCACACCAGCAACAAAGGCAAATGCGACAGCCTCGGGAACCAGGGCGAGCGCGACAGTCAAGCCTGAAAGCACGTCGTTTTTGACGCACTGTTTACCCGGGCAGGTCAGTTGGAACATGGGGGTTTCCTCGTAGGGAGCGTAAAAAAAACGATGAAGTATATCAGGATTAACTAATGTAGTTAACAGCTATTTTTAATGCAATTTTAAATTACTATTGAATTCTCTGCTGCGCCATAGGACTAAGTTCAAGTCATATGTTACGGCGTTTGGCGGTTGTTACTAAGGTGCCGGGTTAATAGTTTATCTATCCTTCTTCCGGGTATGACGAGGTGGAAGGGTGCGGTCTGTCGCACTATTAAGCGTGCTGGAATAGAAATACACATGTTTTATGTGCGAATAAAAAACTTGCTTCGCGTTGTTGATTGCCTATATGTATATAGGTGCATGATAAGCAAACATTATTAATACCAAAGGACACTCTTATGAATAATAATCAAGAAAACCAAAATGAGGGCATTACCAGACGAAATCTGTTGATTGGTGCTGGCGCAGCAGCTGTGTTGAGTGGTGGCATCGCTCAGTCCGCTGAACATATGCATGGCGACCATGCCGGCCACCGTCACGAGGATCATGCCCCAAAACATGATGACCTTGTGTCTGCGATTAATAACTGTCTTGATAAGGGACGGCGTTGTGTATCCCACTGTTTCGTAGCATTTAAAGAGGGTGATTTAACCCTGGCGGATTGCGCGGCGAAGGCTAATGAGATGATGGCAATCTGTGAAGGTTTTTCCTACCTGACCACATCGAATTCAGAACACAGTCAAGCCTATGCAAAGATATGCAGGGCCGTATGCGCTGAGTGTGAAGATGAGTGCAACAAGCACAAAGACAAACATATGGAGTGTAAAGCATGTGCAGAGGCCTGTGCGAAGGTTGTAAAAGCAATTGATAAAGCCTTTGCTTAAGATTCCCCATTGATTAGATGAAATCAATGCAGCCCCACCAGTATAGGAGACTATGCTAGTGGGGCTCCCACAGTACCGAACCACAAGATCCATTGGCGGTATTACATTCGCTTGAATTTGCAATGGCTAGTCCTGTGCTCTCATGCCTTGCCAATGGTCCTTGTTGTCTGGTTGAGTGTTACAGATTTACCGCTTGACCCACTAGTTTCATTTGTCCCGTATAAGGTTTAATTCCGGTGGTCAGGTTTATCTATGATATCGACTGCACATTAGGAGACAGCGACTAGCTCTGGAATATTGTAACCATGGATATAATGATTTTTAGACGCTTTACATATTATGTGAATAGGTTGGTGCAGTGCTCTATCTTCACCTCATTATTCGCAGGTTGGATGCACTACGCTTAATCATCCTGCCTCTCTTTGAGATAGTGATTCTCAAAGGTGTCGGGTTAATATTGCAAGATTTTATTTATCTCGCCCTAAACTGCCACCGTCAAACCAAATGGTATTAAATTTGTCACTGGTAGTAAATGTAGGTAACAGCTTTTCTACACCGTTATCAAATCTTAAAGTTAAATTAAAACCATCAAATTCATATGATCCAACGCGATCACTATCGGCTCTATTGTTTTTTGAGCTGCTGCCACCGCCAACATTTGATCCAATCACAGATGTGACTGACCCTTTCTCATTAGAATAAGTGGTTACCAGAGGTCCATTTCCTGACATTTCACCACCACCTTGCATCATGTCGTTCCGGTACTTTCTGAAGCGTCCATCTTTACTTAAAAATACCCCCCAAAATGATGTATGAGAAAAATCAAGACTGGTATAGGAAGATGAGTTTTGCCACTTACCTTGAAGGCGGGTGGCTGGTGGAACCGGTTGTCCTTTTATTTGGCGCCCCTTTGGTATGATGTACTTTTTGCTGTCGATACTCCAAGCAAAGCTATATCGTTTACCATCATATTTCCACCAACCCCAACGATCAGGTTCTCTGCTTCTGGATTTTGCAACGTCAAGTCTATTGGGTGCAACAGGGATGCCATCCATTACGCGGCCATCTTTCATAAGGAGATAGATATCTTCGTCAGTCTCAAAACCACCATAGCCATATTGATTATCATAGGTATAGAGTATGGCTTCAATCTGGTCGTTTTGGATGCCATCTCCAGGATTGGTTACATATTTGTAGCGTTTTTTATTAACTTTTTTCTTTTTGGCTAATTTTTTCTTCTGATTAGGTGACAGATCATTGACTTCATTGGTCCAATTCAAGCGATATATGTCATCGTCATCTCTTGCGTAAATTGTATGTTTATTGGTTTTTGTGTTTACACCATAAATGCAAAAGTCATCTGAATAACTACCAAAATTGTAAAAATCACCTGATATATTTAGCCTGCCAGTTGCTTGTGAATAGGTAATGTATCCTGATTTGTCAGAGCCTAGCTCAAACTCATACTCACCATTTTTATATAATATAAGCTCATAGCGTGACTTGACCTTTTTATAGCGGGTTTTTGTGCCAACATAACGTCCATACTTTATAGGTCCACCAGATTTTATACCTTTTACTTTTGGAGGGCTTTTTTCGAGATCATGTCCGCGATCCTGCTCAAGGGCATCTCTCTTTTCTATATCGTAAATAGCTACAACAAGTGAAAATCCTTGCTTTTTATAGCGCTTGTTTCTATTGTTTTCTGATCTCATCATTACGGCCAAACGAACATATTGTTTATCTGCTGTAACTGCTACAGCATCCAAACGTGCTGTTGTTCCATCATTTCTGAGAAATTTTCGGTATCCATGGGCATAATTACCTGTATCCCGGATTACTGTTTCCTTGTTTATCCATTTACCGTTTGGTGCTTTGCTGGTAGTGAGCTTACTCTTCAACCAGACGCTGATATCTTTTCTTTCCAACAGTACGGTGGGGTAGTATTTAACAAATAGATCGCTTTCAGAGTCTATTGGTCTGAAAATGGTAGTCTGTTTTTTGTTGTCAAAATGTTTTGTCCATCCTGGCGGTGTCTCTTTAGCAAAAGAGTCATTAGATAGTATAAATAGCAATAAAATGGCTAGGATGGCTAGCCACAATGGCGGTTGAGTATGCCTTTGCGTTGTATGAATCGATACCGACATCACCAGTCCTCGCTGAGCTGGAGATTGCTTCCTGTTCTGGTTGGTAGTTGATTGGTAGAGTGGTTGGGGCTTCCGTTTATACAGCCCCGAAATTGATCAGCGCTTTTACCTAGTGTTATACATTGCAGCATCTTGTGAGAACTATCAATGCCGACATCCATGTACTCAATGATACGAAGGTTTGTTTCATTGGTATATGTCAATTTCTGTGCTGATTCAGGTTTTAAGTTGAGGACGTTTTGTGATGGGTTAAGTTGATTCAATACATCTTGCTTAAACTTTTCGGGCATGAGCGATGTGCAATGATTAAATGCTGATTCATCTTTGACGTCGCTAAAGCATGATTTGGATTTATCCATTATGGATAGACCGTTATTCAAAATAGAGAGTAGTTTGGTTCTCAAATCATCAACAGAGGGCTGATTGACTGGTGGTGTTTGGCAGAAACCTTGTTGGGAGAAGCAGAATACAAGAATAGCCATTGAGCTAGAAATCCATTTCATTGATTGTCTCCATGAGAAAAAACTCTGATCTTATTACAACCGCATTACATGAGGTATGTGTCATGCAGCGCGTCTTAATGTACCTCAATATGATATTGCATTTCAATTGTTGTGGCTTGAATGCCAGCACTTGGTTAGTGGGTAGGAAGGGGGTAAATACTAACCGATAATAATCAGTGCCCACTTAAGTGGATGTGATTGGCTGTTAATGGTGTGGCAGGCCGCCCCCTACATTTTTTGTGCTATCCAGGCAGGGGTGAAAAAAATTAAACAATATTTTGTTTTAGCTTCTAAATCTGGTGGTATGTTATTAATAATTGCATGGTTTAATTAATAATTCAGTTGTTGCATTAACCTCATTTCGATATTCAAATAAGTATTTTATTTTGAGGAATTTGGCCGCTCAACACTTTGAGTTGAAATGTCACCGCTCTCTAAAGGCACTATCCATACCTCGACTGACAGGGCGCATTAGATAGTCCAGTATGGTCTTCTCGCCTGTGAGTATTTCTGCAGTTACTGTCATGCCAGGAAGTACTTTGAGTTGGTCGGGATTGTCACCCAAATAGTTCTTATCAAGAATGACTTCAGCTCTATAGTAGGGGTTTTGCTCCTGATCCAGGTAGGTTGAGGCGGATATTTGTCTTACCTTGCCTTGCAGGCTTCCAAAACGGGAGGAGTCATAGCTGGCAAATTTGATATCGGCAGATTGGTCAATATGCACATGTCCAATGTCTTGCGGCAATATTTTTGCCTCGACTATTAACTCATCCTGAACGGGTACCAACTGCATTATCACTTCACCAGATGCAACCACAGCATTGTTACTGTTTATGGTTAGCCCTTTTACAATGCCATCTATTGGTGCTATTACCTGTAGCCTTTCAAATCGGTCACGAAGCTGGATTAGTGTACCTTCCACCTCCGCAAGTTCTGATGCAACAGTACCAGCTTCCAGTTCGATCTCTTTGTTATGCCGGCTGAATAGCTCCAACTTGCGTTGCTTGCTCTCTTCTAGTTCTGTCTTTGCCACGGCAATGCCGTCGACCGTTTTTCTCAGGGCGCTCTCTGCTTCAGCCAGGCGAGAGCGCGCACTGAGTAGTTCTGTGCGCGATACGGTGCCTTTTTTTGCAAGGGATTGCCTTATAGAGACCTGCTCTTTGTAGATGGTCAGTTCCTTACGTAAGGCTTTTACTTGGTTTCTCTGTCGTGTCAGCTCATTTTTTCGTTGATTGGTCTGGCTTTCGATGACTGCCAATTCGCTATCCAGGCCGTTAACTTGTGCCAGATAAATTGTCCTCTGTTTGGCAGCAAGGTCTGGGTGGTTACCCTGCAGGCTGCTAAAATCCGGGTCACGTTTCTCGACTAGTGCCTGCAAGCGTTCACCCTGCAGTTGCAAACTGAGTTTACGCGTAAGCATTTGTTGAAGGTCAGATTGTGATGACAAGGGCGAAAATTTGACCAAGGTATCCCCTTGTTTAACCACGTCACCATTTCGAACATGCAACTGTCTGACTATGCCACCTTCAAGATGTTGGATGTTTATTATCAGATCAGAGGGTATGACTTCGCCATCTGCTATGGCTACTTCACTGACCCTGGTTTGGGCGCCCCAGACCACAAGCGATACGAATAGAAAAATACTGACCACTATCGCTGCACTCAGAGTACGTGATGGGCTAACCTCTTCCAGCTGTATTGCTTGAGCCAGGTAATGCGCCCTTGCTCGGGGTAAGCCTGCAGTACTTTCTTGAGCAAACACAATGCTGTCTTCTTTCATGCCACACTCTCCAAAACCAATTGGATCGCCTTATCCGGAGCACCCGAAAATATTACTGAACCCTGGTCCAGTATAACTACCTTATCAGCCAGTCTTACATGGCTAGGTCTGTGGGTTACCATTATGATTGTTTTATTGCCTTTAACTTTTTCTAGTTGCTGCATAAATCGTTCATCACTCTCGATATCCAGTGAGGCACCTGGCTCATCGAGCAATATAATAGGTGCTGAGCGTAGAAAAGCTCTGGCCATAGAGAGACCACGGGTCAATCCTGGTGGTAAATGATCTGTTGTATTGTCACCAATCCGTGTGTTGAATCCTTTTGGGAGCTGTCCAATTTCATCGAGAATTCCAGCTTGTCTGCACGCCTGATGGAGTTCTTCATCGGTGGCCAAAACGTTGTTAAGCCTGAGATTTTGAGCAACTGTGCCGTGGAAGAAGTGGGGATTCTGTGGAACATAGGCAATTGCACGGCGTAGATCCATGGCATTGAGTTGTCTGATATCAAATTCGTCGATAGAAAGTGAGCCTGCCTGTGGTCTATACATACCGGCGATGAGTTTGACTAAAGTTGATTTGCCTGAACCTGTTTCACCCATGATTGCAAGCATCTCACCTGGTTCTACATGAAGTGATATGCCAAGCAGTGCTGGATCACTATTCGGACCATAACGAAAGCTGACACGATCGATATTAATCCGTCCCTTGAGTTCTGTAAGCATCAAGCTTGAGCGACCGCTGTGGCGTTCTACATTCAGTTTCATTAACTGATTGATCTGTTGAATTGTCTTAGAGACCTGCTCAAAACGGCTAAAGCTAAGAAAGGCGCTTTGCAATGGTGCCAATACCCGCCAGATCAGTGCCATAGTGGCAATCAAGGCACCGATACTCATTGAGCCTTCTATTACCAGGTAGGTACCTATGGCAATGACTGCTACACCCGATAGACTCATTGCACCTTGCGCGAAGGCATTAATAATCGCATTTGATACGGTTGTACGATAGTTTGCAGTTACCGCTTCCCCTGAGAACTCGCGATAGCGCTCCCACCATGTGGTCTCTCCACCCACACCTTTGATTTCGTAACGTCCATTTAGTGTTTGTATCTGCATCCGCTGTTTATCGGTGCGCGAACTGGACGCATGGGTAACCCGGTGAGCACTAGCGGGTATCCAGAGTGCACCAAAAGCAGCGTAGATTATCAACATCACCACGGGAACCAATGCAACGGGTCCTGCTATAAATCCAATCACGATAACGAACATCAGGACAAAAGGCAGTTCAAGCAGTAGTGTGGCATTGGGCCCGGTAAAGAAGTCACGCACTGAGTCAAATTGTTTCAGTCTGGAGAGTTGAGCGGCCATAGTGGATCGCTCTGTAAACAGTGGTGGTAGATGCAGGATCTGTTTGAATGTCTCAACACCAATCAGATAGTCGAGTCGTCCTGCGATATTTCCTATGACGCGGGCACGTAGATAGCGCAACGCCATATCTGCCACCAGCGCTGATCCGATACCGGCTACCATCCAGGGTAGAGCGTCGACTGATTTAGCACCAATGATTTTGTCGTACACCAACATGATGAAGAGGGGAACTGCCATTGCTACCAGGTTGATTAGAAAGCTCATTGAAAGCAGGTGCCAGGTCAGACCCTGGAAGCGCCTCATCAATCGGGTAAACCAGGCTTCCCTTGATTTGGATTCAGTAAAGCCATGAGTACTATGAGTATCGGTGAAGAAGTAGGCGGTACCCTTCATGGATTTCAAGGGCAAGGTTTTGTGTTCACCTGCGTTGGCATCGTAGAATTCGATGTTTTCGCCTTGGTGCTCTTCGAGTACCAGGATTTCTCCTTTACGGCCTAAAAAAAGGCATGGGTAGAGTTCTTTAGGTATATTTTTCAGATCTATTTTTTCAACACTACTTTCATAGCCTAGGTTGACCAAGATGTTTCGCAGGTCAACTAAGTCGATAGAGTCGGTGAAATGTGGCAGAGCTTCAATTAATTCACGTGCATAGTGGTGCCAGCCCAAGGCTTTGAGCAGGGGCATGAGACAGGCTGCAAATGGAGAGTCAACATGGATATCCTCTACCCGATTATGCCTGAGTGCATCAGCCAGTACTTCACTGAGGATAGGCTTATGGTTATCTCTATCGCCACTCATGCCGTAACTACCGTTTTTGGTTTCCTCTGCGTCTGCTCATGAAGTGTGCCATCGCGCAATTCAAGCTGTTTGTCGCAGATGCGAAGAAAAGAGGGGCGATGAGAAACGAGAACCAGAGTGCGATTACCCTTCATCTTTTTAATCAGCGCCATCAATTTGGCGTCATTTTTAATATCAAAGTTGGCATTGGCATCATCAAAAAGGATAATGTTGGGATGCCCGATCAATGAGCGAACCATGACGATTTTCTGTCGAACGCCTTCTGAAAGTGTGTTGACAGCAGATCCACCTATTGGTGTATCCAGGCCCTCAGGCATACGAGCGATAATCTCTCCCAAGCCCAACTCTCTGGAAAGCTCCATGGCCTGATCGACAGCTTCACCCTCACGGAACAGGGTCATGTTCTCCAGAATGGTGCCTTCATAGAGCATGCCATGCTGGGGCATGAAGCCGATTTGCTGGCGCAGAAACTCTTGCCTATAGGACTTGATACTCCGCCCATCCAGCAAAACCTCGCCCTGTTGTGGATGCATGAATCCAGTCATTATTGAGATCAATGTGCTTTTTCCAACACCATTGTTTCCAGTGATTCCAACGGAACCACCAGCTGGAATATGCAGGGAGAGATCTTTCAGGAGCCATGATTCCTGGCTGGGATAGCGGAAACTGATTTTGTCTAATTTGATCTCCCCTTTCAGGGGATCCGGGCCGTCGAATTCACCGGAGATCTCTGATGGCATATGATCAATTTCCTGGCGGCGTACCAGAGAGAGACGCACACTTTGAAATTGAGTCCAGAGACCCATGGCTTTCAGCCCTGGTTGCAGTACACGTCCAGTGAGCATGGTACCTGCAGCAAGTGCACCTACGGTTAATTCCCCTGATATGACTGAGAGGCTTCCAAGGCTGACAAAACTGACCATCGCAACTTGTGAAAAGGTGCTGCCAAATCCATGTACCACACTGTTGATATGGGCCAGTTTGCGAATGCTCTCGGCAGATTGGGTTTGCAGGCGCTCGTATCGGCGCAGCATAAGAGCCTCCATGGCCATCGATTTCACGGTATGGATTCCACTCAAAACCTCTATCAAAAAATTCTGTCGACGTGAATCTGTGGTATTTCTGGCTTTTAGAGCAAGATGGAGTTGTCGTCCCAGTACTATCGATATCGCAGCAAAGATAACTAACAGAACTATGGGGATCTGCACCAGTTCACCGCTGATAAACCAGATCAGGGTTAAAAAGAGGATCAGGAAAGGGAAGTCCATCAGTAACAGCATGGATTGCCCGGAGTAGAATTGATTGATCTCCTCAACGGATTGGAGGCGATTAAGGTAGTCGCCGCTGGTCTCCCGGTTGAAGGCGAGTGTATCTGTATGTAACACCCTGTGCATGGCATCCATGCTTTGCCGATGTTCGAATCTAGCGCCATTCCAGGCGAGAATTGCTGATCGAAAGATTCTTAGCAGCGCCTCT
Organism: Candidatus Thiodiazotropha sp. DIVDIV; assembly: GCA_040506275.1. GTDB lineage: Bacteria > Pseudomonadota > Gammaproteobacteria > Chromatiales > Chromatiaceae > Thiodiazotropha. The sequence continues at coordinate 183,777 of JBEVXD010000010.1, forward strand.
AACACGACCACGCCCAGCATGCCGATCATCAGTGCCATAAAGGTGCCCATCGCCTGATGAGGAATGATGCGGTCATAGACCTGCAGCACCACCATTGGCATTGCCAGGGCAAGGGTATTGATACCCAGCGAAGCCAGGAGGACATCGGGTCTTCGCCAACCACGCGGTATTGAGAAACCGGATGAACTGTTCATTGTTTATCTGTTTAAAGTAGTGCTTAGCCTAACGACTCGATGTTGGTCAATGTTTTATTCAGTAATCTGACTACATATATCGACAGCTTCAGGAATTTATTTAATATAGTGGCCGATAATACACAAGGTTTTAATGCCATCTGCCGATAACACTTAGACAGGTATTTGAAGCAAGAAATATTCGGGTGCGGGAAATTAATTCCTTTTAAGTGAGGCGAAATGGCTGACAAAATCAGTGAAAACAGTGGTTCACTGGAAGAGCGCAAGCAAGCAACAAAGGATCTTTTTGAGCGTGATATTGCGCCTGATGTAAACCGTAAAGATCTGGATGCAGATAATGTTTTGGGTAGCGACTACCATGAGGTTGCTCAAAGCGATGTGGCAATGCCCGGAAGCTCTATTGAGGATGATAAAGAGGTAAATGAAAAAAGAGGGATTTCTGATCAAGTGGATATTGACGGATCTGTTAATATCCTTTCTGAAATCGACCAATCCGATACGCCCGCCCAGGCTACAAAAAGCCAGAGTTCAAGCGAATTTCAAGATGTCGATATTACTGTTGAAAGGACTGGATCCATCTCAGCTCCAACTGAACAATCAGCTGAGCAAAGAGCCTATACAACAACATCGGTTCATGACAATCCAGAACAACTAAACATTGAAACGTACAATCAGAGTGATATTTTCCCTGTACCTCCGAATATTGAAACGGATGATATCTCATATCAGATCCCTGTAGATCAACCTCAAGATACCAAAATCACAGATGATGAAAAGTCGACCGTTGATCCTGCTGTAGAGAGCCATGGGGATATGGTGATTGCTCATTTATATGCGGGAGATGCGGAATCAGACGCTAATTATTCATTTCAACTGGTAGGTCAAGGGAATGATCTGTTTGAAATCGTTGATAGCCGACTTCTAGTTAAAGAGGGGGTTGATTTTGACTTGGCCCTTAATGCATCTCATACACTTGTGATTCAAGTGACAGATTCTTCTGGGAACAGTCATCAGGAGTCGGTGGTAATAAATATCGATGATGCAACTGGTGAACCTGTGTTGAGACTATCCGCGCCTGTGGATGAAATTGAGCCAACAGAAGAATCACAGGGTCCTTCAGTTCCTGAACCCCAGCCTGCTCCTGAAGAACTGACCTATGCATTAGCAGACAATGAAATCGCTCCAGCAGGGTTTGTTCTCAACGATGATGGCAGTTACAGTTTTGATTCAACCCATGAGGCATACCAACACCTTGGTATAGGAGACACCCAGACACTCAATATTCCCGTTACAGTCACAAATGAATTGGGTGTTACGAGCAATATCGAGATTCAGGTTACTGTGACTGGCACAAATGACTTGCCGGTAACAGAAATAGTAACCTCTGATTCGGTTTCTGAGGGCGACACAATTATAGCGGGACAGGTTACCGCAACTGATATAGATGATAATTCAATATTAACATTCACCCTCTCTGATGGTATCGATTCTCCTCCTGGATTTGTAATCAACGAAGATGGCAAATACAGCTTTGATACTTCCAGTTACAACGGATTAAGTGATGGAGAATTACAGATAATTGAAATACCGATATCGGTTACTGATGAGCATGGCGGAACAGCAGAGACTATCCTCAACATTACCGTGACAGGTACTAACGATACACCTATTGCTGTTGCTCAAGAGGTATTGGCAGATCAGGGAGAGCTGATTACGGGGCAACTGGAAGCCAGTGATGTTGATCTGGCTGATGGCGAGGCACTGATCTTCTCAACTGAATCCGAAGTTGAAGGCTTAACTCTTAACGAAGATGGTTCGTACAGTTTCGATGCATCAAGCTATGAGGAATTGGGTGCGGGTGAAACTGAAACCTTTGAGGTACCCATCACCGTTACAGATGACCAGGGTGCTATAGCAGAGACCACTCTGACATTAACGGTAACAGGAACAAATGATACGCCAGTTGCTAGGGCAGAAGAGACTGCAGTAGATGAAGGGAGTGTTGTTACCGGTCAGCTAGAAGCAAGTGATGTTGATCTAGCTGAAGATTCGTCCCTGACTTTTAACACATCAGCAGATGTAGAAGGTCTCGTTCTAAATGTGGATGGTTCATACAGCTTTGATGCCTCCAGTTATCAAGAACTGGGTGAAGGGGAATCGCAAACATTTGAGGTACCCATCACCGTTACTGATGACCAGGGTGCTACAGCAGAGACGACGTTAACATTAACTGTAACTGGTACAAACGATACGCCTGTTGCTATCGTAGAAGAGACGTCTGTAGAAGAGGGTGGATTTGTAACCGGTCAGCTTGAGGCGAGTGATGTTGATCTGGCTAGTGGCGCAGCACTGACCTTCTCAACAGAATCCGAAGTTGAAGGCTTAACTCTTAACGAAGATGGTTCGTACAATTTCGATGCCTCCAGCTATGAGGGATTGGGAGCAGAAGAAACTGAAACCTTTGAAGTACCCGTTACTGTTACAGATGACCAGGGTGCCACAGCAGAGACTACGTTAACCATCTCAGTTCATGGAACCAATGATTTACCTACCGTAACAGCAGCTGAGACTTCAGTAGATGAGGGTGCAATTGTTAAAGGGCAGATGGAAGCCAGTGATGTTGATTTGGCTGATGGCGCTTCGCTGACTTATTCAACCTCTTCTGAGGTTGAGGGACTCATTCTAAATGAGGATGGTTCATACAGTTTCGATGCCTCAAGCTATGAAACGTTGGGTTCGGGAGAAACTGAAACCTTTGAAGTGCCTGTTACTGTTACAGATGATCAGGGTGCCACAGCGGAAACTACGTTAACCATCTCAGTTCAAGGAACCAATGATCTTCCTACCATAACAGCAGCAGAGACTTCAGTAGATGAGGGTGCAATTGTTAAAGGGCAGATGGAAGCCAGTGATGTTGATCTGGCTGAAGGTTCATCCCTGACTTTTTCCACATCAGCAGATGTAGAAGGTCTCGTTCTAAATGTGGATGGTTCATACAGCTTTGATGCCTCCAGTTATCAAGAACTGGGTGAAGGGGAATCGCAAACATTTGAGGTACCCATCACCGTTACTGATGACCAGGGTGCTACAGCAGAGACGACGTTAACATTAACTGTAACTGGTACAAACGATACGCCTGTTGCTATCGTAGAAGAGACGTCTGTAGAAGAGGGTGGATTTGTAACCGGTCAGCTTGAGGCGAGTGATGTTGATCTGGCTAGTGGCGCAGCACTGACCTTCTCAACAGAATCCGAAGTTGAAGGCTTAACTCTTAACGAAGATGGTTCGTACAATTTCGATGCCTCCAGCTATGAGGGATTGGGAGCAGAAGAAACTGAAACCTTTGAAGTACCCGTTACTGTTACAGATGACCAGGGTGCCACAGCAGAGACTACGTTAACCATCTCAGTTCATGGAACCAATGATTTACCTACCGTAACAGCAGCTGAGACTTCAGTAGATGAGGGTGCAATTGTTAAAGGGCAGATGGAAGCCAGTGATGTTGATTTGGCTGATGGCGCTTCGCTGACTTATTCAACCTCTTCTGAGGTTGAGGGACTCATTCTAAATGAGGATGGTTCATACAGTTTCGATGCCTCCAGTTATGAGGGATTGGGTGCGGGTGAGACTGAAACCTTTGAAGTGCCCGTTACTGTTACAGATGACCAGGGTGCCACAGCAGAGACCACGCTGACCCTATCAGTCACAGGAACAAATGATGTGCCTGTTGCTAGTGCAGAAGAAGCATCGGTAGAAGAAGGTGAAGTTATAACCGGTCAGCTTGAGGCAAGTGATGTTGATCTAGCTGAAGATTCGTCCCTGACTTTTAACACATCAGCAGATATAGAAGGTCTCGTTCTAAATGTGGATGGTTCATACAGTTTTGATGCTTCCGGTTATCAAGAGCTAGCTGAAGGGGAATCGCAAACATTTGAAGTGCCGGTTACTGTTACTGATGACCAGGGTGCTACAGCAGAGACCACGCTGACCCTATCAGTCACAGGAACAAATGATGTGCCTGTTGCTAGTGCAGAAGAAGCATCGGTAGAAGAAGGTGAAGTTATAACCGGTCAGCTTGAGGCAAGTGATGTTGATCTAGCTGAAGATTCGTCCCTGACTTTTAACACATCAGCAGATATAGAAGGTCTCGTTCTAAATGTGGATGGTTCATACAGCTTTGATGCCTCCAGTTATCAGGAACTGGGTGAAGGGGAATCACAAACATTTGAAGTACCCGTTACTGTTACTGATGACCAGGGTGGTACAGCAGAGACCACATTAACATTAACCGTATCTGGTACAAATGATACGCCAGTTGCTAGGGCAGAAGAGACTGCAGTAGATGAAGGGAGTGTTGTTACCGGTCAGCTAGAAGCCAGTGATGTTGATCTGGCTGATGGCGCAGCACTGACCTTCTCAACTGAATCCGAAGTTGAAGGCTTAGCCCTTAACGAGGATGGTTCGTACAGTTTTGATGCCTCCAGTTATGAGGGGTTGGGAGCAGGAGAAACTGAAACCTTTGAAGTGCCCGTTACTGTTACAGATGACCAGGGTG
>JBEVXD010000011.1:0-171272 GCA_040506275.1 Candidatus Thiodiazotropha sp. DIVDIV
TGTGCTTTGGCGTGCTCAAGCACCAGCAAAGTTACTCCCCACAAGTGGCTAAATAGCAACTTGCGGGGGTAAGGGAGAGATGGTATCTACGTCAGATTAAAACCCACCAGTAGCGACATCCGATTAAAAAAAAACCATCCTCGGTTCGAAACCTACCCGTGGCGACATCCAATTTAAAAACCCATCCTCGGTTCGAAACCCACCCGTGACGACATCCAATTTAAAACCCGTCCTAGGTTTAACCTACCCGTAGGGTGCGGCCTGCCGCACCATGCATAAGCCAGAGTGGCAGAAAAAAACTCAACGCTGGCAGCCAACAGCGAGATCCAGGATAGTTACAGCTTGTCTGAAAAGCGGTATCCCGCCCCACGAACAGTCTGTAGTAGTTTGTCTTTACCCGACGGCTCAAGAGCTTTGCGCAAGCGGCGGATATGCACATCCACAGTACGCTCCTCTATATAGACATTGGTTCCCCAAACCCGGTCGAGCAACTGACTGCGGGAAAAGACCCGCTCCCGGTGCGTCATAAAGTAGTGGAGCAGACGAAACTCAGTAGGACCGAGTTCAATCACCTCCTCATCTGAAGTGACCCGGTGACTGACTGGGTCAAGCTGCAAACCTCCGCAACCTAATACTTCCCCAGCCAACAGAGGCGATACCCGCCTTAATATGGAACGTATCCTGGCCAGTAGCTCCCGCGCTGAAAAGGGCTTGGTAACATAGTCCTCGGCACCAATATCCAGTCCACAGACCTTGTCGTTCTCTTCACCTTTGGCTGTTAGCATAATGATGGGAATAGATTCGGTTTCACGGTCTTTTTTGAGTCGGCCAGCTAACTCGACACCGCTCATTCCCGGTAGCATCCAATCCAGCAGGATAAGATCGGGGCGTGATTTTTTGATTTGACTGATCGCCTGAGTCGCATCTTCAGCGAAATCGGCTTGAAAACCATCCTGCTCCAGGATGAATCGCAACATCTCGCCAACGGCCGGCTCGTCGTCGACTGCAAGTATTCGAGGGATTGTCATCTCCGTGTCCATAATTTGCAAAATCAGCACATTATTAAACAGGAGGTTTGTTACATGGAGATGACAACTGAGGGCTGTTTTCCGGGGTCAGTGCACACCGAATGAGATAACCCTGCTAAATCCATTTACTAGCTCCATAACAATATGACATAGATTATTAAATATGAGTCTTATGGGTGAACGTCCATGCTAGCCGGGCTGGTAACTGCCTCTATTCTTCTGAGGCTTGAGGCCTCCGCAATGACTGATTCATAAAGGTCAGATTGAGGCTTCCAGAACATCACCCCCACTCCGCCCTGCTGGGAATGTGTAACAACCCCCATGATTGACCAGTGACGACCATGGCGAAACAGCTCCAATTCGACCAATGAGCCGGTCAAAAGGGTTAAACTCTCAGTCTGCAGAAAAATACCCTGCACGGAGCAATTCACCGCCTTGGCCGGAAATAAACGTTGTTTACGGTATCGGATGTAGACATCGCCATCCATCGGATAGCGCTTACTGTATCGTTTCTCTACTGACATCTTTTTTTGTCCTTGGATTTTTATACAGACAAAGTGTAGGAAGCGAATATGACTATCGTATGACGAGAGGATGAACCCTTTCTGACCCTCACTGGTGGGCCATGCGGTGAATAAGGTAACGATCAAAGCGGGGCTCCCTTCGGGCCGGCCCACAAGCCTAAGCAGCGTCGTTGCACTCACTTGAATTGGCCGGCCAGTCCTAAATACTTCATTTAGTAAGAATGTGTCTGTCTCCTAGATGGCTTAATGCATAACCTGATGTAGGTCGGATAAGCGGAGCGCCATCCGACAATCTCCTGCGGGAACCACCTGAAAATGTTGGATGGCGCTCCGCTTATCCAACCTACCCGTCATTGAAATCCACTCTAATCCCAGATTAATATCTAGTGGGACCGACTGATCGTTAACTTATTTTCCGCATGGCCCACTAGATCCTATGTTCATAGAGGATTTCAAGAAAAGTATCAGGGCGTTGTCACAGCACAGAAAGTCTCGCAGTCACTGGAAAAGGTAACAACCGTGATCCCCTAGTGATCCTGAGGCCTATATTGGCCTCTCATATGTTGTATCGACAGGGTCGCGAAATGAAACAAATTGTGCTGAATCTCCCACGTAAAGCGTAATTCCTGGTATCCTTGCCGGCCTCTCAGAGTGGTTAAATCGACAACAGAAATGAAGAAGCAAATCGAACAATTGGTAGTTTCTGCGCTGCAACATCTTGCCGCAGAAGGCATTATCCCATCCGACTCCCTGGCAACCCCCATGGTTGAGCGGACAAAAGATACTAAACATGGCGATTTCGCAACCAATGCCGCCCTGGTTTTGTCCAAGCAGGCCAGAAAAAACCCACGGGAACTGGCACAGGCAATAGTCGATTCACTGCCAGCATCCAACATTATTGAGAAGAGTGAAATCGCCGGGCCGGGATTTATCAATTTCACCCTCGCGGCCAGTGCCTACTACAGTCTGATCCCATCTGTTCTCAAACAGGGCCACAATTATGGCCGCAGTGAATCAGGGGCCGGTAAAAAGGTACAGGTCGAATATGTATCGGCGAATCCAACGGGGCCGCTGCATGTTGGTCATGGCCGGGGAGCAGCCTATGGCTCGGTTGTCGCCGACTTGCTTGAAGCGATTGGATTTGAGGTGCACCGGGAATACTACGTCAACGATGCCGGGCGGCAGATGGATATCCTCGCTACCTCTGTATGGATGCGCTACCTGGAACTCTGCGATGAAGCGCTCACCTTCCCTGTCAATGGTTACAAAGGTGACTACGTTTGGGACATCGCAGCCACGCTGCACCGGGATCATGGGGAAACCTACAAATTTTCAGCTGCAACCCTGTTTGAGGGTGTGCCTGCTGACGAGCCCGATGGTGGCGATAAGGAGCTCCACATCGATGCCCTGATCAACCAGGCCAAAAAGCTACTGGGCGACAATCGTTACCGCTTTGTATTTGAACTGGGCCTCAACACCATACTCGATGACATTCGTGACGACCTCTCCCTGTTTGGGGTCAACTATGAGGAGTGGTATTCAGAGCGCAGCCTGATGGCGTCGGGCGCAGTCAACCAGGTGATTGAACGCCTGCGCAACAGTGGACATCTCTACGAAAAAGAGGGGGCACTCTGGTTCCGTTCAACCGATTTTGGTGACGAGAAGGACCGGGTTGTGGTGCGCGACAACGGTCAAACCACCTACTTTGCTTCCGACATCGCCTATCACCTGGATAAATTGCAGCGTGGCTTCGAACGGGTTATCGACGTCTGGGGGGCTGATCACCACGGCTATGTTCCCCGGGTCAAGGCAGCCTTAAAGGCGTTGGGTGAAGACGCAGACAAACTCGATGTATTGCTGGTTCAGTTTGCTATTCTCTACCGCGGCGGCGAAAAGGCCCAGATGTCGACACGCTCCGGTGAATTCGTCACCCTGAGAGAGCTACGGAAAGAGGTTGGTGCTGATGCTGCCCGCTTCTTCTATGTGATGCGTAAATGCGAGCAGCACATGGACTTTGATCTCGATCTGGCCAAATCCGAGTCCAATGACAACCCTGTTTACTACGTACAGTATGCCCATGCCCGCATCTGCAGCGTGTTGCAAATGGCGGCTGAACAGCAGATTACCATTGCCTCGGATCCAAGCACAGTCGACTACTCCTGCTTGACTGAACCGCAGGAACAGGCACTACTCACTAACCTTGCTAAATACCCTGAAACGCTGGAAACATCTGCACTGAATGAGGAACCTCATCAGTTAACTCACTACCTGCGACAGCTGGCCACCGATTTCCACACCTACTACAACGCACACAAGTTCCTGGTGGATGACACATCAATCAGAGATGCACGACTGCAACTCATACTCGCCACACGTCAGGTGCTACGCAACGGGTTAAGTCTGCTGGGGGTTTCTGCCCCTGAAAAGATGTAACCTCCATGGCAGATTACAAACACCGCGCCGGAACCAAGAAAAAGCGTCCGGTCAGCTGCAGCCACGGACTCTTTTTTTTCGGTGGCCTGGTAGCCGGTCTGTTTCTGGCCGGACTAGCCTGGCTGCAGTTGAGCCCCCGCCTATCCGTACATGAGGTTCCTGGTATTACAACCAAGCCGAACCAGGCCAAACAGGAACAACCACCTGCACCAAAACCAAATTTTGAGTTCTATACCATTCTTCCAGAGATGGAAGTGGTCATCCCCGATGAGGAGATCATTACACCAGAGCCTCCGCCTTCACAGCGAAAGCCCAGGGTGCAGGAAGAGCGACAGACATCCCCTCAGGCCAAAGGCAGCTATATTCTGCAGATGGGATCATTCAGAAAATATAAGGATGCTGATCGCCTCAAAGCACGATTGGCTCTGATGGGGATTGAAGCAGAAATCCAGAAAGTCAGCATCAACAATCGTGACACCTATCACCGTGTTCGCAGCGGCCCCTATCGTTCGCAATCCCAGCTCAACAGCGCCCGTAGCCTGGTGAAGAAAAATGGCATCACCAGTTTGGTGATCAAGCTTAAAGAGTAAGATTTTTTAACTCTGCAAATAAACGCAAATAGCTCTAAGTTGAAATCGGGGTTGATTCACACTTACCAGTAGTAGCCCTATATAACGCTCTCGACCGAATCAGGTAATTATTAACCCAGCACCTTACTAAGGACAACCAACACTTGAATAAATTAATACTCAAGAACTCAATTAAGGTAGTGAACTAACAATAGATAACATTCTGAGCCTGGTGCAAATACTACCTGTTAATAATTATATTCTCGATTAGAATAGAGAGAAAACAAACACAGGAAATTGCCATGTCTCTACTGATTATAGGGTTGGTACTGTGGATAGGCGTTCATCTGTTTCCTTCATTAGCGCCCAATACACGTAAAGCACTAAGCGGAAAACTGGGTGAAATGCCATACCAGGGTCTCTTCTCGCTATGCATACTCTCCAGTGTGGCACTAATTATAATAGGTTGGCGCAACTCCGCTACCTCGCCTGTCTATGACCCCATGCCTACTCTTGGCACTATCGCAATAGTATTGGTGGTTGTTGGCTTTATCCTGATGGCCGCTGCAAATTCACCCAACACCCGAGTTAAACGATTCATACGACATCCGCAACTGACTGGTGTCCTGCTTTGGGCTATCGCCCATTTACTTACCAACGGCGACAGTCGTTCACTGCTACTATTTTCTGCACTTACATTTTGGAGTGTAGTATCGATGATCACCATCAACCTGCGTGATGGTCCATGGCAAAAACCGCAAACATACATACCGTTGTATATGGATGTAATCATTATAGTAATTGGTGTTGTATTGGCTTTGGTTATGGTTTGGTTTCATGAGTATTTATCCGGCGTCTCCCTGGTCGGTGTCTGACGGATTATATAGCAAACACTCAGCGACCATCTCTTTGTTCTGCTCCTTGGAAAGGGTGGTAACTCCCTATCAAGTATCACAGGCTGTGTATGCTGGGCTTGTCATGGGCTTGACCAATGAATTGCTACTTGTAACAACTCAATAAGATTTATAGTTATAAATTTCGATTGGCTGAGAGTTTGCTGCTTCTTCCTGTCATGCGAAGCAATCCTTGCAAAGATCTAAAGCATATATTTTGCATAAGATTATTAATTAAACATCCTGGAGGAGTTATATACGTGTGAAAACCAACCTGTGACTGTATTGCAAACCATCCCACTCTGATCAGGCATTTATCTTTTCGACAAGTTATATAAGGTGGAAGAATTAGAGAGCGAGAGAGACTCTTACATGGCAGACTGCCATAGCGTCACTCCCTGCCAAAAAAAGCTGAGAGATAGCAGAATGCAGATCAAGGTGACTGTTGAATAGAACGGCTTAAAACCGCTTGCCAGTGTGCCTCTGATGCCTAAATATGAACCAATGGCGGTTACAACAAAAGCGAACTCGCATACAAAGAGGAGTGTCAGTAGGGGGATCGTGGTAACTCCATCACTCCCTATTTCACTGCCTTTCATTACCAGCAGCATAAGAAACAGACCAAGACCCAAGGCAATAAAAGGAAAATTATTTTTAATCATCACTATTTTGACTGTAAAAGCCTCTATATATAGAAAAAGAAAAGGGGTAACTGCTTATGTATAGTAATATAATGTAGAGAGTCTATCTATGGACTGATTTTTGACAATAACCGGGCCAAAGAACAATTTCACCTTAATATACTAATGGCGACCAAACACACACCTCTCTCATTCTATTTTCCGCTCTGATTAATTATTTTTTTACTACCCCTCATCCACTGCTGTGTAGTGTTTTTTCATGTCTCAAAACCCACTCAAAATGAATAGCCAAACAAGATCAAACATATAGCAACTTAACGATCGAAGTTAATCTATTAACCCGGCGACTAAGTATGTCGTCTTCAGGGTCTCAAGCCTGCCCTTGATCAAGGCGCGGCTCGCAGGCAATGGTTGCTCCCTTGTCAAGAGCCGCAACACCGAGCAAGGGCAGGCTTGAAACCCCTAACAATATGATTTTTAAAAGAGAGGCTGAAGGCAACATACTTAGTCGCCGGGTTAATAACAGTAGTGAGTCTAATTGTATAAATCACAAAAGGTGCGGCAGGGCCACACCCTACGATTCATCAGGGGTTATAGGAGGCATGCTCCACCCACAACAAAATCGCCAACCTCGAATAGTGAGCCTCTTGCTACTCTTTTTTAACACAAGTGAGAAGTGGCATACGGGTGCCCTTTTTCCCACGCTCTTCGTGGGAAGGAAAGATGACAGACATCAACTTTTACGTGTAACTCCACCACGCCAGGTATATAGCTCCATAGCCAATGGATCACATCGATTACAACTGGAGCCACACTCTGCCTTTATTTTTCGACGCTCAACACGGCCTTTGCGCTCCCACTGCTCAAGCATCCCTCGCACCGCTTCTGCATCGGCATCCAGATAGTGGGCAATATCCGCCAGAGAAGCTTCCCCACGCTGTTGTAGATAATCACGAATAGCCGACAGCATCAGACTTCAACTTCGGTATTGGCCTGGCCACGCAGAGACCAGAACCTTAAGCCAACAATCGTCACAACCAGCAGACCAACCAGCAACACGACCCAAAACAGGCCGCTGTCAGGATGGCTGTCGTAGGTGGCCAACTGATAAAAGAGGCTTGCTGAAACGAAGGCGACCCCCGTCGACCAGGCAACCACAAAAGCTGCCCAGCGAGCCCCTGCCTCACGACGGATTGCACCGATGGTTGCGACACAGGGAGAGTAGAGCAGGATAAACAACAGATAGGCAAAAGCCCCTGCCTGGCCATCAAAGCGCGCTGCCATTGCACCGAATACACCAACGTTTATCTCTTGCGCTGCTGCTGCCGCTTCAACATTTGAAATATCACCAACATCCATGGCCAATGGGTCTGTGAGGAGATCTTTTATCCCGAGTAGATTTTCAGGCACGGTCACAGCAGCCTGTTTGATAGCTGACCAGAAGTCGAAGGAGGTAGTATCTGTTGAAACTCCTGCTTCGTCATTTGCGATATTGGTGTACAGAGCATCCAGGGTACCCACCACCGTCTCTTTTGCCAGGATACCGGTGAAGACACCAACCGTTGCAGGCCAGTTGTCTTCAGATATGCCCATCGGCGAGAGCACAGGCGTTACCGCTTTGCTCACGGCGCTCAACACTGAGTGCTCGGTGTCTTCATTTCCGAAACTGCCATCTGTTCCGATTGAGTTGAGGGTATTGATCACCAAGACCATCAAGACAATCACCTGCCCGGCCTCTTTGATGAACAGCTTCACCCGATCCCAGGTACGCAACATCACCCCTCTCAGAGTTGGCATATGGTAGTGGGGCAACTCCATCATGAAACCTGAACTCTCACCGGAAAGGAGCGTCTTCTTCATGATCAGTCCGGTCAGTATTGCCACTACAATGCCGATCAGGTAGAGACTGAAAACCAGATTTTGTCCACTCTGGGGAAAGAAAGCTGCAGCAAACAGCACATACACTGGCAGACGCGCGCCGCAGGACATGAAGGGATTCATCAGTATAGTGAGTTTACGTTCCCGATCACTCTCCAGGGTTCGGGTCGCCATCACTGCCGGCACATTGCAACCAAATCCAACGATCATTGGCACAAAGGCTTTGCCCGGCAGGCCGATGGACCGCATGAACCGATCCATGACAAAGGCGGCGCGGGCCATGTAGCCTGAATCTTCGACGACTGACAGAAACAGATAGAGCGCGGTAATGATCGGAATGAATGTCGCTACCACCTGAATACCGCCACCAGCCCCATCAGCTAACAACACAACCAGCCATTGAGGCACATTGACAGACGCGAGCAGATGGCCGAATCCATCAACAAACAGGGCACCGGCCACGCCATCGAAGAAGTCGATGAAAGCACCCCCGATATTGATGGCAAACATAAACATCAGATACATCACGGCTAAAAACACTGGGATACCAAACAACCTGCTGAGTACAACTTTATCGATACGGTCACTGACCGTCTTTTCAAGTCGTCCCTGATTCCGGGTAGCATTCTGGGCAATGGCGTGAGCGTGACTGAAACGTGAATCCGCGATGTGGATATCCAACTCCTCATCCACCCGGTCTTCGATCATTTCTCTCCAATTATTTAACCGCTCATGCAGAAAATCATCAGCATAGTTCAAGGCAAATTCGTCGCCTTCCAACATTTTCAGCAGCAGCCAGCGACGCTGGGAGTGGTAGTGGCTGTCCGGCAGTTGTAATCCGGACTCCAGATCAGTTATTGCCTGTTCAACCATCTCATCCTGAGCAAGTGGAAAACCGCCTTTTACAGTTCCGGCAGCCAGATCCTGGATAGCACCTTTTAGTTTGGTTACCCCTTCACCACTCACTGCGACCACAGGTACAACCTGACAACCAAGCTCTTCGCTAAGACGCTGGATATCGATCTCCAGACCACGCTTTCGCGCCACATCCATCATATTCAGTACCAGCAGGAGTGGCACACCCATCTCAAGCATCTGTACTGTGAAATAGAGGTTCCTTTCCAGGTTGGAGGCGTCAACAACATTAACGATAAGATCAGCTTCCCCGGAAAGCAGGTAGTCCCGGGTTACTTTCTCATCCTGAGAGGAGGCATCCAGGGAGTAGATGCCTGGTAGATCAACTGCATTCACTTCATCGCTATCGATCTGAAACTGCCCCTCCTTTCGATCCACAGTGACGCCAGGCCAGTTTCCTGTACGCTGACGAATGCCTGTAAGAATATTGAACAGGGCGGTTTTACCGCAGTTGGGATTTCCAGCTAGGGCGATGGTCAACGCGCCAGGGGTTGACGGGTTGTCTGAAATCTCCGAATCGTGACAGGCCATTCTGCTTTGATATTCCTTGGGTACGCTTAACTTTTTATTGGACTCATGAGCAGCTTTTCCGCCACACCAGCGCCTAAAGCAACCCTAGATCCTTGACAAGCAACAACCACACCACTTCCTCTTCGCTGTAAGATCTCTATTTCCGACCCTACCCTCAGACCCAGGCCGAGCAGACGATGAACCAAAAGTCGCCCTCCGAGTACCCGCTTGATGCAGGCACGGCCACCGACTGGTAATCCAGACAGTTTCACCAATTCGTCAGAGGAGGAAGGTTCAATATCACTCATCCAGATAGATAAATCCGCAATTAAACATTAATGATTCTCATTAGAGCAGGGACAACACGACCATGCAATCGCCATTTTACAGTATTTGGCGATTAACTAATGATCTTATTCCGACCTTCGATAAGGGACTTGGCCATTGTCTCGTCACTAATAGTTAGAGGTTGCAACATCAGAATAGCGGCGACTATTCTCCAGTGCCCCCTTTTCTGACAAGATCAATTCGGTGCGGTTTGAGAAAGTGTGCACCATCTTCGTCCATCTGGCTCATAAATCCTTGCTTGATCTGCTCATACTGAACATCATTGATCTCCAGCTTTGTATGGGTCACTTTGAGGAATCGAGATTCGAATACCTCCCAGGATTTATAACAGCCAGGGATGTTCAGGAAAACCTGCCGCTCTAACGCCATTTCTGCACGATCAGCCAAACTACAGATTGCTGAAAAAGCCTGCTCTCTGACTACCTCCTCATCGTGGACCAGACTCATCAGTGCATTGAAATCGCCGCTATAGACCGGCTCCGAGAAATAGGCATAACCCCCAGGTTTCAAAACCCGTGCGATCTCATCCATCGCCTGGGCCATCAATGTCTGGGGGACATGATGCAGTGATTTCAACATCCACACCGCATCGACACTCTCATCCCGCTCTTTGATGGATTGGGCACCTTCGAGCCGGAATTGGAGATTAGGGAGAGGATTCTGCAGATTCTTTTGGTGCTGAATGTTATCCACTTCAGTGGCAATAAAGGCACACTCCGGGTGTCGTCGAGCCAGCTCCCTTGTCTGCCAGGCAGCGCCACAGCCCAACTCCAAACCCTGCATTTTATCGAAGGGCAGCAACTGCTCCATAATATCCAACTCCTGCCCGGTTACATAAGCCTCAGGCCGGTCAAGAACCATCTGATTTGCTGACATGTTATTCCTGCTCCATTATCTTACTTTGTACCCAATAGGGATTTGGGTGTTATGACACATTGTTGTTACCCCCGGGTAACTCGTAAACTATTGATTCATTCTACTCTACAGGTTTCCATATCGTGCTTTTCGATGGGATTGTAAATTGGTTCGACCGGCTGCGTCTGCAACTCTCCCGTCACGACGCATTACTGATCCTATCTGTTCTCGGCCTGATGTGTGGATTCGTAGCCGGAATGGTGATTGTTATTTTCCGCCTGCTAGTTGAATCGATCCAATCATCCATGCTGCCGGGTGGGAATGCCGAAAACTATGAGGCTTTGCCACCGCTGTTGCAGTTTGCTCTCCCTGTACTGGGCGGCCTGGTGTTAGGGCTGATTTTCCTGCGTTATTCAAAGGGACTCCATGTTTTAGGTATCCCGCGAGTCATGGAGCGCCTGATCTATCATCAAGGTCATCTCTCACTGCGTGGTCTCTTATTGCAGTTTTTCGGCGCGGCAATCGCTATCATCAGTGGCCACTCAGTGGGTAGAGAGGGACCTCATGTGTTCCTCGGCGCCGCGAGCGGTTCGTTGATGGGTCAATACCTATCCCTGCCCAACAACAGTATCCGTATCCTGGTTGGTTGCGGAACAGCGGCCGGTATCTCTGCCTCATTCGATACCCCGCTGGCAGGCGTGATCTTCGCCCTGGAAGTTGTGATGATGGAATATACTCTGGTGAGCTTCATCCCTATTATGCTTGCCGCGGTCAGCGCCAACAGCCTCTCTTTGATGTTCTTCGAGGGTGAGCGGGTGTTCGATCTGGAAGTGACTCAACTTGGCTCTCTTCATGAGCTGCTGTTTATTCTACTGCTTGGTCTTGCTGCTGGTATTATCTCAGCAACCTATGTCCATATGATTGAGTTTGTCTCAGACAGAAGTCAAAAAATGACCTTCTGGCTGCGCAACCTGACCGCAGGCCTGTTAGTCGGCCTTTGTGCACTCGTTGCACCACAGGTCATGGGAATCGGCTACGATACTGTCAACCAGATACTGCTTGGTGACGTCGCCTTAAATCTGCTTGTGCTGTTGGTGATTGCAAAACTGATCGCCACAGCAGCCAGTATCGGATTGGGTATTCCCGGAGGCACCATCGGACCTGCACTTTTCATCGGTGCCGCCCTGGGGGGACTTTTCGCCCCTCTACCTTCACTCCTGTTTGATGGCCAGGTATCCGACCCAGGAGTCTATGCAGTAATCGGTATGGGGGCGGTGATGGGGGCAGCTTTGCAAGCACCGCTTGCAGCATTGACCACAGTGATTGAATTGACCCACAATCCGGAAATCATCATGCCGGGGATGCTGGCGATTGTGGTAGCCAGTCTGGTCAGCAGTGAGTTGTTTGGCAAATCATCGATGTTCCACACCCTGCTGGAGGCCTCCGGACTGAACTACCATACCGATCCGGTGATGCAATCCCTAAGGCGCACTGGAGCGGCAGAATTCATGAGCCGGAGTTTTGTCCAACTTGATGCAAAAATGAGTCGTGATGCTGCAAAATTGGCCCTCAATCAGAAACCGGACTGGGTAATGATCAGTGCGGCTGATGAGGAGTGGATATTGATGCCCAGCCTCGAGCTGTTGCGAAACCTTGAGCTGCAGAGTGATCAGGAGCTGGATCTGCTGAATATACCTGCCACCCGCTACCAAATGGCTCCAATCCGAATGCAGTCCACCCTGCAAGAGGCTTTAGAAGTGTTGGATAACAGCAGCGTTGATGCACTCTACATCGAATGGTTCGATGAAGCTCATTATTGGCGTATTCAGGG
The DNA here is from genome assembly GCA_040506275.1 of Candidatus Thiodiazotropha sp. DIVDIV. Lineage (GTDB taxonomy): Bacteria > Pseudomonadota > Gammaproteobacteria > Chromatiales > Chromatiaceae > Thiodiazotropha. Next base: position 12,426 of record JBEVXD010000011.1, read on the forward strand.
CATATTAACCCGCACTCAGATCGAATCCGCTTACCATTTTTAAATCCAGCTTATAAAGGTAAAAAAAACCAGCAATAAACAGCTAAAAAGCATAAGATATTGCTAATTATTTAAAACGACTGTTGAGGGGGGCCCATGAACGACAACATTAGCAATCCAGACACCATCCTCGTAGATGAACAGCCGGTACGATTGGATGAGTTACTGGCTGAATACAACACACTCAAAGCTGATGCTCAGGATGAGAAAAAGCAGGAAAAAAAAGCAGTTCGGCGATTCAAGCGAGAAGAAGAACTGAAACCCTACCAGGCTGAGCTGATCAAGATGCAGCAATACCTGGAGAAAACACGAACACGCATGATCATCCTTTTTGAAGGCCGGGATGCTGCAGGCAAAGGTGGCACCATTCGACGTGTCACCCGGTATATGAATGAGAAACACTATCGGGTCGTTGCACTTGGCAAACCCACAGATGAGCAGAAAACCCAATGGTTTTTCCAGAAATATGTCACTCAATGCCCTCGTGGCGGTGAAGTGGTGCTGTTCGACCGCAGTTGGTACAACCGTGCCGTGGTTGAACCCATCTTCGGTTTTTGCAGCGATGATGAGTATGAGAACTTTATGATCGGCTGCCCAGGCTTCGAAAAGGACTTGGTTCGTCAGGGCACCATTCTCGTAAAACTCTATTTCTCTGTGACTAAAGAGGAGCAGGCAAGACGATTCGAACGTCGCAAGAGCGATAATCTTCGTCAATGGAAACTGTCTGAAATCGACGTACAGGCACAAGACCGATGGGATGATTTCACCACCCAAAAATATGAGATGTTGAGACGCACCAATACCACCCATGCTCCCTGGACGATCATCCGCTCAAACGACAAGCATCTTGCACGTCTAAACGCTATGAGGGTAATTCTTAATTCGGTACCCTATGAACGTCTGAATCAAGATCTCGATTATGTACCCGATTCAAACGTGGTGATCTCTGGCTCCAGAGAGTTGGAATTGATGGAAGCTCAACGCTTGCAACAGGGTAAGTTTGTCGGCTGATCAATACCCGCGCCGGAGTATATTCCGGCGTTTTCCAGGCAATATGTATCCGATTCCCGTCGTCGGGAATTTGATACATCAGGCTCAACACTATGCCGCATTCACTCCACCTTACCCTTTTAGCACTAGTGTGGATGGGTTACTTTATAATCCACTCTCTGCTCGCCTCACTCACACTGAAGCAGTGGGTCGCATTGCGTCTCCCAGCTCTGCTGCCCTGGTACAGAATTCTCTATAACTTCGTTGCCTTGGTCCTCATACTGCCTCCACTGATAGCCCTATGGTGGCTGCATAGCGAACCATTTTGGCGCTGGGAAGGTGTCTGGGCTTGGCTTGCCTACTCATTGATGCTGATGGCCTGTTTTGGTTTCGCCTGGTCACTACGCTATTACGATAGTCGGGAATTTCTCGGCTTAAAACAACTGGAACGCCAACAGCAGAATGTAGAAGACCAGGAACAGCTACACATCTCCCCGTTACACCGGTATGTACGCCACCCCTGGTATAGCCTTGGACTGGTGCTTGTCTGGACCCAGGACATGGATCCGGCACGACTGGTTTCTGCGCTTTGCATAACCCTATATCTGATCTATGGCTCCATTCTGGAGGAGAGGAAACTACTGGTATTTCATGGTGAACGCTATCGAGACTATCGAAAAAGCGTTCCAGGATTGGTTCCAAGACCTTGGAAATATCTCTCAAAACAACAGGCTAAAGTCTTACAAGATAAGTAGACGCCGATGGATACGGAAATCGAAATCGTCTCTCTCCCTAGCCCCAGGATTTCACCTGGACTCGTCACGAAGTCACACACTATTAACCCGGTCCTTAATAGACCAGCCTGGATTTATCAGAATCAATACTCGCGCAAAGGCGTAAAGCACGCTAAGGGAAAAGCATAAATCGCCCTGATTTCCCAAAACCTCAGCATGCATTAACTGCCTATATGGAATAGGTTGTGCGACCTGGCGACACCATGCTGAACTCTTTGAGTAAATCGAAGTGGATAATCAGGGGATTGGTACCCCCTTGACTGGTGGGGCATGGCCCCACCCTACCCTGAGCTATTTGGTAGGGTGGGGCCATGCCCCACGATTTAGGCCTGAATCGGCGCTCTATTCCTGCTTAAGTAACTACCACGCCAAGCAGATTTCAAACAAATCAGGATCTGCACTTATTAACCCGGCAACTAAGTATGTTGCCTTCAGCCGAAGTGCGCCTGCCTGCGGCAAGGCATCAAAACGCCGCTGTAGCACTCCTACAGCAAGTTTCGATAACGCAGTCTGCAGGCAGGCACACTTCGGCCTCTCTTTATAAAAATCATATTGTTAGGGGTTTCAAGCCTGAAGACGACAGGTTATTAGTAGCTAGGATCCCAGAAATTGCCCTGACCATAGGGTACTGGAGCTGGACCGTACCCGTAACCAGGATATCTAGGTGCAGAAGCGCCACCAGGATTCCCATAGGGCCCCTGACAATTTCCTGCTCCCCCACATCCCATGCCATGACCTTGCCCCATGCCATGACCTTGCCCCATGCCATGACCTCGTCCCATGCCATAGCCTTGACCACGCCCCATGTGACGACGATGCATCGCATGACATGCTGCGCGCTCTTCATCGCTCATACCTTGTATGGCCTTCTGATGAGTTGCCCACTCATCTTCCATCGCCTGCCTGCGGGCTACCCAGGGTGGGGTTTCTGGCATCTCAACACCTTTCTGTTGAGCCTTATCACGCATCTCCTGATACTGTTCCTGACGAAATGCATCACGCTCTTCTGGACTCATGTTCATCATTTTCCGGTGATGCTCCATGCGCTCTTCCATGTTGGGTCTTATGCTATCCCTCTGGGACGAACGCCAGGGTGGGTGGGCTGGTAACATAACCCCAGCTTCTTCTGCTCGTTGTCGTAGTGCCTGATAACGCTGCTCCCGCTCTTTCCAGCGTTGAGCCGCGATATCCTCAGAATCATGCTCTGCAGCCATCTCAACCTGGGGTGCTTGATCAGTCACTGTCTCTTCAACGGAAGCCGGCTCAGCTGGATCAGCTTCACTGCTTTCAGCAACCGGCGGGGATGCTGCTTCACTCGAATCATTCTCCTCAGCCATGGCCGGTTCCACCATCCCAGAAGATGCAGACTGAGCAGTTTCAATTACTTCTGCAACCACCACCTCCTCCGTCCCTTCGGTTTCAAGGGCGGCAGCCTCAGAGGCAGTCTCTTCAGCATTCAGTATTGCGCTGAAAGGCAGCAGGGAAGCCACCATCAGGGTCAAGAGTTTCTTCTTATACATGCTTGTTTCTCCTTTCATGATCCGGATTGGTATATGGTAGTGCTATCAAGCAACCTCTGAACAAACTATTGGTCAATACCTTACCGCTAACATACTCCCCTTCAGCTTTACTAATCTTTGCAACAGCAAGCTGCCACGTATCGTCTAAGCCTCGGATCGGTACATTTTGATAGACTTTCAGTTCGGCACTATTTTGTTCAGAGATTCCTTAATTTGTAGATGCTTCAGGCACCTTTTCTTGTTCAGTTTTCTTTTTCTGAGACTTGAGTGTAGCAACCTTTTTGGCAAGTTCCTCCAATAACCCGTCCATTCCCTTGGTTTTCACCAGGTTTCTGAATGATGTGCGGTAGTTACTCACCAGACTGACGCCATCCACTGCTACATCATAAGCGTACCAGTCTTCATTGCGGTATCGTAACTTGTAGCTCACAGCCAACTCTTGATTCGATGCGACGATATATGTCTGTACGTTTGCAAGCTTACCTTTCAACCGCTCGCGCCCCATTCGAACAGTTTGGTTGGTGTAGCTATCCATGGCTGAAAAGTAGGTCTGCTCAAGTAGTTCACGAAACAGAATAATGAACTGCTGGCGTTGCTCAGCGGTAGCCTTTCGCCAGTTAGTTGCCAAAATCACCTGGGACATGGAATCATAGTCGAAGCGTGAACGAACGATGGTCTTAACCATTTCCCGGCGTTCATTCTTGCCAAGACTTTCATCTTTGAGTATCTCGAGGATACTGTTAACCGTCTCTTTAACTCGATCAGAAGGGGTCACTTTGGCTGCAGCCGGTAGACTGGCTGTGAACGTCAGGGTCACTAGTAAAATGGCGAACAATCTCATCATGGGTCTTTATCCCTTATTTTTAGCTGGTTATTGAGACAACAGATTTCAGTAAAGGTGCGTGACAATGCTACAACCTGGAATCACATTTCCAGGCGCGTGTTAGCCTCTTTAATCACCTGCATTCTCGTCCTGGATTGGTGTGGGCTCAGGCACAACAGATAGATGCTGCTGTTTTTGGACCCCGGTATAGTTGTCGATACACCAGCAGATAGATACTCTCTTGGGCTCTTTTTCATCTACGACCTCCTCAAGGTGGCTGTACTGAAGCAGATGCATCTCTCTCCCATCAGGCAACACCAATCGGTATCTGATTTTATTCGCTCCCGAAGTGGCCTTGTTAAACAGGGGCTCAACCAACACTCTATCCTGCTCATGAACCAACGCCAGAAAGCGCTCCAAAGTCGGTTCAAATTTACCTTTCTCCAGGCCGGTCAGGGTGAACATATCATCTTCCCACAAACAGTCACCACTGGCAGAATCCCAGCTCCATGAGGCGCTGGGTAGAACTTCACCCATAAACGTTATCTGATGCTGTAGTCTCTTCGAGCGGTTTCTATAACGTTTGGTCTTATGCTTGATGTGCATCAATTTATGCTTAAGCAGCTCTTCACGCCGCCTTAATCGCTTGATTGAGCGGCGGGTCTTGCTGCGGTGATGCTCAAGTCCCTTCTTTGAGCGTTTTTTTACGATCCACACCAGTAGCAGACTCCAGGCAATCAGCAACACACCCCAGAGCAGATAGACCAGGAAGCCGGACTGATAAGGCAGCGGGCGTTCGATCCCCGGCCAATTATTCCAAATTTCATGTATCTCTTCTTCACTCAGTCGATCCATCGATTTTTGCAGCAAACTGTGCAGAGCTGGTGTGGAAGCGTGCGTCACCAAGGAGACATCAAGCGTCAGGTCGAGCTGCTGATTCGATTTAAGTCCATTGAATTGTCCGGTTTTAAGCAAATGATCTACACTGGCCGCATCACCGAGGTAGACCTGAATCCCCCCATCGAAAACAGACTGCAAAGCTGCCTCCAAGGTGGGAAATGATTTGGCGCGAAGCCCTGGCATGTAGTGAGGCAAAACCTCTTCCCAGATACTTCCGGCAAGTACCGCAACATCCCCACTCGCCAGTCCAGCAAGCCCCTGTCCTGAAATTTTGCCCCTGGCATAAAGCCCGGCTGGTAAATTCAGGTAGGGGCGGGAAAAATGTAGATCAGCGGGGCTGGAAGCCGAATGAACCATAGCACCGATCAGATCGATTTCACCTTCCCGAAGCCCCTGCTCCAGGCGCTCACGATTGCTGTACTTCACAACATCCAGATTCAGCCCAGTCTTCGACGATAAGGCACGCAAATAGTCAGCCGCCAGCCCCATAGCCTGACCACCTTCAAAGAAGAGCACTGGTGCAGTCATCGCAACCATGCCCACTTTCAGGTTTTGATGATCGTCCAACCACTGTTTTTCTGCCAGATTAAATCTGGAAACCTGTGCACATACCTGACCCGCAAGAAATAGCCCTAAAAGGCCCAGACCAAGCTTCTGTAATAACATCCGTGAACTCCCCGCTTCACACGCCATCTACCTGTCTGTTGCAGACTATTTCATGAACAGAGCCTTCTGCCAAGACGGATTTCCAGAATATTAGACAATCATCAGCCTCTAGGGAGCTGGAATGCAGCCAATAGGCTCAAGGGGAGGTAGTTGTTTCCAGTTAGGAACCTTTGACCAAGTCATGGACCGACATCTTACCGCTACAATAGGCCGCTTCTGGGTTGTGAATCTTCACAATAGCCCGACCATTACATGCGACCCACATCTTGAATCGCCCGATTTTGTTCAACCCATACTTATTCAATTGGTCCGTTCTAAGCACTAATCTCACCATCTATTAACCCGGCGACTAAGTATGTCGTCTTCAGGGTCTCAAGCCTGCCCTTGATCAAGGCGCGGCTCGCAGGCAATGGATGTTCCCTTGTCAAGAGCCGCAACACCGAGCAAGGGCAGCCTTGAAACCCCTAACAATATGATTTTTAAAAGAGAGGCTGAAGACAACATACTTAGTCGCCGGGTTAATAAAACAGCTACAACTTCCGAAGTTTTCACTTAGCTCGTACAATGGTGAATTTCAAACCCTGTGGATAAATCTTGAGCCCATATCATTATCTTCATCCCTGGCACTTTCGGCTGGCGCGAAAGGTCATTCATGCCGGAGGACTGATTGCCTATCCTACTGAGGCTGTTTTTGGCCTGGGGTGCCACCCACTTGATGGTGATGCTGTGTTGAGACTGCTGGCGTTGAAGCAGCGCCCCGCTCATAAAGGCCTTATTCTTATTGCCGATAAAGCCGAAGCACTCTACCCATATCTGGGTGACCTGCCGACCAAGGTATGGGAGCGCGTGATACAACAATGGCCAGGTCCAACCACATGGGTCGTACCCGCTTCAAAGAAGACACCAAAATGGCTTACCGGACGACACAACTCCCTGGCAGTAAGGGTTACCGACCATCCACTGGCATCGGCACTCTGTAAAATCTCAGCTACGCCTCTGGTATCGACCAGTGCCAACATTAGTCAACACCCCCCCGCCAGATCTCCATTGGAAGTCCATCTACGCTGTGGTCATGGGGTAGATCTTGTTCTGCATGGCCAAACAGGGGGGCAGACCAAGCCAACTGTGATCCGTGATGCCATGAGTGATGCGTTGATTCGTGCCTGAATTGGAAGTTCCAACACGAAAAAAAACCCACCCGGGGGATGGGTGGGTTTAAAGCGCTTATATTTAACAGCGCCGGAGGAGGATCGAAACCATCAAAACTTACATTCTATGACGGCGGATCTGGAAAAAACTTTAATCCAGAACCTGTTTTTATATTACCTACCCAAAAAGATCATATGCCATTGAATTAACTTACTTTATTTAACAAACAACCCTATAAGCTCACAAAAATTAAGTGATTCCGCCAAGGATTTAATTTCACCTCTTTATACTGTGGGCCATCGATTCATGTTTTTTTCGGCTCAAGATGCTCATTGATCCATTCCCGTATCCAGTGGCTGGCCCGTGAACCATGAAACCGGCCAAGCTCTTTTCCATCCACAAAAAGGATGACTGTCGGAAATCCACGTAATCGATAGTGTCCCGCCAGACGCATGTTGTCATCGACTTCAAGCTGGGCAAGGGATAGCTGCCCCGCATACTCAACAATCACCCGTTCCAGCGCGGGAGCCAGGGATAAGCAAGGGGCACACCACTCCGCCCAAAAGTCGACCAGCACCGGCTGACCATGAGATGCCTGGATCACTTTCTCTTCAAAAGAGGACTCATCTACAGGATAGATATAGGAAGGTTGTTGATTTTTACTACTCATACATACTGCCCAGTGCGGATATCTCATCCGGTCGTTAAAATGGAGTTAACACCTAATTCTCAACATCCGAGTCAAGACTTCGGGTCAGCGTTACTAACCAATCATTTTCAGCGGATAGTACACTCAGACCGGCATGTTAGGTTATCTTAGGGGTTTACCCAAGCAGACAGAGTATCGATCATGTCCAGCCACTATCGCCGATCCCAATTTCCTGCCACGCGTATGAGACGTATGCGTCGGGATGACTTTTCCCGTCGATTGATGCGTGAAAACATTTTAACCCCTGCGGACTTCATATATCCCGTATTTGTTCTCGAAGGTGAGCAACAGAGAGAGGAAGTACCATCCATGCCTGGGGTTGAGCGCATGAGCATCGACCTGCTGGTGGAAGAGGCCAAACAGATTCATGCCCTGGGTATTCCTGCCATGGCCCTGTTCCCCGTCACGCCGCTATCCGCAAAAAGCGAAGACGCCTGCGAAGCCTACAACCCAGATGGACTGGCCCAACGTGCTGTACGGGCACTTAAAGCAGCTCTTCCTACACTTGGGGTGATCACTGACGTGGCTCTCGATCCATTCACCACTCATGGTCAGGACGGTCTTATCGACGACACAGGCTATGTGATGAATGATGAAACCAAAGCGGTTCTGGTAAAGCAGGCGATTTCTCATGCTGACGCCGGTGCTGATGTGGTGGCACCATCAGATATGATGGATGGAAGAATCGGCGCGATTCGGGAAGCACTGGAAACTCATGGACATATCCACACCAGAATTCTCTCCTATGCAGCAAAATATGCTTCCAGCTTCTACGGCCCCTTCCGTGATGCGGTTGGCTCAGCTGCAAATCTGGGTGGCGGTAACAAATACAGTTACCAGATGGATCCTGCGAACAGTGACGAGGCCTTGCACGAAGTAGGACTCGATCTTCAGGAAGGAGCTGATATGGTGATGGTAAAACCCGGTATGCCCTATCTGGATATCGTACGTCGAGTTAAAGAGACCTATCAGGTACCCACCTTTGTCTATCAAGTCAGTGGCGAATACGCGATGCTCAAGGCCGCTGCACAGAATGGCTGGCTCGACGAACAAGCGGTTGTGATGGAATCACTTCTCTGCCTTAAACGGGCCGGCTGCGACGGTATCCTCACCTACTTTGCAAAACAGGCCGCCCTTTGGTTACAACAAGACTGACCATTGATAAAAACTCATGAGTAATCTTTATCTGAAAGTAGATATGGTAAATGGATAAATACGCAGTAATCGGTAATCCAATAGAACATAGTAAGTCGCCAGACATTCATGCGGCTTTTGCAAAGCAAACGGGCGAACCAATAAGCTATCAGCGCCTATTGGGAGACAAAGAAAACTTCGCCGGTGATGTACGCACTTTTCTAGCTGAGGGTGGACGTGGATTGAATGTCACAGTCCCCTTTAAGGAAGAGGCCTGGCGTATGGCCGATGAACTGAGTAATAGAGCCCACACAGCCGGTGCGGTAAACACACTTATACGTCTGGACAATAATTTGTTACGTGGAGACAACACCGACGGGATTGGTCTGGTACGAGATCTATCAGTTAACCAGGGTTTTCGATTGGCTGACAAACGAATCCTGATGCTGGGTGCCGGCGGTGCAGTTCGAGGGGTGATGAGGCCCCTGCTTGAACAAAAACCAAAACGCATCATTATTGCTAATCGCACAGCCAGCAAAGCCTATTCACTGGCCAATGGACTGGCGCCCTATGGACAGGTCGCCGGCTGCGGATTGGATGAGATGGCGGGCATGCAATTTGATCTGATCATCAATGGCACCGCGGCTGGACTTGCAGGAGAAGTCCCACAGATACCCGACAATATACTAGCCAAAGGTGGCTGGTGCTACGACATGCTCTATAGCAATCAGGCTACCCCTTTTCAAATTTGGGCACGTGACCATCAGGCTGCCCGCTCATTAGACGGCTTAGGTATGCTGGTGGAGCAGGCAGCTGAATCTTTCTATCTATGGCGAGACATACTTCCAGAAACACCTCCTGTGATTTCTCAATTAAGGGGTTAGTCTATTAACCCGGCACCTTAATAGCTAGGTTCAGCCGAAGCGTGCCTGTACCAGTAAATAAGTATGCACGATAACCATCGCTCAGATAATTCTAAGCCAGTTGGCATTAGTGTGCCGCTTCTCACTATTTGTGATTATCAGCTGCCTTTTGATGATCTTTATTAGCAACATCATTCGTGCTGGAAGTCTATATCATCACTTTCATCAAGAGATGATTGGGTAATTTAGCCTCTGCTTACGTGCCTCTCTACACCATATCTTTTAATAATCTACTACCGATGCGAAGAGAAGAGTTGAGTTATCCGCTACTTTTACGCCAGCAATTTAATATTGACATTTCTAGAAGTACTGCAGCATTAATTATATTTTCGTCTATTTGATCTATTCGTGTTGACCCTTATTGGTGTAATCACCCTGCTCTTAGGATTGGATACTGGCAACATTTACCGCTGCTCCTGACAAAATTACTGTCGAGGTTACGACTGAATACACAATGCCGGCATACGGCACAAACATTGCGGTCATGTAGTAGTGATGGGCGCACAAACATTCACCACAGGATTTATCAGTGAACCCTCAACAAGTACCTATTGCGTTTCTGATTGAACTCGATCCTATGTACTACGAAGTAAAATAATTGAGCAGGATAACCTTGAATCTGTTCATACAGAGCCAAAATATAATCGATACACTTCAAATTGAAGCGGTAACAGTTTTTAACCTGTAATAACCGCCAACAAGTAAGAGTGAACACTAACAATTATATTGTTTATTACACAACCGTGTCTCAGCCATCATCAGTCCAAAGATAATACTATATAAAACATGATCAAAACTTTTTATAAGCTTTCGCTATACAGCGAGGGACATTCTATTCTTGCTAACCTATAAGAAGAGTTCTGCCACTACAAAAACAATCAGACTTTAAAGCGCTCAACTAAACAATTCAGTTGTTCTGCCAATTGCGCCAGATCTTCACTGGCGACCGATGTCTGCTTTGCACCAACCGAGGATTGTTCAGCCACCTCATTAATACTGACGATGCTACGATTTATTTCTTCTGTGACCACACTCTGCTCCTCTGCTGCACTTGCGATTTGTATATTCATATTCGATATACGCTCTACCGCTGTGTTAATCGTCAGTAATGCCTCGCCTGCAACTCCTGCATGATCGACTCCAACCCGGGTCATCTCTTTGCCTGAGCTCATAGCTTGCACAGCGTTACTTGCGCCGAGCTGGAGACTGTTGATCATCTCTTCGATCTCCTTAGTCGACTCCTGGGTGCGGCCCGCCAAAGTGCGGACTTCATCCGCAACGACAGCAAAACCTCTACCCTGTTCACCTGCACGAGCTGCTTCAATAGCCGCATTAAGTGCTAAGAGGTTAGTCTGCTCAGCAATACTCTTGATCACATCTAATACAGTATTGATATTCTTACTCTCCTGTTCCAGCTTCAGAACAACATCAGATGCCCTCTCTACTTCTCCGGATACATCGTCGATACCCTGAATAACTTGATCAATTACCTGCTTACCATCTGTAAAGGTGGTAGTTGCTTCTTCTGCAGCTGTCGCTGCTTCAATCGCATTACGAGCAACCTCTTGCACCGTCGCGCTCATCTGGTTCATCGCGGTGGCAACTTGGTTGGTTTCGCTCTGCTGTTGATTGATACCATCTGTTGTCTGAGCCGTAACCACAGAAGCCTCTTCTGCCGCAGATGCCAATCTGGATGTGGCATCCTTAACCTCATTCACCGTAACCCGAAAGGTTTCTGCAATGTGATTCACTGCACTTGCTATATGTCCCACTTCATCTTTTGCAGAATATTCAACCCGAGCATTGAGGTCTCCCTCGGCTATTAAATTGGCAGCTAACTCTACATTACGCACACCTCTGCCCAGACCAGAAATAATCACATAAGCCAGTATAATACTGATTATTGTGCCAATCGTCAGGGTTGCAAATACTGTTGCAACCATCTGTTCGTAATTCATGACAGTAGACTGATAGGTCTTATCTGCCTCATCATCTACATGTTCGATCATAGCATCCACGGCTTTCAGTATTTTAGTAAATGTAGGATTAATCGTTTTCAATAAAACGAAGTTAGCTGATTTGAATTCACCTGCTTCGATTCTAGCAATTGCTGGTAAGTAACCCTTATTAAAGAGGAGTTCCATCTGCTCAGCGAAAATGTCAACATGTTTGCGCAACTTGTTTGGAATCGGCGTTTTTAAGTATTCCGTCCATGCGTTATTGATAGTATCCATATCATTACGTATGGCTTCGATATGTAATGAAACGCGATGGTCGTGCATCTTCGCAAAATCACTACTTGGATCATGCTGCAAGGAGAGCAAAAGTAGCGTTCTCATTTCATGGTTGTTCTCTGCTATTTTCCCAAGAAGTTCAGCATGGTGCATATTGCTACGAAACATCTTCTCCATACCGGATTTAGCATCGTCCATTCCTGATATTCCCATCAGACTATTTGCTAAACCAACAGATACGAGCACAAAAACTAAAATACCTAATCGAAATTTAATTGGAAGATTACTCATCAAGTTCATTACTTACTCCCTTATAGCTGCTATACATCTTTACTATCTAAAACTGGTCGTTGAACTTGTTTGCGAGATCCTTTCACTTGATATCATCCTGATGTAAAAAGTACATCTCTGTGCACTTGGGAGACTCTATCGTCAGGCCATGACAAAAGTTTATTGACATTTATCAATACATTGCAATTATTTAAAAGCAAATGGATCCGCACACACAAGATATGGCACTAACCTATTGTTATTATTAGCAATATAAGCTATTTTGAAGTATATGAATTAATTGACTTAATCGAATAAAAACATCTAATTAACAGGCAGCATTGCAATATACTGCTTCTATGAAGTGCTCCATACACACCACTGTATCAACCTGCATGTTGTTACAACACAGATAGCCAGATGGAGCAGTGGTAACCGCATCAAATTGCATATTTTACGTATTCACTTCTTTTGATCATCCCTAAGCACCACTAAACAAGCACTATCAAGAAAGACAATCTTAAGCCTATGTAGTAAGCAACCGAAAATTGATCAATCTTGATACAATTGAAGTAAACATGATTTTTATCCCGCCTGACCTCAAATACGCTATAGAACTACTCAGCTATTTATTAGTGGTTATGTATTAACTCATTTTCCTCATAATATAGTCTTAGGTGAACCACCAGGCACCATAAAACAATCGACATAACTCAACTTAATAACAGTTAGAGGCTACAGCAGTGATATCAGTTTGGATGAGATTACCCATATCAATTCAGTTATACTTTAATGAGGTTCTTGCATGGGTGCAGATATAACATTAGATAGCATTGCCAAACCAATAGCCGCCTTTGAATGAACATTAATCTCACTTAAAAGTGCATAACACGAATAGGTACGTGATAACTACAAAATTATTAATGGAAAATAGCTTCGTAGTATGACAACTTTTGCTAAAACCCATTGGTACAGGTTGCTACACTGGCGGCAAGCATCAATGACACGCAACTACCCACTGTATAAAGCTTCCTGTTTTCACAAAAAACTCATATGTCAATGAGTGTGGATCAATAAGCGATGTAGTTAGATTTAACATCCCGATATATATCAAGACAAAAGCTCTGATGAGTATCGACATTGATAAATTTAAGATAGACCGCTCCCTATATGATACCGGTACGGTCAAATCAATTAGTGAAGCAGCCAGGATGATAGGCAAATCGTAATAGATCAAGATCCATCAAAAAATGACGCTCATGATATCATCGCCTTATTAGACAGCTTGAATGAAGAGTTTCCAATGTATACCAAGACTAGGCTGTAAGCCACTCCTGGAGATTACTCGAGTAGCACGACAATTTCACATCCGTTCCAAAGCGATGTCATTGATGATCAACACCATCTCACCTGGCCTTTTGGCATAGAGGGGAGAGGGGATAGATCACGTTGTGCGCTCCCCTTCAGGCAGAACTATATTTAGCTCCAATACCTCATGATGTTCATCATGTTCTAGATTTACATTAACAGCACCAGGCTCTACAGCAACATATTTGCGTAGAACCTTCAGGATATCGCGTTGCAACTGGGGAAGATACGATGGTGCATCTCGACCAGCACGATCATGCGCCACTAAAATTTGCAATCGTTCTCGCGCAACAGATGCAGAGTTAGTTGTCTTTTTTGATTTAAAGTAGTTCAACAGACCCATTGCCATCAACCCCCAAACAACCGGCCTAAGATACCCTTCTTCTCAATACCCAAGAAGCGATGTGGCAGCTGCTCACCAAGATATCTTGCAACCACGTCACTGTAAGCCTGTCCTGCCGTACTTTCGTAATCCATAATAACAGGCACACCAGAATTCGAGGCGTTAAGTACTGCCTGAGATTCAGGTATCACACCTATCAGATTAAGAGAGAGGATGTCCTGAACATCTTCTACACTAAGCATCTCTCCACGTTGAACACGTTCAGGTGAGTAGCGGGACAGTAACAAATATTCTCGAATCGGTTCTCGATCCTCTTCAGCCCGTCTGGATTTACTGGAAAGGATACCAATCATACGATCTGAATCACGTACTGACGAAACCTCAGGATTGGTCACAACAAAAGCATCATCTGCGTAGTACATCGCCATCGTTGCGCCAACTTCAATACCTGCTGGCGAATCGCAGATAATATAATCAAAATCATCCGACAGCTCATTCAGTACTTTTCCGACGCCCTCTTTTGTTAAGGCCTCTTTGTCACGTGTTTGAGATGCAGGCAATATAAACAAGTTGTCATTGCGTTTATCCTTAATCAGTGCCTGCTTCAGACGAGCCTCACCTTGAATGACATTGACAAAATCATAGACAACCCGTCTCTCGCATCCCATTATCAAATCCAAATTCCGTAGACCCACATCGAAATCGATAACTACGGTTCTCAGACCCCTCTCTGCAAGCCCCATAGCCAAGGCGGCGGCAGTTGTCGTTTTACCCACACCGCCCTTGCCAGATGTGACCACGATAATTCTAGTCAATTAATCGCTCCTATAATTCATAAAGAGGTAATTCTAATAATCAATATTTAACTAAAATAGAACACCATTAGATTTCTTTAAAAACAAAGGCATCCCCACGAAGAGAGACAGAGACGAAATGCCCCATGTGCCTTGAAGAGAGTTCCTCACTCACTTTATAACGCCCAGCAATTGATATCAGCTCAGCCTTTAAGTCTTTGCAATAAATACAAGCACTCTTGTCACCTTTTACACCTGCAAGTACCCGACCACGAATTGGTGCATAGGCATGAACATTGCCATCAGCCACAACTTCCGCGCCACTACTCACTGCCGCAAGCAATATCAGATCCCTTCCCTGAGCATATATTCGTTGTCCAGACCTTACTGGAGTATCAACTACTTTACTGGCTTTCACTTTGGTTATTCTATCTTGATCAAGTGGTTTTGATAGATTAGATGAAGGTCGACGTAATCCGGAAAAGAGAGCTAACTCCAATAATTTTGCTTGCTCTTGTAACTTCTTTGATCCACCACGCACACCAATCGGAATCATGCCATAGCCACGTATCGCACCAATAGCAACAGCCAGGTTCCCTTGAGGCATCTCATCATTTGAAACTGAAAGATCTAAAACAACAGGAGTATTATGAAAGAACTCCGGCGTCCTGGAGACTCGATCACACAACAGTGCGTCGATAGCCTCTGTATCCAGGTCAGACATACAAAGTCTTAACAGTGTAAATGACCCTGTTTTTAACTCTAGGCCTGATATACTTTTGACGCTACTCAATGCGTCTGTAGTCATTAACTTACCTCGCACACCTATTCACTAAAAGCGCTTGAATTTTGCCCGATCATCATTCAATCCATTATTTCAACAGTGACAATCCAATCGCTTTCGTACTGTTTTGCCGCATCGTGGCCTTGAGACAAGCTCGTTGTATTTATATTGCAGGTAAAACGCGGCCAAAAAATACACAGTTTATTCGCCAGACTCTCTAGTAAATCCTATAGAAATTCCAATCATGGTCATCAAACATTTTCAACGCATGTGAACCAGTACTAATAATGAATAACTAACTTTTCAAAATAGATACTTCTCACCCAATTATCATTAATAACCTTCAGACAATTGAACCACGTATAGATATCAACTTAGTCTACGTCATTATTAATCTAGTGAATGGCTGGTAACTGATAATAAACTGCAACCTAAACTAGGGTTATCCCTAGCTAGATTTTCGATTCATATACTGTTCCTATTTCTCATATTGCCAATTTAAAACTGAAACGGAGATTCGGGAAAATGAACGGATGGAACCACTTCAAATTAATTTCTTACGGTGCAACAACAGCCATCATTTTAACAGCTTGCGGCGGTGGTAGTAGCAGTGGTGATGATGACGACCCAGGCCCATCTAATCGAGCGCCAACCGCCGAGGACATATCTGTACAAAGTAATCTCAATAACCCGTACATCAACATCAAACTTATAGGTACGGACCCTGACAACGACACCTTATCTTATGTTTTGGAAGCATCCAATGAAGGGGCTGGGTATGAAAGAGCATTCATCAATCCAGACTCAGGTGACCTTTACGCCACATTGAAAGATGATGGCACAGAATCTATTACTATCCCTTACAAGGTTAGTGATGGAACACTTTTCAGCAGCGTAGCAGAAGTCACAATTACTATTGGTCAAATCGATGAACAAGCAGCAGGTGCAAATGAAATCCCTGCAGATGAGTATGGCCGACTCGAACTCGCTTTTTTTGATGGCGATCGGTTCGGTACATCATATGGCGATGACCCCACCATTCCACCTTCCATAGACCTCTCTGGAAACTTTCCTCAACCAGGCAACCAGGGTCTTCAAGGTAGCTGTGTTGGCTGGGCTACAGGTTATGCCCTAAAATCGTATCATGAGAAAGTCGAAGAACAATGGGCGTTTTCTAGATCAACCACTTTCAGCCCCGCATGGATATACAACCAGATCAATGGCGGCCAGGATCAAGGGTCACGTATTGATGATGCTCTCGAACTAATCGTCAATAGAGGCGCCGCAACCTGGGAGAACATGCCCTACGACGATTCAAACTATACAAATCAACCCAGTCCGCAAGCCACTGCACAAGCTAGTAACTATAAAGCAACAGAATATCGTGCAATATCTAGCGTCGATCAGATGAAAGCTGCTTTAGCAAACCGTAACCCCGTTGTGGTTGGAATCTACATTTACCCTCAATTTAACAACCTCGTCGGTCCAAACTCGGTCTACAACTCTGATGACGGAGAACCTTCCGGTGGCCATGCTGTAACCATAGTTGGTTACGATGACAATAGATTTGGCGGTGCGTTCAAAGTTATTAACTCATGGGGTACCAGTTGGGGTGATAATGGGTTTTTCTGGCTCCCTTATAATAGTATTGCCAACCTCATGATACACGCCCTTGTATTAACCGATGGCAGCAATACCGGTGATAATACAGATGATGACATCGACCCTGTGGTTCCACCTACAAATGGCGATCTTCCCAATCTTCAGGTTGTTGGCTGGACCCTTAACTATGACACCCAAGCAGGTGGCCAAGGTACTTGGCAGTGGGAGGTTGTTAATGCAGGCTCGGCTGATGCACCCTTGGGTGCAGACGTTAATTTAATGCTGTCCACGGATGCACATATAGACAGTTCTGACTGGTACATAGTTTATGAGGAGATACCTGAGACTCTCAGTCCAGGTGCAAGCGCGTTACGCGACGAATCCAATCCCCGCTATTTTAAACTACCTCAGAACCTGCCTGCCGGCGACTACTACATTGCCACCTGGGTGGATGACCTGCAGGAAGTCGAAGAGAGTAACGAACAGGACAACCAGTCTTTTGGTGACCATAACCTGCATATTGATTCAGCTTCTTTACCCGACATTGCAATCGACTCCTGGTGGGCATCATGGGATGGCAACGGCAACGGACTATTGGAATACACGGTCTACAATGATGGAGACGCACCCACCACCACCACAGACTGGGATATCAATTTAATATTAACCATAGCTGAAGATACCAGTCAGGGTGGTTACTACCTGTTTTACGAACATGCTAATTATCTTCTGGATCCGGGTGGCTCAATCTATAGAAGCGGCAGCAGCGCTGCGGAATTCAACCTCTTCTCTGATACCAGCGGAGATCAGATACCCAGTGGCACCTATTACATGTCTCTCTGGGTAGATGATCAAGAGCTAGAGACAGAATCTAATGAAATCAACAACCTGTCAGTCGGAAACACCCAGGTTACTCTGCAAAACAATAGTTTTCGCCCTTTAGGAGATGTTGATCAGCAAACCACTAAAAAACTTGCGGTAAGTAGCAACTCCCAAATGCAGGCGCAGGCTTTTGATGGTGCAGGCGAGGGAGTCAGACACACATTCAATGGGCAACGTATACCCAACACTAATGTATTGATGCAAAAGGTTGAAATCGCAGATCAAGCTGACGGAACCCGTACCATGACTATTCTAGAAGACAACAAACCAGCATCTGAACAACAAGCCGGAGTATTGTCGGGAGTGAAAAAATACAACAAGGTCATTCACTCAGCAGATCAGGCTATTTTCCCCAGGACAAACCGCCTGAAAATGCCAGAAACCCAGGAAACAGAAAGTCATGAAAAATAGACACGGCTTCTGCCTCAGTCTGATAACACTATTGCTATCTGTTGGATGTTCTGCAAAAAACCCCGAACATTCAGCAGATCAGATCGATTCTGGAAAAGACGAAGGATCAAACATGCCAAACGTCTCTATTCAGCACTGCCTTGATGATGGTTATGAAATCTTGAAAGTCACACAGGATGGCATACCCAAAAATTATTTGTGTATTAATCCCGTGACCAACAAGAAGTGTGAGACTTGGGCTTATTACAGGGGGAGCTGTCAACTGGCTGACACAGAAACTCAAAAGCCACCTGAACATGGCATAACCATAAAGGCGAAATAGACTTCAACCGTATTAAAGGGGCTCTGAAAAAGTCAACACCAAACAGACTTCCAATTAAAAGTTTGATCTCGACTTATTCAGAGTCACCTTTAAAGCTAATCTGAGGAAAAATCGTTTGGATCTCCCAACTCACGCAGCATCCCAGATTTAAATTCTCGACGATAGAGAACACCAACAACCAGCACTGTCGCAAGAATAAAGACAAGCGGATGAAGAAACCAGCTCAAGAAAGCCAAACCGAAGTAGTAGGCGCGAAGACCACGATTGAAAGTGTTGGTAGCCTTCGAGCTTACCTTGGCGGCGCGTTCAGCAAAAGTTTCACTCCATTCCGGGAGCGCATCACTGGCAGGAGCAGCGCCAACCATAATAGAGAGATAGTTGAAGTGACGCATTGACCAAGTGAATTTAAAAAATGCATATATGAAAACCAGCAGCAGCATAATCAGCTTCAGTTCCCATACTTCTCGGGTCGTCTGCACTGCATAACGCAATTCACCGACTATTTCGATGGCCGTATCCATTGTCCCTAATACAGCGATTAGTCCCGCCAGGATAAATATAGTTGTTGATGCAAGAAAGGTGGCACTTCTCGCCAGGATCATCACTATATTCGAGTCCACAATGCGTGCATCCCTATGCAGCATTTCATGCATCCACTGCATACGGTAACCATGCATGACACTCATCAGGGTAAGATTGTCACGAGCCTGTAAGTCAGCATAACGGGTATAACTCACCCAACAGATCATAAACCAGATAAAAGCAGATATATCGATTAGAGGTATCATTAGACTGGACCGTAGAGAACTAACTGGTTAAGTCTATCAAGATTTCATCCTTTTGGAAGATATCAAAATCTGTGCAGTATATCTTTATTCATCCACTCCATTTTCCTTTGTCACGTACGATACAATGCTTTACGATTGAGTCTCACTGTAATGGCATCCCATCTGGCACTCTAACAAAATATGAATGAGAGAATCTTACGCCTCTATCCCCCACCAAATGATGAGGTAAGACTCAAAGGGCTCTACCTCTCCCACAATCTCCATACATTGGGCAGCAAAGATACACCATATGTGTATGCTAATTTTGTCTCAAGCCTTGATGGACGAATCGCAGTGGGTAAAGATGAAGCTAATTCATATATACCTGAGCGTATGGCGTCACAGAGTGATCTGCGACTTTTACTTGAACTACAGGCCCAAGCTGACTGCCTCATCACGCATGGCGGATATATGCGCGAATTGAGTGCCGGGCGTCTAGGTAACGTCCTTCAAGTTGGAACACAACTTGACTGTGAGGACTTGGCAGCCTGGCGCTTAGCCCAGGGGTTAACGCCACAACCAGCGGTTATCATCGTAAGCGCCAGTCTTGATTTCCCTCTACACCCAAGTTTAGAGGAGCATCAGCAGGCAGTTTATATCGCTACTGGCAAGGAAGCCGATCCTCTTCGGGTTCGGGATTGGCAGGCAAAGGGTTGCCACGTCCTGTTTGCTGGTGAACATAACCAGGTTCAGGCCGAGTCACTTATGCCATCACTAAAAGAGCTTGGCTTTAAATCGGTCTACCTTTCAGCCGGACCGCAAATACTTGACACATTTGTACGAGACAGGCTGCTGGCATGCCTCTTTTGCACCGTTACTCACCAACTTATCGGCGGAACAGACTTTCATACCATGTTACCCGGTCCACTGTTAGGAAAAGAGGGGGACCTACGGCTGCACTCACTCTACTATGAACCCGGAGTACCCGGTGGAGCAGGACAGTTTTTTACTCAATTTGAGCCAATATACTTATAATTTGAGTTAACACATTAGTTTTATAGATACTGTAACTATTCTGTATAATCATGCATAGAATCATAACCAGCACCGAACTCTAGGAGAGTGGTAATTGTTATGCTGTAAGGGTGAAGAAGCATCAGTTCATCTATCAAAACCACCACAGAAATTGGTCCTGGTCATGGCGCGCTCGACATTCTCATAATATTCTCAATTTGTATATGATGAATGTTTGACGCCTACTAGTGTCGGTCACTCTCACTTGATTGCAAATAAGTCTTTCTTAACTTTCATTTTTAATGACTTATTTTCCCGTTGATTATCAATATGAGCACTGGATAGTCGACCAGGAAATTAACTGCACTGCAAACAAGATCAGCCAGCAGCTAAGACTCTCAGATTTAGTTGCTCGCATCGATGGTGAAGAGTTCGCCGCACTGTTTCCAGACTGCAGTAAGGTGAGTGCCCTGCAATTGACTGAATAGATCCGTCAAGAGATTGTACAATGCTATATTGAATTGGAAACAGAAGGTGTCATCCGTTTTTCTCGTATGCTCTTACAACTTCTACCACGTCAATTTGATAGGTGTTATACCACTTTGACTTACCTAACGCCTGGGCTGCTTTGTGTTCCGGATTATTTTGCCAGGCCTTGATATGCTGCAGAGATGGCCAATATGAAATTGCTATTTCATTCATCTCTTCCGTACATGCTGAAAATTCCAAACACCCATACTCACTTATTGCCAGGTCACGCATCCTTTTGGCAGTTTCGGAGTACTCCCTATCCAGGTGTTTTATCTGCGCTCTAAAGATAACTGCATACACTTTGAACCACTCTCCTGCTCATACGTTTCCTGCTCACCCGCTATGTCGCTCAGCCAACCGCACATAGTGTTCTGCTGTGTAACTGATAATCTCCTTTTCCTTCTCAGATAAAACTCTGACCCGTCGGGCCGGTCGACCCAACCAGAGATAGCCCCCTTCCAGTGTACGTCCTTGTGGCACCAGGGAACCCGCACCCAGCATTACACCCTCCTCCAGCACCGCACCATCAAGAATTGTCGAATCCATGCCAATGAAGCAATTACTGGCGATTTCACACCCATGTAACAGTACTTTGTGTCCCACCGTAACCCCATCACCAATGGTCAGTGGACGACCACCAGGTAGATAATAGCTGTCATGGGAGACATGCATCACTGAACCATCCTGAATATTGGTTCGGGCTCCGATTTCGATTTTATGTACATCTCCCCTGATCACGCTCATTGGCCAAATGGAGGCTTGTGAGGCAATATGGACATCGCCGATAATCACGGCAGTGTCATCCACCCAGGCGTCGTCTGCGACTTCTGGTTGATGGGTTTCAAATGACCGAATGTTGTTCATAGTTTTTTGGAGGTTCCTGAACCGATGGAAATTGTGCTCTTTGTTTTGATTGGGGCCGCCGTAGTTATCCTGATATACGGTGTCATGATTTACAACAACCTGGTGCGTCTGAAGCATGATGTCACAAAAGCCTGGGCGAATATCGATGTGTTACTGAAACAGCGCCACGATGAACTGCCCAAGCTGGTTGAAACCTGCAAACAATACATGAAATTCGAGCAGGAGACCCTTGAGAAAGTGATGAATGCCAGAGCCGCAGTCAATACCGCCATGCGGCAAGGTGACGTAGGAGCCATAGGGGCTGCAGAAGGACAACTCCGGCTCGGGCTAGGTAACCTGTTCGCTGTGGCTGAGAACTATCCAGATCTGAAAGCCAACGAGACCTTTCTACATCTTCAGAGTAGAATCACAGGCCTGGAAAACAGTATCGCGGACCGACGAGAATTTTATAATGACAGTGTAAACAGCAACAATGTGCGCATTGAGCAGTTTCCCGATGTCATTCTGGCCAATCACTTCTCATTCAAGCCCGCAGAGTTCCTCGAGTTTGATGAGGCAGAGAAAACTGATGTAGACATGGACAAGTTATTTAGTTGATACAGAGCATTATCAATATGGGGGCGGGCGCTTTTCTATTCTGGAGCGTTCTGCTGACACTCCTCTCACTAGCGTCGCTCTATTTTTCCTTTTACCACCTCCACAGAGCCCGCCTGATCGAGGATACCCCAACCTCACGTATACGCTCAGCACCTCAGGGTTATGTTGAGCTTATCGGTGAGGCGGACATGATGCGGGGTGAGCCGGTCATTTCACCTCTCAGCTCGACCAAATGTTGCTGGTGGCGCTATAAGGTTGAACGAAAGGGTGACAAGGGTTGGCGCCATATCCGCAGCGAGAAGAGTAGCGCGCTGTTCCTGATTCGGGACATCACAGGTGAATGCATCATCGATCCGGAAGGTGCTAGCATCACCCCAAGCGAACGCAGCATCTGGTACGGACCAAACGCAACGCCCTCAGCCGGGCCTGACAGGGGAACCGGTACAACCCATAGCCAGTTCAACCGATTCGGGCTGCAAATATCAATCAATACCACTTTCGACGGCGACTACCGCTACAGTGAAGAGCTGATACTGCCTGGTGACCCTCTGTATGCCATTGGCCTGTTCAGCTCTATTGGCGAAATTGACAGAAAAGCAATGCGTGACGACATGCTCAAGGATCGGCTGCGCCAGTGGAAAACTGACCACGCCAGTCTGCTGAAACGTTTCGACCAGAATAAAAACGGACAAATCGACCAGGATGAGTGGGAATCTGCTCGTCAGACTGCCAAGCGGGAGATCACCCGTGAACAGATGCAGGAAGATCAGCAACCCATACACACCCTAAGCTCTACCGGCTCAAATCGTCGGCCTCTGCTGATTTCCACAAAAGAGGAGTTTGATCTGGTGAGACGATTCCGCTATTACTCTTTTTTCACTCTGGCGGCATTCTTCGTTGTTGGTACAGGAACGGCTTGGTTTATAGCTGCACGGCTGATTTAATCCAACGCTCAGAGAACACTACCCCACAAGTCCCCAAGATGGGAAAATAGCGGAATGAATTCCAGAAA
Source organism: Candidatus Thiodiazotropha sp. DIVDIV (assembly GCA_040506275.1). Classification (GTDB taxonomy): domain Bacteria; phylum Pseudomonadota; class Gammaproteobacteria; order Chromatiales; family Chromatiaceae; genus Thiodiazotropha. The sequence goes on from JBEVXD010000011.1 coordinate 35,868, forward strand.
TCTAAACAGGAAAAGTGCTGATGGCCCCGAATTCCATATGGTTGCTGATTGTGGCAACTTTGTTGACCACCCCACTCATGGCTCGAGACATCCTATTGGACGACCCTTTGCCTGACCCGGAATACTACGAACCAGAAACTAAATGGCTCGAGAGTGAGGTTCCGGTTCCCCAACACATCAACCCTGACGATCTTCAGGAGTTTACAGTTGCCGCAAGTGAAACCCGATTCCGCTATTTTCTAGAGCGCGACTCCATTAAACATAGCTCTGATGGTGCAGTACGCTTCACCCTGGTGATCCGCTCTCAGTCTGGTGCAACCAACAGCTCCTACGAAGGGTTTCGATGTAGGGAGCGCCTGTACAAAGTTTATGCCTATGGTGGCCGGGACACCCTGACCCCGGCCCCAGGCATGACCTGGGAGGCGATCCCAAAGGATGAATCCACTGACTACCGGGCTGCACTGTATGACGATCTACTCTGCAATCTACAGCGAGGTGAGCCCAATCCAGTGGATAAAGTGATCAAAGCTATGAGAAACAATAAGTCGGTGGAGAGTGACAATTAAACCGACACTATTAACCCGGCACCTTAAGAGGTAGGTTAATCGTATAGATCAAGCTGACCTATTTATTTCCTCACTCTCTGCCCCCATCTGTGTGAGATAGGGAGGCACAATTGCCTTTCAATGTATCAAACTCCAAGCACAGAAGATAACAGCAATCCAGGAAACCCAATCATGACAAACGCCCTGTTAGAGATGCCCGGACTACCCGCCTTTAGTCGAATCACACCCGAAATTGTGGGTCCGGCTATCGACACTCTGCTGCAGGAGAACCGTGAAACCATGGAGAGGCTGCTTAACACAACCCCTGATCCGACCTGGAAAACATTCATTGAACCTCTGGAAACCGCAGAAGACAGGCTCAGCCGGGCCTGGTCTCCAGTCAGTCATATGAACTCGGTAGTCAATAGTGACGACCTGCGAGAAGTCTACAATGCCAGCCTGCCCAAGCTCAGCGAATATGCAACAGAGGTCGGACAGAACAGCCAGTTGTGTGATGCCTATAAAAAGGTCGCAGAACAAGTCGATCTGGATAGCCCACAGCGAAAGATGCTGGAGAATGCACTATTGGATTTTCATCTTTCAGGTGTTGATCTACCGGAAGAGAAAAAGCAGCGCTATAAAGAGATCACCCAGGCACTCTCCAAACTGACTACCAAGTTTGAAGAGAACCTGCTGGATGCAACCAATGCCTGGAGCAAACTCATCACCGATCCTGAGCAGTTGGCTGGACTCCCAGAGTCTGCACTTGCCCTGGCGAAGCAGACTGCAGAACAACGGGGGCAGGAAGGTTGGCTGCTGACCCTGGAATTCCCCTCTTATTTCCCGGTTATGACCTATGCAGATCAACGTGAACTGCGTCGAGAAACCTATCAAGCATACTCAACCCGGGCATCAGATTCCGGCCCCCATGCCGGACAGTGGGACAACACCGAGGTGATGGATCAGATCCTCAAATTACGCCATGAACAGGCCCAGCTGCTTGGCTTCGACAACTATGCTGAGCGATCATTGGCCCGCAAAATGGCCCGCGGCACCGACGAAGTCGTGGCCTTTCTGACTGATCTGGCCAGCCGTTCCAAACCCCAGGCGGAACAGGAACTCAATGAGCTGACTCAATTCGCCGTTGAGACTTATGGTGTAGAGAAATTAGAGGCTTGGGATATTGGTTATTACTCTGAAAAACTTCGCAAGCATCGCCACAATATCAGTCAGGAAGAGCTGAAGCCCTATTTCCCGGAAACTCGGGTGGTGCCGGGTATGTTTGCCGTGGTGGAACGCCTCTACGGCATCAACATCCAGGCAATTGAAAATGTCGATGTATGGCACCCTGATGTACGCTTCTACGAAATCAGGGATAAGCAGAATCAACTCCGTGGACAATTCTATCTCGATCTATTTGCCCGCCCCAAAAAAAGAGGCGGTGCCTGGATGGATGATTGTGCAACCCGTTTCTTCAGCGACACCATGGATCAGATTCCTGTTGCCTACCTGACCTGCAACTTTTCACCCCCAGTTGGCAGCCAGCCTGCGCTGTTTACCCATGATGAGGTACTGACCTTGTTTCATGAGTTCGGTCACGGCCTACACCATATGCTAACCCGTATCGACTATCCCTCAGTTGCCGGCATCAATGGTGTCGCTTGGGATGCTGTTGAACTGCCCAGTCAATTCATGGAGAACTGGTGTTGGGAAAAAGAGGCCCTCAACCTCATCTCCGGTCATGTTGATACTGGTGAGCCTATACCAGATGAACTTTTTCAACGGATGAACGGCGCCAGGAATTTCCAATCAGCCATGCAGATGGTTCGCCAGTTGGAGTTCTCCCTATTCGACTTTCGCATCCACCAGGAGTATGACCCGACAAGAGGTGGTCGAATTTACCAGATACTAGAGCAGGTTCGTCAACAGGTTTCGGTAATCACACCACCATCCTGGAACAGATTTCCGCACGGATTTTCTCACATCTTCGCAGGTGGCTACGCTGCAGGATATTACAGCTATAAGTGGGCTGAAGTGCTCTCCGCCGACGCCTTCTCCAGATTCGAGGAGGAAGGCATTTTCAACCAGCAAGCCGGTCAATCCTTTCTTGAGGAGATCCTGGAACAGGGGGGATCAAAGGATGCAATGGATCTGTTTATAGCTTTCCGGGGCAGGGAACCTCAAATCGAACCCCTGTTGCGCCACAGTGGCATCGAAGGCTAATGAATTTAGATTGCTTCGGGTATCAGCTTATATGCCTGCAAAAATGACTCACGCTAAGCCACCAAGCACGCAAAGAAGCACCTGATGACCCTCAATGGCCTATACATGAATTACAGAGCTGAGATTAAGTCTCAATCCAAACATCGGCGTAAGCTACTAATGCTCGCTGAGGTTTTGCGTATATTCAAAGGGATTTAGTGCTTTTCCCTTAGCGTTCTTTGCGACTTTGCGAGAGTTTTAAAAATGAAGAATCTCTGAATAAAAAAAATGGGTGACGCTGAGCGTCACCCTCTGGTTGGTAAATCAGATGCCTAGTGCATCGATACCCCAACCAACACCACCTAGATCAACCTCGGGATGTTTTTGTCGAATAGCACGCTCTACCCCTGAAACCCTCCAGCGGGGAACATCGATCAGCAGAAGGATCTCTCCATGCCTCAAACAGACATCAAAGTCATCGATATGGGCCTGATGTATCTGACTGGCAAAGCCATAGCCCAGTACCAGGGTGGCAGCCATTACTCCCATGCACCCCAACATCAACCACCATTCAGAGGTCCATAAGGCAAAAAACATGAATATGAACGCAGCAAAAAACACCACCAGATTCATATCCCAGAACCAACTCTCAAGCTGAGCAGCAAATCCACTGCGTTGCCTGACCGTCGCCTCGGGTAGTCCCTTGATGTCTATATCCGACTTTGCAACAGTGTGAATATGTTGACGATTGATCCGTTCCAGCATCAGGTCTCTAACAACCTCTTCCGCTTGGAGACGGGAAGGTACCAGCATATAGATGCGCCTTAGAATCATTAGTTATCCCTCTGGGATATAGTCGTCCGTATCATTTCCACAAACTATCTTGCGGTCCTCAAGCTCCATGTCCATATAGATCCTTTTCGTCTCTTCGTTTTCAAAAAAGATCTCAACGCCATTTTCACCATCGCCTTCATACAAACAGGGGTGCTCTTCAGGATTAGATACCTCGTGAAGAGTAACTGGATCCATTGTGGTTCTGATATTCATAGTGGTGTATGCCTCTGTTTTTTCTGGCATTACCTCATGTATCGGAGGATAGAGAAAAAGTCACTCATTGCCAGACTAAATGTTAGTTATGCCCTGACTTGTTAGGGCTCATTTCGTTACTACCTCAACTCAATACCGCTCAGTATTAGTTAAGCTATAGAAATACCTAGCAAAACAATCAAGATTTATCCTCGGTTTAAACAGATGAGGAAATTGGGGGATTATTCAATAAAAAGGGAAGTAACCAGGTAAGCGATGACACTCAACACCGGTATTTTGGAGGTAATTCGACTGCCACTACCTCTACCGGGGTAAGCAGCTTTACAGACTATCTGAAATTTCTCAGGCGTCGCACTGCACTAAAAAATGCGTAGTCATTCAATTCTATGCGGTGGTGAAAAGACCGAAAAACAGCCAGTAGACCAGACTGGCCAGAATTAGACCGAAGAACATCACTGGAATGCCTTTGCGCATCCACAGTACTGGGGTGATTCTCGCTTCAGGCATACCACACTTCTCAGATTCACTGACGGCGATAATATTAGCTGTCGCCCCCAGATGAGTACCATTACCCCCAATACCGACCCCAAGCGCCAGGGCCCACCAGAGAGGCGCAATATTCACACCGCTGCTTTCAAGCCCCAGGATAATAGGAATCATTGTGACGGTGAATGGAATATTATCCACCACAGCACTGAGAATAGCGGCAATCCACATCAACAGCAGACCGGTGATTAGCAACATGCCTGGATCCCTGGCAAGCTTGGCCAATTCGTTACCAAACAGGTCCAGCAGACCAGAGGCCTCAACACCGCCGACAATCATGAAAAGACCGGCGAAAAAGAACAGTACCGACCAATTCACGGTGCCAAATATCTGCTCCATATCTGGTTTCATTAACAATAAGGCGACACATAGACCGATAAACGACGCATATGCCGGCATCACATGCAGGTTGTGGTGGATAAAGAAAAGTACTACCACAATGCTCAAAGAAAAAAGAACTCGCTTTAAACCCTCTGCATCCTTGATTGCGTGGGTATCCACCAGGGTTCTGGGGTCCTGCCCCCCAGTGGTCAGTTGATCGCGAAACAGAATCAGCATCAGCCCCACGGTACCAACCCACGCCACCAGGACCGGGAATCCCATATGAACTATGAATGAGTTAAAACTGATATTCGCCGCACTACCTATCATCAGGTTGGGTGGATCACCTACCAGGGTTGCTGCACCACCGATATTTGACAACATTGCTTCAGCCATCAGATAGGGCATCGGATTGATTTTCAATAGGCGACAAATCAAAACAGTCAAAGGGGCAAATACAATCACTGTGGTGACATTGTCCAGGATCATACTGATAAGGCTCACTGCCAGACTGAGATAGATCAGCAGTAACTTCGGATTACCCCTGGCCCAGCGAGTAATATGAACAGCCGCGTAATCGAATGCGCCTGTAGGTCGCAGCATGGCCACCAGCATCATCATCGCTGCAAGTAACAGGATCGTATTGCCATCTACCGCCAGCAGCGCCTCCTCCTGACTGTAGAAACCCATCCACATACCCACACCAATCATAGTCACAGCCCCCAACATGGCTGCAGTGGTACGATGCAATATCTCAGTAAAAATCAGTATATAAGCCCCTGTGAGAAGCACTGCTGAGGTCCACATATCAGTAGTAATCTGCTCAAGCATTCTATGTTGTCCTATTCAATGCAGCACTCTCTAGTTACGATTGCCTCAGCAATGCTCAAGCGCGTTACAACGCCTTGATAATCATCTCCCTCGGTGACAAACAGGTACTCCGTGGCATATTGTTCCATGATCGCCAGTGCTTTAATTGCCTGAAAGTTGGGCGACAGGCGTATCACATCCGGGAAGATGAAATCATCTACCGGTTTAGCCATCAATTCATCCGCTTTTATATGAGGGAAATCCAGGTGCTCGATATCATCCCCGAGTAGATGGGCACCATGAATAATATCGTCGGGAATGCAACAGACCCGGAACATATGCCGCACTGAAAATCGCCCACTGATGAGACCATATTCATCCACATAGGGTATGCCAGGTATCCGCTTAGTCACACATTCCAGCATTACTTCACCAACACTCATCCCCGGACGGGCAACCTTGGTCGGTATCGAAACATGTATAATTTTCATCTCGGTATTTCATCCATCAAAGGTTTCATGGCATGTAGCATATTAGCGAATAGATGGTGGTTATTCTGTTCCTCTCGAGCCAGAAGCTGTTTCATATATTCGCGTTGGGTCGGCTTGGTAAAGCAGGCTGGGCAGCTATCGGGGATGATGGGTAATCCCGCATCTTTTGCAAATGCACCAGTTTGTGTCTCACGACAATAGACCAGGGGTCTGATGATACGGATATCACCCGCATCGTTAAGATAGTGCGCTTTCATGGTGCGCATCTGTCCCCCATGAAAAAGAGACATCATCAGACTCTCTGCAAGGTCATCTAAATGTTGCGCAAGCGCCAGCACATTATAGTTCTGTTTGCGGCATGTACTGTACATAATGCCTCGTTTCATACGCGCGCAATAGGAACAAAAAGAGTCCCCCGACATCTTTTCCCTGGCTTCCTCCATAATCGGCTGCTCCGCATAAACCCAGGGTACGCCTAAAGTATCATAGTATGATTTGAGCGGCGCAGGATCGAATCCCTCCACTTCCGGATCAACAGTAATCACACCCAGCTCGAACCGAACCGGGGCATAGCACTGCAGGTGAGATAAAACCTGGAGCAGGGTAAGGGAATCTTTCCCCCCGGAAACACCCAGCAGAATACGGTCTCCTTCTCGGATCATATCGTAATCTGCAATCGCCTTTCCGACCTTGCGCATTATTGACTTGGGGGGCTTGATGCAATCATTCATGGTGCTATTTTACACGATGCCTTCTAACCACCAATGCTGAGCGGTGAATGGATGATGTTTAAAAAACTGATAGGACAGCACGAATTTCAGTGATTCAATGGTTTGGTGGTAATTTCCCTGCAAAGCTATCGGCAAACTTATCTCAAGACGCACCATAAAATGGTTGTGCATTTTTAAAATACAGGTACGCTTTTCCAATTGATTCAGGACATTTAACGTCACACCACAAATGCTTCACAATAGATCTGAAGTGATAAAGGACTATCCGGTGAACGATAACAACAGCAATACCGAGCTCCTGCATCAAATACATTTGACTTCAAGGGGATACTCATATGGATATTTTCGTACTGGTTTTATTAGTTCTTGCCGTAGTTCTCGTTGCTTTGGGTGCCAAAAGGATACCCCAGGGGAATGAGTACACTGTGGAGCGGTTTGGTCGCTACACAAAAACCCTGCGTCCCGGTCTGAATTTGATTGTTCCGGTCATTGATCAGATTGGGAAAAAGATGAATATGATGGAACAGGTACTCGACGTACCCTCTCAGGAGGTAATCACCAAAGACAACGCCATGGTCACTGTGGACGGAGTGATTTTTTTCCAAGTGCTGGAGGCATCTCAAGCCGCATATGAAGTCAACAACCTGTATGGCGCCATTCTCAACCTGACCATGACCAACATACGAACCGTGATGGGTTCAATGGATCTGGATGAACTCCTCTCCCAAAGAGACAAGATCAACACCCAGCTGTTGACTGTGGTGGATGATGCCACTACGCCCTGGGGCGTCAAAGTAACCCGCATCGAGATCAAAGACATTTCTCCGCCAAGGGACTTGGTGGATGCCATGGCTCGGCAGATGAAAGCTGAACGTGAAAAACGTGCTGCCATCCTCGAGGCAGAAGGGCTGCGTCAATCGGCAATCCTTAAGGCAGAGGGTGAAAAGCAGGCAGCAATCCTTGAAGCAGAAGGTGAAAAAGAGGCCGCATTCCGTGAAGCTGAAGCGAGGGAGCGACTGGCTGCCGCAGAAGGCAAAGCAACAACCCTGGTTTCCGAAGCGATTGCCAAGGGTGATGTGAATGCGATCAACTACTTTGTAGCTCTGAAGTATACCGAAGCGTTACAGCAGGTCGCATCTGCAGAAAATCAAAAGGTGATTATGATGCCTCTCGAGGCTTCAAGCCTGATCGGGTCAATAGCAGGCATCGGCGAAATCGCCAAAAATGCCTTCGAAAAGAATCAGCCTGGAGCTTCTTCATGACCTGGTTGTCTCAACTCGACTATTGGCATTGGTTTATTCTGGCTGTTGTTCTGATGACTTTAGAGGTCTTTTCACCAGGCGCCTTCCTTCTGTGGATGGGGCTATCCGCCGGTATAACAGGCATAGTACTGTTACTCTTTCCTGAACTTGGCTGGCAATTTCAACTACTAAGCTTTGCTCTGTTTAGTGTAGCCACGATAGTGGTTGCGAGAACCTTCCTGCGCCATCGCCCGATTGAAACAGACAGCCCCCACCTGAATCGGCGGGGTGAACAGTACATAGAGCGGATCTTCTCCCTACAGGAACCGATCATCAATGGAGAAGGCAAGATCAAAGTGGACGATAGCACCTGGAAGATACATGGTGAAGACTGCCCAACAGGAACCAAAGTTCAGGTAGTCGGCGTACAAGGCGTAGTGCTATTGGTAAAACAGTTCGATTGAGCGACGACTTTGATGAGTAGACTTTGCCACAAATCTCCGCGCAGGTACTACACTCATCATAAGCCGTAGATTATTTAGAACAATAATGAACTGTTTACAGATATCTCTTAGCTCAACGATGCCTATCCCGCCAGGAGACATGATGTCGAAGGCCCTCAAGAATCTGCTGAATAGCCTTTGTGCTTTCTGACGTAGATCGGTATTACCCACTATGAATAGTCCTGACACCAACAATATCCTCTTCGTCGACAGTGACCCCAACCAGTTACAAGCACTCAAGCGAACTCTACGCACCCACAAGGACAGATGGCATATAAACTATAGTGAAACTGCCCCAGCTGCTCTAGAACTGCTGCAACAACACCCGATGGACATTGTTGTCACTGAAACCCAGCTTAATGGTATGGACGGCCCCTCTTTATTGAAAGAGGTGCAGTCAAAGTCTCCAAGCACAACACGCCTGCTCTTTTCTGGACAGGCACTACGGACTCCCGCCCAGGAAATAGTTCATCATGCACACCAGTTTATTGCCAAGCCCTGTGACTCACAAACCCTGATCGACACCCTGGAGCGCGTGCTACTACTTCGCAGTCTGCTGAACAATCCAGCTATGGCAGAGATGATCAATAGCTTAGGCTCACTTCCCAGCATGCCTGAAAGCTATCAGCAGATAATTGAAGCCTTGCAATCTGAGAATACCTCACTCGCAGACATTGGTGATATCGTCTCCAAGGATATGGGCATGTCGACCAAATTACTGCAAATGGTGAACTCTGCGTTTTTTGGATTACCACAACAAATCGCCTCAGCACAGCATGCGGTATCGCTGTTAGGAATCGAGACGGTCACCAATCTTGCACTAGGTGCCGGCATCTTCTCTCGACTGGACCAATCTCTGATCGACACCTTTAAGCTGGAGTCCCTGTGGCAACATAGTCAGTTGGTCTCCGGCCTGGTTCGACAGTTGGGACTGGCATCAGGAATGAAACGGCAGGAACTGGAAATCCCGGTTATGGCCGGCATGCTTCACGATTTGGGCAAGCTTGTACTGGCTTCGCAGAATAGTGAAGAATACCATCGAATTTTCGCTCTCTCCTCACAACAAAAAATCCCCTTATTCGAGGCTGAAGCAGATGCTTTATGGTGTCACCATGCAGGCATCGGCGCTTACCTTATGGGGCTTTGGGGCCTGCCCTTTTCCGCAGTAGAGGCGGTGGCACACCACCACAGTCACGAAAATCAATCCCTACAACGTTATGATTGCTTATTGGTGTATGCAGCAAACCTGTTCAGCCACTGGCTAAATGAAGACGAGTATAAACAACACTACGATCCTCAACCTCTTCAAACCCTGTTGGGTGATGATACGTTTGGAGATTGGCTGAATATCGCCCAGGAGTACCTTGATGGACAAACCACCTGAAAAAATCTTAATGGTGGATGACGACCGTAACCTTCTCGACTCATTCCGCAGACAGTTTCGTAAACGCCTGAACCTGGAGACAGCCACCAGTGGTGCTGATGGTGTCCAGGCTGTTAGAGACGGCGGGCCCTTTGCACTCGTGGTCTCTGATATGCAAATGCCAAATATGAATGGGGTTGAGTTTCTTTCCAAAGTTAGTGAACTATCACCCAATACCGTACGCATCATGCTAACGGGCAATGCGAATTTGGATGTCGCTATCGGCGCAGTGAATGATGGCAATATCTTTCGCTTCCTGAACAAACCTGTTGAAACTGATACCCTTTATGAAACTATCATCAATGGCATTAAACAGTACCGCTTGGTCACCAACGAGAAGGTGCTTCTAAACAAAACCCTGAAGGGTGCTGTTGACTTACTGGCTGATGTCCTCAGCATGGTCAATCCAGAAGCGTTCAGCCAGTCATCTCGTATCAAACACCACGTAAGAAGCATTGTCAGAAGTCTTAGTCTGGAAGATGGCTGGCACTATGATTTGGCCGGCATGCTCTGCCAACTTGGTTTCGTCAGCCTGCCTGATGATCTGATACGCAGAGCCATGGATGGGGAAGATTTATCTAAAGCTGAGATTGCGCTCTATAATTCGCATCCCGAAATGGGAGCCCGTCTTCTCAAGCATATACCAAGACTCGAGATCGTCGCAGAGATGATTGAGCGTCAGAATGACGATATAGGAAAAATAGATATTCAGGGAAAACTGACCAGCGACCAAAGGGCAATCCTTGGCGGCCAGATACTCAAGGTTGCCAGCAACTACGACAAATTTATAAATCGAGGCATGACTGAAGATGATGCAATAGAGCAACTCAGAGAGAGCCCCGATAATTATGATCCCGCGTTGGTTGAGATACTGGTTCAGGGATCTAAAAACCGCAAAGTTGAAATCCTCAACTTACCAATCAGTCAGCTTGAACCCGACCTCATCGTCGATCAACCAATTAAGACACTTGCTGGCGCAATACTGGTTGCTAAGGGGCAGCCATTAAGTCAAGCAATGGTGTTCAAACTAAAAGCTGCGGACGAACGTGAAGTACTGCCAAAATCGACAATCAGGGTATTTCGCATCACGCAACTTGACTAGTTAGAGCAGGGGACCGTTTCTGAAGAGATCAATCAAAACATTGTCAAAATTAATGGCATGTCATATCAGACTGCGGATGGTGCAAACGAAACCGCCACAGTGAGTAAGGACCTTGTGTGCATGGCAACTGAACTTCAGACAATAGTCGTACAATTATTTACTGTTAAGTGGTTGTCGTTTACTGACGACGCAGTGTTCAAAATATAATAGCAACACTCCTAACTATTATCAGACCATACTGCATATTCATTCCCGTTTGGGTCACAAAAATGAAATCGCTTACCTCCTGGAAAATCAAATACCGGAACTTTGATATGCCCCCCCGCATCAATAATCTTAGCTTGGGTCTTCTCCAGATCACGACTATAAAATACAATCAAGGCACTGCCTTGCTCAGTGGAAACAGTCAAATCAGATCGGTAGAAACCTCCATCCAGTCCTGCATTTAAAAAGGCACAATAGTCGGGGCCATAATCGACAAAACTCCATCCGAAAACCTGTTTGAAAAACAACTTAACTCTTTCCAGGTCAACAGCAGGAAATTCTACATAATCAATCGTTTCATGCTCTTTCATATCCTCCTCTCCATACTGGTTCCCCACCAAAGTCGGGATAAATAAAGGAATAGCATAACAACCGCTTAATGATATTCAGCAGAATCCAAGTACTTCTATGATGATAGACGTGAACGCTAGCTTTTCAATCCCCCTACTCGAGCACTCTCACTAAAGGAGAGGGAGTAAACAGGAACTCAGGATAGTTTTTAGATCAACTCTCGATCCAAATTATTACCCATCAGTAGTTAACGGTAAGTGTACTGTAAATTTTGTCCCTATACCCTCTTCTGTTTGAAATGTAATCTCTCCACCATGCTTACTTACCACAATATCATGGACAACAGCTAAACCCTGCCCCGTCCCCTTACCCACATCTTTTGTAGTGAAGAATGGATTGAACACATATTCTTGAGCTTCTTTCGGAATACCCGTTCCACTATCGGATATCGTAAACTCCAGCCAATCATCTTTAACAGATGTGGTTATTTTTATTTCCCCCTTAGCCTCACGTTTTGCTGCTTCGATAGCATGGGTTGAGTTCACAATCAGATTAAGAATCACCTGTGAAATCTCTCCAGCCACACACATAACTGGCGCTAGATCTTCACAAAGCTGCAACTCAGTATCTGCAACATACTTCCATTCATTCTTGCAGACAGTTAGTGTATTGGTAATGATTCGATTGATATCAGCAGGCTCTTTCTGAGCCGCCCCTGGATGGGCGAACTCTTTCATAGCCAACACAATCCTAGCCACTTGTTCAGCACCTGTTATTGACTGTTCTATAGCATTTGGCGCCTCTTCTTTAAGATACTCAAGATCAACCTCATCTATCAACGAGAGTAGTTCCTTAACTTTAGGTTTGAAACGTTCATCTGAAGTAACCTGGTTCAGCAACTCCCGATAGGAGTCGAGTAATTGAATAATATCTTCATAACTCTCTTTGATAAAACGTAGATTATCTCCAACATACTGAATCGGTGTATTGATCTCATGGGCAATACCACCTGCCAACTGGCCAACAGCTTCCATCTTATGGGTTTGATTGAGCTCTCGCTCCAATCTTGCCTGCTCTTTTTCAGCCTGTTTTCGTTCTGCGATATTATTAAAAACCACCACCACGCCTTCTGACTTATCGTTCTCAATCAAAGGTGAGACCGAGAGTGACACATCCAGCATTTCACCCTGACAATTATAAAAAAGGTCTTCTTGATCTTTACGTACGCGACTATCCTTAATAGTCTTTAAAATGGCACTTTTATTGATATCAAAACCTTCCTCTATCCGTTTCCCATATACTATTTTCGCAAAATCAAAACCTACTAATGCTTCAGCATCCCATCCCAACAGGTTAAGCGATTCTGGATTTGCATAACTGGCCCTACCCTTCGGATCAAGCACCACGAAGCCTTCACTCATGCTATTGGTAACATCACTGAGAAACTGTTTTTGACTCTTCAACTCATTTTTGGCGCTTTCCAATAACCCCCAGTGTTTACGAAGTTGGAATATAAAAAATATACTTGTGACAGTAATCAATAAATATCCGATCGCATGCATAAACAACATCGATTGTTTTGATGCAATATGCGAATCAATTATTGGCTGCAATGCAATCTCAACACTAATTCCGCCTCTGATATCACCAACTCGGGAGTTCTCATCACCATGGCATCCGAGACATGTCTGCTGCATATAGAGCGGGCCAATAAAACGATAATAGCTGGCATCAGTTGAGATCACTGGATCTTTTCTGATTTTAAACCGTTTTAGCGCTTCACTCTCCCAGCCATTCGCCAGGTTTTCAGGATTCTTCGGTTTACTCGAAATAACACGATAATTAATGTTATCCATGCTCTGCTGTTTAAATATCTTAGGCTGACTCTGCATGATGATAGGGTTTATCTTAGTCATCTTGACCATCTGATACATTACCCTGCCACGTTCATAGGCAATATCTTGAATCGAGGTATCGAACAGAGTCAAATTCCAACGAATTGAGAGAGAAACAACGAGAAGCCAGAAGATTACGGGGAATACCCAGTAGGATCGAGATTGCAGGAGCTTAATCAACATTTTAAATGCCTAAAACTTAGCCACCTTAACGATGAGAAATGCACATGCAGGAAGTGGTTATTAACCTCTCTCATGCTGTGTGTTTTATTTTTTAGGCTCGAAAATATAAATTTTTTTTAGCTGACGTTGGGGGTTAAAACCAATTTCCCCAGCATGCCTCCCTGCTCAACAATCTGATGAGCCTGTGAAGCGCGCTCTAGCGGCAGAGTATTATTTATCCGTACTTTAAGACTGCCGCTATCAATCATCTCCGCGCAGTCACTAAGTATAGCGACCTGATTGGCCCGTGCTTGAGGTAGATCTCTCAACATAGGCGTCAACATTAGGGTAAACCCTATACGAAGATTACGGTTGCGGGCCTCTTTCCAATCTACTTCATACCCGGGGTCCAGTAGCGTTACCAAATCACCATAATGTGCAGTGGCTGGAATTGAATCCTTGAACACTTGATTACCTACTGTATCCAACACGACATCTGCACCTCGTCCGTCTGTCAAATCCAGTACTTTCTCTAAGAATCCACCCTCATCGCAACGGATAACTTCATCAACGCCGAGCTCAGATACAAACGCCTCCTTTTCTGCACTACGGACTGTCGTCAATACCTTTATACCTGCTTGTTTAGCCAACTGTATCGCCACATGACCCACACCACCTGCACCGGCATGAACCAACAAAGTACTCTCTTCAGTCATCCGAGCGCGTCCAAAAATAGCTTCCCAGGCAGTAATCAGAACCAGCGGGGCCGCCGCTGCATGTTCAAAATCAAAAGCTGCAGGCTTTCTACAACACACACCTTCATCAAGCACCGCATACTCAGCATAGTTACCCTGCAACCCTCCCAACCCTCCGTTGCAGTACCACACCTCATCACCTGGCCGGAACAGAGAGACCTTATCTCCAGTTTCTACCACTACACCTGAGCCATCACAGCCTAAAACAGCCGGCAGGCCATCAGCAATAAAGAGACCTCTGCTACGTAACTTGGTATCAACTGGATTGACACCCGCAGCCATGACTTTCACTTTAATTTCTGTAGGTTCTTTGATAGCGGGCTCAGGAATCTCCTCAACCGATAAAACATCAGGTTCGCCTAATTCCCTTAAAACTACTGCTCTCATCATCCCCTCCCAAACATATGTTTAAAACTTTCGGTAAGACTGATTTATAACTTTTCTTATTTTTATTTCCTGCAAAAAAATGGTCATTGTTTATTATTATGTCTATTGATTATAGGCAACCTGATAGATTCTGAATCCAATCTATATGCTGATGATATGATCTGAATCAAGCACAACAACAACCAAACGTACCTCTACCGTACTCCTTAAGCCCAGTTATAACCTTACTGCCACCTAAGGCCTGTTAACACTAATCCAATATGCCTGCCGGACTGTTTTTGTCTCCAGCAAGGCAGAGTGAGCGTGGTCTAGCTCGGCTACATGAGCGAATGATAACGCCGCTGGGCGCAAAAACAGACCCAGCCCATCGGGTTGCGCTAGACACATGTAAGGTAAAATCGATTATCATCCATAAATACCGTAAGTAAACAGCGTTATTCTTGTAATCGTGAACACATTAAAAGCCATCAATAACCATCAATCCATATTAAAACAGTGTCGGATCTGTGAAGCGATGATCGGCCCTGTTGTCGTAGGCACTGCTACAGCTTCAGCAGTACTTCTTGTTGGACAAGCACCTGGTGACAAAGAGGGACCAGCCGGAAAGCCATTTGCCTGGACTGCTGGTAAAACGCTTTTTAAGTGGTTTGAGACAATTGGAATGAATGAGGAGCAGTTTCGAACTCGTGTCTATATGTCTGCAGTATGTCGATGTTTTCCGGGAAAGAACCCAAAAGGGGGAGATCGCGTTCCTAACAATCAAGAGATCCAAAACTGCCGTCACTGGCTTGACTGTGAATTAGAGCTATTAAAACCCCAATTGATTATTCCTGTTGGTAAGCTCGCCATATCGCAGTTTCTTGAAGTGAATAAGCTGGTGGATATCATTGGTGATTGTCATCGCTTAAGATTGTCATATGGCGAGACAGACTTGATACCCCTGCCTCATCCATCAGGAGCTTCTACCTGGCATCGCACACAACCAGGCAAAAGATTACTGGCACAGGCCCTGAGTAACATCGAATCCCATCCTGGTTGGCAAAAGACACTGTTATCCAGTTACAAATGAGGAACAATAAATGACAGAAGAAATAGGTAAATTCACTATCCATATGGAGCAAGAGGAAGACTATGCGTTCCGGGTAAAGTTTGATCTAAAAAAAGCCCCTGATGTGATCATGGATGAACCACCGCCTTTGGGTGAACGCAACGGACCGAACGCCTCACGTATGCTCGCTGCCGCAGCCGCAAACTGCCTCAGCGCCAGCCTGATGTTCTGTCTGGCCAAAGAGGAAGTTCCTTCAAATAATGTTTCCACTGAAGTGACCTGCACGATAGTACGTAACGATAAGAAGCGTCTGCGTGTCGGGCGTCTGGATGTTCGAATTACTGCTGGCGATGAACTACTCAGTTCTAAAAAAAGTGAGCGCTGCCTTTCGCTTTTTGAAGATTTCTGCGTGGTAACTGCAAGCCTGAGGGATGGCATCCCTGTTGGGGTTGAAGTAGTCAATCAAGCTGGTGAACTTCTACACAAGGCTGAATAAACATGACTATCAGCGAAGTAAATGACTAACTCCCTGACTCTCCTCAGCGGAAATAGGCTTTTCATACCGCTGCCTGAAACGATAACGGGAAAAAATTATAGAGGAGATCAGCAGTAACAAGGAGAGTGTTACTGCAATAACCAGCCATAAGGTTCGTTGGGGTGCCAGCAAGATGTACTGTTGCTCTTGCAGCATCGCGACAACCAATCGATAGGTCTGCTGGTACCCCTTCGATCCATAGGTAACAGTGCGGAAGCTGAATATACCGTCCCCGTTGGCAATCTGATCTGATACGCTCCGTTGCATCAGAGCCCATACCTCAGGATATGTCTCATCGAACTTTTGCTGAGGTATTGCAGCATCTGGAAATAGAAAGCCCCACTCCTGATCACTAGTGAAACCACGCAGATAGTATCCCGAATCATTGAGTAACAACATGTCCCCTTCGACCAGATGAGCATGCCGCTCCAAATCATCGAAAATATGACTTGCCAGCGCATTAACGACCAGTAGTGCCTTTATTTCTCCTTTTTCATCTACCAGGGGTGTAACTAGACGAACCATTGGCTTATAGGGCCGTTCAACCTCCCCTCTTTCTACATTCAGATCAATAGGTGACGCATAAATATCGCCAGCTTCCAGTGTTAACCCCTTCTGAAAATAGTAACGCTGGGATTTATCCTGCAGTAAGCGAGCAGAAACCCTGCTGGCACCAACCGGGGTTCGATCAACGCGTAATCGTTCAATACCCCACAGGTCGAGTAGTCTGACTTGATCATACAACTGCTTTTCCGCAACAAACATCTCCCAGTCAGCGGCCAAACTGCTCAAAACCCCTTCATCATAACTTCCAATCGCCGTGACAAGATCATCAGCAGCCGCCAGCATTTTCATATCAGCTCGCAGATCATTTCGTCGTTGTTCCAGAGCATACAACGCACTGTCTACAGACAGTTCGGACAGTCCCTGCCAGCGATCCTTCATGTTATTTACGCTCAAGTTATAGCCAAACCAGAGAATAAGATTGGCGACAAGAATCAGTGGTATGGCCATTAACAGTGCCAAACCACCCAAATGGAGTAGATTCTTAGCAGAGAGTTTTGCTGTGTATGACATCCGCATTCCATGCGTTTCGTGTATTCGGGGAACACCGCTGAACAATATAAAACCCCAAAGCTATTCCCATGATCCTTAGGGCCTGTATTTAAGACATAGCACATAGAGAGGATTTTTCACCCAAACAGATATATAAATTCCTCTTTGTTCACATTTGTCTATGTTAACCACTCAGAGTGGATAACTGACGCCTGTTCCACCAAGGCCACAATAACCTGTAGGGTTTTTCGCTAAATACTGCTGATGGTAATCCTCAGCATAGTAGAATGGGGGTGCTGGAAGTATCTCTGTGGTGATAGGAGCGGTTGTGACTTGCCCTAGGGCATGTTGATAGTGCTCTCGTGAAGTCTCCGCTAAAGCCATCTGCTGATTGCTGAAGGTATAGATACCCGAACGATACTGGGTACCTGCATCATTGCCCTGTCGCATACCCTCAGTAGGATTATGTGACTCCCAAAACATCGTTAGCAGTTCCTGATAATCCACTTTATCTGCATCATAGATCACTAGAACCACCTCATTGTGCCCAGTCATCCCGGTACAAACTTCTTCATAGGTGGGATTTGGGGTCAACCCGGCAGCATAGCCTACTGCGGTTGAGTAGACACCGTTTAAACTCCAGAAACGGCGTTCAGCCCCCCAGAAACAGCCCATTCCAAACATCGCCTGCTGCAATCCATCAGGAAAAGGGGGAATAGTGGCGTTGCCATTCACAAAATGTTCAGATTTAGGCCGTATAGGTGTCGAACGCCCTGGCAGCGCTTCCTCTTCAGAAGGCATTTTAGTTTTACGACCAAGTCCGAACATGACACGCTCCTGTAAAGTGGTAAAGCAGGCCAGAAACACCCATCAGACAGCGAATAGAGGGATATGGATAGGTTTTGCATTAGGGCCAAACGCCATGCGTCAGACCAGGCAGAACCCTTGCAGGCCTCCTGAACAGCATCCGATAGATAGAAAATCTAACAATATGGAGAATGCTGGGATTATGAGTAGACTATAACCCCAACCAGAGCGATACCAACCACACAAAGTTTACGATTAACGTTCAACCACCTTAAAGAAGGAAGTAGGCTGCACCCACTGAAGCAGCGACCAATGCACCCAGAAGCACCCAGATCGCCTTTCCACCTGACTCCGTCTCCTTCAAAACGCTCTGTTGGGCTAAATGCTGTTCCAGCACCTGCTCAACCGTCTCGGTGGCCACCGAGTTCGCAATCTCCTGGGATACTTGAGTGGCTGTTTCATGTACATGAGCTTCAAGGGAACCTTCGGTTATCACCCGAATGTGCTCAATCATATCGTTCTTTTCAGGAACCTGGCTGAGGATACGCTCCTCTTGATCCTTGAGACGACTGGTGAAATCGTCTTTGATTTCCCCAAGCTGACCATAGATAGTAGATTGAATAAGCTCTTCAACAGTACGCTGATTCAGCTGTCTGACAAAATCTTCCAAATCCTGATTGACCTGTTCTACTACACCCTTTTTTATCTCATCACTATCGATCTCTATCGGTTTCTCAACATCTGCTGCCTGGGCCACCAATTTTGAAACCATGGGCTCGAGCTTCTGATCAAGATAACTGGTAACCACCGTACTGAGACGCTGCTCGAGAGACTCAGAGACCACTTGTTCGGCGACCTCTCGGGTGATCTGTTCAGCTGTTTGACGCGCAGCCTGTTCACCGCTTTGTAGAGCAATTTCTTGAGCAATACGCCGCACATCTGCCTCTGAAAGCCCTGCCACACCCTTGGATGACTCGACAATCTCCTGAGAAGCCTCAGACTGCTCCTCTTCAAGCTCAGACTCTGCAGCTTGTGTCTCTGCAACTTCCTGCTGATGCGCCTCGATCAAGTCAATAATCTCTCCCAGGCTGGCATCTGTAGGGGGTTTAGCAAGAATGCCTAGTGCGCCATGGTCAACGGCTGCACGTACGTACTCATCACCTTCATTCGCGGTACACATGACAATCGGCGTAGTATCGAAGCGGAGATCCTTTTTGATCTCTGTAATCGTCTCTAAACCATCAATGCCATCCATTAAAAAGTCGACAAATATGGCATCTGGTGTCAGTGACTTCAGGCGTTCCAAGGCCTCTTCCCCCGATTCCGCCATTTCCACCACATCAAAACCGCTTTTTTTCAGCATACGGCTGAGTACAATGCGAGCAGATTTCGAATCATCTACAAGAAATGCTTGTTTTGACACTCTATTTATTCCTTATCGAAGGTTGGTATACAAGAAGCCGATAAGCATTCCAGTGGTGTATGAGCATAGATTATTGTTCGACTTTATAGGCTAACCACAGAGGAATCAAAAGTGATAACCGACCAAGCCCTAAACTCAACTCAACACTGAACTTTAAATTAATCGAACTACGATATCCTATCCAGTTAATCCCAGTTTGAATCCTATCCCCGACCGGAAATATCCGCAACAAATCCTAATACCAGCTCGCCTGCATCGGCCCAGGGTCTTATAATTGGCGACCGTTTACCAAAAAACCTGAGTAGCTTGATGGCCAGCAAAACCCCGAAACACCCCGCCCACCCAATTGAATCCCTGTTACATCAGCGCATTCTGATTCTCGATGGAGCGATGGGCACCATGATACAGCGCCACAATCTGAGTGAAGCTGATTATCGCGGGGATCGCTTTAAAAATTGGCCTTGTGATCTCAAGGGTAATAACGACCTGTTAACGCTCTCCCAGCCCGAAATCATCCAAAACATCCATCAGGAGTACCTGGAAGCAGGTGCAGATATCCTGGAAACCAATACCTTTGGCGCTAACAGTGTCTCGATGGCCGACTATGATATGTCCCCCCTTGCCTATGAGATGAGTGAGGCGGGTGCGAAACTGGCTCGTGCAGCCGCCGATAAATACACTACACCGGACAAACCCCGGTTTGTTGCTGGTGTGCTTGGCCCAACTAACCGCACTGCATCTATCTCGCCGGATGTAAACGATCCGGGGACAAGAAATATATATTTTGATGAGCTTGTCACTGCCTATTCCGAGGCTGCCAGGGGGTTGATCGCCGGAGGAAGTGATCTGCTGCTGATCGAGACCATATTCGACACGCTGAACGCCAAAGCCGCAGCCTTTGCCTGCGAGAAAGTGTTTGAAGAGGATCGCTTGCGCCTCCCGGTAATGATTTCCGGAACCATCACCGACCAATCGGGACGCACTCTCTCAGGCCAGACCACCGAGGCATTCTACAACAGTCTGCGCCATATCCAGCCGATCTCCATCGGTCTCAATTGCGCCTTGGGGCCTGATATGTTGCGCCAATATGTGGAAGAGATGTCCAACATCTCTGAGACCTTCGTCTCTGCCCACCCAAACGCGGGTCTGCCCAACGAGTTTGGTGAATATGACCTGGATGCTGCACATATGGCCGAATACCTGAGTGAGTGGGCAGATGCTGGCTTCGTCAACATTGTCGGTGGCTGTTGCGGCACCACCCCACAACATATCCAGGCAATCGCCAATGCCCTGGAGGAGAAACCCCCTCGCCAGCGCCCGGCGCTTGAAAAACAGTGTCGCCTCTCTGGCCTGGAGCCCCTCAATATCGGACCTGACTCCCTGTTCGTCAACATCGGTGAACGGGCTAATGTCACCGGCTCAGCCAAGTTCAAACGACTGATTCTCAATGAGGAGTATGACGAAGCCCTGGATATCTGCCGGGAACAGGTGGAAAACGGCGCTCAGGTGGTCGACATAAACATGGATGAGGCCATGCTGGACGGCGTTGCAGCAATGCAACGCTTCCTCAATCTCTGTGCCGGAGAGCCAGAAATTTCGAAAGCGCCAGTAATGATCGACTCATCGAAATGGGAGATCATCGAAGCTGGACTAAAGTGCGTACAGGGAAAACCCATCGTCAACTCGATCTCCCTGAAAGAGGGTGAGGAGAAATTCCTCTATCAGGCCAGGCTTTGCCGACAGTATGGCGCCGCAGTGATTGTGATGGCCTTTGATGAGCAGGGGCAGGCAGATACACTGAATCGAAAAGTAGAGATCTCTACCCGAGCCTACAAGTTGCTGACCGAGCAGATCGGGTTCCCCGCTGAAGAGATTATCTTCGACCCCAATATATTTGCCATCGCAACGGGTATCGAAGAGCACAATAACTATGGGGTCGATTTCATTCAGGCCACTCGTCAGATCAAGGAAGCCCTGCCCCATGCGATGATTTCTGGCGGCGTCTCCAATGTCTCATTCTCGTTTCGCGGAAACAACCCGGTACGTGAGGCTATCCATGCGGTATTTCTCTACCATGCCATCCGCGAAGGCATGGATATGGGTATAGTCAATGCCGGTCAATTGGCTGTGTATGACGAGTTGCCTGAAGATTTACGCAGCGCTGTTGAAGCAGTGGTGCTGAACCTGGACCCTCAGGCAGGTGATCGACTGGTGGATCTGGCTCCCCGCTATCAGGGTGACAACAGTCAAACCGCGGTCAAGGAAGATGCAGAATGGCGCTCCTGGCCGGTCAACAAACGCCTGCAACACGCCCTGGTGAAAGGCATCACCGAGTTTATTGAAGAGGATACTGAGGAAGCACGCCAACAGGTGACAAAAACCCTGAAAGTTATTGAAGGTCCTTTGATGGACGGCATGAACCAGGTAGGTGATCTGTTCGGTGCCGGCAAGATGTTCCTTCCGCAGGTGGTAAAGTCTGCGCGAGTGATGAAAAAGTCTGTGGCCTACCTTGAGCCCTACCTGGAAGCTGAAAAGGAGGATTGTGCGGTACAGACCCAGGGCAAGATATTGATGGCCACTGTGAAGGGGGATGTACACGATATCGGTAAAAATATCGTCGGTGTAGTACTTCAATGTAACAACTATGAAGTTATCGATATCGGAGTGATGGTCTCAGCAGATACCATTCTGCAGACAGCAAAAAAGGAGAGTGTCGACTTGATCGGTCTTTCCGGTCTGATCACCCCCTCTCTCGATGAAATGGTACACGTTGCCAAGGAGATGCAACGTCTGGGCATGAGCCAACCTCTGATGATTGGAGGGGCCACCACGTCTATTGCCCACACAGCTGTAAAAATAGAACCTCAATATGATCACCCGGTGGTCTATGTCCCAGATGCATCGCGAGCGGTCTCAGTCGCCTCCAACCTGCTATCAGATGAGCACCGTGGGGCCTATGTTGAGCAGCTACAAGAAGAGTACGAAAGTGTGCGACAGCGTCGTGCAGCAGCCAACGAGACCCGCAACCTGATTCCTCTGGCTCAAGCCAGGGAGAACCCAACACCGCTGGATTGGCAGGCATTCACCCCCCACACCCCCAATATCTGCCGATCCGATTACCATCCCCCGGCTGGCGCCAGAGTCCTTCCCCTGACCGATGAGGAGAATAGCGGCGAGCATCCTGCGAGAATGATACTGCTAGAGGATATCCCAATCGCAGAACTGATTACCTATATCGATTGGACCTTCTTTTTCCATGCCTGGCAGCTGAAAGGCCGATATCCGCAAATTCTACAGGACCCGGTAAAAGGTATAGAGGCAGGAAAGCTGTTCGACGATGCCCAGGAGATGCTGAAACAGATTGTTGACGAACAGTGGCTTCGAGCCTCCGCTCTGGTTGGACTCTTCCCTGCCAATGCTGAAGGGGATGACATCAATATTTATGGGGATGAGAGTCGCTCGGAAAAATTGACTCGTCTGCATAACCTAAGGAAACAGGGCCGCCAACCCAAGGGCAAATATAATGAGTGCCTGGCGGATTTCATTGCTCCTGAGTCGTCCAGTCAAAAAGATTATCTGGGCGCTTTCGTCTCTACTGCCGGAATTGGTATCGATGAAAAACTCGATGAGTTCGAAAAAGAGCATGACGACTACCGCTCGATTATGCTCAAAGCCCTGGCAGACAGACTGGCGGAAGCCCTGGCTGAATGGCTGCATGAACAGGTACGTAAGGATTTCTGGGGTTATGCCGATGAGGAATCCCTCAGCAATGATGAACTGATTGCAGAAGCCTACTCAGGTATTCGTCCTGCCATGGGTTATCCTGCCAGCCCCGACCATACCGAAAAAGATCTCCTCTGGTCACTCCTGTCAGCACAGGAAAATACCGGTATCTGGCTCACTGAAAGCAAAGCAATGGTCCCTACCGCATCGGTCAGTGGCCTCTATTTCAGCCACCCCCAGGCAAGATACTTCGCTGTAGGAAAAATGAACCGGGATCAGATCGAAGATTATGCAGTCCGCAAAGAGATGCCCCTGGAAGAGATAGAGCGCTGGTTAGCACCAAACCTGGCCTATACGCCTCAGAGTTAGGTTGAAAGAGTTATAAAGTCTCATGAGAAACAGTTGAAAGGTATGCTTCGTTTACATCTCCGGATAGAGCAGACAGTACACTAGATATAATTCCTGATCAGCACATTTCAGCTTGGTAATGGCGTAAACATGGTGCGGCAGGCCGCACCCAACATCAGGTTCCCTGAACCTACCTATTAAGGTGCCGGGTTAATAACTTAGTGGTTGGCAGGTAGGATAAGCGAAGTGCAATCACCGATTTCAGTGGATGCGCTAACGCTTATCCACCATTGTATGACATGTTCCGAGATCAAGAATATCTTGATCTATATATTTGATATATGAAGAGATACGCTAGTTCAAATCAACTTTCCCCTGCCTATCCAGCGGTATCTGAAACTCCCCCAGTATTGGTGTATCACCAGACGCATCCAATGAGCCATCAAGCTCATAGCGTAAACCGGAACCCCCAATGAATGCACCGTAGAGACCTCTGCCTGCTTGCATCATGTCTAGGGAAAGAGGAAGAGTTATCCGCCCTCTACCCCGCTGATCTATCTTCATCGACTGCGACAGAGCGCCACCACCCACATCGATACCGTTCAGCTTGAGTTGGTAATCGAGCTTATCCAGCATCACCGCAAATTGATTTGGATTTGCCACTTCAAGCTCGACCATCAAGTCAGCCTTTTGCAGAGTCAGACGCTTTACTTCGATATAACTGAGCTTCACATCAGGCATTTTAGGGATGGGTAAACGTCCCTCATAATTGACTGGCAGGCGTATCCGTCCTAAAAGCGGCACATCGAAACCCAGTCCCAAGTCAATCTCATACGGAACCTCATCTTGTTTTTCCAATTGCCCGTATTGCTTGAGTAACTGTTCGAACTCCATTCTGACTGGTAATTTAACCTGGCTGGCACCATTCGCAACCAGATTCATCCCCATGCCCTGCTCACCCTTGAGAAAAGATCTATCCGACAATTTCAGGTCATAATCAAGATGATCCAATACTATTTTTACTGGATTAGGGTTATCAACCTGCAGGTTAAAAATCAGATCAATGCCATTTAAATCGAGTCCTGAAAGTTTAACGTCTTTAACCTGAGCGGTAGGCTGCTGGCCTGAAATGATCGTCCCAGCTTGTTCAAGTGTTGAACATCCCTGAAACATCAATAGGGTCACTAAAAACACGAGAGAGATGGTTTGTCTATAGATCTTGTATCTCATCAGAATAAACCTTGATAGGTGGGGCAGGGCCCCACCCTACCGAGTCGTTCAGAATGTAGGGTGGGGCCCTGCCCCACCACTAAACTAATCAGTAGACTATTATCGCTTAAGTAAGTGCCATTTGAGTAGCGCTCAAAGCCTATTAACACCCTGCCTGTATATAACACCCCTTCTAACAAGCATCGTACCCAAACATAACAACACCAAACCAAAACCCATCACACCGCCACCACCATGATAGTGACCATCATCATCACGATAGCTATCCTCCAACGGTAACACTGCCAGATCCTGGTCATCGTATGGGCCATATTCACTCACCCATAGTTCATCATCAGCATCGTAAAGCTCGATCAACACATCATAATAGCCACTGGGATACCCATCCAACAATCGGGTAACAACCTCATAGTCATCATGTGTGCTATCTGCATCGATAGGAAATGTCTCCGTAGTGTAGTAGTGGTTCCAAGGCCCACCCTCCAGGCTGAGATAGAGTCTGGCATAGACCCATGCACGACCACTCGAGACATCAGCATCAAAAGTCACGCTGAGACGATGGTAATAGCCATCATCATCATCGTCCCGACTGATCACAGTCTGAGCATCGAAGATTGAATAATCCAATCCAAGATGCTGGACTGTTGTCATTGGCCGGCTAAGGCTCTTCAGACGGTCACCTGTAACTGACATTGGCTCATGAATATCAATCTCAGCTGTTTCGAGTTTTTGTACAAGAGCCTTGCTATCATCAGCCACAAATCCCTCGACAGATTGACTCAAACGTTCAGTGACAGTTTCAGCCCATGCACACTGTCCCAACACCAGCATCATTACGAATATCACTGCCTTTGTCATGTTCATAACACTCTCCACCAACTATTTTAGTAACCCGGTACCTTAATAGGTAGGTTCAGCCTAAGCGTGCCTGCCTGCAGCAAGGCATCGAAACGCCGCTGTAGCACTCCTACAACAAGTTTTGATAACTCAGTCTGCAGGCAGGCACGCTTAGGCCTGTCCTTTTAAATTTAAACTGTTAGGGGTTACTAATGATCGCGATGACGTCTGCGACGGTCATGATCACGTCCATGCTTGTGGCGATCACGATGACGGTATCCATGGCTATCACTGCGACGATAATCGCGATGACGGTAGTGATCATGCCGATGACCGTTACGGTGGCCAAAATGGTGGATATGGCCATAGTGCAAGCCAAGTAATACCCCACCAAGCAATCCGTACGGTGCCTCATGCGCCTGGGCCGCAGGGGCCAGCATCATTGATGTGGATAGGATTGCCCCCATTGCCAATGCTTTTATTTTCGAACTCATCTGAAACCTCCATTGGTTGAACTTGTACTAAAGCTTAAGGAGGCTTGGCTGAACGAAAGCTGAATGGGGTATTAATCTTGATCTAAGAGAGGATTCCACTACAGCCAGGAGATAGAGGATTGGTTACTGTCAGGGGGGGGTGATTAGTGACAAACCTGTGCAAGAAAAAGGCTTTCTATTCAACATTCTCGGCTGGCTTTGGGTGATATTAGCCCTACCGCACCAGAAGGTTGTGGAGTCCCAGGAAATCCCTTTTATACTTTCTTCGTTTTTACTCCAGCATCTGTTGATGGAAATGGTCAGTTAAGCTGCTTATCAGGTGGTTTCGTTTCAGTAGTGAATGGTGCGGCAGCCCTACCCTACATCACTTTTTATCTATTTCTGAAAGTAGTGGGCATCTACCAGAATGATATGGTTAACGAAATCCACCTAATGAATAGCTGGAAAGATAACAATCATGTGGATTCTTCCTCAGCGATCAAGCCATTGCGTTTCAGCACCTTGGCTATTTTTTTGCCTTGATTGCTCAAGCGGGATAGATCGGCAAATCCAGGCACTACACCGTTTGCCAATTTCATCTCCCACTCATCCAGCTCTGTCTCAAGATAGACGAGTAGTTTACTTGAACAACCTTGACAGGAATCACCGCACCGATCCTCACTATTCAGATCGAAAGGCAGCGTAGTCCGGATCTGCTCAATCAGTTGGCGCATTGCGATTTGGGTGTTTGGTTTTCGGTCAGCCACGAATCTCTTTATATTTAAAATCTATTCTAATCAATCCTTCTCATAGCGGAGGGTGTCAAAAAAATTATCTGTTTATCTTCGTCTCATCCTCTGTACGCTGAAGCCATGTATGTTGCAAACAAGGCGTCGGTTCACAACACGAGAATAGCATTCTCAATTACACTTCTTACTCAACTCTTGCCGGCGTTTCTTACCTTTTTTCAGCTGAGCCTTAACGATCCTCAACTCTATTTTCAAGCGTTTATACTTACTCGAATTTTTCTCTTTTTCCAACTTACCTTGCAGGCGTTTCTCTTTCTTCTCAAGCTGGATCAGCAAATCATCAATACGATCACATTTAACCTTATCTGAAAGCTCGGCCTTTTCCAGCATTTTTTTCAGATTTTGAAGTAGACTTTTAACTTTCATAAGGTAAACCTTCTAAAAAAGGATATTTTTTACTAACCAAAAAAACTGTACAGACGAAACGTCTTTTCGTCACTACTCTTCCGACTCGTCCGGTGACAACACTGTTTTTGCCATACGCTTTGCGAAATAGTAGATACGCTTCTGCTTTTCGATGATATCAACTTCAGTCGTGTATGCAGCGATCCGATTCGGTTCTTGCGCAACCAGACGAGCAGCTTGATGTTGTGTAGCTGAGTTAGCCAAAGCAGTAATCTCGTCCTTCATTGCCACCACAGCATGAGCGACCTCTTTATTGATCTGGGAAACAGATTGAACGGCGCCATCAACTGATCTTAATATCACTCGGTGAAACTCCTCTAATACAACTTTAGTCGGCTCACTGATGGAGAACCCAACATTGATACGCTCGTGTCCGAGAGCTACCAGATTTGTTTCAATGGTGTCACCTATATTTTCCAGGTCACCAACGGCCTCCATCAAACTCAAAAGCTCTTCTGTTTCATGATCAGTCAGACTCTGTTTACTGATTCTGCCTAAATAGTCGATGATCTGCTCATACAGGATATCCACTTCATCATCCAACTGAGCCACAGCATCCAGTGACTCACGACTTCCGCTGATAATCGCCGGCATGATTCTGTTAAGCATGACTTGCACCTTCTCCCCCATATGCAGTACTTCAAGGCGAACTCGATCCAAAGCCAGGGAAGGGGTACTCAACAGTGCATCATCAAGATATTTCGCGCTAACTGCAATTCCCTCTTCCTCAAGCAGGCGGTCGGGAATCAAGCGCTCAACAACTCGGGCAAACTGTGATGTAAACCAGATAAAAATAAGCGTGTTGGCAATGTTGAATACAGTATGAGCATTGGCAATCTGACGGGGTGTCTCAGCCCCCAGGCGTTCTATACCAGAGAGTTCCGGGTGGGCTGGAGAAAATGAGACCACGAATTCTGCCAACTGGGGGATAAACGCGATCCAAAGGAGAACGCCAAGCACATTAAAAATAACGTGCACCATCGCCGCGCGGACAGCCTCCCTTGGCTTACCAATTGAAGCAAGCATTGCGGTGACGCAAGTACCGATATTCGCGCCAAAGGCCAATGCGATTCCTGCCGGCAGGGTGATAAACCCCTGACTGGCCATCACGATGACAATACCCGTTGTTGCTGAGGAGGACTGAATTAAGCCGGTAAATGCTGCCGCTACGAGAATCCCTATCAATGGACTCTCCATGCTGATCATAAGATCCAAAAAGGGCTGGTAGGTTCTGAGCGGTTTCATAGCATCACTCATGACGCTCATACCGAAAAACACAAGCCCCAAACCCATGATCATACCGCCATACTGCTTAATGCGATCCTGCTTGGAGATAAATAACATGCTGAAACCGATACCAATCATCAGCAAAGCCGCTTTAGTCACCTTGAACGCGACAATCTGAGCGGTAATCGTGGTACCGATGTTTGCCCCCATGATGACCCCAATTGATTGAGTGAAGGTCATCAATCCTGCGGTAATAAATCCAACCACAAGCACCGTTGTCACAGATGAGGATTGGATTACCGCGGTAATAAACGCGCCTGTAGCTGCCCCCATAACCTTATTACTGGTCAACTTTGCAAGAATCCCTTTCATTCGCTCGCCAGCGACGGCCTTAAGGGCGTCAGCCATCTGTTCCATACCGAATAGAAAGAGCGCGAGTCCACCAAACAGCTTCATACCCATGACACCCCATTCGATGCTCTGCTCAGCAACTGGAGCGGCGAATACCGGGAAAGCAAAAATCGCCAGCGCACTACACAAAAACAGTAGTAATAACCGCTTTGGATTCAAATCATTAAATTGCAAGATCGTTTTAGAAAGCATAGTTATATCTCACTCAACAACAGTCCGACACAGCCATGAAAACCAAGCTGCAGGATTGTTATATCCCTGGCGAAGCCATATTCTTAAAAAGTAGAGAAGTTTACCGCATGCGCTTGAGGTAACCCGGTTCAAACCAGGCTTTTTTTTAAGCGATTTATCTATGTCAGTAACCGTCTATCGATTACCCAATATTAGCCTAGCACCTGAATAAGCCAAATCCATCTGAATCAAATCATCCCAATCAGGTGTGAAAACATCTATTGATACCTTATGCAACGCGCTCGATTCTAACTTTGACCACAGAGCGTTCATCTGCTTCAACAACGGTGATACGATGTCCCTGCTCCTCAACGCAATCTCCCTCAACAGGGATGTGACGAACCCGACTCACCACCAAGCCCCCGATAGTCAAGGCCTCTTCTACAGAAAACTGCACATGTAGAATATCGTTAATCTCGGATATGGGTGTTCGGCCACTGACAAGATGAGAGTTTTCACTTTCATGCTCAATATAGAGACGGCGCTTAGGGTGGTATTCGTCAAAGTCGTAACCGACATCAATTTCTCCAACCACCTCTTCAAACACATCTTCCATGGTCAAGATACCCACAGCAGAGCCGAACTCATCCACTACCACAGCCATATGATCCTCACGGGCCTGCAGCATAGGCAATGCACGGTCGATGGTCTGCCTTGGCGACAGGTAGAGCACAGGACTGATGAAATCAGAGATTGGGCGACTGTCCAGATCAGGTTGCATCAGATCCCATGTATCCAACGTTAGGATACCCTTAACATTGGTGATATTTCCTCGGTAGACTGGCAGACGGTTGTAGCCATGCTTCATCACCAACCGCACCGCCTCTTTCATGTGGCGAACCTCATTAAAACCAACCACATCAGGCAAAGGAATCATCGCCTCACCCACCGTGGTGTCGGCGAAACGGATAATCCGCCTGATACGCTTACGGTCGATGGTCTGAGGATCAGATGCAGATTCAGATATGTCCAGAAGCACCCGCAGCTCTTCACGGGTGATGAACATATTCTGCGGTACACTTCCACCACCAACAATACGGGTTACAAGCCGGGCAATACGACTAAAAATAAAGATAACCGGATAGAAGACAAATGAGAAAAAGCGCAGCACGTAAATCAATCGGCTTACAAGCGTGTCAGCCTCTTGCTGGAAAACACTCTTTGGCACCACCTCACCGAAAATCAGCAGTATCGGTGTCAATACAAGAACTGAGATAAGATCACCTGCAGGCCCAAACATATCTATGCAGACCAGCGCTCCAATGGTAGAGATGATCACAGTCGCTAGATTGGTTCCAACCAGCGTAGTACCGAGAATCACGTCCGGGGTCTTGAATAGCTTCAACACCAGTGCTGCACCACGATTACCCAATTTTGCAAGATGCCTGAGCTTCAGCTTGTCCGAATTGACCATGGCGATCTCTGAGCCAGAGAAAAAGCCCTTCATCACAAGGAAGATCACGATGATTAATAACTCAACGCTCCAACTCATCTTCCACCCCCTTACCGGAAATCTTACGCTCGGTTTCACTCGCCACTGGTTCTGAGTCCTCATCCAGTGGATCGTCCTGAAGATCCAGATCCGAATCTTCGCTTTCGTTTAAGGTCTCCTCTCCGTTGGCCTCAAGACGGACCTCGTCTGTCTCAAGCTCATCAGCTTCATCCAACTCCATCGCAGCAGACGCCTCCCCATCTGAAACGATCTTGCGTACCTGAACCTTACTGATACGTAACCCAGTCACTTCCCTTGTGATAAATTCATAACCTTCATAACGTATCTTATCGCCCTCTTTAGGCAATCGATCGAAGAGTCTGAATGCCACCCCACCAATGGTACTCATGACAGGATCTTCAATATCAAAGTTCGTCAGATTATAGAAATCACTCAGGCGCATATCACCTGGAACGACATAACTGTTTTCATCCTCTTCCTGATAGTATTCAAGCCCAACCATCTTGCCGCTGATCTCACCAAAGATGAAGGTCAGTACATCCTTCATGGTGACAATACCAAGTACCTCGCCATACTCTCCGAGCACAATCGCTATACGGGTGTTATGTGCCTGGAAATAGTCGAACATCTCATCAACTTTCTTGGTAGGTGGGACAAAATGGGCCGGTTTAATAATCATCTCGAGAGTAACCTGCTCCAAATCTCCCCCACCCTGGATCAATCTCAGAATATCCTCAGAGTGGATGAAGCCGATGACGTTGTCCCAGTGTCCATGATAGAGAGGGATACGGGGGTGTTGGTACTCACGGAATTTTTCAATCAACTCCTGTACCGGCAGATCGGCATCCAGAAATCTGATGCGTGGCCCAGGTGTCATGATTCGGGAGATATCAGTCTCAGAGGCTTCGATCACATTATCGATTAACACTCTCTCTGTGGCTTCAATAACACCACTCTCCTCACTCTCCTCCAGAATTGTACGCAGCTCATCTGCCTGAAGAATGTTTTCGCGACTGATCGCCTCACCAACCACGAGGGTAGTGATTCGATCTGCCACCTGCCGCACCACTTCCCGGAGCGGGGTTATCAGTACTATCCAGCGGGGCAGAATTCTGGCGGTCAGGCGAGTGGCAAACTTAACCGGAAAGCTGACAGCGATGGTCTTCGGGGTTACCTCACCAATCAGCAGCAGCAACGGCACCATGATTATGATGTTGACCCAACCCACATCCTGCTCTGCAACAAGCAACAACAGGATTGCCGCCATATTTGCAGCTGAAGCGATATTGACCAGTTCATTGCCGCACAGGATCGATATAATCAGACGTCTGGGTTCATCCAGCATGGCATGGATATTTTCCGAGTGCTTGTCCCGGCTATGTCTAAGCTTTTGAAGGTCGATTCTGCTGAGTGAGAAGAGGGCAGTCTCTGATCCCGAAAAAACAGCAGAGAACCCGAGCAGAACCACCTGCAAGCAAACTCGCAGTACCAGTTCCCAGTCCGTCCCCCCTAGTTCCAGGGAGTCGTATAGTGTTCTCAACTCTTCCATCAAAAAACCTGAATCTGTTAAACGCCGTCGCCCCAGCCCTGTATTGATTGGAACTGTAAAAGCACAACCTTACTGTGCTTATCGTTCAATTGAAGTCAAACTCCACTCACAATATCTGAATCGGGATTCTGTTCAGATGCATCAGAACCTGTTTGGCTCCTGACAACAGGCCAAACAGAGTCCTCTCCTGACAAGCATTAGATAACAAAAATTCCCTTGAGAACAGACAGACCCAGAATTTCTACAGAAAATCTGCCTGTGTTGCGTGAATTCCACGCACGACACCCGCCAGCAATAGACCTTAAACATTTCATCAATTGGATCACCTGTTTATACCAACCAGGCAATCTAAATGCACAAGACCCAAACAACTTTAAAGTAGCAACTGCGCTGAAAAACACAACCTAATCTATAATTATTACATACTTTAAGCTTTATGAAGACCAACCTTGTAATAAGTCAGCATCATATTCATGACATCCGGCATCCCAAGAGGTAGGCGTTATGCCCCCTGAGAAACTGATAACAAAAATTTTTCACCTGCTTGATCGCGGCCATAAGAAACTAAAACCTGAACGAATCGCCGATCTGTTGAAAAAGATGAAAAAACAGGAGAGGGCGGCAAAGGAGAAACTGCTTACGGTTAAAGACAAGAGCAAACGAAAACGCCTCTCTACCAAGATTAAGATTCTTCATACTCAGCGAAAGAAAGCACTTCGTCGCTACAGAGTACTAATGAAAAAGTGTTGAAAACCCTACGAATCAAACAACCTCAGAGCATCACCGAGTCTCATAAACAGCAATGGCTTGTCGCAACCGTTTCTCAATCTCTATGCGCAATTCAGCTGGAGATACCACTTCGACGTCAGCACCATAGCGCATCAAGTCCATAATCAGTTCAGCAGAGTGGGCGTATGGCAAACTGAGCTCATACCGGCCATCCTCCAGCCACTGACTCTTTTGCTGGGGATGCCACTGCTCATTCGCTACCCAGCGCGCCCTCTGTTTACTAAATCGCAGTACCGCCTGATGTTTTGCCGGACCGGAAAAGATGCCGTAGGCCTCTGTGAAGTGCGCCTCGAGCTGGCCCTCGTTCACCTTAATTGCCTGCTGCTGAGACTCGTGCACCTCAGTCATGGCATCTAAAGCAAAGGTACGTAGCCCGTCACGTAAATGACACCAGGCATCGAGATACCAGTTATCCCGATAGAGTGTCACGCGCTGTGGTGAAACTTCCCGCTGTGTAAAATCGTCTGTCCCACGATTGTAGTATTTAAAGGCCACTCGATGGCCGGAGGCCAAGGCAGAGGCAAACCGGGTTAAATAGGGCCCGGCTGGACGCGCGGCTGCTTTTAACAGATGAATATGGCTGGACAGGGGTTCAGCATGCCCCGGTTGACGGCTCAATAGCTGGTCAATTTTACGCTTGAGGGGTTGCAGGTGATGATCGAGCAGGCCTGGCTGAATATCTGCAAGCAGTTGTTGAACCGTTAGCAGTGCCTGTAGTTCCGATGCATTAAACCAGAGCCCAGGCAACTGATACATCTCACTTTCACTGGGATCGTACCGGTAGCCGTTTAGCTTACGATCGTAGACGATCGGTGCGTTCAGATAGAGCCGCATCTCTTCAATAAGACGCTTCACCGTAGCCCGAGAACACTCCAGCTCCTGCTCTAAACGTTGGCGGGAGACCGGATAACGGGCCGACTGAAAAATCCTATTGAGTTCAAAGATTCGGTCGAACCGATCCATTCAGAATATCAGTTTGTTTCCAGAGTTTTATTTGTACTCTGAGGTTCATCCAGTGACCAGAGCCGCTCCAGATGGTAAAAATCGCGTACCTTTGGCAACATTACATGCACCACTACGCCATTCAGATCCACCAGCGCCCACTCACCATCTTCCACACCTTCAGTACCCAGCGGCATCTCACCAGATTGCTTGGCTTTGAATTCGACACCCTGTGCAATCGACTTCACGTGACGATCCGAGGTTCCACTGGCGATAATCATGATATCAGTTATGCTGGTTTTCCCACGTACATCCAGTACCACGACATCCTTTGCTTTCATATCGTCGAGAATTTCCAAGACGATGTCTCTAAGTGCTTCTATCTCCATTGAGTCCCATATCTGTTGCTGTGGCTAATGACCGGCTGATCACTAATTAGAGATTTTACCGGTTAATATCAACTAGCATAACCCATCATGGGGAATTATTTTCTGTGATGTTCTCAGAAAGGAACCGAATAGCCTGGGTATAGGATTAAAAATGCCGGTTTCCGCACACAATTAAACCTGAATCCGTGGGTTCATGGCGAGCGCAGAGTGTAAGATGTTGGTTTCCCAGTGGAATCAAAAAATCTTAGCTTCACCCATAGGTTAAGCGGGCATTTTTTGAACCGCTGGGGAAACAAGAGCTTGTGCTATGTGCCGCCATGAACTCACGGATTCAGGTTAAACTCACCTTGCTGATTCAGGCCTGGGATCAGATCCTGCACCAACTCTGAGTTAGTTTTTATACAGTTCCTGCTCTACAACCAGCTCAAGCACCGCTTCAGGTAGAAGATACCGAGGTAGATTACCCTGACTCAGCATGCTGCGAATACGAGTGGACGATATATCAAGCTGGGTAACTGTCTGTAACAGGATCACCCCAGCTGATTGTTGATTAACCATAGATATATCAGGGCCTTGGTCTTTATTTAATAGATTTTGAGAGGCCAAGGATAACTGATCTTCACCTGGCCTTCTCATCACAATCAGGTGCGCCAGCTCAAGGATCTCATCTGGTTTATACCAATTGGGAAATCCGCTGAACGCATCCATACCCATCAATAGACAGAGGGTCTGATCTGGAAAGGCCTCCCGTAAATCCAGGAGTGTGTCCACCGTGTAGGATGGGCCCGCTCGTTTCAATTCCCGATCATCGGCGACAAAGCCATCCTGCCCGGAGATTGCCGCTTCAACCATCTGCAGTCTCACTCCAGGCGACGCTTGGGGAGGATTACGGTGAACCGGGCCATGCAGGGGGATAAAGCGGATCTGCTCCAGACCTACAGCCTGCATCACATCAAGTGCAGTGCGCAAATGCCCATAGTGTATGGGGTCGAAGGTACCACCAAAGATGCCAATCATCTGCTTCAGCTTCGGATATGCCCGTCACCCAAGACGATATATTTTACCGAAGTCAGCCCCTCCAGCCCAACCGGCCCTCGAGCATGAAATTTGTCGGTTGAGATACCGATTTCTGCACCTAAACCATATTCAAATCCATCGGCGAACCGTGTTGATGCATTCACCATAACAGAGCTGGAATCGACTTCAGTAAGAAACCGCCTGGCGCGGGTATAGTTCTCTGTAATTATGGCATCGGTGTGTTGAGAGCTGTGGGTATTAATGTGCTCAATCGCCTGATCCAATCCGTCGACCACCCTGATCGAGAGTATCGGTGCCAAATATTCAGTATCCCAATCCTCTTCAGTTGCCGCTTTACACCCGTTGATCAGATTGCAGGCTTTGGAACAACCTCGAAGTTCAACACCTTTTTCCATAAAGGCGGGGGCGAGTTTAGATAGAACAGTCTCAGCCACATCTTCCGCCACCAGCAAGGTCTCCATGGTGTTACAGGTACCATACCGGTGCGTTTTGGCATTCATGGCAACATCAAAAGCTTTTGTCGGATCAGACTCATCGTCAATATAGACATGGCAGATACCGTCCAGATGTTTAATAACAGGCACCCGCGCATCCTGGCTGATACGTTCGATCAATCCTTTTCCGCCACGGGGAATAATGACATCCACATACTCCGGCATTGCAATCATCTCCCCAACCGCAGCTCGATCAGTTGTTGCAACGACTTGTACCACCGCTTCAGGCAACCCTGCCTTCACCAATGCACTACGAATGCACTTGGCAATGGCCTGGTTGGAGCAGTAGGCCTCTGATCCACCTCTCAGCACAGCCGCATTACCAGACTTCAGGCAGAGCGCAGCCGCATCGGCAGTCACATTCGGACGTGACTCGTAGATGATCCCGACGACCCCCAGAGGGACTCTCATGCGCCCGACCTGGATACCGCTGGGAAGATATTTCATATCAAATATCTCTCCAACCGGATCGGGTAGTGCTGCGATCTGGCGAACCCCTTCAATCATGCTGTCGATTCGTGCTGTTGTCAGTTCAAGGCGGTCCAACAAGGCACTGTCCAGCCCTTTCTCCCTGCCTTTCACCAGATCCTTGCTGTTCTCAACCATCAAGTCATCTCTGGCCCGGTCCAGTTCTGCAGCTATTTCCTCAAGCGCACTATTCTTTTTGGCAGTCGGTGTGCCCGCCAGCGTACGTGAGGCGCGACGCGCCTGTTGGCCGAGTTCTGTCATATAACTGGCAACGTCGGAGATATTGTTTTCTAACATTGTTTTTATAACTCATTTCTACTGAATCGCTTTGATTACTTTAACAAAAAATCGAAGTGAAATGACGTTGTTCTATGCAATTGTCCCGGTTTTCTGAATCCAGGGATTGATATCCCTTGTATATTTCAGGGGAATCAATTTCCCGACTGATTGCCAAAACATTTAAAGTTCAGCCTATTTCTACCGATCTTAGTAGTAAGGAAATCACCGATGAAATAACGGTCCAGATATAATGAACAAAGTCATACTATGCGCTGCAATGCTAATTGGTTATGCCGGACAACTCTGGGCAGAGCAGTTTGTATTCGAAATTCCTATGCACTCAAAGGGTGCTAACACCTTCTATATCTCAGGCAAAATCGGTGGTATGGCACCTTCTGAGTTTATGGTCGATACCGGCTCAAGCTATATGACGATAAACGAATCGACGCTGGCCGAGTTGAGAACAGTGGGTAATCCACGTTATCTCAAAGATATGAGGGGTATACTGGCCAACGGATCAGAAATGCTGGTACCTGTATACACAGTATCCGATGTACTTATTGGTGAGAAATGTCTTCTGGAAGAGGTTGAAGTAGCTGTTTTTCCAGGCAAGACACGACAGATTCTTGGTTTGAGTGCCCTGTTGAAAACAGCTCCATTCACTTTTTCAGCTGAGCCGCCCCAACTTCAATTGAGCAATTGTAATCTGACTGAAATGGCCACCAGCAACCAACCAACACAGTTGGCCGCTGGTATTTCAACCCCTAATTAGGAGTGCCAATTCAGCTTGTACTATTTGCCTTCAGGCATAGCACTTGCTTCAAATGCGCTGAACTCAGCCGCATCTACACTGCCGTCCTGGTTAGCATCAGCAGCTTCCCAACCTTTGTATAGCGCTTCGTTTGCAGTAGCTTCTTCTGATGAGATAGTGCCGTCAGCGTTAGCATCCAATGCTGTGAAGACATCCTCACCGGCTACTGCAGTGGTGATAAATCCAGCGGTAACTATTGCCATAGCAGCCATTTTGATGGTTTTCGTTTTCATCATGTTCTCCTTAACGAATTATATTTTGGTTTCTGCCAGAGGTCCGTACCAACTGAGTGGATCCTCTGGTGACTTAAATATGACACCGCATCCACTTTGATTGCGGTGACAGAAATCACACTTCCATAACTTTAATTCCCTAACAATGTTCAGGAATCTGTAGTGTTTTAAGTCAAAGTCAGTTTATTTCTTGTGATAATCCAGCGACCAGAACAACCTGGTCACCGGTATTCCACCCACAACTCAAAATGAGTCGTTCAATTACTTAGCCATAGGTGCAGACTCGAATGCACTGAATTCAGCTGCATCTACCTGGCCGTCAGCGTTCGCATCTACCTTAGCCCAATCCTTGTAGAGTCCTTCGTCAGCTGTAGACTCTTCTGCAGAGATGTAACCGTCAGCATTAGCATCCAGCTTTGTGAAGGCACCTTCATCCGCAGCATTAGCCGCCATAAAAAAACCTGCCGCAGCCATACCTACAATGATCTTCTTGATAGTCATAGTTTTCATCATCAGTCTCCTTTCAATGATATTTTCTCAAATCAAAGCCCTCTTGATTGAGGTCTCTGTATGCGATGAGACAACGATGAGGAAAAAAATTGGGTGACCGAAGTCACAAATGAAAAGGAACAGCTTTCCCAGGCATTAGGTTCTTAACAAAGGTTGTGCAGCTCATCACAAGCAGGCAACACCAGAAACACCTTGAGCCAGGTTCTTTAACACCAGCCAAGGGTCAGATCTGCTGATACCTTTGATCGCCTGATCGGCTTCTGAACACTTGATTAGAAGATTTTGCCAATATGAAGAACGGCCATTTGATAGCGCCTTTTTCACGATGGGTTTACGTTTTTCCCATACACGAAAGGCGCTCATAACCTGCATCAGGTTTCGTCCTTGTTCTATTTCACAGGCCATTTCAGCCAGCATGCGGATTTCACGACTGAAAGCCCATAACACAACCGGGGCTGCAACACCCTCAGCCTTGAGTGCAGAAAGCATACGAAGTCCTTTGGCGGCCTCCCCGATCATTAAGGTATCCAGAAAACCAAACACATCGAAACGGGCACTGTCTGCAACTGAACGAGCCAGCTGTTCCTGAGTGATGATCCCTTCACCCTGCAGCAGTAAGAGCTTTTCAATCTCCTGGCTGGCTGCAAGCAGATTACCCTCAACCCGATCTGCCAGCATCTCAACCACACCGGTTTCAGGCACCAGACCCGCCTTGCGCAGACGTTGTTCTATCCAGGGAATTAGCCGCCCACCTTCGACCGGCCAAACCTGGATAACCACCCCCAGTTGCTCAACGGCCTGTAGCCATTTACTCTTCATCTGCACCTTTTCCAACTTGGGAAGGGTGATCAACAGCACCGTATCCTCTGCGGGACGCTCGCAATATGCGGTCAGAGCCTTGCCCCCTTCACTGCCCAACTTGGCACTGCTCAGACGCAATTCCAAAATTCGACGGTCACCAAACAGGGAGAGGCTTTCAGCGGCCTGGTTGAGTGCAGACCAATCGAAACCACTACCCTGATCCAGAACCTCCCGCTCAGTAAATCCCTGATCCCGGCCCGCCAATCGAATTTCATCAGTGGCCTCCATCATTTGCAGAGGCTCATCCCCACTCAGCAGATAGACAGGTGCTAAATTGCTTTTGAGTTGGGCCGTGAGTTGATCGTTGCGAAGTCTCATGAGTCGTTGTCGGTAAGTGATCGAGCCATTTCATCCTCAGTATTGATGGCTTCAGGTAAGCCATCAAAATACCTTACCTGTAGGATACTATTAACCCGGCACCTTAATAGGCAGGTTCAGCCTAATCGTGCCCTACTGTTTGGTCGCCGGGTTAACAATCTATAGATCTTCTTGATTACGCTCAATAGTCAACTGCGGTGATAGTGAATAAACCCTAGCATGTTAGATGTTGCTTTTGTCGTTTGTTAGCCTTCTTTGGTGGGGCATGGCCCCACCCTACACCTCATCCAAACAGGTAGGGTGGGGCCATGCCCCACCAAGTGGACTAAAAACAGTGCGTCTGATTTGAGTGTACAGCCACCTGCAACACCCATACATCAAAATATCAAAGTTTAGATTCTTTAGCTGAGTATGGAGAGTAATCAGGTAGATCTTTATCTTAGCCCGGCTTCCAGCCGACGGATAATCTGCGCCGATAAATCCCGACGCATATCGCTTTTCATTAAACGGGTTTCATTCCTTTGACCAAGCTCGTCACTGCCACTGAAACTGAGCTGTCTGACCAACTCCAGCTGCTCCTCATGGGGCTTAGCACCAACTCCGGGAGAGGTGAGCCTGACCCTGGTTTGAAGACGCAACTCATTATCAAGGGCTTTGCCATTGGCATCGACAGAAAGCACCCGGCTTGAGAACCTCTCCTGAACTACCTGAAAGATATATTTTGCTGAGGCTTTATCCTCAGCCAGAATAACGCCTCCAGCGAGCAGATCGCTCTGGAGTACCCCTGCCAGACTCTGCAGCTCACTACCACCGACTATGTATAAGCCATTCAACGCTGCAGAGGGTTGCGCATAACCCTTCAGGTGAAAACCACAGCCATTCAGCAAAACGAGCAAAACAGACCCGATCATCCAAATCCTGATCTTGGCTGGCATGCTAAAGCTATTTAGCAACGACATTGACCAACTTGTTCGGCACCACAATCACTTTTCGGACTGTACTATCGCCAATGAACCGCTTCACGTTCTCATTCTCGAGGGCGATTTTTTCAACTGCAGGTTTATCTGCGTCCGCAGGTACCTGAATAGTGGCACGCACCTTACCATTGACCTGTACCACGTAGGGCAGACTCTCCTGCTTAAGCGCCTGTTCGTCTGGCTCCGGCCATTCACTTTCAAGTATCTCATTGCCAAAACCCAGTGTTTGCCATAGATGATGGGTCACATGGGGTGCAATCGGCGCCAACAGCCTCAATACGAGAGAGAGCCCCTCTTTAACAATTGCCAGGTCAGCGGTTGAATCTCCCAGCTTATAGAGAATATTGGTCATTCCCATGCAGGCTGAAACCACATTGTTGAAACGCTGCCTCTGATAGTCATACAGCGCCTTTTTCAGCAGCTCATGCAGCTCCCTGCGGGCCTCTTTCTGGGAATCGTCATACTCTATCTCTGTGGGTAGAGATTGGGAGAGTTGATCCTGGCTGGTCTCAGCTAGAGCCCACAAACGCTTTATAAAACGATAGGCCCCTTCCACGCCATCATCACTCCACTCCAGGGACTGATCCGGGGGAGAGGTGAACATAGTATAGAGCCTGACCGTATCGGAACCGTATCGGTCGATGAGTGTCTGGGGATCAACACCATTGTTTTTCGACTTTGACATCTTTTCGATGCCACCTATCTCCACAGACCCGGCATCTTCCTTGAGTGTGGCGCTTAAAGGACGCCCCTTGTCATCACAACTGACATCAACCTCAGTCGGGTTGTACCAGTGCTTACTCCCATCCGACTGATCACGATAGTAGGTATCAGCTACAACCATGCCTTGTGTCAGCAGACGGGTAAAAGGTTCATCGCTGTTTACCAAGCCGGCATCACGCATCAGCTTATGGTAGAAACGGGCGTACAGAAGATGTAAAACAGCATGCTCTATGCCGCCAACATACTGATCCACAGGTAGCCAGTAGTTGGCCCTCTGGTCCAGCATGCTATCTGCGCCAGGGGTGGTGTAGCGGGCATAGTACCAACTCGATTCCATGAAGGTATCGAAGGTATCGGTCTCCCGCTGGGCATCTCCTCCGCACTCTGGACAGGTACAGTCAGAGAACTCAGGATTGTTCTTGATCGGGTTGATGGTGTTTTCGTCGTATACGATATCTTCGGGTAAACGTACCGGCAGGTCTTTCAGAGGTACGGGAACAATACCGCAGTGAGTACAATGAATCATAGGGATTGGTGCGCCCCAGTAGCGCTGTCTGGAAACACCCCAATCGCGCAAACGGTAGTTTTTACTTTTACCCCCTTTACCCTTGGCCTGCAGCCAACCGGCAATGCTCTCAAAAGCATCCTCGGAAGTCTGGCCAGTAAAGGGACCGGAATCCTGTAACACACCCTTTTCGGTATAGGCCTCGGCTTGAATATCCAGAGTTGAACCATCTTTCGGCTGAATAACCTGTTTGATCTGGATACCGTATTTACGGGCAAAGGCATGATCCCGCTCATCATGTCCAGGCACTGCCATCACAGCGCCGGTTCCATAGGTCATCAATACGAAGTTAGCCGCATAGACAGGCACAAGCTCGCCACTCACTGGATGTACGGCATTGACGCCAAGCAGCATGCCCTTTTTCTCGATTGTCTCCAGCTCTGCTTCAGAGGTTCCACCCTGGCGGCACTCTTCGATAAATTCGGCCAGTGCCGGATTCTGTTCAGCCGCGCGCAGCGCCAGAGGATGCTCTGCAGCTACTGCAACATAGGTGACACCCATCAGCGTATCAGGACGGGTGGTATAGATCGTCAGGTGATCCTTTTCACCCTCAATGCCGAAATCCATCTGTACGCCATATGAGCGACCTATCCAGTTGCGCTGCATGGTCCGCACCTGGTCGGGCCAATCCTCAAGTTGATCAATCTCCTCCAGTAGCTCATCGGCATAGTCGGTGATTTTAATGAACCATTGAGGAATTTCACGACGCTCCACCAGGGCACCAGAACGCCAACCGCGTCCATCGATTACCTGCTCATTGGCCAACACTGTCTGATCAACCGGATCCCAATTGACTACCGCATGCTTACGATAGACCAGCCCTTTTTTGTAG
Source organism: Candidatus Thiodiazotropha sp. DIVDIV (assembly GCA_040506275.1). Taxonomy (GTDB): domain Bacteria; phylum Pseudomonadota; class Gammaproteobacteria; order Chromatiales; family Chromatiaceae; genus Thiodiazotropha. The sequence continues at coordinate 78,378 of JBEVXD010000011.1, forward strand.
AGCTCGGTGAACAACCACTGCTCCCATTTGTAGTATTCAGGTTGACAGGTCGCCAGTTCACGCTGCCAGTCATAGCCGAAACCGAGCCGTTTCAGCTGCTGCTTCATATAGTCTATGTTTTCGTAGGTCCATCCGGCAGGGGCCACCCGGTTTTTAAGTGCCGCATTCTCAGCAGGTAGACCAAATGCATCCCAGCCCATGGGTTGTAGGACATTCTTACCCAGCATGCGCTGATAACGGGCGATGACATCACCGATGGTGTAGTTGCGCACATGCCCCATATGGAGCTTGCCACTGGGATAAGGGAACATGGAGAGGCAATAGAATTTCTCCTTCTCCAGATCCTCAGTGACTTCGAAGGTTTTATTATTTACCCAGTATGACTGGACCTCAGCCTCCAGGGTGGCTGGATCGTATTGATTCTGCATGGTCAGGCCCAAATTAAGATTGAATACAACAATCGCGGAAGGATACCCCAGCCAGCTTCGGACAGAAAGAGCTCTAGTGGGCCATGCGGTAAATAAGGTAACGATCAGCCGGTCCCACTAGATATTAATCTGGGATTAGAGTGGATTTCAATGACGGGTAGGTTGGATAAGCGGAGCGCCATCCAACATTTTCAGGTGGTACCCGCAGGAGATTGTCGGATGGCGCTCCGCTTATCCGACCTACATCAGGTTATGCATTAAGCCCATCTAGGAGACAGACACATTCTTACTAAATGAAATATTTAGGACTGGCAGGCCAATTCAAGTGAGTGCTACGACGCTGCTGAGGCTTGTAGGCCAGCCCGAAGGGAGCCCCGCCTTCAATCGATGCAAATTGATGGTTATAACCCGGCACCTTAATAGGTAGGTTCAGTGTCGTCCCAAACAGTATGAAGCGGACTTATGCCAAGGCAGTGTTACAAGTTGATTATTGCGAAGCCGCGAGGTCGATTTGATCCTCTTCAGGATACATGACGCTGATAACCATCTCGATTGCCTCCATCCAAGCAGCCAGAACCTGGCTGTCATACTCAGGATCGTAGGATTTAACTGTGCTTATCAGTGCATCCTTCCACATCTCGAAGTGATTTTGGCCTACCTTAAGACGTGTATGTATCCGACCAAGCATCTCCAAATAGAGCACCACGCCAGGCTTTCCTGCAACCAAATCATCTACCATTTGCAGCGTCTCTTGAAGTTTCTGCTTCAATTGGGCCATATCGCGAGTATGGAAAATCTTTGCGATTTCGTCAGACTGGGTCATAAAATGCTCATAGAAGCTATCGTAGAAACCCTCTTTCTGGCTCACCCTTCTGAGACTTTGCTGAAAACGCTTTAAATTATCTTGTGTAATGGATGACATACTATTCGCCTGTGACCTGTTCAACCTTAACGGCACAATTGGCTAGAACTTTTCATAATATGTCCGTGAATTCATAAAGAATCTTACTTTTGCCATCCAGGTCACTAATTTTTTTACTGACTGATGAAGATTGGTGGAGTGAAAACCAGGTATTTGCATCATTGTTTAATAGTCAGACGGCATAAATTTAACAGGAAACCTGCATTGTGGCTCCTCGTTTATCTGACCCTAGGCGCGGTGCGGCAGGCCGCACCCTACATTTTTTATACCCCAAACTTCATCTGACTCATGCATTCTTGTCAACAAGTGTTACCATTAGCCCTGAAATAACAATATCGTCATATCAGGGTACATTTTCCCAGGATCTCCTAGAGTGGATAACAATAGCAGGAGATTACCCTTGAGCCTGCGTTCACCGGAATGAGTTGAAAAAATGCCCCGGACTGCGCCATGACCAATTGCACCAGAACAGATAATTAAAACCAGCAAGAGCTTGATTAATGAAGCTGATAATACAGATTCCCTGCTATAACGAAGAAAAAACCCTGGCGATAGCACTTGCGGAACTACCCAGAGAAGTACCCGGTTTTGATCAGGTTGAATGGCTGATCATCGACGATGGCAGCACTGACGAAACACGTAAAGTGGCTCTGGAAAACGGTGTTGACCATGTCGTTGGATATACAAAAAACCAGGGGTTGGCCAGAGGCTTTATGCTCGGACTGGACGCCTGCGTCAAGCAGGGTGCAGACGTTATCGTCAATACCGATGCCGACAATCAGTACAACGCCAACTATATTCCTGACTTAACCAAACCGATTGTGGACGGCAAGGCTGACATGGTGATTGGTGCCCGCCCTATCCAGATGATCGAACATTTTTCATTCACAAAAAAAATGTTGCAGCATCTGGGTAGCAGTGTTGTACGCAAGGTCAGCAAAACTGATATCCCCGATGCGCCCAGCGGCTTTCGCGCCTTCAGCCGTGAAGCGGCGATGAAGCTGAATGTCTTCAACGAATATACCTATACCCTGGAAACCATCATCCAGGCCGGGATGAAACAGATGGCAGTTACCTCTGTACCTGTTGAGGTCAATGATGACCTAAGACCCTCAAAGCTGGTCAAGAGCATCAGCAGCTACATTAAAAAATCGATCATCACCATTCTCAGAATATTTGTCGTCTACAAACCTTTCCGTTTCTTCCTCGCGATCGGACTTGCGCTGTTCAGCTTAGGGCTGGTGCTTGGATTACGATATCTCTATTACTACCTGACCGGAGAGGGTTCTGGACATATTCAGTCCGTCGTTCTGGCTGGTGTCATGATGGGTATTGGCTTCCAGACCTTTTTAGTGGCATTTGTTGCTGATCTGTTGAGTGTTAACAGAAAGTTGCTTGAAGAGGTTCAGTATCGACTGAGAAAGCTGGAGTCTGAGCCTCGATCGAAAATGCGGGAGTGATGGCCCACTTCACGTTGCCGGGCTGAAAACAGTGCAGGATCACTATCAGCCTATGAAAACCAGGTACGGTTAAACTATTAACGGTCTTTTCCCGCCCCCACACGCCACGCCATGAAAAATAGTGGCAGATAGGCCACTACCACCAGAAAAATCCCATATACCGGTTTAAAAGAGGCAAGCCAGGCCAAAGGGGCCAACCAGAACAGATTGATTAGCAATAGATGGAAAACAACCCATTTATGGGCCCCGGCTCTGGCCTGTTCTGGTGTCAGTCCATCATCTACCAGTTGAGCCTGACGATATCTGGCGAGTACCTGATAGGCATGTTTTGCATGAGGTTGATACCATTTCTCCCCATTCAGCACCCTGACTACCAATGTCCAGCTGGCATCCGCTACAAACAGACCCAATAAAATCACCCAACTCCAGAGTGCTATGGGATAGTGCATCGAAGTGAAACAGGCAAATACACCTAAACAGAATCCTAAAAAGCCACTTGCGGCATCCCCCATGAAAATTTTTGCGGGAGCCCAGTTCCAGACCAAAAAACCTGCCACACCACTGGCAAGCAACATCAACCAGAGAACAATCTGCAGTTCAGCACCATTCAGGATAAGAATAACCGAGGCACTGCTGAGTACAGTGATTGCCTGCATACTGGCTATACCATCGATGCCATCCATAAAATTGTAGAGATTCAGCAGCCAGACCAACATCAGTACAAACAACATACTGAGCCACCAACCCTCAGTGACAACCCAGCTGCCAAGGGAGACCGGTGGCGTGCCCACAAGCCATATCGCGACACCTGCCGCAGCGAAATGGATCAGAATTCGTAAACGAGCTGAGAGATCTCTGTGGTCATCAATGAAACCGATCAACGCGACCATTCCACCACCAGCAAGCAACACCATATCGAGTGGCTCTATACCCAGCAGGCTGCTGGTATAGAATATCTTCGCCCAAATCATCAGAGTTAAAAAAACCAGCACAAAGGCCAGGCCGCCCCCACGGGGTGTTGCGGTCAGATGTGAGCTGCGGTTATTGGGGTTATCTATCAATCCTCGACGAATTGCATAGTGGCGTAGCACCCAGGTCAACAGTGCGGAGAGCATAAATGCCGAGCCAACCAACAAGTACCATTCCACGTGACGCTCCATCAATTCGACAGCCTGACCATTTCCTGCAACGCCGTTTCAACAGTAACTTTGGGTCTCCACCCCAGTAGCTTTCTGTTCTTACTGATATCAACCTGGAGATTTCCGCACAGTCGGTCAATTGCAGATGAACGGCCACTCAAGCGCCCCAGAAGACGCAGCAGCATGACAGGCACAGGAAGCAGACGCGGAGAGACTCCCATAGCGTAGGCAAGTTTGCGTATCAATTGTGGCGTGGAAAGATCCTCGCCATCCGCAACTAAAAACACCTCATCAGCCGCCCCAGGATGATCCAGGCAGGTAGTAACAAAATCGAGCAGGTTTTCAATACTGACTAGGCTACGTTGGTTTTCTATTCGCCCCAGTGGAAGGGGTAGACCTTTGCGAATCCAATTGACTAGACTTTGCATGTTCCCCTTAACACCAGGCCCATAGACTAGCACCGGACGGAGTATCACCAGTGCCATATCCACTTCAGCCGCTACCTGGTTCAGTGCCTGTTCAGCCTCCCATTTTGACTGCCCATAGGCATCTTCAGGAGCTGCAGGATCGTCGGCAGTCAAAGGATGATCATCGCTTCGTTCACCATTTACTTTGATACTGCTCAAATAGATCAGGCGCCTCACCCCGGCCTCAGCCGCCTGACGGGCCAAACCTCGACTGCCCTCCACATTCACCTGCCGGAACAACAACAAAGGATCTTCAGTGGATTCCCGCATAACATGAGCGCGTCCGGCCAAGTGAATCACTGCATCAACAGCATCAAGTGCCTTGCTCCAATCAGTGTCAGCTGAGATATCACCCATCGCCACCTGTTCACATATTGTCCAGTCAGCTTGTTTCTCGCGCACTCCTGCCCGAACCTCATATCCCTTACTGACCAGAAAAGGACAAAGCTGAACACCCACAAAGCCGGTGGCCCCGGTGACCAACACCCTCTTCATGAATCCAGCGCCTTCTGATAGATCGACATATGCTGGTCAACCACGGTATCAATTGAAAACTCTGCCTCAGCCATCAGTCTGCTTTTCTCACCCATACTCAGCCGAAGAGCTGGCTGATCGATCAATTGAAACAACGCATCAGCCAAAGGCTCACTTTGACGGGCAGGTACCAATAGGCCATTTGCCCCTTCGACCACCACTTCGCGACAGCCCGGAACATCGGTAGTGACTATGGCGCGACCACTTGACGCCGCTTCCAGAAGTACCTTTGGCAGTCCTTCTCTGTAGGATGGTAGGCAGATAATGTTGGCACGACGAAAAACAGCTGACATATCCTGACGATTTCCCCACCACTCAACATCTCTCTCACGAGCCCATTCAGCCAGTTTCTTTGCCGAAACCGATTTGGGATTGCTTGGATCGATACCACCCACCAAGGCAAATCGCGCCTGGATCCCTCGGGAGTGTAACTCCTGCGCTGCAGCGACAAATTCTCCAACCCCCTTATCCCAGAGCATGCGTGCTGGCAGCACCACTAATGGCGTACCGCTCTGTTCAGGACTCATCTTGAACTGAATCAGATCGACCCCGGAGCCTCTTATCAACTCTATTTTCTCCTGACTGAGGCATCCCTCATCAAGAAGGTAGTGATAGTCATCCTGATTCTGCACAATGACCCAAAGACGCTCTCGGGAAAAGAGCCAACGATAGCTGTTTAAAACCGCAGCCCTGGCAAAAGAGCTGAACCAACCCCTGGCAAGAAACACAAACCCAAGCCCTGAGATGGCATTCACCACCGCAGGTACCTTGGCAATACGTGCTGCCAGGGTGCCATAAAGCACAGGTTTGATTGTGACATGGTGAACCAGTGTCGGCCGCAAGGAACGATAGAGCTTATATAAATCACGGATGGTTTTTAGTTCTGCAAGAGGGTTTGCCCCACTCCGGCTTAAGGGAACTTTATAATGGCGAAAACCCTCCGCCTCTATCTGCTCAACCCCATCTCCTTCAGGCGTGGCCACTGCAACCCTATATCCTTTTTCCCGTGCAGCAATTGCGAGGGGAAGCCGGTGTGAAAGAAAAAAACCGGCGTCATTGACAACAAATAGTACTAGCTGATGTTTCATTGATATGGAACCACGTTATTTAATAGAGCCGGTAATAACAACAGGATATAAGCTGCCAGGAAGAGAAACTGACCAGGCCCAATCGTGTATGGTGCCAGGGAAATCAACTTCACTCTGCTCTCATCATACCCAGTGCACGTAGGACCCAGGTACGCTCACTATTATCGAAAACATACCGCCAGACTATGACGCTGAACAGCAGAAGTATAACTGCGGTAAAGAGTAGCTTGATGTAAAAACCTTCAAGTTGCGCCGAAAATAAAAACAGGCTGACTGCCGCAAGCAGGGCGAATGCAAACCTTTTTGCAGATGCACGACACTCGGGAATGAGCAACAGCGCCATCACGTATAGCGCCAAGGCATCTACAAACGCCCTGATTGTCCAAACTATAGCAGCACCTAAAATACCGAATTCAGATAGGGCCCACCATAGCCCCGCCAAGTAGAGAGGCAGCTCCAACAAATGTAACTTGGCAGACCATTGCGGATAGCCTGCTGATTGCACCAGTGAAAATGGGACCAGTGACATGCCATAGAAGAACACACCCACCCCTAACCACTGCATCACCAGATAGCCATTCTCGGCAAACTCCTGACCCACCCACAAATCCAGTCCATCAAATGAGAAAGCGATAATCACCATAATCAGTGGAAACAGCGCAATGGAGATATAGCTGAGCCCTTTATCGAACAGTCTTGCTGAGTGCTGCCGATCCATAACACCACCCCTGGCCAGTGTGGTTGATTGGGCTGGCAACAGAACAGCAACAACAGCAGTGGGAATAACCAACAGCCGTGAAACGATCTCATAAGGGGTTGTGTAGAAAGCCACAGCAGTAACCGTCAATACCGCACCGATCACAAAACGGTCCATCGACACCATCAGGGGTACCGCCATATTACTGACCGTCATCCATCCCCCAAAGCCCAACAAAGGTCGGACCTGCTTCTTATCGTACACATAGTGTCGCCTGACATCGGGTACGACATGAAACATAAGAATCAGATGGGCAATGGTTGCCAACATCCTCCCAAAAACCAATACCGCCACGATGGGATAGAGACTATTTGAAAATGGCAGGACCGCCACCGGCCCAAGAAAGGTCCAGATTCCCATTGGAATTCTTATTGCGGTCAGTAGATCAAATCGTTGGTAGGCTGCAACTACACCGCGTAATCCAACGGTTGTTATGACCAAAGGCATCGAAGCCGACAAAAGATAAAATGCCTTGAGTGTCTCTTGCTTAAGCTCTGGCGGAACATTAAGCACCTCTCCCACTAACCAGGGTGAGAGTATGAGAATAATCCCGAACCCGATAGAACCCAGCACTGCCATTAAAGACAAGGCCGTCCAGACCAATCCGGGGATTTCAGACTCCCGCTCCTCACCCAGGTATTTAGCAACCAATACACTTAGTGCTCGACTCAGGCCAAAATCAAAAATGCTGAAATAGCCAACAAACATCCAACTGATCGCCAGTAGACCAAAACGCTCTTTGCCAATCTCCTCAATAAGAATCGGGATTGTAACTACAGCGACCAGAAAAGGCACCAACACACTGACAAGATTCCAGATGACATTTTTAGCCAGACGACTGCCGCTTGTGAGTTCTTTCTGTCTGATGCTCATTGGATCTCTATTATGGTTCAACCACCTGCAAAGAACCAAATTTCATCATTTGGCCTGATCTGGCAATACAAAGTAAATCGGATGGTGTCACCTACTCCAGCATAGCGACACTTTGGATGGTGTGGCATTTCATAAAATCTTGAGCTATCGAACGGTGTCCGGATTTTCAAAATGCCATGAATAGCTAGGTAGTATTAACCCGGCAACTAAGTATGTTGCCTTCAGCCGAAGTGTGCCTGCGGCAAGGCATCAAAACGCCGCTGTAGCACTCCTACAGCAAGTTTTGATAACGCAGTCTGCAGGCAGGCACACTTCGGCCTCTCTTTTAAAAATCATATTGTTAGGGGTTTCAAGCCTGCTAGCTATAAGTAAGTAGTGGCTGAAGCGCATCAGCTGCATCCTGAGGAGTAACATTACCACCCCCTGCAATCACGTTGAAACTTGTCACCACCCTTAGCAGTTGATCCACTTGACTACTCGGTGGGGCATGGCCCCACCCTACCTCTCCGTTTAGGCGTAGGGTGGGGCCATGCCCCACCACAAAAACTCTCTTGTAAGGAGAGCGGATATTGGCATAGGAATATAATCAGTATCCAACGGACCTCTGCAGGCACCTCGAAACTTGCCACCACCCTTAGCAGTTGATCCACTTGACTACTCGGTGGGGCATGGCCCCACCCTACCTCTCCGTATAGGCGTAGGGTGGGGCCATGCCCCACCACAAAACTCAGGCCCATCGCCAGCCATGTATGTGATAGAAAACAAAAGCCGACTTCGCGAACATCATTATATGTTTGAGCCCTTTCTTTGAAGCATTACCACCGCCATGCACAATCTGTACTTCAGGAACATAAGCGATAATCGATTGCCTGGATATTCTTATCGAAAGATCAAAATCCTCGAAATAGACAAAGAAATCCGGAGAAAAACCTCGCACCTTGTCAAGCACGCTGTGCCTGACAAACATAAAGCAACCACTGGCCATGACCTCTTTACTAAGTGCCTGCTGGTTCATTTCACAGCGCATCTCGTACTCCTGCATCCGCTCTACAAAGAAGCGCTTCACAGCACGTGGTGCAAACCCGCGTAGAAAGAGATCCAAGACGGCAGGATAACGTTTGCAAAGATATTGTTTATGACCTTCGGGGTCTTCCGAGTAGGGGGATAACATACCGACTTCCGGATGTTGCTCCATATAGCTCAGAGCTTCGCTAAATGCATCCTTAACCACCTCAACATCTGGATTGATAATGAGATGGTAGTCGCTCTCCTGATTGAGGATCACCAGATTATGGGCTGCACCATATCCTATGTTTCCTCCTGTACCAATTACCATCCATTGATAGCTACCACTGCCGACAACTTGTCCAACCAGGCGTTTTACCTTATTGAGTATGCCACCGTTATCAACCACCACAACCATAGCCTCAAGGTCACCCCTTTTGTGAAGAGCGTGATCCAGAGCATCTACGATACTTCTAAGTGTATCGCTGAGTATATCCAGACCACTATCATAATAAACAATGGAAATAACCAGTTTCATAGTCTGATAGTTTGGTGCCTTAGGATGTGTCGTTTTGTTCTTATGTCAGAGATCACGCAGCAGAACACACCAGCCTCACATTAGTGGTGGGTTATAGCTCTATTGAAAAAGAGCAAGCCTGACAAGTATTTTTTAGCTCTGCCCTGATGCCTTTTTCTTGATCTGTTGAATGTTACTCACCTGATTAGCATAGGCATCGGTCAGCTTTTTCACGCCAGCAGGTTTCAAATAGCCTTCATTACCTGCGAAGATATAGGTGCCATAAGTTGCCGAAGCTGACATCAAAGCAGCATTGATCATTTGAATCGGTTTACCTTCACTTTTCATCTCATTGGCGAGGGTGATAAAGCGTTCAGAAAGGGCAGTAAACTCTTCGATATCTTTTTTTTCCGACATATTTAATAAACCTCTTCGACGCCTTTCCAGTTGAGTGAAAAATCCTCACCACACCGGGTAAGGTTCGGGTTGTAGGCAGGATCCCGCTCAAGTAACGGCCCCCATTTATTTAGCATATATTCAGCTTCGCCACTAAAACGTCGCTGTTTTTCCGGCGTGTCTTCCGCCCCACGGGATGCAGACTCATGATGATAAAATTCAGCATAGGGGGACCAAAGGTTGTTATAGCCCTGCTCATAGATGCGGATACAGATATCGACATCGTTGAATGCAACAGCCAGGTTCGATTCATCAAAACCGCCAACCTCATCGAACACTCTTCTGCGTACCAGCATGCACGCAGCAGTTACTGCTGTAAAATTTTGTACCAACACCGAACGTCCCATGTAGCCTCGATTATCTTCGTAGCTGTATTTCATTGCATGCCCTGCAACGCCACCAAGACCAAGCACCACACCACCATGTTGTAGACGACCATCTGGATACCATAAACGGGCACCGACAGCACCAATCTCGGGACGACTACCTTGACTGACCATCTCATCAAGCCACCCGGAAGCAATGACTTCTATGTCATCATTCATGAAACAGAGCAGCTCTCCTTTAGACTCTTTTACTGCAAAATTGTTGATTGCCGAGAAATTAAAAGGGTGGTCATAACGCAACACATTGACACCATCGGCTTTATCAAGCTGGGATAGATACTCCAATGTTTGCGGGTCGTCACTTTGATTGTCTACCACAACAATCTCATAATTTTTATAATCAGTGCGGTCATGAATGCTATCTATACATTGACGCAACAGTACCTCACCGTTTCTAGTCGGTATAATGATCGATACCAGAGGCCTATTTTCAGGTACAGGGTACTGCACTCTTATCATGCCAGCGATCAGGTCTGACTCAGCAACCTTTGCTTCAATTCCTCGGGCATCAAAATCGTCTTTCACTGCATCGATCGCTGCCTTTAATGCATAAGACTTTGCATCCGCACCAGACGCAGTACTTTCTGGGATGGCGCGCCAATGATAGAGAATCCAGGGTATATGCCGAACACCTTTTCGGGGATCGATCTCACGTAAACAGCGTAGTGCGAGGTCATAATCCTGCGCACCTTCAAAGCCTTCACGCACGCCACCTATCTCCTCCAACAATGACCTCCGATAGACGCCGAAATGGCAGATCATGTTGTGAGAACGCATCAAGTCAGGATTGAAATCGGGTTTAAAATAGTGATCATAACGAATACCTTCACTATTTAACTTGTCTTCGTCTGAATAAAAAAGTGAAGCCTCGGGGTGGAGGATAATCTCCTGGGCAACAAAAAACAGTGCATGTGGTGCCAACACATCATCGTGATCCATTAAACCGACGAACTGACCAGTTGCCAGCTCTAATGCAGAATTAGTCGCTGCCGATATATGACCATTCTTTTCACGATAGACAACTTTGATACGTTTAAAGCGGGTTTCATACTCTTTCAGCACCCGTCTGACGTGGGTTTTGGTTGAAGCATCATCCGCAATACAGAGCTCCCAATCATCATAGGTCTGGGCCAGCACTGAATCGATTGCCTCACGCAACCAGCTCTCTTCAACATTATAGACCGGCATAACAATTGAGATAGTCGGTCTATCATCTCTTTCATTAAGTGCCTCGATAGCATCCAATTTGGGTAAACCTACAGGCTCGACATCTTTGATCCACAATGAATAAGTGTATGTCGGAGACGTCTGATTCACCAGACGCTCTCGTATTGCAGTCAGACCACCCGCTTTATAGAGTGCTTTTGCTTCTTTGATCCAGCTGGATAATAAGCTCGGTTTACGTATCAATTGTCCAACAATAGGCTTGGATCTACGCAGCAGACGTAGAGGTAACATCATCGACATATAGATACGCCAACCCCGACTGCCGGTCACATCCTTCAGACTCTGTTTGTGCTGAGCCAACTGTTTCTCTATCAGCTCTTTCTCCTGACCCATGGCACGAACGGCTCGTTCACTCATCTTTAATGTTTGAGATAAGTCAGAATTTATAGACTGTTCTTTTGCAAGACTTTTATGTGTCTCATCCAGTGTTTTTGCCAACTCCTGTTGGTGCGCAGTCAGCTGATCCCGAACCTCAATCAGTGCCGTGAGATCCACTCTCTGACTTTCCAGTATTTGATCACGCTCCTCAATCATGGAAAGACGTGTAGCTGCAGTCTCCCCCGCTTGATGGAGTTGATCGTATAGATTTCGATAGACTTCGATAGAGGATTCCATCGGCTTGTCAGTCAATGCCGGGAAATCTTCGATTGATATATCACTGTCAGGCTGAGCAGTAATTATAAATTGGAATGCAGAGGCTTCAGGGGTATGAAATAAGGCCAACCCTTTTTCCGAAGGCGAAAACCCCAGACCTTCAAGACGACGTTCAATCTCAGAATCCGCCATATCATGGAAGGTATATGAGAGTTCATCAACTCGAAAGCCTCCTCTTACAAAGAGATTCCGTAGAGAGTGGTAATTAAAAAGGTGAAGATGAGTTCGATCAAGAAGTCCGGTATCTTCATAGGTAAACCGGCCCTCCAGCAACTCAAGGCGTAGTGCGGCGTGCGCCCCGTTAGGCAGTGATGCAATTAGACGACCATCATCTTTTAACAGTTTAGGTAGTTTTTTGAGTAACGCAATTGGGTCTCGAAGATGCTCCAGAATATCAGCGCAGGTTATGATATCGAACGGCTCATCACCCAGTGATTTCAGCCAATTATCCTTTTGTACATCTCCAACAATCACCTGATCGCAATGGGCTTTCGCCTTTTGCGCCATTGCCCGATCATACTCAACGCCTACAACAAAACAGCCCAGTTCCCGGCGTAAAAAATCAGACATGTAGCCTGTTGCACACCCTAACTCCAGAACCCGGCTGCCTTTCGGAATTCGCCGAATCAATTGAGTGTGTGAGTTATTCTCAACATTCTGATCTATCTCGAAATCATATTCAGCCACGCGCTTCTATCTCACTCAATCTAATCTAAAAAGACATTTTAAAAAAACTTACTTCGCTTCCAGGGTTTTAAGGCCATCTGCAATGTAATCTTCAACCAAATCTTCATAGATGCTGGCGTTATTTTTTTCCAGCAAAGCATCAAAGTAGGCTTCGCGTCTTTGCTGAATATAATCCTTCTTCAAAGTATCGATAATGCCTGCTTTTACTTGTTCAAATGATTGCTTTTTCTCTGGAAAACGATTAACCAACTTAACAATATGAAAACCAAACTCGCTCTCTACAACATCACTGATCTCTCCAGGCTTTGTCATATTGAATGCGGCTTCAACAACAGGCTTGGACATAGAGCCTTTTTTGAAAACACCCAGCGAACCCTGATTCTGTTTTGACAAGGCATCTTCAGAATAGATTGGCACCAGGTCTTCAAAAGTGCCGCCAGCGTCCAACTCAGCTTTAACTTTATTGGCAATCGCCAGCGCCTCTGCACGCTCATGGTAAACGGGTAAGCGATCTGTAGTCGAAATCAGGATATGCTTTGCATTAGCTTTTTCAGGAATAGTATAGGCTTTTGGATTACCAAGATATTGTTCTTTAGCCGCCTGCTCAAAATCTGGAATTGGCTCATTATCGATCTCTTTAAGGCGCTCTAAATAGAGTAGTCTGTCTCTCTGTCTTCTCAACTTCGCCTGCATTAATTTGTCTTCTGACAGGCCTTTCTTTTCGAACTCGCCGGCCAAGGCTCTGATCAGATAAGTTTGGCGTAGCAATTGCAGAACCTGTTTTTTATTGTTCAACACGTCTCCACGTGCTTTCGGAGGACCTTCATCGAGTAATGCGTCTAGATCGACACTCTCCACCACGATATCACCGCCAAACATCAGGACGTTATCATCAGCAAAGAGAGCTGGCGCCATCAGCGTTGCTAAAAGACCAATAAAAATCAGTCGCATTTCACACCTCTAAATCTCGAAATTATTAAATATTTAAACACTAGGGAATCCCTGATTAATTCTGGATTATACAGAACAGAAACCTTAACAGTCATAAACCTGACATCAAACTCCTGTTACTTAATAATCACAGAACATAGATCACTCATCAGAGGAAAAAGTTCGACTTCAGAAAAAAGATAAAAAAAACACAAAAAAAAAGGCAGGCCCTAAGGCCTGCCCTCTCTATACAAGATCGCCTAAGCGATTTGTATTAGTTGCGGTTTACGCTACGGATCAGGTCAACAGTCTCACCGATCTGAGCAGGACCAACATCAGCTGCCATCGCAGAGAAGCCGATCACTGGAACACCAGTCCATACGCCAGCGCCGTCAGCGTTCAAGCCGCCAACAAACTCAGTCATCTGAGCGATACGGGTATCGGTGTTGTAGTCGTAAGCAGCTCCTGCGGCGATTGTAACCCAACCAGCCTCAAAGCCTGCGTCCAACTGCCAGTTGAAGACGTTAGCTGCAGGTGTACCCAGTACTGAAGCAGAGGTACCATCAGAGCGGTTTACAGAAACCACGTTAACTTCACGCTCCAGAGCGATGACAGTAGGTGCATCGATCGGTACAGGAGAGAAGTCATCACTACCAGCTATAACAGCAGCAGTCTGCTCTTCGTAGTCATAGTAGGTCAGGCTAACTTCAACGTCAGGAGTACTGGAAGCGTAACCAGCATTGGCACAGTATGCGCCAGCACCATCGTTAGGATAGTCATTACCGGTTGTACCAACAGTAGGTACAGGCACTGCAACACCATCACTGACAGCATCATTCAGAGTACCAACACAAGCAGCAAGAGTAGTATCTACCTGGTTGCTCAGAACAGAACCGTTATAGATACCGTGCTTACGCATTGGGAAGGTAGCAACGATGTCAGTACCGCCGTTGATGTTAGCTTCTACGAAGTAAGGTGCAGAAATCGCATCAGCACTCAGAGCCACAGCAACTGGGAATGGGTTGGAGCCCATTGGAATTGATGGGTTAGGAGTGATGTCGTTGATAGAACCTGTATCGTACTCAACCAAAGGCAGAGGGCCAGAATCTTTAACGGCAGCAGCAGCAGCATTCAACATGGTAGCGTTCAACACGTCACCAGAAGCCAGAGAAGGCAACAGGTAGTTGGATGCATCGTTAGAACGATAGTGCTGTGGAACGGTTGCATAGTTATCGATGTGAGTGCCCTGCTCAACAAAAGCAGCGCCATCAGCAACATTGATCATGATTGCGTATGCGTTGATGCCACCACGGTCAGCAGCGGTGTAGACCAAGCCAGCGTTGATGCCGCCAACTTCATATGGGTCAGCTACGTTTGCATCAGCAGCGATGCCGGTAGCGGCCATTGAACCTGGGGTAAAACCATTGACACCAGCAGCGCCAACAGTCCAGGCATCACTAACTACAGAGCAGTCAGCAGGCATGCCGGTTGCGTCATGCAGGAGACCAGCAGGGATAGAACGATCGGTCAGGCCAATCGCGCCATCAGCAGTCAGTCCGTCATGAATTTCAGCAGTTTCGCCGCCGTCAGAAGCAGGACCGGTACCGTCAGCGATAACGCCCATTTCGATGACCTCAACATAACCTTCGGTCAGATCTTCGTCAGTGGTTGCATCATAGATGTTACGGAAGTTAACACCAGCCTGGATCAGAGCTTTGCTTGGAAAAGTACAAGTCTCATCTTCAGTAATGATGTTAGCAACAGCGCCACTGGCACGAATGGTGCCGTTCCATACGTCATAAGGTGACATATAGATGTTAAAGTCGAGTACGTCAGCAGAGATGCGAGACTCACGGAAACGAACCTTAACCACTTTATAAAGGTCGGTGGTGTTGGTGATGTTAATATTGGTGACAATATTGTTATTTACATTGTAGTAAGGCAGCAGGGCAACTTGGCCTGTACCATCAGTATTGATGTTTGCCGCATTGACTCCGGCTGTAGCGGTAGCCATCAGCATGGCTGCAGCGATCTTAGATTTTCTCAACACAGTTGTGTCTCCTATTTCTTGCGTGTTAACACTAAAAAACTAACTGAGCCCGTTATGCGGCCAGCTATAAGCCATGAGTTCAGGCACTTCGCGTGGAATTATCGCCTCAAATTCATGACCTTTCAAGGGAATGATCATTCCTTTGTGAAGAAAGTCTCAGGCCACAAACGCCCCATAAGTCAATCTCACGCCAGAAGTCTACCATAAATATTCAAGCTAACAAGCGGAATTGTAGCAAAAAAATAAAAAAATGTTGCATATTTACAAATACTAAACTCAAGTAATTGATTTAACTGCAAAAATTTATATCCAAATTTGTCACAAAAATAATACCGCCCACCTGCTCCATGTCGTCCAAATACATCAAATTCCCTGTTAACTACTTGCTTTAATGCAAAATAATAGACAACTCAGGAATAACTTACCATAACATACTGTAAATACAGGAATTCTTTGAATATGTACCATAAAAACAACAGATACTTTTCAGATTCTCACTGAACAGTGGGAAGAAAACCCCAAATTCCCTCCTGATCCCTAACCCACTGTTCTTTCACTATGCTTTCAGTTCGCGCAGGCCCTCTCATCATAGGGTGGCGAATTTCCATCTGAATCTTTATATCGGCACTACAGACATCTTCTTTACACTTAACGCCTTGAACCTGGGAAGATTTCCATAATCCGACCCCTTTAACCTTTTTCGCATAGTGAGAAAATGGCGTAACCTGACGATAGCCTGTTGCCAGGTAGTTGTAGGCCGATTCCAGGCGTCCGTCCAATAACAGGTTCCAACGCTCCTGGGCACGCATTGCAACCTCCGCCTCACTCTTCTGAGATTGAACAGTAGGATCAGTGGCACAGCCACTCATCATCAAAACAAACACCATCACAGCAAAGTTTCTCACTGTATCTGAACTCCTGACTCAATTTTTTGTTTATCTATAGATGGTCAAATTCTACGCAATCGACAGACACTCATCAATTGAGCAGTACAAAAATTAACATCGACATCAAACCTCTCCCCAGTACATCGGCAGCGCCTGCCATTGCCACCATCTACCGGGATTTTGTCTGATTCGCTGTTCAATATCCCCAACCAGTGTTGCTAGCAGCTCCTCACTGGATCTACCTTCAACTTCAACTGGTGCCATGAACTTCAACTTAACCCCTTGACGATGCTCTTCAACACAAAATGGCTGAATCACAGCACCGGCTCGTTTGGCGATCTTGATCGTTCCTTCTGGAAAATAGCCATCTCGCCCAAAAAACGGCACTGGCACTAGTCCGGGACTACCCTTGTGATAGGGGACGTCAAGCAGGATCGCGATCGGTCGCTCTTTCAGTGCTTGCAACAATGGGCGCATGTTTGAGGCTCCAGGGGTTATGAAGTCACTTCGATAACAGGCGCGTAATCGGGATAACTTCAATCTCCTATAGTCAAACTCCGGCCCAGGCAATCCCCAGGTATTGCTTCCTTCGTCATCCCGGGCAAGCGCGCTAGTTGGCACGCCATAAGCTGCGGTTGTTACACCCAGCATCCAAAAACGCCCCAGATGTGCTCCAGCGAAGATCACTGGTCGCCCTTCTCGCCGAAACGACACTACCTGCTCGAAGTTCTCCACCTCGACAAAACCACCAACCTGCTCCGCGCTCTTCAGACGCGGATAGTACCAGGTGTCCAGGATCTCGCGCTGCTGCAGACCGTAAAAATAGCGCGTCCAATCACTGTAAACCTGATCTTCAAGCCCAGGAATACCCCGGCTCATCTGATGGGCTATCTGGGTGGATAGTTCTACATCCCGACGGAGCTCATTTTTTCCGTATAAGCTAGCAAGCCGATAGGAGGCATATCGAGGCAGGTGCGATAAGAGAGGGAAAAGCGCGCCATACTTCAAGCGGAGATCCCAATGATCAAAGCGCCCCCCCATCTCAACCAACCACAATGATCAAATCAACAAGGTACGATTTCATCTTAACAAGACTGCGAAATCGAGAAACGGTAATATTCACACCTGAACCCATTATGATCACTCTCAGATTGCCACTCAGGCAATAGGTTCCCATTGATGGTTCATTTTGACGATTCCAACCTCACTGGATTCATGACGCACACGGAACTGACAACAGACCGGGCGTGAATCGTATACATGCAAGCCACTTCGATCAATCAACCAGGCTTCCAAAGCGTAATCACCGGACATCAGATTGATCGGATCGAATACCAAGCGCACACCATAATTCTTTTCTGCGATCTGATATAGGCCAAGTTGATCGATCAGAGTCGATACCCCATAAACCTGCAGTCCATCATTGCGAATCAAAACCAATCCAATGTGTACATCATCAGCAGGGCGGGAGCCGATATTCGCTTCAACCCGAATTGCCAACGCCCCCCCTGTCTGAAACAACGGAACACCCTCAGGGGTATCTATTCCACCCTCAAGAATGACCTCTTTCAGATAGACATCACTCGAAGCTTCTGCGTCCGGGGCTGCTCTTTGACTGCCACCAACACTTTGTCTGCGCCTGACTGAATCCTGGTAGTCATCGACCACTTTGGCCGACT
Organism: Candidatus Thiodiazotropha sp. DIVDIV; assembly: GCA_040506275.1. Classification (GTDB taxonomy): domain Bacteria; phylum Pseudomonadota; class Gammaproteobacteria; order Chromatiales; family Chromatiaceae; genus Thiodiazotropha. The sequence goes on from JBEVXD010000011.1 coordinate 96,524, forward strand.
CCCCCATACTCATGACCGCTCCATTCTCAAGCCAGATAGCCTGCTCACACAACTCCTTGACCTGATAGAGATTGTGAGAGCAAAACACCAAAGACCGGCTCTCATCCCTGAAGCGCATCATTCTATCCATGCTCTTCTTCTGAAACAGCGCATCCCCCACCGACAGCGCCTCATCAACAATAAGCACATCGGGCTCAATGGAGGTGATCACTGAAAAGGCAAGACGAACAAACATGCCTGACGAGTAGGTTTTGACTGGCCGATGAATCGCATCACCCAACTCAGAAAATTCAATGATGTCCGGTGTTCTCTCTTCTGTTTCGACGGCAGAAAGACCTAACAGAGAGCAGGCCAACTGAATATTCTCCAAGCCGGAAAATTCTGGGTGAAAACCTGAGCCAAGCTCTAAAATTGCAGACTTCCTGCCTTCGATATGCAGACTACCGCCTGATGGTTCCAGGGTGCCTGCCAAAAGTTTCAGCAGGGTGGATTTACCTGCACCATTGTCACCGATAACGCCAAAGGTCGTGCCCTTTTCAATCCTGAGGTCAATCGGTGCCAGAGCGTTGACCTCAGTATGAAAGGGCTTGCGAAACAGCCACTCCTTAAAAAGATCGATCGGTTTGGCATACTGCCGGTAGTGTTTCGACAGATGATTGGCTTCGATGGCAATCACAGGAAATCCTTTGCGCGATGCTGCAAACGACCGAATAGCGCACCGGAGAGTAGCAACATAACCAGACAGGCGAGGCCAACAATCAACAGATTTCCAACCGGCCACTGCTGCTCAAGAATAACTGACCTATAAGCCTGAACCAGCCAGGTAAGTGGATTACTCTCTATGATAGGGCGGAATTTTTGTGGGATCATCTCCAATGGATAGATGATCGGCGTGGTAAAAAACAGCGCCATCATAATCATCGGTAAAACCTGACCAACATCCTTAATGAATACCGATAGAATGGCCACCAGTGGTGCCAGAGCGAAGGTCAACAACAGCCGCAGGCCAATCAATGCGGGAAGTAATACCAGGGTAATACCGGGGGGATAACCCATCGCCCAGGCAGCCGCCACCAGAATCAGCAGGCCAATTATCTCTTGGACCAAAGTCCCCAAAGAGGCAACGGCAGGAAAAACTATCGGGGGCATCTGGGTCTTTAAAAGCAGGTCTCTATTTTCAGAAAGGCTGCTGCTGGCACGTTGCAAACTATCCTGCAAAGCACTGAATGGCATTAAAGCAGCAAACAGATAGAGTGCGAAGTCCCCGCTGCCTCCATCAGGACGGAAGCTGATCTTGAGGATTCCAGAAAAAACGAAACTGTAGACCAACAATAAAAACAGTGGCTGGGCCAGTAGCCATATCGGCCCCAGAAGTGTACCTTTTATTCTAAGTTGGGTATCACGCCGCACCATCAAAAAAACGCTTTGGCGATGATGGTAGAGGTCAAGAAAGATTTTGAACAAGTGCCTGTAGCTTCCAAGTCACGGTGAAACAGAGCGACATGATACATCACTTGCCTGCTGTTGCCGAGTGAGTGTTTTTTGCCCATATTAACCCGGCACCTTCTGAAGATGCTGTAAAAGCATGTTGTATATGTCAGCGTATCAATATTTTAATGTTGCTTCTATGAATTCAAACTCGGCATGGTGCGGCAGGCCGCACCCTACAACTCACTATGGCTTTTTGGTGGGGCATGGCCCCACCCTACAGCCAATAGTTCCAAACTAAAACAGCACACCTACTGGCATCCCGTTTTGACACGAGTGAGAAGCGCAGGAAAAACCGATCAGCGGGCCTGACTGTTTGAGCGCAGCGAGTTTCAGGCCTGCCGGTTTTTTCCGAGCATCGCAGCGGACCCGTAGGGGCGTGGCATACGGGCGCCCTTTCTTTTGGTTACTTTTCTTTTGGCGAAAAAGAAAAGTGACTCGCCCGAGGGGGCGAAACAGTAGCGTGATGACTGGAAAGCAACAATGAATGGGTACTCACCCGAATAAATAATGTAGGATGCGGCCTGCCGCACCATGCCCAACTGCAACGAAATCACCAGACAATTCGGATTACAGACTCTGCTGGTAGTGAACAAAGTATCTGGGATTTCTGGAGAATCTACACCCTGATGGTGCGGCAGGCCGCACCCTACGACTCATCATGGCCCCACCCTACAACCAATAGTTCCAAACTAGAACAGCGCACCTCTTGATATCCCGTTTTGACACGAGCGAGAAGCGCAGGAAAAACCGATCAGCGGGCCTGACTGTTTGAGCACAGCGAGTTTCAGGCCTGCCGGTTTTTTCTGAGCATCGCAACGGACCCGTAGGGGCGTGGCATACGGGCGCCCTTTCTTTTGGTTACTTTTCTTTTGGCGAAAAAGAAAAGTGACTCGCCCAGGGGGGCGAAACAGTAGCGTGATGACTGGAAAGCAACAATGAATGGGTACTCACTCAAATATATTCGAATCAAGGGTGTGGCCTGCCGCACCTCGCCCAACTGAAACGAAATCACCTGAAAATTCTGATTACTGACACTGCTGATTGTGAACAAAGTATCTGGGATTTCTGGAGAATCTACACCCTGATGGTGCGGCAGGCCGCACCCTACAACTCACTATGGCTTTTTGGTGGGGCATGGCCCCACCCTACGTCTAACGTGACAGATTTGATCAACGCACCTCTTGGCATCCCGTTTTGACACGAGTGAGAAGCGCAGGAAAAACCGATTAGCGGGCCTGACTGTTTGAGCGCAGCGAGTTTCAGGCCTGCCGGTTTTTTCTGAGCATCGCAACGGACCCGTAGGGGCGTGGCATACGGGCGCCCTTTCTTTTGGTTACTTTTCTTTTGGCGAAAAAGAAAAGTGACTCGCCCAGGGGGGCGAAACAGTAGCGTGATGACTGGAAAGCAACAATGAATGGGTACTCACTCAAATATATTCGAATCAAGGGTGTGGCCTGCCGCACCTCGCCAATCGTCAGAATAAACAAAGAGCAACGCTGCCTGAGAGTCGCTTTTCCCATTCTGTTCGTGATACCTTTTCTGAAATCGACACGGTGTTGCAGGTCGCACCACGAAGCGAATATCCAAGGAGCATGAGGACCCGACCCGAATAAGCCTGCTCTAATCATGTAATTCAAATACGGGGTGTAAAAAAACGTGGGGGGTGGCAGGCCGGACCTTGCCAAGCGTCAGATGAAACAAGAAACGACAATTAAGGCATCTATTTTGGTTGTGGCGTACTTTTACCCCCCCCTCCTCTCGCAGAGAGAGGTTGCTGCACTTACACGCTTTATATGAAAGCAATTCAATATTTTCAGGTTTCTTCTATAAGCTCACACTCGGCATGGTGCGGCAGGCCGCACCCTACTCTCACTGCTTGCGATCCCCGCAGGAGCATGATTGCAGACGCAGTCTCTTTTGGTAGACGAACAAAGAGGGGGGGCGTTATGAGGACAACAACAATCAGCAGCATTCCTGCGGGCACAATTATCAAGTCAGTAAGGTCGATTTTGTGACACTTCGCCCCAACCTGATCACCGCCGTCGCTATTTTCGGCCTGGTATCACTTACCTTTATTCTTAACCTGAGTGCCTTCTCAGGTAATTGGCGCTTTGATGACGGCTGGCTGCTCGACTATGCCAGCCGTTTCTCTCCACTCGACTATTTTTTCAATCCTGCAATAACCCGGGGCTATTCTCTAAATAATCTGACACCCTCGAACCCACTGATTTTCGATATAAATCTATGGCTTTTCGGGCTGAGCCCAAAGAGTTTCTATTATCAGCATCTGGCCACACTGGCTGGTTGCGCCCTGGGGAGCTATTTCCTGCTGCGCATATGGGCTACACCTTTGATTGCGTTCCTTGGATCGACTCTATTCCTTGTCGGTGTTCCCAGTCTGTTTGTTGCGCAGCAACTAATGGTAGGCCACTATGTCGCCGGGCTTTTCTTTACCACACTTGCAGTTTTTATCTATCGGCTCAACCTGGACAGAAAACAGTGGCCGCTGACTGCTCTTTCAACCCTTTTTTACATCATCGCCACAACTTGCAAAGAGGTCTACTTCCCACTCCCTTTTGTTTTGATCTTTTTTCAGCATGATCGATTCTCTACCCGTATTTATCACGCTCTGCCCATGTTCGCCTGGTCAATCGGTTATATGTTCTGGCGACTCTCGGTACTCGGCTCTTTCGTCGGAGGCTATGATGCGGGTGGCCGCCCTTTTTCAATCTCTGACGCCCTGCTCGCCTATTCTACACTGCCTGAATTACTCTTTACCGGCCCCTACCTTCCTTGGGCTGCCCTTTTCATATTCGTGGCACTCGTCGCTTATCTGGCTAAACTCAAACAGCTGAATATTCTCCTGTTCGTTGTCGCACTACTGGCCGTACTGCTACCTTTAGCCCCATTGACACAAGTACCTGGAATCACCCAGGCAAACCGTTACCTGCTGCTCCCATGGTGGCTTTTTGCTATGGCTCTGACAGCCACTCTGGCGCGTCTGCCGACCTTGAATACCGGCATAAAAGCATTAATCGCTATAGCTTTTATTATTCCGGCTTGCACTCAAGCCCTGCATGTACAGACCCAATTAGCCCCTAAACTGGCTCAGTTTGATGCGCTTTATGAGTTCTTTTTGCAATCCCCAGCCAATCAGACCCTCTATTCTGCTGAGATCAAAGATGCCTACTATCTGGATACGGTACTGAACGGCGCTAGATATGCTCAGGCTCGTTTTAAGGGGGAGGAAGTTAAAAAACTTGGCCTGCTTGTAAGCGACAGGAGCCTCGCATCCATGGATACCACTCAGAACAACCTTTGGTCGTATGAACAAGAGTGCCAATGCGTACGAAACATTTCGCAAGAGATCGGCGAAAAAAAGGGCTCTAAACCCAAACCACCAAAGCTGACTATCCTACCCATCTCTCCTCCCTACCCACCACTCTTCGAGGCGGGTAAAGGATCGCTCAGACTGAATCAACTGAGTGATAAGAGCTTGCGCCTAACCGGTATATCAATGCATCCGCCAGGCGACTTGGAGCATCAACTGATTCTGATTACACCGTCACCTCCGAAAACGTTTAAAGTCTCTCTTGATAACGCCCACAAAAACAATCCAAAGAGATTCGGGTTTCATTTGACCCTCGACTATGGATCAAGTGAATCTGCAGATATTGCTGCCGAAAAGATATGTCTGTTAGTACGCTCTGCCCATACCCCATTGCGCTTACTGCTAAATGACCACAACACCTACTGTCGAGATCTGCTCTCAACCCAGCCATGACCTCTAATTTACGAAAAGTATTCACCCAAAAACTGTTTGACCATCAGTTTCTCAGGTATCTGGTCGTTGGAGGTACATCCTGGGTAGTGGATTTCCTGGTATTCTATCTTCTTTACCCAATTATCGGCATCATTGCCGCTCAGACTGCGGCCAGAGTAGTCGGAGCATTGATCGCATTCATCGGCCACAAAATCATTGTATTTGATGATCGCTCTTTTGGTGCAGGAACCCTTCGGCAACAATTATTTAAATACCTGTTCCTGTGGATTGTCTCGTATAGCCTCAGTATCATCTTTTTACTATTTTTCGTTGATCTGCTGCAACTCCACCCCGTGGCCTCAAAGTTAATCACCGAAGCTATTATCATTGCTATTAACTTTGTTACGATGCGACGCTATATATTCACCTCATGAGCCGGAGCCAGACATGCTGATCTCATTGATAGTTCCCATCTATAACGAGCATTCCGGCCTCGCATATTTCTGGCAGAATCTGGAAAGCAGTGTGGCATCCTGCGATGTAGAGTTCGAAGCGATACTTGTCGATGATGGTTCCACAGATAGTACCTGGGAGGTCATCGCAGCCCTGTCATCAAACAGCCAGATTCCCATCAAGGCGATCCGCCTAAGTCGTAATTTTGGAAAGGAAGCAGCGATTCTTGCCGGTCTTCGATGTGCCGTTGGTCAGGCTTCCATCGTGATGGATGCGGATTTACAACACCCGCCACCACTTATTTCACAAATGATTGATATTTGGGATAACGGAAATGTAAAAGTTGTTGAGGCTGTAAAACGCAAACGTCAGAACGAATCACATCTGCGGCGTTTAGGAGCCAGGCTTTACTATCAGACATTCAGCCTCTCAAGTGGCATGAACATGGATGGCGCCAGCGATTTCAAACTACTCGATCGATGTGTGATCGATCAATACATCTCCCTACCTGAAGTAGGCCGTTTTTTCCGCGGTCTCACAACCTGGCTTGGTTTCGATTCGGTAGCCATCGAATTTGAACCACCAGCCAGAACTACGGGTCAGAGTCATTGGAGCGTTGGACACTTAATGAGTCTGGCACGCTCTACCATCATCAGCTTCTCTTCAGTACCACTGAGGATCGTCACCTGGCTTGGCGCTAGTGGCGTTCTTTTCAGCATCGGGCTGACACTGCAAACACTCTGGTATCAGTGGCAGGGCTATGCTGAAGCTGGATTCCCAACGGTTATACTATTGATCCTCGCCATGGGGAGCATGATCCTGTTGGGTCTTGGCCTCATCGGTGAATATGTTGGAGAAATTTACCGGGAGGTCAAGCGACGACCAGCATATGTTATCGCACAGACCCTCTCACCTTCAGAGAATACAAAACAGACAGATTCTGAATAAGCTGGCGCCTCTCAAAATGGTAATTTCAATCGAACTATTGTTATCATTCAGGGGTCATAGAAATCTTTGTAAATCCACTAAACAGGTAAAATAACACTATGAAATTAAAACCATTGATCCTGGCAGTCATGGCTTTATGCCTAACTCATAACAGCTATGCAATTGAACTTAAAACTCAAAATCAAAAATATAGCTACGCAGTTGGATTACAAATTGGGCAGATGCTTGTTGCACAAGAGGCCACCAACATAGACACTGCAGCTTTTGCTGCTGCGGTCTCAGACTTTCTGGAAAAGAAGCAACCTCAACTCACACAGGAGGAGATGCAGACAGCACTGAAAGCGCACTTTCAGAAGATCAAAGAAGCTAAGGCTGTACTGGCACAGGAAAATCTCGATAAAGGAAATAAATACAGGGAAGAGAATGCCAAGCGTGACGGTGTAACTGTGCTCGAAAACGGTTTGCAGTACGAGGTACTGACTCCAGGTGACGGTGCATCTCCCAAGGCAGAAGACAATGTAGAGGTTCACTACACTGGCACACTGATCAATGGCACAATGTTCGACAGCTCACACTCTCGCGGCAAGCCTACCCAGTTTAGTTTGAACGGTGTTGTACCAGGTTTCAGAGAAGCGATCAGCAGAATGCAGCCAGGCGCTAAATGGCGTGTTGTCATGCCACCTGAGCTGGCTTATGGCGTAAAAGGTGCAGGTAAGAAAATTGGACCCAACGAGACACTGATTTTCCAAATCGAATACCTGGGCCTGGCAACCCCTCCTAAGACAAAATGAGCCTGTTGCTTAACCAATCTTTTCAGGCAGCTTTCCGACTCCTGAAAAACTCAACAAACACCAGCTAAACGCTGGTGTGTTGGTAAAAGTCCAGATACGGGTCGTAAGCCCCGTAAAGATTCGATCCTAAAAAAATGTAATCATCTTTGAGGATCTCTCTAGGATGGATCTACATAGCACATCCACTGAATTCAACAGCGTTTTCGGTGGATGTGCTGATGATTACCCCCTCCTGAATACCTAACTCCCCTCTCAAGTATTTCAGCCTGCCCGTTGCTTGACAAAATCCTGAAATATAGAAAAAGCAGATCATAAAAGCTACAATGTGAACTTCATCACACAATCAAAACGATAAGGTAGGCTCAGTACGTGGCCCATATCAATGCCACCATAACTTAGGGATCTAGTAGTTTTGTCTTATAAAATCCTAGATATAAAAACCACCAAGGATAGCCGCATAAGAGGTTTTCATCTCGATACGCCCATCTTGGACAGCTCCAATTCAGGTTATAAAATTCATCTCTCTGGTTGGATTCTGGCTAACGAAGCAGGCATCAAACAGCTTGAAATAACGTCAAACAGAGATAATGCCTCCTACAGCATTCACTATTGCACACTCTCTGTGGAGCGTCCTGATGTGGCAGGTCACTTTAGGGACAATACGATTAACCCTCTTTGCGGTTTTTCAACCAGCATGATGACCTTGGGTCTACCGCAAAATGCCGACCTCTCCATTATTGCAATCACGCATGATGATCAGACCATCCCTGTTGCCCATTTAAAATTAGAGCGCACCCCTGCCAGAACCGAATTTCAAGCTAAACTACAACCGATCATTATCACCACTATTGGGAGAACAGGGTCTACCTGGTTAATGCAGCTACTCGCAAAGCATCCAGCCATTGTTGTTTCCGATCAACATCCCTATGAGACATTTGCACTGGAGTATTGGTTACACCTGGTATCACAACAACTGCTATCACCTCACCAGGGACTATCCCTAGTTGACCAACAGCGCTTTAATAGGGACTTTCTCTCAAATGAAACTCGGCACACTTGGTTCAATGAACGCTATTACAGTCAAGTTATGAGCTTCTGCCAAGCGGCGGTTGAGAACTACTATTTCTCAATCGCTGAAGAGCAAGAGGTGGACACCCCCCAATTCTTTGCTGAAAAAATACCTTATTTTTCGGGCGAAGGGAGCACAACCTGGCGGCAACTCAGTTCTGCTGTCAGAGAACTCTACCCAGAATCCAAAGAGATAGTACTTGTGCGTGATTTTCGGGACATGGTTTTATCAGCACTACATTTTGGCGCAAAAGGAAAGAGTAGTAACGAGATTGAAAAGGAGAAATTGACGGCATATCAGAACGTGAGTAAGGAAGTTGCCGAATTCAGCGCCTACTACAAACAAAATCACAACAATACCTATTTGCTTCACTACGAAGATCTGCTACTCAACACCTCATCCACTCTTAGATCTTTGTTCACTTCTCTCTCTTTACCCTGTAGTGATAAGATCCTGGGAATGGTTACACAGGACACACACAAGGTACCTGAGTCTCACCGCCAGCATATCACCAGTCAATCTGTTGAAAAATCTGTAGCACGCTGGAAACGCGAACTAGCCCCGCAACAACAGAGCGAATATACGAACATATTCAAATCTAACTTGCGTCTATTCGGATATGACATTTAAATCTATTTTTCTCACATTCAATCAACCCGACTGCCTCCACCCCCCATCTTGCTTCATCACTCCCTACATGAACTCTAATCAAGTATGTACATAAAATATAAAGTGTTAAGAATCGGCACTACTTGCCGATCAATGCTGATAACATAAACAAAAGAGCGCTTATAAGATCCTAATAACATGCATAATATAGACATCGGATATGGGAAACATCCGGTCAGGAACTAACAATAATTCATATATAGTGAATCATAGAAGGAGTTATCGAATGATATTTCAGCCAACCCGTTTGGCCTCTGCCCTGCTTTTAGGCCTGTTAACTATTTTACTATTTCTAAATCATGCTTATGCTATTGACTCAGGATATGTCGATGCTGTGAAAGCAGATGCAGCAGAATTCAGTACCAATGAGTTTCTTCCCCCAGCCAATTCAATGTGGCTTGGAGATGATGAGAATGAATCGGCACAACTCGTGGACCTTCAGGGATTCTCTGAATTTATAAGTAGCAAATCACCTGGCAGCTACATCTTCTATAAAAAATTAAATGATAAGTATCGCAAAAAGTTACATCAAGACTATTTAGCTACAGGTGACCTAGATCGCGTTAAACAGGATATCTTTAAATACACCAAAGAGATGAAAAAACAGTCTCGTACCAGCCGATATACCCGCTAGTTATTTTAGGGAAGAAGTATAATGTACAGCCGTAAGCAGTCTACTATTCATATTATCTTTTTGACACTCGCTCTCTCTATATTTTCTATACAAACTAATGCAGGAGTAGACCGCAGTTTAGAGTACCCTGAAACAGGCTCGGTAATAACTGCACCGGAGTTAGCAAATCAAGTTTACTATGCCAATCATTTTTATAGCTTCGACAACTTCTCTATCAAAAGGCGTGGCAGAACACTGAGTGTGCTGGCCAACAAATCCAAACATGGCAGTCCCAAATTCACTTCAGTAGAACGCCATCTCAACAACCGATACAAAGAGAGTGATGCTATCCAATCCCGTGATCTAGCTATTTTCCACTCAGGAAACCTTCGTGGAACCGGGATGCTGATTACTGAATATAGAGATGAAGATAAAAACAAGGATTACATGGCATGGCTTCCTAAACTGAGAAAAATAAGACGCTTCGCGCAACCACGTCATGAAGATGCATGGGGGGGAAGCGTTTTCACCTTTGGTGACGTCATGTTACGCAAACCTGATGACGAAACTCATGAGTTGTTGGGAAAAAAGAGAATGCGTACCTGTCTGGGCATGATAGATAGCCTTGAAGGTGAGATGCAGCGCAACGCCGGCCAAATACCTGAACGCAGTTGCAGAAATCTAAACAAGGAGGTCTATGGCCTGAAAAGCACTACAAAATTCAATGACTGGTGGTATGACTACCGTATCAGCTATATCGATACAAAAAGCTTTGCCGATTACCGTACCCTATTTTATAAGGGAGACAAGCTGATCAAGATCATTGATCGAGACTGGGGATTGGTGAACACCAGCAACAATGGGGACCCAAGAGCACTGTTCTGGAAATACTGGTATGGCCTTGATCTGAAGACAGGAAAAGAGAGTCTAGCAGTAATCCCCCGCAAGGTTGTGACTTTCAATACCAACCTGCAAAGTAAATTCTGGACTGAAAGAACATTACGAAAAATCAAACGTTGAGATAAGGGGTAAGCGGATCAGCTGGGTAAATAGCGTGATTCGCACCTCAGCTCACTCCATGGGATTCAACCCTCACACCATATTCCACAACCTGTCGAATTTCTTTACAAACCCTATTGGTTACAGGTTTTCCATAAATGAGTGTCGTCGGCAAGTTATTGAAACAGTGTATTATTTTAAAGCTGGCACCAATAATGCTAACAATAAAATCATGCTTGCTTATCTTAAGCCAGCAGAACTTGGTACACAGCCTTTAACTACAAGGATACTTTCATGAAAACTGCGTCTAATTTCCTTTTAGGACTACTGATGCTGCTACCGCTAACCAGCTTTGCCAATCTCATAACGAGCACTGGCAGCATTTCTCACTATGGGGCTGGTTCAGTGTCATATACACTTTTTGATCAGGATGCCAGAGCCAGAACTCGAATCTCTGTCAATTCCGCATCTTTTGACACCCAGATTTTTCTGTTCGAAAACGACGGTATTCTCAACGGTTCTGACTTTGTTAGCCATAATGATGATGGTGGCCCCGGCTTAAACTCCCTGATAGACAGAATACTGAATGCAGGTAGTTATATTCTTGCCGTTTCCGATTTCCCTTTAAGCTTCAGCGAAGCGATATCGGGTTTCAACTACAACAATCGCTATGGCAGTTACAATCTCAGGATCAATTCTGCTGCCAATGTCGGTTTCAGTTCAGATGTTAGTTCTGTACCTGAACCAACAACACTTTCACTGCTAGGCCTTGGCCTATTAGGTGTGAGGTTATCTCAGCGATTCAGAAGCAGATAATCTCCAATTCACTTCAGAGACTTCTGTACTCAAGAACCCGCTAATATATGCGGGTTCTTTTTTTTTGGATGCTCATTCAGTGGTTATTAACCCGGCAACCAAATTGTGTGCTTCTCATACAGTTTGGTGGGACAGGCCCCACCCTACCCACTGTGCAAGGCCTGGTTTTATAATATTCTATTTGTACTGAGAAGCTAGCGGAAGAGTTGGGAATCAAAAACTTATTTTAAATGATCCTCCTGTACCTCCAGTTTCATTCGACTGGGGTATATTCAAACCGGCTGATTCAACCTTAACTCAACTCGCTTTTTAAGATTCAGCAGATTAACTGTTTCCAGCACTTGAGGTGTCTGAATACCACTAAGTCGAACAGATGTGAGATAGACTGGATATTTAGCATCACCCTTTCTAAAACTATTGATATATTCAGCCACAGCTGAGTATAACTCTCGGCCATATTCCATTTGCGTAAACTCTCTTTCTCCACAAATCAATGAGACAAGCTTTGCATCTGACTCAGCGCTATCACTAACCAGCACCACTTCCATATAGTCGTCAGATGTCTTTAAAGGCACACGACGTGACTTAACATGCCATTTATTATCTTTGCCTCTACTCAACTCATAAAATTTCGGCTCTGCCAAAAGATCACTTTCACTCACTAAAACCAGATTTCTAAGTTGCTGCAGGCTATTCAGAAACCGGCGTTGCTGCAACATTAAGAAACGTGGACTATCTGCTTTTAATCTCTGCTTAAACAGTGAACCCTGCTCATCAAGAATATAGATATCTATACCTTGTGAAGTCGTTTCATAAAAGAGTTGGATCAAATCTTGTTTATTGTGGGCATAGAGTACCGGATAAGGACTGTCTGCCATAATTTCCGGATCAAATCCCAGCGGCCGGTAAACCTCTTGTGGCTGCATCAATTCATCAAGCATACTCTCGAACGACTCGACACTCCGCCACGAATAACCTTTATCCTGCTGCTGTACAATAAAGATGTCTGTACCCAGCCTAAAGAGATATCGTCCATTTTTTAGTTGTTTACTTTTAAAACGTGCAATAACGTGATTAAACAGCTCTGTTACTCTTTGGGCAATCTGACTACCCCGGGCACAAGAATAACTATAGGCATTGATTGTTGGTAATCCTGCACCGTCACTTGAAGGCATATTGAGGATACTGCACAGAGCATCCACCAATCCGTCTGCTCCACTATGCTTGGTTATCAATAACTCGCCCCAACTGGTCTGAACTAACTTTTCCAAATTGATTACGAGGTTGGTTCTTGCAGAAGCAAAGCTCAAGGGATCATGACGCTCACTGGTCAGTTGTTTGCCCTCTTTAGTCAGACGATCCATTGGGTCTATTCCAATATTAAGGAATAGACCAACCATCTCAGCGTAGGCAGGATTCGCCAAGGTTTTCATACCCGCAGATGGTGGCATATGGTCAGGAAAAAGTTTAGCTACACTGCGTTGGAGTGAAAGTAACTCTTTTCGCGTAAGTTCACTATCACCGGAAACAAAAACAATTCGTGTCTGTTTTGACCAGACCTGGTTTACATGACTCCAAATCAGGATTTCCATCAGATTGCTGGATATTTTTATCGGTCTTTGCTCAAGATGAATATCTTCATCCATACTTCCCCGGTAGAGCATCCATGCAACACTACCGTCCCTGGTCGGCCTGTAGTATAGGGAAAGATCATCTTCTGACAGGTTTTTTGAGATCCCTGGATTGATATGATCAATTTTCCCAGAGCGATGATCTAGCGCAGTATAGAGCTTTCGGCCCAACAAATTGAGTTCATGGGGATCAATATGGCTCTCTTTAGCAAACTTTCTGGCAAAGTCTGTGAGCAATCGATAACTGCGGGTCAACACACCAACCAATACATTTCGTTCCTTGATAACACGATCTATTTTCCACTCTGAACGTGTATCCAGCATCTGCAGTTGAGTCTGCCCCCATCCCCACTGCCTGGTCAGTTTCAGCATACGGCGACTGCGCCAGTTCTGCTGACCCTGTTTTACCTGACTGAGATGCTCACCAACCTTGAAATAGAAACACCTTCTTGCCAACTCCAGTCTCTCTTCGTCTCTACTTTCTTTTAAAAATGACTCCACTTTCTGGTAAAGCAAAATGTATGCATCAAGCATATCGATATCAGTCTCACCAGAATAGATAGCCTCTTTCGCTTGTTGCGCCAGCCATTTTGGATTGGGGTAGTGATGGCTATAGGCCTCCATCAGAAAGATCTTTAAAATAGATTTGTAGGGTGACTCTATACCTTTGTAGAGTTGCCACAGGGCTGCGCCAAAGAACTCCCCTGCCTGTACCTGATTCAGTCCTCCAAGATCAAAAACTTCACTGGCTTTAATAAACCGATGCGAAAGGAGGTATTCAACATAAGATTGATAATCTTGTTCATGCTCTGGTGGAACCAGCCACCAAAGTGGATAACGTCCAGCCAGCAATACCGCACTACGATAAAACTCTTCCAACAACAGGTGATGCTGTGTCGTTCCGGCACTCTCCCGCGACAGACGAGCCTTCTTTCCTCGACGAAAACGTTCTGGATCGATCAGAAAAATATGCAATTCCAAACCTAATTCAATGGCACTTTTTTCGATTAGTGACACCTTTTGCTGTAGCTGCTCTCGTTGTTGTTCATCAAGTGTAGGGTTATGGCAAAGCCAGACATCAAAGTCACTCCCAAATGACTGCCCGATAGTCCCTGTACTACCCATCAGATAGAGGCCATGTATATGGTAGACACGCTGAGCACGCTTCTTGTACTGAAAACTGCGACTCAGCTTTGCAGCCGCATCTAATGCCACTCTCGATGGGCTGTAATCGGGTATGCCAGTAACCGTGTCACTGCTGACAAAGCCAGGTAGCATGGGGTGATTAATGTGAAATAATAGAGGCAGAAGATTAAGAAACTCCTGCTGACTGGGACGTAACTCTTGATATATCCGGCGCAAACGCTCCCGATGCAGACGTATAAAACGCTGCCGTACAGCATTCAGCTCTTTGCGGCTGATGCCATCATCGAAACTGATACGTTGAGTGTCAGGCATTGAGCCTCCATTACAACCTGCCCGTCCTTAATCCTCAACTCTATCCGACTGGTGAATCAACGACTTAAGGAAGCTCTGAGTTAGTCTAAGTTGAGTAAAATATACAGATCTGTAAAACAGAAGCTGTCAATTTTGGTGGAAGATCCCGGTTCATGACTTGCTCAGAGTTTCCTTAGACTAGTGTTAGAGTCAGATCGATTCTATGGTGCGGGCAATCAATCGTTGTGGATCATCACCTTTGGCCCATCCAGCAACCCCGATCTCCAATATTGGAAGAGGATCGTTACCCAGATCGGTCAAAGCACCGTCTTGACACTCCTGGACAATCTGCTGCAGTAGACTATCTGCATCCTCTTCACTGGTTTCAGGCATGAGTAAAAGAAACAGTTGATCTTCAAATCGACCGATGACATCAGCCCATCTCAACCTTTCGCGCAGGTATTGGGCCATGACCAGAATAGAGTGATCGGTCAGATTGGATCCTGAACCATCAGGGTGACTCAGACGAACAGCACTAAGAGTCAGCAGGTTACCGTAACGGCGACTGCGAGTGACCTGGGCATCCAATGCCTGCAGTGTTGCCCGCCGATTTGCCATACTGGTGAGCTCATCGGTGATGGTCAGATCCTCAACCTGCTTGCGTAGCTCATCGCTTTCACGCTGAGCCAAAACCTGCTGGCTGATATCCTGATAGAAATGTAGTCTCAGAGGCTCTTTAGAGCCATCGCTTACCTGCCTCACCTCCCTGCGTAACCAACGCTCACCATCGCCATTAAGCGATAAGTGAAGCATATCCGTCTCTTCAAACAGCGCATGCAACCCTTCGGGAAGGGTACTTTTATCCTTGCCCACCAACTCATCAACCGAGAGGCTTAACATCTCCTCTAAAGCAGGATTGATCCAGCGTATGCAGACTTCATCGTCAATTGCCAGCATCCCGGTTGGACAAACGTCGAAAAGGGCTTGATTGAAACTGATTTCGGCCATGTTTCGATTCCCTAAATTCTCCTAAGTAGTCACGTTCGAACGTGATCTACTGTTATTATCGTACTCTATGATTATGAAGACGGTAGAACCATCCTTCAGCATCTAAGATCGGCCAGTTTCATATTATCTTTAACGTTTTACCACTCCCCTTGAGCAAGTCGTGATACGGTACTCCAGGAGATAGGTAGACGAACAACAGCCAAACCTTTAGAAAACCTAATTTATCTTCTTATAATCAATGAATTAGCGCACTCATCCCGCACTTATAACTGATCTGGGGGAGCATTTGTCAGAAGATATGAAAATTTCTATTAATATGCCAGACACCATCGGATATATAGCTGTAACGTTTAGACCTATTACACATCTGAGCAGTCGCACTCAACGAGTGCCTGACCAAGTACCAGAAGCAAAGAAATTACAGCCTCAATTATAAACTGCAGTGATACGCCAGCTTGTACCTTGCAGACTCAAATGGACATGTACCGGTTTTTCGTCCAATGCGCCAATTCGTAGCAGTAACCTGTCAGGGCTATCAAAAAAAACATAGGTTAACTGATCATAAACACCGCCCTGATCGGGACGTCGATTATGTGAGCGCAACTCTCTGATCACCCAATGGATGTCCACCATCTCTTCTACTGCGTTGGCACCTAAACGCTGAATACCACTCTGCAACCAATCAATAAATCCATTTGATACATCGCCGATATTGCTTTGAACATTCTTATTCAGTTTACGCTTGATCTGTTCCCGCACCGAGTCAACATCAATCATTTCGCTGAGTGTTTGTTGATCATCGTGTACCAGCGCCTGCTCCAATCGGTACACCGTAGTATATGGCCAGACCAGAAAGGCCGCGAAAATCAAGATAATTAAGACAACTAAAGCTTTCATGTACTAATCCGAACCCAACTTATACGATACGCTTCGACTCTCCGAAGAGTGGAGATATTCCAATAGGATTGTGGTAAGCAAACCCGCTTTCCCAAACCAAAGTAGATTGATTATACCGCATAGACAAATCGATCTGGCAAGAGATCTCGCCATAACAACCAAATGGTCTGGGATTAGGTAACTTTCAGCCGGTGCAGGGAGGAATCAGTTGTCTCCCATCAATGTTTGAGAAGATCAGAGATTTTTTTGAATTAATGGTTGTAGAGAATCCTGATTTGCTAATCAGCTTCTCTGCTAATTTTTAAACCGCAGGGATGGATTAAGGGCAAAAAAGGCATGCAAACACCCTCAAGGCCAAGCTTAGAATACTTTGCCCAAAAAACCAGACTTTGTGACAGCTATTGAAAAATCAATAGTTGCCTGACACCGATTGTCAGAGTATTAGCCTGAGTCGGTAGATACCCGAAGTTCAGGCGCTAAACTCAATCAGTGTCTTTGATGACTGCGCTGAGGACGCTCTTCACGAGGCTTCGCCTCGTTGACACGCAGACTGCGTCCATCTACTTCTTTCTCATTAAGCGATTTAATCGCAGATTCAGCGTGGTCTGAATTTGGCATCTCTACAAATCCAAACCCCCTGGACCGACCGGAAAACTTATCCATTATCACATTGGCAGCGGATACGTCGCCAAAATCTGTGAACAGATTTTTCAAATCGTCATCCTTAACACTCCAGGGCAGATTTCCTACATAGATGTTCATCGTCATCTCTCAAAAAAGAGCATGTGTCAAAAATCTACGCACACTATCGCTCCATGCACAAAACAAAAGTGGCGCTTGGTCAATCACTGACCTGGTTTCTGACGAACAGGTAATTCGACAACGAAACCTTTCCCTTCAAAGCAGCCCGATAGCTGAAAGATCATGCTCAGTACCAGGTCTATATCGATACTTTAAACTTTTTCATCACTTTGTACAGCTTCGAGTTGCTCACTGATTTCCAGCCACTGTTCTTCGCAATCGTTCAATTGCCGGTCAACTCTACTCTTTTTGTTAAGCAGATCCCTTAACTCGTCCTTGCAGCCCGAATCATAGAGCGAACTATCACTCAATAATATTTCCATATCCTTTTGCTTTTGTTGCAGTTCTTCAATCTGTTTTTCGTGTTTTCCAAGCGCCTGTCTAAGTGGTTGTAAACGTTTGCGCTGCTCTGCTTCAAGACGCTTGCGCTCTTTTCTGGATGCAGACGAATGCTCGCTTGGCACTATCTCCTGACTGCCACTGGTCACTTCCCTCCGTTGAGCGCTTAGCCAGGCCGGATAGGCATCCAGATCACCCTCGAAGTGGTCCACTCTCTTGTCATATACCAGCCATAATTCATCTGTAGTGATGCGTAACAGATGGCGGTCATGAGAAACAATAACCATTGCCCCCTGAAAGGTCTGCAATGCTTGCCCGACAGCATGCCGCATCTCCAGATCTAGATGATTGGTCGGTTCATCCAGCAACAGCAGATTGGGTCGCTGATAAACAAGCAGTGCCAATACCAGACGTGCTTTCTCTCCACCAGAAAAGGGGGCCACCATCTCTAGCGCCTGATCCCCATGAAAGCCGAACCCCCCCAGATGATTGCGTAGTGACTGCTCACTTGCGGATGGATCCAGGCGCTGTAGATGTAACAATGGCGTGGCATCAGCATCCAGCTGCTCCAACTGGTGTTGTGCGAAGTAGCCAATGCGTAAATCCTGAGCCGGCTCGAAGTCACCGGAAAGGGGTCTCAACTCACCAGCTAGAATTTTGATCAGCGTTGATTTACCGGCACCATTCGGGCCTAACAAGCCAATTCGATCTCCCGGTTCAAGAATGAGGCAGACATTTTCGATAATCCTGTTTCCATCATAACCACCATCAAGCCGGTTAAGTTTGAGTAGCGGGTGAGGATTTTTTTCTGGTTCTGGAAAATCAAAATGGAATGGCGAATCCACATGGGCCGGACCGATCACTACCATTCTCTGCAATGCCTTAAGACGGCTCTGGGCCTGCTTTGCCTTGGTCGCCTTGGCACGAAACCGGTTCACATAACTCTCAATATGGGTGATTTCCCGCTGCTGCTTTTCATAAGCCTGTTGCTGGTTGGCAAGACGGGCAGATCGGATCTGTTCAAAACCACTGTAATTTCCGCTATATAACTCTGCCTGTTGCTGCTCCAGGTGCACGATGTGATCAGTAACCTGATCGAGAAAATCCCGATCATGGGAGATTATCAGCAAGGTACCCTGATAATTCCGCAGCCAGGTTTCCAACCAGATAACTGCATCCAGATCCAAATGGTTTGTCGGTTCATCAAGTAGTAAAAGATCAGACCGACACATCAAAGCCTGGGCCAGATTGAGCCTGATCCGCCAACCTCCTGAAAACTGGCTGACGGATCGATCCAGGTCGCCATTGGAAAAGCCTAAGCCGTACATCAGCTCACCGGCTCGGGCTTTCACTCGATAACCGTCTGCGCTATGCAACGCATCGTGAAGTCGGGCTACGGCTACACCATCACTCTTTAACTCAGCCTCTTCCAGCTCATGCTCAATCGCACGCAGTGCGCTATCTCCATCGATAACGTAGTCAATTGCGCTACGGGACATCGCCGGTGTCTCTTGGGCAACATGAGCGATCTCCAGACCCGGAGGTTGGGTCAGGTCTCCGTGATCGGCCTGTAACTCACCAAGAATCAGACTGAAAAGACTCGATTTTCCAGTGCCATTGCCACCTGTGATACCGACTTTCCAACCAGCATGCAGAATGAACTCAGCACCTTCAAAAAGCAGTTTGCTCCCCCGCATTAAAGCGAGTTGATTAAAACGCAGCATGGCTAAAACTTTCGTAGTTGAATTTTTTCAAGCTGGTCCTCCCAGCTCAACATGACGTATTCCGAATCGATCTCTTCTATTTTCCAGCTACCCAGTTCATCACCAACATGCAGAATGCGGCTCTTCTTGCTTTTTTCAACGAAAACCATTGCTGAAGGTGGTTCACTCTCTGTCAAAATAATCCCAAGTAGTCGAATTTTAGGCAGTGCGGGCTGCGAGCGTAGGCCCGGCTTCTCATCCGGTTGCTGCAGATACCCTTTCCGGTCGGAGCGAAACAGGGTTTGCTGGGCAATCGCCAGATAGGCTTCCGGTTCCAGCTGTAGAACTTGGTGCTCTGTTGTGGTGGCTGGCTTCTGCTTCGATTCCCCCTCAGCGGCTACAACATCCATGGCGAGGTTATACCTGTCAGACCAAGTTAACCACTCATAAGCAATCACTCCGATCAACAGTAACAAAATGGCTGCGGCCCCCTTTTTCATGATGCCTCTTTCCAGAAGTAGCCATAGACATCAAAGCGGACATCCAGCAGTTCAGCACTCTCTGGTTTTATTCTCACTGGAGCAGAAATCGTCAACTTTTCAAAAAAGAGCAGAGGCTTTCTTACCTCGATGGCTTGTATCATCTTCTGCAAGGCGAAACTGTCTCCCTGGGCACGTACCCTGACGATGATTTTCTCAGCACTCTCCTCCTCATCTTGCGGCTCTTGTACCAACTGGGTACTTAGAACAACACCCTCAGCAGCGGCTATCAGCTCTTTGATCTGCTGCTGCAGGTCGGCATAGGCCACCCCTGGGGCAGCTCCGGTCAGATAGTTCTGCTCGATCAGGGTCTGCAGCTTGGGCGAATTGAGTTCAGATTGAGCCACATCTTTGCGTTCGGCAACTCTAAGGTAATGCGCTGTCCGATGACGTGCATCCTCAGCATCCTCCTGATATCCACTCACCAGGCTGTTCCAAATCATAAATATGCTAAACAGCACTAACAACACCAGAACCGATGTACCTAGCAATACCAGATTGCACTGTTTTTTTGACCAAATGGGAGGCGTCACTTCTGCTGCTCCTGGCTCAGTTTCATCGCGAGATCAAACTTCTCCTTACCAGATCTTCGATCCCTTACCACCGGTGATTTGAAACGTACTGATTCGAACAAGGAAGAGGCTTCCAGCAAGGCGATCAATTCTGAAGCCTGCTCAGATAAACCGGTAACGACTAAATCCGTTGATGAAACGCTGACTCGCTGCAGCCAACTGCCGGGAGGAATCAGTCGGGTCAACTCCAGCAACAGATCTGACATGGCCAGATAATCCTGCTTTTGTGCCGTAACCATTCCGACTGCTAGACGTCGCTCTGATAGCTTTTCTTCAATTTGCATGCTTTCGGTTGCATGCTCACGGGCGGCTTGCATCTTCTGTTGCAGGTCAATCGAAATCTGGCGTTGTTGCCAAATCACGCTGCCTATGGCAACCATAAAAAGAGCGGCAACAGCAGCCCATAAAAAAGCACTAGACCTGCTACGTGGCTGGGCCATGCCTGTCTGCCGAGACTTTAAAGCCAGGGGTTGAGACTCCCCTGTCAAAGTCACTTTTTCAACCGCCACACCAAGTTCAGAGAGTAACTGATACCACGGGTCGAGCCTACTCTTCTGGGCGACAATCAGGCGGCCTTCAAGCCAGCCCCCTTTTTCATTCTGTTTCAGTGGAGTGAAATGATAGTAGACCTCGTCGGCTTCGAAGGGAGATAGACGGTCCATCTCATAGCCGACCACATTCTCAAGATTTCGTTTTGCGGCTAATGGTAAGCGAACCTGACGCACCAGTAACAACTGGTGGTCAATTTCAATCTGAATAGTGGAATCGGCATTTTCAAAGTAACGATGCACAAATGTCTTCAGTCGACTGATATCCTGCTGCGGAGCGTTAACCTCAATCGACTCTTCACCCTGGGGGGAGATAAAGTTGGCCGATTTTTCAGTTAATAGAAGTCGACCGCTGTTTCGCGGCACTACACCCAGACGCGCTGCTAGGCAGGCTTTGACGGGATCAACGAACTGATCCTGTAAACCCCTGATAAATTCCTGCCCAGACAGTTCCAACAAGTTAACGCCTCACTCTTCAATTATCGGCCAAGCGGCCGACGAAACCCCATAGTCTATCGTAACCAGCCTCAGTCTGTCCTTAGATCGCCTAACCAGCGCCTCAGCGTAATAGGGCTGTCTGTCAGTTGGGATCGTCACCAACACCCATACCCCATTTCTGCTTCTCACCCCGGATGAGGCCCCAAAACCACCTGACAGGGGTGATGCCTTCTGGCGTCGCCCTGAACTACCGATCGTGAGATAAGGCAACATACTTGTTTTCAGATCGGCATCAATTCCCAACACCAAGCCAAGTTCATCAACCGTTGTGAAGGGTGCATCTTTAGCGCCATATGGTTTCCCCGCCTCCAGGTAGTCGTCATCTTCAGCCCCATTTAGCCGATGCAGGGAGTCTCTATCCCGCCAGTCGAGGATCGAATCAACCAATGTCTCATGCAGATCAGGATCGACTTCCAACGTTTCCATTAACACTCTTAACTGTTGTGCTGTGGCCCGATTCAGGTCGATAAGCTGATTCTCTTTGATGAGGCGAATCTCCATATCAACCCCATTGAACTGCCACTCATAGGGCTCCCCATCCGGTTTCCAGGCCATCTCTACATCACGATCGTAACTACGAGCGGCTCCGTAGTAGAAAGCTGCATCTGCTAGTGCTCGAAAACGGGTTTGATCCAGTTGATTATGAGCCAGAGTCGACTCGGTATGAACAGTGGACGAAACTGCAGAGACAATCACCAGCATCAGAACCAGCATCCAGAGTACCAGCACTAATACAATACCCTGTTGACGCCCCTTCATCTCTGGGCTCCACGAACGGTGATTGTCAGTGGCGATGTCACCTTGCTCTTGTAGTGAAGTCGGATGCGGATCATCTGGGGCAGCTTCTCGCTAGCCTGCCATTCGCGATGCCATTCATCAGGAATACCTCGCTGAAGTGAGCCGTAATAGGCTAACTCAATCTCAGTCACACCTCGAAGCAGAAGGTGCTCACTATAGCGTATTGCTGCAATATCCTGGTCTGCAGGTTGCCATTCACTGGCAATTGGCGCACGCCAATCCCGCCCATCTTCCGGTGCCTCTTCGAGCACTTCAGGGTGATAGAGCCAACGTTTCAGCAGTAGTAATTTCTCTTCGCCTTGAGCTAATAATTCAAGGCGAAACAGTGAGGCACCACCAGGCCCCGCTTGTGCGGCGGTAGGTCCTACCCAACGTAATAGATTCTGGGATCCATAAAAGAGCGGTTCAAGCCCATCTTCCGTTTCTTGCAATTCATTGTACATACCACCGAGAGTGCGCTTTAGATAATCAAAGGCGAGTCGTTCGTTGGATTGGCGTTCGCTGGTTGCGGCTGAACTTTGCCAGCTGCGTCGCCCCAGGTCCAGGCCAGAAAACAGCAGCACCATAATCAAACTCATCAGCACCAAAGCAATAATCAGCTCCACCAGAGTGAAACCGCCACTGCGCTTGATCCTGTATGGCCTGTCAGTAACGCAAGGTCGACAACACATAGCGCCTGCCAGATCTGACTTCTCCCCAAGAGATCTCTGCGGTAACAATAAATGAGGCCCCTTTGAGGTAGCCAGTTTCCATTGGATTTTCTTCAACCTTAAGTCGCCAGTGATAGCCATCCTCAGATTGCCCCTCCAAGCTGGCGACCTCCAACGGCATAGCGATCCCGACCTCTGAGATAAGTGATTCTGCCAGAGTGGCAGCTTGGGAGTGTTGTGAAGCGATAACCAGTCCCCGGCTGTTGCTGGAGAGGGTTTTCATCATCACACCCAGGGTTACCGCCAAAAGCGTGAATGCGACAAGAACCTCAAGCAGAGAGAAGCCCTTTTGCTGGAAAAAATTAGTGGTCAAGTGAGACCCTTCCGGTGAGCCAGTCCACATCGATCTGGTGGGTTTTTCCTGCAGCTGAAAGGATAACCCGGCCACCACTGGAGCTGCCGTCGGGGAAAAAGCGGATACCACCCTGCTGATCCCCCTCTCCTTCATCACTGGCACCGACGATCTGCAAATCAGCCTCCTGGGGGAGTTCATAGACGCTCTCGCGGGAGGAGATGGTGTACTGTTTTTGCTCCAGATCCAACACAAACAGGCCCTGTTTACCCTGAGCGACGGACCAACTCCTCAGAAAACGTATCGCCGAAGCCATCTCCTGACTCGCGCCTTTAAGCTTGACTCCTGGTATGACCCGATTAATTGCCGGGGGAACCAGGGCTACCAGAGCGCCGGCAATAACCAGAACAATGATCAGTTCGAGCAGTGTAAACCCGGAGGATTTGGTCGGCATTGCCACCCATCACTCCCAACCATTGATATCCCTGGCTTCACCCTCTCCACCCTCGACACCATCTGAACCCAGGGAGTAGAGGTCATAGTCGCCATGCTCTCCTGGATAGCGATAGTGGTAGTCAGTACCCCAGGGGTCTTTAGGTAGTCTCGGCTTCTTTAAATAGGGGCCATTCCAGTTATCCAAACCATCGACGCGCTGCACTAATGCGATTAATCCCTGTTCACCTCGGGGATAGTTACCTGTGTCCAGACGATAAATATCGAGGGCAGCGGAGAGTTCTTCAAGTTGTACACGGGCGGTTTTACTCTTCGATTCACCGAGCGCACTCATCACTCTGGGCCCCACCAGGCCAGCCAGCATGGCAAGAATCGCCATAACAACCAGCAATTCGATCAGGGTAAAGCCTCGCTGGGAGGTACGATGGTTATAGACATTCATCATTCAATATCTCTTATGTTTTCAAGGATGCTATTGGGTTATACCCGAATCGCAATTAGTTAATAGCCTTAGCCAAATGTTTGGCGCAATTATCCGCTTTGTCTGGTGGGGCTGGGCCCCACCCTACACCATTTCTGCATAGGTCAGTGCCATTCGGCTATATCCATCTTATTCTTCTAGAAAGCCAGATCGTTAACACTCAGCATCGCCAGCAGAATGGAGATGATAATACCAGCAACGACCAAGCCCAATCCAACAATCAGAATTGGTTCGACAAGGGTAAGCATACGTTGCACTGACTCACGCACCTCTCGATCATAGACATCCGCCACGTCAGCCAGCATGGTATCAATTTCACCAGACTCCTCGCCCACCTGGAGCATCCGTATAGCAAGCTCAGGGAGTAGTTTCTGTTCAATCAACGGTGCTGACAGGCCTCTTCCCTGCTTCAGCTGCTGTGCCGCTTGCTCGATACCCTGAGCAATATAGCTATTGTTCAACACCTCCTGAGAGAGCTTCACCGCATTCAGCAGGGTCAAGCCATTGTGTAGCAAAGAGGCCATGGTTCTCGACAGACGAGCTGTTTCAACTTTCAGTAGCAGGTCTCCCAACAGAGGCAGACTCAGCAGCCAACGATCCCAGCGATATTGGTGATCGCCCTTCTCAATCCAGATGCGAAACAGGGCAATGCCGAGAAAGATCATCGCCAGTAACAGCCACCAATAGTTGGTCAGAAAGTCTCCTGCTGAAAGTATGATCTGAGTGGCCACCGGGAGTTCCCTGCCCATATCCTCAAACATCTGACTGAACTGAGGAACCACGAATACAAGCAGCACCATCACAGAGATCGTTGCAACCACCAGTAGTATCGTAGGATAGATGAGTGCCGATCGCACACTCTCACGCAGCGCCTGTGATCTCTCCATATAGTCTGTAATGCGCTCCAGAGCCTCACTCAACATGCCGCCAGCTTCTCCCGCCTTGATCATGCTTACAAACAGTCTTGGAAATATATCCCGCTGCTTTTCCAGTGCCCGGGAAAAGGTTGCGCCGCCTTTGATGGCATCATTCAGATCATCGATTAAGGCGCTCATGCTCTGATCACTGTTCAACCGAGCCATCAACGACAATGCACCCTCCAGGGGCATACCCGCCTTGAGCAGGGTTGCCAACTCTTTGGCAAAGGCAAGAATCTGTTTGCGACCGACTTTTTTCTCACCACCACTTCGGTAGCCCAGCAGTCCACGAAGGCCCGTAACCCGTTTCACCTGCAGTGGGATCAGTTGTTCTCGCTGAAGCTCAATGATCACATGACGGCTGTCTTCAGCCTCCATTTCACCTTTCAGGGTCTCCCCGGAAGCATTACTGGCTTGATAACTGAACAGAGCCATATCCTAGAATCCTTGTAACTTTAATGGGCTCACCCGATGGGTCAGGATAAAAATCCACTAATTGATAGGGCATATCATTACCTTACGTTAGATTTTAGCGGTCAACTGCGGAATCTAGGATTATGCATCCGCTTCACTGACCCGCATCAACTCTTCATAGGAGGTCAATCCCCGCAACACTTTCGCAAGTCCATCACGATACATGGTATCCATGCCCTCTTTCATACCCTGTTGTTGAATGGTTGTAGCGGTGGCACGCTGAGTTACAAGATGACGAACCGATTCGCTGATCAGCAGTACCTCGGCGATATTCATTCGTCCGCTGTAGCCGGTGTGGGCGCACTCTTCACAGCCCTGGGGACGATAGAGGGTGACTGGCTCCTGTTCAGACACCAGACCTGCCTGAATAAATCGGCGACTGAGGGTCTCATCCGCAGTGTAGGACTGCTTGCATGAGGGACAGAGTCGCCTCGCCAGTCGCTGAGCAACAATGGCATTCACTGTGGAGGCCAACAGATAGGGTTCGACCCCCATATCCAGCAGGCGGCTGACTGTACCTGCAGCATCATTGGTATGTAGTGTGGACAGCACCAGATGGCCGGTCAGGGCAGCCTGCACGGCAATCCGCACCGTTTCAGCATCACGCATCTCACCTACCATGATGATATCTGGATCCTGGCGCACGATGGCACGCAAAGCATTGGCGAAATCCATACCCACCTGGGGCTTCACCTGAATCTGATTGATCCCCTCCAGTTTGTACTCCACCGGATCTTCAACGGTGATAATTTTTACCCCCGGTCGGTTGAGCTGACTGAGGGCTGTGTAGAGGGTGGTGCTCTTGCCGCTACCGGTTGGGCCGGTCACCAGGATGATCCCATTCGGCTGCTGCAGAGATTGCTGCAGTCGGGTCAGGGAAGTGTCGCCGAATCCCAAGCTGTCGAACTCGAAACTGATACTCTTTTTGTTGAGCAGCCGAATGACCAGGCTTTCACCATAGAGTGTGGGTACAGTGGAGACACGCAACTCAAGTTCATTGCCCTGGATCTTGAGTGAGATCCGCCCATCCTGTGGCACTCGCTGCTCGGCGATATTGAGCTTTGCCATAATCTTGATTCTGGAGATAATCGCCGCTGTGGAGTGTGCAGGAGGAGACTCTGCCTCGGAAAGAATGCCGTCGATGCGGTAGCGCACCATCAGAGTATCCTCAAATGGCTCGATATGGATATCTGAAGCATCGGCCTCAACGGCCCGTTGCAGAATGTGGTTCACCAATCGAATGATTGGCGCTTCACTGGCCAGATCCTTCAAGTGCTCGATACTTTCTTCTAGCTCCTGCTCATCGTCCAGATCGTCGACAATCTCCCCCATGGCGCTACGACCAGCACCATAGACCCGTTCCAGGGCGGACTCTATCTCAGATAGCCGACCTACTTTGAGGCTCACAGGACCGCCCATCACCAAACTCAGGGCGCTGGCGATGCAGCTCTGTCCTGGATCGGCAACAGCAACCACCAGCCCCTCATCCTGCAGCGCCAATGGCATCGCTTTCATCTCTTTCAGAAATCGAAAGGTAATGGGCTGGTCGTGCACCGGTTCGTCTGGATACTCGGCACTGTCTGTCACCGCAGCCAAGCCATAATGGTCAGACATTGTCTGCACCAGTTCTGTCTCCGAGATCAAACCCAGATGCACCAGGGTCTCGGCTTCGCTCTCACCGGTCTCGCGGGCAAAACTCTCGGCTTTGGAGAAATCCTGGGCAGTCAGGCGACCAAGGTCGCTGAGATAAACAAATACCCCAGCTGTACAGGCTTTGGAACCCTGATTGATATTGGATAAGGATGACATTATCTCAGTGAGACCGAATCAAACGTTAAATGTCTCTTTTTAATCAGTAATAATTTATCAGCATTCAGTAAAAACATCTGCTGATGACTGATTCTGTATCTCAGTTCAGACAATAGACTTTATACCTTGGTAAGAGTAAGGTTTAGGAATTAAATGCCGTTTTCAAGCATTCAGCTTGGCCAGTGATCATTATCACTGTTACACAATGCAATTCACACCATTCTAAATAAACAACGGGAGGAATCATAGACAGAGAGATTTGAGACTTCGGCATTTAGGTCAGCCGATATGTACGTTTATCTATCTAGGGAGAGAAGAGTATGAATAAGAGACTGCTCAGAGCCTTTTTGATTATTGTACTATTTGGACATTCAAATGCATTTGCTGCCATCGCAGATCCAATTGTTGCTGACTATGGAGATGTCTTTCCAGGTCTTACCGATGTGGAATTGGGCGTTAACAGGGCAACAAGTGATGCGCCATGGTTTGTCAGATTCAATCTGCTCACGCCTGCCGATGTTATAATGGGTGTCAATGGGATCGAGGGATGCAACGGCTGTCAGGGTTCCTTCTCATTGACCAGCATCCGTATAACCACTTTTGATGATGATACGCAAAATATTGCATTTGGCACTGACAGCTTCCTTGAAAACCCTTTTGACCCCAACACCATCGATCAGCTGGTATACGCCAATAACCTTGCGCCGGATGTCTACGTGCTTGCAGTCTCTGGAAGCGGGAACATTGGAAATTACGCGGAGTTTTTCACCCACCTTCAGGTCAATCCAGTACCGCTGCCTGCGGCTGCCTGGCTATTTGTCTCAGGTTTGATTGGATTTGTCACACTTAGAAGAAAGATCGATTGAGCACGATAGTCTGGCTGCTCAATATTCAGATCTTCAAAGCGCTTGTTGCCATATCCAGATAGTTTATTGGATGTGGCAACTGTAAACTCTCATCTGTACAGGCTTAAATCATCACTACAACCTCACACGCTTGATGATTCGATAGACCAGCATATGATCGGTCCCAGTGCTGCAATTGAACTAAAAATAATCGGTTAATTTGTCATTTTACATACAGTTACTCTCAACCTTATTATTCACCCATGAACCCAGAACACGCCCACCTGACTTCCTACCCACGATAACAATCTATTTCTGCAATGAGCCTAGCAGGTAGAATAGGTTAGAATGCCCGGTCATTTACTGAACCATTTACTGGAGAGGGTGCCAGGAGTGCTTGCATGAGCAAACAGATCTTACCGCGTCATCTACGTTCCCAGGGGGTAGCCCTGGCCCATGACGTGCTGATGGTGCCCATTGCCTGGTTCCTGGCATTCTGGTTTCGCTACAACCTGGAAGTGGTACCCGTCTCCTATTACACAGACGCACTGCATGCCTTACTGTTTATCCTGCCAGTGCAACTCGCAGCCTTTCTACTGTTCGGTCTCTATCGGGGGATCTGGCGCTTTGCTTCACTGCCGGACATTATGCGTATTCTCAAAGCAGTACTGGTCGGTACGGTGGTTGGCGTAGCTTTGCTGTTTGTCTTCACCCGCGCCGGTGGCGTACCTCGATCTGTTCCAGTGATTTACGCGATTCTGCTGGTGATGTTTTTAAGCGGCCCTCGTCTGATCTACCGCCTGCTTAAAGACAGAAACCTGGATCTCGCACCTGGAAAGCGGGTACTGATTGTCGGATCAGGTAAAGCGGGTGAGATGCTGGCCAGGGATATTTTACGTAATCGCAGAGGCGATTTTCGCCCGGTCGCTTTCATCGATGATAAACAGCGCCGCCAGGGACGGGAGATTCATGGTCTGCCCGTAGCCGGTACAAGTGAAGATATTCCAGAGCTTTGCGAAGAGCTCAGCATCGATGTCATCATGCTCGCCATTCCCTCTGCATCCTCCAGCCAGATGCGCCGGGTAGTGGAGTATTGTGAAGCTTCTGGCATACCCTTCCGTTCAGTGCCCCAACTGAATGATCTGATGTCAGGTAATGTTCAGATCAACCATTTACGGCATGTCTCAATTGAGGATCTACTGGGTCGGAATCCAGTCTCTCTTGATTGGAAAGCCATTGGTACCACACTTGCCGACAAGACTATTCTGGTTACCGGCGCTGGCGGATCTATCGGCTCAGAACTCTGCAGACAGCTCGCAAATCTCAAGCCTGCTCAGTTGGTACTACTGGAGAACAGTGAATTCAACCTCTACTCGATTGAGATGGAACTGCTGAAGGCGTTCCCGGAACTGACCCTGGAGTGCCACCTGGGCGATGTTACTGACCAGACCTATGTCGACAGCCTGTTCAACCAACATCAACCGGAAGTTGTTTTCCATGCTGCCGCTTACAAGCATGTTCCAATGCTTGAAAACCGCATCCGTCAGGCGGTACGAAACAATGTGCTCGGCACCCGCACGGTTGCGCAATCGGCTGACCGTCACGGTTGTGGCGTGTTCGTGCTCGTCTCTACCGATAAAGCAGTCAATCCGGCGAATGTAATGGGTGCCAGTAAACGGGGTGCTGAGATCTTTTGCCAGAATCTCAACGCCCACTCCACTACCCGTTTTATTACTGTCCGCTTTGGCAATGTGCTTGGCTCAGCGGGCAGTGTCATCCCCCTGTTCCGCAAACAGATTGAGGATGGTGGACCGGTGACTGTTACCGATCCCCGTATGGAGCGTTATTTCATGACCATACCTGAGGCCTGTCAGCTGATCATGCAGACAGTGGTAATGGGAGAAGGGGGTGAGATCTTCGTGCTCGACATGGGAGAACCCATCAAAATCAGCTACCTGGCCGAACAGATGATTCACCTCTCCGGTCGAACTTTGGAGAGTGATATCCAGATCGAATATATCGGTTTAAGACCCGGTGAAAAACTCTATGAAGAGCTGTTCCATGAAAAAGAGCAGCTTGAGAAAACCAACCATGAAAAGGTATTGCTGGCACGCCACCGCCAGGTCGACTGGGGATGGCTTACGCAGGTGATGCGGGATATGACCGAAGCGAGTGACTCGATTGATATTGAACGACTTCGAAATCTGCTCAACCAGCTAGTTCCTGAACATGAAAACCAACAAGCACAAACCAGTTCAACTGAAACTGGTGCCTGATTGTCATTAAAAAGCAATCTTAGGAACTAACCGCTGTATTGATTAAAAGGCACACTTAAACCCAGCTGTTCCCGGTTATGCCTTCGGCAGCGGGCTATCGTCACTGAACTATTTAAAAACCCTGCCTGTCGACTATGTAAAGATTGATGGCTGCTTTGTGCGGGATCTGCTCAATGATCAGGTGGACGCCGCTATGGTAGAGTCAATTTGCCGCATCTCCAAGGAGATGGGAATAGAGACCATTGCTGAATACGTCGAAAACAGAGAACTGATTGACTGGCTGACAACGGTCGGCGTGGACTATGCACAAGGTTATGGCATTGAAAAGCCACACCCGATCTGACCCTTTAGGCATACCTATTAAAGCGCTGGGTTAATAACTTTGTACAGACTTGGTTTTGACTTTCAGTATGCTACATCCTCACTCATCGTTTAAACTGCAACACCAGATTATCCATACGCTCAATAGCTTCTGCCATCTCTTCAGTGACGCCTACACTCCTATTGGCGCCATCTGAGGTACTCTCAGCAATCTGATTGACACTAACTATATTCCGATTGATCTCCTCAGCCACCGAGCTCTGCTCTTCCGAAGCGGTGGCAATTTGTTGGTTCATGTCTGTAATAGTATCGATCACGCCCGATATGCTATTCAGCGCATCCCCCGCCATAGCTGCCAGGTCAACGGTTGCATTGGCCTTTGAACAACTCTTTTCCATGACGCTCACAGCTTGTTTACTACCCGACTGTAGCTGCCCGATCATCTCTTCAATTTCTTGGGCTGACTCAGTGGTTCGACTGGCCAGATTGCGCACTTCATCAGCTACTACGGCAAATCCTCGACCATTCTCTCCAGCTCGTGCTGCTTCGATTGCTGCATTTAAAGCCAGTAAATTTGTCTGTTCAGCAATTGATTTAATCACCTCAAGCAGATTTGCGATATCGACACTCTGCTGGGAGAGCTTGGCAATTACATCCGCTGCATTCTGCACCTCTTCAGATAGCGTATTAATGGAAACAATGGTCTTATCAACGACATCATGTGCTGAGATGGTCTTCTCTTGACCTAACACGGTGGCTTCGGCTGCGAGCACGGTATTCCGGGCTATCTCCTGCACGGTCGCTACCATTTGTGTCATTGCTGTTGCCACCATTGACAATTCATGCTGTTGTTCTTTAACCCCCTGATTCGCTTCAACAGAAGTATGGTAGTTCACTTCAGCCAAACTCGATAATTTACCGGTGGTATCCTTCAAACGCCCAACAATTGCGTTGATCTGAGACGTCTGCATCTGCATAGCCAGCTCAATCTGCCCTATCTCATCGTCACGTCCAGTGTAGATTTGACGCATGGCCGGCTGCTCGAAAATCTCACTGGCACGGGTTGCCGTCTGTTTCAACGGACTCAACAACAGAAGGTTAACTCCGATAATCATCAAGGCAGTAAGCACAAACCCGATGCTGCTTATTGACTCAAACTGTGGCAAGAGACTAAACAGCAAAGCAGGTGCTAATGCCAACAAATTTCCTGCGATCAACTTTTGACTAAAACTGATTCCTCCCCATAGACCCGGTTTGAATCCTTTACCTTCCAGTAAGCGTTGATATATTGATTCAGCACGTTCAACCCATTCAAGCTTTGGCTTATAGCGTACTGACTGATATTCAAACATGGTGCCACCTTTCTTGATCGGCATCACGAAGGCATCGACCCAGTAGTGATCTCCATTCTTACATCGGTTCTTTACAATACCCATCCAGGGATTGCCTGACTTGACTGTAGTCCAAAGATTTTCAAAAGCCCCAGGCGGCATGTCTGGGTGACGAACCACATTGTGGTTATTCCCTATTAATCCCGCGTTATCGAAACCACTGATTTCAATAAAATCCTGATTAACATAAGTTATTGCTCCTTTCAGGTCAGTTGTAGAGAGTATGGTGTGATCCTTTCGAACCTCACTCTCCCTGTTAGTAACAGGGTTGTTTTTTTTCACAGGATTGTGCCTTATAGATAGTCAAAATTTTGAATAGGTTATTATTCGGCTAAAAAGCCCATTTCTTGAACAAAGTTTTATGACAAAACCATTTAAGGAGTCTGAGCTTTATAATGAAGCACCAGCATGGTGAAATAAATGCTTGGAATCAGGTGAAGTTGCTGGAAATAGCCAACCATTGCGAAACCTTTCAATCCAGAGCCTGAACCTTTCAACCTCATAAACTGGTCGGAGATGCCTTAATGGTGGTAGTGGCTTAAAAACCAGAATTTACACCTCAGCACTCGTGAGCCAGTGGGGCATTTAAATTGAACTTTATCTTTTATCTTTCAGGATAATAGATAATCCTTTTCAACATTGATCATTAATAGAGAGTAAAGAAAACACCAGATCTGTCGACTAAAAATAAAATAGCCAGGGAATAATAGGGAGGTAATGCAGGCATGAAAAACAGGATCGTTCCGACAAACCAGGAAGTGCTGGTCAACGAGCACGACTTTATAGTCTCGAAAACCGATCCCAAGGGAAGAATAGTCTACGCAAATAGACTATTTATGAAAATCAGTGGTTACCGGGAGGATGAACTACTAGGACATCAACATAACATTCTGCGTCATCCGGACATGCCGCGGGGTCTATTTCATGTTCTGTGGAGCAACATCATACAAGGGCGGGAATGCTTCGCCTTTGTGAAAAACCTCTGCAAAAACGGGGACTACTATTGGGTCCTGGCAAATATAACACCTGATTACGATGCCAGGGATCAGGTGATTGGTTATTTTTCAGTACGACGCAAACCGAGCAGGGAGGCCGTGGACTTTTATTCCGGACTTTATCGGCAGATGGTATCTGCTGAAATGGTTGCCGGACCGAAAGATGCAATTGTCGCCTCATCTGAAGTATTGAATGAGGCCATTCAAGACCAAGGGTTCGAGAATTATGAAACGTTTGTATTTAGCCACCAGACTTAAGATCTATGTTCTGATTTTTGTTCTGCTCACTTTTGCCAGCGTATTCTCCTCCTGGCTGGGGGATGGTTATCACCACTGGCACTGGCTATTCCCTATTGCTGCCATTGCCACACTGGCGATCATCAACCATCGAATGAAAATGCCCTTCTATGTCATGAAGCAGACCGAGCATGTACTCGATGAGGTTCTCGACGGTCAGTTTTCATCACGTATTACATTAGTTCCCTGGATGGGCGAGGCTGGGCACATCGCCTGGAATCTGAATGAGTCTCTAGATCAGCTTGAAACCTTTTTCCGCGAAGTCAAAACCAGTTTCGAACTGGTTTCTAAAGGCCACTACTATCGTCGTACCATGCCTGCTGGCTTACATGGTGAACTGGCAAAAACCCTGGATCGCATCAACAAATCTCTAGATGCCATGGCAGACAATGCGGCTTATATCATGCGCAATGAAAAGGCTGCTGAACTACAGGAATTGAACACAAATCAGACCATGAGCAATCTGCTGCTGAGTCAGGATGATCTTACACGTATTACCGACGAAATGGAGAAGGTCTCACTTATCGCCACTGATAATATGCAGAAGGCTCAGGACAGCCAGGGAGCCGTCTCTCAAATGGTGGCAGCACAGAATCGAACCCTGGGCATGATTGAACAGAGTCATGAGACTATGGCTCAACTCAACACCATGAGTGATGAGATCACCGGAATTCTAGGCATGATCAGTGAAATTGCTGACAAAACAAATCTATTGGCGCTCAATGCCTCGATCGAGGCTGCACGTGCGGGAGAGCATGGGCGGGGCTTTGCAGTGGTTGCCGATGAAGTGAAAAAACTGGCTGAGAGCACAAAAAAGGCAACAGACGAGATACGTGATGTTGTCACCACCTTCCAGAAAGAAACTGGGGTAATGCAAAATAATTCCAACGAAATGCTTGCCATGGCCAACAATGTGCATAAAACAGTAGAGGCGATGAGCAATAACTTTAATGAGTTCGCCAACCAGGCACAAAACACCTACACCTCTGTCGATTTCGCCCACGACATCTGTTATGCATCGCTAATAAAAGTCGATCATATGATCTATAAACAGAAGGCCTATAAATCCTTCCATGCCGGGACAGATAATAACGACGCTCGATCGGTACTGGTAGATCATCACAACTGTCGTCTTGGCAAATGGTATTACGAAGGTTTTGGTCATCAGTCCTTCGGTCATTTACAGGCATTTAAAGAGCTGGAGGAGCCGCACAGTCAAGTACACAGCGCAGGTCATACCGCTCTGGAACTATTATCTCTGGACTGGGAGAAAGACAAGACTCTGCTACAAAAAATTCTCAATAACTATCGGCACATGGAGGAAGCCAGTGACCGCGTGATGGATCGCATCGACGCAATGATCAATGAAAAACACAGTTAGGAGCACCCATGAAGCCGAATGTCACACCGACTAACCAGGAAATAGTCATGGATGACAACGATTTCATCGTCTCAAAAACCGATCTTAAGGGGCGCATTACCTACGCCAATCGAATCTTCATGAGCATAGCCGGCTATGCCGAGCATGAGCTGCTGAATGTCCAACATAACATCATTCGTCATCCCGACATGCCACGTGGGGTGTTCCGTCTGCTCTGGAATGTTATCGAATCGGGCCAGGAGTGTTTTGCCTATGTAAAGAATATGGCAAAAAACGGTGATTATTATTGGGTATTTGCCAATGTTACCGTCGACCTTGACCACAAAGGTCAGCCAACAGGCTATTTTTCCGTACGGCGTAAACCCAGTCGAACCGGTATCGATGCCATAGTACCGGTCTACCAGGAGATGTTAGCTATCGAGCGACAGGCCGGCACCAGAGATGCTCCAAATGCTTCTCTGAATTGGCTGGTGGATCTCCTCAAAAGCAAAGGAACCACCTATGAGGAGTTCATCCACACCCTTGGTCACTGACAACATTATCCCACGACAATACCATGTTCATAGCATGGTATATCAATATGCCATTCATGAATTTATTTCTTAAACAGTTTTGATTGTACCTCCCCAATACCACACTTGAATCGTTCCAAATATCACAAAACTAGGAAACTATAGGATCTAAAACACCATTATTGAACGCCACTTAATTATTAAGAATCAAATTAAATTGCCGATACAGAGGACAATCATGGGCAAATACCAAGCATGATGAGCATCCATGTCATGCATAGAAGGCAATAGCGATGGCTGTGGGTGAAAATATCGGGTTCTCCGAGTCACTATCTGACGTAATTCTAGAAGCTACCGGTGACGGTATCCTTGTCGTAGATAGGGATGGAAATATTATCCTGCACAATTCACGTTTTGCTGATCTATGGAGAAAGCAGCCTGAACTGATCCTTTCAAGCAATATACAAGTGCTGTTGAATTTCATCTGGGGTCAGCTATCCGATCCCATTAGAGTTCAAAATAAGTTAGTAGAAATCCATAACCAACCAGAAGTTGAGGGCTACGATGCCTTAATATTCAAGGATGGCAGGGTTTTCGAATACTGCGCTCGCCCAGCACGCCAAATTGGTCAGAAACTCGCAAGAGCCTGGAGCTTCCAGGATGTTACTCAAACAGTAAATGTACAACAAAAACACCTCAAAGAAATCGCATTTCGAAATGCCATTCTTAAATCCCTACCCGACCTTGTTTGGCTGAAGAATACCAGTGGAACCTATCTCGCTTGCAACAAAAGATTCGAGGATTTTTTTGGTGCTGATGAAACAGAAATCATTGGCAAGACAGATTATGATTTTGTCGACGCAGAGTTAGCAAATTTTTTCCGTAAGCATGATCTACGGGCAATGAAAAAAGGATGTGCCTCTTTCAATGAAGAGCGTATCACCTTTGCTAAAGATGGACATAAAGAACTATTAGAAACCACAAAGACGCCCTTATATGATCATGAAAATAACGTTATCGGGATATTGGGTATTGGCCATGACATCACCAAAATAAGAGAATCCGAAGAGCGTTTGAAGCATAGCGAGGAACGTCTGTCACTGGCCATACAAGGTACCAACGAAGGCATCTGGGACTGGAATCTTGAAACAGATGAAATCTACTACTCTCCCCGCTGGAAAGAGATACTGGGTTATAGGGATGACGAACTGCACAACAACCTGGACACCTGGAAAAATCTTGTTCATCCTGATGATAAAAAACGTGTGTTAAGCAAAATCATCAACTACCTGAATAGCAATAATAAGCAAGAAAAACTTGAAATTCAGATGCGCATGCAACACAAAGAGAACAGGACTGTCTTTGTTCAATCCCACGCAATTCGCTTGTTCCACAAAGGGGATGGAAAACCGATACGCCTGGTTGCCACGCACATTGATATCACAGAACGTAAACGTGCAGAAATCACTGATGAAAAAAACACCGAAATCCTGGAGATGATTGCAGTCGGAAAACCTGCTGCTGATATCTATAATGCAATCGCCCTGATGTATGAAGAGCGTCATCCTGGAATGCGCTGCTCTTTACTTGAATTGCATGACAGCAAACTTATGCACGGTGGTGCGCCAAGCCTTCCAAAGGCATATTGTGAGGCAATACATGGTTTGGAGTTTGGTCCCAATATTGGTTCTTGTGGAACTTCAACCTATACCGGGAAACGGGTAATCGTCGAAGACATTGACACCGATCCAAAGTGGGCAATGATAAAAGAGGTCGCACTTCCACATGGTATACGTTGCTGCTGGTCTGAACCTATCAAAAACTCCTCTGGCAAGGTGTTAGGTGCCTTCGGTATGTATTATAACCATCCAGCACAACCTAATACTGAGGAGTCCAATGACCTCAGGGCCGCAGCCAGGCTAGCCAGCATCGTTATGGAGCGCGATCAAAACCTAAAACGCATACAAGAACTCGCCTACGTGGATGAACTTACAGGTCTCGCCAGCCGCTTCCACTTCTTCCAAACTCTGAACGATTTCATAAAATCCTCCCATCGCCATCAACGTCGTTTTAGCCTACTTTATATCGATCTGGATGATTTTAAATATGTCAATGACAGCCTGGGACACGATATAGGTGATCAGCTGCTAAAAGTGATTGGTCAAAGACTACTTACCGTAGCGCGAGATGTCGATTTCGTTGCCCGACTAAGTGGCGACGAATTCTGTATTTTAGTTGAAGATATCCCTGACGACATCGTATCAGCCAATGTAGCCAAACGCTGCTTGGAGATCATCTCAAAACCCTTGGATCTTTCATCTAGAATGCATATCCCCGCCTGTAGCATTGGTATTGCTAACTACCCGGAAGATGGCAAAAACGCTTCCTCATTACTCAAGGCCGCGGACACTTCACTTTATGCAGCCAAGGAGCAAGGTAAAAATCGGTTTGCCTTTTATAAGGTAGAAATGACTCATGAGGCTGAATACCGTTTTCAATTTGAACAATATCTTCGTGATGCGATTGAGAAACAACAGCTCAACCTGGTTTATCAACCACAAATAAACCTTACCACTGGGCAGGTAATTGGTGTTGAGGCCCTGTGCCGCTGGCAACACCCGCTACTGGGACCAATCCCACCAACAGAATTTATCCATGTAGCTGAACAGATTTGCATGATCAAATCATTGACAGAATGGGTACTCTATACAGCCTGTTTACAAAATGTCAGATGGCAAAAAGAAGGACTACCATTGCTGCAAATGTCAGTCAATATCTCACCCTCCCTCTTTCTTGATTTGGATTTAGTGACGCTGGTCAAACAGGTTATTACTAACACAGATATGGAGCCTACTCTGCTTGAGCTGGAAGTTACAGAAACAGCTGCACAGACCGATCAGGATAATCTTGAAATTTTCACTCGCCTACAAGAAGCAGGCATTAAAGTCGCTATCGATGATTTTGGCACCGGATATTCTTCAATTGCTTCTTTAAAACATCTAAGAGTTGACAGTCTAAAAATTGACAAGTACTTCATTGATGACATGCTGCATGATAAAAAATCACAATATCTGGTAAACACGATGATTGAGATGGGGCATAGCCTTGGTCATAGCATCATTGCCGAAGGTATAGAAACCAAAGAACAGTTAGAACTACTTAAGAAAATGAACTGTGATAACGCGCAAGGATACCTGTTCAGTAAACCCATAGCTGCTGATGAACTTCCAAAACTACTTTCAATCGGTATACCTTCGTGACACTTAATAGGTAAATAGAGTTTCAATTAATCATCAGCATTCGATGCACCAATAGCAGTTGGTGATTCCCATACCATGTCGGCAAGATAGGCACGATATTGCACAACCCAAATGATCAAAGGTAATACAGAGGGCAAAATCAGGTACCCCAACTGATAGCCAAGCGCCACCCCATCCATACCCAATGAAGAGAATGACATCTGCTCTGCGACCTCCGGACCCAATGTGTAAAGTAACGTTTTTAGTACATCAAAGCAGACACCCCAAACCTGGGCAATCAGCAACAATGGTAGACCCCATAACCAGTTGCGCCATTTGATATCTTCATCTGATGAATCCTCAGGTGCGGCAATCGCCAAAGCAGTAAAAAGGGGTAAACCATAGCTATAGATCAACGGATTTATACTGAACACCAGATCGCCACTACTACCTGGTTGCAGTCCCTTCAATATTTCTGCCGGGAGAGGCAGTAGGGTGACGATGTCCAAGCGATCACCCAGCTGCTCTACCCCTTGAATGACGCCAGGGAAAAGCGCTGTCATTATCCAATCACTTAGAAGCGCAACTGGCCAGACCAGACTTGGTGCCAGATAGTACCAACCAGCAAGACAAACCGGCAGCCAGATAACAACCCTGAGAATAAAACCCGCAACTGGGTTCAATGATTTAAACTGAAGCATTTTCGATCTGCTTCCTGGGGAGATAACGCAACCAGATCAGAAACACCACCAACACATCGAGAATAATCAGCGACTGCCAAATGTAGAGATGGGCCCACTCAAATGCTGTATGACTCCACTGCCCCAGGTAGAAAAGAGTAATGACTCTTAGCAGGTTCAGCGATTGAATGGCCAGGATTCCAACCCCTATCCCAATCAACTTCAAACGCCAGGAGGCTGGGAAAGCTAGCATCGCAGCGATCAGGACAATACTCGCCTCAACACCATTGCAGCCCGCCTCAATGGAGACAGCAAATCCACTGACCTTGTCCTGCAAGATAATCCCATAGGCCAGAACATCCTGATCGAATAACTGGACAATCCAGGCACTGGTTTTTGCGATAAATGTGGTAACAGGAATGACCACCCACTGTTGACCAAAGGGCAGCAGCTCCAAGGTAAAAAGACCTATTAACAGTGTGGTAAAAATCAGGGCAAATTTGAGCATATTCAACTTCTCAAATATTTCGTTTGTATTCTAGCTGAAATCGATGGATGGCTTCGCTTATCCACCCTAATAGTCCGGCATCTTGGCCCATTAACGCCTGGATCTCCTAAGTTCCGTACAAAAGAATCCGCAAAGCTCCTGGCCCTTTACAGGAAACAGCTGATAGATATTAACAGACCTGGAGTAGGCATCTGATAATTTTTGTAAAAACTTTTCAAAAAACTATTGCTTACCTGAAGGGCGACTGCTACTTTGCAAAAAAATTAACGGTGTTTATTTGTAATGTTAATAGTGGATATTACAACAAGAACCTAAAAGCGCCTCATTAGCTCACTTAGAGCCCTCTTTCCTGAGCTGGGAATCAGGAAATCATGACACAGGGATGTCTATTTGAGACTTTTTATGAAGTTTGATATCTCATCCTCAATTAATAACCCTTGCGCACAAATCACTAAACAGAATAGACAGCAGTTGACAGTCAGCATGAGAAAGAAGTTTCTCATCGCCATCCTGTTGATACTGCCCGGCCTGGCTTCAGCCACAACCACCATCAACCATCTGTTCAATCCGGCGACCATCAACCCTGGGGATACCCCCACATATCGGATTGAGATAGCCAACGATGCCCTGGTGAGCCTGACTGAAGCTGAAGTAACCTCCCTACTACTTCCCCAGATCACCATCGCGAACCCGGCGAACATAACCAATACCTGCGGCTTTACTGGCGTGGTCGCTACACCTGGAAGTTCAGATATCATTCTCACCAGTGGTACGATTCCAGCGCGGGTTGGATTGACTGATGGGCAGTGCTTTTTTCAGCTTTCAGTCACCGCTACAACACCGGGTACCTATATCAACAATATCCCTGCACTGGTTCCACCGGCAAGGCCGGATGCAGTTACCGCAGGTTATTCTGCACTGGAAAATGGTGTCCGGGTATCAAATGCTACCCCTGCCAATGCAACCCTGGTGGTCAGCACACTACTCAACCCTACAGGTAGTAAAACCTTCAGCCCGTCACCTGCAATTGCCGGAGATTCTACAACTTTAAGCATTGTCCTGAGCAATCCAAATGCTGGCGCGACCCTGCCTTTAACCAGCTTTACCGATACTCTGCCCGCAGGGATGGTGGTAGCCAACCCTGCCAATAGCACTATTGCCTGCAATGGCACTGGCGCATCCAATGGCACGGTTACAGCCACCTCCGGATTGGATACGGTCACGCTCACCGGCGGTACTATTGGAGAGTCAGGGAACTGTACCATTGGTGTCGATGTTGTCGTCGCCAACATAGCGGGTACGAGTCAACTATTCACCAACAGTCTCCCGCTGGGGGCAATTGGCAACACACGAGGACTCACCAGCCCGACATTCAGCCGCAACCACACAGTCAACTCGCCGATCTCTGTTTCTAAAACATTTAATCCTGACACCATTCCTGCAGGTCAACCCTCGTTGCTGACCATTGTGATCAACAATAACAGTACTGATAACGCCCTGCCGATCACCAGTTTCCTCGATGATTTAACAGGTACCACGTTAACGATTGTTGACACCTCGACTGTGGCGCCAGCCGATCCAAGCGTAGTTTGTGATGGTACCGGTGCCGCCAATGGCACGTTAACTGACCCTGCAAGTGGCGCACTGGATCAAGGTGACACAGGTATTCTGCTCTCAGGCGCGGTGGCAGGCCAGCGTTCCGGAACCAATGGTAAGTGCACCATTACTGCCTATGTCACTTCAACCACAGATGGCGCTCATACCAATACTATCCCTGCTGATGCGGTAGTAAACCCTGCTGGCCATTCAAGCCCGACAGCAAGCGATGTGATTAACGTCAATGCACAGCTGACAATTGATAAAACAGTCTCTGTAAACCAGGTGGCACCCGGGCAATGGACCCAGTTCAGCGTGACTGTCAACAATTGGTCTGGAGCTGATGTCACCAACCTTAGCTTCAGGGATACTCTGCCCAATAGCGGCGGCAACCAGATGGTGCTGGATGATTCCGCAGGGATTCCGGTTTCCAACAGCTGTGCGGGAGGCATCTACACCGGTGTGGATGGCGATGCAGAACTGTTATGGACTGGTGGTACTGTACCCGCTGGCGTGGGTGCCACACCCGGCACTTGCACCCTGGTGTTTCGTGCCCGACTGCCTCTCACAGCAACAACAGGCCTGACCTTCACCAATCAGATCCCAACCTGGGATGGTGTCAATGGTGTCGGTGGTACGGGAAGTGGTCCTGGTGGAAATGTTGTCAATCCGTCACCCAGTCCGGCAGTCAATGTCACAACCGTTGATTCTGTATCTGTCACCAAATCCTTCTCCCCTGACCCGATTGCAGAAGGCCAGACATCAACCCTGACACTGAGAGTTCGCAACCGAACCCTGAACCAGCTTACCGCTGTTGATCTTACTGACAATCTCCCCGCCGGTATTACCCTGGCCGCCAATCCGGCAGCCACCAATTCCTGCGGTGGAACCCTGCAGGCGTTCCCTGGTGATACCCAGGTAATCCTCTCCGGGGGCACAGTCAATCCTCGTCCCAACGGTTCGGTCCAGACCCAATGTCAGATTACTGTAATGGTCACCGGTACCACCCCTGGCAACTATCTGAATACCATTAATCCGGCTGATTTCAGCTCCAGTGCCGGTACTATTCCCTCAGCTGTGTCTGACACTCTGAACATCAATGCCGGTATCTCTGGGACTAAATCGTTCCAGCCCACCAGCACAGCTCCTGGCGGCAGCTCCCGAGTCACCATTAATGTGATGAACAACTCCTCCGGAGCATTGACCAATGTCAGCATCGACGATGACACCTTCGCTGTAGGTCTGACCGTTGCCAACCCAGCTAACGCCAGCACCTCCTGCGGTGGAACAACAACTCTGGTGGTCAACCCAGGCGCAACCCGCGCTCAACTCCAGGGTGCCAACCTCCCTGCGGGAGCCAACTGTGATTTCGCCTTCGATGTCACCACATCTGGTGCTGGTCCCTGGAGCAATACCATACCTGCAGGCAATATCAGCAGTGCTGAGGGTTCATCCAACAGCACCCCTGTATCTGCAACATTGACCTCTGCCAGTGCTGACGTCGGTATCAATAAAGCATTTAATCCGATCATCGTTACCGGTGGTATGCCTTCGCTGCTG
The DNA here is from genome assembly GCA_040506275.1 of Candidatus Thiodiazotropha sp. DIVDIV. Taxonomy (GTDB): domain Bacteria; phylum Pseudomonadota; class Gammaproteobacteria; order Chromatiales; family Chromatiaceae; genus Thiodiazotropha. Next base: position 139,644 of record JBEVXD010000011.1, read on the forward strand.
ACCATTGATGTCATCAACAGCTCAGGTGCCACCATACATGATGTGGCGTTCACCGATATTTTTCCGGATGGGATCGTGGTCTATCCTGTACCAGACGCCAGTACCAACTGTCTGGGCGGTACAGTGACTGCAGTAGCTGGCGGCGGTAGTGTTGGTCTTGTGGGTGCAACATTACTACCCAACGATATCTGTCAGGTCTTTGTCACAACAACCTCCACGCGCTTCCTCAATCTCACCAACTTTATTCCTGCGGGTGTGATCTCCAGTGAGGAGGGGTATACCAATGCCCTGGGTACCCAGGCCTCCCTCTCTACCCTCCAGGGTCTTGGACTGACCAAAGGCTTCTCACCTGCCTATATCCCAGCCGGTGCTGTCTCCAGGTTGAGCCTTGAATTGATAAGCACCTTTGACGCCAATGCCGTCTCACCGGTAACCCTGACCAGTGTCAGTTTTACCGACCCACTTCCTGCCGGCCTGGTATTCGCACCTGTACCAAACGCTGCCACTACCTGCGCCGATGCAACATTGAACGTCAATACAACTACCCAGGCGATCACCATTTCTGGCGGCACAATGCTCCCTGGCACCTCCTGCATAATCGAGGTAGATGTCACAGCTGCTGTAGTTGGTGTCTATGACAATCTCATACTGCAAGGGGCGATTACCACTGACCAGGGTGCAACCAATGAAGACGACGTCTCCGCTGAACTGAATGTCATCCTTGAACCGACAATCGCTAAATCTTTTGCCCCGGCTACCGTCAGCACTGGAGAACGCACCACCCTAACTGTTACGGTCACCAACAATTCCGCTGTTACGCTAACAGGGACATCACTGACCGATACGCTGCCTGTTGGGGTGGCTGTCTACTCCGCACCAACCACGGCCACAACCTGCGCAGATGGTGCGGTAACTGCCACTGCCGGGGATAATGAAATCACCCTCAGTGGCGCAACCATCCCGGCCAGTGGCAGCTGTACTTTCAGTGCCGATGTCACCGCATCAATCACCGGTACGCTGACCAATACCATTGGCGCCAATGCCATTACCACGGATCAGGGGGTCACCAACCCCGCACCCGCCAATGATGACCTTGAAGTGCTGGCTCCGCCAACCATCAGCAAGGCCTTCAATTCTGCATCAATCAATACCAATGGAACCTCTACCCTGACCATCTCATTGGGTAACAGCAACACCAATGCGATTACTCTTACCAGCCAACTGGTTGATGCTCTGCCAGGTAACGTTTTGGTAGAAACACCAAATGGCCTGATCACCACCTGTCCGGGAGTGGTAACCGCCACTCCCGGTGACATCCAGATCAGCTATGCCAATGGTGCAAGCATCCCCGCTGGTGGTTGTACCATCTCCGTTGATGTCACCTCTGCGGTGGATGGCTCCTATGTCAATACCATTGCTGCAGGGCAACTCACAACCTCCTCTGGTGATAACCCACAACCCGCGGTCGCAACACTGGGTGTCGGGGCACTGATTGATGCCGCTCCAGGTATCAGCAAAGCCTTTGCCCCCACAACCATTGATGTCAACGGTACATCCAATCTCACCCTGACATTGGAAAATCCAAACCCAGGGCCATTGACTCTCGATGCCATTTTCACCGACACCTTTCCTGCTGGTGTGTTGATCGCCAATCCCGCCAATCTTGCCGGTAGTTGTACTTTGGGTAGCGTTACCGCAACACCGGGAACCAACTCAGTCGTTTATGCCAACGGGGCCACTATACCGGCTGGTAACTGCACCATCTCTCTGGATGTCACCTCAGCCAGTGCTGGAAGCTATAACAACACCATTGCCATCGGTGATCTATCCACCGCCAGTGGTGGCAGCAACCCCCAGCCAGCGACTGCGAGTCTGATAGTCACCGCACCTCTCGCGCCAACCCTGGGTAAATCGATTACTCCGATCACCATCAATCCCGGAGAGACCTCCAGATTGACCCTGAACCTGGGTAACGACAATGCACAAGTCGCAACGCTTGGTGCTGATCTGGTGGATAATCTGCCTGCAAATACCGAAGTCGCAACACCGGTCAACCTGGTAACGAGTTGTCCGGGTACAGTGCTGACCACCCTCAACAGCGTCACTTATACAAACGGTTCGACCATTCCATCTGCTGGCTGTACTATCGCAGTTGATGTGACATCCAGCGTTTCTGGCGGACCCTGGACCAATACCGTTGCTGCAGGCGCTCTGCAAACCGATCTTGGAAACAACGGTGCACCAACCAGTGCCGACCTGTTTGTCAATCCGCCACAACCCCCTAGCATCAGCAAACAGTTCTCACCAGGCACAATCTCTTCAGGTGGACTGGCAACGCTCTCCATCGCCTTTGGTAACGGTAACGCTGCGGCTGCCACACTGACAGCTGACTTGATTGACACCCTGCCTGCAGGGGTAGAAATTGCAGCAACGCCCAATATCCAGGCTTCTGCTGGATGTGATCTCGCCAGCGTAGTGGCAGTGGCTGGGGGCAATACACTCACCTATCTCACTGGTGCGGTTATCCCCGCTAATGGGGGTTGCTCGATCAGCGTTGATGTTACCTCCGTCGCCTTGGCAACTCATACCAATACAATTGCCATCAATGGACTGCAGACTGATATCGGTAACAACATTGTCGCCACATCGAGCAATCTCACCGTTACCCCTATTCTGCCCGGCTTGAGCAAAAGCATCTCACCCAACAGCATACGCCCCAACGGGATTGCCACACTCACCGTTAGCCTGACCAATCTGAATGCAGTCGCTGCGATATTGGCAGCTGATCTGACGGATAGCTTTCCAGCAGATTTAGTGGTTGCTGATGCTCCAAACATTCAGGTCAGCCCAGGATGTACGCTGGCCAATGTGGTTGCTGTAGCAGGGGGGAACACGCTGGTCTATCAGAATGGCGCGAGCATACTGCCTGGCGGTTGCACCATCTCTGTCGATATTACATCGAGTGTGGTCAGCGCCTACACCAACACAATTCCTGCCGGTGGATTGACCACCGATCTTGGGGACAACCCCAACCCTGGTAGTGCTGTGTTGAATGTGACCTACGAGCCGGTGAGTATTCCAATTACCGGTTTCTGGGGACTGCTGCTGATGGTTCTGTTATTAGGCTTTATTGCAACTTATCAGATCCGTAAACCGCAGCAGGGTTAATGTTGTTTTATCCCTGTCGGGGTATCACATAGGCTTCTTGGTGGGGCATGGCCCCACCCTACGCAAACTGTTTTGATGCAGTCGAGTATCGTAGGGTGCGGCACTGCCGCATCATAAAGGACTGACAAGCGTGATAAGGACCGCAGCATCAGATAATCACTTCCATTTCCACAAATATGGATGCCTGGAGAGCCCATCCCGTATCGCCTTTTTGTGTAATACCTTGGCATCTTTGAGATTCAGGTATGAACCTATGGCGACGACATAACCATCTTCATGTTTCTTGTCATGAACAACCCGTGCGTTATAGCCACTACTCTTTAATTGCACGACCTGAGTGTAGGCATCACTTTTATTTTCATGTTTTCCTATAATGACAAACCACCCATCAGAGACCTTTCCAGAGATGCCATACCAGATCAGCTTGCTTGTCGACGGATTCTCATGTCTTCCAATGAGCATATTTTCACTGTCGGCGTAGGCATTTCCGATAAGGGAGGATAAAACATCGCCAATAATATCTGAGGCTCCATGTTCAGGCGAAATACTTATTGGCGCATGAGTTCCGAACTCAGTTTCCAACTCAATAATCTCCTGCTTAGCATCCTTGAAATTATTCGCATTAATGGTTCCAACCACCAAAGCAGGTGCCATCAGTCCAAGTTGAAAGGCTTTTTTGTAATCACTTTCCGAATTAACAAAAACCACAAAGGCACCCAGCACCATCAGCCCAAACGCTTTCAGCATATAGCCGATGACAATCGCTGGTACAAATGCCTCAACTATCAAGCCAACATCGACACTGATCAAACTAACCAGTAGTGGCGTGATCCCAGCCATTGCTCCGATACTGCAGCCAATCTTTATTTCCCTGGTCATTTCAGTTCTCCACATATAACAACCATTGCCAAGTTAGTGAACTTCATCCCTTTTTTAACTGCATTGTTGGTTGAGATTACTTAAAAACCAGTAACACCCAAATCAACTGTTAAGTTCTATTTTATCCTCCGATACACTTTTATTTAGAGTAGGATTTAACTTCATGCTAGCGAAATATTCACATCGACAGGCCCTATGGAACCTGTTATTTATCTTATTACCACCTACTTGACTGTTATACCGACCGCCTCTATCCACGCTAAGCTAAGTCTTTGTTTTATTTAAATATCTCCCCAATTTCAACTAAGGATCAATATTAAGGTGATTCAGTCAGTCTGGCGTTATGGATTAGATCCGCGATTCAGGATCTGCTTATCGGTACCCCGGGGTTTGTATGCTAAGATGCCCAGCTTCAAATTTGAGCAAACCACCCCGACAAGCCTCATCCCCCGGACATGCTGAACAAACTGACTGACAGATTGCTGAAAAAAGAATGGTCCGAAGAGATGATCAATCAGCTGGTTGGTGAGTATCACAATCTCTACCACGCCTATGCAGAAGATCCAGCAGTACGCACCAATGCCGCCTCGGGTGGCGTCGGTTCAGCCCTGTTGATCGAGTTACTCAAGGCTGGGGAAATCACAGGGGCACTGGTCTGCAATACCAGCGTCGAAGCGGGCAAAGTCAGAGCCCACTTCAGCATTGCCTGTTCTGAACAGGAGATCCTGGAGGCCCAGGGCAGCAAATATGTCGAGACAGCCTTTATGAAAGAGGCCCTGCCCCTGATTCGGGATTTCGATGGCACTGTCGCGGTCGTTGGACTGCCCTGCGACATCACCAATTTATCCCGCTGGATCGCCAAAGATACTCAGCTGGCAAGTAAGGTTCGCCTCAAAATAGCTCTGGTATGCGGCCATAATTCCCGAACTGAACTGATCGACGGTATTACAAAAAAACTTGAAAATCAGGCCGGTGGAAACTTGCAATCCTACCGCTTTCGACGAGGCCACTGGCGAGGACAGCTGGAAGCGAGTTTCGATAACCATTCAACGATCAAAAAGCCCTTTTCCTACTTTAGCCTCTATCAGAATCTGTTTTTTTTCTCAGAAAAAAAGTGTCTGGTCTGTAATGACCACTTCGGTTATCACGCAGATATTTCGCTTGGAGATGTCTGGGCTTTCCGATTTAAAGATGACCCGATCAAGAAAACCGGAGTCATTGTACGTACAGAAGTAGGCGAAACATTTTGGAACAGCGCCTCTCAACAACAGATTAATGCTGTACCACTTGAAGTCACAGATATTCTTGATGGACAAGCCAGGTCTGCTCCGTATCACAACAATGTCAGCGCACGAAGCAGGGTTGCGTCTCTATTTGGTTACAAGATACCCGACAAAGCAAAATACCCTGTCACCTGGCATCAATGGATTACAGCTCTGATGTCACTAAGCAATATGCGCTGGAGTGAAAGTAAACGATATCAAGGGCTAATTTTCAAACTACCCAGGCCTATTCTCAAATTTTATCTCTATATCCGAAAGGGACTGGAATCTCTGAAATGAAGAATATTTCAATTATCGCCGCCACAATTAGTGGAAATCGAGGCGCTGAGGCGATGTTAACTACCACTATCGGTCGCATACGAGAAAGGTATAAAAACTGTCAATTTAATGTGTTTTCATACTACCCGAAAAGAGACCAAACTATACTCAACGATCCTTCTATTACGGTATATAGCGCGACACCGTTATACCTCGTTGGGGTGCTTTTTCCATTGTCCATTGCTCTTTTTATTCTAAAGCTGACGCCTATTAAATCACTTCAGTCTCTTATACCTGCCTCTGTTAGAGCTATAAATGAATCTGATGCATTCATTGATCTCGCAGGAGTTTCATTTATTGATGGCCGAGAAAAGTTTCTACCCTACAATATTTTAACCCTTACACCAGCTTTTCTACTTAAAACACCAGTTCTTAAATTTTCACAGGCCATGGGGCCTTTCAAACACAGAATTAACCGTTTTTTCGCCACACATACACTATCATTCTGCAAACATATTTTTGCCCGTGGTGAGCAGACACTTGCTCACCTTAATGAGATCAACTTGACCAATGTATATCCTGAACCGGTTGCAGATGTCGCATTTTTACATAAACAAAGTGACTCTCTAAGTCAGGAAAGTGAAAAAGAACTTGATGCTTTTTTACAGAATCTTAATACTCATTCTACTAAGACCATCGGCATCTGTCCAAGCAGCGTACTCGCAACTAAATTAAAAAACCAAGGGGAAGATTACTGCACAACAATCTCCAACCTATGCAGTAAATTAATTAGCAGTGGTCATACAATCGTCCTCTTTCCCAATGCGACAAGATTCGACCAAGGCGAATCTCTGAGAAACAATGACCTTCCAGTAATTAAAGAGATAGAAAAACTGCTTTTAAAACAAAAGCCCTCGGAAAGAAATATTTTCGCAGTTGATTTTGATATTAATACCCATGGCATCAAACAAATAATAGACCGATGCGATAGTGTAATGGTATCCAGATTTCATGCAATGATAGCTGCATTATCAAATCAGAAGCCTGTTATGGTCATCGGTTGGAGCCATAAATATTACGAAGTCATGAAATCGTTTAACCTGGAAAATATGGTTTTTGATTTTTCTGATATTGATTCAAACAGTGCTTATCCAAAGTTGATTCAAGCCTTAGAAAACGCTACTGACATTTCTACTGAAATAGCTTCGGGCTACAGCAAGGCCCAAGCCTCCTCTTCTCAGCAGTTTGATTATCTTTTTCAACTACTTGATGAGAATCAAGGGTGATGGAGAAGTTAAAAGTCTTACTGAAGTCTGTTTGGTGGCTCGCTGTCCTTATCTACGTATCTATTTTTTTATATAGTAATTTTGAGAGCGTCATTGCTGTTACTGCGCGTCTTTCTTATTCAGACATTAGCATTGCCTTAATATGCCTATTATTTGGCAAATTATTGTTAGCTTATGTGATGCAACTTTCGTTAACACGACACAGTACTTTCATCTCTAACATAAGGTGTTTTCAAATATATAATCATAGCCAGCTTGGGAAATACATACCCGGATCCATATGGCAATTCATCGGAAGGATTAGCCTGTACAAAGAAGCGGGCATATCTAACGTTATAATAAGGGACAGCATTCTTCTTGAAACATTTTGGGTCTTAGCAAGCTCCGCACTAATCGGGCTTGGCTTCACCCTTATTTTTAGCCAGGTGGCCTTGTCAGACCTTATTTCATTCCTACCAAACTATCCATACAGCTATATTATTGCTGCCCTTATTTTACTCTACGCAGCATTATCGATAACCCCTTGGGGAAAGAGATTCAATTCTTATCTGATCAAACTGCGTTTCACGCCACTATCTGCAGTTACATCCGCGGTTATATGGATCTTTCTTGGAATCTCTTTTTGGATCACTCTAATTCCATTCAGCACAGATTATATTCAGCCCGGTTACATCATAGGCCTGTTTGCACTTAGTTATGCTATAGGGTTTGTTGTTCCATTCGCACCCGCTGGTCTTGGGATACGTGAGGCTGTGCTTGTTATAGGTCTGCTACACATACTTGATAAAGAAACTTCCATAGTACTGGCTAGCCTCAATCGGATTCTTTACATCTCAATAGAGATATTTCTTGCATTTGCTGCAACCTTATTAAAACAGCATGCAACTCAATTTAAAAAAACATAAAGAGTCTATAAAATGGATTTGAAGACCTTCGTAAAAATATCGATAATAATAGCTGCAATAACCTCCTACTCTTTTATTGCATTGGCATACCCATTAACAGGTCATGCCGACACCATCACTCTATTGGATTATTCATGGCAGATAAGCCAAGGTATTCAGCCAGACTTTTATGATGGCACAAACCTTCCCTATGATATAAAACAGACGGATATTCAATTTGCAGCACACCACCCTCCACTCTACTACAAAGTTATATCGCCCATAACTAGCTATCTAATAGATAATGGATACACATATCGTCAACTCGTTTTAGGTACTCGCTTTGTCAATGTTGCTATTTCTCTGTTAACACTTATCTTCATTGCGATTTACGCTGATTGCTTCAATCTCTTTAAAAAGAGACATTTCGATTTAGTTTTTCTTACATTCTTTGCATTCTATTTACCATTCGCAAAAGTTTCCGGACTGATTTTCAGCGAGTCTCTGCTTCTTCTATTTATCGCTGCAGCCTGGATTAGCTCGGTAAATATTTTAAAATTTGGTTATAACCATTCTAGCTATGCAATACTCCTGATCTGTACTGCACTGGGGATGTATACAAAAGTCTCTTATCTGTCTACTTTACTCATCACATTAATGATAATGTTTGCCGGTATCTTTCTATACAGTTCCAATAGTAGTTTTAAAATCAGGCAGTTTTTCTCCACTAGCTCAAGTGTACTTTTAATATTAGCAGCCGCCTTCCTGGTCTCAGGTTCATTTTACTATGGTAACTATGAACTAAGTGGATCATTTCTACGGGCTGCTGAGCAATCATGGATCACTCAGTACACAGATAGAGAATATAAAGATTTTTTCTCGGTTGCCTCAAACTCAAAAATTTGGGGTTATTTAGTCATGCCGAAAATAGCTCTGAACATTCACAATTTAACCTTTAACAATATCCTATACATGACGATTGGCATTTTCAGCTTAATTGGCTACTTTGCATTCTTTTCCGCGCTTTATAAAAATTACTGCCGTAATAAACTAGACTACAAACAGGCCATACTAGCGACTTCATTCATTTTTTTAATACTAATTGTAATTATGCAAATGATATTTCATGCCACAGGATACGGCGCATACAACGCCCGTTACCTTTTACCTGCAATTATTGCTATCGCTGCCGTAATCACCAACGGACTACTGACTATACCTAAAATAGGTAATTTTTTACCTGTAATCTATTTGTTACTTGGCAGTTTCAGCATCCTTACTTTTCTACTTGAAAAGTATGGCATACCTTTTTACAGCTTTGACCTAATTGAATTTATATCCTTCTCTGATACCACTGAACTGCTCAACGGTGTACCATTTTCAATCTTAGGCGATCTACTTACAGCTTGTATAATTACAATAACAATCAGCCTGATATTAACTCTAATCTACACCCTTCAATCAAAAAATAACGCTCTAAATAACATTTAATTAAAGAATAATTGATCCCAAAAAAAAGCCAATGAATATAAATCACCTAGAGCAATCATTTCAAAATACTAATTTAATCACGCTTTTTTTAGTACTATCTCTTACAACAATTTTTTCTTTCTATTTAGTAAACGACCTTCGAATCGGCATTCCACCCGATGAAGTTGCTCACATCTCAAAGATCAAGCATGTAAAAGCTAATCCAGTACACCTTTCACCAAAAAGTGAAAAGCTCTGCACCCATGGAGGAAAACAGACAAGCAATCCAAACTACTTATCTCATCCACCTCTATATTATACCCTTGCCGGCCTGCTATCAGAAAAAGAGGATTGCAGTATAGTTTATGATTACAAAACATTCAGATATGCGAGCATCGTACTCAGCACACTTTCTTTAATACTGATTCTTACTGGAATATGCCTAGCGTATAGATGCAGTTCTGCACATACTATCTATATATTTTACATTACATCAATTCCAATATTCCCTTATATTTCTGCTTCAACAAATAACGATAGTCTCGCTTTCTTCTCTATTTCTTTGCTTATTTTTAGCTGGCTACTTCTTTACAAAGGCAAACACAGCATAGTTTCAATCACGCTGATTGCTATAAGTATGGCACTTTGTCTATTAACAAAAGCAACAACAGGGCTTCAAGCAATTTTATTAAGTTTTTTTCTACTCATATTCGCCCCTAAGGAGATCAGGGCATCCATATTCTATCTTAAAGCAAACAGAATAGTCCCAGCCCTCATAATATTAATTCCAGTTGCCTATTTTGTTGTCATGAAAATAACATATGGTTCTTTTCTTCCCGCAGCCGTATCACTACTCGACTCTTCTTGGAAGAAAATACCCGCAACAATGGATTTATTCGGATATATAAATCACTACTTCCGTGCGATTTTGCATTCGTACACTGGAATCACATCCCATGACAGCATTTATAAAACAAGCATATATCAATCTTATGGAATTCTTTTAATTGTTGTTTTGTCAATGACACAACTATTCCGAAAACCTGAGCATGAGGAGTTACTAAAACTCTGGAAATTTTACATCGCTGGCGTTATCACAACACTACTATTCACTGCTGCACACTTTTCCTATATCTACCTTAAATATCGCACTTATGGCTATCTAGGTGGCATTCAATTTCGTTACTTTTTACCTCTGGTTCCATTAATCGCAATTGGCTATTTACTCTGGCACATACAAACTAAAAAGCTATTCAAACTAGGCATATCTCTTATCGTAATCCCTTCACTTTTCTTAGGTAATATTTTCTACTATTTTGAACATAAGTCTCGTCCTACAGAAACTAAAACTACAAGAAAAGTATCACCAAATTCACTGCCTGCCACTATTTCATATGCTAACAACACTCTCACAATCGCAGGCAATCACGCCACATGCGATAGCGACAGTCAACCAAAACTAATCTCTTTTTACAAGAATAATGTCTACATGATCAATTCATTGGATAATACGCAGGAAGAATACCGAATCAGCTTTGAAGTTCCGGTATCCTGCAATGAGTACATGAATCAACTTAAACATATTAAAGTTCAGTATTTCTGCGGTAAAAATGACAACCGAAGCATAAGACTCACCAATGTTACAAACTGCAAGTAGCGCTAAGGATTACATTTATTGATAATTCTCACCTTAATTCTGAAAGAGTTAAGATTAAACAGGCTTCGGCTTACTGATGGGATGATTGATAAGGATAGTGATGCACTAAACAGATAATATGAGAATTTTAATTATTACAAATCAATATTCATACTTTGCTATAGTACGTGACAATTTCAATAAGCAATGACAAGATGTTTTTTCACGCTCTCCACACATCTTAGTCATACCTTGATATAATGCCGCATATTAACAGCTGATTATTTTCACCTTGCGGTCATGATACCTAAACATTACTTATTCACCACAATAACTCTTGTAACGATCCTCATGCTTACAAGCTGCGGCCAAAAAGGACCATTACATCATCCCACCATGGATAATCCACAGAAACAGGACAATTCATGATCCTCCAATTTACAAAGATGCATGGTTTGGGAAATGACTTCGTAATAATTGATGCAGTCAATCAAAAGGCATCCCTGTCTGAATCTTCCTGTCGTCTCATCGCAGACAGACGCTTTGGCATTGGTTGTGATCAGATTTTATTGGTAGAACCAGCTATTCTGCCCGACACCGACTTTAACTTCAGAATCTTCAACGCAGATGGTAGCGAAGCCGGGGCCTGTGGTAATGGGGCCCGCTGCTTTGCTCAATTTGTCAGAAAACAGCAATTGAGTGACCGGCAGACCTTACGGGTTAGCACTTCCAGTGGAACAATCGTGTTAACCCACCTGGAGAATGGCATGGTCGAGGTCGATATGGGGGAGCCCCAATTCGAGCCGAAAGCAATACCATTCATCAGCGAAGAGAGATCGGATCAATACACATTGGATGTTAATGGTGAACAACACACTATCAGCGCTGTATCGATGGGTAACCCCCATGCCGTATTGATTGTGGAAGATACCGATCTCGCCCCCGTGGAATCACTTGGTCCATTAATTGAAAGACATGAGCGGTTTCCTGAACGTACGAATGTGGGTTTTCTGCAGGTAGTCAATCCAGGCGAAGTCAAACTGCGTGTTTTCGAACGAGGTGTCGGTGAAACACTGGCTTGTGGTAGTGGTGCTTGTGCAGCTGTTGCGGTAGGTCGCCAGCTAGGGCTCCTTGACGAACATGTCGTTGTACACCTACGTGGCGGCGATCTTGTGATAAAGTGGACTGCGGAAGGCCGAGCCGTACTCATGAGAGGTCCCGCCAAGACTGTGTATGAAGGAGCCATCGAGCTATGAACCATAAAGCACCAAATGACAACATCAAGGACGATGGCACTGATCAACAGATTGCAGACTATTTAGGTCAAAACCCTGGATTTTTTTCGCGCAATCCCAACATACTCGCAGAAATGGTTATACCCCATGAGAGTGGTGCTGCTGTCTCCCTGATTGAGCGTCAGGTCGATGCACTCAGAACACAGTTAAAGGAGACCCAGCAACAGTTATCTGAGCTGGTAGAAGTGGCAAGAACCAACGATCAACTGCAGGCACGCATGCACCGCCTGACACTGGAACTGATCGATGCTGCAACTTTTGAAGAGGTACTGAACGCTCTAGAGGATGAGCTTCATGATGATTTCAAAGCCGATGCTGTAGAACTAAGACTCTTCTCATCGAGTAATATCGATGACCACTTAGAAAACTCACTAGAAACGCAGATCGCCACATTTGAGCAATTTTTCAATCAGAATCAGCCTATTTGTGGAAAGATGGACCAACAACAGCTGGACTACATCTTTGGAACAGAGGGTGATCGAATTGCTTCAACTGCCCTGATACCTTTAAAAAGTGATGGCGTACTTGGACTCCTGGCGATAGGTAGCTGCGACCCGAACCGCTTTGCTCCTGACCACGGTACAGAATTTCTTACCCGGCTTGGTGAGATCATCAGCAGAACACTCCAGGCCGTCTCCCTGCCCGGTATATAGGTCATCATGTCAAAGTCTGCAACCCATCGTCTTCAGCTCTGGGTTGACCGATTTCTCGACCATCTGATCCACGAACGCCGTCTATCACCCCGTACCCATGAGAGTTATGCCCGTGATCTTAAGGCAGCGACGATTTGGTTAGAGCAGCAACAGATCCCTGGCTGGAACAAGCTCAGCCAACAACAGGTGCGGCACTATATTGCCGGTCGACATCGCCAAGGCTTTTCGCCAAAGAGTCTGCATCGTGAACTCTCCAGCCTCCGCTCTCTTTTTAACTATCTGATCCGTGAGAATCTTGCTCAATCGAATCCAGCACTTGGGGTTCGGGCACCAAAGGTTCGTCGTAAACTGCCTGTAACCCTGGATGTTGATCAGCTCAACCAGCTCCTCGACATCGACGACGACACCCCTACAGGCCTGAGGGATAGGGCAATCATGGAGCTTTTCTACTCATCCGGGTTACGCCTTGCTGAACTGATAGCGCTGGACATCACCCATATCGACCTGATTGAACAGATCGTGGAGGTCACAGGAAAGGGCGCAAAAACCCGTCTACTTCCAGTAGGAAAACAGGCCAAACAAGCGATCAACGCCTGGCTCAAGGTACGCGGTCAATTCGCAGACCAGGATGAAACAGCCCTGTTTGTCGGTGTGCGAGGAAAACGTATCAGCCGCAGCACTATCCAGAAACAGCTACATCAGTGGTCGATACATCAGGGCACACCTAGAAACGTCCACCCTCATCTACTGCGCCACTCATTCGCCAGCCATCTACTTGAATCCTCCGGCGACCTGCGAGCTGTACAGGAACTTCTGGGGCACGCCAATATCAGCACCACCCAGATCTACACCCACCTCGACTTTCAACATCTTGCCGAGGTCTATGACAAGGCCCACCCCCGGGCCAAAAAAAAACCTGAATGACCTTGTATTGAATTACCCCATCCTGGTCTCTCGTTGCCAGGGCGGAGGTCTCACCTCCTTAACTATGAGTTATCTACCTGTAAACGATGATACCGGTTTGTACCCTCTCCCTCAGGAGAGGGTTGTAAAAAAGTAAATCACAATTAAGACCAGTGTATCTACTATGGTTAGTTGTTTTATCAGACGCTCGGCATGGTGCGGCAGGCCGCACCCTACAATTTGTAATCCGTATTTGATTAGCAGCTTGAGTCTTTTGCGACACCCTCCTCGGGGAGAGGGTTGGAGTGAGGGGATCTATAAAGCCAGCGGATCAAATAAACCCTCTATCTATCAGCTCCAGCCCCAAACACAAACCTGGGCCGTAACCAGTAGACCACTAATGGCAGCACAGTCAATGCAATGATCACATCCATGATCAGCGCCTCGGAAATGTAGAGACTGACTGACCATAAATTGGCCAACTCAGTATTCATCAGCGGAATGAAGCTACCCAGCAATACCACCATGGAGATGATGATTGCCGATCCGGTCGTCTCCAGGGTTGTCTCCAGGGCCTGTTTCCAATCCTTGCCCGAGGCCAGCATCTCTTCCCTTAGCCGGGATACCATGTAGACACCGTAATCGACCCCCAACCCCATGGCGATACTCAAGGCGACCTGAACATGGAAAGCCAGGTTGGCTGACCACTCACTGATTGAGGTCATATAGGCACCAAGTCCATATTGTGTCATCAGGGTGATGAAACAGAGACTGATCAACAGTGAAGCTATGATCCAGGAGCGGAACATAATCAAGGTCATAATAAAAACTGTCAGGGATGTGGCGACCGGGGCATTCAACCACTCCTTGAAGGCGACATCGCGGGTTGCTTCTGTGACCCCTAAAAAACCACCGATAGCGGCTTTATCCCGCATCGAATCCTCAGTGGTCACCAGTTGTGCAGGCTGGTCTCCATTTGCCGGAATCATCACCTGTTCATTAGACCCTATACCCACAGTCAGAAGTGCCATTCCCGGATCATCCTTGTGTTCATCCAAATATTTTTGAATATCGAGGATGGTCTTGTGGGTCAGCTTCGGATCCATAGTATTCACAAAGCCAACAATGATCCCCTCATCCCAGGTACGTGTATTCACGAAAGAATCAAGCTCACCCGTGGCGGCACTGACCTGCAGCATGCCATTGTAGAGTGGCAGGATCGCTTTCGGATCAGGCAGGGCTCCATCCGGGCCAAGGCTATAGGCGTAGCGATTTTTCTGCATATGAGCTATTCCAGGTATGGCATAGAGGTTCATATGCGCCATCGGCAGAGCCCCAACAGGAGCATTCAGCATCATGTTCAGGGTTTTAACGAACTGAACATAGGAGGTGGTATAACCGATATGTGGATGGGCGCGTAACCAATCTTCGAATGCAGAGAGGGCCTGCATGACCTCGACATTGTTAAATATCCCTTGCGGGGGATCGACCATTTCGTCGTAGCACTGCTCAGGCCCAATCACCCTTCTGCCGAATTCGTTCCAGGCCTCAAGGCCGCAAGGCGGCAGGGCACCCGCCTTGGAGCGGATCACCATGTTGGCGGTTATCACCCCTGGCATCATACTCGACAGGGCCTCCAAATCGGAGATCGCCTCGACCTCACCACCCTCACCCAGCAGGTCACCAAGTAGATAGTAGTCCTTGTAAGCGGCTCTGGGATAGTGAATCCCTTTTTCGACACCCGGCATGATGTCAAACTCATCCTGTATACGGGCAATTTCAGGATCGTCCCGTCCCGCCTCTCCAGCCATTAATGCAGTAAACCCCTCAGCCAGTCCGGTCATCGCAGCCGATCCCAGCCAAATGAGAAGAACCCCTGCAACCGGGACCCACTTTGAGGGGCCGGTAAGGATGCCACTCAACCCCCGGGCCAGTCGACGCTCCCACCCCCGTTCATGCTTCCGATCATGCAATTTTGGCGGAAAACTGACCATCATCAATGGGATCAACGTTGTGGTGGTCAAAATCAGAGTGGACATACCGAAAATGCCAAAATAGGCGTAGGCTTTATAGAACGAGATATCGATAAACGAGATCGCAAAAAAACCGTGAAGATCCGTTCCGATCGAGAGTGCTGCGGGCACCACCGTATGCCTGATTGCTGTAAAAGCCGCCTGCTCCGGATCCTGGGTGACCTGCAACTCTTGCATGAAACGGCGGGTTATCTGCATCGAATGTCCGATACCTATCGCCAGTAACAGCATCGGAGTCAATGCCATCATTGTCGTCAGTTTGAACTGGGTGAAGCCCATCAGACCCAAGGTCAGAATAATGGTCATACCCACCCCAACCAGGGGCAGGACAGCGCAACTCCAGTGCCGAAACTCATACCAGAGCACCAGCAGAATGATCAGAATCGAGATCCCAAATAGCCAGGCCTTGTCCCACAGCTCCTCCACCATTGAAGCGAGAAAATAGGGTTCACCTGAAATATAAAACTCGACCTGATCCCCATACCTGGCCCGATAATCCGCCATCAAATCCCTGACTTGCCCAATCCATTCCAGATGGTGGTCTTTAAGCTGATTGCTGAAATCCCCGATGATAAAAGTGCCCGTGGCAGTACATCGTCGATGGACCTTGTGAATAGAGGCATTGGTGATCAATCCGTCGGAACCTGTGATCTCACACTTTTCACCCTGACTGTCCTGGTAATAGACCAGCAGTGGCTCCAAGACGATATGCTTCTCTAAACCAGCACGCAGATACTGGATTTGAAATTGCTGTTGTTGCGGATCGGCTGAAATGCCGTTTACAGGCAGCAGGCGACTAAAATCGAGACTGCCATTTTCAGTGATACCGAGGTTGCGCAGCTTGGATGACGGCAGACCGACAAAATTGGCGAGGTTGGCGTAGGGCAAGGTGCTGACATCCCGATAGAACGCCTCAACCATGCTGATAAACCAGGGCTGATAGATATCCCCCTGCTTCAATTTCAAGCCCCAAACCATCAGGTTACCCATACCATAGGCATGATCGCTGTAGAGGTTGGTGGCGATATATCGGTTGCTGAGTGGCAACAGGGAGTCAGGATCGTTACGCAGATTGACCTGATTGACATAAAACAGAGCAGCCAGAGTGACCGCAAACAGCAGCAGGATCGTCAGACGTCGATGCCTGAGTACGAACCTCGCGTAATCAGCAGCGTAATCCCGCTTCTCACCCTTCATTGACCGGTATTCCTGATGCAACCAGTGGTTGTTGCGTCAAACAGCAGCCCTTCCGAGATGAGCCGACTGTTATTTGCCATAATTTCGCAAGGTCTCTTCCGACCAATAACTATCGTCAAGCTCAACATTCAGGGATATGGTAGTACGCGGAACAAAAACCATGCTGTCTTTGCCATCTCCGTGGCTGATGGCATAGATATAACGGGGATAGGTAATGCGTGGATCAGGCTGGTCAAGGGACTGCCAGTCTACGGAAACCGTTTTGATCTTTTCACCATTTTTATAGTAGACCGTACGATAGGGAGCATAAGTCCGCTGGTCGATTTCAGTGACATGATAGTCGTACCACCAGTTTTTAAACTTGGTCGTACTCTTCAGTCGATAGACCGCTTTACCGATATGTGCACACTGGGGCCCAGGTAGACTAAGCGTATAACGGCTCTTCTCCGACCGCTCCAAACGCATTACCTCAAGACAAGCCTCGATCTTACCCACACCAAGTAATTCATGCTCCTCATCTTCAGGGGTACGCAGCACCAGTTCACCATAGGTCAGATTGGTTCCAAACCAGACATCTTCGTGGGAAGGTTCATTTATCCGCCTGATTTTTCGCAAAGCCGGAAGCCACATAGAGATGGTCGAACCCCGTTCTGAATCTGTGTAACGGGTTAACAACACCCCAGTGCCCTTAGTTTTACCCGAGGTCAGTATTGCCATCTGCTGTGATTTGATCGCTGAATCAGCCGGGCTGTTGTTGACATAGGTTTCAAAGGTCTGGACCCCCGGTCTTCGACCTTGGGTACGCATCTCCAGAGGCGCCCTGTTGACCACCACAGCAACATCACGACCCTTACGACGACTGATGGCATTCCGTAGCAAACCGCCATGCGCCGATGTGTAGACTTGTTGTGCAATTTCATCTGCTTCCGGCAGACTCTGAGGATTACCCGGCATCGCCGCGATCAACAAGCCACTGCACATCAACCAGACTAGGCAGGTCACTAAGTAATATGAGGGCTTTCGAAACATACCTCTGACTCTGCCATGGATGAGAGAGGCAAACAAGCGAGTGATATCCCTAACAAACATTCCTTATTCTCCAACCAGCACCATCCAATATGCACCCAGGTTAATACTTACCCGGCACCTTGATAGGTAGGCTCAGCCGTAGCGTACCAGCCTGCAGCAAGGCAACAAAACGCCGCTGTAGCAGGCCTATAGCAAGTTTTGATTACGCAGTCTGCAGGCAGGCTCGCTTCGGCCTCTCCTTTACATTCAAGCTGGTAGGGACGACAAGAAGGCCCTGTACTTACCTATTAAGGTGCCGGGTTAATAACATCAGGAGCAGTCTGGCAACACAATGAGCAATGACAATCCAAATCAAATTTTTAGCACAGCCGATTTTTCACCAGCCCCGCCCTCAGGTACAATCGCCGCCTTGTTATTGAATCTTTCTGGATTGAAGTGGAAAATTTTAGAGGCACAACAATTCTTTCTGTCCGGCGCAATGGCAAAGTTGTCATTGGCGGCGATGGTCAGGTCTCCCTTGGTAATACCGTGATGAAGGGTAATGCCCGAAAAGTCCGACAGCTCCACAAAGGCAATGTGATCGCAGGTTTTGCCGGCGCCACCGCAGATGCCTTTACGCTGTTTGAACGCTTTGAAGGTAAGCTTGAAAAGCATCAGGGACACTTAACCCGGGCTGCTGTAGAGATGGCCAAAGACTGGAGAACCGACCGGGCACTGCGCAAACTTGAAGCGCTGCTTTGTGTGGCCGATGCCAAAGCCTCTCTGATCATCTCAGGCACCGGTGATGTGATAGAACCTGAGCATAATCTGATGGCCATTGGCTCTGGAGGCAGTTTTGCCCAGGCAGCAGCCCGTGCGCTATTGGAAAATACGGAACTCAGCGCCCGCGAGATCGTCGAAAAGGGGCTTGGTATTGCTGCTGACATCTGCATCTATACCAATCACAACCGGGTACTGGAAGAGCTGGATAGCGAAACCTGATCCATTTGATCCTATGCAAAGAGCCGTCTGTAATGCAGAACAGCGCGATTTCCTGAAAACGCCATCTCTGGATGCAGAGAAAGCGCGTCAGGAATAGTGGCCTGGCGTTGTTACAGACACCTTTGGATTCCTACATGCAATGTCTTGGTTCCGAAAATTTATTAATTTGGAACTGAGCCTGACATAGAGTAAACAGGTCTTAATTCATGTCGCAAATCACACCCCAACAGATTGTTGCTGAGCTGAACAAACACATTATCGGCCAGAAAGATGCCAAACGCGCAGTAGCCATTGCGTTACGTAATCGCTGGCGCCGGGCTCAGGTCGATGAATCCTTACGCAATGAGATAACGCCCAAAAACATTCTGATGATCGGGCCGACCGGTGTCGGCAAGACCGAAATTGCCCGACGTCTCGCCAAATTGGCTAATGCCCCATTCATAAAAGTCGAAGCAACCAAATTCACCGAAGTGGGCTATGTCGGCAGAGAAGTGGATTCGATTATCCGGGATCTGGCAGATTCTGCAGTTAAAATGGTGCGCGAAGGCGAGATGGCCAAAGTGGCAGAAGAGGCCAGTCTTGCAACTGAGGAGCGAATTCTGGATGCGCTTCTACCCGCCCCCAAACCCAGTGGATGGGATGAGACAGAGACCACTAGCAGTAGTGTCTCCAGCTCGACCCGGGAGAAATTCAGAGAAAAGCTTCGTGCTGGTTCAATGGACGACAAAGAGATCGAAATAGAGGTCAACGCGACTCCTGTAGGTGTTGAAATCATGGCACCTCCCGGCATGGAAGAGATGACCAGTCAGTTGCAGGGGATGTTTCAGAACCTTGGCACCGGACGTACCAGGCGACGTAAATTACGTATCAAAGATGCCTACAAGGTACTCAATGATGAAGAGGCATCGAAACGCATCAACGAAGAGGATCTCAAGCTGCGTGCCCTGGAAACTGTAGAACAGCATGGAATTGTCTTCATCGATGAACTGGACAAGGTTACCAGCCGAACTGAGACCAGCGGAGCTGATGTGTCCCGGGAAGGGGTTCAGCGGGATCTGCTGCCTCTAGTAGAGGGCTGTACTGTCTCGACCAAGCATGGCATGGTAAAAACCGACCATATCCTTTTTATCGCATCCGGGGCTTTTCATCTCACCAAACCCTCAGATCTGATTCCAGAGCTGCAGGGACGTCTGCCGATCCGTGTGGAGTTATCTGCATTGACAACGGAGGACTTCACCCGAATCCTGACTGAACCCGATGCCTCGTTGACCGAGCAATACCAAGCACTGCTTAAGACGGAAAACGTACACCTGGAGTTTACCGAGGGGGGCATCAGAAGAATTGCTGAAACTGCCTGGCAGGTAAATGAGCGAACTGAGAACATTGGTGCCCGCCGTCTGCACACCGTCATGGAGCGGCTGCTGGAGACCATCTCCTATGAAGCCTCAGAAAAGAGTGGAAACAGCATCGTCATTGATGAGACTTATGTTGACGATCAGCTCTCCGTACTGGTGGCGGATGAGGACCTGAGTCAATATATTCTCTAGTAGTAATCTATTGATTGGAAAGTTGTTAAAGCCAAATAATAGGACTGACACCTCAGCAAACCCTGTTAACAGCCTGCATAAGGTTTGTGATAACCGATATAAAGTTGCGATCGGGCACTTTGCCCAAGTGTCATTAACAATTAACGAGAGAAAGCCATGTCACACCCCAATCCGACAGAGATCCACCTGCATAAGCAGTCCCGTGTACTGGAAATCAGCTTCGATGACGGGAATAAATACAGTTATCCCGCAGAGTATCTGCGTGTCTTCTCCCCCTCTGCAGAGGTTCAGGGCCATGGTCCTGGTCAAGAAGTGTTGCAGGTTGGCAAGGAAGAGGTGAACATTGCCCATATTGATCCTGTGGGAAATTACGCCATCTGCCTGCATTTTGATGATGAGCACAATACAGGCATCTACTCCTGGGATACCTTGTATCAGCTGGGTGTCCATTATGAGCAGAATTGGCAGGAGTACCTGCAACGTCTAAGTGCGGCAGGTTATGAGAGAAAGGAACCGTCGGCCTAGCGCCTGACACATTGATCAGACAGAGATAAGTGGACGCAACCCCGCAGGGTTAAGCCATTCATGGTAGATACCGTGAATTGGGGGCATGTTGTAACGCCCTTGGATCTAAACAACTGGTGATGCCATGAAGGAAGAAAAGACTACACATTTCGGATATCAGGATGTCCCTGTCGGCGAAAAGGCCGGTCGGGTACGGGAGGTTTTCGATTCGGTTGCCAACAAGTATGACTTGATGAACGATTTAATGTCGTTTGGTGTTCACCGGATCTGGAAGCGCCATACCATCGAGCTTTCCGGGGTGCGCAAGGGTCAGCGGGTTCTCGACCTGGCAGCAGGCACTGGTGACCTATCAGCCCGGTTCAGTGGCCTGGTGGGGAGTGATGGGGAGGTGGTCTTCTCTGATATCAATGCCGCTATGCTGGACCAGGGCAGAGATCGAATGATTGATGAAGGACGGGTTGCCAATGTCCGCTATGTCCAGGCGGATGCCCAACACCTGCCCTTTCCAGACGACCACTTTGATTGTGTCACCATCGGTTTTGGGCTGCGCAATGTCACAGACAAGCAGTTGGCCTTAAACGACATCTTCCGGGTATTAAAACCCGCTGGTCGTCTGCTGGTTCTGGAATTTTCCAAACCTGTTCACAAGCCACTACAGAAAATCTACGATCTCTACTCATTCAACCTGTTGCCAAAGATCGGTAAATTGGTCACTCAGGATGAAGAGAGCTACCGCTACCTGGCGGAATCGATTCGTATGCACCCGGACCAGGACACGCTGAAAGGTATGTTGGAACACGCCGGTTTTGATCGCTGCGACTATTTCAACCTGACTGGCGGCGTGGTCGCAATACATCGAGGCTACAAGCTCTAGGGCCTGTTATCACGAATACCATGACAGAATTGACCATACGCCTTCTATTTATGGACGAATCGCCATGACCATCAGTGCCGCTATCATCACCACCCTCGAGCAACTGCTCAACCAAGCCATCAAACTTGATCCTGAGAGTCCAACCCGGCTGGCACCAATGCAGGGTAGCGTCATACAGCTGGACCTTATCGGACTGGGCACATCAATCTACCTAGTGCCTGAACCACAGGGTTTCCAACTCTTGAGTTACTATGAAGGCGAACCAGATTGCCTGCTTCGAGGCACACTGCTGGATCTTGCCTCCATGCGTCATGATCGCAAAAGTGCTGACCAACTGTTCAGCGGCTCGGTCACCATTGAGGGTGATACCGCCCTGGCGCAGCGTTTCGGTGAATTTTTCAGTGCTCTCGATATCGACTGGGAGGAGCAGCTCTCCCGCCTGACCGGCGATATCGCCGCTCATGAGATAGGCAGTATCGTGCGTGGGGCAGTGGACTGGGGAAAGCAGGTTAACCACACAGCTTCTCTCAATTTTAAGGAGTACCTGGAAGAAGAACTTCGCCTGATACCCGGGCGGTTTGAGATCGAACCCTTTGTTAATGAAGTGGACCGGCTACGGGATGACGTGGAACGGCTTGAAGCTCGAATTCAAAGGTTATCCCGTTCCGATGACAACGAGGATAAGCGTTCGTGATTCACCCTTCTCAAGCCATTCGGCTGATACATATTAATCTGGTACTGCTGCGACATGGCCTGGATGAAGTGATTCTGGCCACCCATCTCTTCCGGCCGATTCGGTTTCTGATCTACCTCTCACCCTGGTATTGGTTTCGTAAAGACCGGGGGAGCTACCCGGTAAGAATTCGTCGCGCACTCGAAGATCTTGGCCCAATTTTTGTTAAATTTGGACAGATCCTCTCCACCCGGCGCGACCTGCTTCCAGACGATCTGGCTAATGAACTCGCAAGACTACAGGACCGAGTTCCCCCCTTCCCCGGATCTCAGGCCAGAACAATCATCGAAAAGGCATTCGGCAAGCCGGTCGATGAACTGCTTGAAGCGTTTGATGAATCACCCCTCGCTTCGGCTTCCATTGCTCAGGTGCATACGGCCCAACTTAAAGATGGACGCAAAGTTGTAGTTAAAGTACTACGGCCAAAAATCGAAAAGACCATACGTCGTGATGTGGATCTGCTCTTCACTATTGCCAATCTCGCTGAGAAGTACTGGAAAGAGGGGCGACGATTGAGGCCTGTAGAAGTTGTGCAGGAGTACGAAAAGACCATTTTCGATGAACTGGATCTGATGCGTGAAGCGGCTAATGCTTCCCAGTTGCGCCGTAACTTTCTCAATAGCGATGCCCTCTATGTACCCGAAGTCCATTGGGACCTGACCCGGCAGAATGTCTTTGTCATGGAGCGTATCAGTGGTACGCCTGTTGGTGATATCAACGCTTTGAAAAATCAAGGCATCAGCATGAAACTGCTGGGTGAACGGGGGGTAGAGATATTCTTCACCCAAGTCTTCAAATACAACTTTTTTCATGCTGACATGCACCCCGGCAACATCTTCGTGGAACCCGACGGACGTTATATTGCCGTCGATTTCGGCATCATGGGGACACTCACAGAAGAGGATAAACGCTATCTGGCGGAGAATCTGCTCGCCTTTTTCAACCGTGACTACAAGCGGGTAGCACAGCTTCATGTGGCCTCAGGATGGGTACCTAAAGAGACCCGTGTGGAAGAGTTCGAATCAGCTATCCGAACGGTCAGCGAACCGATCTTTGAAAAGCCCTTGAGCGAGATCTCCTTCGGTCATTTCCTGTTACGCCTGTTTCAAACAGCGCGAAGATTTGATATGGAGGTTCAGCCCCAGCTGGTGCTCCTACAAAAGACCTTATTGAATATCGAAGGCCTTGGCAGACAGCTCTACCCTGAACTCGATCTATGGACCACAGCGAAACCCTTCCTTGAACGCTGGATGAGCGAACAGATCGGTCACCGAGCCTTCGTCGGCAAGCTCAAAAAGAACCTGCCGCTATTCGCAGAGAATCTCCCTGACCTGCCGAATAAAATCAATAAAATCATCGATGACGCCGCAGCTGGACAACTGAAACTACAGTGGCAATCAGATGATCTGAACAAACTGCAAAAACAGATGCAGCGCAACCATCAGAATACGGTAACCACCATATCCGGTAGTACCATGTTACTCAGTGGCTCACTGCTACTGGTGTTCGGCAGTGGTGGACTGATTCCTGTCACAGTAGCCACCGCATTGGGTATCGGCCTGGGAATCGGGGGCGGCTTCCTGCTGTTGAAAAGCTGGTTTAACGCCTCAGGATAATTCCCATCTTCTGCAAACAAATAGACCACCCCTCTCAACACAGACCCAAGTAGTAGGGTGTGCCGCCTAAAAATGTAGGGTGCGCCGCCTAAGAATGTAGGGTGCGCCCTGCCGCACCGCTCAAGGAGCAGGCTAATACCAACCTTGGCGCAATGACAAAATTGATCCATGATTAAAGGTATAGCCAAGAAGTACGGGAGATAAAAAGATGAGCGAGACCCCCCAAGATACAATGGAAAGAATGGCAAAGGCCTATGACAAGATGCTACAGGAGGTTCATGAAGCTGCTGAGTCGGCCCGTGAGAACGCCCTCCCCGGCTTAAAGGACTATCTGGCAGATGCCCGGGAAAAACTTATCGAACTGGGCGAATTGAGCCGGGAAGAGGCAGATAAGGTTTCCACCTATGTGGAAAGGGATATGAAGGACGCTGCCAACTATCTTCTTGAGACAGGTGAACAACTCTCCGCCTGGTGGCGTTTCGATGTTCAACTGGTAGAAGAGCGCATGTTCGAAATGTTCACCAGCGTTGCAGACCAGACCAAATTAGAGTTGGCAAAACTGGCAGAGCGGGCCAACAACGCGTCCCTCTATCATACCGGAGAAGTGACAGGTCCAGGCACACTTGTCTGCGCCCAATGCGGCAAAGAGATGCACTTCAAAAAAACTGGCCACATCCCACCCTGCTCGGGATGCAAAGGTACCGATTTTCAGCGTGCTTCCAGTTAGCTATAGCTGAGTATGATTCATAACAGTTAAATCTCTCGCAAAGAGGCAAAGGGAACAGCAATAACCGTTTATGATCAACATCAACTCCCAGCCAACACATAGCCCATTGTAGGTTGGATAAGCGCAGCGCCATCCGACACTTTCAGGTGTTTACCGCAGGAGATTGTCGGATGGCGCTCCGCTTATCCGACCTACGACTCTGTCTCACCAGCTTCTCAGCGAGACCAATGGCAAAGCGACACCCTAGTGTATTACCACAGCTTCCGAGGTCTCAGTTGTCTCCGTCACTCTCACCAATGATCCACTGGTCGAGGCATTGAGATAGAAGATATCATCCTGTGATGTATCAGCGGGGGGAGTGGAATTCGGAGTTAGGTCAAACGATGCTTCACACAACAGATCTTCCTGCATATTCGTGTAGCAATGAAAACGATTTATATCCTGCAGGTCGGGAAGCGCTCCGAGATCGATTAGTTCATTTCCAGTTGCTCCATCGAATCCCCGAAGTGACATCCCTACGATTTCACGATTTGTTATCTCGCCAAGAATAGCCTTATTATTCGGCCAAAGATTATGAGTGTTTTCCCCTAAGTGGTATCTCTGTGACTTTGTAAAACCCACCCACATAGCATCACGTGCTTCGAACTGCACATTTCCGTCTTCATCCATTATCCCGGCATGAAGGGGAATAAATCTAAATTCACTGGAAATGTGCTGCTCATAGAAATAGTAATAGATTAAATTCTGATGAGTAAAAAATAGTGCCCTGTCTCCGTCATCGATAGTAGCCAGGGTAATTGGCACACCACCCATCTTATCCACAGCCTTGATCTCTGCATCGTTTCCTGTTCCTGAAGATTTGGAGTAGATCAACCTGTTCTCCGTTAAAGAAATACCTATAATGAACAGAGAAGCATCCTCTACCTCTTCTGCGATCACTGTAGCTGTTGAACTACCATCGATTGGTGCCCGATAGAACTTGTTTGAATTCATGATATAGATGTAGCTTTCATCAACACCATAATTGCTGAATACCTCATTCTCTGGTGGGGTGAAGATCGAATTCGAAAGGCTATTGGTGATGCCATTGTAGACAAATATCTGCCCATCAATTTCAAGCAGATAACTATTTCGTCCCAGCCCGAATACCATCCATGCCGAAGATTCCGCTTCAACCAAAGCGCTACCACAATTTAAAAAGTTCTCATCACATCTTCGCAGACTGCCCCTATCATTCACCAGCCACCCGCTGAGTGAGGCATCACTGTCGAGATTAGTTAACGATGCCAGTGGGTAAATCGCATCGATGGGGGTATCGGAAGCGGTCATACCCAGTCGGATCATCTTCCAGGTGTTGTCCTCGCTCGTTAAGCAGTCTCCATCTGTCCCAGGAAGATGGTAAACCAATTGCGAATTATTGATATCAGAGAAGTCTTCAGCGTGGTGAAAACCACCATCAAAACCTGAACGACAGATCCGGTGAGCTTCAGTCTCGCTAGAGAGCTGCTCAGGTGTCAAATCATCGCTCTTTCGAGCGCTCACTTTATAGAAATTGCCATCAGTCTTGATATATACCAAGCTATCCGGTGTAAAATCTGAAACAGTAGTGGTGCTGCTTTCGTAGTTACCCTGAGCAAAACTACAAAGATCCAGACCAATACCATCACCACATCCAACAATGTCATTCCCAGTCTCAACTGGAATTGATGAACCGGGTTTGTCTGGGTCTATTGCGATCAGGTTACCCTCATCAACAAAACCGCTGGTGTATAGAAGATAGCGTCCGGAATCTTCTGTATTATCGTCCGTATTAGACGTATTACTGACGCTACTGTCACAAGCTGACAACAGTAGCAAAATCAGTAGAGAAGGTATGTTGAACTTGAAGAAAAAGGCGAGATTCCGCCATTTAGAAACAGTATTCATATATAATCCCTTATTAAATTTTTCCCTATTTACCTATGTCGCGTTCAACTAACCAGGCAAAATTATGAGTTAGCGCAACGTCACATAGACTATCACTTTTAGGTCGAATCGAAAATCGATCTTGACTGATCTGAAATGCCGATACCTAACTTAAAACAGGCAGTCAATAACAGAGAAAGATAATTGAACAAGCATCAGGGGGTAACCCAAAAAGCCACATCCTGACTTTTCAAGAAAGCTTCCCCATCCTCTCCCTGAAGCAGAGCCAGAGTCGCCAGTAAGCCGGCCTCGGTACAAGTGCTGCCCGCAACAGTTACAGAGCGAAGCGCGCCTTCAACAGGCCATCCGGTTTTCGGATTGAGCACATGCCCATAGCGTCGGCCATTATTGAGAATAAAGCGGCGGGCATCTCCACTGGTGGCAAGTGCGCCTTGTTTTATTTTCAGCAGTCCCGTAGCAGTCTCCAGTTGACTGGGATTTTCGATTCCGATGGACCATGGTTTGCCACCCTTCCGTTGACCCTTTGCATGAATATCACCACCATAGTTGACCAGAATGGCACCACTTGTCTCGCGCTGAAGAAGCAGCAATGAGCGATCGACCGCATACTCTTTACCGATGCCACCAAAGTCGATCTCCATACCATCCGGGAGCGTAATAAAGGGTCTGGACCAGTTGACCTTATGCCAGCCCACACAAGCAAGCAGATCATCGACATCCTGTTTGTCAGGCAGTTTGGATCCACCATTAAACCGCCAGACCCGCCTCAAAACCCCGGATGTAATATCGAACAGACCCTCACTAAGCTCCCAGCACTGTTGTGCAAAATCGAGCAGGTGAGCAATTTCATCATCAACTTTAACAGGCCGGCCTCGACTGTTGTTGATTTGATGTACGATATTGTTATCGCAGTATCGGCTAAACTTTGATTCAATGCGCCAAGCTTCAGCCGAGGCGATATCGAGCAATCTTTTTGCCAGAGTTTCATCTTCAACTTCCATGAAGATCTCACAAGGACTGGCCATGGCTTCAAAGGAACCGAGCCAATACCCCGCTTCAGCTTTCAATTCAACCAGACGATCGATGTCTCTCTCCGCACAATCAATGCCATTATTAACCCCGCACCTTCCTATTAAGGTGCGGGTTATAAACTCGGCGATTAAAAATTGTAGCTTAGCTGAAAAATTATCGCTTCAACATCAGGATATAGATCCACATCATTCAGAATGCCCGGAAGCTCTCCTTCAGTATTGTCATTACTTTGCAGATAGTATTCCAGACGTAAACTCAACTCCTGTTCGTTTGCAAAGGCCACACCATACTTCACCCCGACAGTGAACCCATTCAGGTCCCCCAGACGATAATCAGCCGAAGC
Source organism: Candidatus Thiodiazotropha sp. DIVDIV (assembly GCA_040506275.1). Lineage (GTDB taxonomy): Bacteria > Pseudomonadota > Gammaproteobacteria > Chromatiales > Chromatiaceae > Thiodiazotropha. The sequence goes on from JBEVXD010000011.1 coordinate 167,922, forward strand.
GTGATCGGGTAGCGCCTCACTTTCATTTAGGAAACGGTGGTAAAAATCTGCCTCGCTTTGATCGTAGTATCTGATATGTGGCTCAAAATAGCTTTGGCGACTCAGCTTCCAACGATATCGTAAATCAACCGTGTGAGAGGTAATACCCCAATCATCCCAGAAATAACGGTAGGAGATATCTACAACATCAGAGTTAAAATGGTGCTTGGCCTGCCAGAACAGACTCTGTTTATTACGGGAATCAGGGCGATTTTCGTATAGATATTCAACAGGTCGGCCCTCATTGTCTACCACACTGACAATCTTAAAAGGATCTGTGAGATAGCCATTCACATCACTGAAAGAATAGCTCAGCTGCATGACAGTATTCTTGTCGATTACCTGAGTCGCGCCAAACACCAGATCTACGGTGTCCTTTGTATCTTCCCCATCACCCCGGGTGGCATTAAATTCATCTCTGTAATCATCTTGTCCTGTATTGATAGCCATTGTGGATAAAGCTATCGGTATATCACCTTCGGGACTGACCGTATCATAGGCTAATGAAAGTCCTGCACTCAGTGTTGTATTGCTTTTATTAAAATCCCTGGAAAGATTTCCATTGGCACTCAATGAGGTGTAGTCATACTCTGTGGAGAAGTTAACACCAAAACCCGTTTTGTAGTCCCGATTGATGGCCTGCTCCCATTGCGTACTAAGCGCAATTCGAGTGTCTTTGAAAGTATCATCCAACGGCGTCTCTTCTGAAGAGGCGGTATAGGCACCCTTGCCAGATGGACGGGTAAAGGTTTGTGGCTGATCGCTGGGTGTTGCACCATTGGCGGAAGCGCCAGTCAAGACATCGAAAACAAGTTTCAGGTTAAGAAATTTCTCATCTCCGAAATCCCGTTTGGCTGAAATCACTGGCTCCACAACATCGACACGATCTACTTCTGAATAGAACAGCACTGCACTATCGAATGCCCAATCACCCTCCTCTGCAATGGCAGAGGCTGAATCAACACCCAGCAGTGTACAGGTAGCGGCGGTCAGGGCGTGCTTTATTTTTTTATGTTTTTTTAGTTGCACCCGCAACCTCCTCCTGCAAAACCACGTCCACCACTAGATCCCTCTCTACTGAAATAGATATGGTCATCAAGAGCAGAGCTGACAGGGTCCGAAATCAGTTGCATCTCCGGTTTAGCAAGAGTATTTCGCTCCCAGGGTTCTACGCCCAGGCTGCTACAACCAGTAAGCAATAGAACGACCGGAAGAGAACACAAGGTCATCTTCAGTTCCATATAGAGAATTCTCCTTTCACGCATTGGAAATAGCTGAGGTGCACCATAGTGACAAACATTTATTAAATGAACCTTAATCTGATCTGATTGAGGCAAGATGAAATCTACATTTCTCTCAAGAACAAAATAATAAAGGGCAAGTTGTGCGTAGCTAAAGTATCGTAACAACTCTCTGCCGAGTACGAATTATGCAAAACTAATGAGTAACCGCTGATCAATGCATATATCAATTCGTAACGGCTGAATGGTGGTAAAAACCTATTGCTTTAGAGCCTGCTTGATCTCTGATTCACGCATCTCAGTTTCCGATTCAAAAAAACCGACATGGCTTTTGATGACTCGACCCTCTCTGTCAATGAGATAGGAGGCCGGCATTCCCTGAAGATCATACTCTTTTGCCAACTCTCCTTCAGGATCATAGGCAATAGTAAAATCAGCAGGCACCTTGTTTAGAAAAAGATCTGCCTGCGAAAGATCTTCATCAATATTAATACCAACAACCTCAAACCCCAGAGCTTGATACTTCTGCTGCATCCTGTTCAACCACGGAAACGCTGTTCGGCAAGGCGCACACCAGGAGGCCCAAAAGTCGACCAACACCACTTTACCCCGGTAATCCTCCAGACTGAATGCTTTGTCACTCTGCTCAGCGGATCGACCAGGCCCTGATCCAACATCTCCAGCATTGAGTACCATAGGAAAAAGCAGAACTGCACATATGATTAAAACTCTATTCCACATAAAAATTCTCCACTCTCGCGCCCTTCTCATCACAACTCATCGAATAGCGCCATTGTACTCGAATTGACTACCTGTTCGACCCAAGCTGAAAAACAAGTTCAGAATATATAGTTCAGCCTTGTCAGGGAATTCTCTGTTATCTAATAAAAACTTTAAATCAAGCACCAGCAATCATAGATTACATCACGCTATAACAGAGACTACTTTCGGTAGTAGGAGTGAATGATAACGCTGCAGGGCGAAAAATAGCCTCAGTCCTTTTGGTTACACCTATTTTTCTCGTGCATTTTGATATTTTAGACGCTTTGCTAACCGGTCATCCTGGTAAGTTCAGATCACTAAGCGGACTCCTGACACCGAAAGCGCCACGTTTCAACACGTGGGTATAGATTTCCGTGATCTTTACATCAGCATGTCCCAATTGCTCTTGAACCGTTCTGATATCAGCCCCAGATTCCAGCAGATGTGTCGCAAAAGAGTGGCGTAGCGTATGGCTCGTGACCTGTTTACCTATTTCGGCCCGTTCTGCTGCTGTTTTAATCGATCGATTGACTCCCGACTCATCAATATGGTGTCGACGCAAATTTCTGGTACCGGGCTGAAAGCTTAACTTAGCTGAGGGAAATAGATATTGCCAGCCCAATGAAAGACTCGCCTTCGGGTATTTTCTACCCAGCGCATCTGGCATATAGACACCTGCATATTGTCTGTTTTGCAGATCCTCATCCAACAGCACCCCAACCCTTTCGATCTGACTTTTCAACATCGGCACCAGTTCGGGTGCAAGGGTTGTCAATCGATGTTTGAATCCTTTTCCGTTCCAGACCTGAATTTGCAAGTGATCGAAGTCAATATCCTTTACCCTGAGCCTGACCGCTTCAATTCTGCGAAGCCCAGAGCCATATAGCAATGAAGCAACCAGCCTTTGTGTACCCTGTAAAAGAGGCATCAAAGAAGCGACTTCCTGACGAGTCAGGACAGTTGGAATTTTGGGCTGTTTACGCACACGCCTGAACTGACTGACATCACCCAAAGGCTTATCGAGGAATTTATTATATAGAAAGGCCAACGCATTCAGTGCAATTTTCTGGGTTGCGATGGCTACACTGCGATCCTTTGCCAGATGAGTGAGGAACTGCTCAACCTCGGAATCGTGCATCTCATCCGGGTGCCTTTTTTTATGGTGGACAATAAAGTACTTGATCCAATAGGTGTATGAATCAATGGTTCTTCTACTGTACCGCCGTACAGTCATATAGTCGGTGATGGATGCAAGAAACGGTGATGATTTAGACATGTCCACGATTCCCTTCGTAGCAGTTGGAATAAA
>JBEVXD010000012.1:0-143901 GCA_040506275.1 Candidatus Thiodiazotropha sp. DIVDIV
GAAACCCCTAACAATATGATTTTTAAAAGAGAGGCCGAAGTGTGCCTGCCTGCAGACTGCGTTATCAAAACTTGCTGTAGGAGTGCTACAGCGGCGTTTTGATGCCTTGCCGCAGGCAGGCACACTTCGGCTGAAGGCAGCATACTTAGTCGCCGGGTTAATAATATTGCGGGTCTGAAATATCGGAGTTCGCGTGCGGCACTGCCGCATTATGATGAGTATTGAACATGACGGTAATTGCTGAAGGTGTTGGGGACGAAATTCAAGCAGTATTTATTCTGACTAAGGGATGTCAGGAAGCTCTGGGATAACTATATGCTCGACCATAAAATACTCTGGTTTAAGAGCGTGGTTAATGTAAAAGCCAGGAAATAAGAGATTTCATTGTTGCTAGTCCAGTATTTACAGATTACTTTTTCGCGTCAATCAATGCATCCAGACGTTTGCGAAACATAGCTTTGAACCTCGTTATCTGCAATTTACCACTGTTTCTGGGAACCTGGATCATCCGTTGTGTCGCAAAATCGAATGGTGCTTCGATAGAGTTTTTTTCGCGGATTGGTATCCAGCTGGCAGGAATAGGTGAGTCGGCATCACTGCGCCCGTGTAGCATTCCTGCTTCAAACACTACATTTGGGTTGTCCTGGTAAAGCGTAGGTTTCTCGCCGGAAATTGCTTCAGAAAGGTAGCAGACACCATACCGGCATGTACCAAGCTCAAGTAATAGTTGCATATTGATATTTCCTGGGCGATGAATATCTTTCCAATAGATCTGATTGAATTTATCCAGGTACTCTTTTTCCATAAATACAGCTTTTATAGCCTTGATAACATCGCCTTCTGCATCGCTTGAAGAGGCGAGAAATATATTGGGTTTGGTCAACTTGGGAAGTGGCTTTTGAAGTACCTTATTGAGTTCGTCTATTGCGTTACCTGTAAATTGATTCCTGGCTTTGGTGGTTGAAAATGTACGATAGGTTATGGCTACAGCATCCGCAATTATGGAGAGTTCCTGTTTAGCTGCTTGTGTGATATCCAGGCGTTCGGTAGTCTCAAAGTTAAAAATTCCGAATGTAACTCCGTTCTCATCCTTGAGTGGAATGATAATTGAGGTCTTGATTGGATCGCTACTTGGTTTTATATATTTTGGAATACTAGTGGATTTGCTCCATAGATCCCTATACTTGACACTTTTGTTTAATAGCGGGTTATTCGGGGTTGCACTGACAATCCAGAGCGGCCTGTTTTTAATAAACGAGTATGCCGTTTGGCTGGCAATATGGTTTTTAGCATCACGCACTGGCATGGTACTGTATTTACCCATGGTCGCAAATTTATGAGGAATCAGACCAATTTTATCTCCGATTTGAGATGTGACCATGAATCTCGTCACTGTGATATTAAGTGTGTTGCGTGTGTAGTTATCAACCAGTTGGCGTATACGATTAAAGTTATCCGCATCTATGTAGTCAACAGCATATGCAAATTGTATTAATTGTTCGCCAAATGAACTGCTCATAACTACCTCAGATTATTTCTTGGAATTTATTAAATTCATCAGGGGCTCTGGTCTATTCATTATATTCTTTTCCCAGATGACGAGTTGATACTGTTTCGTTAGTCAAGAAAGGCCACAAAACATGCTCCCGTTAAAGCAACTGTCTACCTTAAGTATATATTGTAGTGGGCAGTATGCCAGTGGCGAGTATTACTCTCCTAGAAGACGAGTAATCTATAGTTCTCATGACTCAGTAGAGATTTCGATAAGCTATCCATCGCAAATGAGAAATCACCTATCTCAGAACGCAGAGAGTGGTTTGATGCACTGCAAAAAACACTGGCTATAGCTATTCATATTCTCTTGCTAAAGAATTAAGAAAAATAGTTAGAGTGGCAGAGGTTCATCATGAAATCAGTTGTTGTCAAGGTGAATAATAGACTTATTATTTTCTGAGATATGGCTATTCTATAAGTAATAATTGGATGACTCTCCAACCAGGATTTTTACCTAACCGCTTAAAGCCTGGTCACCAATAAATAGAAATGAATGGAAAGGGAGGAGATGTGATGGCTAAGGTAATCGTAGGTATACACGGTTTGGCAAATAAGCCTGAGAAGGAAGTATTGAAGGGGTGGTGGGAAACTTCTATCAGGGAGGGGCTGAAGCTGAATGAAGGTATCAATTCTGCAAATATTGAGTTCCACATGGTCCATTGGGCTGACCTGCTCTATAAAGATACACTACATAATGATAGGAATTTTTCATTCGATAATCTTTTCAATGATGAACCTTATGTTAAAGCAGCAGATGGTGCTCTGAAATCGTATAAAGGTAGCTTTCTCGATAAGACCAGAGCCGGTTTATTTGACTTAATCGGCGACGCAGCTGATGGCCTTAAAATTCATGCGGGTATGGATTCGTTTGCGGACTATCTGATCGGCCGTCTACTCAAAGATCTCGATTTCTACTATGATAACCGCGATATCCTGGATCGAAATAACAGCCATAGACCAACCCAGGAAGTGTTACGACAGGAGTTATTGGAATGTCTGATTCCACTTAAAGGTAACGCCATCATGCTTATAGCGCACTCAATGGGTACCATCATCTCCTATGATGCCCTGCGAGATTTAGGAAGAAGCCATCCCGATTTTGAACTCTCCCATTTTGTTACAATCGGCTCACCGCTGGGCTTACCCCATGTTAAAACAAAAATCATCAATGAACGTAGCTACGACAACGAAGTGCGCACACCCTCAGTGGTTAAGACCAGCTGGAAAAATTTTGCCGACAAAAAGGATCCGGTTGCTGCGGATCTCTTTCTTAATGGTGACTACACCAAAAATGCCGCTGGTATTGAGGTAGAGGATGATCTGGTAGCCAATGACTATATTGGACCAGGTAAAAAGAAACACAACCACCATAAGTCTTATGGCTATCTCAGAACCCCGGAAATGTCGGCTCATATAGCAAAATTTCTTGCTTTATAAGTATCAAGCCAAATATTTTCGGAATAAGTCGACAGTCAGGATATCGAGAAAATGGCTAAAAAAGATACAACAAGAAAGCTCAAAGTCAGTGGCCGAAAAGCAGATGATCAACAGCAGCTAAATCTCCAGCATGATTTCTCCGACCTTCTGAAAGTAGAAGTACGTGAAGGATCTTCAATCACTCTCTTACAGGATAGAGCAGGTGAGGCAGAGACAGTCACCTTGTCTCCAACAGATGACGATGTTGTACAACTCAACCTGGAAGGCAACATTCAGATCTATACCTCGGTCGGAAGATTGTGTGACGAAATACTTCAACGAGACCAGGTGCGTAGTGATGGGGCTACGGAGATAGAGCTTCCGGGAAGACTGATTGTAAATAACCAGCACAGCAGGGGAGAGGATGGGCTGTTCATCGAGAGTCTGAAACTACTCGATGTTGAAGGGGCCCTGGTCGACCATGTGACTGGTAAGGCTGCATCCTTCACAGCTCGCAAGGTGGCAGAGTGGCTAGAGCAGAAACTGGTCGGAGATAGTGGGCTGGTCTGTTTAAAGGATCAGGAGTCGGATTCTGAGGAAGCTGTGAAGCTCGAACCGGCCAACATGGATGATCTCGATCATTCCCAAGAGATACTTCTTTTCCTGCATGGTACGGGTTCAAGCGTGGAGGGTAGTTTCTCTGAGCTCTGGAAGCTCGATGAAGATAATCTGTGGAATGAGCTGCGAAGTCGCTACGGTAGGAATATATTGGCTCTGCAGCACCGTACATTGACTGAGAGCCCCATCGACAATGCGGTGCAGGTGATGGAAGCACTACCCATGGGGGCCAAGCTCCATATCGTCAGCCACTCACGGGGCGGATTGATCGGAGAGCTGCTTTGTCGTGGTCAGCTGAGTGAAAATCATGAGCCCTTCTCCAAAGAGGAGATAGAGCTATTCACCACCCATCACCTCCTGGGATTAGCTGATTCACTACAAGATGAAGTGGAAAACGATTACAAACACCACCGGGATCAACTGCAGCGACTCAACACACTGTTGGTTGAAAAGCAGCCGCAGATCAAGCAGTTCGTGCGCGTCGGTTGTCCCGCTCGCGGTACCACTTTGGCAAGCGGCAAACTGGATATCTATCTCTCCGGGTTACTGAATGTGATCGGTTATATCCCTGCCCTGAAGGTGAGCAGGATCTACAATTTTTTCAAGGTTTTCACTCTGGCAGTTGCCAAGGAGCGTACCCGTCCTGAAAGCCTGCCTGGCCTGGAGGCGCAGATGCCGGGTTCGCCCCTGATCGCGTTGCTCAATGCCACCTCTGTCAGCAGTGAGGCTCCACTGACGGTTATCGAGGGCGACATCGAACCAACCGGCATCTTCAAGAAGATCGCAATCTTCTTTCTGGATCAGTTCTATGAGAGCGAGCACGACCTGGTGGTGAATACGCCATCCATGGACGGGGGGGCTCGCCGTGTAGATCAGATTCCGGTGTTGCCGGAGTCTGGAAAAGAGGTCAATCACTTCTGCTACTTTACCAACAGCAGCAGCCGGAAGGGTTTGTTGAGTGCCTTGAGCGGAACCCAATCACCCCCACCTGGTTTTATATTTAGGGAGCAGGTTCCCAGAATCATTGCGCGCTCTCTACCAAGGGATAAGCGCTCGGGTGAAGTGCCTGTGGTCTTTGTGCTGCCAGGACTCAGCGGAAGCCATCTTGCTGAGCAGGGGAACCGGATCTGGGTCGACCCTTTTGACCTCATGCGTGGACGTTTCAAACGGTTGCAACGACGTGGTGGAAGAGAAATTGAGCCTGACGGGCTGATTGCCGGTACCTATGCCAAGTTGGTTGAATATCTTTCAGATACCCATGAGGTAATCCCTTTCCCCTATGACTGGCGGCTTTCTGTGTTAAAGAATGGTGAGTTGCTTGCGGCGGAGGTGGATAAGCAGTTAAGTCGATCTGAGCAACCAATACGTATCATTGCACACTCAATGGGAGGATTAGTCTTTCGTGGCATGGCCGCTTCCAATAGCCATGTCTGGGATCGTATGCGTGGACGGGAAGGGTCGAGGGTGCTGATGCTGGGTACGCCCAATCGGGGTTCCTTCTCGATTCCAAGAATTCTGGCTGGTCAGGATCGCCTGATCCGGATCTTGGCAGCAGCAGATCTGAGACACGACCAGAATGAGTTGCTCGAATTGATAAGCCAATTTGAGGGCATACTCGAGCTGCTCCCCGTGAATGAAGAACTCAAGCTGCCAGTTGAAGATATCTGGGACAAGTATAAGGAGGTGCTTGGTAACAGTTGGATGCGACCCGACTCCAGACATCTGAAAAATGCTCAGAAAACTTGGAAAGCTTTGGGAAACAAGGGTCTTGAGTCAGGAGAGGTCTACTATATTGCCGGCCGTGCTGACGAGACTCCGGTTGGTCATGAGATTGTCGAAAAGCATGGCAAGAAAAGAATACGAATCCTCTCCACCCGCAAAGGTGATGGCCAGGTAACCTGGGAGACAGGGATACCTCAAGGCATCAAGCACTGGTATGTGGATGCAGTGCATGGCGATATACCTGACTACCAACCGGCTTACCGCGGAATGTTGGAGATCCTTGAGAGCGGGGAGACAAGACAGCTTTCAAGCAAGCCTCCTGTTAGTAGATCTGCCGATGAGCAATATCGAGAGATGGTGCCTGATTCGGTCGATTTTTATCCCAGTGAGAGTCATATTCAGGCAGCGACCATGGGACGGCGTTTCGAGACCTATCGGCCGAAAACGATACTGGAAAGAAAACCCAGGATCAGCGTCGTCCATGGCAATCTCTGTTTTGCCAAGTCGCCGATAGCCGTCGGTCACTACAAGGGCGATACCATTGTCAGTGCGGAGGCGGCCCTCGACAGTCGTCTCAATGGTCGCCTGAGTAAACGCCTGCAGCTTGGTCTCTATCCTGGCCCTCTATGTAGTCATGAGGTGTTGCTCAATCTCGAGGATCATAAGTTTCCCGGTGCCCTGATTGTTGGTCTGGGTGAAGTGGGTTCCCTGACGCCAGGAGAGCTGACCGATACCTTTCGCGAGGCGGTGCTGAGGTATGTGGTCAACTGCACCGAACGGGGAGATATCGGTGATAAGGGTATTGAATTGTCATCCCTGCTGATCGGTACCGGTGCGGGAGGTATAGCCCATGAAGATGCGATCATGGCCCTTCTGCGGGCAGTGCTGCAGGCCAATCGTCTGCTTGCCGGCACTGCTGGTAATCTGGATAACACTGTAGCCTCGCTTACCTTTATCGAACTCTATGAAGACACAGCGGTGGATATGGTGCACAGCTTGCGCCGTATTACAGACCATAATCCAGAGTTTAAACAGCGCGTCGAAATTGAGCCTGTGGTGAAGAGAGGCGATGGTGGCCGCACACGTGTCTACTACCGGGAGGATCCGGAGTGGTGGCAGCGTCTGCGTATTGAAGGTACAAAAGAGGGGGGGCTTAAGTTCACAGCCTTGACGGCTCGTGGTAGCCGAGCCGAGATGACTACCCAGCCGATCCAGCGCCAATCGGTGACTCCCTTCCTGAATGAAGCGACCAGTGACACCTCTTCGGCGAACTGTGTTGGGCGTGCCCTGTTTGAGCTGTTGGTTCCGGCAGAGTTCAAAGACCATGCCCGACACAATCAGGACATAGTGCTAATGGTGGATAAGGTGTCTGCCGGTTATCCCTGGGAGTTGCTGGAATACGCAGGACGGGATGGCAATGAACCCCTTGCACACAAATCTGGTCTGATTCGCCAGTTTGTATCTCCGGAACAGGTCAGTACCAAAGTCTGCGACAATCGCGCTGCCCTGGTGGTTGGAGATCCTGGTGTGGATGATGATCGTTTCGTTGAATTACCGGGAGCACAGGATGAAGCGAATGCTGTCTATCAATTGTTGAAGGATCATGGTTATAACAACCTCAATGAACCGATGATAAAAAGCACAGGCAGTAAGATACTTTGTGCGCTGATGACAGATGAATATCAGGTTCTGCATCTGGCTGGCCATGGGGTTGTGGATTTCGAACTGACAGAAGGTGATGAAAACTCAAAAGTAACCGGGATGGTCATTGGCAGGAATCATATCCTGACACCGATTGAGCTTCGGCAGATGCCAGCGACACCATCATTCGTCTTCATCAACTGCTGCCATCTGGGCACAACCCGCAGTGAGAGTGACAACAATCGCTACCGTCGCCATGAGCTGGCATCCAACCTGGCCACCCAGTTGATTCGTCAGGGCGTACGTGCAGTGATCGCTGCAGGTTGGGCTGTTAACGATGAAGCCGCAGTCACTTTTGCCAAAAAATTCTATGAGGAATTTCTCTCTGGCGCCAGCTTTGGTGACGCCGTCAAGATGGCGCGCCGGGCTACCTACGATCAACATCCACGTTTTAATACCTGGGGTGCCTATCAGTGCTATGGGGATCCAGGCTACACCCTGGCAATTGAGAGTAAATCCCGTAGGGGGAGTACAGGGGGCAGTTGTAAATATGTCTCCCTTTCGGAATATCAGGCTGAGATCAACAACATTGTTGAACGGGCTAAGACGGCCTCATTTACAGAAGTTAATGGGCTGAGGGATTGGGTGCAGTCGCTTAGCGATGAAGTGCCGGATAAGTGGCGACACGACAGTCGTCTGCAAGAGGCTCTGGGCCGTGCCTGGGGAGAACTTGATTGCTTCAATCTGGCGATTGATGCTTATCAGAAGGCGCTCTCAGGCGATCCCGCCTATGCTTCTCTGCGTTGTGCTGAGCAGCTCAGTAATTTCGAAGCGCGCCATGCGGTGGAGCTGCATGAGCGTGCGGAAAAATCAACAACAATCAGTGCAAGTGAAAAACGAAGAGTACAATCCAAATCGAGGGGACTGATCAAGCAGTCCGAAACCCGTATCAATCGCCTCAATACCAATTTTGGTGAAACTGTAGAGCGTCTTGCACTTAAAGGTGGCATCTACAAGCGTCGAGCAATGCTCGAACGTAAGGAGACGGCAAAACTGAAAAAGACGTTGGCCTCCATGGGGGAGTGTTACAAGGCCTCTTATGAAAAAAAACGCAGGGACCATGGCGAAGTCTACCCCTACCCGCTGAATAATTGGTTGCTTGTACGTTGGCTACTGAAGCAAGTAACCAAGGCAGGAGCGAAAGAAGAGGATGACTTTAATGGCTTGCTTGTAGAATTGAAAACGAAAGTCGAAATCGGATACATAACCCTTGATCACGAACACTTCTGGGAGGCTATCTCTGAGAACGATTATTACTTGCTGGATGCTATCCAACGGGGGCAACTTAATAGCAGGGCCGATCAACTTTGTAAGCGCTATCAGGAGATTCGTAAGGTTGCCGCATCACCCAGACAGTTTAGGTCAGTTGATGAACATCTGGTTTTTCTTCGAGATATTTCGAACAGTCTTAAAATCGAAACGGTATCGGAGGGGATTAAGAAACTGATTATTGGTTTGAGTGCAAGTTAGCGGGGCTCTCTTTGGGCTGGACCATAAGAGCCGCTAGAGTTGAAACAGTTGATTCAAATAGAACTGGCAGCTGCCATACAGAATACATGCTATCTGTATTTATGTGTGGAAATCTAGACTTAATCTGGCATTTATCGAAAATCGGCGCGAGGTAATCTGACAGTGGAGATAGAGGCAGTCTTTGACCAGCCACCACAAAGTAGAGCTAATGCAAAGCTGGTAGTACCTGCAGCAATCGGCCAGCAGCGGATGGTTAGAGCCTGGAGAAAATAGACAAAAGTCGATCTATAGCAGCTATTCGCTACCACCATGTTTCTACTGATTAGAAGTTTCAGTTGGACGGTTCTTCAATACAGCTCTTCAATACACAAAGCAGACTCTTATTCCACCATTGTATCTATTGCTCGGAAACTCCCAGGCTACACTCTTAGCTTTTCCAAACCAATGACTGGTTGAGAAACGGTACAGTCCTAACAGCGTGATTAATGTGGAATAATTTGAACAACTATGAGTTGCGCTCATTATACGAGCATAGTAAGGGGAACATTGAATGGGCGTATATTTTCTCTATCCTTTACAAGCAACTACCCTGTTACGACCGCTATTCTTGGCCTCATATAGATTCTCATCGCAGCTCTTCATCCATTGCCTCCAGCTTTTCACGGTACCTAGGCCGGCTACACCAATACTCACCGTTACCTTACGGTTTGGTATTAATGAAAGGTTTTCAATATTCCTTCTTAATTTTTCTGCAATATTGGCACTATTGGCTTCATCGGTATTGTAGACTAGGATCAAAAATTCCTCGCCACCGAGTCTGAATACCTTGTCACTCCCTCGAAAGGAGTCCTTTAAGAACGCCCCCAGCTGCACGAGGACGCGATCACCCATATCATGGCCTAGTTCATCATTAATCTCCTTGAAATGATCAATGTCCATGATGATTAGTGTGAATGCAGTATCTGTTCGATGAGCTTGATGTATTGCCTGTTCCAAAGAGTCTTGAAGCAGTGTTCTGTTGTAGAGACCGGTTAGCTTGTCTGTAATCGCCTGTGTGTGCAGTTCGCTATATTGTCTGGTTATGACACGAAGAAAAATAGCCGAATATGCACAGACCAAAAAGAATGTTACGGAGAATCTAATGGCTACGTCTAGCTCAAAAAGGTGCCACGCCAGTGGTAAATTGACCAAAGCAAATAAAATATTTGATATCCATGCCTGACGCTCTGACATCATAAAGTAGTATAACAATACTGTTGAATAGCACCAATACGAGCCGCTTATTCCAAGTTTATTCGTTAGATAAGCTACAAACAAAGTCGTAAAAGGGGTCAGCCAGATGAACGTATAGACCGTTTTATATGTTTTCCTATAACAACTCCAGGCAACTACATAAAGACTCAATGAGGTAATCACGGCACCTATACCAATTCCCCCATGTTGATGAGTCAGGTGATAAATAGCAAAAGGCAAAACCAGGGTTCCGGCGGTGACAGAAAGCCAGAATGTAGATTTAAGATGAAAATCTGTTTCGTGCTGCGAGTTAAAGCCATCCATGTATATGGGAAACCTATGATTATTTAAACGTTTAAACAATAATAACATTTTTTTGTAAAGAGACCTGAATCCATCATGCGCCAACATAGTTTTCTGATAACAACTTCGAGAAATTTCATATAAAGAGACGCAAAGAGCTGTTTCTTGATGATATGGCCTCGCACCTGGTAGACATAATTGTTATTTCCCTGGGGACGGGAATATATGAAGGTCGTTCTGGTATAGGTACCGTATAGCAATGAGGTAACGGATATCGTTCCATTTGGTGGTAATTGGAGCACGACGACCTGGATTCTCGAGAAGCTGGAAGACCTTGAGGACGCCGATCACAACAGGGGTGTATTAATGAGTATCGTGCTTGATGCAGCTCAAGCGGTCACATAATTTTCACTATTTATGAAATATAGTGATATTGCTATTTATTCAGCAATCGCTGGACAATATCGTCCAGCGATTTACTCGCCTAAACTCACTGTTTTAATCCCGGTTTTTCACCACGATTCTCTTCATCTTCATCTTCATCTTCATCTTCGTCTTTGTCTTTGTCATCACGTTCATGATTGTGTTTACAATCCCGTTTACATGAACGTTTGCATCGGAGTGGTTTCAAGTGAATCTCATTGCCTAAATCGAATGCATATTCCGGTGAAATATTAAGGCGTGTTATAACCAGTTCTTCAGGCAGCTCATAGTCGGGACTGACACCCATCCAAGCTGACCAATCATAAGGGTTGCCACTGCCATCAAAAAACAGCATCAGACTATGCATTTCCAGTACTTCAAGCTCTTCTGTATAGAAATTCTGCTCTGTGGGTGTTTGATCCAGCCAAATGTTCAATCTGCCATTGCTGCCTGCAAAAATACCTATCCCTTCTACTTCTACAAGATAGGTATAAATACCAAAATGACCAAAACTGTCGTGGTAATGAAATCCTGGAGGAGGAGTACCACCGTTCTTGTTGAAAATATCCTCGAATGTCATGGTGACCGATATGTTTCTCTCGATACCGTCAAAACCTACTACGCTGTTTGATCCAACGTAGACTACAGGGTCAGCAGAAGATATCGCAGGGAAAATCAAAAAGGTACTAAGTGCGATCCAAAAAAAATAGCTATGTAACTTTTTCATATGCATGTTCCTTGATAAAGAATGATCCATCCGTTCTAACGTGGTAATTCATGAAATATTGTTAAACAACACTGAAGCCCTATACCACGTTGGTGCGTGTATACTGCTTGCATTTTTTATTCTATAAAAATAAGGCTAAAGATTGTGTAACTATTTATTGTGTTAATAGTGAAATAATTACTTGTCTGGCGCTGTATTAAATAGCTTCGAAATGAAGATGTAGCTCAGCCATCCGATCAACAGGCCGGCAGCAACATTTAGAACTACACATCCAATGCCAGTAATTCCAATGATGCTCAGTTCCAAAGGGGAGCATTTTCTCAAAGTCTTACTCCATGCAAGCTCAAAACCAGCATAAAGTAAAAGTGCACCAACAGCTGAAAGAGGGATGAGCAACAACAGTTTCAGTGCATCCTCACCGACTAGGATTCCCATGCTGAGCATGCAGATGCCAAACAGGGTCGGAGCAAGCCAGCTACGAGCGCCGAATCGGTGTTGAACTACCAATCCTCCAGCACCATGACACATGGGAAAAGCGCCGAATGGGGCGAGTAGCATATTCAGGAAGCCGGTAGTAAGACCAAGTCTGACTGGGGTGATGCGTTGTTTCTCTTCAGGGAAGTAGTGAGCGGCGATAGCAGAGGTGGCGATGATGGCATTGGTTAAGGTTAAACTTAATTGAGGCAATAGGGTTGTTTGTGCCGATGACCATAGTTCCTGCCAACCAAACATGATCCATTGCGGCATATGCAGGCCTAAGGTGATCTCTGGAAGTGAGTTCTGCTGACTTAATGTCCAAGCGCAGGCGCAGGCGACAACCAGTATTGCGGCGAATGGGTTTAGCGGTGTTGCCAGAAGTAAAAAAAGTGCAACAGTGGTTATTATGCCTACAGTTGGTTGGTCAGTAATCAGACCTATCCCTGCCCAAGCAAGCATTAGACCTACACCCAGTTGAATACCAGAAAGAACCGGAGCTGGGATTTTGCGGGCAAGTAAGTCGAGTGCCCCGGAGAGGGAGAGTAAGATGACGGTTATCCCCAATAGAAAACCCGTTGCAGCGATGGTCTGTGGATCAAGGCTTTGGGTAATAACGACCGCTGCGACCACTTTCATTGGTTGTACTGGTATCGGGCGCCGATAGACTGCAGCTACCACCAAGGCAAAAATGCCAAAACCGATAAATAGTCCAGATGGGTCGACCTTTTTTAAGGCAAGCACAGCTATAACAATGGGGAGGAAGGTGCCAAGATCGGCAAATGCACCTGACAGATCACCGCTGTAACGATATTGTTGGGTATGGTTGTTATTATGAAGCACGCTATCTATTGTAGGCCAGATTCCAGGGTAAAGTATCGCCAGTCTCTCTAGGGCCTGTTAACACTAAATGAATCGACCCTGTTGCCCCTGAAAAAGTGCCAATCAAGGCGCGAGGAGAGAGGTTTGGTCACTCCAAATGAACGACGAGCAACGCCGAATGGCGCTTTTTCAGGGGCAACCCGAAGGGCTGAGGCTATTTTTTCGCCCAGCGGCGTTCTCATTCGCTCATGTAGAGTGACTACACCTTGCTCATTCTGTCTTGCTGGACGAAAAAATAGTCTCAGCAGGGTCGATTCATTTCGTGTTAACAGGCCCTAGGGTAAATCATCTCCAGAATATAGCTGTCAGGCTGTTGAAACGGTTAGAAAATCTGGATATGGGCTTGGGATTGTAAAGTTACTGTAATAGTATCACTGCACAATTAGCTGATGAGATATTGGATTTCAGAACATCTTGACAGTTTCGGGTTGTTCAGAATCCAAAAGCAAACATACATTATTGGGGGCTATTTTGAAGGCACGTATTGGTATCAATGGCTTTGGTCGCATGGGTCGGTTGGCCTTGAGAGTGGGGTGGGGTGAGACGGATCTGGAGTTCTGTCAAATCAATGAAATTGCTGGTAGTGCTACATGTTCAGCCCATCTGTTGCAGTTTGATTCAGTTCATGGTGTTTGGGATCACACCTGCCAAGGGGTGGAAGAGGGTGTGGATATCGATAGTTCAACGCTGAGCTACACATCCAACAAGCGTATTGAGGAGACGGACTGGTCAGGTTGTGATGTCGTCATTGAAGCAACCGGTAAACACCACAAGAAGCCCGACAGCCTTCAAGCCTACTTCGATCAAGGTGTAAAGAAAGTCATTGTTGCGGCCCCCACTGAAGGTGCATTAAATGTCGTATACGGGATCAACGATGATCTTTATGATCCAGCCAAGCACCATTTGATTACCGCGGCCTCCTGTACGACCAACTGTCTTGCACCTCTGGTAAAAGTACTGCACGAGAAGATCGGCATTGTGCACGGTTGTATGACTACTATTCATGACATCACCAATACCCAAACCATAGTGGACAAAGGCCACAAGGACCTAAGACGAGCCCGTGCCTGTGGTCAGTCACTGATTCCCACAACAACAGGTTCCGCAAAGGCGATCACCAAGATCTTTCCAGAGTTGGCGGGTAGGTTGGATGGTCATGCGGTGCGTGTGCCATTGTTGAATGGTTCACTGACTGATTTTGTGTTTGAAGCGCCAAGACCTGTTACTGCAGAAGAGGTGAATGGGTATTTCCGTGAAGCTTCCGAAGGGGAGTTGAAAGGCATATTGGGATATGAGGAGCGTCCTCTTGTTTCTGTTGACTATGTGAATGATCCGCGCTCATCGATTGTGGATGCACTGTCCACGCTGGTGATCGATGAACGACAAGTGAAGATCTATGCCTGGTATGACAATGAGTGGGGATATGTGAACCGGTTGATAGATATCGTCAAAAAAGTTACGGCGGCACTATAAACATGGAGCAGGGGCTGCGTAACTACCTATTGGTAACGGGAGGCTATTGGGCCTTTACCATCACCGATGGTGCGATCCGAATGCTGGTCGTACTCTACTTCCATCTTCTCGGCTATTCTCCGTTTGAAGTAGCAATGCTATTTCTGTTTTACGAATTTTTCGGCATTGTCACCAACTTGGTTGGTGGTTGGTTAGGTGCACGTATAGGTCTTAATCTCACCATGCACATTGGTATGGGAATGCAGGTGATCGCACTTCTGGCACTTACGGTTCCCGATGCCTGGCTGTCAGTATTTTATGTGATGATAGCGCAGGCTCTGTCGGGTATTGCAAAAGACCTGAACAAGATGTCAGCCAAGGCATCTGTCAAGACCATGGTGCGGGATGGTGGTGAATCAAAGTTATTTAAATGGGTTGCGATACTCACAGGCTCTAAGAATGCCCTCAAGGGAGGCGGCTATTTCATCGGAGCAGCACTGCTTGAACTGATTGGGTTTCGAGGTGCGCTGGCGGTATTAGCAGGGTTATTGTTACTGGTCCTGATTGTGACCGCTGTGCTACTGCCCTCGGGGCTGGGTAAGATGAAAAGCAAGCCCAAGTTTTCCCAAGTTTTCTCTAGGGTGCCTGCAATAAATTGGTTGTCGGCAGCGCGCTTTTTTCTGTTTGGATCCAGAGACGTTTGGTTTGTGGTGGGATTACCGGTCTTCCTGTATGAGGTATTAGGCTGGAGCTTCACACAGGTTGGTGGATTTCTTGCACTATGGATCATTGGTTATGGTCTGGTTCAGGCGAGTGTACCGAAATTGCTTGGGCGTACCCACCATGGAAAGGGGCCGGGTGGGGGAACAGCTCGTTTCTGGGTCTTTATGCTGGTACTGTTTCCTGCAGGCATCGCCCTTACATTACATTTGGGTTGGCCAGCTGAGCAGGTGTTGATAATCGGCCTGATTCTGTTCGGAGTAATATTCGCTATCAATTCGGCAGTCCACTCCTACCTTGTTCTGGCCTATTCAGATCATGACAAGGTCTCCATGAATGTTGGTTTCTACTACATGGCAAATGCGGGGGGGCGACTGATTGGTACGGTGCTTTCCGGTTTAATCTACCAGACACAGGGATTGGAAGGGTGTCTCTGGTGGTCGGCGGGTTTAGTATTAATGGCTGCAGTGCTCTCCTTTGGTCTGCCTGAGGTTAAGTCTGAAGAGGCAAATTCTGCTGTTACGGGTTAATAGTCATCGGGTGCCTCAAACGGATCAGTAAAGTTACTCTATGCTATGTTTGGATCAATTGAATTAACAGACGAATCCAAATAGAAAATATCAACATATAACTGAGTATGAAAGCATTCTTACGATGGAGAATGTTATTAGAGCCAAGATGTATCCAGGCATGTGCGATACGAGAAACGACATAGAGCCAAGCTAACCCAAGGTAGATTGCATCCACTTTTCCCAGAATAAGAATAACCACCAACGATAAGTAGTAGAGGGGAGGGGTCTCCAATAGGTTATGGAAATGGTGACTGATCTTCAGCAGGTATTCGGGAGGCTTACCCCCGCGATTGAATTTGAAATATGCAATAGAAAGGGATCCCTCCCGAACTGCCTTATAGCGCGCAGTGAGGGTGGCGATTCCCATACCGCCTGTAATCAGTACAAGAGAAATTAATGGGAAAAGAATAAGTGATTGGTTCATAGCTATTATTCCACGAAATACAGAGTTAACTGGGCAGCAAAGAGTGAATGCCTGATGTTTGTAATAGGTGGAGATGGTATCGGGTAGCTAAATATGATCAAGATAATATTATCCCGATATGTTAGTTTTCAGACTTCAGCAGCCTCTAAACAGTTTTCGAATTGATCTGAGGTCTCTTTATAGGTTATTAAGATCAATGCCCTATTCAGCAAAGCATAAACAGCAGAGTCGAAAGCGTATCCTTGAGAGTGCCGCCCGTTGTTTTCTGCACCAAGGTTATGATCAGACCGGTATCAATGAAATTATGCGTGATGCCGGCATGACGCATGGCGCATTTTATGCGCACTTCAGCTGCAAGAGTGAACTCTATGACAAGGCGATGACTTATGCGGCTAAAAATGGGCGGTTTACTGCACATCTAGTGAAAGATAAGCGTGGAAAAGAGTGGTTTCAGGAGGTACTGGAGGGTTATCTGGACATAAATCATCTGGACGGAGAAAAGATGCCCTGTCCACTGGCCTTCCTGGCTACAGATATAGCTACCAGAGAGCCGGAGGTTCGAGACACCTATACCCGGCTCTACAAAAAGATGAATCGTATCCTCGGACACTATACTGATCATAAAGGCAAGCAGAGTGAAGAGCTGTATGCACTAACTGCAATGATGATCGGAGGTGTAGCGCTCAGTCGTGCGGTTAATGATCCGAAATTGGTTGAGCGACTGCTGAAAAGCTGTCGTGATGCAGCGACAAGACTATTGAATAATGAGTAATCCTGATGCTTCACTACAATACCGGATGAAAGATGGTACAGGTTATCAGGTTCAATTGTGCATCGAGCCTGATACCAAACATACAATTTCCTTCCTTAAAGATCAGATTTCAATTGGATTTAAAAGTCTCTCCAACCATTCACGTATGACACGATTTGCCTCTCCAATTAATAGATTATCTGATAGGCAGTTAGATTATTTGACTAACTTGGATGGGAAAAATCGTGTTGCCTGGTGTGCATTTATAGATACGGAGGGAGAAGAGAAAGGGCTTGGGCTGGGGCGCTATATGAAACTACCAGATCACGAGAACATAGCGGAGTTTGCCATAACTGTCGTGGATGGGTATCAAGGTCAAGGTGTTGGTTTTCAGCTACTGACAAAGCTCATAGCGTCGGCTAAAGAAAATAGTTTTCATAAACTGCGGGGATATGTGATGAAGGATAACAAGCCGATGCTTGCTTTATGCAAGCGTTTTGATTCTAAAAAGCAGTGCGTGGATGGGCCCTTTGTAATACTTGATATCTTGGTGAATGATTAGCTTTATATGGAAATTAACTGCTTTTCCTCTTACTCCCTATCCCTCAGGGAGAGGGCTGGGGTGAGGGAATTAGAAAAGCTAATGCTTTGTTTATTCTAACCCCCCATCCTCTCCTTCTCCCAGAGGGAGAGGATGAGGGGAGTAAGCAGGAGAGTGGTAGTGGTGAGTTGCTATAGCAGTAAACCTGCTATCTATTAACGTCAACGATTCGCCGTCCTCTTATTTTTCTGGCAAGCAGATCATTTGCTGTATCGATAGCCTCTGACAGGCCGATCTCAACAGCTATATTGCTAAGTTTCGACAGGTCAAGATCATGTTCAAGCCGATTCCATGCTTCCTGTCTAACTGCTTTCGGGCACATGACACTATCAATGCCAATTAGTGAGATGCCGCGTAAAATAAATGGCGCAACGGATGCTGGAAATTCCATTCCTCCTGCTAGACCGCATGCCGTTACCACACCGCCATATTGGGTGGAGGCACATGCATTGGCAAGTACGTGGGATCCCACCACATCAACAACACCTGCCCAGCGTTCTTTAGCCAGTGGTCTACCTGGTTCTGAAAGCTCTTCACTTGGGATGATTTCAGATGCACCTAAATCCTTCAGGAATCCTGCTTCTTGTTCATGCTTTCCACTTAAGGCAACCACCTTGTAGCCAAGTTTTGAGAGCACAGCAATAGCAACACTGCCAACACCGCCTGAGGCGCCTGTCACGAGGATCTCTCCTTTGTCAGGTGTGACACCGTTACGCTCAAGCGCAAGGATACATAACATTGCTGTATAACCCGCTGTGCCTATTGCCATAGCCTGTTTAGGCTCTAATGAGGAAGGGAGGTGAACCAGCCAGTCACCATTCAGTTTAGCCTTTTGGGCGAGTCCCCCCCAATGAACTTCACCAACACCCCAACCGTTTAATACGACTAGATCACCACTACTGTAATCGTCATGAGATGATTGGGTGACGCTGCCAACAAGATCTATGCCGGGAACCATCGGAAAACGCCGTACAACAGGCGAGGCACCGGTAATTGCTAATGCGTCTTTGTAGTTGATAGACGAGTATTGAACATCAACAGTAACGTTACCATCTGGTAGAGCGGATTCATCAATGTCTTTAATCTCGACACTGTATTTATCGCTTTGTTTGTCAATCAAGATGCCTTTAAACATATAAAATTCCTAATAATAGACCGATCGTCTAATAATGAGTAAAAAATTACCTAAGGCGTAAGGCTGCTTAGGAAGAATTTTGAATAACTGCGTAGGGCTGTTGGGTCACGTTCAAGTTTTGAACGAAGCACCGCACCTTCCCAGCCCGTCCAGAAGATATATGCGACTTCTTTGCAATTTGTCGATGCGGGTATCTGTTTTAGAGTTCGAGCTTCCTCAAGACACTGTTCGACTTGTTGTTGCCATACCTCAAATGCGGCAATCAGCTGAACCCGGAACGATTCCGGTAAAGTGCCCATCTCCTGGCCAAGGTTGCCAACAAGACATCCCCGTTTGAACTCATATCTTGCCATGCCATTAATAGCGTCGTTTAAAAAGGCTGTAAGACGTTCGAGGGGGGATAGGGTTTTGTCACTCAAAAACTTATTCAGTTTGTGTTCAAAAAATTTCACATAACTCTGAATCAGTTCTGAGCCGAAGGCATCCTTGTTTTTGAAGTAGTGGTAAAAGGAGCCTTTTGGCACGCCGACGCTTCGGAGGATCTCATCAATACCCGTGGCGGAAAATCCCTTTTCTGTGAGGATTTCCATGCCGGCACGTATCAGCTCAGCTTTTGCCTGGCTGAATACCGCCTGATCCTTTGGTGGCCTGCCACGACCACGTTTTACTGCTGTAATTGATCTCATAATTAAATAATAGACCGATCGTCTAATTAAATCAAATTGTTTTGAAATTCCACTTCAGCGTTGGGTATTCCGATATAAAAAATGGTGGGTTGATTGTTGCAATGGCGAGGTGGAGTTATATCCCACCAAAAGGCGTAAAAATTCACTACAAGAGAATTACACCGTCACAAGGTCTTGGTTCATTGCCTAGCTGCAGATTCCAGTTAAATTGACCGTTGAAAGTAATCCCGTAATTTATGTCGGTATATTAGGTCTCATAAAATCGTGCTTTATTAAATAGACATGCGAAGAGCAAGCTGATGAGAATTTTATGACATGTATGTCAAACGAATCTAGTTATTGTGCTTTAGTAGTTAGTTCATGTTCATTAGTTGCTAAGTTTTCAAAAGTCCTATGGCTGTAGCGGCAAGTGTAGTTGCAATACCTGCTCAGTGTGCAAGTTCGTGTTCTAATGGGCATTAGAGCGATACAACACTTTGTGAATTAACGAGTCCAATCGATGGCTATGGTACTGATGATTATCTCGTACCAGATAATGTTTGTTGTATTAAATAGATATTGTTTATTCGAGGTATCAGAAATGATCCGATACATTTGGCTTGCTATATTTATAATTTGTCCTGGAATATTATTTCAGTTAGGGCAATCTATGGCTGCTGTATTGGTTGCATTAGTATTCGGAATTATCGAGTTTACTTGGGGACCAGGGACTAGAAAACGAGAGTAACATCCGGGATCGAACTAATCTAAGAAAAAATACCGGGACATCAGTCATCATTTGAAAAGCACATTTAGGTGAGTTTGAATCAGGTTATATGTGGAATGTTACCAAGCCAAGGAGCAGACAATGACGATATCACGCAAGCGATAAGTATGTCTTGAAGAAAGAGGCCAAAGCCCCTTTCTTATCTATTGAATGTTAAATCTATTTTCATGGCCAATAGCAGCAGGCTGACCAGCCCTTTCCGGTTTGAATGGTCCGTTGTTGCCAGCAGGGTGGTCAAATGGGTGCGGTACCTGCACTTGGTGAAATTATCCATTTCCCAATGTGGATTCTACGTCAAATATTCTTCAGCCTCATAATATAATCCACCCTCATTGGTGGGGCATGGCCCCACCCTACAGCATGCTGGGCTGGAAAGTGGGTCATATCGCACAATCCACTGCCTATGAAATAGGCCATATAACCTACTTTTCGCGCATTAGTTCGATAAATGATTCATGTCAATGAGTCCTGAAGTTCAGCTCAGATAGACTCGCAGCGTTTCTATCTGGCTTAAGTGATTGATGAGAAGATCCAACACCTTACTTGTGTGTCTGCTGGTTTTGCTGGCAGGCTTTATAACCACGATAATTGAGAGCGGCTTTCAGCGGAGGCAGGCTTCTGAGGCGCTGGTGCAAACAGGAGATCTGGTGAGAGAGCTGGGTCTAACCGATATTGCACTGTTTACTGAGGCCCGCTATACGCGGCATCCAACTCAGACTGATCTTCACTCTGCATTTCAAGACCATCCGGGTGCCATTGAGCACTTTCCCAGTGGTTCCTTGTTACCGCCACCTTCTGGTTTACTGCAATGATCTGTTTTCTACGTAAACAGAAGTATCTGATCGATTACATCCTCTCCAGTTTATTGAGAAACAAGGGTAAGAATTTTGCACTACTCGCCGTCTACACCCTGATCATCTTTATGCTTGCATCGGTAATGCTATTTACACATGCCTTGCGCAAAGAGGCTGTGAATATGCTGGAAAATGCCCCTGAAATTATCGTGCAAAGATTACAGGCTGGTCGTAATGCCTTGGTGCCAAGTGAGTATCTGGACAAAATAGGGAAATTGCGTGGTGTCACACAAAAGAGTGGGCGTCTTTGGGGCTATTACTATGACCCAGCGGTCAAAGCAAACTACACCGTTATGACAGCTGGTCAGGAATCCTTACCGATAACCGAAATAATCATTGGCGCCGGTATAGCTCGTACCAGAGGGTTGTCATTGGGAGATTATCTGACGTTAAGATCTCAATCTGGAGATGCCTACGCGTTTAAAGTATCGAAGTTACTCGATGAGAGGTCAGAGCTGGTCACTACAGACCTACTGTTAATCTCACCACTGGCATTTCGTCGTTTATTCAATATTCCAGAGGGTGTTTATAGTGATCTGGTATTGTCTGTCAGAAACCCTCGTGAGGTGCGTAAAGTTGCAGAAAAATTGGTGCTGATGCTACCGGATAGTCGTCCAATATTAAGAGAAGAGATCTTACGCACTTACGACAGTATCTTTTCATGGAGAGAGGGGGTTATCTTTGTTTTGCTGATGGGATCTGTGCTGGCATTTATGATCTTTGCCTGGGATAAGGCTTCCGGCTTGAGTGCAGAAGAGCGTCGTGAGATCGGTATACTCAAAGCAGTGGGTTGGGAGACCAGTGATGTGATGCGGATGAAGTTCTGGGAAGGTGCAATTATCTCATTGATGGCATTTCTTCTAGGGTATCTGGCTGCTTATGCCCATGTCTTTTTTGCCTCGGCCAGCCTGTTTGAACCTGTACTCAAGGGTTGGGCTGTTCTCTATCCTAGCTTCCAGTTGACGCCCGTTGTGGATGGGCTGCAGCTTGCGACTTTGTTCTTTTTTACTGTGCTGCCCTATATCCTGGCAACGATTATTCCGGTCTGGCGCACCTCCATCACCGACCCCGATGCAGTAATGCGGTAGAGATCTATGTTGATTCAGTTAACTGATGTGCGCAAGGTTTTTAACCAGGGTAAAGCAAATGAGTTTTGCGCTATACAAGGTATTACCACCCACTTTGAAGCTAACCGGGTTAGTTGTTTGAAAGGAGCCAGCGGCTCTGGGAAAACGACCTTGATGTCAATGATAGGCTGTCTCTCGCGTCCCACCAGTGGCCGTATTCAATTGGGTGAGCGGGTTATATCCGGCCTGCCTGAGCGTTTTTTGACAGAAGTACGGCGACACACCTTCGGGTTTATTTTTCAGCGTTTTAACCTGATTCCGGGATTGAGTGTATTGGAAAATATAATGTTGCCAGCCTATCCCCAGGGATTGCCATATAAGACGTTGAAGGCCAGAGCAAACCGCCTTCTTGATCAATTTTCGCTGTCGAATAAATCGGGCAATCCTGTTGACTGGTTATCCGGTGGTGAAGCGCAAAGGGTTGCTATCTGTCGGGCATTGATTAATGAACCAAAGATCCTGATTGCTGATGAACCGACTGCTAATCTAGACAGTCGACTCTCAGCTGATTTCATGGGTCTGATCGATGAACTTCGCAATACAGGAAAAACGGTTTTGATCAGCAGCCATGACCCAGTGGTATTCGAATCGACTGTAGTCGATCGATTAATAGAGTTGCATGATGGTGTTATGGTTACAGAGAGTATCTGAGCTGTGATATTCGATCCCTCAATCATGGCGTTGATTCTGGTTTCTGCAATCGTATCCTCAATGTTGATTATTGCTGCGGGATTCTCAATTCAGATACTCCGTTTTTGGGATATACAAAGCGGTAGCGAACAACAGCTATCACTTGAACGACGTACCTATCTGATATCTACCCTGTTGATATGGGCCTTGAGTTTCGAATTTCTATCCCTGTTGCTGTTTATCTATAACGCTGAATCGATGTCTGGACAGTTTGTTGGCGCGATGTGCGCAACTGGGGTACTCAATGTTAACTCATGGGGTTGGCCAACCCTGGTTTTTAAAATTGCACTATTCTTTTTTGCTGCGGCCTGGCTGGCTTTAAACTATCTCGACAACCGGGGCTATGACTATCCACTTATCAGGTATAAATATGGATTGTTGTTGTTTGCTATACCCCTGGCAATATCAGAATCTATCTTACAGTGGCTTCATTTTAATGAGATGGATCCCAATCTGATTACCTCCTGTTGTGGAACCCTCTTCTCAGCTGAGGCGGAAGGTGTGGCTGCAGAGATATCGGGAATGCCACCTGGAAAGATTATGCCTGCTTTCATACTGTCTGCAGTTTTAGTGCTCTTCAGCGCTCTTTGGGTGGCCTTGAAGGGGCGTAAGGGTTGGTTGCTTTCGTTTGCTGGGCTTGCGGCTTTTTGCATCTCGTTAATAGCAATAGTGTCGTTTATATCACTCTATATCTATGAGCACCCCCATCACCACTGCCCCTTTTGTATACTTAAACAGGGGCATGACTATATAGGTTATTTCCTCTATATCCCTCTGTTTCTGGCTGCAGGTTTGTCACTCAGTGTCGGTGTTATCTCACCATGGAAAAACATTCCAAGTCTGACAGTCACCGTAACGCAAGTGGTTCCCAGATTGAGTTGGCTCTCAATCATGCTCTTCATCCAGTTTTACTTAACGGCCGCTTGGTCCGTGTGGCAGTCCAATCTAACCATGCAGGAGGTGTGGTGGTGAAACAGAAGAGTATTATTTATTGCTTACTGGTGTTGATGCTTATCATTTTGTTTGGCTGCCAACCAGATACATCAGCTTTAGATAAAGGTAAGCAGCCTCCGGCATTTGAATTGGAAAGCCTGAATGGTGAGTTGTTACGCTACCCCGATCTATATGAAGGCAAGGTGGTGGTGATTCGCTTCTGGGCTGACTGGTGCCCATTTTGTAAAAGCGAGATGCAGAACATTGAGCCTATCTATAGAAAATTGAAAGATAAAGGGTTGGTGATGCTTGCATTAAATGTCAGGCAGGATCGAGAAACTGCCGCTGCATTTATTAACAACCTCGCAATTACATATGAAGTATTACTTGACGAGCATGGAGAGACGGCTCGTAACTATGGTGTCATTGGATTGCCCACTACCTTCATTCTTGATCGCAAGGGTCGATTGCACACCCGAATCATAGGTGAATCCACAGCTGAGCTTTTCGAAATGGTTGTGAGCGAATTGCTGTGAGTTCTGATTTTACGCTCAGTCTGGCCTTCATGACAGGTATTTTGGGTAGCTTTCATTGTCTCGGTATGTGCAGTGGAATAAATGCCGGATTCTTTATCCATTTGGCACCGAGATACAGGCCAAATGCTCTTATTGCATTTCATGGTCTGCGTATCACAGTCTATACCATGCTTGGGATTGGTGGTGCCCTTGTAGGTCAGGTATTGGTACAGAGCGGTATTGTTGGTAAGGCGCAAGGTATCCTGATGATTCTGGCGGGTGTGCTGATCAGTTTACTGGGTTTGAATCTGCTTGGTCTTCGGTTGTGGAAAGTGAGATTCAGGAAGCCCGCTGTAGCCTCTGTTCCTGTTGCGGCTCTGACCAACTCATCTCCACTGGTAACTGCAATGACTGCAGGCATACTCAATGGCCTGGTACCGTGCAGCTTGGTTTTTTCAGTAGCAGTAAAAGCCGTATCCACTGCAGACCCGGTTGATGCAGGACTGCTTATGTTGAGCTTCGGCGCTGGTACATTGCCATCAATGGTTGCAGTTACTTTGGTTGGAACCTATATCGGAACGGTATTTCGAGGTGTGTTGGCTAAATTGGCCGGCCTTGCAGTGATACTGCTCGGTTTATGGACACTCTACGAAGGTGTGGTTTTTTTCGAGATCATGCGGGGTCTGGCCAACTGGTAAATATAACCCGGCACCTCGATGGGTTGGTTCAGGGTTAATAGTGTGAGTTGTTGGTTTAAAAATGTTAAATCACGACGGTTATAGTGTGGAAGTAGTATAGGAGTATTTGACTATGAGTAATGAGAGTAATAAGGAACGTCGTAATCTGTTAAAGATGTTATCTGTGGCCGGTTTAGCTGGGTTGTCGGGCGGCGCGCTCGCTGGACAGGGCGTTGGTGTGATGGTCCCAGGAAAAGGGTGGGTCAAAGCATCGGGCACTGCCTGTGATGGAGATGGTACGCCGTTACAATTTATCCCGAAGAGTGCTACCGATGACAAGCCATTGGAAAATGAGCTTGAAAAGTATGCCAAGTGTCCCTATTGCGGCATGGATCGCACCAAATGGAACCATAGTCGCCATTTAGTGCATTACGATGATGGCTTGGTTGACGGCACCTGTTCCATACATTGTTTGGCGATCAGTCTATCGCTGAACATAGATCGTGGTCCGAAGGCGATCTATACTGCCGACTTCGGTGCAGACAAAAAAGTTAAGCCTATGGTTAATGTGGATGACGCAACTTATCTGTTGGGAGCCAAGTTGAAAGGTACCATGACCACCAGGAGTAAAATGGCCTTTTCATCAGCCGAGGCAGCAAAAGAGGTTCAAGCTGTAAAAGGTGGAGAACTTGTTGGCTTTGATGAAGCACTGAGTGATGCCTATATGGGGATGGCAAAGGATACTTTGATGGTACGAAAAAAACGTCTTGAACGTCGTAAAAAGATGATGGAAAAGATGAAGCAGAAAAAAGGTTAATACGCCTGAATATCACTGCTCTGTTTGTTTCCTCTACCTCCGGGAGTGGATTGGTGTGAGGGGATCTGAAATGCCAAAGCTCTACTTTTTGATCCCCTTATCCTCTCCTTCCCCGGATTCAGGTTTAAGTAATGTCGGACTAAAACAGAGTATCGGTTAGAAATAGTTGGAAAGCAGGAACTGCCAATGATATTGGGTTTGAAGAAAAAAATAACTTTGATGATCTTGTGCATATTTATGGCTCAAGCGAGTAACCTAGTCGCAGAGACTGTTGAGCTGCCTGACCCAGGCCCCAAGGATACCTGCCCTGTGTGCGGGATGTTTGTTGCGAAATATCCTGAATGGATTGCAACAGTGGTTTACAAGGATGGTCATGCACACCATTTCGACGGTGCAAAGGATCTGTTCAAATATCTGCTTGAGTTGTCAAAGTGGGCGCCCAATCATCAGGCGAGTGAGATAGAAAACATCGGTGTGACAGAGTATTACTCGCTTACGCGAATTGATGCACGAAAAGCATACTATGTCATCGGCTCAGATATTCTAGGTCCTATGGGGCATGAGTTGATTCCTTTGGAAAGCAGGGAGGAGGCTGAAGAGTTCAAGTTAGATCATCAGGGTGTCTCTATCCTGGTATTCGACCAGGTTAAAAAACGTCTACTACTCAATTTGGACGAAGGTGTGTTTGAGTAGAGCCTGCCACCCCTCTGTAGGTGTTAGCTGGTTTAATCCACGCCACCATCTGGAAATATTGCCCTGACAGGCTTGAATCATCCAGGCGCACATTTTTCAGTATAAATCTGATACTATAATTCTATATGTAAGGCACATTTTCAGGCGGTTTGGCTAGAGCTTGCCTGATCTTATAGATATTGTTCGTTAACGCAGTGTAATGGGTTATTATTAACCCGGCGACTAAGTATGTCGTCTTCAGGGTTTCAAGCCTGCCCTTGATCAAGGCGCGGCTCGCAGGCAATGGTTATTCCCTTGTCAAGAGCCGCAACACCGAGCAAGGGCAGGCTTGAAACCCCTAACAATATGATTTTTAAAAGAGAGGCCGAAGTGTGCCTGCCTGCAGACTGCGTTATCAAAACTTGCTGTAGGAGTGCTACAGCGGCGTTTTGATGCCTTGCCGCAGGCAGGCGCACTTCGGCTGAAGACAACATACTTAGTCGCAGGGTTAATAGATTGATAGTCACACCATCTGACCCTTTATCAACGGTATCTAATTCATATCTTAGTCTGGAGTAGTCGCTCTAAACAGGGCAGTCAAATGTTGTCATATTCGATTTTTTAGATTGAGCAGGGTTTCCTGCCTCATGGGTCAGTCCGGGGAGATCATGCAATGTATATCTGTCTGATAAGTGTTCATGGACTGATTCGCAGTCATGATCTGGAATTGGGACGTGATGCGGATACCGGTGGTCAAACAAAATATGTTGTGGATCTTGCAAAAGCCTTGTCTGATTGCGATGAGGTCAGTCGTGTTGACCTGGTTACCAGAAGGGTAGTAGACCCGGAGATCAGTGATGATTACTCAGAGCCTTTGGAGATGCTGTCATCAAAGGCAAGAATCGTTCGTGTTGATGCGGGCCCGGAAGGGTATATTGCCAAGGAGATCCTGTGGGATCATCTGGACAGCTTTATGGATAATCTGCTCAACTGGTTGAAGACCCAGCCCCGCATGCCCGATATTGTTCACACCCATTATGCTGATGCTGGCTATGTCGGTGTACGCCTCTCCCATTTGCTGGGTATCCCTCTGGTACATACCGGGCACTCACTGGGGCGGGACAAGCAGCATCAACTGCTTGCCAAGGGATTGACCCGGAAAGAGATTGCCCATCGCTATAATATGGATCGACGGGTTGAGGCTGAAGAGGAGGTACTTGCAAACGCTGACCTGGTGATTACCAGTACACACAATGAGATTGAGGAGCAATACAGCCTCTACAACTATTATCAGCCGGACAGTATGGCGGTCATACCCCCTGGTACTGATTTGACCCAGTTTCATCCGCCGGGACTCGGGGTAAAGATCTCATTTCATAAATCACTGGCGCGATTCCTTCAGGATCCTGATAAACCTATTATTCTCGCACTCTCACGAGCCGATGAACGGAAAAATATTCTCACCCTGCTGGAAGTCTATGGTGAATCGAGCCAACTGCAGAATGTTGCCAATCTGGTGATTATTGCCGGGAATCGTGACGATATCCGGGATATGGAAAGCGGTCCTCAGTCAGTAATGACCGATATCCTGATGAACATCGATCTTTATGATCTTTACGGACATGTGGCGGTTCCAAAACGCCATCTCGCAAAGGAAGTGCCGGAGATCTATCAATTGGCTGCGCGCTCAAAAGGAGTATTTGTCAATCCGGCCCTTACTGAACCTTTTGGTTTGACCCTGCTTGAGGCTGCAGCAAGTGGACTGCCCTTGATTGCTACGGAAAATGGGGGGCCAGTGGATATCATCGGCAATTGTAAAAACGGCTTGCTGGTGGATCCGCTGAATAAAAAGGCGATTCGTCGAAGCCTGTTGAAGATACTGCACGACAATGATTTGTGGCAAAAATTCTCTAGAAACGGACTCAACGGTGTTCGCAAATACTATTCCTGGAAAGCCCATGCGAAAAAATATCTTTCACTGGTCACACCGATGCCGGAAGCACATGAAAGAGTACCGACCAAGCCTCCCAGACATGTTAAATATCGATACCGCGACCGGGCAATCTTTACCGACCTGGATCAAAACCTGTTAGGTAATCCCACTGGATTGAAGCGTTTCATCGAGGTTGTGCGTAATAACCGAAAATGTGCCACATTTGGAATTGCCACGGGACGTCGCCTGGATGATGCCTTATCGATTATGAAAAAGTTCTCGATTCCTATTCCAGATGTTTTAATAACCAGCTTAGGTACCAAAATACACTACTCTCAAGGTCTTTCGATGGATGACTATTGGGGCGATCACATTGACCACCTATGGCATCCGAAAAGCATTCGCAGGGTGATGGCGGATCTTCCAGGTATCAAACCTCAACCCAAACAGGATCAGAGCTACTTTAAGCTTGCCTACCATTATGATCCCAACAAGGCTCCTTCAGTTGATGAAATCAACACCCTGCTGCACAAAGAGGAGCTGACCTGTAATGTGGTCCATGCATTCGGTCAATTCCTTGATGTATTACCATCCCGTGCATCAAAAGGGCAGGCATTGCGCTATGTTGCGCAACGTCTGGATGTGCCTCTCGAAAATACCCTGGTTGCTGGCGGGTCCGGATCTGATGAAGATATGATGCGCGGCAACACGCTCGCTGTGGTGGTTGCAAACAGACACCATGAAGAGCTCTCTCACATGATTGATCTGGAGCGTATCTATTTTGCCAATCAATCCCATGCCCTGGGAATACTGGAGGCGATCGAACACTACGACTTTTTCAAAAGCTGCCTTGTACCTGAAGAAACATGACTCAAAAGCTGCTCATTTGTGCTGACCTGGAGAGAACCCTGATACCCGACGGACATGAGCCTGAATCCCCAAATGCGCGAAGCTTCTTCAAACAGTTGTGCCAGTATAAGGATGTAGCGTTGGTCTATGTCAGAATGGTGGATCTCTTGCCAGAAAGCGCAGGAGAGTATCAAGCGGTTGAGTCTTTTTGATTTGCTATCCTTAAGTCTGCAAATAGAGAAAACGAAAAATCCATGAACAATAAAAAACTGATTATTTTTGGAGAAGTTCTCTATGACTGTTTTCCCGGGGGTGAAAAGGTGCTCGGTGGTGCGCCTTTTAATGTCGCCTGGCATCTGCAGGCCTTTGGTCAATCTCCGAGCTTTGTCAGTCGCGTTGGACGGGATAGTGAGGGGGATGCCATCCTCAGGACTATGTCAGATTGGGGGATGGAGACAGAAGGTGTACAGCAGGATCCAGAACATATCACTGGAAAAGTAACGATCAGTTTTAATCAGGGGGAGCCAAGCTATGAGATCGTGGCGGGTGCCGCTTATGACTTCATCGATTCGCTACCCTTGCAAGAGACCACTTGCGACACTCTGTACCATGGAAGCCTTGGCCTCAGAAATCCGGTATCCCGAAGTGCGCTCGATCAACTGAAACGGAGTGGGGCAAAGCGTATCTTTCTGGATGTGAATTTGCGTCCCCCATGGTGGCATATTGAAGAGATATTGGAATGGGTCTCTCAAGCAGACTGGGTCAAACTGAATCGGGATGAGCTTGATCAGTTGCTGGGGCAATCATCCGATCTGCTGGCGCAAGCCATGGATTTCAAAACAGCCTATGGTTTGGAAGGGGTGATCGTGACACAAGGGGAGAAGGGGGCTATGGTTTTGGCCGGCAATGGGGGTCGACCCCTGGAGATAGTTCCAGTAACAAGCCTGAAAACTGTAGATACAGTTGGCGCGGGAGATGCTTTCACCTCAGTGATTTTACTGGGCTTGATGAAGCAGTGGCCACTGGAGATCAGTTTGAAACGAGCACAATCATTTGCGTCAGCAATAGTGGGACAGAGGGGGGCTACTGTCTCCTCACCATCATTCTATAGTGATTTTTTGAAGCAATGGGAAAGTTAGACACAAGCGGTAAATTGGTGCGGCAACAGGCGAACCACTATGTATGAGCAGGTATCACACTCGCTCCTGAATCAAATCCTGGATGAACTCAAAACCGAGATTCGTAAACGGGATCTGCGCCATTTTTATACCCGTCTGGGTGCCAACTTCTATGGTATTCATCTGTTGTTCAACCATCTTTATGGTAAACGGGATGATTTCAAGGAGCAGATGATTCATTTGGTCGAGGTTATGGCAACCCGCTATGTACAGCGACATGTTGACCTCAAACAACTCGACAGTGAGCGAGAGAAACACCACAACTGGTTTCTCAGTCAGGAATGGGTTGGTATGGCGCTCTATGCAGATGGTTTTGCCAGTAACCTGCAAGGGGTTGAGGAGCGTCTTCCTTATCTACAGGAACTGGGCGTTAATATGCTGCATGTCATGCCGGTTATGGACTGTCCGAAAGGTGCAAGCGATGGTGGTTATGCAGTAAGTGATTTCCGTAATGTGGATTCTCGTTTCGGCAGCCTTGAGGATATCAATAAACTGGCGGTATCAACACGTAAAAGAGGCATGCTTCTGGTCCTTGATATGGTGCTTAACCACACTTCAGATGAGCATGAGTGGGCGCAGCGGGCAAGGGCTGGTGAACAGAAATATCAAGATTATTATTACACCTATAACAATCGTGATATTCCCAATATGTTCGAGCAGACGATGCCTGAGATCTTTCCCGAGACCTCCCCTGGTAATTTTACCTGGGATGACGGTATGCAGAAATGGGTGATGAGTGTCTTCAATCACTACCAGTGGGATCTCAACTACAATAATCCTGCTGTATTCATCGAAATGTTGGACAACACTCTATTCTGGGCAAACCAGGGTGCAGATATTCTGCGCCTCGATGCCGTCGCCTTTTTATGGAAAAAGATAGGCACCACCTCTCAGAATGAGCGTGAAGCGCATCTGCTGCTACAACTCATGAAAGACTGTTGTCAGGTTACCGCGCCAGGTGTGTTATTTATTGCTGAAGCAATAGTGGCACCCGTTGAAATCATCAAATACTTTGGTGAAGACGCGGTAATCGCAAAAGAGTGTGAAATAGCTTACAACGCAACATTGATGGCACTGATTTGGGATGCAGTGGCTACCAAGAACACTCAGCTGCTGATGCAGGGTATACAAAGTCTGCCTACAAAACTGGATCGGGCAACATGGCTCAACTATCTGCGCTGCCATGATGATATTGGACTTGGCTTTGATAATGCCGATATCATTCGGGCCGGTTATGAGCCTTCAGCGCATCGCAAATTTCTGGTCGACTATTTTACCGGTAGCTATGATGACTCGCCTGCCCGTGGAGCACCCTTCGGTGTTAACCATAAAACCGGAGACGCACGTATCTCAGGCTCCCTGGCATCCCTGGTTGGTTTGGAAGCTGCCGTTGAGCAGAATGATCTTGATGCCATCGATGAGTCGATCAAACTAATCCTGCTGATTCACAGTTTGATCTGCTCATTCGGTGGCATGCCCTTGCTCTATTATGGTGATGAGATCGGTACCCTGAATGACAGGGAGTTTCTCAATGACGAGAACAAGGCCGGTGACAGTCGCTGGATGCAAAGGCCAAAGATAGATTGGGAGAGAGCCGAGCGTCGTCACCAGCACGGTACACCGGAACAGCAGATATTCGATGGACTGAAGAAAATGATTGCTGCCAGAAAAGGTATCCCGGCATTTTCAGATTTTAATAACAGAGAGTTGATCGACGTGGAGAATCCTCATCTGTTTGTCTTCTGGCGTACTGATCCTTTCATGCCCATGGGTTCTGTATTGGTGGTCTGTAATTTTGATAGTTCGCCACAATTTATGGAGCTTAGTACATTAGGTAATAGAGGCATGTTCGAATATGGCAATCTCAAAGATCTCTATTCTGGTGAGAGCCCTGGGTTGTTCAAGCAGCAGCTGGTTGTACCACCCCATCAGTTCTACTGGTTGACCGACCAACGTCCGGAGACAGGATTGCACCTCTGATTGGCCTGAATGATTGCTGTGACACTTTCGTGATATATATGTGAATTCGATGACATACATTGCGGATTAAAAAGCTTTAACATCCAGGATATTTCTGAACCAATAACGGGTAGACATCTTACCTAAGGTAGATATTAGACAGATGCAACGTAAGTTACTCATCGTTGAAGACGAACCGGATATTGCTCATTTGGTGCAAAACCACTTGCATGATGCAGGATACGATGCGGATATAGCTGGAAATGGTGCGGCTGCAATGGAGCTGTTCAAAAAGCATAGATACCAGTTGGTGATACTTGATTTAATGCTGCCCGATACGGATGGATTGACTCTGTGTCGAAATATGAGAACAGCTGAAGACTATGTAGCTATATTGATGCTGACTGCAAAATCAACTGAACTCGATCGGGTGTTAGGTCTTGAGATGGGGGCCGACGACTATCTAACCAAGCCTTTCAGCGTTCCTGAGTTGATGGCACGTATAAAGGCCCTGTTTCGTCGAATCGATGCACTTAGAGAAGGCAGGAATGAGATCACGCAGCAAGAGACCATTATCAATGGTGGGCTTACCATTGATGTCACAAAACGAAAGGTTCAAGTTGAGAGTAAAGATATAGAATTAACTGCCACAGAGTTCGATTTGCTGATGTTTTTTGCCCGACACCCTGGACGAGTTTTCAGTCGTGTTCAGCTACTCGATAAAGTGTGGGGATATAACCATGATGGGTATGAGCACACAGTAAACTCCCATATCAACCGGCTCCGTTCAAAGATTGAGAAAGACCCATCTGATCCCCAGTATGTATTAACAGTCTGGGGTGTGGGTTATAAGTTTAGTGAAGAGAGGGGGCGCTCTTGAAAAAACAGGCTCCAGTAGTTCTATTAAAATGCTGGCATTTCAGTCGATCCCGATTAAACTTGCTGCCTGGCAAAAGCGTCTTATAATATGTTCCACTCTCTCTATGCTCGCCTATCCTTTGCGCTGATTGCTCTGTTTCTGGTTACCGGGCTTTTATACACCCTCATCACCCTGTCAACCACAGACCGTTATCTGCAAGAGATCACCCAACATTTCAACCAGGATCTTGCACAACGCATTGTGTCTGACCGACGACTGGTTATCGACGGCGCGATGAATGACCTGGCACTGAAAAAAACCTTCAGTGACTACATGGATATCAATCCCAGTATCGAGATCTATCTGCTCGACAAGCAGGGGACTATTCTTGCTTTCTCCGCTGATGCTGGAAAGGTGAAACGCAAGCAGGTGGATTTGAACCCTATTGAAGCCTTTCTGCGGGGGGAGGGTTTTCCTTTGTTGGGTGACGACCCTCGCTCCCATGAGCGACGCAAAGCATTTTCAGTTACACCTGTACCGGCAGGAGATATGTCAGATGG
This sequence comes from Candidatus Thiodiazotropha sp. DIVDIV, assembly GCA_040506275.1. Classification (GTDB taxonomy): domain Bacteria; phylum Pseudomonadota; class Gammaproteobacteria; order Chromatiales; family Chromatiaceae; genus Thiodiazotropha. The sequence goes on from JBEVXD010000012.1 coordinate 33,254, forward strand.
ATATCTCTACGTGGTGTTGAGGGGTGAGGAGTACGATATCGCTGAACAGGCTGTACAGGAGAGTTACGCCTTAAGATACAGTGCAGGTGCTGTAGCAGTCAGTATGGGTTTTGGTCTATTGACCGGCTTGTTGCTGTTTCATTGGTTGACCCGTCGTCTACAACGCCTTTCCAGCGTTATGGTGTCGTTTCAACAGAGTGGTTTTACCCATCAAGAGCAATTACAGGAGACCTTCAATCCTGAAGGGGATGAGGTTGAACGCTTAGGGGCTGCCTTTGAGGAGATGGCAAAAACTATTGCCGATCAGTGGGGACAACTGAAACAGCAAGATCGCCTGCGAAGGGAGTTGGTGGCTCAAGTCTCCCATGATCTCAGAACGCCTCTTGCTGTACTTTATGGCTATCTTGAAACCTTGAACATGAAACAGGGCACTCTGGATAAAGATCAGGAGCAGGAGTATCTGAGGGTCGCCTTAAAACAGAGCAAGCGTTTGAAAGTAATGCTAGAGGATCTTTTTGAGTTGGCCCAGTTAGAAGCCAGAGAGAAGAAACCGACTTGTGAACCTATGCCCTTGGCTGAGTTGGTTCAGGATGTAATTCAGAAGTTCCAGTTACCAGCGCATCAGATTCAGGTTCGAATTGAATGGACTGTTCCTCAGTCACCTCCGTTTGTGAAAGCAGATTTCGCCATGACTGAACGGGTGCTGGATAATCTCATCGGCAATGCTTTGGACCATACTGAGTCGGGTGGAACTGTTTCTGTATCCATATCTCAACAGGGCGAGCAGGCTCTGGTAATGGTTTTGGATGATGGTGAGGGTATTCCTGAACTTGAACTAGAGCATATATTCGATCCCTTTTTCCGCAAACGTAAGATAGGCCATGAGGATGGGCACGCAGGTCTGGGCCTCGCCATTGCGCGCCGTATGGTTGAGTTACAAGGTGGAACCATCAAAGCAGAAAATAGTGATACAGGTGGAGCTTGCTTCAGCTTTACCCTCCCTTTGGCCTGATTAACCGCTGAGTTTGATTAAGAGCCACCTGCTTAATCCTAGCGAGCCTCTGATTCATGAATTGACCAGAGGCTCTCTGAACTATCGGGTAGGGTGGGGCCCTGCCCCACCAATCAAGACTACTGTGTAACCAATAAGCGCCTCAACTCATTCTGTTGTGATGAATTCGTGATCATTGCGTGAACAGTCCTGGATGAGCGGGGTATAGACTGAATCTCGTGAGTTAATGATCTGGCTGGTGATTTTCCTGCACAATTTACCGAGTTATAAGGGTGAATCTGAGGAAGTGATCCTTGTCCAAATATTTACAGACGCAACAGACATGGTTGTAAGTGCTGCCAACTCGTTATATCAAGAGGTGTTGATGTAATCGGGCGTCCTAAATTAGTTTATCTTGCCAATAGAGGTTTAAGGCAGAACGATTTTAATGAACGCTCCTACTCGAGATTAGGTCAAGAAATGTATGAACTTTTCAAATCTTCTCACTCCGAAACTCTTCCGGATGGGGTGGCTTGTTAATCTCTAATCAACAATTAACGCTTGTGGCCCACTAGCCTATGCAACAGGAGATATTGAATGAAACGTAGAAGTTTGATCAAACTAATGGGTGTGGCGACTGTGATGCCGATTATCGGGCATTCTGTTTTTGCGAAGCAGGGTGAGGAAATGACACAAGTGGAAAAACTTGATTTGAGTGAGGAAGAGTGGCGCAAGCGACTCACGCCAGAACAATTTCATATTTTACGGGAGGAGGGGACTGAGCGTCCCGGTAGCAGTTCGCTGCTTCAAGAGAAGCGCAAGGGTACCTTTGTCTGTGCCGGATGCGACAATCCTCTCTTCGCCTCTTCGACCAAGTATGAGAGTGGCACAGGGTGGCCAAGTTTTTATGACTACCTTCCCAACGCCTTGGAAACCAAGAAAGACTACAAGCTCATCTGGCCCCGTACCGAGTACCATTGTGCCCGATGTGGCGGGCATCACGGTCATGTCTTCAACGATGGGCCAAAACCGACCGGATTACGCTACTGCAATAACGGGGTGGCGCTGAAATTTGTGCCAGACATCTCATGACAGTCAAGACTGGATTGATATTATTGATAGGTATGCTGGCAACAGGTTCAGTACCGCCGGCGAATGCCTTGACACTGAGCAGTCCGGTTGAACAGGTGCAGCTTATCGAGCTTTACACCTCCCATGGTTGCAGCAGTTGTCCTCCAGCTGATCGTTGGTTAAGTCAGTTGGAGCACCACCCAGGTTTGTGGAATCAACTGATACCGATGGCGTTTCATGTGGATTATTGGGATAGCCTTGGGTGGCCGGATCGCTTTGCATCATCTGCATACAGTCAGCGCCAGCGGGACTATCGTCGCAGTGGGGCATTGAGTTCAGTCTATACGCCCGGGTTTATCGTTGATGGGCGGGAATGGCGGGGCTGGTTTCGCAATCCAGAGCTTGCTGAAGGTAAACAACAGCGGGTAGGTCGCCTCACATTAACGGTTGACTCCGGTTCTGGTGTGAGCGCTGAATTTTTTCCTGAAGCGGGTCACACTGCCCATGGTTTACAAGCTAACATGGCAATTCTCGGATTTGACCTGGTGAGTCATATTGGTGGCGGTGAGAATCGAGGCCGTGACTTGAGCGAGAACTTTGTTGTGTTGAGTCATTCCCGGTCTGAACCCGGCGCTGAAACAGGAAAGTGGTCATTTCAGTGGCCTCTATTCTCTGCAACTGATGTCAAGCGACTTGCACTGGTGGTGTGGTTAAGTAATCCTGAAACAGGAGAGCCGGTACAGGCTGCAGGCGGATGGTTGCCGGGTTGAAGGTTTACTTCATCCAGTCCGGCTGTAACGGAGAATTAATCCTGGTCTGATATATAAGAAGCAATACCATCCTGAAATTGCGTGATGGTAGGTCCTATGCTAAAATTCGCACCAGTTTTTGCGATAGCTGTCGGTCATCAGCCGCAGTGCATTATAATAAAACCCCGATAGCGGGGTTTTTTTATTTAGAAAATAGGTGGTTACGACCTCCCATTTTCGGATACGACAGGATGGGCCATGTGCCCATTTTTTATTGCGGTGGGAAAAATGAGGTCTGCACCAGAAAAACTTAAAACCCTTGTACGCCAGGAGGTTGAACTACTGGGCTTTGAGCTGGTGGGCATTGAACTGACCGGGCAAGGCAAGGGTGGATCGTTGTTACGGGTCTATATAGACCATGAAGAGGGTATAGTTATGGATGACTGCGTACAGGTCAGCCATCAGATCAGTGGCGTGCTTGATGTGGAAGATCCAATCAAAGAGCATTACCAGCTGGAAGTCTCTTCACCTGGAATGGATAGGCCGCTGTTCGAAAAAGCGCATTTCGAGCGTTTTAAGGGCAGTAAGGTGCGGGTTAAGACCCAAACAAAGATAGATGGTCGTCACCGTTTCACTGGTGAACTGGGTGGCGTGGAAGATAATCAGGTTTTAATTGAAGAAGATGGGACACTCTATCGAATTCAGATCGATCTGATCGATTCGGCTCGTGTGATACCGGAATTTTGAATTAGGAAACATTTGATGAGTAAAGAGATACTGCTGGTCGTTGATGCGGTTTCCAATGAAAAAGATGTCGGAAAGATCATCATCTTTGAGGCTATTGAAGCCGCGTTGGCATCTGCCACTCGAAAGAGAAATGGTGATGATATTCTGGTGCGAGTGGCCATAGATCGCACTTCCGGGGACTACGATACCTACAGACGCTGGGAAGTTGTGGAGACTTACGCGGAAGACGAGCCAGATGCCCCGTTGCGGCAGATTATTCTGGATGCTGCACGTGAGGAGAATCCAAATATCCAGGTCGGCGAGTTTGTCGAGGAACCGATTGAATCAATCGAATTCGGACGAATTGCTGCCCAGGCCGCTAAACAGGTTATTGTACAGAAGGTACGAGAAGCCGAGCGGGCCAAAGTGGTTGAGGCCTTCAAAGGTCGTGAGGGTGAATTGGTTACCGGTGTGGTCAAGCGTATCGACCGGGGTAACATCTTCATGGATCTGGGCGGAAATGCTGAGGCATTCATAGGCCGCGAACACATGATTCCAAAAGAATCGATTCGGGTAGGTGACCGTATTCGCGGTTATCTCTATGAAGTCAGGTCCGAACCGAGAGGTCCACAGCTGTTTATCAGTCGTACCATGCCGGAGTTACTGATCGAGCTGTTCAAGCTTGAAGTGCCAGAGGTTGGTGAAGGACTGATCGATATCAGGAGCGCTGCGCGGGATGCCGGGTTGCGCGCCAAGATTGCTGTCAAAGCGCTGGATCCACGCATTGATCCTGTAGGAGCCTGCGTTGGTATGCGGGGTTCACGGGTACAGGCTGTATCCAATGAGCTGAACGGTGAGCGGGTCGATATCATCCTTTGGAATGACAATCCTGCTCAGTTTGTAATCAACGCCATGTCTCCAGCAGATGTGGTCTCCATCGTCGTTGATGAAGACACCCATGCAATGGATGTCGCTGTCAGCGAGGAAAATCTATCCCAGGCAATTGGCAGAGGCGGACAGAATGTCCGATTGGCCAGTCAACTGACAGGCTGGGAATTGAACGTGATGGATGAAGCCCAGGCATCTGAGAAGAGTGAGTCGGAAGCTAAGGGTTTTATTGATGCTTTCATGGATCAGTTGGATGTGGATGAAGATGTGGCTGCCATCCTGGTGCAGGAAGGTTTTACCAGTGTCGATGAAGTCGCCTATGTTCCGATTGAAGAGATGCTTACCGTCGAAGAGTTCGATGAAGATCTCGTAAATGAATTGCGTAGCAGAGCAAAGGATTTCTTACTGACCCGAGCTATCGCCAATGAAGAGGCATTCCGTGAGCCTGCAGAAGATCTGTTGGGTATGGATGGAATGGACCAACAGCTTGCTTTCACCCTCGCCGGCCGGGGGGTGGTGACCATGGAGGATCTGGCAGAGCAGTCCATTGATGAGTTGATGGAGATTGATGACATGGATGAAGAACGGGCAGGCCAATTGATCATGACGGCGCGAGCCCCATGGTTCGAAGAGGCAAAATAAGTCATTCCTCTAGTGCTTAAAAGTAATCAAGTTCCAGCGTGAATGTGAAGCAAAGCAATAGATGGATAAGGCAAATTCGAGAGGCTGATGAATGAGTGAAGTAACGGTAGCACAACTTGCGAATGTCGTTGGCATTCCTGCCGATCTGTTGATGGAGCAGTTGGCAGATGCGGGTATTACGGCTAGAAGCCCCGATGATAGAATTTCCGATGAAGAGAAGGCGAAGCTGCTGCTGCATCTGCGTGAGAGCCATGGAAAAAAGAAGACGGCTACCGTTGCCGCTCCAAGTAAGGTAACACTGAGACGCAAAACGGTCAGCGAGTTACGTCAGCCCACGTCAAGTGGACGCACAATGAGTCGCGCTTCCGCTGCACCTGCCAAAACAGTCAGTGTTGAGGTTCGTAAAAAACGCACCTATGTTAAACGCGCCAACGTCGAATCAGGTGACGATAAAGTTCAAGATGCTGAAGAGGCACGCAAGGCGCTTGATGAACAAGCAAAATCTATTGCTGCCGTTGAGGCAGAAGTAGAAGCACGCAAAGAAGCTGAAGAGACCAAGCGCGCTGAAGCAGAAGCCACCCAAAAGGCCTTGGAAGAGGAAGAGGCTAAACAGGCTGCTGAGGAAGAGGCTAAACGTCTCGCTCAAGAAGAAGCTGTCAGAGAGGCGGAAGAACAGGCGAAGCGCGAGGTGGAGATACAGAAAGCGCAAGCAGCTCCCAAACCGGAACCAACTCCTGAACCTGTTGCTAAGGCCAAACCCGATGCCAAGTCAGAGCCGACACGAGGCAAGAAGGGGCGTAAAGACAGCAGACGTGACGATAGAGGTTCTCATTCAGATCGTAAAGAGTTACATGTGGCTGAAGGGTTGCGTGGCAAACGCAAGAAAAAACCGGGTAAGCAACGTAGAGCAGCTGCCAGCGCCAGCGATGCACAACATGGTTTTCAGCGTCCTACAGCGCCAGTTGTTCATGAAGTGAAAGTCCCGGATAGCATTACAGTAGCCGATCTGGCGCAGCGTATGACCATCAAAGCTGCCGAGGTGATCAAGGTTCTGATGAAGATGGGCATGATGGTAACCATCAACCAGACTTTGGATCGTGATACTGCAACATTGGTCGTTGAAGAGATGGGTCATGTGCCTGTAGTCCAGCGCGAAGAGGATGTTGAGGCTGATCTGCTGAGTATTGATGAGGAAGCCCAAACTCAGGGTGATATGGTGCAGCGTCCCCCTGTGGTTACCATTATGGGACATGTCGATCACGGCAAAACCTCACTCCTCGATTATATCCGTACCAGTCGTGTAGCCGCTGGAGAAGCGGGTGGTATTACCCAGCATATCGGTGCTTATCATGTGGATACTGATAAGGGCACGGTTTCATTTCTGGATACCCCTGGGCATGCGGCATTTACAGCAATGCGCGCCCGTGGTGCCAAAGTGACTGATATTGTCATCCTGGTGGTGGCTGCCGACGATGGTGTGATGCCCCAGACCAAAGAAGCGATCCAGCATGCCAAGGCGGCTGGAGTGCCTCTGATTGTGGCAATCAACAAGATTGATAAAGAGGATGCTAATCCGGATCGAGTGATTCAGGAGCTCTCTCAGGAAGAGGTCATACCCGAGGATTGGGGTGGCGACACCATGTTCGTTCGGGTATCTGCGAAAACAGGTGTCGGTATCGACGAATTGCTGGATGCCATACTTCTACAGGCTGAGGTACTGGAATTACGCGCTGTAGAGGTTGGGCCTGCTACAGGTTCCATAGTCGAGTCTTCACTGGATAAAGGCAGGGGTCCTGTGGCTACCGTACTTGTTCAGACCGGAACCTTGAACCGCGGTGATATGATCGTCTCCGGTAAAGAGTTTGGTCGTGTTCGAGCCATGTTTGACGAGAACGGTCGGTCGATCAAGACCGCTGGTCCTTCAATACCCGTAGTTGTGCTGGGACTCTCAGGTACACCGGAAGCTGGGGACGATGTGCGCGCTGTCAGTGATGAGCGCCGGGCTCGTGAGATCGCTGAACTTAGATATGATAAACAACGGTCTACTCGTTTGGCGGCGCAAAAAGCTGCCAAGCTCGATGAGATGTTCACACAGATGGCTGAGGGCGAGAGTCAGAGCTTGAACCTGATCGTAAAGGCGGATGTACAAGGTAGTGTGGAAGCCCTCAAGGAATCGTTGATTAAAACCTCATCTGATGAAGTGAAAGTCAGTGTCGTTGCTTCAGGTGTAGGTGGAATCAATGAGTCAGATGCCAATCTGGCTGTCACATCAAACGCGATCATTATCGGCTTTAATGTCCGTGCAGATGCAGGTGCCCGTCGGGTGGTTGAAGAGCAGGGCATAGACATGCGTTACTACAGCATCATCTATGAAATCATCGATGATGTTAAGAAAGCGATTTCCGGCATGTTGTCGCCTGAGATTCGTGAAGAGATTATTGGTCTGGCTGAAGTGCGCGATGTATTTCGCAACTCCAAATTGGGTGCCATTGCCGGGTGTATGGTGCTCGAGGGTATGGTCAAGCGCAACAATCCGATCCGTGTGCTGCGAGATAACGTGGTGATCTACGAAGGTGCCCTGGAATCTCTGCGACGCTTCAAGGATGATGTCAATGAAGTCAAGAATGGCACTGAGTGCGGTATCGGTGTGAAAAACTACAATGATGTTCAGCCTGGTGATCAGATTGAAGTCTTTGAGCGCACTGAAATTGCGCGGACTGTATAGGTTTGGTTGTCGTCATGTTGACTGAATTTACAGACGGAGTGCGTTGAATGTCTCGGGACTTTAAGCGCACTGACCGTATTGGGGCTGAATTGCAACGTGAATTGGCTGAGCTGATTCGTGAAGAGATCAAAGACTCTGCCTTGGGGATGGTGACCGTCCAGGAGGCCAGAGTTGTTCGCGATCTTTCCCAGGCCAAAGTGTTTTTCACAACCTTAGGTGCCACATTCTCCCACAAAGAGAGTGCTGAACATCTCAATCAGGTTGCAGGCCACCTGCGATGGTTGCTTGGCCAACGTATGAAAATACGCTCGGTACCAAAACTTCTGTTTGTCTATGACGTTTCGGTAGAGCAGGGGGAGCATCTTTCCAACCTGATCTCAGAAGCGATAACAGAGAAATAAATCTGATTGGGCCTTACCCTTCCTTAATTTTTTTAGTGATTGTTTAGAGAACTAGTATGGGACGTCGTCGTAATAGAGGGCGCAATATCAATGGTGTATTGCTGCTCGACAAGCCTGAAGGCATGACCTCAAATAAGGCTCTGCAAGAGGTTAAGTTTCTTTATAAGGCGGCCAAAGCCGGACATACCGGTAGCCTGGATCCATTAGCGACCGGGCTGCTGCCGATCTGTTTTGGTGAAGCAACCAAACTTTCTGCATTCCTTCTTGATGCTGATAAACGGTATCTGGTCAGGGTCAAGTTGGGTGAAACCACCACTACAGCAGATGCTGAGGGCGAGATCATCGAAACAGCTGATCCCAGTGGTGTCACCGAAGCCGCTTTGATTGAAACCATGGCTGAGTTTCTCGGTGAGCAACAACAATTGCCGCCTATGTATTCAGCGATCAAGCATAAAGGTGAACGCCTCTACAAGCTGGCTCGTCAAGGCATTGAGGTGGAGCGTGAGCCCCGTACAATCCATATCCATGGTCTTGATCTGTTGAGCTTTGATCTACCTGAGTTTGAAATGGATGTACGTTGTTCCAAAGGAACCTATGTTCGCACCCTGGCAGAAGATATCGGCAAACGCCTCGGTTGTGGTGCCTATGTCACAGGATTACGACGTACTGGTGTTGGTCCTTATGACGATCAATCCATGCTGACTCTGGAACAGATTCAGGAAGCCTTTGCCGAACGGCAATTCCCTGAGATGGACGAGTGGATGTTGCCTCTGGAGAGTGCCCTTGCCGAATGGCCCGAGGTTGCTCTTTCTGCAGATGCAGCCTTCTACATGAAACAGGGTCAGCCGATACTGGTGCCGAATGCGCCAACCAGTGGCTGGGTGAGGTTGTATGCCAACGAAACCGATTTTCTCGGTGTTGGGCAGATTCTCGAAGACGGACGAGTGGCACCGAAAAGGCTGATGCAGGCCAGTAACTAAGGACTTCTGGATAAGTCTGGGCCAAGCCGATTTTCGAATAGTGATTAACTCAAAGATTTGAAGTTTCAAAAGATCTATTTGCTCTATATCCAGCGCCTTTGGTGGGGCATGGCCCCACCCTACAAGAAATGGGCTATCGTTCCGCTCTGCAGGACGGTCTGGGTGTAGGGTGGGGCCATGCCCCACCAATCACAGATGAATAGGTCTGCACCTTTTGATCTTAAGCTGTTAAGTGTTTGAATTAATTGAGTTATAAGGGAATGTCTGACTCAATTACTGTTCTTAGCTCAATAACTCAATAGCTCTCTATTGTGGATGATCTGGTGATTATTAACCCTCTATCCAGTAAGGGGCAGAAAACTAGAGTGGGCTGACTTGCCGTATCAGCCCAGAACGCGCATACTACGCGGTCTTCCGGGCCCTGCCCGAAATGAATTATTTAACCTGAATCAATCGATTCAGGGTTAATTTAACCGGTCCGGTCAGCCTGAACTCATTGTCGGGTGACCTGAAAAGAGGCCACTGTATTAAAGACGTAACCTACAGGAGACACGTCATGTCAATGAGTGCAGCAGAAAAGAAAGCTATCGTCGATGAATACCAGCGCGCGCCAGGTGATACAGGTTCACCAGAGGTGCAGATCGCATTGATGACCGGCAGAATCACCCAGCTGACCGACCATTTCAAGGAGCATAAACAGGACCACCATTCCCGTCAGGGTCTGGTACGTTTGGTCAATTCACGCCGTAAGCTCCTGGATTATCTGAAATCTAAAGATCAACAACGTTATAAAGACCTGATCGCTAGCTTAGGTCTGCGTCGTTAAACCGTCCCCACCAATTTACAGAGTATCCAAGGATTCAACAGTGACATTAATAAAGAAAGAATTCCAATGGGGAGACAATAAGGTCTCCATCGAGACTGGTGAGATTGCAAGGCAGGCTGATGGTGCCGTCATGGTTAACATGGACGACACCGTAGTACAGGTAACCGTGGTCGAAGCGAAAAGCAGCGTACCTCGCGACTTTTTCCCGCTCACCGTGGATTATCAGGAAAAAACCTACGCTGCAGGCATGATACCCGGCGGTTTTTTTCGCCGTGAAGGACGTCCCAGCGAAAAAGAGATCCTGACCGCGCGTCTTATCGATCGTCCGATTCGTCCTCTTTTTCCTAAGGGCTTTACCAGTGAAGTGCAGGTGATCATCACCGTCATGTCACTGAATCCTGCTGTTGATCCTGAGATTCCCTCATTGATCGGCACCTCTGCGGCATTGGCCATCTCCGGTCTGCCATTTCAGGGCCCGGTTGGTGCAGCCAGGGTTAGCTACAAGGATGGCGAATATACCCTCAACTCTCCCGCTATCGGTCTAAGTGATAAATCCGATCTGGATCTGATTGTCTCCGGTACTGAAGACGCGGTGCTGATGGTTGAGTCTGAAGCCAATCAGCTCTCTGAAGAGGTTATGCTTGGTGCTGTGCTCTTCGGACATGAGCAATCGCAAGTTGCGATTCAGGCCATCAAAGAGCTCGCAGCAGAAGTTAACAAAGAGATCAGTGAGTTCACCCTTCCTGAGGAAGATGCAGAGCTGAAGGCCGCTGTTGAAGCTGAAGCAGCTCAGGGAATTGGTGACGCTTACAAAATCGCAGACAAGCTGGATCGTTATGCAGCGAGCGATGCGGTAGCGGCTGCCACCGTTGAGAAACTGTCTGCCGTTGAGCTGGACGGTGCCCCACGCTGGGATAAAGACAAGATCAAGGCCCAGCTTGAGAAGCTGAAGAAAACCACCGTACGTGGACGTATTCTGGATGGCGAGCCACGCATCGATGGACGCGACACACGCACCGTGCGTCCAATCAGTGTTCGTACTGGTGTACTGCCCCGTACTCACGGTTCAGCGCTCTTCACCCGTGGTGAGACTCAGGCTCTGGTAGTGACCACCTTGGGTACAGAGCGTGATTCCCAGATTATTGATGCCCTGGAAGGTTCACGTCGTGAGCACTTCATGCTGCACTACAACTTTCCTCCCTTCTGTGTGGGTGAGACAGGTCGTGTGGGTAGCCCCAAGCGTCGTGAGATCGGGCATGGTCGTCTGGCCAAACGTGGTGTGCTGGCCTGTATGCCAACCATCGGTGATTTCCCATACGCGATTCGAGTGGTCTCAGAGATCACAGAGTCCAATGGTTCTTCATCAATGGCCTCAGTATGTGGCACCAGCCTCTCACTGATGGACGCTGGTGTGCCGATTAAAGCACCAATCGCTGGTGTTGCCATGGGATTGATCAAAGACGGCGACAAGTTTGCTGTACTGACCGATATCATGGGTGATGAGGATCACCTTGGCGACATGGATTTCAAAGTAGCCGGCACCGCTGAAGGTATCAACGCACTGCAGATGGATATCAAGATCAACGGCATCACCAAAGAGATCATGGAGATCGCCCTGGATCAGGCCAAAGAGGGACGTATGCACATCCTGAATGAGATGAACAGTGTCATCGACACTCATCGCAATCAGATGTCTGAGCATGCCCCACGGATCATCGAGTTCAAGATCAACCCAGACAAGATTCGTGATGTTATCGGTAAGGGTGGCGTAACCATTCGTTCAATTACTGAAGAGACTGGCGCCACCGTTGACATTACAGATGACGGCATCGTCAAGATCTTCTCGGTAGACAAGAGTGCCGGTGAAGAGGCACAGCGTCGTGTTGAGCTGATTACCGCTGATGTTGAAGTAGGTACCATCTACGAAGGCAAGGTAGCCAAGCTGATGGACTTCGGTGCATTTGTCACCATCCTACCTGGAAAGGATGGCCTGGTACATATCTCCCAGATCTCCAACGAACGTGTGGAGAAGGTCAGCGACAAGCTGTCTGAAGGTGATGTGATCAAGGTTAAAGTGCTTGAAGTTGATAAGCAGGGCCGCATCCGTCTCAGCATGAAGGCGATTGATGAAGCTGAAGCAGAAGCCTGATCTTTTTCGGGTCTGGTGATAGACCCGGAATCAGGTTGAAAAAAAGGGGCCGGTCGGCCCCTTTTTTTATGCATTTTTCATGCGCTACAAAAAAATAGAGTAATCTAAAGATATTAATCTGAACGTATAAAAATAACTAAAAGGGCCGGGCAGGCAGAAAAAAATCACTCAAGGCCAACTACCCCAGGTAAAGTATGTAGGGTGCGGCCTGCCGCACCAAAAAACCACCCACCACGAAGCAAATACCTAAACAAAATACACGCCACCTGCTAATAGTAAGTGTGCGGTCATTAACAAAGAAAATACATTTCGCAAACTATGGACTAATTAACACCCGGGTAACTTATAAGAAGAGGGTGGGCATTGTGTTGAGCTAATAACTTCCGATGTTAAAGTTGGCACAATCTACAAAGGCAAGGTCATCAAGCAGATGGACTTCGGTGCATATGTCCACATCCTGCCTGGAATGTATGGTCTGCCACATATTTCCCAGATCTCCAATGAACGTGTAGAGAAGATTAGCGACAAGCTGTCAAACGGGGATGTGATCAGGGATCAAGTGCTTGAAGTTGATAAGTAGGGTCGCATTCGTCTTAATTGGCCAGTAAATCTATCTTTAGTCATTCGATTCTTTAATTGACTGCAGGCTATTGTGTATCAAGGTGTCAAAAGGGTAGTATTCGAATCACATAGAGAGCATTTAATACAAGGAGTTTTCATGAAATTTCAATCCATTATTTTTCCCCTGTTTGCAGTCGCTAGCGCAACACTCCATGCTGAAACCACAGTCACACTTAACAGTGATGCCGGTGATTATATTGGGCAGGGTGAAAGCTATGTATACACAGATGAAAATGCAGTTATCCAATACTCTCGAAATTATGATAACGGTATAACTGTACGAATCAATAACCTCCCTGATGATCCGAGCAATTGGTGGACATTCAATATTGCAGCACCGGGTAATGCTGAGATTCAGCCCGGTATATACGAGAATGCTACACGCTTCCCATTCCAAGATGTAGATGTTCCTGGTCTCTCATTTTCCGGCAATGGAAGAGGTTGTAACACTCTAACCGGTTGGTTTGAGGTGTACGATGTTTCTTATGATGAATCTGGCGGTGTCGAATCACTAAATGTTGATTTTGAGCAGCATTGTGAAGGGGGGAGTTCTGCTCTTCATGGATCTATTAATTTTAATACTACCACGCCCCTAGGTTCTCGTGCGGTTGGACTTGATGTCTACAAGGTGGTTTGTAATAACCGCACATCGGGTCAGCGAGTTGTTTTTAAAACTGACAGTGCACAGTTTGACTGTAAACAAGAAGGATTACAGGTTAATGCGGGTGATAAAATACGGATAAATATACTGGGGACTGCACAGTAATAATATTCTGGTGAAACAGTCGGGCATACAAAATGCGAGTTTACTCACTGTTGCCCGATTGTTTTATAACAAATAACTTCCAAGCCAAATCAAAAAAGCGGCACCGGTCAGGATATCAATGGAACGGAAGTAGCTCAGGGAAGTAGCCTTACACTTGCGGGCAATGTCTGGAAAAAGATCGCCTTTAACTACACGATTACCCCGAACACCATCCTGGAGTTTGATTTTGAAAGTGGTGAGCAAGGAGAGGTTCATGGCATCGGCTTTGATACTGATGACATCATCAGTTCAGATCGAAGTTTTGAACTCTATGGAAGCCATAATTGGGGTATCCGAGATTATAAGACTTATAATGGAAGCGGTGTCGAACATTATCAAATTTCAGTTGGAGATTACTATACAGGCCCAGTAGATAGGATATTCTTTGTCAATGACCATGATGTCAGTGAGCCCACAGCAGAAAGTCGGTTCAGCAATATCCGGGTTTATGAAGCTGGAGAGTCCGGGGAGATAGCGACGGGGCTGGTGTATCTGCATACGGATCATCTTGGGGCTGTTGTTAAAGCGACGGATGAAGTGCAGGCAGTGGTCTGGGATGTGGATCGGAAGCCGTTTGGGGAGAGGGAGAGTCTGGTTGGGCAGGTTGAGGTGCCTTTGGGGTTTCCTGGGCAGTACTTCGACGAAGAAACGAACAACTATTACAACTACTTCCGGGACTACGATCCAACGACAGGACGGTATCTGCAGTCTGATCCTATAGGCTTAGCGGGAGGTTTAAATACCTATGTTTATGTCAATGGAAATCCATTAATCTATACTGATCCAAAAGGACTAGATGTTAGACGTGAAGCTACTGGCGCAGCTTGTGGATTTCATGAAAGAGTGGCTGTAGATGTGGCGGGTGGCCAGTTTGGTGTTTCATTTGGCCACAGCAGAGGTGCAGTCGGTGGGGTGGTAGATTATGTTTGCCCGAGTTGTTATGGGGATTATGATGGTGTTATATATGAAGATGGAGACCCTGCAACAGACGTACTTGATTCTATAGATACCAAACCATGTCAGGATAAAAATATCTTCAAATGGTTGTATTCGCAGATTGGTAAATCTTATTCTTATACAATTAATGGGTATAATTGCCGAGCATATTCAACTGTCATGATGATGTTAATAAGGCAAAAGTTGAATAATGGTGATTTTGATGACGGTTGTGAGTGTGAGAAGTAATAGTAGATAGTAGAGCTTTAATGAAGAAATCGCTAATAATTGTACTAGCTACTCTTGTTTTCTTCTTTACATTGTATGTCATAGGTACGAAGTGTTTAGTTCACGAAATAACACCTCAGCAATTGACGCGTACAGCTATTTCTGAAACTTTTTACCGAATATATTTATTTGGAAAACAACACCATAAAGTTCCTCGGTTACTTGATGAATTACCTGTTAGAAAAGGATATTTAAATCGAACATTAGATGGCTGGGGGAGGGGGCTTACGATGAGGTTTAATAGTAAAAATCAGATGGTTCTAATGAGTTTAGGAAAAGATGGTGTGCCTGGTGGTAAAGGGGAAGATTCAGATATATTTCAACGTTATTGGTTGTTCAAACCAGATGGTAGCTTATGGATTGATGATGAGAATTGGATTTATGATGCTAGAATCTGGGAATAGAAGAATAGTCGGGGACATCCATAAAACGAAAGGGGCCATAGAATAGTCGGGGACATCCATAAAACGGGGAAATACCGGGACAGCCATCATTTGAAAAGAACAATTAGGTGAGTTAAAGTCAGGCCATTACATGGAATGTAAACAAGCCAAGGAGAAGGCAATGACGATATCGCGCAAGCAACAGATCTGTCTTGAAGAAACCCTTTACTACCACTGCGTATCCCGTTGTGTACGCCGAGCATTTCTGTGTGGTGAAGATGAGTTAACAGGTCGTAGCTATGAACATCGCCGAGACTGGGTAGTCGATCAACTCAAACAGCTCACGGAAGTATTTGCAATTGGCATCTGCGCCTACGCCGTGATGCACAATCACAACCATATAGTAGTAAAGGTCGATCAATCTTCTGCCTTGGCCTGGAGTAATGATGAAGTCATATCCAGATGGACAAGCCTTTACCATCCGAGCGCTATAGTGGCACGATATCTTGAAGGGATTAAGCTATCAAAAGCAGAAAAAAGGGTAGTCTCAGAAGATATCGAGAAATGGCGACATAGACTTTATGACATCAGCTGGTTTATGCGCAATCTGAATGAGAGTATCGCCCGAAGAGCAAATGAAGAAGATGGTTGTACAGGACGTTTTTGGGAGGGTAGGTTTAAAAGCCAGGCCTTACTGGATGATGCGGCACTTTTCACCTGTATGAGCTATGTTGATCTTAATCCTATACGGGCAGGAATAGCCGAAACCCCTGAAAACTCAGAATTCACCTCGATACAAGAACGTATCAGAACCTATCATCAAACACTCAAGCAGACAGGTAGCAAAAAGAAAGCACAAATTGACCCGCCAAAGGGATTAGTGTCGTTTACAGGTGGTGAGCATCAAGAAAAACAAAATGGTTTATGTTTCAGCCTATCTGACTATTTTCAATTAACTGATTGGGCAGGCCGGGCAATAAGAGAAGATAAATCATTTGCAATACCCTCACATTTATCACCTATCCTGGAACGGCTTAGTATTGATTCAGAAGCATGGCTGGATACTGTGCGAAACTACAACAAAAACAACAACACAGTCGTGGGCACACGAGCGGGAATCAAAAAATACAGTGAAGCCTTGGGTAGAAAGTGGTTTTGTTCAACAAGAATATCCTCACAACTTTATAGATCTCCTATCACCTGAATTAGTTTCAAAAACTTGCGACAGGCAAAACCATTTTTTGAAGAAGTGGTATGCGACATATTGCCCTGAATATAATAATTCGTACCGTTTGCTATAGAAGTTCAGCGTTTTCTATTTTAGCCAATTCTGCAAGTAAATCTTGTCACCCGTGAGGACTGCAAGTCTTGAATCTGGGGAGTAATTAGGTGACTATAAATGATGGCTGTCCCGATCTCATGGTGCCGTGAATGATGGCTGTCCCGATCTCAATCCCTTGTAAATGATGGCTGTCCCGATCTCACCCATTTGGTGACTATGAATGATGGCTGTCCCGATCTCACCAAGTATTTGGTGGAGCATGTCAAGACCTTTATTCAATTGAATATTTAAACCTGAGAACCGTTTCGCAGTTGTGGATTACTTGGGAACTTGATACCTATATCGGTTTGATTCAAACACCTATTGAAGTCAAGATGTTGGCAGAATGTATAACTACGACGGATTTACTGTTTCAGGCTAGATATTGAATGTGCCAATTGAGGTCATAAGGCATTTTTTCTTATCACTGATATGGAAAATAGAGAAGGATTGCCATCTGATAGCGAGTTGACCCAGTATGCCACGCAATTATTTAAGCAAAGCTCGTATCTAACCCGGGCATCTGTGCGTGCTGAGCAATTGGACTGCTATGCTGTAATAGATCGATCTATAGTGGGGCAGAGGCGACTATTGAGTTTTATGAAAAATCGGTGGACATAATTTCGAGAGTAAATGTGATTTGAAGCTATCTGTCATCGATTATCTGGGTGTAGGGCTCTACTGAGCGGGATAGTAATATATTAGTTTGGAATGGTTTTCAGGGTTGTTTGAAGTTGTTTTTGATGTGGATGTTTTTACTTTAGCAGTCAGTTTAGTTGGGATAAGTATGACAATATTTTTTTATCTTGTAAGCGAATAGGGTATCTATTAGATCCATAAACTGAAGTGTTTTGATGCAATTCAGCCTGATGGCTCATGTCTCATCACTTCTGATTCGCGAAGTATGGTATTGATAAAGAACTCTTGTAATTGTCTAACTTGCCAACTAGAGGCGGCTATCTTAGTGATAAAGGAAAAAGATAGATCGTAATGATGATGGATTTTACCTTTCTCGATTTCACTCTTTTGTTGGCATCCTGCTATGCAAAATGATATTTGGTTGCAAATATCTTTAGTTCACGGGTTGATCGGATGCACTGAAAATACCCTTCAGGTTTTAGCTCCTCGAGACTTAGACAGTGATGACGAATAGGCTTTCTTAGATAGAAAACAGATGGAGGTGCCTTGTGGCGCATGAAGCTTTGCCTGGAAGATCAGTTTTAAGTACATTTCACAGAGTTTTGGGATTGACCTACTTAGTTAGTGTGTTGGCGGTTATCCCGGTTATCTATCTAATGACCCAGAGTGAGTTGTATTCACAGGCCAATAAAGAGCTAAAACTTATGGTCGACGTTGTACGTTCTGCTCGAGCCATAGTTAGGAAAGAGACCCGACCGCACTTCCTTCCAAAGGGAGAGTTCTTTCCCCCAGTCGTCTCATCTACTGTGATGGCTAAGACACTTGCATCCTATCTAAAGGAATTACAGCCGAGCTATTTGATTCGTATGGTCAGCGATAACCCGCTAAATGAGGAAAATAGACCCGAAGGGCTTGAGTTGAAAGTTCTGCAAACACTTCGTCACGATCGAACTGATACGCTTGAGCTTTCAGGTGATATACGAGGCCGTAAATATTTAATTTCTGCAGCTGTATCAAAGGTCAAGGATGGATGTCTGATATGCCATGGAGATCCGGAGACAGCACCAGTAGAGATTACAGATAAATATGGAAAATCATCTGGTTTTGGGTGGGAAACGGGTACTACTATCGGTGCCAGTCTTGTAGGAGTGCCCATAGCTAACCTCAATATTGAGGTACTTAAGCGCTCAGTCATCGTTATTGGGATAATCACAGTGCTATTTGCAATTGTACTACTGGTACTAAATAGAGTGGTAGAGAAGACTATTATCCAGCCAATTCTGGAGATTACCGATACTGCCAAGGCTGTTAGCTTGGGACGTAGTAATCAACCGCTCGTTTCTGATCGTGATGATGAAATCGGAGCCTTAACAAGAGCATTCGAGTTAATGCGGCGAAGCATCAATATAGCTAGCAAACATCTAGCTAAGGCAAATAGATCGCAAAACAGATGAGTTCCGCATACCTGACACTTCCAGAAATAGTCAATGAGCTTCGTTCACTGACTGTTGCAAAGGCAACAGGAACCTTTTTTATAGTAAGTGATGAGAAGCACTCCGCAATGATTGGCTTTGAGAGAGGCCAGCTCGTTGGATTGCAGTGCCGATTACGTTCTGGCGAAAAGGCGATACCCCTGATAGCCGGTATCAAACGAGGATCTTGTCGTTTCGATAGCGGTCAAAACTATATCCGGAAGATGGATCTTGTTGATGACAATGAAGATATCTTTCAGAGCATCTTGTCTGCCCAAGAACAGAGTAAAGGGGGTGATTCTGGTTCAGTATTACCTTCAGCACCTAAAAGAGAGGTAAGCAGCGCAGCTAAACAGACGAAGGGTCTTTCAATAACACCTGATCAACGATTAGAGATCAGTCAGCTATTAAGTGAAGAGTTGGGACCCATGGGAAATATGGTCTTGAATTCCATTGAAAACTGTACCGACTTGCATGGGGTAGAATCTGTAATTAATGAAAATGCAAGTGGGTTAGGTATTGAAGATATGTTGGTTAGAAAAATAGAGACTATTTTGAAACTTTAATAGTTAATTCAATCTTATTCGTGCTGGGTCAGTAGAGTCCTGTCTATGCAGGGTAGTGGCGCAAATAGTCAGATGGCGGTCTATTTTAGCGCTTGTATTAGTTTCAATAGTTATAGATTGGATGGGTGTCTGGTTAGAGTGGGTTAATAATGATGCTCTATAACCAAAACACCCCGCAAAGTAGCGGGGTGTTGGTAAGTTTAGCCTGATACTCAGACTACTCGACTGGAGTGAGCGTCAGTAACTCATATTGATCCGGATCGTTCAAATAGGCATTTCGATAAGTGACTTTGGTGCTCCAGGGCAACTGTTGAAAGTTACGCCATCCATCCTTGTCAGGGTTGCTGTCATTTCTTTCCAGATAGACATCGGCTGAGTCGCTATCCATTTCACCATTATTGTTCAGATCCAGTGAGATAGGCGTGCCAGTACTATCCACAAGGATGGTGCCGCCGTCATATGCGTATTTATACTGACCGACGAACCCTTCCCAGATATTCCTTACATTGGTAAAAGCTGGGCCGTCGATACCATACTCAGAGGGGTTGGCCAGAACATTCGCAGCACTGATACTTCTTGATCCTGTTCTGCAGAGTGTCATGATAAGGCGGCTAGTATCACCCTGTGCCAAGTTATAGACCTCCCAGTAGAATGTTGCTTCAGATTGAGCTTCACATGATAAGCAGACTCTTGGGTAAGGTACGTTGTTACTACGGTTGGGATGACCAGCTGCAAACTCCTCCATTGAGCGTACATCCACGAGGAGTGCTCTTGCCCCACGATGACCATGTCGGCCATAAAAGTGACCTCGAGATTTTAGTTCCTGATTCGCCTGAGCCGCACTGATTTCCGAATGGTAAAGTCGATCCCTAAAGTAGCGATTCCCGTCAGCCAGTATGTCAGATGTAATTGATACTGATAGAAGTGTTGCTATGAATCCCATGGATTTAATTAATGTCATGTTCTCTCCGTACATTTATGTCGACAGTCGACAAAGTCTGATCCTAGATTTGTGCTTTGATAAGTCAGTTATGTGTTGTTAGAAGTCAATGCTGTTATCTATTTATATGATTGTTGGGTGTTGGGGAAAATGATTCTTTATCTAAACAAATTATGATCCTATATTAGGAGGAGTGCGGTGAAAATGAACAGAGTCACATTTTGTAAGTCTTGCCTCAGAGAGGACGACATAAATCATCAACAGTTATTCTGTTCAAACGTGGTATCGTAGTACTGGCACCAGGGCAGTCATCATTTAAAAAGCACATTTAGGTTGGTTTGATTTGGTCATATATGGAATGTAACTGAGCTAAGGAGCAGAGCAGGCTTAGTTAGACTATTCAAATCTGAATCAATATGGAGGCTGGATAGAAAAGGCACCCACACTTAAAAGCTGATTATGAATGGGCGTCTTGACTAAATTGCATTACATATACTCTTACACCTGAACCATACAAAATGGACGTTTAAGGAATTATAATCGATCGAAAGGAGTCACAATGAAAAACACAATTCTTTTTTTATTTACAATGTGTTCAGTATTTAGCCTGATAGCAGAAGAATCCAATCAGGAGATTGATGTGCCTATGATAGATGAAGCTGAGGAAAGCTCATCATTAATGCCAACCTATGGTAACTGGTGTGGTTTAAATCACCCTAAGAGCCCTGAAAACGCAGGCGACCCAATCGACATATTGGATGGAATATGTAAACAGCACGACATATGTTATTTGGAGAGAGGTCATATGGATTGTGGATGTGACAGTGAATTTAATGAATCGGTCGTTTTAAATATTAATAAATTCACGAGATCAGAAAAACTATTTGCTAGGACATTTAGGATTTACTTCAGAGGCTCACCTTGTTATGGCGATCAAAAAGATAAGATCGCACCAACAAGAGTATTTACAACTATCGCTGAGAAAACTAATGCAAGGACCAGGCAGATACTAAATAGGGCAGAAAGCAGTGTTGAGTAAGATGTATAGAATTAGGGAATATCTCTAACGCTAGATAATTATAAAAGTTGAATCAACATGGAGTTTGAAGTGACAAAATACACTTTGATACTAGTGAGCTTGATTGAATTGAGGTGAATCCTACACTTGTCAAAGCTTTAAGTATCAGCCTCAATAAGTACTAAAAGATTGAATGAATGTTCGGATATACTCGCAATGGTAATTGTGGCTAAGTAGCCATGACGAGCAATTAATAAAGGAAACTCTGAACCACCCAATTTTCTATCTGAACTGAATAATATTGTTCTGATTCAGAGTTTCTTGTCGCACTGAACCTACCTATTAAGGTACCCGGTTAGTAATTACACTTCTTTTTTCTTAAGAAGCGGCTCCAGCAGATCGATCGGCAGTGGAAAGACAAGGGTGTGACTCTTGTCGCCTGCGATCTCAGTCAAGGTCTCCATGTATCTAAGCTGAATTGCCTGGGGTTGCTCTGCGAGAATCTTAGCTGCTTCTACAAGTTTTTCCGCAGCCTGCTGCTCACCTTCTGCATGGATTACCTTAGCGCGTCTTGCTCGCTCAGCCTCGGCTTGGCGTGCAATCGCTCGGATCATGCTGTCATCCAGGTCTACATGCTTGATCTCCACATTCGAGACCTTGATCCCCCAGGTATCGGTCTGTTGATCAAGAATGCTTCTAACATCGTTGTTGAGACGCTCACGCTCAGCAAGCATCTCATCCAACTCATGCTGCCCGAGTACGGAACGCAGCGTAGTCTGTGCCAGCTGACTGGTAGCCACCATATAATCCTCTACTTGAATGATTGCCCGTTCTGGATCAAGCACGCGGAAGTAGACCACGGCATTGACCTTCACCGATACATTATCTCGGGATATCACGTCCTGAGAGGGTACATCGAGAACGATGGTTCGCAGGTCAACTCTGACGAACTGTTGGATGATCGGGATAATGATGATCAAGCCTGGTCCTTTGACCCGCCAGAAGCGTCCCAACATAAACACCACGCCTCTTTCATACTCACGGAGAATTTTCAGTGCTGAGGCTAAGAAGGCAAATATTAGAAAAAGAATAGTCGCATAGAAATAGAGCGTCATAATTACTTCTCCTTATCAATCGGCGAAACTTTCAGTACCAGACCCTCTCTGCCGGTAACCTCTACCAGCTGGTCTTTTTTCAGGGATTGCTCGGAGCGGGCATGCCAAATC
Source organism: Candidatus Thiodiazotropha sp. DIVDIV (assembly GCA_040506275.1). Lineage (GTDB taxonomy): Bacteria > Pseudomonadota > Gammaproteobacteria > Chromatiales > Chromatiaceae > Thiodiazotropha. Next base: position 55,617 of record JBEVXD010000012.1, read on the forward strand.
TCACCATGTACCCTGACATCACCATCACCGGTGAAGTCATCCACCACCACCCCTTCACTGGTCAACATCTCTTCGCGACCACTCGCTATAGGACGATTACGGGATTTAATGGCCATACCGATGACAAATGCCATGAGGAAGGCGCTGCTGATAGCAACCACCAGGATCAATGGCAGTGAAATGCCAAAACCCATCTGGTCAGTATCGATCAGGATCAAGGAGCCGATGGTGAACGCTACCACGCCGCCTATTCCCAAAGTACCGAAACTGGGGACAAAGGCCTCTGCAACCATGAGTGAGAGTCCGAGCAGAATCAGTGCCACTCCCGCGTAATTAATGGGTAGCATATGAAAGGCATAGAGTGCCAACAGCAGTGATATGGCTCCCACAGTTCCGGGTACTATGGAGCCGGGATTGGCAAATTCATAGATCAGACCATAGATGCCAACCAGCATAAGGATATAGGCCAGATTAGGATTACTGATAATGCTCAGCAATTGACTCTGCCAGTCGGGCAGATGTTCTTGCAGTATCAGATTCTCGGTATTCAGGGTCTTGCTGCCGAGGGGGAGCTCCACAACCCTGCCATTTAATTCTGTGAGCAGGATTTGGATGTCCGCTGCCACTATATCGATCACGCCCTGGGTCAAAGCCTCTTCCGCTGAGAGGCTGACGGCTTCCCGTACTGCTTTTTCAGCCCACTCCGAATTACGATCCCGCAAGGTGGCCAGGCCTCGTATGTATGCTGCTGCATCATTGATGGCTTTGTTTGCCTTGGCATCTTTGATTGGGACTTGATCTCCCCCTTGTCGATCTTCAGGTTTGGACTTGTCAGGAGTCGAATCGGGTATGCCACCCAGGGATACCGGGGTGGCAGCCCCCAGGTTGGTCGCTGGTGCCATTGCTGCAATATGGCTGGCGTATAGAATGTAGGTGCCGGCACTGGCAGCACGAGCCCCGCTGGGTGATACATAGGTGACCACAGGAATCTGTGAGGCGATGATGCGTTTGATGATGGTCCGCATCGAAATATCTAATCCACCCGGAGTATCCATCTGTACGACCACCAGCTCCACGGCTTCATTTTCGGCCTTGGTGAGCGCACGATCAAAATAGTCTGCTGTAGCTGGGCCTATGGTGCCTGAGATCTCAAGCAGGAACCCTCTGGTATTTTGAGTCTCAGCATAGAGTTGGGTGGAACCACCTATGCAGAAACAGATGAGGAGAAAAAATGACACTGCATATTGAGCCATAATCCACTCCGTAGTGTTTATTATTATATTCTAGACCCTGAGCCGGCTACCGGCGTTAGATTTCACCGGGAAGTAAGGTGCCGGGTTAATAACTATTATGTTTTTGCTGATAAAACAAAAATAAGCGATACGGAACGCGTAATAAATAAACCCTCGGAATGGGATAGTTTTTTGGGTGAAATAGTAAAAACAGATATCGTAATGTATCTGATACTAGACTCGGTATATTCTAGAGCCGCTTTTATCAAGACCGGGGATCTCCAGATAGACACAGGTTAGCTGCAGATCCTCGTCCGTCTGCTGATCTCCATAGAGGCGGTCACCCACCACTGGATGACCGATGCCACTCAGGTGGCGACGAATCTGGTGTTTGCGTCCGGTATCTATCTCAACCTGAAGCAATGACCTGTCTTGCGCCTCATCGTATTGAACCAGGCTTACCCGACTTATGGCTGAGCGTCCATCAATCGACTCATCGATCACCATCTTCGAGCTGCTGGTGGGTAACCGCCCAGTAACCCAAGCCCGATAGTGCTTTTTGACCTCTCTTTCACGAAACAACCTAGCCAGCTCCCCGGCAACCCGTTTCTTGTGTGCCAATAGCATTAGCCCATCCGTAGCTCGATCCAGGCGGTGAACCAGAAAGACGGGTCGCTCAGGCGTGAGGTGGGTCTGTACCCAGCGATCTATTGCGCAATGGTCGCCCCATTTTGAACCCTGAGAAAACATCGCCTTGGGTTTATACCAAACGCTGTATTCCCCTTCATCCGCAATCAACTGTGCATCTGGTGGTTCAGTGGCTAGCACCTGTTCGTTATAGTAGAGATGTAACCGGTCGCCCTCCTGCAGTCGGCTTTTAGCCCGTCGTATTCGCCGCACACCACCCCCGCGTTCCAGCCAGACTGCTCCCTGTCTCATAACCTGCTTGATGCGCTGATGCGATAGACCACTTGCCACTGCCAACAACGCCACCGGACTATCTGTGGCGTGATCAATGTTGATGTGATATTCGCATGCTGGCATAAGACAAGTCTAAGTGTTAATGATGACATGGCAGAATACGCTCACTTTTCATAAAGTTCTAATTTTCCAGGTTTGGCTACGCCCTTGCCTGCACGATATACAAGGTTCGATATCGAACGCGTTCTGGTAATCCCGTTTATTAATACCCCGTAACTTATTTGACATGAGTTCAACAGCATAAAAGTCTGCAGCAAAGTTTATAATCACATTCATGGTGAAACCCAATCTATAGGAAAATCCCCAAGTCCATTCGTGGATGATGAAAGGGAAATACCTACTGAATAATTTCAAGGTTATACGAACATGGAGGTGGTTTATGACTGATGCGATTTCCGGCAGTATAAATTCCTGACATTCTGATTATACACATAGTAGTGGTAAAGCTTCAGGCGCTACACAGGACACAATTGCATCTGAACCGGTTGGTGAGAGTCTGGCAACTCAGGAGAAGGTAACATGTAATCCTCACGGCGCGCTGAAACTAAAAAAAGCGTGATATGTTTCTTGAACTCAATGGGCTTTCTGCAAAAGTTGGAGAGCGTTGGACTGTTTGTGATTTTGAGGTGTTCAGTGACGGTCGCTACAAAACTAATTATTATTCTGATGCCCCACCACGACTGAGTGGTGACATGACTGCAGGTAGTGATATTAACTGATTTCGGGATGCGCAGGCGGAGCTTAAATAGACCATGCCCAAATGTAGTTTGTCCAAAGCATCATGGACAAACTACAGATGGAGCGCGTATCGATTACATATTGGTCTTTACACCATATTGGTTACCATAGTTCTCAACCACAAAATCGATGTCTTTATCACCACGACCGGAAAGATTGATGAGCACACTCCCTTTCTCTCCTTGCTTGGCCATACGAAGCACATGAGCTACTGCATGGGATGATTCGATGGCTGGGATGATCCCCTCACGACGGGAGAGTTCGAAAAATGCATCAATCGCCTGTTGATCGTCGATATAGCTGTAAGTTACGCGACCGATATCCTTTAGATAGCTGTGCTGAGGTCCAACAGCTGGGTAGTCCAGTCCACTGGCTACGGAGTAGACTTCCATTGGCTCGCCATCTGCATCCTGCAGCATATAGGATTTGAAACCATGCATAATGCCTGGTGTGCCTTTGGTTATACTGGCAGCATGTTCGCCATCTTTGTCGACGCCAAGACCAGCAGGTTCCACACCATGGAGTTTTACATGCTCGTCTTTCAGGAAAGCGGAGAAGATCCCGATGGCATTTGAACCCCCGCCTACACAGGCAACCACATGATCAGGTAAGTCTCCGGTCATCTCCTGAAATTGCACTCTAGCCTCGTTGCCAACGATAGACTGGAAATCACGTACCATCATAGGAAAGGGGTGAGGGCCTACCACTGAACCGATGGCGTAGAATTGGGTTACAGGATCCTTCATATAACCTTCGAATGCGGCATCGACGGCTTCTTTCAATGTTTTTCGGCCGTGGGTGGCGGGAATAACCTTGGCGCCCAGAATCTGCATCCGCACTACATTTGGGTGCTCTTTTTTAATATCCACTTCACCCATGTAGATATCACACTCAAGTCCGACCAGAGCCGCAGCTGTAGCTAAGGCCACCCCATGCTGGCCGGCACCTGTTTCAGCAATGAGTTTTTTCTTGCCCATCTTTTTCGCTAAGAGTGCCTCACCCAGGCAGTGGTTAATCTTGTGAGCACCTGTGTGATTCAGGTCTTCTCTTTTGAGATAGATATCAATTCCATATTCCGACGAGAGATTCTTTGCATGAAAAATAGGACTTGGACGTCCAACGAAATGGTTATATAGGTCTGCAAGTTCATCAAGGAACACCTGATCTTCACGGATCTTGATGTAGGCACTGGTTATCTCATCAATAATGGTCTGCAACTGATCCGGGATAAAACTGCCACCAAATTCACCAAAAAAGCCTTTTTCATTGGGTAGTTCATGAATGAATGTATTTTTCATACTCAAAATCTCTCTATGAATCATTTTCTCCTAACCAAAAGAAGGATAAATGCAGGTTAGTTTGGAAACAAGGGTTTATGAGACTTTTTCGGCTTTCTGGGGGTGGTTGGGCGTGGCTGGTGTGAGCATGATTTCTATACTCACGGTGAATAGTCGATTTTCATCAGTTTCAGATAAACACACCCGATGACAGAGAGCTCAGCAAACCATCAGTGGATGGGTTTGTATTGCCAATCGTAAGTTGGAAGACTCAAGCCACTGAGAAAGGAAGTAGTGGTTTTTAGTTAAGGTATACCGATAAACCGTGGCTATGTCTGAGGTGCTTTTTGCTCTTCCTCTACTCCAGAAGCTGGCGTTAAGCCCTATCCCTTGATGGGGTTAGAGCTGGGGAGGCTCAGGTGTGCGTCAAGGAGTTGATGAGATTGAAGTGTTAACGTTACTCACGAGTTATTGTTGGTAATGTGGGTTATTAGTGCTGATGATGGTGTTTATCAACATCCCCCTCTCCCCCAGCCCCTCTCCCGCAAGGGGCGAGGGGAGCAAAAGATGTCCCGGTCGAACACCCTTTGTCACTCTGGTGATTGGTGTTAATGGGATGCAATGATTCTATGTATTCAGTGTTTTCTGTAGTTGAAAAAATGTGTTAAACACTGAATACACAGAAACTATAAAAAGCGAGCTTGGTGCTTCGGGTAGGGTGGGGCCGTGCCCCACCGAAAGGGGTTGGAGTTTCACTAGTATTGAATGAGTCGTCTACTGGTGAATGAAAATTGAGGAAATTTGTTTCTTTATTACTTTAACATCGTAGGCTGTGGCTTCACCCTATAGCTCATTCTTGTATCAGCTTATGTCAAGAGCGTTTTCAGAAGAAGGAAAGAGATGTAAAGAAAAGGATAATTGTTAGTTTATTACAGTTAAATCATAACCTGTATCTAAAGCCTAAGTAGGATGTCGTCAGCTTATGAAGCTGCCATGTTGCAAACATCGTCTTGATAATAGGGTTAGTCTTGCATTAATCTCAAGATATTAAAAAATATAAGTTAATCTGATGGTAGCTGTAATGCATGGGGAAGATGGTCAATGAAACGAAAAACCCGCGTTTGGGTATGTCATAAGCATCAAATCAGGGAGGGTGACTATATAAGGATTGATGTACTGTATGCTAATAAGCCATCATCTGTAATAGTTTTCTGCTACCAAGGAACCTATTTGGCTTATAGGAATTTGTGTGTCCATATGCCAAAAAGACTTGATTGCGAAAAGGATATGATTTTTGATGATGCGGGACAGAATCTGCGATGTTCAATGCATGGTATTATATTTGATCCTTTTTCAGGGAAATCGCTGAGTACGATTTGTACCGGGGAGAAGTTAACACCTGTCAGCATCGATGATTATGATGGTGGAATTTGGATTTTTGATAAGCGTGTCAGGCCTATGCAAGAAAATCTATCCGACTAATAACAATCTATCTGAAAATCTCATAAATTGTGGTTTAGAGACACCTCATGCCCAGTTTGTTTTCTGGCTATCACACTCACAAGGGCTCGGCCTGAAGCATGCATCTGCACCATTTTCAGACATGCATAGAGGCTTCCACAATATTCATGCACTTTGATAGAACATGTTTCAATGGGGTAAACATATTAGTTTTAATAAAATCCTCATATATTTTTCCTCAATAATTCATGTAATAGTTTTAATTATCAAATTATTACAATAGCTTATAGTGGTTTTAATGCTTGATTGATTTATGCTGAAAATTATCAATAGTTGATTGGCTCTCAATTTGCATCTGATTGTAATAATTCGCGCAAAATACGAGAAGACCAATGATTACTAAGGGGATGCATGAAATACTGCACACTAGAAGTGCAGTGGTCCAACGTTCTGTAGCAAGGCCTAGAATTCCGAGGATTTTCAATCATGACATACTCTCATGTACTGCTGAGGGTGTAAAAGGCAATCATCTCTACTCAGGAAGAATTCTTGGTGCAACCGAACACGATGACATTGTTCAGTTACATCCGTTACTGAAAAGTGAATGGAGTAAAATCGTTGAGCACTACACGCATATCGGTTTGGAGCATAGCCACAATATAATCTGGGATATTGGTTTGGAGTACATGCCTATTCATGATGGTATTACCCATTCACTATTTTTCTATGGCGACCAGGAATTAAAGAGAAGTGGAGATATTGCCTGGGCCAAAACGGTCGAATTCATCAATTCCAAAAACAACTTCATGTCACTCGCTGACGAGTTGGCTGTTCCTGTACCCAAGACGAGATGCTTCAATAGTGTCGAAGAGATATCTATAACAGATATTAAGGGTTTCCCATACCCATGCTATCTAAAAGCTGCCATTTCAGTTTCAGGCGTAGGCATCTATCGCTGCGAGAACTCAGAAGAGTTGCAACGAGCAATGATGCAGTTTGATTCTGATGTTCCGGTGCAACTTCAGCAAGAAGTAAAAACCGATACATTTCTTAACATGCAATACCAGATTGTGGACGGAGTGTGCAGAAGGTTGCTTGCTACAGAACAGATACTCGATGGAACTGCCCACCAGGGCAATGTCTATCCAACACAATATGAACCCTGGAATATTATTGAGCCGATGGCAGAGTGGATGGCGGAAAGGGGCTTCAAAGATATTCTTGCCTTCGATGTCGCAATACAGCATGGAAACAATGAGGTGAAGAGCCTTGCTATCGAGTGCAACCCACGCTACAACGGCGCATCCTATCCCACATTGATAGCAATGAAACTTGATATCAATGAATGGGAATCATGTAATTTCTCTACCAGGCACAATTCTTTGGAAAACCTCGATCTTTCCGGCATTGAATACAATTCGACCACAGGTGAAGGTGTAGTTATAGTCAACTGGGGACCGATTCTGGTCGGCAAAATAATGCTCATGATAGCGGGAGATGGCGAAGTCCGACAACGAATCAGGCTGGAGTTACAAGAGCGTCTCTGGTAGCGTTAAAGTTTGTAGTAACGAATTACAGAGAACAATGCAAAATACCTTCTCGCTGATGGTGCATGGCGGAGCCGGCGCACTCGACAATGTCAAGGACAATAAAACAGCACTTCGTTACCTGGATAGTATCCGTACAGTTTTAGAACACGGACGGGATATTCTGGAAAGGGAGGGGAGTGCATTAGAAGCTGTAGAGACCTGTGCGTCACTGCTCGAAGACGATCCTGTATTCAATGCTGGTTGTGGATCTGTACTGAATGAAAACGGCAAGGTTGAAATGGATGCAGCCATTATGGATGGCCGTGATCTTTCAGCTGGTGCGGTAGCCGCCGTTAGCAATATAGCCAATCCCATACAGCTGGCCCGCTTGGTGATGGCAGAGAGTGAGCATGTTCTGCTAATCAGTGATGGTGCCATGAATTTTGCTACTCACTGTGAAATGTCGTTTACACCAGACCACTATTTCTTCACCCCTGACCGTATTCAGCAGCTTGAACAGGCGCGTCTGCAACACCGCATGATGCTCGATCATGATGATAGTGAGGTTGACTCAGAAGAGCAGAAATATGGGACAATAGGGGCCATTGCCCGTGATCTCGACGGTAACCTGGCAGCAGCTACTTCAACCGGTGGCATCGTTAATAAGCGCATGGGCAGGGTTGGTGACTCACCAATAATCGGATCGGGTGTGTTTGCTGATAATCAAACATGTGCGGTCTCAACGACTGGATTTGGTGAAGATTTTATGCGTACCGTTCTTGCTAAGACGGTTTCAGATAGTGTGGAAATGTTGCACTACGATGCAAAAAAGGCTGTGGATTATGGCATTGAATATCTGCGACGCAAGGTAAAGGGTCGAGGTGGCTTGATTGTCATCGATCAGCAGGGGAATTGTGCTGCTGATTTTACAACAAAAAAGATGATCCATGGCTGGATTGAGAGATCGGGTGAAAGTCAGGCCAGGTTCTAGATAGACTATTATTATCAATTACTGAGATCTTATAAAGGAAGAACTATTCAATAATAATATATCTGAATATTTAATATCGAAAAAATATGAACAAATAACTATTCCTCCCATGGCTTTGGTGAGTCAATTCCCATACTGAATCCGATTATTTCCATAAGTATACGGCCATGCTGTGTGGTTATTATGGCGCTTCTTATGCCTGACCAACTTCCGATACGACCAATCTCAACGACTTTTATTTTTCTTAATTGATGATTATTTTTATCAATCCTCAAAAATAGATCCGGATTGCCAGTTATTTTATCTACTACAATCAAGGTAGATCTCCAACTGGTATCAAAATTATCAGTAACGGGTTCGACGCTATACGTCGCTTGTGGGTACTGCTCTGACAATATACGATTATCTATAGGTCCAACCCGCCAATCAGCACATGCGCCTACCAGTATTTCTTCCCAAGGCAGTATTGATCCAGGCAAATGAGTGCCTGGTTCTGTAATGAATTCGCCACTGTTATTTTCACATGCTGACGTCTCACCGCTTGGTGAACATTGAAGGCAGCTAATATATGCAGGAATATTTTTCCCGGTTAATCGAAATAAGAGACGATCCCCTGTAGTTTCTGCGTCGCGTGTGGATTGCAGAATGACAACAAGGTGTTCTCCATTTTGGGTATGACTGGTAATTCTTATCTTAACTTGGTAATCCTTACCGGAACGGTTTAGAAGATTCTCGAGGTGTTGTATGGTCTCTGTAGTATCCTCAGAGGCATGGTTTTGGTGGAAAGGTATTAGAGTTAAAAACAACACGAAAAAAATTAGACGTGGTATCTTTAAGAAGAATGACATTACTCTCTTAGTGCCTCATGGATTGAAATTTTAAGTGCATAATATATTGGAAGTGCTGCACCAAATAGTGCAATTAATATGGCGGATAAAATCAACCAGACTGCTTGTTCTATAGTGACTACACTTTCGGTGTATACACCAAGTGTTTGCAGATGACTCAACGATATCTCGAGACCGGTCCAACCAATTAATCCACCCATTACCGCTGCAGTGGCGGAAATTACAGTTGTTTCCAGAATAACCAGCCATGATATCTGCCAGGCAGACCAGCCAATTGCACGAAATATAGCGATTTCATTGCGTCGTTCACTTACCGACAGTACCATGATTGTGCTAACTATGAGTATTGACAAAAGTATGTTTGAGATCAGAATGACATGACCCAAGCCTCTCACTGCAGAGGTGAGTTGATTGTCGGCCAGGAATTCATCTGTTGTTACTACTTTTAAAATTGGACTGATTTGTTCGATTTGATGAGTAACCACTCTTTTTTGTTGATCCGTTATGCCGGTATCAAGTGCAACAAATATAAATGTGACTTTACCTACTGAGCTGGTCAATTGCTGCAAATCATCCAATCTCATAAATAGCACGCCACTCTCAAAAAAGTTACCTGCCTCAAAATAGTCGACAACTTTATATTCACCAAAATTAAGTTCGAGATGGTCGCCTATGGATAAATTATTCAGCGAGGCAGCCGTATGGCCGATTAAAATCTCACCGTGATTCAATATCACTCTTTTCCCATCTCGTTGATATTGAACTTCCTGATAAGATGATGGCCAACCATAAACCATTATGCTGTAGTTACTGTCTACCAACAGTGAGTCGGCCAAAAGTGCCTGAACACTCTCTACCCCATCGATAGCCAATATTTCATCAGATATAGAGGTATCAATCCGGCTGGTCATCGGGTTTGTCTTGTTCGCCTGCATTACCATCAGGTCTACCTGGCGTGATTCATATCCAAGCACCAATGTGGATTCCAGTGACTCTGATGTCCCTACCATGGTCATTGCGCCACCTAATGCGACTGCAATACTCAATATTGCAATAAATGCACGTAATGGTCGACATCTGATGTTGTCCAGTATCAGTGAACCCATACCGTATAGGCTATTCTTTCCATCGCTATTCACTGGCTGACTGCCTTACCATCTTCTAGATATATAACTCTACTGCAAATCTTTGCGACTTCGATATCATGAGTTGCGACTATCATCGTTCCCTGATGACTTGATATATATTCAGACAGAGTTTTGAGCAATGTCTCACTTGAGGCGCTGTCAAGATTACCAGTGGGTTCATCTGCTAACAATAAGCGAGGTTTATTGACAATACTTCGACAGAAAGCAACTCTCTGTCTTTCCCCTCCTGAAAGATACTTTGTCTGTACATTAAGCCTGTTGAGCAGGCCAACCTCTTTTAATAGTCGACTGCTTTTGAAGTGTCTTTGATTTGCATCCTTGCATGTAGGAAATAGTGCGAGTTCAACATTTCTTACAGCGCTGAGATGATCCAACAGGTGAAACTGTTGAAATAGAAATCCAATCAATTCACGACGAAAAGTGTCTCTATTCCACTCTGCTATCGATTTTCCAGCAATTTTCAAATCGCCGGAAGTAGCTATTTCATAACCTGCAATAAGGTTAAGTAGTGTCGATTTTCCGCTTCCTGACGGACCCAGCAAGGCAACAGTTTCTCCTTCTGAAATTGATAGGGATACGTCAGCTAACGCACTGATAACTCCATTATATACACAACTGATATTTTCAAGTTGTATAAACGTCATTTCCAGTTCCTATTGGCGACTGGTATTGATTCACGTGATTGGCTTATTTTTATTCTTCGTAGATATATTGATGGAGCTAATATCATAATTGTTAAACATAAAGGTAAAATACTATCCAGTCTGTCAGCGATTATTACAAGTGCAACTATAACCCATACCATAAACAGACCAATTAGGAATGTATCCAGTGATCTATGCGACAACCTGTCAGGTTTATGCCAACGATGCTGCAGGTAAAAGAATAATGAATAGATGATTATTCCAATTATGAACCATCCAAAAAAATTAGAGACTGGCGCTCCGTAGTAGAGTCCTTGCTGATTCCATGCCCAGGAATTGGTGTACAGCGAGAGTGGTTCAAGATAGAAGTCGCAGGAGGTAAGTATCAATGCACAAAAGAACACCTGTTTGGAAAAAGTGATATAGAATAGGCGAGATATCGGTTTGGTAGTACTGGTATCTCCCCTGTGATCAAATCTTTTCTCAACCAGCCAGGGGCGCATTAACACCAGTGGAATACAGCTGAATATAAACCAGGCGAGGGGGATGACAAGTGGTAATGCGTTCGCTATTCTTGGTTCGATGTCCGGGTTGTAGTGATATAAGTCACCAAACAAATAACCATTCTGTAAGCCCCAGAGTTCTCCAAAGGATGAGATGGATATGGTTAAAATAAATAAAATCACTGCTTGAGTGAGGGACCATACAAGTGTTACGTAAATAAAGAATGCTAAAGCTGCGACTATAATTATGATCAGAAGCGGGGTAGATGCCTGTGCCCAGTCATAGCTCAAGCTAAATGGAAATATATAGATAAACCGGGCTAACATTAAGCTGGCTATGAGAAATAGTGTGAATGCTGTGATCTGTAGCCATCGATTACGAGCTGACAATTTAGCAAGTTGTAACATTTTTAATATTATCGTCAACTCGTTTTGTACGAACTGTCACTATCCAGTTACTAAAACAGCGCTGGTATACCCAGATAGAGTATACTTTCAGTTGAATAAGTATCTAGTTTAATATTGAGACTAAATCTTGGGTAAAACAACCTCTACAATATAACTATATTTGATTTACATCATAAATATACAATATATAACTGTAACCAATAAGATAATGATAATACCTGAGAAAAATAATCTTCTATTATCTACAGGTGATCTGGCATCAAACTATAAATTGTTCTATCTATTCTTTGATTCATTTTAGGATAAGAATAAGAATCCCGATCTTCTGTTGATATAAACCGACTGCAATGAGTTTCACGGTTAATCAACTAGGGCCTGTTCGATTAGTGTTAACAGGCCCTAGATTGAGACTGATTCAAAACTTGTTGTGTTGAAAAGCAGGGAAGATACGTTGTTTTGGGTATAAGAGAAGCAGCACTCCTGCTACTGTTCCCGCCAGATGTGCAGCAGGAAAGGGAGGCCAGGAAATATGGGTAATCATGGACATACCGGACAAGAGCTCAAGTATCAGCTTACCCAAGCAGATCATGGCTGCAATAACTACCCAACCTGAACGGGTTTCACGCCAATAGTGATATAGTGCGACAACCAGAAGGGTATTGAGTACCCCCGAAAGCCCGCAATACCTGGTCACATGAGACCAGTCAGATAAGAGTAATAAATCAACCCCTGCTATACCTGCCAGTATGGCCATAAACCATATATGCTTTGATTGCCCTTCCAAATAACTCCCAAGCACTATCAGTGCAGTCGCATTCCAGAACCAATGTTCCCAGTCAGAATGGATGAAATGCCCTGAAAAAAGTCGCCACCACTCTCCTGATAGAACTGGTGAGAGTTCAAAGTAGATTTCACTGTGATTTTGCGGTATGGCCATCATGAATGCTGAAAGCAACACGGTAGCTATTGTGAGAGTTGGCAGTCTCATTAATGACTCCTCCAGCGGCCAGGCCGAAGCCTGGCGCTTTCAGTTTAGGAATTACGACGATTATAGCTGGCTCTCCACAATGGAATAAGCAGTAACAGCACCCAAGGCCCTAAAGCACCACCACCGCTGTGACCAGACGATGAAGGATATGCACGAGGCTTTGTATACATAGGCTGCTGAGTATCAACTCTGTTGTTGACCACGGGCGCTGAACTTCGTTGTTGGCGGGCGGTTTGTTCTTTTGCAACTCTGACTTGATTGCTTCGATCGATACCGTAGTTCTGAAACTGCTCCTCTCGAACTACTATCATTGAGGTGTAGTCAGTAACCAGGCCATACTCTTTGGCTACATCCACTATGGCCTGGCGGCTGTCAGGGTCTTCACCCAGATAGTCTATCTGGTTTTGTAGATCTTCTATGGTGGCGAATGCCCATAGTCGTTCGACCTCAGGGTTGAGTGTGCTTTGATTGGGAAATTCAAATCGTGTGGAATAGTCGGTAGGCTGACCTGAGACCTTACCGCTGATTGTCACGTCAGCAATACCGTCACCCCAGTAGTGTCCGAATAGAGTCAGTTGCTGGCCTCGATAGAGAGAGCCGATTCGTGCCGGGGTTAAATCCTTGACCTTTACACCACGGAATTTCACATCGATATCGTGTAGCGCTTGGTGGGTTAGTTTGTCTGTAGCCAGCATCAGTTGGCCAACAATATCGTCACTGTTGGAGACATTGATTGAGAATCCGTTGGAGATTTTGGCCATTCCTTCCAGTAGTGGACGGTTGGCACTGTTTCCCATGACGAAGCTGAACAGTCTGACGTCATACTGCTCCAGAAGTTTAAGAAAGTTTTTCTTCTCCGTGGTGCCCACATTGGCAACGCCATCGGTGACCAGAATTATTGCGCTGGAGCGGTCTGAATCAAGTGTTTTAATGCCACGTTCCAGGCCGGCATAGAGATTGGTACCACCAGAGGGATTCGTGTTCTCAAGCTTGTTTAGAATCTGTTGAACATTTTCTCTATTAGCTTGTTGATATCCAGAGGTGAGTGTCTTGGCGTGATTATTGAACAAAACAATCTGAAAACGGTCTTTTTCCGAGAGATTTGTCAGTCCTTTGCGAACACCCTCCACCAGACTTTGATATTTACCTTTCATAGATCCAGAGAGGTCAAGGACGAAAACCCAGTCTCGACCTTCATTGATAGAAGCCAAGTCATCACCCGGAGTTACAGTCAACATAAAAGTACCTCGATCCTTTCCGGGTTCCTTGTGAGTGATCATATCAACACTGCCAGGCAGTCCTTGTTGGTGCCGCCAGTAGACCACAATATCTTTATCCAGTTTCTGTATAACTGCAGGATTGGTTTGAGTCTGTTCTTCTTCGCCTACCTGTCCATTTATTAGCGAGACGGACCACTCTTGAGGAGAAGTGGATTTGGACGAGGCCTGTTGATGATGCGGGAGTCGCATCTCATCGATGGGGTATGAAGAGCGTAGCTTCAGATTGAAACTGAAGGCTTCTGTAACAACATCGTTATAGCTCCAGAAGGCTAGTTTTTGTTCATCCACTCCCCCTTCTTCCAGCGGGTAAACATAACGACCTATACCACTATCCACATGTGCGGGCTGGATATAGACAAGCCTGATTCTGACATCCTGCATTGGTTTTACAGGGTAAACAGTCGTGTCGAATGTGCGGTAGCTGTCCTGTTCAGTCAGAGCTGCTTCTCTGCCTTGACTCCTTTCCTGCTGATAGACTTCTCTCGCCTTCTGTTTTTCGAGCACTTCGCCGGTAACTGGCTTACCATCAATCCAGTAGGTGAACTCACCTACGGAAGCCTTTTCCGGAACAGGGAAGGAGTAGATGGCTTCTAGTTCTGAGTTGTTTGGGTTGAAAAAAACCTGCTCGACAGAGGTAACGGCGTAGCCATCCTCTATGGTGACATCAACATGATGCTGTCGGATCTCCAGTTGGGGAAGGTTAGCAGATTTAGGGGTCATCAGACCTGCTGCATATGCATTTTGGCCAACTAGCAATGAGATACCTAATATCAGATATCTGGCCTGTTTTAGAAAGGTAAGCATGTCAAAGCTCCATTTTTTAATAATTGGGTTGATCTCCGTGGAGGAGATATGGGGACAATAGCTGTAGGGTTTAAATAAGAAAACCAAATACTAAAAAGCTCTGTATATTTGACCCAAAAGTATCGTATATTGGTGCTATTTGTTGGGAGGTCGTTGTGAGTCAGGTTGTTGCGTTGATAAAAACTTTAAAACAGGAGTTGCGTGCCAAGCGGGTGACATACCGGGATATTGCCGATCGTCTGGTACTGTCTGAAAACAGCGTAAAACGACTTTTTGCGGAGAAGAGCTTTTCAGTATCGCGTCTGGAAAAGGTGTGTGAATTGATAGATCTGGAGCTTTCCGACCTGATGCAGAAAATGGTTGAGGGAAGAGAGCGAATCACCATGCTGTCGGAGGACCAGGAGCGAGAGATGGTGGGCAACACCAAGCTGTTACTGGTTGCGATCTGCATCTTCAACTACTGGCGGTTTGATCAGATTATCGAGGAGTATGATTTAACAGAGCCTGAGCTTATCCAGTTGTTAGCAAAACTGGATCGTTTGCGAATTATTGATCTATTACCTCTCAATCGTTTTAAGCTGGTGGTCGATAAGAGCTTTACCTGGCGCACGAATGGTCCGATCCAGAAATTCTTTCAGCGCTACGCCCAGCCGGAGTTTCTGAACGCTAAATTCCTGCAGGAAGACGAAGCTCTGATCTTTAATAATGGGGTTCTATCTGAGAGTTCACGCATCGCTATGTTAAGACAATTAAAGAAGGTGACAGGGGAGTTTTACCGCCTGCATGAGCAAGATGCGGCTCTGCCGCTGACCCAGCGTCAGGGCACCAGTTTAATGTTGGCTCTACGGCCTTGGGATTTTAGTGTATTCCGTGAGTTGCGCCGCAATGATACTACAGGACATATCTGAAAATGCCGGTAACTCTGTTGTAGACAACATGCCATGCATGCACGTAAGGCCTCTCCTTTTACATTCAGACTGTTAGGGGCTACAGCAAGGCCCTGAACCTACCTATTAAGGTGTCGGGTTAATCTTTCTAGATCAGGTTGCTATATGTTACTGTGTATTTGGCCATTCATAGAGTCAGTCTCTACTTTATTCCGATTGATAAGCCTACAATAAAACTAAGGAAATCTTATGAAAAAAATAGTCTTTGCGTTCTGCATTCTAGCATTCATCTCATCAGCAAATTCTTTTGCAGAGAGTCGCGGAATGCATGACTTTCCTCAAATGATGAAGCACGCCAATCCGATGCCAAATTTGATGAAGGTCGTAAAACAGCATGAAAATGAGCTGAATCTTAGTGAAAAGCAGTCAAAGGCACTGGCTGGCTGGAGAGATAGTCACTCCAAACCAATGCATGCCAAAGTGACTGAAATAGATGAATTAGAAAAAAATATCTATGAAGCAACTATTGCTGGTAAAGACAAAGCAGAAATAATGGAGATGGCTTCAAAGGTATTAGAGTTACGTAGCAGCATTATCAGCACGAAACTTGATTGCAGAGATAATATGAAAAGCATTCTGTCAGAAGAACAATTTAATAAAGTCGTGAGTATGTATAAAGGGTCATAAATACTAGAGTCGACTGAGGCCCCGCCTGTGTGCGGGGTTCTTAGTTATACAAAGATTTCCTTTGACTGGATGTCGCTGTTCCCCATGTTTCGACTGGTCACTGTCTGTTTCCAGGATTTCTCTTTTTGCTTAATTTCAAGTTCAATTGAAATCTCAATACCTGAACAGTTCTCGATAGATTTTATCCAATACCGAGATGGATCTGATTGTTCAAGATGCGATAATTATTAATTCAACCCTGGAATAGTTACAGGTAGATATCGTGCTGTTTATCTCTATTATATGGATAACATGAAATTCAATTAGGGCTTTTGGTATGCAGCGCTACACCATTCTCCACCGCACCTTCTACAATTTTCCTGAGCAAGTGAGGCTTGGCCCACATTGGTTAAGATTACGGCCAAGAGAGGGTCATGAACTTCGCATTGAATCTTCATCGCTAGAAATTTCACCACCAGCAAAGCTGCGTTGGCTGAGAGATGCTGAAGACAACTCTGTAATCATCGCAACCTTTGATCAACCGGTCAGGCAATTGATGATAGAGAGCAATGTCATCATCCAGCAATATAATGAGGCTCCCCTCGACTTTCTGGTTTCAGATTATGCTGTGGAATACCCCTTTGAGTATACAAGTGGTGATCTGATAGTGCTGGCTCCTTACCTGAAGAGGTCTCAATCCATCTCTTCCGGTGCTGTGAAGTCTTGGATCGATGGGGTATGGAGAGCGGGTGAAAAGCTACAGAGCTACGAACTGCTGCTATCTCTTACTCGTCGAATCAACCAGACTATGCGTTATCAGATCCGCGAGGAGCCTGGTGTTCAGTCCGCAGAGGAGACCCTGGCGTTGGGTAGTGGCTCCTGTCGAGATTTTGCCACGCTGTTGCTGGAAGGGGCACGTGAGTTAGGTTTCGCTGCACGATTTGTCAGCGGCTATCTCGACACGCCACCTTCTCCCCTCGACTATGGTGCGACCCATGCGTGGACAGAGATCTATCTACCTGGTCCTGGCTGGAAGGGGTTCGACCCCACCGTTGGGGATATCGTAGGTGGTGACCATGTGTCAGTGGCAGTATCCCATTCGCCGTCCAGTGTGCCGCCGGTAGAGGGGAGCTATGTCGGGCCAGCTGGTGCGCAATTAGAAGTTGGCGTCTGGATGACTCCGATATAGGCAATAGTCCTGAGTCATGTTGAAACTGAAATGAGGCATCACCTCACCATACACGCGAGGGTGAGGAGATCAGGAAAAATGGATATGGCGTTACGCTCTCATTACCAGAGATAACCTGCCAAGCTAAAAAGCACCATCATATTTGATAGAGCTTTACTAATGATTTTATCTTGGCTGAATCTACCTATTAAGGTGCCGGGTTAATAGCACTTCAGCTGTGTTAGTGGTTGGTATATTAAATAAACCAGGCATCAAGCACAAAAAATGTAATCATCAGTGGGAAAAGTGTTGAAATAAGGATACTTCCGAGGCCACTGATTATCTCAGTAGCTGTCAAAAACCAGGGTTGATCAGACCAGCGATCCACCACGTTGGCTCGGTAATCCTTGTCGAAAATGAATCTCCATCCTACTAAATAGTCGATATAGCTGGGATTACGGTAAGGTCGTACGGAGTTTGTATTCATCGTCTTAATTCTCGATCAAACTTTTGGGCATGTGGTTCGATTGGCAAGCAAACCGACTGCATGAAGAGTGGTAGGCTAATCGTTCTCCAGCACCAATAATGGTCTCAAATAAAGATTGCAGCTTTATGAAAGAATTGTGACGGGAGGGGGTTGTGAAACTGGTTTTATTACCTGGTCTCGATGGTACAGGTCAGCTGTTTTATCGATTTATTAAGGAATATCATGGGGATGTAGAGGTGATTTCTTTACCTGACTACGCTTCTCAGGATTATCAGTCATTAACTGATAGCCTTTTGCTCAAGCTCCCCCAGGAACCCTTTGTGGTGTTGGCTGAGTCCTTTTCCGGGGGAATTGCGACCTGCCTACTCGAAGCGAAACCCAGTTACTTGAAAGGTGTCATCTTTGTTGCCAGTTTTATAACCCCACCAAGACCTCTGCTGCTGTTTTTGACGCAAATTTCTCCTCTGAAACAGTTGCTGGCCCTCCCCATACCCAACTATCTGCTGAAACATTTTTTGCTTGGAAATGAAGCATCAGATGAGTTGATTCAGGAGTTTCTGCAAATTATCAGGACGGTACCTGATCATCTGCTCAAGCAAAGGATCGGTCAGATTAGAACCATGCTACTACCTACTATTAACCCGGCTGAAGACAACATACTTAGTCGCCGGGTTAATAATGTTGTGAACAGACCAGTAGCCGTAATTCAGGCCGCCGATGACAAGCTGGTTGGTCAAAAGCATTCTCAACAACTGTTACAGAGATACAAAGCGGCAAATCACTATATACTTGCTGGTCCCCATTTTATTCTTCAGGCCCAGCCTAAAGCCTCTGCTGAGTTGATTTTTCGCCTGGTATCCAGTGTGGAGCATGGGTCGTTCAGCAATGAATAACTACTCTGTAAGAGCGTTGAAATATTTTTGAATCCAACTCCCGATACGCCCCGTATAGGTAATTGAAAGCTGAAACATCAGTTCTTAATACAAAACGAGGAAATCGAAATGAAAACACTAATAGTCACTGCAGCCATGATTCTTTCAACTAATTTATATGCCGGTGCATTCGATGTCACAGGACAGAATCCGGATCTGTACGATGGTCATGCAAACTCCACTAAACTGGCTACTGCTGTGCAACCAGGTATTGGCGACTCCTACGCTAGCTCTATCCTTCATTCAGGGGGCTATGCAAAGACAAATCACGCTATACAGGGCGGCGTAGATGAAGGTTACGGTAGTATCCTGATTGATGTTGGTACGCCACTGAATTGGTAAGATGGTTAGTACCATAAAGTCTGGGTGCGGCTCTGCCGCACCTGGATGGATGCGGGTTGGATGAGCAGATGGATCTAGTTACGCCTGACAAATGTCAGTGATTTTTTAAGTGATATTTTAATGTCAATGCTTAGGCGTGCCTCCCTTTACCTATACTCTGTTTCTAGATAGTCGGTATCCACCAACAAGGGGTGTAATGTGCTGTCTCGCCTGGGAGTAGTCGTTTTTGCTCTGTCCTTTTCTATATCGGCCTGTGTCTCAGTTGATGAAAAAACATCAAATGGTGAGGGCTTGATTCCTGAATCCGATATGGCTCAGGTTCGCTCGGAATCATTGAAATTGATCGAGCGTATGTTGGAAGAGGAATTTGTGCCTGGTATCAGTGTTGCGCTTGTCAATGCTGAGAGGGCGCTATGGATTGAAGGTTTTGGAGATGCAAACAGTCGATCAGGAGATCGAGTAACTGCAGATACGGTATTTCGTACAGGTTCTTTGAGTAAACCATTGACTGCACTCGGCATAATGCAGCTTGTGGCAGATAAACGCGTAGCACTTGATAGGCCACTCAAAGAGCAACTTGAACTATTTTCAATACGGCGTCGTGACTCTTCTGTTATGCCGGTAACGCCTCGACAACTTTTAAGTCATCGTAGCGGTTTACCCAGTGATCTGCGTAAAGGGATGTATACAAATACCTATTTCACCCAGGTAACGGAGCTACTGCGTAATGAGTATGCTGCTTATCATCCAAATAAGGTTTATAGCTATTCAAATCTCGGATATGACTTATTGGGTCATTTAATAGAATCACAAGCCTCTGAAGGTTACGCAGAATATATGCAGCATAATCTGCTCGAACCATTAGGGATGACAAATAGTGGATTTATCCTGACAGAAGAGATGCAGCGACAACTCTCTTCGGGTCACCTGGATGGTCAGGTCAGGCCTTTGCCGCCGTTACGGGATATGCCCGCTCTTGGTCTCTATATGTCTGCTCGGGATGCAGGCAGGCTTATGACCAGTATTCTGAAACGGGATCTACCCGGTGTTCCCCCATCTTTGATAGAGCAGATGTGGAGTCCGCAAAATGTAGATGGTGAGATCACCCTGGGGGTCTCACCAGGAATGGGATGGTTTCTTCAGGACTCTCCAAACACTGGACGACAAGTTCGCCATGGTGGCAGTACCCTGCTGTTTGGTGCAGAAATGGTTCTATTACCCAAGCATGGTTTAGGGGTGGCGGTGTTGGCAAATGGGGCCGGAAGCAATCGAATGGCCCGCGAACTGGCGGCTGCAATTTTAGGTCTTGCACTGACGATTCAGGGAGGGGTGAGTCAGCAACAGTATCAACGGCTGACTAATGAGGATGGTCAGGACTTTGTAACTCCGTCCGGTGGCTATGCAACAGATCTTGGTTTGCTCATGGTGGATCCGGAACACCCAAGGCTTTGTGCCTGCATTATAGAACGAATTCTTGATCTGGTTCGTTTTGATGATGGGAGCCTGGGATTGACTCAGCAGAGTATCGACAGCCTTCCTGATGGCTATAAGGTATTGGCCGATTTACGATTTAAAGCGCGCCAGCTTAATGGTATGGATGTATTGGTCGCCCACCGGGGGGAAGAAGAGATAATTCTTGGCAACAAGATCGAGTCTGACCCTTGGGAGACCGTATGGCGCAAGCGCCTGGGGAGTTACAGAACAATCAATCCCGATGGTGATTTCTCTATCCAGGATCTCCATCTAAGTGAAGAGAGTGGCGTGTTATGTCTGCACTATCGTGCGCCACATCTTAGTCAAAGTTTGGTTCGTTTACCCCTGCAACCGGTCTCAGAGAATGAAGCGGTGATACAGGGCTTTGGCCGTGGAAGAGGGGAGACAGTACAAATCGTTGAAATCAACGGAAAGCAGTGCCTGAAATTCTCCGGTTTCATGGGTGAACCGATCGATGAGGAGTGATTAAATCTCTATCTAACCGTCTTATGCTTGCTGCTAAAGCGTCAGGCCAGTACCCTTGGGGTTGATTTCAATCCCTCGGAGGGGGCAATGGTTAACGGGGATATAGATCCACAGGAAGCGATAAAACAGCGCAATGAGGAGCTCGAAGCGCTACTTGCTGCATGCGCACTGAGCGATCGAAAGGCATTCGCACGTTTATATCGCATGACATCGGCGAAACTATATGGCGTGGTGTTACGTATATTAATTAGGGATGATCTGGCGCAGGACTGCTTACAGGATGCCTACATTAAGGTCTGGAACAATGCAGGTAGCTACCGTGCCTATATGGCAGCACCTTTAACCTGGATGTCGACTATTGCGCGTAATCAGGCATTGGATCTGTTGCGTAAAAGAAAAAGGGAAGTCATGGATCGTGACGATAAAAGCATGCCAGAGCAGGTGGATGGTGCGCCATTGCCGCTGGAGGGTCTGTCACGTAGTGATGATGGACGTCGACTGGAGGAGTGTCTTGGTCGATTGAAGGATCAACAAAGGCAAGTGCTCGTATTGGCCTATTTCAAAGGATTGACACATGATGAGTTGGCATCCCATACGGATACGCCACTCGGCACTGTCAAAACATGGATACGTCGTGGTTTGAATCAACTAAGGAGGTGTCTGGAAAATGATGCCTAAAGATGAACAATTTGATAGCAATACTCTGGCGGGTGAATATGTCCTCGGGACCCTTGAAGGGCAAGAACGAGCGGAGTTCGAACGCAAGCTGCACGATGATATCAGGCTCCAGGAAGAGGTTGATGCCTGGGAGCAGCGTTTCGCGCCAATGCTTGAGGGTATTGATCCAGTTACCCCTCCCGACTCAGTTTGGGAAGGGGTGGAATCACGCCTGACAGCAGTTCAGGGATCCCAGGAGGAGTCCACGGCAACGACTATATGGGATAGCCTCAGTTTCTGGCGTAATCTGGGGATGATGGCCGCTACCCTTGTGCTTGCTCTTGGCGTGGTACTGATGACAGGCCAGCCTGGGACAGACATGAATAGTGTGTTGGTGGTCATGAACGATTTGGATAGAACCGGATGGGTGGTTGCTGCTCGGCCTAATCATGATTTCGTCAACGTAAGTGCCGTCGAACCTACACAGCTACCTGTTGGAAAGGTGTGCCAGTTGTGGATGGAGGATCAGAATGGAAACCTGCACGCGGTCGGGGTCCTGCCCCATGGTGGTCGGCATGAGATGCCGCTTCCAATGATGCCCAAGGCTAAAAACGCCTTTAAGGTCTCAGTTGAGGAGATGGAGGATATGCCGACAGACAAACCTAAGGGTGAAATTGTCTTCGAGGGTAAGCTGACGGAGATATAAGTCACTGTTTATAAACGATTGTCTCTACAAAAGAACCCGGACCTGAAAGTCCGGGTTTTTGTTTTTTTGTCTGCTGATTGCTCAAGGTCAATCGGGGGTCGAGCATATCTTGTATACTCCCGCGCGACCCAGATTGATTTTTTGAACGGTATTTTAATTAGAAATTTTTAATGATTGTTACTATTAACCCGGCACCTTAATAGGTAGGTTCAGGGGGATAAGAAGGCACTTGATCAAGGCGTGACTCGCAGGCAGTGGTTGCCCCCTAGTCAAGAGTAGTAAGGATTTAGGTTTGGATGACGATAACAGCAATATGAACTAATTTGGGAAAAGTTACCCATTTTGGTGCCTATCAGAGCAGTTTTAGTTTAGAGTCACTAATTTAGGCAAGTCTGACATAGCTGGGTAGTGGTGAAATCTTGATGGCACATTGTGTTGGGGAAACTAACTCAAGAGTAACTGTTTTTTTGCTTTGATACGCTCTTGGATATGATTGCAAAGTGTTGTATTTATATGAAAAATAGGGAATGCTCTTGAAGAGCGTTACATCTTTGTTGCCTGGTCTTGACTCCTATCGGGGACGCTATGCCTACTTGGCTGTATTGGTTGGTGTAGCGCTGCTCGTGTTTGCGTTTCTGGGTTGGAATCTGGTCAAAACATCCACTCAGTCACAGATATCGAACATAACCTCTCGGACCCTGGCCTCGGGTGTTCTGGCTGATGCTCAGACACAATTAAATTATATAGAGAATCACATACAGCGAATTCTGATCGACCCTAAGAAAGAGGATCTGGCAGATACCAAGCATGGGTTGAGGCAATTGGGTGAGATCCTGAACGATCTTGCAGACTCACTAAGGCGATTACCTACAGGAGACCCGGAAGTTGCCGAGGCCCTGCTGGATGATTGGCACAATCTACATCGTAAAACCTATCAACTTATAGAAGTGCGTCGGGATGTCCAGGCTTGGTTTCCGTCTATGAAGCTCATGTTGGAGGAGATGTATCCCTACAATCAGGGCGTGCTCGGACATCTGCAGTTGCTCCTTCATGAGATTGAATCCAGTTCAGATAGCAGAGCTGATCTGGTTATTCAGGTCTCATCCATGCAGCGACTTTGGCTTGGTTTGACAGCAGAATTTCGACTGATGATAGCAAATCGGTTTGGTCTCTTTATGGCTGAGTCTACCCCAATACCGGAAAATCGCTATGACACTATTCTTGATTACACTGATCGGTTCGTTGTGCGTTTGAGATCTCTGCAGGATCATTATGAGCGCGTCGATCCAAGTCTAACCATGAGGGATACACTGCGCAGAATCGAAGTAGATTATCTCTCCTGGATGAAGGACTTCAACCAGGTCAAAAGCGCTATGAATACACCGACATGGCGTAAAGACCTGAACTTCATGCGGGAACAGGTAAATCCATTATTGAAAACCATGCGTCAAAGATTATCAGTTGTAGACCTGGGTTTGGATGCACAGTCGGCTGAGGATATAACCAGACTGACACAAACAGCGAGGCGATTATCAACCTCTATATTGATCATGGCCTTCATGGGTTTGTTAATGCTTGTTCTTGCATATCAATTCATCAAGCGCAATCTCCTGCAGCCGATAGCTGAAACCGCTCAAGCATTAAAGTTGGAAGCCAGCGGTTCATTAGAGGCTTCAACTCAGCCAAGCACTAACCTTCGGGAAACCAAAGATCTGGTAGAGGCTTTTAGTGAAATGCGCAGGCAAGTGCATAGCCGGCAGAGCCATCTTGACCACATGGTACACCATGATGCATTAACCGAATTACCAAACCGGGTGTTGTTTCGGGATCGATTGGCTCATGCCCTGGAGATTGCGCTCAGAGGTGACTTTTTAGTTGGCTTGATGTTTCTCGATTTAGATCGATTTAAGCAGGTTAATGATAGTTTAGGACACCTGGTAGGGGATGAACTGCTGAAAGTGATTGCTGAACGCCTGACCGCTCTGATGCGTAGTTCGGATACGGTAGCCAGATTAAGTGGTGATGAGTTTGCGATCCTGATTGAGGGCATCAACAGTCGTGAGGATATGGAGCCATTGGCGGATAAGATCCTGAAAGCCATCAAAGCACCGATTACCATTGCAAAGAACGAGCTTAGAGTATCGGCGTCTATTGGAATTGCCATAGCGCCACATGATGATGTGTCGGTGGAACATCTGCTCAGAGATGCTGATACTGCGATGTATGAAGCCAAGCGTGAAGGACGGTCCGCATATCGGTTTTTTAGTGGTGAAATGACCACCCGAGCCTCTGAAAGTCTAATGCTGGAAAATGATATTCGGAGTGCAGTGGATTCCGGACAGTTCATCTACCACTTTCAGCCTATTGTTGAAACTCAGACGGGTAGGTTGTTCTGTTTTGAAGCGCTACTGCGTTGGGAGCATCCTGATCGTGGCTTACTCGATCCAGATGTTTTTCTCACAGTATTGGATGAGACTGGTCTCATCAACAGTCTGTTTGAACCTATGCTGGCACATGCCATAGCATTTCAGCGGGAGCAGAGTCAGTTACGCGATGAAACAGTTGCGATATCGATTAATCTCTCGGCTAGATTACTCAACGATCCTACATTCTGTAGAGGTTTGCTCGAGAGTCTGGTCAATGGTGAGATTCCAGTTGGGAGTTTGATTCTGGAAATAACTGAAGATACGCTTACCCAGGAACTGGCTGAAGCTGATGTTTTTCTACAACAGGCCAAAGCACTTGGAGCGAGAATAGCATTGGATGATTTTGGTACCGGACAGGCATCGCTCAGCCATCTGCGTCAATTCCCTTTTGATCTGTTAAAGATAGACAGGGATTTCATAAAAAATGTTAACGCCGACACTTATGATGCCAGTCTCGTTACAGCAATGATTCAACTCGCCCATGCTTTTCGGATCGATGTAATTGCGGAAGGTGTTGAAAGTGAATCTCAACTGGGGTTTTTGCAGGAGCATGATTGTGATTTTATCCAGGGCTATCTGGTTGGATTTCCGCAACATGCAGAGAAACCGGTTGAGTCCATAGGGCATATCCCATTGTTTCAAACGTGAGGCGAATAGAGGTTCTCCAGTAAGAATAATGGGTTACTACTGGAGTAAGCTGCAGCTGATCCCTTTTTCTGATGTTAAAGCCCTTGACAGCGGGCTGAAAGTACCGTAGATTTCGCGCTCGGCTTTACAGCTGGCCTCCAGATAATGGAGCCTTTTGTGAAGACCTGTCCCCATCGTCTAGAGGCCTAGGACACTGGCCTTTCACGCCGGTAACAGGGGTTCGACTCCCCTTGGGGACGCCATAAACTCGTTGTAACGATTTTATTGGTTGTTCTGGACTGAATCTGTACTCATCCCACATCTATCCTTGCGAACTCCTCTGCGCTTGATCCGCTGTTAACCATAAGCACAATATCCCCTATTAAACTGTATCTTTAACCTGGGCAGTCAATAATACAATTTACACCAGTAAGACCAATCTATATCTTAAATCGGCATCCACAGATTCAGGTTTATAGGTTTTTCAAGATACATAATAAGTAATTTAGTTGGTTTTAGTTTAACTGGAGATGAATTTGATATGAAAATGAACGACCCGTTCGGCCGTATGCAAAGACGTCATCAGCAAGGCTATGAGATGATGCGGGATGCACTTCGCGAGGCAGAGATCGATTCGCCAGCTCAAGCAGAGGAAGCTATCAGGCAGGCATGGAAACGCGGGTTTAAGTTTATGGGTGTGGGTATGCTGGCACTATTGTTTATACTCTTATTTATACCCACTGCAGCACCGCTGATTCTTGTGTTGGCAATGCTTATGGTGGTCTGGGTGGTCAGTTCAAACTTAAATGGTCAGAAATACATCAAGCGTTACATTGAAGAGGATCTGAAACGCTGATGTGGCATGCGATATATCAACTTTCAGTTCACTGAAGTAATTACTACTCTGATCAATCAGTACCTCTGTTTTAAGAGGAAGTTGATAACAAGTTTTATAATCTTGGTAGGGTGGGGCCATGCCCCACCAAAAGGCGCTGTATGTTCAAGGTTTTTCAGTCTGCATGGATGTTTGTCAAATTATAATATCCTTAAACAAATAGATTGTTTTTTGGACTTAAAAAATGACATTAAATATGAAAAAGGTTGTATACAATATTGCCAATCATTTGTCTCAATATTTTGGCTGAACAATCAACCTAATTAAGTGTCTGCATTATGTATTTCTTTATTAATCGTGTGATGTTTTTCGATGAGTGAAAAGAGTAAGGATAACCAGAGTCAGGGTACAATTGTGCTATGGATTGCTGCTGCTATTTTGCTGATTGCGATCAGTGTGGTGGCTGTTTACAAAGCCTGGCCAATGCTGTTTCCCGAGATCAGCCAATCAGCAGTAGTAGATCCTCAATGCGACTTGCGCCAAGGGCCATGTATATCCTCAATTAACACTGATGTACAAATCAGTTTTTCAATTCAACCCCAGGAGATACCACTTGTAAAACCTTTGAAATTACATGTGCAGGTTAAGGGCGTTAATGCGCATAAGGTGGAAGTCGACTTTGTCGGTGTTGACATGAACATGGGCTTCAACAGGGTGGTATTGCAGCAGTACGAGGCGGGTCTTTATGAAGGTGACGGAATGATACCTGTTTGTGTCAGGGACTCAATGGAGTGGGAGGCAAAAGTGTTGATTACTACCGATCAGGGCCTACTGTCTGCCCCCTATCGTTTTATTACAGTACGTCCAGGTATACCCTTGCCTTGAGCGTTAGATCTTTTGCGGAAACTGATTAATCTATACGAATCTGGAATCGTATGAACGGCAGGTACTAAGGCACAATATCAGTAACTATTTATAAAAGTAATGAATATTGCACTGAATCTGGCGCTTATTTAATGGTCATGCTGAAACACAGGCCCTGCCCACGCTTTTGCATATCCTGATCAGAGTTTGATCTCATTACCGACTACTCATTTGCCTAATTACTGATAACCGTCACTGTCAATTGGTCTACTCCTGTGTTAAATACTTGGCCTGCTTGTGGATATTATTAACCCGGCACCTTAATAGGCAGGTTCAGGGCGACAAGAAGGTTCTTGATCAAGGCGTGACTCGCAGGTAATGGTTGCGCCCTTGTCAAGAGTCACAACGCAGAGCAAGGGCCTTCTTGTCGCCCCTAACAGTATGAATGTAAAATGACAGGCCTAAGCGTGCCTGCCTGCAGACTGCGTTATCAAAACTTGTTGTAGGAGTGCTACAGCTGCGTTTAGATGCCTTGCTGCAGGCAGGCACGTTTAGGCTGAACCTACCTATTAAGGTGCCGGGTTAATAAATATTCCCACAACAGGGCAGAACGTACCTGGTTTGAATATATTGCAGCGCAATAAACAATCATGCGATACGACATGAATACAAAGTAACTGCAACAAACCGGGATTAAAAAATCATAAATACTGAACTTGGAAACAACGGCTAGACCGTTTTTTTGTTCAGGGCAGAAAACACGGAGGAATCCAAATATGGCCTTCAAGAATCGCCTGCATAGAAGCGAACTGGCCGTACCGGGCAGTAATTTGCGTATGCTTGAAAAAGCACCGCATTCCGGTGCTGATCTTGTATTTATCGATCTGGAAGATGCTGTTGCACCATCTGACAAAGAACAAGCCAGAAAAAACACGATAGATGCACTCAATAGTTATGACTGGTCGAATTGCTCGGTATCGGTCCGAATCAACGGTCTTGATTCCCACTTCTGTTATCGCGACATTGTTGATGTTGTTGAGCAGGCGGGAGATAAGCTGGACACCATTCTGGTACCGAAGGTTGGTAAACCATCTGATCTTGAATTTGTGGCTCTGCTACTTGAACAGATTGAAGCGGCAAAAGGGCTCAAGCAGATCAATATGCACGCTCTGATTGAGACTGCAATGGGTATGGCCAACGTGGAATCAATCGCACAAAGTTGTCCAGATCGACTTGAAGCTCTGGTATTTGGTGTTGCCGATTACGCTGCATCGACTCAAGCGCGAACCGTCAGCATGGGAGGCGTCAATCCAGACTATCATGTATTGGCCGATGCAGATGCCAATGGTGACCGGGGGATCTATCTGGGTAATCAGTGGCACTTTGCCATGTCCCGCATGATCGTCGCCTGCCGGGCCTACGGGTTACGTCCAATCGATGGACCGTTTGGTGATTTCAGTGATCCCGAAGGGTATTTGGCGGTGGCAAAATCCTTTGCTGCACTCGGTGGTGAAGGTAAATGGGCCATTCACCCTGCACAGATTGAACTGGCCAATCAGGTATTCACGCCGAGTGATGCTGAGGTGGACCGGGCAAGACGCATCATTAGCGCTATGGAGGAGGCTGCCGCAGCGGGACAGGGTGCTGTCAGTCTGGATGGCCGCATGATCGATGCCGCCTCCATTCGCCAGGCTGAGGTGCTGTTGGAGAAGATAGCTCAGGTTGAGCGGCTGGCCAAACGGGAGGTCGCTGCGTGAATATCCATGAATATCAGACCAAAGATCTTTTTCGCCACTACCAAATCGCTGTACCCGAGGGTCGAATGGCCCATTCTGCTAATAAGGCCCTGACCGCAGCAGAGCAGCTTGGTGGTGAAGGTTGGGTGGTTAAGGCCCAGATACATGCTGGGGGGCGCGGTAAGGCTGGAGGTGTTCTGGTTGCCAATAACCTGGATGAAGTGCGCGAGCATGCTGAAAAGCTGATTGGAAGTCACCTGATTACCAAGCAGACCGGAGAGCAGGGTCGTATGGTTAACCGGGTGCTGGTTGAACAGCTTCAGGATATCCAGGCCGAATACTATCTTGGTCTGGTGATCAACCGGGCTAACCAGCGGATTACTTTGATTGCCTCTGCAGCCGGGGGTATGGATATCGAGGAGGTTGCCGCTTCCACTCCTGATAAGGTGATAAACGAGGTGGTTGACCCCGCTGTGGGCCTGCAGGATTTTCAATGTCGCAAGGTGGCTGCTGGTATCGGCCTTAGCGGCAAACAGATTAATGCTGCTGCACGTATTATGAAGCGTCTCTATCGCTGTTTTCGTGATAAGGATGCATTGATGGCTGAGATTAATCCATTGGTAACTACCGGGGATGGTCAGTTTCTGGCCCTGGATGCAAAGATGTCCTTCGATGGCAATGCACTGTTTCGTCAACCGGAGATTGCCGATCAAAGGGATTTCGATGAAGAGGACCCGAAAGAGGTTGAAGCATCGGGACACGATCTTAACTACATCGCACTGGATGGCAGTGTCGGTTGCATAGTGAACGGTGCCGGGTTGGCGATGGCAACCATGGACGCAATCAGCCTCTATGGAGGGCGACCTGCTAATTTTCTTGATGTAGGCGGTGGTGCATCGCCGGAGAAGATAGCCAACGCCTTTCGAATTGTTCTGGAAGACCCCAATGTCAAAGTGTTGATGCTGAATATCTATGCAGGCATCAATCGTTGCGACTGGATTGCTGAGGGTATTGTCAAAGCGGTCGCGGACCAGGAGGTCAATGTGCCCATCGTAGTGCGCCTGGCTGGAACCAACCTGGAAGAGGGACGGAAGATTCTGGCCGATTCAGGATTACAGTACATACATGCCGATCGTTTAAGTGACGCGGCTGAGAAGTCAGTTAAAGCACTTGCAGGAGGAACGGTATGAGTATTTTGGTCAACAAGAATTCCAGAGTCATCTTTCAAGGCTTCACCGGTCAGCACGCTACTTTTCATGCCCAAGAGGCAATCCGCATGGGCACACAGGTAGTCGGCGGGGTCACCCCTGGAAAGGGTGGTCAAACACACATCGACAGGCCTGTATTTGATACGGTTAAAGATGCCGTTGAGCAGACTGGTGCGGATGTCAGTGTGGTTTTTGTGCCACCTGCGTTCACAGCCGATGCGGTGATGGAGGCGATTGATGCGGGGATCAAGGTGATCGTTGTGATCACTGATGGTGTGCCTGTGCAGGATATGGTCAGAGTAAAACGCTATCTGATTGGACATGAGGCCATTATCATTGGGCCCAATACAGCGGGGGTGATCACTCCTGAAGAGTGTAAAGTCGGGATCATGCCGGCCCATATCTATCACAAAGGGCGAATCGGTGTGGTCTCCCGTTCCGGCACCCTCAATTACGAAGCTGTGGAACAGATGAGCGAACTGGATCTGGGTATCTCTACCAGTATCAGCATCGGTGGTGATCCGGTAAATGGTTGTGATTTCCTTACCCTGATGAAACAGTTTGCTTCAGACCCTGATACTGATGCGGTATTGATGATCGGTGAAATTGGTGGATCCCAGGAAGTCGAGGCGGCAACCTGGGCCAGAGAGCATATGCAAAAACCACTGATCGGGTTCATTGCTGGAGCAACCGCGCCAGCAGGTCGAACCATGGGACATGCTGGAGCCATTATCTCCGGTGAAGACGATACGGCCCAGGCCAAAATGAAGCGATTGGCTGAGCTGGATGTTCACGTGGTACAGAATGCTGCAGAGATTGGACGGACGGTTCAAAAGAGTCTCGTGCAGCAGGAGTGTCTCGCTTAGGGTCTCACCCGGAGGGAGGCCCGCTCAGGCCAGGATCCTGCGTTGCAATGCTTGACAAGGGCGCCATTGCCTGCGCATTGCGCCTTGACTCCTGGCCTGGGCGGGCCTCTATAATCGTCAATTAGTATGAAGCACTACACCAGCACTAATGGATGTTTGGTAGTGAACAGTACGGCAAGCGGATTAATTATGCATATTGAGGAGCAGGTTAGGCTAGAGGCCTAGACCAATAGGAATGATAATCCCAGCTTGTAATTGGCACAGAATAGGAGGAATATTCCTCACATTCACCACTGGAACAGGTTTGGTGAGATGAAAAGGCTTCTGATACTCAACAGCAAGGGAGGCTGTGGCAAAACAACGATTGCGACCAATCTGGCGGGTTACTACGCCTCGGCCGGGACGCCGACTGCATTGTTCGATTATGATCCTCAGGGCTCCAGTCAGCGCTGGCTTGGCCTTCGTTCCGAAGAACTTTCCAATATTCATGGTGTATTTGCAGCTAAGCCAACACAGGGTGCTGTTACACGCTCATTCGCCCAGCGGGTACCTGGAGAGACGCAAAGAGTCGTGGTGGATACACCAGCGTCCATGAAGCGCCTCGACATGATGGATATGCTGCGTAATGCCTCTGCAGTGATTGTTCCTGTACTCCCTTCTGCAATTGACCGTCATGTCACGCTGGATTTTCTGCAGGAGTTGACCACCCTTTGCCGGCAGATGGGTATTAATATACCTGTAGGTATCGTAGCCAACCGGGTTCGATTGAACACCCGCGCATTCAAGCAGCTACAAGAGACACTGGCTTTACTGGATATCCCTCTGGTTGCTTTTTTGAGAGATACTCAAAACTATGTGCATGCAGCTGAGAATGGTTGTGCCATCGTAGAACTCAAAACAGCCTCGATGAAAAAAGATCGTCAGCAGTGGTTGGCGTTAATCGACTGGCTGGAAAGCAGCCATATACCTCCTATGACTCCTCCTGCCAACAAGGCACAAACTGGACTTGGCAATTAATTCTTCTATATTTTCTCTCTTGCTCTCCTAAATCACTCTTTACAGGATCTGGCGATGACAACCATTGGTACTCCATTTTCATCTCATGCAACGAAAGTTCTTCTATGTGGCTCAGGAGAGCTGGGTAAAGAGGTTGTTATTGAATTACAGCGTTTCGGATGTGAAGTGATTGCCTGTGATCGATATGAAAATGCACCGGCAATGCAGGTAGCAGATCGTTCATATTCATTTTCAATGCTGGATGGTGATGAGCTGAGACGAGTAATTGAGTTGGAAAAGCCTGATTATATCGTGCCCGAAATAGAAGCGATTTCCACCGATACTCTAGTGGAACTTGAGGGGGAAGGCTTTAATGTTATTCCTACTGCGAATGCTGCAAGACTGACCATGAATCGTGAAGGTATTCGCAGGCTTGCAGCAGAAGAGCTGGGTATCCCTACATCCAACTATGAGTTTGTCGACAATAAAGAGGACTTTGTTGATGCCGTCGCCACAATCGGTATTCCCTGTGTCGTAAAACCGATAATGAGTTCATCGGGCAAAGGTCAGAGTACCATCAAAAGTGAAGCGGACATTGAGACGAGCTGGACCTATGCGCAAGAGGGTGGACGTGCCGGAGCCGGGCGGGTCATTGTTGAAGGCTTTGTAGATTTCGATTACGAGATTACTCTGTTGACCATAAGGCATATTGATGGCGTCAGTTTTTGTAAAGCCATAGGCCATCGTCAGGAGGATGGAGATTATCAGGAGTCGTGGCAACCACAACCCATGAGTGAAGCAGCACTGACTCAGGCCAAAGAGATTGCAGAGAAGGTGACAGATGCATTGGGTGGACGTGGTATTTTTGGCGTGGAGCTGTTTGTTAAAGGGGATGATGTCACGTTCAGTGAAGTATCTCCCCGACCACATGATACCGGTATGGTCACGATGATCGCGCAGGATCTTTCGCAATTTGCGCTACATGCTCGTGCAATTATGGGTTTGCCAATCCCAAATATTAAGCAGCATGGCCCATCGGCATCTGCAGTCATTTTGGTGGAAGGTGAATCAGATAGAGTTCGATTTGGAAATCTCGAAACTGCACTTGCTGATGCGGATACTCAACTTCGACTCTTTGGCAAACCTGAGGTAAATGGTAAGCGCCGTATGGGGGTGGCATTGGCACGAGGCGATGATATTGAACAAGCCCGGCAGAAGGCGATGAAAGTGGCTGGCGCGGTTGAAATTGAGCTTTGAAATTTTCTGGGTACTATTTTCTCAGCTGTAGTATTGATTACCTGAAAATAATTGTTGTATGAGTTGTAGCGGCAATTTTTTTGCTTGAATTACCGTCTCCCTCTGCTAGGCAGTTGGTGCGGCATGGCCCCACCCTACACATATTCTAAGGGTAGGGTGGGGCCATGCCCCACCGTTACGTATTGGAAATAGAGGGAGATTGTTATCGCTTCGTCCATTGGCTGTTGGATATAACGTGACAAGTCTCTATGTTTTGATCACGAAACTATCAACGGGTTTGATTGATACCGTGCTTTCTTAGTTTTCTGTAGAGTGTGTTACGACTCATTCCCAACGCTTCGGCGGTTCTTGAAATGTTCCAACCATTGCTTCCCAAAGTGGCGAGAATGACTTGCTGTTCAGCTGACTGCAGCGGATTGTCTTCTTCGTCCTCTTCATCAGGAGTGGGTTTTTCGAAGGATTGTTGCTGGGTTAATGGTGCTGCCTGTTGTTTTGTTTCCGGGGGTGGTGGTGGTGCGTAGTCGAGATTAAAATCATTTAGCTGAAGTTCGCCACTTTCACATAAAGCAATTGCTGTACGGATGACAAAGCGTAATTGGCGTAAGTTGCCAGGCCACTGATAACTTAGTAGGGCATCCATCGATTGCTTGGAAATTTTTAATGCTGTGCCGGTATCGTTTTCTGCTTCCAATACCTTGATTATGATCTTGCTTAGGTCCTCCCTGTCGCGCAGAGGTGGAAGATCGAGGGTGATACCATTCAGGCGGTAGTAGAGGTCTTCCCGAAACTCTCCGGTGTAGACCAGTTTTCGCAGATCGCGGTGGGTAGCAGTGACAACATGTAGATCTACTTTTACAGGGAGATCTCCACCCAGTGGTACCACCTCCTGGGTTTCCAATACACGTAATAAACGTGATTGCATTGTATGGGGCATATCTCCGATCTCATCCAGGAACAGAGTGCCGCCATCAGATTCGATAAACTTGCCGCGTCTTCCATCCCTGCGGGCTCCGGTAAAGGCACCTTGGCGATAGCCGAACAGCTCACTCTCGATCAGGGTTTCAGGTATTGATGCACAGTTAAGTGCTACGAAGGGCTTTTCACGGCGATCACTGGCCAAGTGGATGGCCTGAGTGAAAAGCTCTTTACCGGTACCGGTTTCACCATGTAAAAGAATAGGGATCCGTTTATTCATTACCCGCTTGGCACGGCGGGCTGCCTCCTTCATAAACGGGTCTTCTCCTGCGAGCACGGACAACTCGCAGAGTTCGCCGCGACAATCATCAGGATTGGTTTTGGCTGGGGGTATTGATAGATCCCTGTTATGGCGACGTATTTTTTCTTTGTACTGGAACAGATGTCCGAATAGCTGTCTGCCGTTACGCTGATCCTGAAAATGAAAGATGCTGCTGTCACCATTGGAGGCTTGTTGAAGCATCTTGTTGAGATCCTTGCTGAGGACGAAGTCTATCTGTTGATTCAGCAGTTGCTGGCGATCTCTAATGCCAAGGATCTTTAGCGCACTTCTGTTGATTGCACGTACCCGGTTTTCCTCATCGATCGCCAATAAGCCTTCAGAAGCGAGTCCCAGGTTATTCACTTGCTGGTGAAAACGTAGTATTCGCCATTCTCTCATGTGATGCAGAAAATACTGGTTTTCAATAATTTGTGCAGAGTTTGCCACCAGAGCCCGTGCAAGAACTTGGGCAGAGGTGCTGTCTTCATTGCTGCAACAGGAAGCATCCAGTACTGCCAGTAAGTTACCATCGGGGTCGTGGATCGGAGCGGCCGAACAAGTTAGATGGATATTCTGGGTTAGGAAATGTTCATCCTTGTGTACGGTCAGTGGTCTACCCTCAGCGATACAGGTGCCAATACCATTGGTGCCGACATGGGATTCCCCCCAGTTAGCACCTTGCCATAGTCCTGCTTCTCGAAAGTCATCAAGGAGGTGATCACTGGTGAGATGATTCAGTATTACACCATCATCATTGGTAAGGATGAGTGCATAACCCGATCCCTTAAGTGAGCTATGCAGATTGAGCATCTCTGGCTCAGCCAGAAGTAAAAAGCCTTCAGAGCGTTGACACAGTTCACGTAGGGCCGATGCATCAACCACCGCGGGTCTCTGGGTATGCAACGGATCCAACTCATCATTGACAGCGCATCTGCGCCATGATGTAAGAATTTGTCTGGCCAACTGCGAATCTGCCGGTGATTTTTCGTCGGCAAGTACATTAAATATATTTTGTGCGTGTTGACGTTGTAGGTGTCTACGAGCCATCTACTACATCCTCCATCCTCACTTTATTCAGCGAGGGTATATATTATTTTCAGGCAGCAAACATGCTGGACAGAACTGCACAGGCATTTTCAAGCAAGTCACTCTTTTCGTGATGCCTACTGAATTGCCTCCGAAAAATGATCGGGGTGACGTCACGACTCCATGAATAACTTCAGGGTTATGTAAGGGCTGAGTGTCACTAACTGTGACAGTAATCAGCCCTCCTTGGAACTAATCACCCTAATGTAGTCGCTACAAATGCAATTTCGGTAGCAATCGTGCTAATACAGTCAGTTCTATCCCGATTGATCTAATCAAGTGTCACGATTATCAGAGCAAATCAAAGGTCTTGATCTTGCTATTGGCTGAATCAGAGCCGCAGATAAATTCGCTATCACTATATGGGATTATTGTGATATGCCTTTTTATAGTAATCATGTGGAGTCTAGTCAAATAGTTGGATTACAGCAAACTTACAGCTTTGTTAACCTTATTTACATTGATCTGTACAGGGTAGTACAAGGGCTGCTCTGTGTGGCCTTTGGCTGTTATGGGTTGATCCTATGATTAATGTGTAAATGTTCTGTCCTGACTAATTTTCGTATCCTCTCCAGGAACCCAGTGAGCTGGACATTCTTATTTCGGATTCCCTGCAGCGCCTCAACTGTAACCTCCTGTAACGAAACCGATACACCCTTTGTTGTTATCTGATACCTGTAGATTTTGGGTGTAATCTCCAAACTAATCTTAAAAAAAATAATCATTATATATCAGTTAGATACGCAGTATTTGTATGTGGCCTGGGTCTTGCTATAGATGTTTGAAGGAGGGTATGGCGGTGCCAGGTCGTTCGGCCTTGCTGACCATCCAGAGACGATCAACCACTTTCGGGGAGGAGAAACAAATATGATATTCCCGCTGAAAACTAAGACCTTAAGCACAATTACGGTAGCTACCGTACTGAGCGGAGGTTTAAGTCTGAGCAGCCTGGTTCAGGCCGGGGTCACCCAGGCTGATATTGATAAAGATGCCACGACTACTGGAGATGTGGTCAGCTGGGGCATGGGTCAACAAGGCCAGCGTTATAGTCCACTTAAAAAGATCAACAAGGGCAATGTGAAGAAGCTGGTGCCAGCCTGGAGTTTTTCCTTTGGTGGTGAAAAGCAGCGCGGCCAGGAAGCGCAACCTGTGATACATAACGGTCGGATTTTTGTGACCGGTTCCTATTCACGTCTATATGCGATTGATGCCAAAACCGGTGAGGAGTTGTGGCAGTATGATCATCGCCTGCCAGACGGTATTTTACCTTGCTGCGATGTTATCAACCGTGGTGCAGCCCTCCACGGTGACCTGGTTATCTTCGGTACCCTCGATGCCCGCCTGGTGGCATTGGACCAAGCTACCGGAAAGGTCAAGTGGCGCTCAAAAATTGATGATTACAAGGCGGGTTACTCATTCACTGCGGCCCCTCTGATCGTAAAAGATATGGTAATCACTGGTGTTTCTGGTGGTGAGTTCGGTGTCATTGGTCGTGTGGAAGCACGGGATGCCCAGACTGGCAAGCTGCGTTGGATTCGTCCATCTGTAGAGGGCCACATGGGGCATATCTGGAAAAATGGCGAAAAGATGGAGAACGGGATCACCGGCAATACCAATGCAACCTGGCCCGGTGACATGTGGAAGACCGGTGGTGCGGCCACCTGGCAGGGAGGTACTTATGATACCGAAACTGATCTGATCTTCTACGGTACCGGCAATCCTGCGCCTTGGAACGCCCATATGCGTCCTGGGGACAACCTCTATTCCACCTCAACCCTGGCAATAGATCCGGATACCGGCAAAATTTCTTGGCACTACCAGTACACTCCCAACGATGGTTGGGACTATGACGGTGTTAACGAGTTGGTCTCCTTCAATACCGGTGGTAAGAAGCTCGCCGGTCACGCAGACCGGAATGGTTTTTTCTATGTTCTTGACCGTACCAACGGCAAGCTGGAAAACGCTTTCCCTTTCGTCAGCCGGGTCGATTTCGCAAAAGGAATCGACATGAAGACTGGTCGTCCCATTGAGACTGGACTTCGTCCAGGTGATCCGACCAAAACCGGAGATGGCAAGAAAGGTGATTCGATCTTCATTGCCCCCTCTTTCCTGGGTGCAAAAAACTGGATGCCTATGGCCTACAGTCCTGATACTGAGCTGTTCTATGTGCCAGCCAATGAATGGGGTATGGACATCTGGAATGAGCCTGTGACCTACAAGAAGGGTGCCGCCTATCTGGGAGCGGGATTTACCATCAAACCACTCTATGACGACTATATCGGAGCTTTGAGAGCGGTTGATCCGAAAACTGGAAAGATCAAGTGGGAGTATAAAAACAACGCGCCTCTCTGGGGTGGTGTTATGACCACGGGGGGTGGGTTGGTTTTCACTGGTACACCCGAGGGTTATCTCAAAGCCTTTGACGATCAGACTGGTAAGGAGTTGTGGAAGTTTCAAACCGGTTCCGGTGTTGTTGGTTGCCCTGTTACCTGGGAACAGGATGGTGAGCAGTTTATCGCCGTGCCTTCAGGTTGGGGTGGTGCAGTTCCACTCTGGGGTGGTGATGTGGCCAGTAAGGTCAAGTACCTCAATCAGGGTGGTTCACTCTGGGTATTCAAGCTTTCCGGAGCCTGATTGCTGAGTAAATGGGTGACGGGTAGTTGCTCTACCCGTCGCTCACTATGTTCTTAACTATTTTTTGACGGAGTTTTTGTTCATGCGCCTTCCATCACTCAAGCTCGCCGCTCTCGCGACGGTCCTCTGGGCCGGAATACTATCCACTGCTTATGGCCATGGTGATGTCGCACCTCAACCTGTTGACACTACTGCGCTGAAACAGTTGGGAGAGGAATGGCTGGAACTGAACCCATACCCTGGAGATGACAAGGCTATTGAGATAGGTGCTTCTGCCTATAATCAAAATTGTGCACGTTGTCATGGTCTGGGTGCAGTATCTGGTGGTATTGCCCCGGATCTACGCAATTTACCACCTGATGAAGAGGGTGACGCCTGGTACATCATGCGGATACGCAATGGTGCGATACGTAATGGCATTACCTATATGCCACCTTTTGAAGGCATTCTCTCTCAGGAAGCCATGTGGTCGATCAGGGCCTGGTTGGTGACCCTTGAATCTGATCAATAACAGGTTATTTGGAGGATAAAAATGCGGCGATTATTGAAAGCTGTAGTGATGACTGTCATGGCTGCATGGTGGATAAACTCAACTTCAGTAGTTCATGCCGAGGAGGGTATTACTGCCCTGCAACGGATTCACGAAAGGGGGGTGTTGGAGGTGGCTGTATATGCTGATTTTCCACCCTTCTCTTATCGCAGCGAGCGAGGTCGTATTGTCGGTATTGATGTTGATATCGCTCAAGCTCTGGCTAAACGACTGGGTGTGGTAGCAGCCATCCGAGCCGTAGGAGCAGATGAAAACATGGAGGACGATCTGCGAAATAATGTCTGGAAAGGGCACTATCTGGGCGGTGGCGTGGCCGATGTGATGCTACATACTCCATACGATGAGGCCTTCGCAGAAGAGAATGATCGTGTCAGCTTTATTGCCCCTTACTATCGGGAACAGATTGTGATCGCTGTGGCAGCTGATAATCCAGGGCGGGGATCGCCATTGGAAATCTTCACCAGGGAAAAGGTAGGTGTCGAGTTAGACACCCTCGCCGATTTCTATCTGCTCAGTGCCTATAGTGGTCGTATTCGTGACCAAGTGGTGCATTACCGTACGATGGGTGAGGCTGTGGAGGCACTTAAAAAGGGTGAACTGAGTGGTGTTGCCGGACCTCGGAGTGAGGTCGAGTTTGCCCTGGGAGATTCGCACCCATCCTATGCGGTAGGGCCTATTCAGATGCCAGGTATGCGCAGTAGTGGCTGGGATCTTGGCGCTGCTGTGAAAGAGGGTAATGAAGATCTAGCCGAGGCAATTGACCGGGCTATGATTGAAGTGCGCGAAACTGGAGAGTTGGAAACAATTTTTCAAAGCCATGGTTCCAGTTATCAATTACCAAGCCGGATTGTACGACTGAAGCCAGAAAACTCAGGGGTCGTAGCCTACAGTGATGATACGAAACTCTGTCAACGTCGCCCTTAGCGTATATCTGCTACTGCTTGCCCAGAGTGCCGTTGCGGATCTGGCAGGGGAATATCGCCTGTCACTAGAGGATAGTGAGGGCAACAAGAGTCTGCTGGCCCAGATTCTGATTCGACAGGAGGGGTCAGCATATAGCTATCAAATCGACTGGCACGGGACCCAGTTTGAGAATCACTTTCTGTCAATGCGGCCATTCAAATGTCTGCCCCATGCTCTGCGCATGATATGTCGTCTGCCTTATCCCTACCAGTTGAATCGGCGCATTACCGAACAAGATCTAACCGATCTGGAGTACGACATTCTATTCTTGCATAAGGCTCCGGGAGAGTACGGTATAAATGCCTGGAATGGTCTCTACTACAAGCTACAGACTGTGGCAGGGGGCTTGCTAGGTGAGCTGCATGAGGTCGATCTTAATGTGTTGCAGGCCCCTCCTGAGGATGGCAATCTGCGTCCCATCGACCCGATGGAGATACACCCTGCGTCGGATAACCTCTGGCCACGCCGCATACTGATAGAACCTGCTAATGGTGCTGTCAAATGAGCTTCAGGCTGGCTTGCGTTCTCTATCTTCTGCTTGGATTGGCAACGGGTATAAGTTCAGCAGAGGAAAACCATGATCCTCTGGATTCTGTGATGTGGTTTGAGATGCATAAGCGTCTGCTCAACAGCGAGCCTGTGGTGTTCGATGATCGGGTAGATGTTTTTGCGCCTGCAGTTGCTGAGGACTCACTCAACCTGCCTGTCTGGGTAGATGCAACCGCACTGGGCAAGGTGCAGCGTCTGATGATCTTTGCTGAACTCAATCCGATTCCAAAAGTACTCGAGATGGAACCTGTCAAAGCAGCACCCCGTATTGGAGTGCGTATCAAATTACAGCAGGCCACGCCAGTGCGAGCTGCTGCACAGACAGAGGATGGGGTCTGGCATGTGGGGGGGATTCTGGTGGATGCGGCAGGTGGCGGCTGCACCGCGCCCAGCCTCGGCAGTGGCTCTTCAGACTGGGCTGATAGGCTTGGCGAGGTGAGTGCTCGCCTTTGGTCACGACAGGATTACACTCGTCTGAGGGCGCATATCATTCACCCTATGGATACCGGTCTGGTTGCCGGTATACCTGCCTTCTACATCGAGCAGCTGGAGTTGCATGATACCGGAGGCGATCTTATCAGTCGTATTTCGTTGTACGAGCCGGTTGGAGAAAACCCGTTACTGACTCTGGATCTGCCGAAACTCAATCAACTCACTCTTGAGGGACGGGATAACAATGGTAATCCGGTAGCGGCCCTGATCTCCCGGGAAAATGATGGAGAGGGAGGGATAAAGTGAGGTATCTAATAGTGCTATTCGCACTCCTGACCTGGTCAGCTCTGGCAGAAGAAAAAGATTATGGACTTGAGCCTCGTAAAGTGGCTGAAGATACTTATGTGCTGGTTGGGTTGAATGAGCATTTCGATTTTCGGAATGGTGGCAATATCGTCAATACCGGCTTTATTGTGACTCAGGACGGGGTGGTGGTGATCGACAGCGGCCCCTCCAGATTGTATGGCGAGCAGTTGATGGCGGCGATCGCACGGGTGACCTCAAAACCTATTATCCAGCTCTATATCACCCATATGCACCCGGATCACTTTCTTGGGAATCAAGCCTTTGAAGGTATTCCGATTGCCGCTTTGAAGCAGACCAGAGCGAGTATTCGCCTGCTTGGGGAGACATTCAACGATAATCTATATCGCCTGGTTGGTAGCTGGATGAAAGGGACTCGGGTGGTTGTTCCAACTCATCAGGTAGAACCGGGTATCAGGGTGATTGGTGGACACCGCTTAAAGCTGATCGCCTTGCAGGGTCACACTGGAGCCGATCTAGCACTACTGGATGAGACGACTGGTGTCCTATTTGCTGGCGACCTTGTGTTTCACGGCCGTACGCCAACCACGCCTCACGCGCACCTCGACGATTGGCAGCATGCATTGAAGCAATTGCATGAGCTTGAGTTCAAAGTGTTAGTGCCTGGGCATGGTCTACCCCTCGAGGGTAGTGCTGCGATCACACAAACCTCAGACTATTTGAGTTGGCTGCATGATTACCTGGCAAAAAAGGCCGACTCTGGTGCGGCAATGGCTGAGCTATTGCAGCCGGAGGCACCAGAAAAAGTAGATCAGTTAGCAGTATTTGAAGATGAGTATCCCCGCTCGCTGAGTCATCTCTATCCAGCATTGGAGGCAGAAGCTCTGAAACAAGGCCGGGTAGAGCAGAAGCAGTGAAACTGGTGCGATGGGTATTTAGTTCCCTGTTATTGCTGATACTGTTTTACCCGATAGGGGTTGTCGGGGAGTCAGGCCTTTTCTCTGATCAGGGCTACCGTATCGCGCACTATCGACGCCCTCTACCTTCTGCTACCCCAGATGGAGTTCGCTTGGATACTCAAGGCGTCTCTGAGCTGATACGCAATTCAGATCCGTTGTTGATCGATGTCCTCGCCATCACTCTGCGGCCTGAAACACCCCAGTTTGGTCTCTCCTGGTTACCCGCATCTCCCAGAAAACACCTGCCCGGCAGTGTCTGGTTACCCAACGTAGGCTATGGTCAACTGGAACCCTGTATGCAGGCATGGTTTGAGCGTAGTTTGCATCGCTTCAGTGGTGGTGATCTGGATCAGCCAATGGTCTTTTACTGTGTCACCGACTGCTGGATGTCCTGGAATGCTGTCAAGCGGGCATCCGAGTTGGGGTACCGAAATCTCTACTGGTATCCCGAAGGGAGTGATGGTTGGGCAGAAGCCGGACTGACACTCGTATCGGGTGAGCCCGAATCCCTGCCAGGCATGGGGGAGGGATTGGCTGAAACCCTGTTCGAATGTCCGGCAGTTGATCTGAAAGCGGCCCTGGAGAGGGGAAATGAGTCTGAACGACATGGTCTGTTGCTCTTTTTCGAGACTAAACAATGCCCTTTCTGCAAGCGTATGAGGGCGGGGGTGTTGGCTGACAAAGGTTTGATCGCTGAATATCGGAAAAACTATGTCGCTGTTGCCTTGGATATGGAGAGTGACCAACCAATAACCGATATGGATGGGAGTTTAACCAGTGCCAAAACCCTGGCTCACCGCCTGGGTGTGGTACGTACTCCGAGCATGATATTTTTAGATCGCGATGGCGAGGAGCGTTACCGTTACTCTGGTTTGATTGCCGATCCACGCCGATTCCTTGCCCTGGTAAATTATGTCAGTGGCAATCATCAGGACAGAGTTGGTTTCAAAGAGTATTTTTCCAGCAGTAGAGATTGAGTGATATCGGGGGTGAACGTGTCTCAGGTAGGCCTCATGGTTCCAAAGCCACTAACTCAAACTGGATTCTGCCTCCCCTGAATACAGTGCCTGTCATGGGCTCATCCCGCACCAGTTTTACCAGGCCGACACCTGGAGCATACCACTCGCGGGTGTTGATCAGGATATCCTGATACCCCCCACGACCATCCGCATAGAGGGTTAGCTGTGCCTCGCCCTCGACCAACAGACAATCCTCAAAGCGACCGGCAGGGACTTCCGCAACAGCATCCAGGCGGGTGATCTGATAAGACATCTTAAGGGCACTGCCCCGAGTCAGGGTCTGTTCGTAAGGGCTGACACGTCTTAATACATAGGGGTGGGTGAGATTGTTCCAGCCGGTGCCTGGCTTGT
Organism: Candidatus Thiodiazotropha sp. DIVDIV; assembly: GCA_040506275.1. Taxonomy (GTDB): domain Bacteria; phylum Pseudomonadota; class Gammaproteobacteria; order Chromatiales; family Chromatiaceae; genus Thiodiazotropha. The sequence continues at coordinate 99,172 of JBEVXD010000012.1, forward strand.
AGGGACGCTTCAATACCCAGTGTGGATCCGGGTCTCTGTTCGGTTCTGTCTCCACCACAGTGCGCTTTGCGCTGCGATAGATCCCCTCATCAACACTACGGAGGTAGTAGCGGGTACCCTCATCGGTGATCCTGACCCTGTGGGGTATCTCGTTTATTGGTTCAATTTCTCCGTTGTGCTCAACAAATTCACGGATCTCCGTTCGTCCTGCCACTTCGGTAGTGACGCGATAGGTCCAGCGCATGCCTGGTTTGAGTGGGAAGTAGCTCTCCTGCGGCGGAGAAGGGGGGTGACCACAACCTGTCAGGAGTGATAGATACAGACAACCAGCAATCGAAATCGATACTCTCATGGTTACTTCTCAGGCAGGGCCGGGTCGGGCAGACTGTAGATCTCTATCTTCTCCCTTCGCTCCCCCATACGGGTGTAGTCCCTGGGTAGACCAGCTAAGCCTCCGCTGCTGCTTACCCGACCCAATTGAACCACCCCGTTACGCAGATTCCGAAGGGCATCCTGCAGGTTGTTGTGCAACTCTTTCTCGTAATTTACCCGATAGGCACGTGGTCGTTCGTCTGGTTCTCCATCAGACAGATCAGTGACCCAGACAAAGATGGTGCCAGCTGATCCAGTGCGCTTGTCCGGCTCTTCGATGACCGCTGCATGTAGCTGAAAACGTAGTGGTAGACTACTGCTGACAGGCCAACCCTGTACATCACGCCAGCCTTGAAAACTAACGAAGTAGAGAGCGCTGGCTGTCACGATCAGGACCAGTTTTAAACTCCAATGGAGCGGCGCTCGAATCAGGGATAGGGAAATTAGAGCGGTGAGTGCCACATAGGCCAGCACTAACAACATGGTGGATTCTGTCACAGCTTTCTAACCTCTACGATCGATTTGGGTAAGGTGTTGATGTCGAAGACCTGGCCATCCGGGGCTATGTTGAATCTGAGCGCAGTTTTCTCCTCCCCCAGACGATCCAGCTGCAGAGTGGCGTAATGCAGAATCTTCAGTACGGGATTGACCTCTGCCAGGGAGATGGTCACCGGTACAGGTTGTAGTGTTTTGCTGTTGTAGTAGTGGACATTGACGACATACTCTCCGGGTGGACGGCCACGCAAAGTGACGACCTCCTGGTTGAGGGGGTTCACCACTGCAAGACCATCCACCACCAGACTGTCATTGGCCAGCCCCCGATCATCCCGATCAAGATGTAACAGGCCAGCCTGGGGTTGTTTAAACCAGACCAACTGACCAGCCGGACCCTCCACCCAGGTATCTATGTCGTCCGGGTTGTTGTCAGGCCAGGTGACGGTGATGATGAAGTCGGCCTTGGGGTTGATCGTGCCAGACTTGGCGGGTGGGTTGAGGAACATCAGTGCGACTAGAAAGAGGAAGGTAAATGCCAGCAATGCATTGAACAGCAGGTCGGTGAATGGGTCGGCATCAAAGCTGCGATGTTGACGAAACATAGCCATATCTCAATGCTCTGTTCCACTACTGTTGAGTCCAGTCTCTGCCAGGTGGACTGCTGCTGCTACCAAACGATCGGCAGCCCGGTCGAGCATCAGGTACTGTAAGCCCAGAAGCATGCTGCAGGATAGGCCGAGCAGGGTAGTGTTGAGTGCGATCCCCATTCCGCCAGTCATACGTTGAAGCAGTCCCTGGATATCAGCCAGATCAAAAGATTCCAGTGCAGCTACCGGAGCCAGCATCAATACGAAACCGACCACAGTGCCAAGCAATCCAAGTTTGATCAGCAGACCACTCACGAACCAGCCTGCTTCATGTTGACCTCGTGCCTGTTCCGCCATCACCTGAGCCAATAATTGACAACCCCTGTTGCTCTCCTGATCGCCTTTTCGAATCGGCGTGGTCAACACACTGCGTAGAAACTCACCACTCAGAGAGTCATCCAGAATTGCTGATTCCCGAGTTATTTGCAGGTTTGAGCTTTTCAAGCCGATGGTGATACGTGACAGGGACTCCTGCTCCCCTGAGAGATACAAACTGCGTAGTGCACAATGGCCACTTGCAGCAAGGAAGAGTACTGAAATCATTAAGGTGATTCGGGTGGGATCGGAGATAAGAATACGTTGAAGTACTCCCTGATCCCATAATATCCAAGTGGCAAACAGAATAAGTCCAGCCAACAACAGCCATCGTAGTAGTAGACTATAAGCGGGGACTGGGGCAGTCATACCGTTCAGGAAACCTTTTTATTGACACATTCAGTGATACTAGCAAGGGATATGCCTTATCGCTTGATTCTGTTTATAGCGCTGATTCAGTATTTGTGTCTGTATCACTTGTGGTACATCCGCATCGAATATGAACAGTCATACCGGGAATGGATAAGTCAGTTCGTGGGAACAGGCCTGACATGGCTCTCTTATGCTGGGCATGAATGTTGCTATTTCTGTTCAGATTGCGGGTCTGCTTTGACGCAGCCTCCAAGGGGTCACCTTTCACTGGTGTGGGAAGTGGCAGAGTAGATGACGGAAATAGTCCACCATCTCAGATTTGGTAAACAGCGACCAGGAGAGAGAGACCATGAGAAGGTTTTTGACGTACCTGAGCGGCTTAATCGTTGCTCTAGCTACGCCCACCGCACTACAGGCGGAAGATGAGCAGATGCTCGATCTGGCTAACACCAGAGGATGTTTTATCTGCCATCGGGTGACGCCGGATAGCCGTGGTGAAAAGCCTTTGGCGCCTTCATACAAGGAGGTGGCCGTACGCTATCGCAATGACACTAAGGCCTTCGATCAATTGCTCGACCGGGTGGTGCATGGTACCGCCTATCGGGATCAGCAGTGGGCGGGCAAGGTAGCAATGCGCTTCATGCCGCCGAATGTGAATCTATCCCGGGATGAGGCTTCAGCATTGGTGCGCTGGATTCTCGAGCTGGAAGTGGATGATAAAACAGTACAACGTCTGCAGAGACACGACAATATGTTGCGGCTTTCAAGCCTCAGCGGCTGTAATATCTGTCATCGTGTAGAACCGGTCACCGAGTCCCGTGTGGTTCCCCTTGCCCCCTCATTTCGGGAGATAGCGGATCGATATCAGAATGTGGCAACTGCTCAGGAGGATCTACTGGATTCAGTGCTCAAGGGTACACAGGGCGGTACCAAGATGTGGCATAACGTCAATATGCGCTTTATGCCACCAAATGTGAATGTACGTCAGCAAGATGCTGCTGCACTGGTTGAGTGGATACTCTCCCTCGACACCCAGAGGCTGCCTCAACATGCCCGGGTACCCGTCAAACGTCCACCGTCTAAGCAATAGAGACAGATTGTCGTCTCATAAAAGTTTGTCTTAAACCTGAGTTTAGACGGCTGGCGGCAGAAAGGTTTGAAACAGGTTCAAACCTTTCTGCCGCCAGCCGTCTATCATTGTGGAAGGGCATCCACTGAGCACTCAACTACCACTCTATTGTCCTGGTTTAGGATTGTATATCATGAATTTTGATATAAAATCATAAATAATCGTTTTTCATAAGAATGATTCTCTCCCATACTTTTGATCAATATTTGATTTTTTAAACTTTTCATGAGGAGTTTGAGGCTATGCATCAGACCGCTGTTGATCAAACTACCGAAGTAGCCCCCATTGCTCACTTCGACGAAGAGGGCTTTTTACTCGATCATCATCTATGGAATGAACAGGTGGCTCGCGATTTAGCCCACGAAGAGGGCTTGGGTGACCTAGGTGAGCAACATTTTCAACTGCTTCACCACATCCGCGATCGCTACCTGAACCTGGGCGCTCTACCAAATATGCGTCTGGTTTGTAGAGCTACTGGAATTCCCCGACATAAAGTCCATCATCTATTTGGTAGCTGCATCAGTATCTGGCGGATTGCCGGGTTACCCGATCCGGGTGAGGAAGCAAAAAGCTACCTAAGTTGAACCTGAATCCGTGGGTTGAAGATCAGGGTGCAGCTGCGCTGCGCCCTGATAAGCCTTTATGTTCGGTTGCGTGCCTCTATGAGTGTCTGGTACTCATCCGGTGCAATAATCTGTCTCAGATCTATGTAGCTACCACTTTCAAACTCCTTCAGTCGCGGTAAGGTCTCCAGGATTCTTTCACCAGCATGTACAGGCGATAGGATCGTCCCGTCAGATTTTGCTTGCTGAAGTCTTTGCAGAGCAGGGTACTCTTTGTTGTCTGCCTGGTTACAGAGATAATCCATCATATTGGACTCAATTAATCCTGGAGCGATGGATGCGATGTGCGTATTTGGAAATTCATGGGCATACAGACGCCCCAGCATATTCAGAGCAGACTTGGAGAGTGCGTAGCCACCCCAGCCCTTATTACCTAGTGGGCCATGCGGTAAATAAGGTAACGATCAGCCGGACCCACAAGCCTCAGCAGTAAGGCGCGCGAATGTAGGACTGGCAGGCCAATTCAAGTGAGTGCAACGAAGCTGCTGAGGCTTGTGGGCCGGCCCGAAGGGAGCCCCGCTCATCAGTCAATGCTGCGTTGTACTCCTTGGAAAGGGCTTGCCATTCCCTGCGGAGTACGCCTTGCCTTGACTGATGAGCGGAGCTCTGATCGTTACCTTATTTACCGCATGGCCCACTAGTACTGCTGCACCCGAAGAGAGAAGCAGTATCTGATCGATTTGGATTTCGGAGAGCAATAACCAGTCCAGGATGATCTTGTTTGGCCAAAGATTGACATCCATGATGTGGTGTAACTCTTTCAGGGAGGTCCTGCTGATATGTTTTATCTCACCCAATATACCAGCGTTCAATACAACCAGATCAAGCGTCTCAATCCCTAACAGTAATTGATCAAGCTTCTCTGCAATAGTGCCAAAGTTTGTCAGGTCACATCGTATGTCTAATAGTTCTCCCCGTAGATCACAACCCTTTCGGCTAAGACCATGTACACGAAATCCATGAGCCATCAGCACTTCAGTGAGTCCGTACCCGAGACCACTGCTATTGCCAGTAATCAATGCGTTTTTTTTATTCATTTCGATCCGAAAGGTTTTGTTCGATTTAAGGGAGCATTAATCAGCAGGTGTATAAGCAGTTCAGGATAGGTGGTTCGATCAACTATTACCAGTCACTATCAGCGCTATTGATGCTTTCAATGTTGATTAACTCAGTGTTTAAAGTGATAGACATTTTTAAAAAAAATGTGAGATAGCTCACCAGCAGTTCTGACCATTCATTAATTCAGCGATGTTCGGTGTGTTTTTGAAAATAGTACTATGCTCCCATCTAAGATATGACGCTCTGTAACAAGTTGGAATATTGAGACCAGGCTCGCACTTCAATATAGGTCAACTTTCTATACTAGCGCCGAATTAACTGACTTGGAGAGGGTGAATGAATGCCTCTAATGAGGAAGGATATCTAGTGACTCTATTGACAACTTTATTTACGCTTGACTTGGTTGAGAAGAAGAGAAGAGAGTTACAGGCAACGACTGAACGTCAACAACAGGTTGAGATTGCGTTTATCCTAGGACGCTCATCTACGAGCAACTCAGCATCGGAAACAAAACATATGGCGCATGAGCGCTTGGAGAGACTGGAAGAGTTGGGGATTGGCGTTTCAGATGAGTTAACCGAGAAAGAACTCTTCCATTTGAGAGGGTTAACTCAACCTGCCACTGTTCGTCAGGTGGAAATACTGAAACATTTTAAGGTGCAACGCTCATTGTGTGCTAATAAAACAATGGCGAATTATTACATAAGAAAGATTTTTTCTGATCCTGTCAATGTTGAAGAGTGGCAACAACGACCACCAACATCAAGAACAATGCAGGGTTTGCTGTTTATGAATGGACGTCTCACTAGAGGTATGACTCAGTATGAGGCACAAATAAAACTGAAACAATCCGGTATTGAACATCCAGCTAGATACCGTGAGTGGAAACAGATAGAACATCTTTTCTTAGCGGTTAATGATCAAGTGACCCGTCAACGAAATGCTACCAGAAAAATTACCTGGAAGCGTTTTTATCAGTATTATGATGAAGTATTAAGTTATGGTGTCACAACCGATGAAATCTCTGTTGAAATGGTTCTTGTTCTGATTGTCAGTCACCAGAAAAACAACGCTCTACTCCCTGCTGCTTCTGTTACTAACGTAAATACTCTTTCCGCAACAGTGTAGACCACTATTAATCTGCAGTTCTACTTAGAGGCAGGCGCATTATGAAGGTTGTTCCAACACCTTCCTCTGTCTCAAAGTAGAGTTCACCCTGATGTTTTCCAACGACTATATCTTGGGCAATCGCCAATCCTTGACCTGTACCACGCCCAACGTCCTTGGTGGTGAAAAATGGATTGAACACATGTGTCTGAGCCTCCTTCGGTATTCCTGTTCCGGTATCTGTAATGCGTACTTCAACCTGATTGTCGTCTATCTTGGATGTTATGGTGATGATACCTTTGTGCTCGCGTTTGGCAGCTTCGATGGCATGGGCCGCATTGACAATCATATTTAGAATAACCTGTGAAATCTCTCCCGCAAGACACTCAATATTCGGCAAATCCTCACTCAGTCTTAAATTTGTCTCTGCTACATATTTCCACTCGTTTTTACATACTGCTACAGCATTGCTGATAATGCGATTTAAATCGGTAGAGGCCATCTCTTTTGATCCAGGGTGAGCAAATTCTTTCATTGCTAATACAATTTGTGCCACTTGATCTGCACCACTGATAGATTGTTGTATGGCATTGGATGTCTCTTCACTAAGATAATCTAAGTCTATCTCTTCAATAATCTCCTTCGCATTTTTGACTTCGGCCAGCAGGCCTGGATGATCAGTAGCTTTTTGCATGAGAGTGAGATAAACACTTAATAGTCTATTCATATCTTCATGAGATTCTTTGAGGAACCTTAGATTGTCACCAATATATTGGATGGGTGTGTTGATCTCATGAGCGATGCCACCCGCCAATTGACCTACTGCTTCCATTTTATGGGTTTGATTCAACTCCCTTTCCAGGTGACTGCGTTCTTCATCTGCTTTTTTACGTTCTGAAATGTCACTAAAGGTGACAACAACGCCAGTTTCATTATTTTCCCTTAACAGAGGAGAGACTGAATAGGCGATATCTACCTCTCGGCCATCCTTGTGAATAAAAGTATCATCATATCCGGAACGGGTTATACCATCTGATAGTGTTAGTTCAATTGCAGACTTTACTGAATCATCTGGATCTTGGTTTTTATTGCCATAAACCAGGCTGCAAAACAGCTCGCCTTCCATCTGTTGTGCGCTCCAGCCAAGTAACCACTCACTTTCAGGGTTGGAAAACTTGACTCTTCTATATTGGTCAAGCACCACAAACCCCTCACTCATACTTTTTGTGACATCGCTGAGGAATTGTTCTTTCTCTTGTAAGTCATCTTGCGTCTCTTTTAACATGAACCAGTGTTTGCGCAGCATGTGTATGAGGTAATTTGTGGTGAAAGAGATAACAAAAAAGCCGACAATATGAAGAAATATCATTATCTGTTTGGCTTTTTTTTGAGAGGCAATTATAGGTTGAGCCATTACTATTACACTGATGCCACCACGTATATCACCTACTTTTTTCCCTTCATATCCATGGCAGTTGAGACACTGCTCCTGCATGAAGACCGGACCTATGTATCTAAAAAAGCCAGGTTCATGCTCCAGAAATTGCTCAAAGATAAATTCAGATCCTTTTTTGAATTGATCCAGAGCTTTTGATTCCCAAGGATCAGCGATATTTTCAGGATTCATCGGCTGTGCAGAGACAGCGCGGTAGTGGATATCTTTGACACTCTGTTTCTTGAAAAGAGTTGGATCATTTGCCATTAAAACCGGATTGATCTTGGTTAGTCTGACCATTTCAAACATGATTTTTCCACGTTCAAAGGCGACTTCCTTAACAGATCGGTCTATCAGGGTGAGATTCCATATCAGAGAAAGGGAGGCGAGAAGAATCCAGAATACTATGGGGGATAGCCAGTAGTATTTAGATTGTAGTAGTCGAATCAGCATCACTGCATCCATTTCCTTACATCACAAAGTAGCGAGGCTACCCGATGTTCTTGTCCAACTTCCTTTAAATATAACGGTCTTATTGGGTTTTACTTTAGGATGATTTATATCTTCCGATTTAAAATTCTTCTGCCACTTTTCCAGCGATCTAATTTGGATTACAGAGTCAGTACAATATTTTGCTTTATTGGTGTTATTGGTAAACTGGCAGGATATCACTTCATGCTATCAGATTGAATTAAAATAAATATAATAGAAATAGGTAATTAGAGGCGTATTCTTGAAACTTAAAATGTTTGAATGAGCGCGCTTTATAGATCAATCAAGAGGCCATATCTACCATGTCATTGACTCAAACGCAGGTATTGCAACTCAATCACCGGTCGGTACGACGATTTCTAGACAAACCTCTCAATCCAGGTCAACTCGATGAGCTGATCCGTTGTGGCCAGGCTGCTGCAACTTCAAGCTTTATCCAGGCATATTCGATTGTTCGGGTGACATGCCCAGAGGTTAGATCGATCATCGCAAAGGCTGCTGGTGGACAAATCTGGATAGAAAAGAGTGCTGAATTTCTGGTCTTTTGTGCTGATTTAAATCGTATCAATAGAGCTTGTCAAAATGTAGGAAAAGGCGAGTTGGAGGGATACAGTGAGCATAGTCTGGCTGCTGTGATTGATGTGGCTTTGATGGGGCAGAATCTGATCTTGGCGGCTGAATCACAAGGTCTGGGGGGGGTCTTTATCGGTGGCATTCGCAACCAGCCGGAAATTGTTGTAGATCATCTCAACCTGCCTCGCTGGGTAACACCACTTTTTGGAATGTGCCTGGGCTGGCCAGATTCAGATAGTGATGTTAAGCCCAGAATGCCTGTCGATTCTATTCTGCATCAGGATCAATATCGGGCTATTGAGCCAGAACGTATGGCTGAATATGATGAACTTATGTCAGAGTACTATGCTGGGCGTGGTTCCAATGTAAAACTGACGGATTGGTCTAATGCTACGGCAAACGCCATGCAAGGGAAGAAGCGGGAACATATGCTCGATTTTCTGCAAGCTAGAGGTTTTTTTATCTGTTAGCTCTAATTGATGTCAACTATTTTTGAACCAATAAAATAGTTCTTATTACTGACTCCAGGCCCTGTCTTTCAATTTGGTCACCGGACTAAGAACCTATTTTAGGCATATTATTACTGATATTTTGAAAAGTCTTGGCTACAAACTGTTCAAGTGGACATATATGCGATATTTTAATTGCATACACAACCTGTAGCAGAATAATGAATAGAGTCTTCTCCAGCGTTCATCTAGATACGACCGGGACACTTAAGGGGCTCAGTAGTTGCCTTGAAGTGGCTATAGAAAAGGGTGCACAGGGTTTATTGCTATTGATTGGCAGTTCAAGCGAAATCAACCTTAAGATCCTGCCTGAACTATTGAGCGATATATCCGTTCCTGCGGTGGGAGTGGTTGTACCAGGGGTGATTCTTGAGGACGAATCATACGAAAGTGGTGTAGTAGTATGTGGTTTAACATCAACCTCTTTCGCCTATGTTGTACCTGATATTACCAGGTCAGAGAATGCTCTCAACCAAGACATCTCAAAAATATTGGATACCAACCAAAATCCTTCAAGCGTATTGATTGTTATCGACGGTCTCTCCAAAGGGGTAGATAACTTTGTCACCACACTGCATGACTGTATGGGACCCAATGTAGAGGTCATTGGTGCAGGTTGCGGCCATCTAGACTTTTCTTCACGTCCAAATATCGTCACATCTGAAGGATTGATCTCTAATGCGGCACTGTTGTTATTCACAACCATGTCGCTGACAACTTCCGTTCGACATGGATGGGAACGGGTTGAAGGGCCTTTCTTAATAACTGATGCATCTGACAATCAGATTAATCAGATTAATTATCAACCTGCTTTTCCATTCTACATGAGTATTGTCGCTGAACATCTTGGTCATCCAGTAGAGGTTGAAGAGTTCAGTGATCTGGCGAATCACTACCCTTTCGGAATGGAGCAGCTGGATAGTGAGTTTCTTGTGCGTGATCCGGTAACCCGTGTGGGCAACTCCATAGTATGCGCTGGCGCTGTTCCTACCAATGCAATGGTACATTTGCTTCATTCCAATCGGGATGAGCTGATCAATGCTGCTGGGACTGCCGCACTTAATCTACGAGATCGTTACTCAGACCGGTATAGCTCGGAAGATGGTCTGAATGTGTTTGTGATCGATTGTATCTCCCGGAGATTAGTGCTGGGTGATGATTTCCGTGATGAACTGGCAGTAATCCGGAGAAATCTGCCGAAAAGCGTTTCTGTACTGGGTATTCTCTCTATTGGTGAAATTGCCAACTCCCACCAGGGGGGGATTCAGTGGCTGAATAAAACAACGGTGATTGGTGGATTGGCGAAGTGACCCAGACACATCAAATCGACACCTTGAGCTTAATCTCAATTCAACATGAATTGGCGATGAATATTGGTCTCAAGCCTCAGCTGGTTCCGATGGTGCGGCATCTGATGAAGGTCTGTCTGCGGCGTCTTTCAGTACGTAGGGTCTATCTATTTCTGCTGATAGAAGAGGATGAATTGCTTCCAGCAGAAGCCAACTCAGGCCCCGAAGGTTGTGTCTATTTTGCCATGCCAGCTGATCATCAAGGCGGCATTCTTGAAACACCACAAGTGGGAGAGTGGATCACTGCTTTTTTTCGAGGCGAATTAGTCTCTAGGAAAGTGACTGATTTTCAAATTGGGGAACAGTTTTTTTATGCCTATCCGCTCGCAGAAGATGGCATATTGATTCTGGAGCGTACTGAAACGCCTTTGCCAGATATATTGATTGGCGCACTGACACCAGTCTTTGAGCGTCTACGTCAGGGCTATGAAGCCGCAATCAAACATGAGCAGATAACCCATGAAGTGCAACGCAGAAGAGTTGCGGAAAGACGTATTGAGCATCTGGCTTTCCACGATGACTTGACCGGACTTCCCAATCGAAGATTCCTGCTTAGACAGATTAAACATAAAATTGATACGGCCAGATCTGAAAAAGTATTTAGCGCATTGGTCTATTTGGGGCTTGATAATTTCAGCGATATCAATGAGTCCCTAGGGTATCAAATTGGGGATGCAGTTCTAAGCAAACTGTCGGACCGTGTTTTTTTCCCTCGAGACCATATGACAGTTGCAGCTCGACTAGATGGTGATGAATTTGGTGTGCTGATGACAAACCTGCCAGCTGATGAAAATAGAGCAAGGGAGCGTGTAGTGGAGTTGACCCGCTGGCTTTTAGCGCAGATTGAGGAGCCCTGTGAGATCAACGACCGATCGATAAGCGTGGCTGCTAGTGCAGGCATTGCGATGTTCACCGGTGATGGTGATGAACCACAGGCACTGCTCAGTTATGGTCGCTCAGCACTACGTCAGGCAAAAGCGTTAGGACGCAGTACCATCCATCTACACGACACCTCCATAGATGAGGGTACCAGGCAACGCCTCAGTCTTGATTATGATATGCGTTCAGCCCTCAAGGTTGGAGATTTTCAGCTTTGGTTACAACCGCAGGTTGACCGTCAGGGATGTATCATAGGCGCAGAGACCCTGATCCGTTGGCATCACAAGGACAAAGGCTTGCTGCTGCCTAATAACTTCATTCCTATGGCTGAGAAGTCGGGCTTTATTGTGCAGTTGAGTGAGTGGGTACTCATTGAAGCCTGTAGACTGGTCAAAATACTCGATGAACAAGGTATTCTGCCATCTGGTGCTCAGATTGGGATTAATCTGAGCGCCAAACAGTTTCATCAACCCGATTTTGTCAGTCGTGTATTAACCACAATAAAAGAGGCAGGCGTAGAACCAGAACGCATAGAATTGGAACTGACTGAAAGTACACTACTTGATAATGTTGAAGAGGCCATCGATAAAATGCGGCTGTTGCGGGAGGCTGGGCTACACATCTCTATTGACGACTTTGGTACCGGTTACTCCTCTCTGGCCTATCTGCGTAGACTACCTATTAATCGGGTCAAAATCGATCAGGCCTTTGTCGCCAATATCGACACTAATCCAGATGACCGAGCTATAGTAGAGGTCATTATATCTATTGCTCAACATTTCAAGATGAATGTGATCGCAGAAGGTATTGAACGGCCAAAAGCCCTTGAGGTTTTAATCGAGATGGGCTGTCATCAGTTTCAAGGTTTTCTGTTTCATCGTCCGATGCCCCTGGATGCATTTTTAAAATTGAAGTGAAAATTTTCATCAGAGAAAGCAGATACCCTCTCTCACTCACCCTTTCAAATAACTAGCGTATTGCAGGGTGTGGCAAATCACCCAAGTCATAAACCTTTAATAGTAATCAGTGTAATTTGAATGGTGTTATTTGTGTCTGTAATCATAAGAATTACTGATCCTTGCACTTGACGGCGAACCGACCTATTCCCAGTGGAATAGTGATTGTGAATCAGTTCACGAGACTGAACTGCTCGCATCGAGAGAGTGTGTCATTTCACGCAAGTATCAAGTGATATCTCGAGTATGAAAGCCCCTGGTCTACAGCCAAAAAGTCATAAACAGATGATTTTTAATTAATAATTGAAAATGGTCTGAATTCTGCTCAGCCAGGGTACCTATTTACTTGGAGATTGGTTAATGGCTCAGCGAATTACTTTGTTTGTTATTTTATCACTGTTCGTATTGTCCCTGGTCCAGGCCGGTTGGGGTAGGGGTGGTGGTAGTGGTTGGCGTGGTGGCCAGGGCGGGGTAACTGAAAGCCTCACCACTGATGAGGCCCAACATCTGACCTATTTACGGGAAGAGGAGAAAGTTGCGCGCGATGTTTACGATGGCCTCTATGAACGCTGGGGACTCTATATTTTCGATAATATCTCCTCTGCTGAACAACGCCATATGGACTCGGTATTGGTGCAGCTGGAGAAATACGGTCTGGTCGATCCAGTTATACAACCCACTGTTTTCACCAACCAGGATCTACAACAGTTATATGACACCCTGATCACCCAGGGTTCAGTCTCACAGATTGATGCACTATTGACCGGCGCCTTGATTGAAGAGGTGGATATGCAGGATCTTAATGAGATGATTGAATCCAGCAGTAATTCAGGATTGATCAGTCTCTATGAGAAACTGCTGTGTGGTTCAAGAAACCATTTGCGCTCATTCGTCAGACAGATTGAGAGCCGTGGTGTTGTCTATGAAGCCCAGGTCATGGATCAGGCAGAGGTTGATCTGATCGTGGACAGTCCAATGGAGCGGCGCTGTGGGCGACGTTTCTAGTGTAGTGACCCAGAGGTCGATTGCATTCTGATAATCCTCTCATGCCCCCTGTAGAAGGGGGCTATACCGGGCAGGATCATGAATCCGGGAATCAGTCTCGAATCAACTACTCAAACGTTTATATTTGATGCGATGGGGTTGATCCGCTTCTGCACCCAGGCGACGTTTGCGGTCCACTTCATAATCTGCATAGTTGCCTTCAAACCAGACCACACCTGAGTCACCTTCGAATGCTAGAATATGGGTTGCGATTCGGTCCAGAAACCAACGGTCATGGCTGATGATTACTGCGCAACCCGGGAATGAGAGCAGAGCCTCTTCCAATGCCCTCAGGGTCTCTACATCCAGGTCGTTGGTGGGTTCGTCGAGTAGCAGTAGATTGCCGCCACTTTTCAGCAATTTTGCAAGGTGTACCCGGTTGCGCTCACCACCTGATAGATTTCCAATCCGTTTCTGTTGATCAGAACCTTTGAAATTGAAATGGCTGACATAGGCTCGGGATGGCATCTGAAACCGGTCTACGGTGAGGATGTCCTGGCCATCAGATATCTCTTCCCATACAGTTTTATCCGCGTTCAGAGCGTCGCGACTTTGATCGACATAGGCGATCTCCACACTCTCTCCAATGCGCATTTCACCACCATCCGGCTTTTCCTGTCCGGTAATGATGCGGAATAGGGTGGTCTTACCAGCGCCATTCGGTCCGATGATGCCTACAATGCCACCTTTCGGTAGATTGAAGGTGATGTCATCGTAGAGCACTCTATCACCAAAAGCCTTCTTTAAGCTTTCTGCTTCAATTACCTGGTCTCCGAGTCTCGGGCCAGGTGGGATATAGAGTTCATTGGTCTCATTGCGTTTTTGAAACTCTTGAGATTGCAACTCTTCAAATCTTTGTAGACGGGCCTTACTCTTGGCATGACGTCCCTTTGGGTTGGAGCGTACCCAATCAAGTTCTGCCTTCATACTTTTTACATGAGCGGCCTCTTCGCGGGACTCCTGTTCCAGGCGCTGCTCCTTCTGCTCCAACCAGGAGGAGTAGTTGCCCTCCCATGGAATGCCGTAGCCTCGATCCAGTTCGAGTATCCAACCAGCTACATTGTCGAGGAAGTAGCGATCATGGGTGACCGCTACCACTGTGCCTGTATATTCGTGCAGAAATCTCTCCAGCCAGGCTACAGACTCTGCATCCAGATGGTTGGTCGGCTCATCCAGAAGCAACATATCCGGTTTTTCAAGCAGCAATCGGCATAAGGCGACTCGACGACGTTCTCCACCTGAGAGTGTTGTTACGTCAGCATCCCAGGCAGGGAGACGAAGGGCGTCAGCAGCAATTTCCAGCTGACGTTCAATGTTGTGACCATCGCAAGTTTGGATAATGTCTTCAAGTTTGGCCTGTTCCTTAGCCAAGGCATCGAAGTCTGCATCAGCTTCGGCATAGGCAGCGTAGACTTCGTCAAGACGTGTCAGGGCCTGTTTGACTTCGCCCAGCGCAGCTTCCACATTGCCCCGTACATCAAGGTTTTCATCCAGCTGCGGTTCCTGGGAAAGGTAGCCAACTCTTATGCCGGCTTGGGGACGGGCTTCGCCTTCAATATCAGTATCCACTCCCGCCATGATGCGCAGTAGGGTTGATTTACCCGCGCCGTTGAGTCCGAGTACACCAATTTTGGCACCAGGGAAGAAAGAGAGGGAGATATCCCGCAGAATCTGCTTTTTCGGGGGGACGACTTTGCCCACCCGATTCATTGTATAGATGTATTGGGCCATGGTTTTTAAAAAGTAGTATTGATTATCGGAGTATGAGGATCTGTTAACCCGGCGACTAAGTATGTTGTCTTCAGCCGAAGTGTGCCTGCCCTTGCTCGGTGTTGCGGCTCTTGACAAGGGCAGGCTTGAAACCCTGAAGACGACATACTTAGTCGCCGGGTTAATGGATCGCTCAAATTATTGATCGATATCCTAACATGGGCACATCCCTACAGGTAGCTATACCTGGCATTGGCAGATTACCCTGAAAGCACCGGCTAAAATCTGCACTGCTTGTTTTATTACAGTTTGACCTCAAGGCCGGGTCAGACAGTTTTCGAAGTCTATCTCCGCTTGGCCAATTTCAGATATGCCGAACTTGAGCACCTCAAAGGTAAAAGCATCTGAAAAGCATAGCCTTCCCTGGTTGATGGTATAAAAAGCATCAACAGAGACCTGCTGTTCAGCTACGCCAAAATTTATAGTCATTCCACCACCACTGACGCCTTCCTGAAGCAGTAATTCACCTGTGTCCAGGTAGGTGATGGGTATGGGGTTCTCTATGGGCTCTTCAGTTTCGTGAGTTGGATAGTTCAGGGTACAGTCTGAGTCGGAGAAAAGTTCGAGTTTTATCCGGATGGTGTCAAAACTTGTGAATTCGTAATAACTTTTTGCCCACCGGGTAGTCACATTTGTCTCATTTTGTGGGACTGGTTCACAGGATTCGGTGAGCCAAACTCCCAGGAGGGGGGATTGCTCAGTATCATTTGATCTGCTGTCATCGTTGCCACAACCAGTGATTGTAAAAAACGCGACAACCAGAGTGATGTATGATGATTTATTCATAATATCCCTATCATTGATTAGTCCATTGATGGGCGACATTCCTGTAGCCCACACTTCCCGCGGCAGGCATGCTTAGCCTAAACCTACCTATTAAGGTACTGGGTTAACATTATGCCCGCCAGCTTTTTTTAATTGACTGTCACCAGCGATATAAGTTACGACTGCTAGTTAATCAGATTGCTTGGAGATCTGATTATCTGAAGAAACTCATTTTCAGGAAGAGGGTGGCTGTAGAAGAATCCCTGGGCCAAATGGCAGCCGGCAAGATTGAGTTGGTCAATCTGTGTCTGACTTTCAACCCCCTCAGCGATCAGATCGAGGTTGAGTCCCCTGGCCATTGAAATGATCGCAGTGACAATGGAATTATCACCCTTGGATTTGATCCCTTCAACAAAAGACCGATCCATTTTCAGCGTGTTGATCGGCAGTGACTGAAGATAACCCAGGGATGAGTATCCGGTACCGAAGTCGTCGATGGCAATACGAATGCCTTTATGGGAAAGTCGAGAGAGGGTTTCTATGGCCTTTTCCATATCCTGCATGATGGCATGTTCAGTAATCTCAAGTTCGAGTACATTTCTGGGCAGGTTATGTCGTTTGATAATTGCGAGTGTTTTATTGACGAACTGATCCATCTCAAGCTGCTGTACTGAAATATTCACAGACAGGCTCAGGGTGATGTTTTCCTCTGTCTGCCAGCGCTGCATATCCTCACAAGCTTTGCGCATCACCCATTCGCCGAGTGGAATAATCAGTCCTGACTCCTCAGCAACATTGATAAACTCATTGGGTTGAATGATGCCCTTGACGGGATGCTGCCATCGCACCAGCGCCTCAACACCTACAATTTTGTTTTCCCGCATATCGTATTGAGGCTGATAGTAGAGGCAGAGTTCATCAGTTGATATCGCTTTTCTCAAACCATTTTCTATATCCAGAGAAGCGGAAAAATGGCTTTTCATCTGTTCAGAGTAGAAGGCATAGCCGTTTTTACCGGTATTCTTTACCTTGTACATGGCAATGTCGGCGTTCTTAATCAGCGCATCCTTGGTGTCACCATCACCGGGATAGACAGAGATTCCGATGCTGAAACTGATGAAGATCTCTTCACTCTTAATGTAGAAGGGTTCAGAGGTGAGACGTAGAATCTTCTCAGCCAGATTTCGGGCCTCCTGCACGTCGTTGATCTCTGGAATCAGCAGATTGAATTCATCTCCGCCCACACGTGCCAGGGTGTCAGCTTCACGCAGTTCACTACGCAGACGTTGTCCTACCAGTTTTAACAGTTCGTCACCAACAAAATGGCCAAGTGAATCATTGATGATCTTAAACCTGTCCATGTCGAGATACATCACCACCAGTTTCTTACCTGAGCGCTTTGATTGCGCCATGGCCATATTTAGCCGGTCTCTGAATAGTGTGCGATTCGGTAAGTTGGTCAACAGATCATGATAAAGTTGATACTTGATTAACTCTTCAGCCTGCTTTCGTTCGGTGATGTCTCTGGCGACGCCATAGGTGCCAATGAAAGATTTCTGATTGTCATTATCAAGTGCATAGATACCGATGGAACTCAGCTCTATGGGAACGGTACGTGATTCGAAATAGCGTGGTCCCTCGTTGATTTTGCAATTCAGCCTTAGTTCGGTACTTCGCGTTGCGCGGTCACCGGTGCGACGCTCATTGAAAGTGAAATGGGCTTGATTGATATCTTCCTCGAAGACCAGTTTTGAGAAGTGCTGACCAATCATCTCCTTCGGAAGGTATCCCAACAGGGTTTCAACTCGTTCATTGATGAATGCAAACCGGCCTTCCTGATCAAGTAGGTAGATCATATCCGGGGAATTATTGACGATGAATTTATGTAGTGACTCAGATTCGTTCAAGCGTTGTGAAATCTGCTTGTTTTCGATCTGTAAACGGCGTCTATCAAGCGTATTTGAGATGGTGCGTAACAGCTCTGCAGGCTCATAGGGCTTACGCAGAAAATCCTGGGCACCTTTACGTAAGGCCAATGAGGCATGGTCAAAAGTAGCTTCTCCACTGATTACGATAATGTCACAATCAATACTCTCCAGGCTGATGTGTTCCATTACCTTGTGACCATTCAGGTCAGGCATGTTGAGATCGAGCAGAATCAGGTCGAAACTGCTGGAATCAAGAAGCTCTATCGCTTCCCGCCCACTCTCCGCCAGTGTTATTTCATGCCCAGAGAACCTCAGTAGCTCTTTCAGGCTGGCTCTTGCTCTGGGTTCGTCATCTGCAATAAGAATCCGCGCAACACCCTCCTGCTTGAGGCGCTCTTTTTTGAATCCGTTCGGAATTGTAGAGAAGTTCCCTTCAATCCCCTGCCATGGTGCTGGAAAATATGGATGCATTGTTTTGTCTCATGCCGTACGTGGCAAAAATAACTGAAAACGAGTTCCCGTTTTGTTAGAGGTGCAATTAATCACCCCGGAAAGTTCATCCATTAAACTTTTTATTATCGCCAGCCCCAGACCTGAGTGAGAGCCGTCCTTGGTGCTCTTTCCAGGCAAAAACAGCTGATCCATGATCTCTGAATCAATCCCAGGCCCAGAATCGATAATTTGAATCTCAATATGGGCTTTACCATTAAGGTAGGCATTATCCCTGGTTGCAATACTCAGTTTCCCCCCTTCGGGCATGGCTTCGACTGCATTTTTAATCAGATTGGTCAGTATTTGCTTCATATGACCTCTCTGGAGAGTGATCAGAGGAATATCGGGATCGAGGTCAACCTCAGTGCTGGTATTGTGGGTGGCAAACAGCGAGGATTGAAATAACTTGTGAAGATCCATAATCAAGCCATTGATATCCAATCTTTTTTCCTGTTGCTCCATCTCATCGGGAATATCTCGGATACGTAATAGAATCTTGCCAACCCGGTTGATCTCATCTTTGATGATTTCCAGCTCTTCCTTAACTTGGTTATCATCACCTAACTTCATACCCAGTATGTGCAGGTAGTTGTTGATGATGCCGAGTGGATTGTTGGCCTCATGAACCACTTTTCGGGCTTCCAGGTGAAAAGCGGCCCGTTCATCATCCAGTAGCTGTTGCCGTGATGCGAGTGTCTCCTGTTGAAGCTGCAGGGTTTCACCGGCTTCATGGGCAAACAGTTTTAAAAGTGACATCTGAGGGGTGAGCATAGTGTATTGGCGTTCGTCCATACCCAGTGCGATTACACCTATCAGATGCTCTTGCGATGTCAGAGGCAGGTAGAGCAGCGCTTCACTATTGATCAATCGCATCAACTGTTGATCTGCAACAGATGGCTTTGACTGATGTGTATCATCATTCGAATAAACCAGGCTCTGGTTATTGAAAACCCAGGCTGCCATACTGCGATCCGATTCCGTGCTGATGGTTAGATCCTGGATCTTCTGTTTACGATTCAGGGAAGGGCAGTGGGGAATTAATTGTGGTGCATCGCTTGCTTTAAGCAGGAAACAGACCTGTTTGATTCCGAACAGTAGATCAACATCTCTCTGTATCTGCTGCAGAATGGCAGCCATGTCGGCCTGGTCGGATGTTTTCGCCAGAGTGCCACCGAAAAGCGCGGCTTGTTTCACGCGTTCACCAAGCGCCGTGTGTTGCTTCTCGTTGACCTCTTTAGTCGAGGAATTCCCTCCTGTGACGGAGAATGAGATACCCAAGCTACCTGCTGCCGCCGCTGCCTTTTCATGGGCATCAGTAATGACCTGTTCCAATACAGACTGATTCAGGCCAAACAGGTCATCGCCCTGGGTTAAAGCACTGTCATCTGGTTTGATACCGTCAGAAACGAGTTGACAAGAGAGGTTTACCACTTTAACCAGCTGTGAACTGTCAAGTATGTTTTCAGCTGGTTCAAATTGAAAAAGCAGTGCATCGGAAAGAAAACCCTCCAGCCGCCATCGATCAATCATGTGAGATCCGATTTGAGGGAAGGTCACCCCGTAACTCTTTTTTTCTGCCTGTAGTAACGCTTGGGCATCCTGGTTTTTATCAATCAGTTTTGGATATCCCAGTTGATCTGATTGTAGGAGTACCAGTTGTCCAAGACGATGTAGCAGACCGGCCAGATAAGCCTCTTCTGTCGTTTTGTAGGCTGTGAGTTCAGCCAGAGAACGAGCAACATAGGCAGAGACCAGTGATCTGGACCAGATTAAATCGAGGCTTTGGCCAATCTGTTTACTTAGGTTGGAAAAGTATTGCTGTACCGCGCTGTTGATGGCGATGGTTCTGACACTGTTGATGCCCAGTACCACGAGCATCTGTTGAAGCGAGGTGAACTCGTTCCATTGTCGATAGAAAGGTGAATTTGCTGCAGACATCACCTGGGATGTAACACCTGCATCCTGCTGAATGATCTCGGCCAGTGATTCGAAACCCACATTGGGATCATTACAGCTATCAATCAGCTCTATTAATATCGCTGGAGGGGAGGGCAGATCGCAAAACTTGTCTGCGAGTGCTTTGTCTTGCTGATGTGTTTCCACGTAAATCCCAAGTTTATTATAGAGTTATACCTGGATGTTGCTGTAATTAATAGCACTAATCCATCTTTATTGAAAGTGTTTTCATTACGCTTGTCTGCTGTGATGACTCTGCATGACTGATTGATTGCTATTTTTTAGCTATGGATTGGCAATACTCCGTGATGCCGACTTAACAAATACAATAATCAGTTTGGGTGAATAAATCGTTACCCGCTCGGTTGACGTGTTGTGGGACTCTTTTTTCCTCCAGGGAGCAAGAGTGATGTCAGAAAATCGCCTGATCGGGATAGTACTAGGAGTCAATTATTTGTCTTTTGCTTCTTATCTATTTCTAAGTTATTGAAAATATATGATAAAAGTATGGCGGCTTAGATGGCACTTTAATTGCATTCTCTGATGGGTAGTCTCATTGAGGAATGACAACATGGCAAATGAACAGGAATCTGAAGACCTCGATCTGGGTGAAGAGAAGGGTGGAAAATCCAAACTTATCATTATCATCGCTATCGTGGCGGTTCTGTTGATTGGTGGTGGTTTAGCTGCATTTTTCCTGCTTGGTGGTGATGACGAAGCTGAAGAGGAAGCAGCAGCTGAAGAGCCGGTGGAAGAAGTTAAGGGGCCCGCGCAATATCTCGATTTCAAACCACCTTTTGTCGTCAATATGCCCGGTAAACCAAGCTTACTGCAGATCGGTGTCAGTATTCGGGTCTACTCAGAGCCCATGGCGGAGTTCATTCGTCACAACGATCCAATGATTCGCCATCATCTGCTCAATCTTCTCTCAGCTAAAGATGCGAAAGCCCTGAAAACACGTGAAGCCAAAGATGCTTTGCAGGATGAAATGCTGCAAGCACTCAATAAGGTAGTGAAGGAGCTGGAAGGGCCGGGCGAAGTGGACGGGATCTTTTTTACCAGTTTCGTGATGCAGTAATCCAACCGTATAGGAATTAGAGATGAGTGCCAACGACCTGCTATCACAAGATGAGATCGATGCCCTACTACATGGTGTCGATAGTGGGGATGTCGCAACAGAATCAGAAATGGCGGATGAGGGTGGTACCGTCTCATATGATTTTACCAGTCAAGACCGGATCGTACGAGGGCGTTTGCCAACACTGGAGATGATCAACGAACGATTCGCCAGATTGTTTCGCACCAGTCTCTTCAATATGTTGAGACGAACAGCGGATCTATCTGTTTCTGGTATCCAGATGCAGAAATTCTCTGAGTTTGTACACAGTCTTTTTGTACCAACCAGCTTAAATATGATTCGTATGCCGCCAATGCGTGGGAAGGGATTATTCGTATTCGATCCAAAGCTGGTATTCAGTGTTGTTGACAACTATTTTGGCGGTACCGGGCGATTCCATACCAAGATAGAAGGCCGTGATTTTACTCCCACAGAGAATCGGGTTGTACAGTTATTGTTGAACAGTGCCTTTGAGGATATGAAGGCCGCCTGGAAGCCTGTATTCAATGTCGACTTTGAATACAGCGGATCTGAAGTCAATCCACAATTTGCAAATATCGTCAGTCCCTCAGAGGTAGTGGTAGTGACCTCTTTTCATGTGGATCTTGAAAATGGCGGAGGCGATTTCCATATCTGCTTGCCCTATTCAATGCTCGAACCTATCCGCGAATTACTCGACGCTGGTGTTCAAAGTGACCGAGGTGAAAGAGATGAGCGCTGGGAACGGTCATTGAAGGAGGAGATCCTGGCAGCAAAAGTGGAATTGTGTAGCAACCTGACCGAGGTGCAAATGAGTCTACAGGATCTTGCCGGGTTACAGGCTGGTGATGTGATTCCGATCGATATGCCGGAAGAGGTAGAGGTCGGTGCAGCTGATGTTCCGGTCTTTAAAGCCAAGTTAGGTGTTTCTGATGGTAATTACGCCTTAAAAATAAGTGAGTGGATTAATAATAATCAACGCAAAGGTTTGCATGATTATCTTGATATAGAGAACAAGGCCTGATCGGTCTGCCTGATCTGTTTTCGGGAGATTGTCGTAACTTGATTGTTATAGATGGCCAAGGGTAAATCCCCTAAGAGGGTATGAAGATGAGTGATGAGAAAAGTGTTGATCCTAATGAAGCGCTAGCTGATGAATGGGCTGCAGCGCTTGAAGATCAAGGAGATGGTGAGCAACCATCGGAAACCGAAACAGCCAGTTTTGATGAGCTGACGGATGATTCTGGTTCAGCAAATAGTGTCAATATGGATGCCATACTGGATGTGCCTGTGACCATCTCGATGGAGATCGGACGCACTAAAATCAATATCCGAAATTTATTGCAGCTCAATCAAGGTTCAGTTGTTGAACTTGATCGGCTTGCAGGCGAACCGATGGATGTTCTGGTTAATGGCACCTTGATTGCACAAGGCGAAGTGGTGGTGGTTAATGAGAAGTTTGGCTTACGTTTGACCGATATCATCAGTCCATCCGAACGGGTCAAGAGGTTAAGTTGATGACCCGCTGGCTCCTCATCGGTATTTTTTTCAGCAACTGTCTGATGGCTGCTGAAGAGACGAAGAAGCAGATAGGTGTCAACGTTTCTCCAATCGGTGCAGAGGGGCTTTTAAGTACAGTCAGCGGTTTATTGGTTGTATTGGCCATGATCGTTGGTGCAGCCTGGTTGTTCAAACGCTATGGCCAGATGTCTATGGGAGGGAAGGGTTTGGTTCGCGTTGTCGGCGGTGCCTCAGTAGGCAGTCGTGAGCGGGTTGTAGTGGTTGAAGTTGAAAACACTCGGATGTTAATCGGCGTAGCGCCTGGACAGGTACGCATGTTGCACTTGTTGAACGATGGTTCTCCAAGTTTTAAACAGCAACTTGATGAACTTGAACAGCACGATGTCACAACTCCTCATGATAGCGAGAAGAAGCTATGAGGATCTTTTGGCTTATATTCGGATTGCTTGTCAGTAACCTGCTGCAAGCTGCTCCTGGGGTGGATGCGTTTAGTGTTACCCCTGATGCCGATGGTGGGCAGACATATACTCTGACCATTCAGGTTCTGATGTTTATGACCGCCCTGACTATGTTGCCTGGGGCATTGATGATGATGACATCTTTCGCCAGGATCATCATTGTACTGGCAATCCTGCGTCAGGCGTTGGGTACTCAAAACACCCCATCAAATCAGATTCTCGTCGGGCTCGCCCTGTTTTTGACACTGTTCATCATGATGCCGGTATTTAATGAGGTTAATCAGGTGGCAGTGCAACCCTATATGGCAGAAGAGCTGGATACAATGCAGGCGATTCAGGCTGCTGCGGAACCGGTTAAAACCTTCATGCTGGCTCAGACACGGGAAGATGATCTGGCCCTGTTTGCAAGGATCGGAAATTTTGGTGAATTCGACGGTCCAGAACAAGTACCCTTCAGTTTGTTGCTGCCCTCATTCGCAACCAGTGAATTGAAAACTGGTTTTCAGATTGGTTTTTTACTATTCATTCCCTTTTTGGTTATCGACTTGGTGGTTGCGAGTATTCTTATGTCAATGGGTATGATGATGCTTTCACCTATGATCATTTCATTACCATTTAAAATTATGTTGTTCGTGCTGATAGATGGCTGGGCATTGGTGTTCGGCACTTTAGCATCGAGTTTTCAGGTATAAGCGGGAGGTGTGCTCATGAGTCCTGATACGGTAATGGCCATCGGACAGAATAGCCTGGAGGTTATTGGAATCCTCTCCGGTATGATATTGCTACCCGCATTGGCTGTAGGCTTGATTATAGCGATGTTTCAGGCAGCCACTCAGATCAATGAGATGACTCTGACATTTATCCCAAAGCTGGTTGTTTCTGGTCTGATTTTAATGTGGGCGGGAAATTGGATGCTGCAACTGTTAATGAATTTCTCGATTAATTTGATCGAGAGTATACCTGAGCTGGTTCTGTAATCAGTGATGAAAATTCCGGTAGACGATCATGACCTTCAATGAAGTTCAACTCAATGCCTGGATTGCCACCTATTTTTGGCCGATGGTGCGTATCAGTGCCATGCTTCTCTCCGCTCCGTTGTTCAGTTCCCGTCAGGTACCGGTACGCTTACGCCTGTTCTTGATGGTGCTGATATCTTTTTTGATTGCACCAACTCTACCCCTGTTACCACCTGCAGATGTACTCAGTCACACTGGCTTCATGATTATGCTTCAACAGATCCTGATTGGAGTCGTTATGGGATTTGTGTTGCAGATGGTATTTGCTGCGCTGGTATTTGGCGGGCAGGTCGTTGCTTATAGTATGGGTTTGGGCTTTGCTTCAATGGTGGATCCGGCAAATGGTGTGCAGGTACCAGTGGTGTCACAGTTTTATCTGATTCTGGCTACACTGCTGTTCTTGATATTCAACGGTCATCTGCACGCCATAGAGTTGGTCTCTGACAGTTTTCTCACAATGCCGGTAGCGGCGGATGGAATTTCGCGCAATGGATTAATCGATCTTGTTGCCTGGGGTAGTCGACTATTTGCCGGAGGCCTGATTATAGCCCTGCCTATCGTCGGCGCGATGTTAATGGTTAACATGGGCATGGGTGTGGTAATGCGTGCTGCCCCTCAATTGAATATTTTTTCGGTAGGATTTCCAATCACCATGTTGCTTGGATTTGCACTGATATGGGTTAGTCTGCCAAATGTTTTTGCTGTTTTTACCGAATTGCAGGATGAAGCCTTCCAGCATCTGATGCTGACCCTGAAGGTGGAGAGGTGAATCATGGCTGACAATGAAAACGGTCAGGAAAAAACAGAACAACCCTCATCGAAACGCCTTGCAGATGCTAAGCGAAAAGGCCAGGTGCCACGCTCGCGTGAACTCAATAGCATGGCGGTTACTCTGGGAGGCGTAATCTGCCTGGTGGTGATGAGTGGTTCAGTTGGTGATTCCATGTCAGAAATGATGAGCAATGGTTTTGTACTGACCAGGGAACAGATATTCGATATCAACGCCATGACCCGAAATTTGGGGGAGGGTGCGGGGAAAGCCTTTTTTGCCCTGATTCCATATTTTCTGCTGGTGATCGTTGCAGCAATTCTCAGTTCTGTAGCTTTGGGAGGATTTTCAATCAGCGGGGAATCCATGACACCAAAGTTGAGCAAGCTGAGCCCGATGAAAGGATTGAAAAGGATGTTTTCAGCAAAAAGTTTGGTGGAGATGCTGAAAGCGATGGCGAAGTTTTTGTTTATTGGCGGTACCACCGTACTGTTGTTGCGAGCGACATTGGATCAATACCTTGCAATGCATAATATGGAAGTTACTCCTGCTTTGCAGCATCTCAGCTCACTTATTGGCTGGTCGATCATTCTAATGAGTGCAACGCTCATTTTAATTGCAGCAATTGATGTGCCTTTTCAGTTGTGGGAACACAAGCGCCAACTGAAAATGACCCGTCAGGAAGTACGCGATGAGATGAAGGAGACTGAAGGGCGTCCTGAAGTCAAAGGACGGATACGTCAATTACAACGCGAGCTAGCGCAAAGAAGGATGATGCAGGAGGTTCCTCAGGCAGATGTGATTGTGACCAACCCGACTCACTATGCTGTGGCACTGAAATACGATCCAGAGACAATGCATGCACCGAAACTTGTAGCCAAAGGTGCTGATCTTGTAGCTCAGAATATTCGCAAGGTTGGCTCAGAGTCTAAGGTGCCTGTGGTTGAATCCCCTGTATTGGCCAGAGCTATCTTCTTCAACACTGAGTTAGATGCCTTTATCCCTTCTGGTCTGTATATGGCCGTAGCCCGTATGTTGGCTTATGTATTTCAGCTCAAGGCCTATAACACTGAGGGTGGTCTTTATCCAGAGATGCCTGAGGATTTAGAGGTACCGGAGGAGTATCAGCATGATTGATTATATGCTGATGACCATCCGCACAGAATCGGAACAAGAGAATGGCTAACAGTGTGATTTTAGATAACATCAAACAAATGGGTGCTCGTGGCTTAGGGGCACCATTAGTGTTGATGATGTTGCTGGCTATGCTGGTTATCCCTTTGCCGCCTATCGCTTTGGATATGTTTTTTACTTTCAACATCACTCTGTCGTTGGTTGTGATGTTGGTGGTTGTCTACACTCGTCGGCCATTGGAATTCTCTGTTTTCCCCAGTATGTTGTTGATTGCAACCCTATTACGGTTGGCTCTCAATGTTGCGTCGACTCGAGTGGTACTACTTGAAGGGCATACTGGCGCCGATGCTGCAGGTAAGGTTATCGAAGCGTTCGGTGCGTTTGTTATCGGAGGTAACTACGCGGTTGGTCTGGTGGTGTTTTTGATTTTGGTAATCATTAACTTTGTAGTGGTCACCAAAGGTGCCGGCAGGGTTTCAGAGGTGAGTGCAAGGTTTACCCTGGATGCTATGCCTGGTAAACAGATGGCCATTGATGCCGATCTTAATTCCGGTCTAATCGATCAGGATGAGGCAAGAACACGACGTGCGGACGTAGCGCGCGAGGCAGACTTTTATGGTGCTATGGATGGTGCCAGTAAATTTGTTCGTGGTGATGCGATAGCAGGCATTCTGATCCTGTTTATAAACATTATTGGCGGTCTCTCGATTGGTATGGCGCAACACGGCCTGGATTTTTCGACAGCACTGCAGAACTATGTATTGTTGACCATTGGTGATGGCCTGGTAGCACAAATTCCTTCACTGCTACTCTCTACCTCAGCAGCCATAATCGTTACCCGGGTTGCCAGTACACAGGATGTGGGTGGACAGATTATAAGTCAGCTTTTCTCCACTCCAAAAGCTCTTGCCGTTGCTGCAGCTGTCTTGTTATTAATGGGCATCATCCCAGGAATGCCTAATTTTGCCTTTCTTACACTTGCGGCAGCGGCTGCTGGGGGAGCCTGGCTGATCTGGCAACGACAACAGGAACCTGAGGAAGAGGTGCTTGTTGAGGAACCTGTCGAGCAGCCAGAGCAGCGTGATCTGAGTTGGGATGATGTTCAGCCAGTTGACCTGGTTGGCTTGGAAGTAGGGTATCGACTCATCCCATTGGTGGATCGCAATCAGGGTGGTCAGTTGATGAACAGGATTAAAGGTGTCCGGCGCAAACTCTCTCAAGAGCTGGGTTTTCTTATCCCATCGGTTCATATACGCGATAATCTTGATCTGTCACCTAACAACTACCGAATCTCAATCAATGGTGTGGTAGTAGCAGAAGTCGAAATTTATCCCGACCGAGAGTTGGCAATCAACCCCGGTCAGGTTTTTGGACAGCTGCCAGGAACGCCAACTAAAGATCCAACATTCGGTCTTGATGCGGTTTGGATCGATCCTGAACAGAAGGATCACGCCCAAACACTGGGCTATACCGTGGTGGATGCCAGTACAGTGGTAGCAACACACTTGAGCGAAATACTACAGTCACAGGCAAATGAACTCTTAGGTCATGAAGAGACACAGCAGCTGCTTGATCTGCTCGCACGCAATGCACCTAAGCTGGTGGAAGACTTGGTACCAAAAACACTATCCCTGAGTGTGGTTACCAAAATACTTCAGAATCTTTTATCAGAACACGTTCCGATCAGGGATTTTCGCACTATTGCCGAGACGTTGGCTGAGCAATCTACACGAAGTCAGGACCCCAATGTGTTAACAGCCTCTGTTCGGGTGGCATTATCGCGGGGGATAGTACAGAAACTTATCGGTACGACAGATGAGATTCCTGTTGCTGTTTTAGATCCTGGACTGGAGCAACTGTTGCAACGTACCTTGCAGGCTTCTGAAGATGGTCAGGCCGGTTTTGAACCAGGATTGGCCGAAAGATTGCAGAATGCTCTTGCTGAGACCCAAGCTTCAATGGAGTCGCAAGGTCAACAAAGTGTACTACTGGTTGCCGCACCAATCAGATCATGGATGGCACGTTTTGCAAAACATACTGCGCCAGGCATGCATATCCTCTCTTACAATGAAGTACCGGATAACCGACAAATCAAAGTGATCTCTACAATTGGAAACGGAGAAGCAGCAGCAAGTGCATAGCGAATTGTAGGATGCCTGCAGCCGCAAAGGAAGCTTCTGAAAAAGTCATGGGATGACGCTTATTGTGTGAAAAGATAGCTCTGTGTCATGGTATTTTGTGATGTGGGTCAGTTATAAATCCTTTACGATTTCTCGGTACTTTGTTAATCGCATACCCACTATATTCAGGCTTATCCAGTGAGACCTAAATTAATCTGATATATCGATGTGTTGTTATTAAACAATAGCAATAAATGGTCAGATTAGCGTCTTGTAATCGCAATTGTGATCTGTCAATCTTGCCGCGCATATAGAAGGGACATCTGGTCTGGAGGGAGCCTGTGAATAAACTAGGGAGAACTCCACTACTACTGGTGTTCACAATGAAAAAGTATATTGTCTTCTAGCTGTTTTAAGTATGGAGAGGATCCCGTAATAAGGCGTTTATTTGTCCTGTTAATAAGTCTTGGGTTTATCAATTTTGTGAACCAATATTTTATGGTGGATCAAGGAAATGCTGTGATGAAGAGATTAAAAAGAAGACAAAACAGCCTAGTTCGTAGGCTCTTTCTACCAAGCCAGTGTCACTGTGATCCGATTCACCAATTGATCGGAATTTAATAGCAGAACTACGAAACACTGACTTTCCATCTGTAATAAAGCGCTCAACATATAGTCCAACTAAATATGGTTGAACAGATCGGCTATGGGCATTGTTTACGAATTAAAGTTGTATTGATTGAGAGGACACTATGTTGAGTATGTCATTACACTTAAAGATTATGACGGGATCTAAAGATGATAAATATCTGTAAAATTCACAAATCCATTACACTTATTCAAGTGGTGATCATTATCGTCTCATGCCTGGTGTCGTCTCTGGGTATTGTGACTACACATTCAGTAACAATCTACGCCTGGTATCTGGCATTGGTAGGTATAGTTACAGTCATAGTGACATCCACTACATTAGGTATTGTTCTTATACTTACGCGTTTAATATATGTATGTAGATCACGTAAATTATCGAAGTCTGATTGTGGTTGGTTCGTTTGGCCGGAACCTAATCTGGTTTGTGGAATAGATTCAATTATGCCGTCACGTTAACTCGCATTTACAACGGCTGCAGGCGAATATGTCCCTCTGGCTTGACGGAAACGGGGGGTGTTCATCAATACCATCATCGTCATCACTATGAAAATAAATAACAAGCTAAGTGCCTCTAGTAGGGTGGTGCCATGCCCTACCAAAACTGTGGAGAGTCGTAGAGTGCGGCCTGCTGCACCATGGCCAATAATGGATAGTTACTCTAGATCTTGAGTGAAAATATCTCTAGCTCTGTAATACTTTTTAACTTATTTGGTGGGGCATGGCCCCACCCTACCAACTCCGAAGAGTACACCTCTTGGTACCCCATTTTGACATGAGCGCCGTTTCTTTTGGCACAAAAGAAAAGTGACTCGCCCAGGGGGGCGAACAGTAGCGTGATGATTTGATGATAATTAATACTGGGTACTCACCTGAATAAACTCAAGTGTAGGGTGCGGCCTGCCGCACCATGCCAAACTGAAACGAAGCCACCTGACAATTCGGATTACAGATACTGCCGATTGTGAACAAAGTATCTGGGATTTCTGGAGAATCTATACCTTGAACGTGTGGCAGGCCGCACCCTACGGCTGAACCTACCTATTTAGGTGCCAAGTTAATAATTGGGAAAGATCCCTACAAAATATACAGTGACCTTTGCAAGGTGACCCACACACATCATGACCCCTGTGTTATTGATGTTTTATTTCTGCGGTGAGTTATATGCAGGGTGAGGTGCGAAGAAAGTGGTGGGAATTCTCCAATGAGCGTAAGCATCACTTACAGACCATCGAGACTAGTGACCGGAATTCAGATTATAAATCACCATGATGTTTGACAAGAATGAATATTCATTCTAGTCTTTGCGTCCAGTTATAACCGGCGATCCGGCATTGATCACAGGTTGAATAAATCAAATGCGAGGTTAAACATTGATGTCTAATTTGATAGGTAGGTGTGGTGTATCGATTCTGCTTTTTTGCATGCTGTTTTTTACAATCAGCGCTACTCATGCTGAAGAGAAGATCGATGATTCAGCGGCTCTGAATGGTGTAAAAGCGACCAAGAGTGTGTTTCTTATCGATTTCACAAATCCCCGCAAGACCGCTTTCTATCTTGATATCATCAGGGGGACCCACGAAGGCCTGGTAAGGCAGGGCGTTACTCCCAATATGGTACTGGTTTTTATTGGCGAAACAGTACGCTATCTAAGTACTGAGCCTGATGATGAATTGGAATTGGAGTTCGCAGACGAATTGAAGTCCATCTCATTGACAGCGAAAACTCTAAAAGAGAAGGGTGTCCGGATGGAGGTCTGCGCGATCGCCAATCATGTGTTTAAAGTCGATAACGCAACCATTTTGCCTGAAATGGAGGTGGTGGGTGACGGTTTTATCTCGCTTATCGGATGGCAGACCCAAGGACATAAACTGGTACCAATTTTTTAATCGAGTATTTGATTTGATGTAAATAGTTGGATTCGGTAATTGAGTCAATTGAACGCAATCTTCAATTGGGCCATTGCCAGCCTGCTTGTCGCCCCTAACAGTTTGACTGTCAAAGGTCAGGCCTACGCTTGTCTGCAGACTGCAGTATAAAACTTGTTGTAGGAGTGCTACAGCGGCGTTTTGATGCCTTGCTGAATGCAGGCACGCTTAGGCTGAACCTAACTATGTAAGGTGCCGGGTTAATAATAAAAGTCACTGGATCAGTATTTGATCTGTTCGAATGTCAATGCTGAACGGTAGTGCGTTTTTTGTTACAGCAGTTTTTCTTCAATAATTCTCCTGCCGAATCCTTGGCGCACCCTGCAGCCAGAAGTCAAACTGATGGCGTTGTGCTGATGCTGTGCGAGTGGAATTGCAAAACCTAAGGCTTTTCTAACTTATTGTAAATAAATAACTATATTGATTTTGTCTGGGAGATTTTTTTGATTGGAATGGTTGTTGCATAACAAATGTTGGAGCCATATGGCAGGGAATATCAGACGGGTAAAACTGGACCAACACTCAGTACCTCGGATTCAACTGACCAGATAAATTGACAGGTAGTTTAACAGGTGCAAGCTCTTAACAGGGTAATCGCCGGAGATTGCGGATTATGAAAATAAGACGTTTTTTCGCTTCTGACATGCGCCAGGCCTTGCGCCAGGTTCGGGAGGCATTGGGATCGGATGCGGTTATTCTCTCGAATAAGGGCGTACAGGGAGGCATCGAGCTGGTAGCTGCGGTAGATTATGACGAGTCTGCCTTCGACAGTAACCAGCCAACCTCCATAGAAGCGCACGAACCAGAGGTTGAGTATAAAAGTACAACTACCCAGTCTACTGCTGCTTCAGCTTATAATGACTTACAGGGTAGTGCGAAATCTAAATCTATTCCCAAGATCGAGGATCGGCAACAGAGCTTTGAAACAGGTGAAGGCCGGGATAAGCCTCGGGTGGAATGGAGCCAGGATCCAGTATTACGCGAGATGCGTCAGGAGATGCAGGCGCTGCGCCGGATGATGGAAACTGAGTTATCCGAATTGACCTGGCGTGATCTGGGGCATCGTCGCCCGCAAACTCAAGAATTGATGCGGCAGCTCATGGGACTCGGCTTGGATGCCGCCCATTGTCGAGAGCTGGCCTATCGTGCAGAGGATGCAGAGTCCCCTGAACAGGCCTGGGGACAGGCATTGAGTCATCTCGGCCGGGAATTTCTGGTCGAGCATGACGACCTCCTTAATGCAGGCGGTATTCTGGCATTGGTTGGTCCAACTGGGGTTGGAAAGACCACAACCATAGCCAAACTGGCCGCAAAGTTTTGTCTGCGCCATGGCAATCGCCATCTGGCGCTGATCTCAGCAGACAGCTATCGCATCGGTGCTCAGGAGCAGTTACAGAACTATGGTCAAATCCTGGATGTGCCAGTACGCAGTGTCACATCCCCTGAGGAGCTGAGCAGTGCTCTGCATACTTTTGCAGAAAAAAGACTGGTTTTGATCGACACAGCAGGAATGGGTCAACGGGATCTGAAATTGACAGAGCGTCTGGCACTGTTGAAGCAGGGTAATCATCCAGTGAAGGCATTGCTCACCCTCTCCTCCACAACGCAGCGTAGTGCTCTGACACATGCGATTCGTTCATTTGGGGCCATCTCACCAGTAGCAGCGATCCTGACAAAAATGGATGAAGCCGCCTCTCTCGGAGGTGTGATTTCGGCGTTATTGGAAGCAAGACTTCCCCTTGCGTTCACTACTGATGGACAACGGGTACCTGAGGATATTCATGTTGCCCGATCGGAAGCACTAATAAGGCAGGCTGTTGAAATGACGCAACAGACAGAGCATCAACCCGATGAGGAGTACCTGGCTATGGCCTTCGGAGGAATGAGCGAACATGCAAATGTCTGAATATATCGAAGACCAGGCAACCGGGCTACGTAGGATGGTTAATCCAGAACCTGTTAGAGTAATTGCAGTTACCGGCGGCAAGGGTGGTGTGGGTAAAACCAATATTTCCGCCAACCTGGGCATTGCGATGTCTGAAATCGGGCGGCGGGTGATGCTGTTGGATGCAGATATGGGATTGGCTAATCTGGATGTGGTACTCGGATTACATGCTAAACTCAATCTCTCCCATGTGATGCGTGGTGAAGCTTCCCTGGAAGATATCATTGTCACCGGGCCCAAAGGCATGAAAGTAGTACCAGGTGCCTCTGGTATACAGCACATGGCGGAGATGTCACCGGCAGAGAATGCAGGACTGATTCATGCATTCAGCGAGGTGGCCAATGATGTGGATGTATTGCTGATCGATACCGCGGCAGGTATTTCTGATTTGGTAATCAGCTTTAGCCGAGCAGCTCAGGAGCAGATTGTGGTTGTCTGTGACGAGCCAGCATCGATCACTGATGCCTACGCGATTATCAAATTGTTAAATCGAGAGCATGGCGTCAGTCGTTTCCGTATACTGGCCAATATGGTCAAAACTGTTCAGGAAGGACGCGATCTGTACAACAAGATGTGTCGGGTTACTGACCAGTACCTGGATGTTATGCTCAGTTATATGGGTAGTATTCCGTATGATGAGCAACTCCGGAAAGCGGTGAAGAGTCAAAAACCAGTGGTTGAGGCCTTTCCGAGATCGAGAGTAGCCCAGGCGTTCAAGAATTTAGCCAAGAAGGCCGATAACTGGCCTGTACCGACTGGAGTCAGTGGGGATTTGCAGTTTTTTGTCGAACGCCTGATCCAATTTTCAAGCCAATATGGGGAGTAATGACGGTGAACGGTTTAGCGACATACACCGCCGTGCAAAAGCAGCAGAGCTACAATGATTTGGTAAACCAGCATGCTGGGCTGGTAAAGAGAATCGCCTATCATTTGATGAACCGCTTGCCACCCAATGTGCAATCGGATGATCTGATCCAGGCAGGTATGCTGGGTTTGCTGGAAGCAAGCAAAAACTATGATCCCACTCAAGGTGCAAGTTTTGAGACCTATGCAGGTATCCGTATTCGCGGTGCTATGCTGGATGAGATCAGGCGCAGTGATTGGACGCCTCGTTCTGTGCATCGCAAGGCGCGGATGGTGGCAGAGGCGATGCGATCAATTGAAAATAGTGAGGGTAGGGATGCTCGAGATGTGGAAGTGGCGGACGCACTGGATATGAGCCTGCATGATTATCACCAGATTCTGCAGGATTCAACCGGATGCCGGATATTCAGTCTCGATGAACTGACTGCAGTCAGTGATGGCTTTCCGGCTAGCCGGGAAGGCCCGATGGACAGCCCATTTGAGGGTTTACAGAAGGATGCCTTTAAGAAGGCACTGGCTGAGGCTATTGCAAGCCTGCCAGAGCGGGAGCGATTGGTAATCGCTATGTATTATGATGATGAAATGAATCTTCGGGAGATCGGGCATGTGTTGGGTGTCAGTGAATCTCGGGTCTGCCAGATACACAGTCAGGCGACCTTGCGATTGCGCTCGAGACTGACAGAATGGCTCTCATTAGTGCACGAAGAAGAGTAGCAATTGGTTGGCCTGTACATGCCGTGATTGGAAACGACCGGTAACATACAGGAGGGAGTAAGCATTGGACAAAAATATGAAGATCCTCATTGTGGATGACTTCTCCACAATGCGGCGAATAATCAAGAATTTGTTAAGAGATCTGGGTTTTAACAACACCCAGGAGGCAGACGATGGTTTGACTGCGCTACCCATGTTACAGAGCGGAAATTTTGATTTCCTTGTCTCTGACTGGAATATGCCTGGCATGACTGGCATCGATCTATTAAAAGCGGTGCGAGCAGATGAAAAGTTGGCCGGTTTGCCAGTTCTTCTGGTGACAGCTGAGTCTAAACGCGAGCAGATTATTGAGGCAGCCCAAGCAGGCGTCAACGGTTACGTTGTGAAGCCCTTTACCGCAACTACCCTGGAAGAGAAGATCGGGAAGATCTTTGAACGTGTGGGTTAACCTTACAGCCGGGAGTTCTCACAATGGGGCAACAACAGGATAACCAGCAGCGTTTAGAGACAGCTAAAGCGTTGGTCGCCAGCTTAGAGTCAGGCGATGAAGAGGAATCTGAAAAGCTCATCGCAACACTAACATCTCCTCCAAGTAG
Organism: Candidatus Thiodiazotropha sp. DIVDIV; assembly: GCA_040506275.1. GTDB lineage: Bacteria > Pseudomonadota > Gammaproteobacteria > Chromatiales > Chromatiaceae > Thiodiazotropha. The sequence goes on from JBEVXD010000012.1 coordinate 134,248, forward strand.
TGATAAATTGTTTCAGGAAGTTGGTCGCTTGACGCGCGAACTGCATGATGCGATGAACGGGTTTTTACTCGATGCTCGCATCAATGATATGACAAATTTTGAAATACCCGATGCTAAAGAGCGGCTCACTTATGTCATTACAATGACTGAGCAATCTGCGGATCGTACCCTGACTGCTGTTGAAAAGAGTATGCCATTGGTTGAGGGTATTGAAACCCAATCCACTGAATTACTGCAGCAGTGGGAGCGATTACGTTCCCGTATGATGAATAAGGATGACTTTAAGGATCTGAGCCTCTCTCTGACGGAGTATCTGACCAAATCAAAGGAAGATGCTGCCAGCCTGCATAAAAATCTCTCTGATGTTCTGATGGCTCAGGACTTTCAGGATCTTACTGGTCAGATCATCCGCAAAGTAATCACCCTGGTTCATGATGTCGAAGAAAAACTGGTCATGTTAGTGCGCATTACCGGCGATCAATTTGATGAAGGGGGAGAAAAGAAGAGTAGCGAAAAGTTGGCCGGTCCTGCGATTCCGGGTCTCGATCAAGGTGATCAAGTGACCAGTCAGGATGACGTGGATGATCTGCTCTCCAGCCTTGGATTTTAGTTATTCGGGTTAAGACCGATATATCAGTCAATAAGAATGGCAATATTCGGTAGTGTTACCGGGAGTGTTAGATGAGCATCGATGTCAACGACGAAATCCTTCAGGATTTTCTGGTCGAGGCGGGAGAAATTCTCGAGCTGCTTAGTGAGCAGTTGGTCGACTTGGAGCAGCAACCTGATGATTTTGATCTGCTCAACGCCGTATTTCGTGGCTTTCATACAATCAAGGGTGGTGCCGGCTTTCTCACCATAGATCCACTGGTTGAGGTTTGTCACCGCGCAGAAGATGTTTTTAATATCCTACGGCAAGGACAGCGTAGTGTAGGGCCGGATTTAATGGATTCGGTGCTGGAAGTCCTGGATGTCGTAAATGTTATGTTCAATGAAGTGCGTCAGGGCGTCATGCCTGATCACGCTGATCCAAGTCTCATAGAACGATTAAATGCATTTGCTGTACCTGAAGGTGAGGAAGAAGAGCAGGAAGAGGAGGTTGAGGAACAACCAGCGGAAACTATTCAGGCAGAGCCAGTTGAAGCAAAGGATGATTCCGGTGCAGAGACCGATGACCTGAGTGAAAACGAGTTTGAAGAACTTCTGGATGCCATCCAGGAACCGGCAGACAGTGCTACTGCCACTAGTGATAATATCTCAGAGGATGAGTTCGAATCCCTGTTGGATGAGCTCCACGGTAAGGGAAAATTTTCAGGTAAACCAAAAGAAGCTGAAGAGGCAAAAAAAGCCGATTCGGATGACATTAGTGAAGATGAGTTCGAGAATATCCTTGACCAGATCCATGGCAAGGGGAAATTCGATCCCAACAAAGTATCAGACAGTGAGTCTGAAAAGAAGGTCGCGGCAGCAAATACCAGCGATGATATATCTGAAGATGAGTTTGAGAATATTCTCGACCAGATTCATGGCGAGGGTAACTTCGATCCGAAAAAGGTAAAGCAGGAGGTACCAGCCAAGCCGAAGGCAAAAGCTGCAACGAAAAAGAAAGCTGCAGCAGCCAAAAAAGCACCTGCCCAAGCTGCAAAACCTAAGCCAGCTGCGAAGCCAGCACCCAAAGCTGCACCTGCAAAGGGAGCAAAAGCTGCCAAAAAACCAGCAGCAACAGGGGGTAAGCCTCCACAAGCGAACAAGCCACCAGCAGAGACTTCTGTTCGGGTGGATACCCAACGACTCGACGATATCATGAACATGGTTGGGGAGCTTGTGCTGGTGCGTAATCGCTTGGCAACGCTGAAAGCGACATTGAATGACGAGGAAGTCTCAAACGCTGTTGGTAATCTTGATGTGGTGACATCAGATCTGCAACTGGCAGTGATGAAAACCCGCATGCAGCCGATCAAGAAAGTTTTCGGTCGTTTTCCTCGAGTTGTGCGTGATCTGGCTCGTAGTCTGAAAAAAGAGATCGATCTTGAGATGCAGGGTGAAGATACTGATCTGGATAAGAATCTGGTTGAGGCATTGGCTGATCCACTGGTGCATCTTGTTAGAAATTCTGTTGATCATGGCATTGAACAGCCAGCCGAGCGTGAGCAAAACGGTAAACCCAGACGGGGTACCGTGGTGTTATCTGCGGCACAGGAAGGCGACCATATCTTGCTCTCTATTGCGGATGATGGAAAGGGGATGGACCCTGATGTTTTGCGTGAAAAAGCAGTGGAAAAGGGCATGATGGATGCCGACGCGGCGGCACGATTGGATGATAAAGAGTGCTTTAATCTGATCTTTGCCCCCGGTTTTTCCACCAAGGCTGAGATTTCCGATGTTTCGGGACGTGGTGTTGGTATGGATGTAGTGAAGACCCGTATTGCCCAGATGAACGGTTCAGTTGAGATCGACTCCGAATGGGGCCGGGGCAGTATTATTATCATCAAACTGCCGTTGACCCTGGCTATTTTACCAACCCTGATGGTAGTGCTGAATGATCAACCATTCGCCCTGCCGTTAGCCAGTGTAGTGGAGATTTTCAATCTTGATCTCAAACGTACCAATGTTGTTGATGGGCAATTGACCATTATGGTAAGAGATCGCGCGCTACCGCTGTTCTATCTGAGAAACTGGTTGACACCGAAATACCCACTGGCACCAGAAGAGAAGGGTAATGGTCATGTGGTGATAGTGAATGTCGGCAATCTGCAGGTTGGTTTGGTTGTCGATCATTTGATCGGACAAGAGGAGGTTGTGATCAAACCTTTAGGCGCATTGTTGCAAGGTCTTGAAGGTATGGCTGGCGCCACCATCACAGGTGATGGAAAAATCGCATTGATCATGGATGTACCTGGTTTGATGCGAAAAAATGTTAAGAAATTCTGATTCATCGGTTATTGACGGTGTGCTGCATAACGCTAAGAAAAGCTTGGGTTGCTACCCGTCTCTAAGACTAAAGTGGTTTTAAAGAGGGAATATGGGCGCCAAAGTGCGAGTACTGATTGTCGATGACTCCGCCTTTTTCCGTAATCGCGTGGCGGCGGCATTGCAATCCGCTGACGATGTAGAAGTTGTTGGCTTTGCTGCGAATGGCGCAGAGGCAATCAGGCAAAATAAATCTTTAAAACCCGATGTGGTGACTATGGATGTCGAGATGCCTGTGATCGATGGGATTACTGCAGTTCGTAAAATTATGGCTGAGGAGCCAACACGAATTCTGATGTTTTCTGCAGTAACGACCGAAGGTGCTAAGGAGACACTGGATGCATTGGATGCCGGAGCCATGGATTTTCTGCCGAAAGAGATGAGCAATCCGGTTTCAGGTTCTGTAGAGACGGCAAAGGAACTGCTCGACCGAGTACGCAATTTAGGTAGATCAACTTTAACCAGATCTCGCTCAAGTGTTAAAGAGTATCTCAATCAATCTTCACGCGTATCGCCAATCAAACAGGCTTCCCCATCATTTACGAGTAACCCTGAATTGGTGGCAATCGGTGCATCAACAGGTGGCCCGGTTGCACTACGTCAAATATTAAGTGCTCTGCCAAGAAATTTTCCACTGCCAGTAGTCGCTGCAGTACATATGCCTGGCAGCTTTACCAAAGCTTATGCAGAACGACTTGATGTTGCCTGTGCCATAAAGATCAAAGAGGCAGTGGATCGTGACAGACTGATTCCTGGGGAGGGATTGATTGCGCCCGGTGGAAAACAGCTGCGGGTTGTGAGAGGCGCAGGGGGGTATCAGATCCGGATCTCCGAGGCTTTGCCTGGTGAGATTTACCACCCAAGTGTCGATGTCTTTCTTTCATCGGTTGCGGAAAGTATTCGGGGTAAGGCACTGGGATTAATATTAACCGGCATGGGAGCCGATGGTCTGAAAGGTGCAGAAAAGATGAAAAACACAGGTGCCTCCCTATGGAGTCAGGATGAGAAAAGCTGTGTGGTCTATGGTATGCCTCAAGCGGTTGAGAAGGCGGGTCTGTCTGATCGGGTTCTGAGTCTGGATGAGATCGGTCCACTGTTAGCGAGACTGAAATGAGAGTCGACTTTCTGAGTTTTATAGGCATTCTGGTCGCGTTTCTGGCGATTCTAGGTGGAAATTGGCTTGAAGGGGGACATATCGACTCCCTGGTCAATGGCCCCGCAATGGTGATTGTCATTGGCGGTACAATTGGTGCCATTCTGCTACAGACGCCTGTGCCGGTCTTCTGGCATGCACTGCGTCTTTCCGGGCGTGTGTTTCTACCGGCCAGGCTCGATATGCGCACAACCATAGATAAATTGGTGCAGTGGAGCAATATAGCCAGAAAAGAGGGCCTGCTGGGTTTGGAGACGATTGCTGATGAAGAGTCTGATCCATTTATCCGGAAAGGTATGCAGCTGTTAGTGGATGGCAGTGAACCTGATGCATTGCGTTCTATTCTAGAGATGGAAGTGGATGCCAGTGAACAATATGACATTCAAGCCTCCAAGGTATTCGAAGGCATGGGTGGATACTCACCTACAATCGGTATTATCGGTGCGGTGATGGGATTGATTCATGTGATGCAGAATCTGGCTGATCCCAGCAAGTTGGGTAGTGGCATTGCTACGGCTTTCGTCGCCACTATTTACGGGGTTGGACTCGCGAATCTGTTCTTACTGCCTATCGCAGCAAAACTGAAGACTCAATCGGAACATATCTCAACATTTCGAGAGATGGTGATTGAGGGTGTTATCGGTATCGCTGAGGGCGATAACCCCCGTAGTATCGAAACCAAGTTAAAAGGGTTTCTACAATGAGTATCCTTTTTCAGACAGACTATAAATGCTCAAGTAGGGTCTATTAGACATGGCCAGAAGAGGTAAACGCCAGGAAGAGCCTGTTAACCACGAACGCTGGATTGTCTCCTATGCGGATTTCGTGACCCTTCTGTTTGCCTTTTTTGTGGTTATGTATTCAGTCTCTTCAGTCAATGAAGGTAAATACAGAGTGTTATCACAAACACTCACCCACGCATTTCAGGAATCCCAACGTAGCCTGGAACCGATTCAGGTTGGTGAGCTTGCCCGTAGCCGTGGAGATACGCCAGGTATGGGGCAGGAGAGTGCATTGATCGAAGGGGAACTTCGCCAGGGGCCAGGCATGGAGAATCGCCTGGGTGTGGATCAAGCGGTGGGTAAAGAGGTCATACCTGATCTACCAAGCAATGAAACCCAGCGACTCAGTTTTTTAGCAGCCACCATTGAAGATATGTTGAGCGATTATGTCGACCAGGAGCTGGTGGATGTCAGTTTCAGCGAAGATCGGGTAGTGGTGAACATGAAGGATAAGATGTTATTCCCCAGTGCCAGCGCCCATCTTTCAAGGGCTGCGGTTAAGGCCCTCAGAGAGATCAGTAAGGTACTGGCAGCAGTTCCCAACCAGGTTCAAGTTGAAGGCAATACCGACAACCGCCCGATCAACACCGAAGAGTTCCCTTCCAATTGGGAGTTATCTGCAGCCCGGGCGGCCAGTGTTGTACATTTGATGAGTCGAACCGGTGTCTCTCCGGATCGCATGTCTGCTGTAGGTTATGCCGAGCATCGTCCTGTTTCAGGTAATGATTCAGAGGAGGGAAGGGCTAAAAATCGTCGCGTTACCCTGGTAATCCTGGGTATGAATGGTAAGCAGGATCGAGTCATCGATCTGCCTGGAAGTGGCCAGTGAAGATCTGGACTGTCGCCAATCAGAAAGGGGGGGTGGGGAAAACCACAACAACGGTCTCTCTGGGTGGTCTGCTTGCCCAGTGGGGGTTGCGTACCCTGTTGGTAGATATCGATCCTCATGCATCTCTGACCAGCTATTTTCGATATGATCCTGATGGGCTTGAAGAGAGCGTCTACAGCCTGTTTAAGGGCGTAGCTCAGAATCGAACTGTTGATCCTCTCAGCCTGATTCACCCGACAGGTACTGAAGGTCTGGATTTGATGCCTGCTGAGATGGCACTGGCCACACTTGATCGACAAGCGGGTAAGCTGGATGGCATGGGGCTGGTCATCAAACAGGCGATGAACCAACTGAATAATCGCTATGATCATGTTTTACTCGATTGCCCACCGATATTAGGGGTGTTGATGATCAATGCACTGGCTGCATGTGATCATCTCATTATCCCTGTACAGACAGAATTTCTAGCTCTGAAAGGGCTAGAGCGCATGCTTCATACCCTCGATATGGTCACCAAGTCGAGACAGGTTCCACTGCCTTATCACATAGTGCCAACGATGTTTGATCGTCGCACAAGGGCCTCCATTGATAGTCTCAGGGTGATGAGAGAGAGTTATCCTGAGCATGTCTGGCACAGCCTGGTACCTGTGGATACGCTTTTTCGTGAAGCGAGTAAGGCGGGTATACCTCCGGCCATCTTTGCACCCCAGAGCCATGGGACGCAGGCTTACAGTAAATTATGTGAAGAGTTGCTGGTTGATCACGAGACGCTGCCACAAGCAGGTGCCGGCGCATGAGTCTGCCATCAGATAAGCGTCGCTTGAAACCGGTAGCAAACAAAATTGAGGAGCCGGACAACGCGCTAAAGAGTTATCTTGATACGCTGTTGCTGGAGCTTGATACACTTCCAGATGAAAGTGTGGAGGTTAAAGAGCCACCTACGGTTGCCGATATTGAGGTAGAGGAACAGACAGTAGATATCCAGGTGTCAGAGCCGGAGGTTACTGAGACTGTTCAGACCCAACCACAACAAGTATCAGGGTTACCGGATTGGGTGGAAAATGAATTTCAGGTGCTGCTATTCAAAGTCAATGGCATCACCATGGGTATCCCTCTCAATGCCCTGAAGGGGATTCTTAACTACAACGGCGAGGCGAGTCAGTTGCCTGGTCAACCTGGTTGGTCATTGGGTGTCGTTCTGAATCGGGAAGAGAAAGTGGTTGTTATCGACTCTGCCCGCCTGTTTATGCCTGAACGGTTGACAGAAGACGAGCGGATCAAACCGCAGCAGCTATTGATAATAGGCGCGGGAGATCGTGCATTAGCTGTAGACAGTATCTGTAATACTTTGAATATCGAAAAGGATGGCGTACGTTGGCGCAGTGGGGTTCCCAGCAATCCCTGGTATGCCGGCATCATCATCCAGGAGTTGAGTGTTCTACTCGACGTGGATGGGGTTTTGGGGTTGCTTGCAGCCTGAGCTGTAGATGACATGAGATCAGTGCTTCAATGAACAATCAAAAGTTCAGCGAGCTTTAGAGGTGTAGACCATGAGTGTAGATGATGATGAGAGTGGTGGTAGTCCACTGATTCAATTTGTTACTTTCATCCTGATGGATGAGGTTTATGGCATCAATGTCATGAAAGTACAGGAGGTATTGAGGGTTACCGAGATCGCTCCGGTACCGGGAGCACCAAGCTATGTCCTGGGGATTGTCAATCTGCGTGGCAATGTAGTTACCGTTATCGATACAAGAAAGCGCTTTGGTCTGCCTTCTGTTGAGGTCAATGATGCCAGCCGTATTATCGTGATCGAATCAGATAAGCAGGTTGTCGGTATCCTGGTCGATGCAGTAGCGGAAGTTGTTGAGCTTAGCGAAGATGAAATCGATGTGGCACCAAATGTGGGTACAGAAGAGAGTTCCCGCTACATCCAGGGTGTAGCCACCCAAGAGGGAAGGTTACTGATTCTGGTCGATTTGAATAAACTGCTTACCGATGAGGAGTGGCAGGAAATCAGCATGTACTAGACTTGTCTTAAAGGATCTGTTGCTGAAAGTAATTTAACAGCTATTTTTAAAGTATTAGACTGCTTTCTGTGGAAAGGCACCCGTTATGCCTGAAATTGGAGAACAAAGCCCGCTCAATCCGCTCTACCCGGTAAAACCGGCGAAAGCGCCTATGCGTCGTGATCGTCCGAAACGGAAGGATGAGCAGGAGAAGCAGGAACAAAAGAAGCCAGACAAAGACAAGGATAATGGAAAGCCACATATTGATGAGTACGCTTAATGATTAATCTGCTACAGACATATTACCCTGGTATACAGATGGCTGGAGTTTACGCCAGGGTGAACTATGGCAGGTAGTTCTATTTTATTCTGGTTCATTCTACTTCCGCTGGCTCTGCTACTAGCTGCTTTCTTAGGCTATCTCTTTATCATCGACCGTCACAGAAGAGAGCGTTTGGTACAGCAAAGTAAAGATATCCAAACCCTGAAACAGACTGTTGCTGCGCTATGTTCGAGTGCGGTTGGTGTGGACAGGCGTGTGAATCGGCTGGAACGGCAGGGACGTGACCTTGAAGAGCGTCAGGAAACTATCGAACAATCCAGCCTGCAAGGCGATCCGCCCTACAGTGATGCCATCAGTATGGTTCGCGCCGGTGCCGGTCCCGAACAATTGATAGAGGAGCTGGGTATAAGTCGTGATGCCGCTGATCTGATCATCATGATTCACGGTGTAAAGCACGAAGATGCTTAAGCCAGCGATTGAATAGATTATCCAAAGCACTAATTTGATTTCCATTAACACCCCACTTTTAGGTTTCGCAGCGTACAGCGGGACAGGTAAGACTACGCTGCTGAAGCAGTTGATTCCGCTTCTGGTAGAATCAGGACTTCGTTTGGGTGTAATTAAACATGCTCACCATCAGGTAGAAGTGGATCAACCAGGTAAGGATAGTTACGAATTACGCAAAGCCGGTGCTGATCGGGTTCTACTGGCCACTTCCCAGCATTGGGCATTGATGGTTGACGAGCCACAACCGAAGGAACCGGAACTACCTGAGTTACTGGAAAGACTGGACTATCGAGAAACCGATCTTGTCTTGGTAGAAGGATTTAGGCATCTCACCTTTCCCAAGATAGAACTACATCGACCTGCACTGGGTAAACCACTGTTATTTCCAGGTGATCCTTCTGTTATTGCGGTTGCCAGCGATCAACCATTCGAAAAACAGACAGAACTACCAAGACTCGACCTTAATAACCTAAAAGAAATATCAGAATTCGTACAAGACTACTGTGCTGGATATATTGATCCTGGTAGTGCGGGTATTGGAACCGAGTAATACGTCCATCGGCGAGCTATACCCTCCTAAAGATATGGACAAACTTTTGCTGATCAATATTGTTAAGCGGACACGTAATTCACTTCGAGTGTAGATGTAGGGTGCGGCCCGCCGCACCACACCCAGGAATAACTCAAAGAAGAAACTGATTTCTCATCATAAAAACTGCGTGATCCGATTAAAATTTGTGCGGCTAAAGGTAAGAAACCAATCAAAAATAAGATTCAGCATACCTTCTCTCATTCAGAGGGGGCTGTAAAAGTACACCAGATTGAAATTCAAGGAATTCTCGTGATTTCTTCTTATAAACCACTCTCGGCACGGTGCGGCAGGCCGCACCCTACGCGTTATTATGCCCCACGTGTGAATTATATGATTGCGGTTATCTCCAGGAATAAAATGTAGGGTGCGGCCAGCCGCACCGCACCCAGGATTAACTCAAAGAAGAAACTGATTTCTCATCATAAAAACTGCGTGATCCGATTAAAATTTGTGCGGCTAAAGGTAAGTAACCAATCAAAAATATGATTGAACATACCTTCTTCCTTCAGAGGGGGTTGTAAAAGTACAC
>JBEVXD010000013.1:0-134285 GCA_040506275.1 Candidatus Thiodiazotropha sp. DIVDIV
AAAAAGAAAAGTGACTCGCCCGAGGGGGCGAAACAGTAGCGTGATGAGTTGATGGTAATAAAGAGTGGGTACACGCTTTAATGCCGCAATAATTGAATAAATTCTAACGAATAACCCGGAAAGGTGCGGCAGGCCGCACCCTACGACAGAACACTCAAACTACTCTCCTAAATAAATTCAAGTGTAGGGTGCGGCCTGCCGCACCATGCCAAACTGAAACTAAACCACCTGACAATTCAGATTACAAACACTGCTGGTAGCGAACAAAGTATCCGGGATTTCTGGAGTATCTATACCCCAATGGCGCGGCAGGCCGCACCCTACATTTAGCTCCCAATAATGAATACGGTGCCGGCTTGTTAATCACTTTCTATCATGGGCGAAATATACAGAAGCACTCTGACATCCTCTACCTCTGAGAGTGGGTTGCAGTGAGAGGATTTACTAAACCTCTCTCCGGTTTGTAACAGCAAATCGAGCAATGCGACAGACCGTCCTTCTAATGAAACCTCATCTAAAAGATATTTCCACTGACTAAAAACGACATTCCCTAGGAATAAGATTTATCCCGACTTATAGGTACAGACGACATTTGTAGCTATCCCGACCAGTATTCTGAAAAACAGACGGAGATAAGGAGTGAAAGATGGAAAAATTCTGGTTATGGTTGGCAAATATGGCAGGCATATTAACCCTGGTGATGATACTGGCCTGGATGTACGATCTGCTTTACTGACGTCTAACCCGACAGGGCTTCATGCAACCCGCGATCGACCTCTATTCAGCCATTATGCTATTGGGCGCCGCCCAGGGTATGTTTCTGGCTCTGGCTCTGATCAATGCCAAAGGCGGCCTCCCTGTTGCGCAACGCCTACTGGCAATGCTGACGCTACTTTTCTCACTGGATTTGTGGCTCGCCTTTCTCCATCAATCCGGCTATATCACCGAGTACCCCCGGTTGCTGATCATCGATACCAACATCGATTTTCTGTTCGGCCCCCTGGCCTACCTCTATGTCTGTGCATTAACCGCCAGAGATGGCTTTCATTTCGGTATGCGACAGTGGCATCACTTTACCCCCTTTCTGTTTGGCTTCGTCATTCTGACCCCTCTGTTTGTGTTGGATGAACCACATCTTCAGCATCTGCTTGGCGATGAGAGTATCCAGCAGGAGGGATCAGCCATCCTCTGGGCCGAGTTGGCGATTATTGCTGTGGGGGTGCTTTCAATCCTGCAGATGGCCATCTACCTTGTTGTTTCAATCAAAAGGGTCTTCAGACATCAACGTAACATTCAGGATCAGTTTTCAGACATTGAGCATATCAACCTGACCTGGCTGAGAAATCTACTGATCGCCCTGGTTGCGCTCTACCTGTTCTATCTGGCGGATGTCTTTCTTTCTGATCTGCTCTCATTCCCCGAAGAGATTGTGGGTACTCACTTTCTGCTGATCGTATTTGTAATCTACAGCATGGGCTATATGGGTTTGCGTCAGCCTGCTATTTTCAGCCAAACTGCCCCATCAACAACTGGCCCACAAGGCCACCATGAATCCATACCATCAGACCCGGTCATTACCAGTGATTCTGAACCCGAACCGCCTGACAAGCCCGAGGATATTCAAGCTGAAGATGGCGTAAAGTATCAGCGTTCCGCTCTGGACAGTGAAACCAGTACCTTGCTCTATCAGGAGCTTCAACACCACATGGATCAACAACGTGCTTTCCTCGATAGCAAGCTCACCCTGCCTCAACTTGCCTCCCAACTGAGTATCTCCCCGAACTATCTCTCCCAGGTCATTAACGAGCAGTCTGGTTACAACTTTTTCGATTTCATAAACCGTTATCGCGTCGATGAGGCAAAACGTTGCCTCACCACACCCTCTGGCCAGAGTAACGTTCTTAGCATTGCCCTTGACTCAGGATTCAACTCAAAATCAGCTTTCTATACCGCGTTCAAGCGTCATACCGGGCAAACACCGTCCCAATATCGAAAGTCTTCGCTCCCCCAAGAGTCCAACTCATAACCTATTGATACTAAAGATCAATAAATACGTCCGACCTTACACGGACGGACGATAATCTGTCGGGCATCCGCCACTATTCCCTTCAACAGCACAAGCTGTCTTTGTAAACCAACCATTATTAACGGCACCTACCTATTAAGGTGCCGGGTTAATACTTACCGGGAGTAGAACCGATGAAAAAAATCAGACATTTCTGGCCAGTAGCCCTGACCACCGCCTTACTGAGCATGACCCTGCTATCGGGGTGCCAATCTAACAGTAGCAAAGCAACCACTAACGAGCGTTTTCAAGATGTCTTGGATGAGGCGGTCAGCAAAGGACTGCCTGGGGTATCCGTGAGAGTCGCCGGCAAAAATATCGACTTCTCAGGCAGCGCCGGAGTCTCTAATCTTGATACCCAGGAACCAACCAGCGTGGAGAGCCGGTTTTATGTTGCCAGCATCGGTAAAACCTTTGTCGCCGCAACCCTGGTGCAGATGGCATCTGATGGTCTGCTCAGTCTGGATGATGGTATTACTCAGTGGCTTCCGGATAGCGTCACAGGTCGTCTACCCTCAAGCGAGATGATGACCGTCCGCATGCTGCTCAACCACACCACCGGCATCTTCGACTTCCAGAATGATAGCGAAGATTGGGACAATGCCTTCATTGCTTCTGGTCCAGAGCGTCAATGGAGCCAGGAAGATGCACTGCCCTTCTTTCTCGACAAGCCACTCCATTTTGAACCCGGCACCAACTACAGTTATTCCAACTCAAACTATATCCTGGCTGCACTGATTGCTGAGGAAGCCTCTGGCGAACCACTATATACCGCTATCCGCAACCGGATCATCGAGCCTCTTGGATTGACCAACACTTTACAGGGCGGCGAGGCAGAGGGTATTCCCGGAATGGTGCATGGCTACTTCGATAACGAAGGCGAGCAATTCGACAGCTATCCCTGGTACAGCCATTTCGGTTTAGCTGATGGTGGCATTCAAACCACAGCTGACGATCTAGCCAAGTTTATTGTGGGTATTTTGACCAGTGATGCTGTATTGGATGACGCCATGCGGGCAGAGATGCTGCAACCCTCACTGCTCGGCACACCACCATCACTGTATGGCCTTGGGATCTCTATTAAACCGGTCGCCAATGGCGAAGAGGTGATCTACACCCACAGCGGCAAAGATCCGGGATATCAGGCTGAAATGCTCTACTTCGAGAACAAAGAGACTGTGATCACCCTCTGTGCCAATGGTAGCTTCGATAACTACGATGTGGTTGCTCAGGAGCTGTTGACCGAGATCTTCTACCTGCTTGAAGAGCTGCAGGACTAGCTTTTTAAAATCCCCTCACTCCGGCCCTCTCCCGGAGGGAGAGGGGGTCAAGAAGAGGGGTTGCCATACCGGAGCTTTAATCTATCTTGCTGTAGCCTTTACAAGGCATCAACATTCAAAACGAACGTCCCTTCTGCCCCAGGGAGAAGGCCAGGAGGGGATCAAAAAATAATACGATAGCTTTTCAAATCCCCTCACCCTAATCGCTTAGATTTATTCCGGACAGTCGTTTCCAGCAAGAAGTTAACCACCACGCAACTGCTGAAGTTTTTCAGCCGCTTGTCCCGATACAACTGTTTCCCTCGCCAACTCGATCCCTGCAGCAATTTCATCAACCTCGCCACAAAAATAGAGCCGCACGCCGGCATTATAGAGAACAGGGTTGAGTTGATCCCTCTCTTCTCCCTCCAATACTCCTTCTGTCAATGCAGCTGTAGTCTCTGGGTCGGCACAGGGACGATGATCCTGATGTGCCAACCCATAATCAGCGGGATCCAACTCATATTTAGACAGAACCCCTTGATGATAGTCCGCAACAGCAACCGGTTTCATCGGAAGCTCATCGCATCCATCCAATCCCTGCACCGCCAATACCCGCTGCTGACCACGTTCACCCGCAGCAGTAGCGAACCTTTCAAGAAAACTTTTATGGGCCGCACCAATAATTGAAAATTCAGCCCCGGCTGGATTAAGCATCACCTCACAGGCGTGCAGGAAGGAGCGATAGAAAAGGGTTTGTCGAATAGGTTTCAACCGTTCCACACCGTGCAGATAGCGCGTGGCATGAAGATGACCGAAACCTTTCTCTTCAATCGACTTTGCGACTTGCTGTGGCTCCTGGTAGGCCGGTATTCCCAGCGCTTCGAGTACACTGGCGGTGGTTACGCCATGCTTGGGGGGTAGATCACTGTTGCTGTGCATAACCACCGGTAGACCGGCTGCTGACGTTACCAGCGCGGCAGCCAGGCTAAGATGCAGGGCATTCTTACGACCATCATAGGGTCCGTTACAGTTCAGCAGCCGATCAACCTTGGGGGATATCAAGGTGGCATGGGCTTCCATGGCATCCAGGAAACCCTTCATCTCCTCAACACGGGCGCCCTTGAACCTCATGGCGGTCAGGAAAGCGCCAATCTGGGCTGGATGGGCTTCGGGGGACATTAGAAAGGTCAAGGCCTCCTGGGCCTCTTCCCGGCTCATATCCTTGGCACCTTTTGAACCTTTCGCTGTGGCGATAAGGCGTTTGCGAAATGCCTCTGCTGCGGAACTATTGGGCTGATTCATCAATAACTCTCAAGTGATTCACTGGCTGAGTGGTGCAATTCGACTCAAGCAAATACAAAGGGGACATTGGGATTCGCTTTATAGGCCTGAGCATCAACAACCCGCGCATCTGCAACCTCTTGTCTAGCTGCCAGCAGAGCCTGCTCAATACGATGGTCGGTTATTGCATACCTTGACTCAAGATTAATCTGATTGATGTTGTCACAAGGCTCATCAAAAAGATGCCTATAGAGGCCACTCATCATGTTATAGCGACTCGACATCAGCATATTGGTCGCCTGTTTCACCTGGTCCACATAGCCCTCTTCGTGACCCAGCAGACTAGTCGCCAGCATCACTGATATGGCATGTAACACATCGTATTGAACATGGGCGATAAAAACTATGAGATGGTGCTGGGTCAACTCAACATCTTCCCGCCAGGCCCAGCGGATCATCCCACCCAACAGCAGGCTGAAGAATTCAGGCACACCCCATTCCATACCCAGACCAACAGATGAGAGGGATTCGAGCAGGTTGAATGATGAGTGCCCTGCCAGCAGACGCTGGGTCAATACATTGTCAGCAACTTCAGGCAACATGGGCAGATCCTGCTGCTCAAAGGGGATACCCAGACCTTCGAACAGATTACGGTACATGACAATGTGAGTGGTGGAACCTAGCAGACTGGCAAGATCAGGGTAGGTCTCTATGCTATGGGTACCTACACCATATTCATCGGCAAGTAGCTGCGCCAGGGTGATCTGAACAAGTTCAGAAACCCGTTCATTGAGACAACCGTAAGGTAGATCGATAAAACCGGAAAAACGTCCTTGAGCAAGCGCTACACACTGCCTGGTATTTTTAACCTGATTAAAGTAATTCAGGGCAAAAGAGACCAGTTGCTGTCGATCGAAATTCCCTTCGAAGATACGTATGAAGCAGGGATGGCGCCACACCGGATGAGACATCACATGATCATGCAGATCGATAAACAGGGCCTGCATCGCTCCAGGTTGAAATATATTGAGTTCTGACAGCCGGTTTCCTGGCTCTTTAGCGGCAGTCTTCAACAACGTCTCAAAGACCTTATGCAGTGAACTTCCCGATTCATCCAGATCACTGATGATGGCCGTAAAATCCTTTAACTGACTCTCACGAAATGCATCCAGAACCTGAGTCGCATCGAGAGTAAGCAGATTGGGCATGGGATGAACCCCAGGCAATAGAACCGGGCCTTCCAACTCATCACTTCGCAACAGATCGGAAAAAATGGATTGAGTATCATCTTGCGTTGCATTGCTCATGGAGACTCTCCTGCTCTACTGCTCTACTGCCCAAAATGGCAGGCTGTTTTCTAAAGCGCCTTGACTGTATTCGGCAGCTGGCTGCGGATCACATCAGCCAATGCATTCAGTGCCTGCTTACGTGGAAATGTCTTCCGGTAGACAAACTGAACCCGCCTGTAGGCATCTTTCAGAGAAAGCTTGCGCGCAATGATACCGGAATCGGTGGTCCAGGTACCACGTACAGCCAATGCAGGCACTAGTGTACAGCCAAAGCCCGCACCCACTAACTGCAACAGGGTCTCCAGACTGGCGGCACGAAGATCAGCCATCTCATCATCTATTGAGCCCTCTTTAATACGGCAGACATCCATTACCTGATTAGTAAGACAGTGACCATCTGCCAGCAGCAACAGATCGAGACGGCTCAAATCGCGCCGGCTGATATCTTCCTTGTCATAGAGAGCATGATCTCTGGGATGAGCCAACCAGAATGGTTCCTCAAAAAGGGGCATCACCTCAAGCTCCGGCTCTTTCACCGGTGTCGCCAAAATAGCCACATCTATCTGATGATCTAGTAATCGCTGAGTCAGCATATCGGTGACCTCTTCCGAGAGCACCAACCTCATCTGGGGATAGAGGGATTTCAAAGGCATCAGAATCAAGGGCACCAGATAGGGACTCACGGTAGGTATCGCGCCAACCCGTAAAGCGCCGGCCATCGGGTCTCGCTGGGCCTGGGCCAGCTGGCGGATCACATCAGCCTGCTCCAGGATCAGTTTGGCGTGTTTAACGATCTCCACCCCGAAAGGGGTAATCGAGACAGATCGATTGGTTCGTTCAAAAATCGTGACCCCCAACTCCTCTTCCAGTTTTTTTATCTGGCCACTGAGTGTAGGTTGACTGACGAAACAGCGTGCGGCGGCATGACCAAAGTGCTCCGTTTCAGCAACAGCAATGAGATACTTAAGATCGCGCAAGTTCATGGGTATTATCGACACCGACAATGATATAAAGCTCAATCATACATCAGCCAAATCAGCTGCCAACAATGATGAATCGCAATTCACCCGACGATTGAGGGGTTTCATCTCTTGACGGCAACTTGTTGTCTCATGCCATCACCAGGATAATGACCGGAGGAACATCTATACCAATCGTCTACCCGGACATGCATTCAAACAGCCATTCACTCAACCGGGTAAGCAACCAACAGGAGCACTATGAACAGACCAATCATCCTGCTGGCGGATAACGGTTCTGGGAAAGCCGGTGCAGTACTTAATCTGCGCAGGCTGGCCAAGCAGATGGGTGATCTGAGTCAACGACAGGTATATCCCGTTTCTCTACAACATGCAGATAAGATTCCAGTCGATGATCTTGCCGGAAAACCTGCAGATACATTACAACCATTTCTGCGTCACAAACTCATCGAAGGTGAACGAAACTTTATTCTGATTCCACTCTTTTTTGGTCTCAGCCGAGCGCTTACTGCCTTTATTCCGCAACAGGTGGATCTGTTAAAAGCTGAATTTGGCGAATTCAATCTTCAGCAGGGTGATGTGCTCTATCCATTACCACAAGGTGAGCCAAGAGTGGCGAAAATTGTTTTCGATCAGATTCAACAGAGCACTAATGGCGAAAAACTACAGCAGGTTGTGCTTGTGGATCATGGATCACCGCTCCCTCAAGTCACTGCAGTGCGAACTGAAGTTACCAGGGACCTTCGTAATCTATTTGAATCAGATATCCCTATTTCAGAAGCCTCAATGGAACGCCGTAGCGGTTCAGAGTACGACTTCAACGGGGAACTGTTGGAAGATGAATTATCTCGAATTGCCGAGTTAAACCCTGAAATAACTGTGGACCTTGCTCAACTGTTTATCTCTCCCGGTCGCCATGCAGGTCCCGGAGGGGATATCGAGCAAATCTGCGAACGGCTGCGAGTAACCTTTCCCAGATTAAAGATCCGAATTTCACAACTCGTAGGGCAACATGACGGTCTGGCAGGCATTCTATGTGACAGACTCAACTCCGCACTAGCAGAAAACCACGACTGATACTGCTGCCCCCCCCTGTTAAACACACCCTCACGGATCAGTAAGTTGATACTGGACAATCCTGCTCGATCTTCATATCCTTCGAGCAGGCCTGCTTGTTCTTTTTCCTCTGAAACAGACCAGATAATTGCAAGGCCGACGCTTTTCGTGGAATTTCCACAGAGATTCCCAAATAGTTGCGGGACCTGCACCCATGCAAGATCCTGCCATAGGGACTCAGGTCTTTACCCCTGGTCTGATAGGGAAAGAGCACCAGCATCATGTCGACGACTAATGCACAAAAATATGCCATCGTTTTCGCCGATATTGTCGACAGCACCCGCATGTATGAAAGCCTTGGGGATACCCTTGCAAAAAAGCTGATCACTGAACTGGAAGAAGCCATCGCTGAAGTGGTCATAGAGTGCGGTGGTCATGTGGTAGAGATCATTGGCGATGAGGTAATGAGCCGATACAACGATGCCAGTACAGCGGTAGCAGCCGCCTGTCGTATCCAAGAGCGAGTCGACCTTTATGCGGAGCAGTCAGGTATGCCGATGGCTGCCCGAATAGGACTTCACTATGGCCCCGCCATCTTCGAACATGGCCGAATGTATGGCGATTCAGTCAATGTGGCCGCAAGAATGGCCGCAATAGCCCAGGCAAGACAGATTATTACTACTGAACAGGTGGTAAAGGCGCTTCCAGACGAGCAGCGTCCGCTGGCCCGACGTTTCGACAAAGTAAAGGTTAAAGGTAAGTTCGATCATATGATCATATATGATCTGCTGTGGCACAAAGAAGACATCACTTTTATACATACCGCACCGATCACACAGAGTCTGGCCACACGAACGCTTATCCTCCAATACAATAAGAAGACCTATCGAATGCCACCTACCCAGGGCAGCATACACATAGGGAGAGACCCGAAGAACGAGCTGATTGTAAATGCCAGCTCTGCATCCAGAACCCATGCGGTATTGGAATTCTATCGTGGCAAATATGTCTTAAAAGACATCAGCACCAACGGCACCTACGTAACCACTCAGAACCAGCAGTCTCTATACCTCCGACGCGAGACCATACCACTGCTCGGTCATGGCCAGATAGGTCTCGGAGAACCGGTTTCCGAAAAAAACCGACACCTGATCAGTTACCACTTTCAGGAAAACCACTGAGCCTAGTGCCATAATCGTGAACAAGCTAATAATTGCCTTACTGCTGATCGTAACCAGCCTCCCATGCTTCGCCCAATCACCTAAAAAACCGATTGATACTGACACGACGTTGGCCTCTGAAAAGCTTGAATTGATCAAGAATGAAACGCTTCAAGACACTACATTAGACGCAGCTGCACAACAAAAAGCCGTTGAGTTTCTCGAACAGGCTGAAAAATGGCTGCGTCAAAACAGTCAGATTGAGGGCGAAATCACCCAACTCAATGCAACCATAAAAAATGCTCCGATTGAAATAAAGAGACTACAGGAGAGCATTGGCCCTTTTGAATCACAGGATCAGGATCTTGCTACATTTATTAATAAGTCAGATTTGGCTGAAATTGAGCGGCGCATCAGCGAAGTAAAGATTAACCTTGATCAATCAAGGGAACGACATAAACAGCAACTCGACACCCTCTCAGATCTACTTGCAGGAAACCAACTGATTAACGATGAAATAGCTGTATACAACAACACGCTAAAGAAAATCGAGATTGAAACAAGCAGCTCCGCAACCAGTGAAAACAAACGTCCAAATCAAGCCAAAGGGCTGTTACTTCAGAGCCGAAAACAGCTACATCAGACTCAAATAGAGTATCTTAAACTGCAGCTGGGTAATCAGAACCTACTGACCAATCTTGCTCAAGCGCGACGCGATTCAACAACAGCACAGATTGGTAAGCTACAAGCAGCCCTGGAACAACTCAACAAAGCTGCTAGTGAAATACGTGAGAGCAATGCCAAACAGGCTCGGCAAGAGGCTGAACAGGTTGAGCAGCAGACTCAGGGGCTACCTGAATCGATCAAGTCCATTGCGCAAAAAAGCGCCAAGAACCGAGCTGAACTGGAAGAGCTTGTATATTGGGAAAAACGGGTCTCGCAAAAATTAGCTTCCACCCAGCAGCAACTGCTTCAGCTCAGTAACGATTTCGAGCATACCAGGCAACGTGTTGAAGTAGCAGGCAGCAGTAGAGCAATAGGTAAAATGCTCTCACGTCGCCGCCAGGCTCTGCCCTCTCTGCAGAGTTATAGCCGCTCCTCCGCTGAGCGCCGGCAGGAGATCAATAATGCAACTGATCGTCAGATCTTTATTGAAGAACATTTGCTGGAAACAGGTAATCTCACCGATCGTGTAGCGAAAGTTACCCAACCCCTGCTTGATGACCTTTCAGACAAAGAGGCGGATGAGCTTAGCAAGCGCACCTTCAGTCTGTTGGGCGCTCGCCGTGAAGCACTCAATGAACTACAAAAAGTCTATGGCCTCTATATCTCACAACTCACATCACTTGATCAGGCAGAGCGACAGCTCCTGGAAGTTTCTGAAACCTATGTAGACTACATCGATGACCAGCTGACCTGGATCTCAAGTGGTGATCTGTCTGATTTTCTAAACTTCAAGCAACTGACCTCGGGTATCGGAAAATTACTATCTCCACAAGAGTGGTCGGTAACCGGAAGTGAGGTGGCTCAAGCCGCAAAACAGAGACCTGGACTATCTATAGCACTTATATCACTGCTGATGGTGATCATATGGAAACAACATAGCGTCAACATTCGACTACCACTGTTGAGCAAGGCCACCCGTAAAATCCGTACTGACTCAATCCGATTGACCCTATGGGCGATATTACTCACATTAATCAAGATTGGTATTGTACCCGGCATAATGATCAGCATTGGAGTTTTGTTAAATACATTGCCAACAGCTAGTCCATTCAGCCTGGCAATTGCCACTTCATTGATAAATGTTGGTATAACGCTGATTGCTGCACTACTACTCTATCAACTCTGCCTTCCAAACGGCATCGGCAGTCGTCACTTACGCTGGAATGAGCAAATTTGTTCTGCTTTGGCAAAAGAGTTGCGATGGTTGATACCTGTTGTAATTCCATTGCGCTTTCTCGTTACACTGACAGAAGGTGGTTACATATCTGTCGACACACAAATCATCGGTCGTCTGGCTGTCATTTCACTGATAGTAAGCTCTCTGATTTTCCTCTATCGCTTGCTCCGTAAAAACAGCCTACTATTGGAATCGTGGGCTAGAAGTAAACCTAATTCCATATTATTACAGATACACTTCCTTTGGTTTCCATTGTCACTGTTGATCATTACCGGTATCGCTGTTGCCAGTGCCCTTGGCTATCTGACCTTATCAATAAGGTTACTTAAGTTAGTTGAACTAACCTTCTGGTTTTTTGTAGGTCTGTTCACTCTAAAGGAGCTATTGCTCAGATATCTGTTTATTGCAGAACGTAGACTTCGTTTTGACAATGCATTACAGAGAAGAGAGGAGCTTCGCCAGCAGCGTGCACAGGAAACCAGCACTATAGAGGACGAAAGCACTGTAATAGCCGCAGAGATCCCTGAAATTAATTTCGATACATTAAGTGAGCAGGCAAAACGTCTGGTTCGCTTTGGATATCTATTTGGATCGGTAGTAGGCACCTGGTTGATCTGGGCAGATTTCCTTCCCGCTCTTGACTTTCTCACTACCACTCAATTTCCATTTGCTGCAACCCATGTAGTTGATGGTATCGTCACAGAAGGCTTCTTGACACTAAACGACATACTCCTTGGCATCATTATTCTGGCATTCACTTTTCTAGCTGCCAAAAACCTGCCCGGGGTACTTGAGATCACAATCCTTCAACGACTACCTCTGGAAACAGGTGCGCGTTATGCATTGACCACATTACTGCAATACTTCATTGCAGGCATTGGTCTGATAACAGCATTCAGCACCATCGGCTTTCAATGGTCGAGCATCCAATGGCTGGTTGCAGCATTAGGTGTTGGACTTGGCTTTGGCCTGCAAGAGATAGTTGCCAACTTTGTCAGTGGCATAATATTACTGTTCGAACGCCCCATTCGAGTTGGTGACGTGGTTACCCTGGACGATACCACAGGTGTGGTCTCACGAATCCGCATCCGCGCCACCACCATCACAAATTATGACAAACAGGAGATGTTAATTCCGAATAAGGAGTTTATAACCGGAAGAGTTATCAACTGGACTTTGACTGACAAGATCAATCGAATCATCATCAATGTAGGCATTGCCTATGGCAGTGATGTCCGGCAAGCCATGAATCTTATGCTTGAGGCCGCAGAAGAGAACGATAACGTGCTATCAGAACCTAACCCGGTAGCCACTTTCGAGGCATTTGGTGACAGCTCACTCAATCTGCTGTTGCGTATTTATCTTGGATCTATGGACAATCGTCTCGCAACAATAACTTCCATGCACGAAGCAATCAATCAAAAATTTGAGGATGCTGGAATCAGCATTCCCTTTCCCCAACGCGACATTAACATCGTCAATCCTACCAGCTAAAAGTCCTGATAAGAGTCGTATGATCCGTCACATATTTAATCCAATAAACTATCTTTACCTTAGACAAACACTATGCAGGATGGATAAGCGGAGCACATCCAGTGATTTTGGTTAGCACACTGATGCCTGACAACTCTAAGGTACATTTCAAGAAGATCGTAAGATGTTCCACTAAAGAGACTCAAGTTTCAATTCTTAGCTGAGATGAATTTGCTTATAATCCATGTCACTTCTAGTCAACATTGACTCAAACTCTGCTGCAGGTAAAGGTCTGCTAAAGAAATAGCCTTGCGCCATTTCACACCCTTGTTGCTTTAGAAAATCCAGCTGGCTTTGTGTTTCAACGCCTTCAGCAACAACACCCAGATTAAGGCGGTGTGCCATAGCGATGATTGCCGATGTAATAGTGACATCATCCTGATTCTCCGGAATATCCATGATAAACGATCTATCAATTTTCAGAGAATTCAATGGGAATCGCTTCAGGTAACTTAAAGAAGAGTAACCTGTGCCGAAATCATCCACTGAAATACAGATTCCCATCTTTTTAAATTCATTCAGCGTAGCAATGGTCTCATTCACGTTACGCATTAAGATACTTTCAGTAATCTCCAACTCCAGGAACTGCGCCTCTAGTCTGCTTTTCAACAAGCAGTTATCGACCTTCTCACTGAGATCCCGCTGAATGAATTGCATACTGCTTAAGTTAATAGCAACTCTGATATGCTGAAAACCGGCATCCTGCCACGCTTTATTTTGTCGACAGGCTTCATTTAGAACCCACTCTCCAAGCTCAATGATCATCCCTGTCTCTTCGGCAATAGGTATGAACTCATCTGGCGGTATCATCCCCAGCTCAGGTTGATTCCACCTCAGCAAGGCCTCAGCAGAAACCATCAAACCGGTTTGCATATCTATCTGGGGTTGATAATAGAGTTCCATTTCATCTGAAACGAGAGCCTTTCGCAATTTACCTTCAAGCTTCAAACGCGTAGACGCAAGTGCATTCATCTGCTCCGTATAGAATTGAAAGTTGTTCTTGCCTACTGCCTTAGCGTGGTACATGGCAGTATCTGCATTCTTTAATAGCTCTTCAACATCCTGACCGTCCCTCGGAAAGATTGCTATACCAATACTTGGTGTAACGTAAACATCGTGACCATTAAGATTATATGAACTGGCAATAACACTTTGCACTCGTTTGGCGACAAGCGCTGCATCTTCCGGCTTTTCAATCTCATCAAGTAAAACTGTAAACTCATCACCCCCCAGACGAGCTATGCTTCGATCCTTAGCATTTCCCGATCCAGCATGACTGATTGTGTCAGATATCCTGACCTGCTCAACCAATCGCTTGGTAATATGCTGCAACAACAAATCTCCAATATCATGGCCCAATGTATCATTGATACGCTTGAATTCATCCAGATCCAGATATAAAACCGCACCAATTCGACCATAACGTTTTGCTGCAGTTATCGCCTTAGTGACCTGCTCCTTAAATGCCTGACGATTTGGAAGGTCAGTCAGAGAATCGCAATAAGCAAGATAGCGTATTCTCTCATCCCATCGCTTACGTTCGGTGATATCCCTGGCAAAGACACTGATCATTGGTTGATTAATTGCACTGGAACTTGATATAGCAAGCTCGAGTGGAAATTCACGACCACTTTTATGCTGCCCAATAGTTTCCAGACTAAGTCTGTAAGGCCCGCTATTTTCGCCCTGGAATAGTGGTTTTAACTCTTTCTCCAACCTGATTAACTCTGCAGGAAGCAAAATAAGCTTGAATAATCTGAGACCTATTACAAACCGTTCTTCGTAACCAAATACCTTACAGGCCTGCTGATTCCAACTGACAACTCTGCCTCCTCCATCTGCTGTAATAACGGCATCGAAAGCAGTATCAATCACATTTGTGAACCGAGCACCCTCTACTGCAATTACTTCTTCAGCCGCTTCCTCCTGAAGCTGAGCATATCGCCGATTACGGTAGACTGCTATTCCCAACCCAAGCACCAGCATCGCAATCAGCCATTCAATAAACACTCGGGAGGCCTGAACCGATCCCAAGTTGATCTTTTGACTGACAGTCAGCGTAAAAGGCAACCCATGAATCTCAAGTGGCTCTATAAAATCAATCTGTTCTTGTAACAGTCCCTCATTTTCAGTCACATTGCCAAATTCAGCCATCATTTCATCCAATGACTCGCCATCTGCCTGAATACCTTTAAAGAGTTTAAGCTCCAGCTTTTGAGAGGGCAGTTCAATGCTTGAAAAAAACTGCTCAAAATCGATACGCAATACTGCGAAGCCACTCAACATCTCCCAGCGCTCACTGGCTTCTGTAGGAGGATATCGTCCTAGATAGACCGGCTTTAAAATCAAATAAAGCGGTTTGTTTAAAGGCGTTAGTAATACTGTCTCAAGGGCGATCGTATCACCTCCCCTGATTGCATTTTCTATCAACTGAGTAAATGAAGACTCATTGGCAAGATCAAAACCTAATAGATATGCATTTCTCGGATCCATTGGTTCTATAAAACTGACAGGCAAGTGGAATCCAAGATAACTATTATCGTCGGGCGCTACACCAGAAGCTCCCTCTTTTAATTTAAAACCAATATAACCTTCAAGCTTCATGCGTTCTATGAAATCTGCGACCTCCAGTTTGGATACTCGCTCTACATGCAGAATTGAATGTATAAAAGGATAGGCTTTCAATAACTCTTGAGAAAACAGCGTCTGTTCAGCACTGCTAAGCATATCGCTCGCATGATGCTGTCCAACCAGTGCTGTGAGAACAGTCTCCAGGTTGGCAACACGCTGTATAACCGCTCGCTGTACCAGCCAGGCATTCGCTGTAAACTCCTTCTTAACCGAATGCATTTCCCGGGTCACGGAATAGGAAACAGCAATTAAGGAAAACAGGATCACCATCAGCCAGATAACCAGCATGCGATGTCCTACAAAAACTTTTTCCCTAATCGTAAATTCCATAACTACTATATTTTTTTAGCTTTACGGATGAGTGCCTGCGGAAGTTTAAGTCCACTGACATTTAAAACAGTATGATTTATCCATATTTCCCATTTTCGATTTGAGACAATAGGTATATCTGTAGGAGCCACGCCATCCAATATCGCAAGTGCTGCTTTTGCTGCCCACTCACCCTGCTCTTCAGGAATTTTTGTAAAGCCTAGCAATGTATATGGCATCATCCAGTCATGATTTGTCAGACTCAGGCTTCTTGTTGTTCTATGCAACACATCGAGCACCTTTGATTTATTCCAGTCATTGATACCCGACTTGCTGCCGATAATGACAAAATCATAATCTTGAGCATCCTCATATGCCCTCAACCACTCTGCTGTAGTAGAAACCAGACTAGCATCCATCGATAAGCCGATTTTCCCCGCCATTGCTTCAAATCTTGCTGCATTTTTTCTCTCAGTCAGAGTATTTGCACCTAGGTAGACTGCGCGTTCAGCCCCAATCCGAATGCTTCTTGCTTTGTTGAACAAGACATCGATGGGGGCAATCTCCACCATTCCCGTGGTATTGGTATAGGGAAACTCATAGGCATCCACATTCCAGTTAATACCGCAAAAAACAAATGGTATTTCATGGTCTTTAAAAAATGGCTTGATCACATATTTCGCTGCATTGTCATCAGCCGTGATTACCACATCTGGCTTCCATGACAGAATGAGATCTCTCGCTTCAGCGGCTACTTGCTGCTTGGATGCCTCGTCTTTATGCCGCTTGGTATCCATATCGAACTGTTTAAGTTCGCACTCAGCGCCAATACTCTCTCTTAGTCCCCTCTCAACCCCGTCAGACCAGGCGTACCCCTGATGATAGGATGAGATATAGAGGCATTTCTCTTCAGAAAAAGCTCCAAAAGGCATTAAAAACAGTGTTAAAAGCCAAGCCAAACAGCTGAGCACTCCTCTAATGGAGAATGGCGACATAAACCCTATCCTTCTGCAAATCCTAAAAAACATCGTCACGGGAATATATCGGCGACAAACTGATAACTTTACCGAGAATGGGAAATTTTCTTATTAGACCTATCAAACATCAGGCTTATTATTGATGCCCGTTATATACATATTTTTTAGAATCACGGATTAATTATACGCAGTACAATTAAATGCATTAGATGCGGATCGAACACAATCTAACTTGGTAATTCAAACAAGAAAGGGTAGTCCCAGAGGTTAACTGACCAGGCAAAAAAAACGCCACAACCACTAGATGGGGTTGCAGCGCCTTTCGGAAAGCTGTGAGACTAAGAATCAGCCATTTTTTCTGCCAGCGCTTACCATACGGCGACTACCGCCTGCCAATAGCAGACCGGATGCCAATAACAGCAGCACTCCTGGCTCAGGCACACCCGCTACTTCTGGCTCTGGCTCTATTTCATTGATAAAAACATCACCATCACGAACAGCCCAGACCGTTTGAGAATCAAGACCATTGGGGTCTGATAGGGTCTGGCCGAAATGAGAATGGAAGTACCAAACCTGGTCTGGGCGATCGGGGTTACCAACCAATGAATCAGTCCAGGTACCCAAATAGCTCAGGTTTTGGAATGGGTTATAGGTTCCAGCTGGCGATGTAGGTCTTGCTACCAGACTTGGATCAGTAATTGGATCTGTATAAGCTTCAAAACCAAGATTGACGTAGTACATATAGGCCAACTCATTGGCACCGGACTCAGATCTGTCGTAGACATAGTAGTCTCCAACGTCTGTTGCAGGATCAAAGATAGGCTCCCAACCTGCATAGGTCCCGGGATCTATTGTAGGCATGCGCCAATCGTCCCAAACCACACCCCGTTCGGTATCAACAAATTCCAGGTTATCCACCCAGGAGGTGGCGGTATCCCAGTTCACTGCATGTTGCGCACTACCATAATAGTTTTGCACATAAGAGGCATCCTGCAGCCAAGTCACATCCAAAACATCATCGTAAATAAGGCCGCTGCCACGATCGATTAATGCGGCATCACTGCTGCCCAGCGCGAATACGCATAGTAGAGCAGCCAGTTTAGAAACAGTTTTATGTTGACTCACATTAGCTCCGTTATTAGATCCATATATCATTTGCGGATAATAGTAAGCAATCGCTGTGCCAGTAATAAATATACCCTTCAATTCAATGTGTTATATTTTTTTTGCCAGGCAATCAATTCATGCTTGTAAAAAAAACCGACAGATTTGGCCTGCTTTTCCCAGACTGGCATAAAAAAACCCAACCCAGAGATTAGTGGTCTCAGGATTGGGTTTTTAACCATCCACCCACGCTGAGCGTTGTACAAAGCAACGCTATCAAGCAGGAATCAGGCTTTAGCGGGGGTATTGCCCTTCTTGTTGCTGAGAAAGCCGAACAAAACAAGAGTCGACCCCATTAACCAAAATGCTGGAGGAACTGGAACAGGCGAAGTTCCTAAGCCCACATCCCCGTCTCTAACCGCCCATACTGTCTGGGTATCCCCACCCCCAGATGCATCTAAAAGTGTCTGGCCAAAATGAAAATGGAAATACCAGACGCTATTTGGCAAAGTTGGGTCTTCTAACTGGTTCCCTGTCCAGGTTCCCAGATAGTAGAGGTTTTCAAACGGGTTATCGATATCTGATGTCGGCAGCGGAACAGCACCAGGGTCTGTAATCGGATCAGTGTAAGCATCAAAGCCCAAATTTACGTAGTACATGTAGGCCAACTCATTGGCACCGGACTCAGATCGATCATATATATGGTATTCCGTAGGACTATCTGTCGGCACACTACTCCCTTCCCAACCTGTATAAGCTGGATTGATCTCTGGCAGACGCCAATCGGTCCAAACCGTATTACGAACAGAATCCTGATACTCAAGCCCTGATACCCAACTATTTGCTGTCGCCCAATTTACGGCATGATTTGCACTGCTATAGTGATTTTGCACATAGGAGACATCCTGCAACCAGGTGACATCCAAGACATCATCGTAGATAAGGCCACCACCACGATCAAAGAGAGCGGCCTGGGCCGAGACAGTGAATAGCAAACTGACAAGAGACAGCGTCACCATAGGACGGAAGATAATTTTCACAACATGACTCCCTTTAAAAAAATCCAAAAATAAAAACTGCGTCCAGATAAAAAACCAATATAAATTTAGATCCAACGTGCCAAATACTACAAAAATAAAATGGTATTTAAAACACCTTAACATGACCAGCCGACAAACGGCGGTAATATTTCATAGCAAAAAAAGAATCAAAAGACGCCTGAACTTTCGTTCTATTAGTCTCTTTGGTACCAATCCATACTTGTCTGATTTCCAATCACTGTCCACAATTCCTTGAATGGAGAGCATCTCTTACAGCCGTCGCCTACTCTCCCCCTTTCATGGGGTACAGCAGATTATTGCTCTGAAAGGTGGCGTAGCTGAAAGCATGGACGGGTATGACTGGAAACTCTATGTCGCACATGATGAGATCATCAGTCATACCGGGCTTTCCGAAGTCGTCTATGGCAGCTGGAACTCAATACGTGGACTAAGCAGATCACGCATCAGAGGGACCCTGCCCTGCAACATCATCGAATCGATCGGAGAGCGTTTGATTGTTGCTTTGGAAGAGCATGCCCATAAAGTACCCTTTCCAACGGCTGATACCTATGAACTATGGCTGCTGGATGAAGAGGAGTCCAAACCACTCGCTCTGCTGGATAGCGCTTTGACCGAGGAACCGCTCTCCCCAATAGACCGTCCCGCCTGGTATCCCGGGTGTCAGGCTAGCCAGCACTTTTCCTCCAACTCTGGTGACGCTGCTGACCTTAGCTGCACAATAAGTACTGCCGCAGGGAAACGGCCTTTCGCAATCTGGATCAAGCGCCACCATAAAGGGGATGGCTCAGGACAACACGGAGAACACTTCAGCGCCGATGAATTCCCTGAATTATTAGTCAGGGACAAGTGGAAAGATGACAAACAACATAGGCTTGTTTGCGACTTTCTCAACTGGCAGGCCCCCTGGCTACTACAGTTAAAACTGGCACCAGTCCTGCGCAAGCAGTTGGAACAGGCTGCTTGGAAAAGACCCATCGAAACCAGTCGAGTCTACCGACTCTTTCCTGACATCCTGGACCAACAAGGTCTCACTACCACCCGAGTCAAAGCCCGAATTATTTCTGACCAGCCTACCCATCAGCAGGTTAATGAACACTTTTATCCTTTCGTCAATGAATAGAAATTAGTGTGATAATTAAAATGCTCATTCAAACTGGGCTATTATTAACCCCCAATCAGAGTTTAAAGACCTGCTTCAACGACGGATGCATACGTTCGACTTCACGCATTCCCTCTGTAATCCCCATATCGGCTTTATCAAACTCCATTAGTCCGAGCTTTGACATTCGCGGGGTTAAAATAACATCTGGAGGGTCTCCAGCCATGCGGCTTCGGGTTATCCTGTCTTGCATGATATTAATTGAACTGGCCAATACGTCATAGAGTCCAGGGGTCTCTCTCTCTATACCAAACAGCCGCGCAATGAGATCCCGCTTTCCTCCGCCCAGACTATTTTTCACTTGAGCCGTAACCCGACTGATCAGGTCACCCTCTTTCATCGAACCAGACTCCTGTTTTCGCTCCTCAGCCTTCTCCGAACTTCGCTTAAAATGCTTTCCCAATATGTCGCCATTCAGATTCACCGCGATCACCAGATCTGCACCCATTGCACGACAAAGGGAGACAGGCACAGGGTTGGCCAGACCACCGTCTACCAACCACCGTCCATTGTGTTGTTGCGGTGTAAAGAGGCCGGGAAGACTGATGGAAGCTCTGACCGCCTCCATTACCGGACCACTGCGAAACCAAACCTCACGGCCGCTCTCAAGCTCTGTAGCGACTATACCCAACTGACGCTTCATTTGGTTGAATTCCATCTCCTCAACATGCTCACTCACAAATTCAGTCAGTTTTTCACCCTGAATAAACCCACCACCGATCAGACTGGGGTCGAGAAACCGGATAATCTCTTTCCAGGTCAGAGATCGGGACCAGCTCTCCATAAGATCAAGCTTGTCAGCTGCGTAGGCCGCACCCACTAAAGCACCAATCGAACTGCCGCAAACAATTTCCGGCTCGATGCCCAACTCAGCCAATCCCTTGATAATTCCGATATGCGACCAACCCCGAGCTGCACCACTACCCAAGGCCAAACCAATCTTTAATTGCTCATTGTTAGGTTCCAGCATCATTGACATCCTTATAACACCTTACAGATGGTGGGGCGCCCCCACCCAATCACTCAATAAAACTCAGGGGCTTTTGATTATTTTCTGAACTGATTTGAGGTCCGCTATACTAAACGGCCATTACTCCAGGTCCAAGGCATGAAGTATACGCCGTTTCAAATCCATTGGTTGGCGTGATATCAACTCTGCAGGTACACCTATCTTTTCGGTTAAACGTTCGAAACTTTCAAATCCATAGGAGACCATGAATGGGTGCATCCCGCTCCCAATCGCAGCAACATAATCACGTTTTTCATCTCCTGAGGCGTAGGCCCTGGCAGGGTTCACCTGAAAGCTGTCTCTGACAGCCTTGAAGGCACTGATCTTCTGCTCTCTTTGTGGAAGATGAATTACAAAATCCAGCCCGGAAACATTGACCCCGTTCCTTTGATAGAGCTGCTGTAGTGTAATCTCCGGCTCCAGAGTGATATTTCTGGTAATCACCCCAACCCGAATACCGGGATGTTCAATCAATTCATTGAGCAACACCGACATACCCTCATAAAGAAGTGCCGATTCACGATAGACCTCCGTCAGCGTGTTGAGCACTTCCAATCTTTTTTCACCATTAAGTTGTTTACGCAGATTTTTAGGCAGCTCTTTGATGCCGCCGAGATACTTGAAAATATTGCGCCTTTTCTGAAACCGAACCATATCCCCAATCGACATATCATGTACCTCAAACGTTTCGGCAATTGCGCCGAAGGCATCTATGGTCGTGCCATCCGCATCCATGATGATGAGTCGTTCGTTACAATACATAGTGAAATCCTGTGATCCAGCTAATCCCAATTTATAGTGATTGGGTTAGTCGTCGAATGGGGGAAGCTGCCATCAATAAGCAGAGAAGCCCAAAACGTTGATTGAAACGGATTTCTGTGACGAACACATGACAATATTGAGTCAAAGATAATATAAATCCACACAAAGTGTGGCGGTCAATCTCAGTAGAATGGATGGTTATTACTCTAGGAAAAAAAGAGTTGGACAATGACATGAAAGTCAGAAATCTAAGCGTTCACCATATTATTAACCCGGCACCTTAATAGCCAGGTTCAGGCCTAAGCGTGCCTGCCTATTAAGGTGCCGGGTTAATATCAATATCTTTCTCTAAGCAGGCGAACCAGTCCATCGCCATGGTCGACCACGATACCTTCTCGATCAATTCGCTTTAGACGAAAACCATCAACCTTAAGGCTATCTCCCTCAGAATAGCGACGCATATTGATGAGCACAAAACGGCGCTTTGGATCTTCATGGTAGACATGAATGCTGATTTTCAGCTGCTCCAACTTCTCACGTAACGATTGTGGCATCTCCCAGATCAAAGGTATCTTCTCAACAACTTTTACCTCAGGCTCGGGCGGTACCAAAGGTGTAGGCGTATCCAGCTCAGACTTCAATGGCGTAACCTTCTTCGCTGCTGTAACCACAGGATCGGACCTGACATTTTTCGCAACGCTTGAGACTCCCTTTGGCTGCGGCTTAGGCTTAAGCTTGGCTGCGGGAATCGCCTTCACAACCGAAGGTGCGGAGGGCGTTTCCGGGGTACTCTTTACCAAGATGCCATCCGACTCCTTTCTCACCTTTAGCTTTTTTTGCTTTGGTTGGCTCAATACAGCTTCGTCCAGCAGAGACCGCTGACTGGGTATACCCCTGCCAATTAATTGTGACTCAAGATCAGGCCTGTTCTGACTCACAGGGACAGCAGGCGGCTCTATGACCGACCCAGGCACACTCTTCGGATCAGCCTGAGATTGTTGCGCTGACTCATTGGCAATCAGAGCATCATCCTTAGTGATTAAAAACTGTGTCTTGTATAACCAAATTCCTATCAGACAAAGAGAAACCACTCCCAATCCTGGTAACAGCCATTGCCACAATCTTCGCTTATGGGACGAATCTGCATAGCCAGCTTTAGGCATCAACTCTAGATCAGAAGTGGATCTGTCTTGGGAAGCTCTTTCCAAGGCATCAAGAATCGAGGACATCTTAACCGCCATCCTGAAGCAGCGTTGGCATTGTAAGATTATTGACTGAGCTGTTGAGCTGGATCAGGGTCTGCTTGCCAACAATTCCGTCTGCCAGCAACTCATGATCTCGCTGAAAACGCACTACACGATTGTGTAGACGCTGATCAAACGTTGCCTTGGTCGGGTCATATTCACTGCGAATTCCCTCAACCCGATCGAGCATCGAGATCAACCAACCCACATCGGCACCTGAATGCCCCATCTGTAGTCGTTCAGTCGTCAATTCAGGTGGGCGCCACAGGATAATGTAGCCTCCCGTCCATAA
The DNA here is from genome assembly GCA_040506275.1 of Candidatus Thiodiazotropha sp. DIVDIV. Lineage (GTDB taxonomy): Bacteria > Pseudomonadota > Gammaproteobacteria > Chromatiales > Chromatiaceae > Thiodiazotropha. Next base: position 23,078 of record JBEVXD010000013.1, read on the forward strand.
CCGCTCAATCTCCTGGTGAGTGAAAGAGAAGCGTCTGCCGCTTAAATCAAGCATCACCGACTGATTTCTCAAACCGGTCACCACAACGTGGTAGCGTTGACCACTCTCCATCAGCAGTTCCAATATGGCAGGTCGATTGTAATATTCAAGGGTCTTCCAGGAACCCCGCCCAAACAGGCAACTCAGCCCAACTTCCTCAGCCTTGTCGCAGGATGTCCTATCCTTTCCACCCATAGGATAGGCCACCTGCCAATAACTGAAGAGCGTTGTAAATGCATTGTTCTCATTGCCCAGCAAACCAGCCAGACCCTGTGATGTTGATGGTATAAGCTGAGATTCGGGAAGTGACGCCTTAAACGCGGATCGTTGTTGACCAGCGCCATTATCCAAGCGGGTTACCTCTGTCTCGGTATTCAAATCAGCAGTTTGTGTAGATCGACCCTCATACTTTGTAGAGAGACTCATCTCATCAGTCACCGGTCTCGCCTTAGCATCCAGATCTGTAGGCAAAGGCTGATAGGCGGATGGTGACGAAACAGTCTCCTCAGGTTTTGACGGTGCAATCAGGTCTGCTTCCTGGCTGGGACTTGCAAACAGATGATATAGATTGATGGTCGGTAACAGTGCCAGCACAAACAGGGTCGCACTCACTCCCGCCAACAACCACCCCCAGGATTTGAGACGTCCAACCCCATCCTCTTCACCACGCAACTCAGATGCTACCTGGGACAACATGCCCCGGGTCACCTGGCCTTTGCGCTTTCCAAAGGCAGCCAGCATACCCCGACTGCACAGAATATTTATCAATCTGGGTATACCACCACTGAGCTTATAGACTCGACGGATCGCTGCATCTGTAAACAGTGGCCGCTCAATCCCTGCCACTTTCAATCGATGCAATATGTAAGCGCGGGTTTCGGTACGTGACAGGGGGGTCAAGTGGTATCTGGCTGTGATCCGCTGCGCCAATTGCCGGAGCTCTGGCCGTTTTAAAAGTGCTCTTAACTCCGGCTGTCCAACCAGTATGATCTGTAACAGTTTTTCTGAAGCAGTCTCTAAATTGGTCAATAAACGAATCTGCTCCAGAGATTCAAAGCTGAGGTTCTGTGCCTCATCAATAATGACTACGGTACGCCGACCCTGTGCATGGGTTTCCAACAGGTAAGCATTTAAAAAATCGACAATCTCTTTAATGCTGCTGCAGCCCAGGGGATAGAGCACTTTTAGCTCATCACAGATAGTGGCAACCAGTTCCAATGGGCTTAACCGAGGATTGAATATGAACGCCACATCCACCGCTTGTGGCAATCGGTCCAGCAGCTTACGGCAGAGAAGCGTCTTCCCCGTACCAACCTCACCTGTCAGCTGGACGAATCCCCCGCCCTGGGTCACACCATACAGCAGATGGGCGAAGCCATTGCGATGGCGTTCACTCAAAAAAAGGTATTTAGGATCCGGTGTAATTGAGAACGGATCTTCGGCGATTCCAAAATAATCCTGGAACATAACAGCAGCTTAGTACTCTATTTGGCTCAATGGAACAGACAATCGACGACTGGAATCCCTGGGTGGCGCTCCCATACACACCTTACTACAGACACATCGATACAACAGCATATTTGGAAAGCCATCTCCGCCACAGATCATGACCCAGGGGCCTGCCAGTCAGGTCGAAATCGAAAATACTACAGTGTCTGTCAACCGCTACATCGGTATTTTTGAGACTGCAAAAAAAACTTCTATTCAATTCCTGAGCGACATTAAAAGCGTGAAGCATTACACACTTTTGATCTGTTTCCATAAAAAAACATGAATTTCGCCAACTGAAAGTCAAAAAATTCCTAATTTTAGTTGTCACAAAAGTAAATATTGATCGGAAATTGCCGATCTATCTATTGAGTCACAAAGATTGCTGCTCATCCCTGAGTAACCACCTTAAACTCAAGTAGTTACAGGGTCGCCTGAAGCCATGACCTGTTGCTTTGGGCATAATTTGTCAACTTATGTCGCATTTTAGTCAAATTACCTGGATTTACTGTTGTAATATACTGTTATTGTGCTAATTTTTTAGTTGTAACCACGCAACACACAGAGATCACCGATATGACTGGACTCTACAAATCAAAGATCTGCCAGGAGTGCCCCCACCTGGTCATCAGCGGAACCGCATGTGATTGGCAACCCCATGAATGTCCCATCCAGAAAGAGAAGATGCAGCGCCAGAAAAAGACCCATGCAAAGGCCTTTCTCCTGACCAATCTTCTGATTGCAGACGATTTTGACGCTGTTCGTAGCAGTAACTGATACTATTGGCTCAAATCCTGTAGACGAGAGAGATCCTCTCTCCTTATGCATGACCCGTGTTTGTCTAATTGGTAACAGAAACCAGCTTAGGAACTGGAGGATCGCTGACTGAGACCCTTTATGGTCAGGGTGCGATGAACCAATCACCTTCGAAACCAGAAGGTGATCGCAATATGGATACACGGGGACATTTACCTCGCTGGTACTCTGAAGCCAATCGAATGATCTACCAGCTCTTCAGCATCATCCTTACAGCCGCTTTATACCAGAGTAAACTCAAACTTCATCAACCATAGCAAGCTTATAAGGCCGTTTACAAAATGCCATCATCCGGCTTTTGGATAAGGGCTTCGAATAGTGAAACCCTTGAATCATATCGCAACCTTCCTGCTCTAATATTTTATACTGCTCCCGAGTTTCCACCCCTTCTGCGATTGTCTTGATATCAAGACTGGCCGCCAGTTTTATGATTGAAGTACATACACTTCTGTGCTTTGCATTTTGGTGAATATCCTTGACAAATTCCCTGTCTATCTTTATCACTGAGACTGGCATCCAATTTAAATAAGCCAGCGAAGAATAACCCGTACCAAAATCATCGATTGCCATACTGAAACCCTCTTCTGCCAAACCTGATAAGAGTTTCAGAGTTGAATCCGCCTTTTGCATCAGCATAGACTCGGTAACCTCTAGTTCGACTCTGCTTGCTGGCACATCATAACTGTCACATATCTCCAATAGAGTTGAAAGAAAATTATCTGATCTTAATTGTGATGCGGATATGTTGATGGCCACCTTAAGAGTGGAGTCTATAGCCAGTAGATCTCTGGTCGTGGAGATTGCATGTTCAATCACCCACCTGCCGAGCGTGTTGATCAAACCCGATTTTTCTGCAACAGGGATAAACTCTAACGGACTCACTTCTCCCAGAACACGGGATTTCCAACGTAACAGGCATTCGCATCCTACCAGGCTATTACCTCCCAGATTCAGTTGGGGTTGGAAATTCAGTCTTAACTCTTCCGCATCGATTGCATAGCGCAACTCATTTTCTATTTTTACTTTTTTTATGGCATTTAATTCCAACTTCCGATTAAAGAAACATACAGTATTTCTGCCATCCTCTTTTGCTTTATACATCGCCATATCTGCATGTCTGATTAATTTATCATAGGCATTGCCATCTTCCGGACTAACTGCTACTCCAAAAGAGGCAGAGATTTTGATTTCTGCTTCCTCAAAGCTATAGGGCTGATTCAGTTGTGACACCAATGAGTGTAATCTCGCCTCAATATCATCAGCATGAATATCTGGCATAAACAGTACAAATTCGTCCCCACCCAGTCTACTTAATGTATCCTTCTCTCTGATAAGAGTCTTCATACGAACTGCAACTTCCTGTAACAGCTTGTCACCGACAGAGTGCCCTAATGAGTCGTTGATTGTTTTAAAGTGGTCGAGATCAAAATAGACCAACGCTGATGATGAATTATTTCTCAAGTCTGAATTGATTCTTTTTTCAACCCTGTCTGCAAGCAAGTAGCGATTTGCCAAACCTGTCAATACATCATAGAACGCTAGATTTTCTATCTCGTCCTCGGTCTGTTTCTTTTTCGTTATATCGGTAAAGACTGCAATGTAGTGAGTAGCATGCTTAACCTCATCGACAATTTTGCTGATACTCAGCCACTCCGGATATATTTCACCCGACTTTCTACGATTCCAGATTTCTCCTTCCCAATACTTGTTCAGATTTAAGCTTTCCCACATACGTTTGTAATAACTTTTATCGTGCCGGTGAGATGCAAGAATTCGGGGATCCTGCCCAAGAACCTCTGATTTCGCATAGCCTGTTATCCGTTCGAATGCATCATTAACCGAAATAATCCGATTCTGCTCATCTGTCATGACAATCGCATCACGACTCAAGCGAAAGGCATTCAATGCCAAACTTAACTGTTCCTCTTGTACCCGTTGACGGGTTACATCTGTAATCATCTCTCCAGTACCCGTAGGTATAGCGTTTTCTTTTCCGATTATTGGGAATCGTGATACTACATAACGTGACTGTTTTTCATTGTTGTTATTGATTTCGATCTCATCATAGGATGGAACTCCTGATATGAGTACTATTGACGACTTGGCCTCCTCGTTTAAAGCCAATTCATAAGGCATCCAAGCCTCTCGACGTCTACCGACAACATCTTCGTAACTCTTGCCATGTCTATTTACAAAATCATCATTGACAAAGGTACATACACCATCTCTGTTATAGGCAACAATAGAAGCATCGAGATTATTAATTATGGCTAGCAGACTTGCCTTGTTAATCTCATTTCCCGGATCACTTTGATGGACTAAAACAGTGATTAAAATATACTTACAGTCCAACTCAGGGTCACTAACAGAAGCCAGATGGAGATCTAAATGCTGCACATTCTGTGACTCATCCTTATAACAGACATCCTCCACCCAGGCGGTGCTATCATTGCTTACAGATAACAGCTTATCCTTTATTCTTGCTGAGTCACTTACGCCAAAAAGCCGAAGAAGAAAATGCCCCTCCATCATCTCTGCTGTTCGAAACCCAAATAACTTTGACGCTTTTGAATTAGCCTCTTTTATAACGTAGAAGCTGTCTATCACAAACGCCGCATTGGGTTGGCAATCAAAAAGGCTTTTATAGTACATAAAATCAATTTTTTGCGATTATCAAATAATCGTCACTCTTCATACCAGGTTGTGATATTGACATGACTGACAACACATCCATATTCATCTGCAGTCACAGGCGCAACATTCATCACAAACCAACGCTTCTCTGTCGGTGAGTGACAGGGATACTCGAAACTGAAGACGTCCTTTGATCCTTCCAATACCTGCTTGACACCGGTATACACTTGCCGTCCTTCACTACCTGAAGATGAGCTGGAACTATTACAGGTCTCCAGATAGTTAACTCCAACCCCTGTTTTCTCTAGATTCCTATCTCCATTCGCCTTGGCAAATCTTATCCAAGCCTTGTTGACCATCAAGATTATGCCATCATGACTTAACACCGCTATATGCTCAGGCAATGCATCAATTATCGCTTGCAGCCGTTCTCGATCCCGATATGCAGAAACATCAATAAACGTGGCCACAGCGCCCTGACCAGCATTTGAGACGTGATATGGGAGTAACCTCACAAGATATTGCGACTTGTTGATAGTCATAATCTCCTTCTGAATTAAACGACCTGTTGACATTGTTTTTTTAAAGTCCGTCATCAAATCGTTGTAGATCAAAACATTATTGATCTCGTCCAATGGTCGTCCAATATCTGTATCTCTGATCTTGAATATTCCAACTGCATCCGGGCTATATCTTGTCAGGTTGAGATGTTGATCGACGAAAACTGTCGGTACGCCTACCGCCTTGGTCATACTATCTAAATCGGCATTAACCCGGTTCAGTATCTGCACTTTCTCCTGGTATTCTGAGTTGACAGTATTTAGCTCTTCATTAACTGACTGAAGCTCTTCATTGGAACTTTGTAACTCCTCGTTAGAGGCCATCAGCTCTTCATTGGTCGCCTGTAACTCCTCATTCGAGGTTTCAAGCTCTTCAATCGTCGCCTGGAGACTCTCACGAGTGGCAGTAAGCTCACTCTCCAACACATCTATCCGCTCCACGGTCTCTGCATCGATATCTATCGACTTAGAGATATCTGTTTCGCTGAGCTCCTCTTTTTCGATAAAGCTCAGCAAAAGCAGAGTATCCAATCCTTCCCTCAGGATTGGTGAGACTAGAATCCTTATCGCCTTCTCTTTGTTACCTGAAACCACCCGAATTGCATCTGACGCAATCTTCTCTTTCTCTTTGGAGGCTTTGAATATTAATGCTGAGGCCACTGGTACTACCGATTCCGGCAGTAAGCGATTTAATTCAAGACTCGCCACACCCTCTTTGGCTTGCATAAACGGCGTCACATCCCCAAACAGATGCACAACTTCATTTTGAGCATTTACCAACATTGTCGGCGGTGCATAATCTCGCAAGAGCCTCTTCACTGCAGTATCGACAATACCGCTGTTAGAAGTATTGATTGGTGAAGGTGAGGTACGCTTACCTTTACTTGATCTTGCAACATAACGTTGAAAAGGTTCACTGAGTGAATCGAATCGAACAGGTTGAGGGCTGGATGACTTCTGAAACAGTTTGTGCTTTGTATCTATTGGCAACAGTCCAATATCTGCATTCGCAATTGATTCACTTGATCCCAATAAGAGATAGGCTTCCGGCCTGATAGCAAACTGGAGTCGCTGCAGGGCTTTGTTTTGCCCTCCTTGGGTAAAGTAGATTAAGGTATTACGACATGAAACAAGATCCATTTGCGTAAACGGCGGATCAGATAGCAAATTATGCTTTGCAAAAACGATAGTCTGTCTCAGTTCGGGCTTAACCGTATAGGTGTTACCTGTGTGAGTGAAGAAACGCTCCAGACGTTCACTGGTGATTTCAGTTGCGGTGGCTTCTGAATAGTTACCCGCAGCAGCAATATCTATACTCTCCTGACTGACGTCAGTTGCGAATATTTTAAGATTTGGCCAGCGTCTCAATTTTTCAAACGCCTCTAAAAACAACATCGCTATTGAATATGCCTCCTCTCCTGTAGAAACACCGGATATCCATACCCTTATACTGGCACCTGTCGATGCACCAGATACAATTCGATCAACAATGGTATTTTCAACTATCTTGAATGTTTCAGGGTCTCTGAAAAAATTAGTCACTGGTATCAGTAACTCCCTTTTCAGAGTAAAAACCTCCTGCCGCTCATCCTTCAGAAGTTTCAGATAGCGATCTAACTTTGTCAGGTGCTTGACCTGCATACGCCTTTCTATTCTGCGCAGAATGGTAGCTATCTTGTAATCCTGAAAATCTATACCCACAGTCTGTAATAATATTTGCATGATGCCCTCATAGGCATCATCGTCAGATATTGGTGTTTCTTCTTCAATTGGCTGGGTGAGCAGCGGTCCGGGAGGCATATTCCTGATGTGCGACAGAAGTCGCTCAGGAATCTCTTCTGCCCGCATGATGGCATCCACCAGCCCTGTGCCGATCACACTTGCAGGCATGCCATCAAATTTTGCACTGTTCGTCTCCTGAGCCATCAGGAATCCACCAGCCGCATTGATCGCTATGGCACCTCTTGATCCATCAGAACCTGTGCCAGACAACACCACACCAATCGCCCTGGAGTTAAAAGATTCAGAGAGGGAGGTAAAAAAGATATCTATTGGTAGTGTAAATACATGGGCAGCCTTTGGCTTAAGTTCAAACTTACTCCCAGTGAGGCGCATCAGCTTACCGGCAGGAATCAGAAAAACTTTGTCAGCTTCCAGATTCATATCATTTTTCACCATCACTACTTTCATTGATGTATACCTACCCAGCAGGTCTATCATCATGCTCTTGTGATCAGGCGATAGATGCTGCACCACAACGAAAGCAGCACCTGTATCACTGGGACAATGGGTAAAAAACCGCTCCAGAGCCTCAAGCCCACCAGCGGAAGCACCAATTCCAACTACAAATCCACTATATTTATCGGTACTCGCTGTTTTAACACTGCTGCTGTCATTCATATCTGGCTTCTATTTAAACTGCTCATGTTTGAGGTCGGGTATAGATGAATAGACCTCAACGGCTTCACTTACCGTGTCGCAGTATTTGACACCTTGTGGAATATTTTTCATCAAGCTAACACCCTGACCGCCAATCAGTAGTTGCACTTCATTAGGCAGCGAAACTCTTAACTCAGTCAGGTATTGAGTGGTGATCTTTGGTTTGCAAAAAGGGCTCACACTGATACAGACAATCTCGATGGAATACGCATGAACTGCTTTCGAGACCTCCTCGAATGACAACCCGCCACCAATATTCAGACATCGCGCACCAATGGATGAGAGTACGATTTCAAGCAGGCTGAGTCCGAGTGTGTGTTCTTCACCGTAGGGTGTCGTCAGCAGAACATTCTTACCTCGTTGAGTTATCCTTTTCCTAAGTGAAGCTTCTACAAGTGCCTCCTCAAGCAGACCAGATATGCAATGTTCCTGATATGGACTGAACTCACCTCGATACCAACACTCACCAACCTCAGTCATCATCGGTGTCAACACCTGCTCAACACTTTCAACAATACTGCTGCCATTAAGTATTTTTCTTAATGTACTTTTACAAAGACCCAGATCGTGGGCTTTCAGGGCCTCGAGAATTACAGCGTATCGACTATTGTCCCTTTCCACAGCCTTATATTTGAACTGATCAGGTTCTAATCCTTTCTTTAGATTTGAGATTGCTTTACCAATCTGTAACCCAGTATCCACCTGCTCCTTGATTATTTTCAAATTACTTAAGTGAGCTTGAGAATAGTAACGACGTCCACTATCTGACCTTTCCGGGTCAGGATATCCATAGCGACTCTCCCACTTACGCAAGGTCGCTTCTTTAACACCAGTTAAGCTAGACATCAATCCAATTCCATACCTCTTAGAGCTCGACATATGCTCTCTCCCTCATCCTATTTCTGTCCAAGTTATTATTGGACAATAAACACCCAGGATTAGCAACAGACAAACTTTGATATATATCAAATGGACGCTGTTTAGCGACAGAAAGGGATTTTACTTCTCAACAAGAGGGTATGATCTATCTAGAGGAGACCAACAACATGGGTATCTGACAATCTACACAAAGGTTAGGACTCAGGACTCAACGTCCGTTTAAGGAATTGTATTTATTGTTATTTATCGTTCAAAGGTATAAAAGAAGTCGCCAGCTTGAGTCTTGCCTGTTTCTGCTTCCATCTGCCAGCGATCCGTCAAATCGTAGCGCATACGCAACTTCGTTTCGGATGTTGATAGCTCATTAATGTATTGAACATAGAGTCTGGGCGATAGATAGGTTCCAGCCACTATTGCCGCTTCTTCAAGATTACTACCGGTATCGACCCGCAGCTCTTCCAGACCAAAGCGCCGTCCCAACTCCGAGGCAAGAGTGCTCGCACCACTGGCTTTCAAGGCGGCAGCAAGCCCCACAGTTTGACCGGATGACTCCCCCGGGGGGCGGCCAGTCAATATGTAGGTCAACACATCACTTTCAGACATTGTGGGTGTGGAGAAAAGATCCAGTTTCGGTTTCTTCAAGGTTCCACTGACCCGCAAACCGGCTGTTACATCATCGACTTCGCGTACTGCACGAACATTGATTCCAGGATTATCGACAGGGCTGTCTGCAAACAGAGCATAGCCCCGTTCAATCTTAAGATCCTGTCCATAGGCCTGATAGACACCGTCGACGATTCCCAGACGTCCACGTCCCAGCACTGGACGACCTGGCTCATCAATGATGAGTAGATTTCCTGTAAATCTGCCCCGTAGTCCAAAACCATCGAAACTGACTCGCTTACCCAGTGAGAGTCGGACCTCCGCTCTTAAAGGCGCGTCATTTTGAGCCTGTTGGTTTTCCTCAGCTTGTTTTATCACCATGTCAGAACTGACCGAGACTGCAGTCTGCGGTAATTCCCTCGGACGTATTCGTGCATAGGGCACTTTAATCTGTCCCTTTATTTCATTACCTTTTTCCTGATGCGTGAAGACGATATTCGGCGATACCTGAACTTCAGCTTCAGGGATATCCACCGCCAGCCACTCCTTTCCAGAAATTTTGTATTCTGACGGGAAGCCCTGAGCCGCGTTAAGCCGAGTAGTTCCTTGGAGTGACAAACGCCCATTTCCAGAGCTGACTTCACCTGTCACTTTCAACTTGTCCTGCTCAACAGCTTCTATCAGCAAGTTAAAATCCCGTAACTCGATACCCAACTCAGGTATATCGCTTGCACCTCCTGCAAGCTTAGCCTGCCCCTGCAGTCGAGGTTCGGCAATTACGCCAGTCAAATCAAGATCAATGGACAGATTCCCTCTACTGTTTTGCAGCTTGGGTGCAAGACTCGAGACCATTGCAAGGTTTTCAATAGCACCTTTGACTTCACCTTCCACACGTTGAGACTTGGGATCAAAATCGCGCAACGTTAAGCCAGGCAGGGAGAGATTGCCATCAATACCACCCAGATCCTGCAGTGGCATCCCTATCACTGCATTTGCTCCGGTTTCATCCAGCTTCGCAGTCAGCTTACTTCCAGAGAAATCGACAATATGGTTCTGTTCATCATAACTGAACTTCAGCCCTGCTTCAGGGATATTCAACTCAACAGAACCCAGTATCACGCCAGTCTCAGATCCACTCAGGTCAGCTTCCAGTCCCAGTATTCCCTGTAATGCGGTTTCATCAGGCATCCAGCTCTGCAAACGTTTCAGACTAAAGTCATTCAACTCTATCTGTGATTCCCAACCCACCCCACTTCGATTTTCAAAACGCCCACAAAGTCCGCTTTGATCCGAGACCAGGCAAAGGGATTTCAAGTATTGATTGGCATTGTCTATTCGATACTCCGCTGGCTCTTTAAGCTGCCACTTTCCCAACCCAGGATCGTTGGCCACGAGCCGCTGCACCACCCCTTGCCAACTATTCTCACTGTCCACTCCAGAACTGGCAGCCAGTTCAAGTTGTGGCACTTGGTCTCCCTCTAAAAGCAGATTTAGTTTGTGAGCAGGCAAGGTGCCAACTACTTCAAGCTTCAAGCTATGCCACTGTTTTCCTTCTCCAGCTATCCCGGATCCATCAAGTAAGACCTTAACCGGCTGCTCACCCGCCATGTTCAAATCAACCACACCGCCAATATTTTCGATGTGAAATGTCTGAAAGGCTATCTCTTTGGCCTTAAGGTTTAAAGATATTGCAGGCGTCTCAGCCTCACCATGTAATTCACCTTCAGCATTCAGCTCACCTGTCAGCCCTGGCCAGAAAGCGGCTAAATCGGGTGCTGCAACCGACCAATCCAGTGCCAACTTATCTCCCACCTCTCCTTTTGCCTCAATCTGATTAGGGCCTGAACGGAAAGACAAGGCCTCGACTTCTGCAACCCCCTTTTGATAACGGAGCACTCCCTTTGCCTCGACAGGGTAGTCTCGCAGAATACCGTTCAGCTCTTTTATCAACAGCTCAGCCTGAGGCTGCCCATCGACTAGCGAACCATCACTGGACAACTCGAATGCCAACTGCCCGGGAAACGCCTGATGCACCCAGCCCGGATTGAAATCCTCTCCATGCAGCGTCATCTGCCAAGTTACATTTGGAGACCAATTTACTAACCCCCGACCTTCAATCCGACTCTCCTCATGAACCAGGGCCAGTTGTTCCAGTTTAAGTGCAGTTAAATCACCGTTACCCTTCGCATTAACATCGATCACAGGCAGACCTTTGCCTGCAACATCCATTGCAAGCGTATAGTCATAATGGTCGAGTGTTCCCTGCAGATTGAGACTACCCTGTTCACTTCGAACCACCTCCTGATCACCACTCAAAGGCCAAAGTAATTGTTGCCATTGCAGCTGAACAGAGAGGTCACTGTCCTCCAGGCGATAGTGGCCCTGCCCCTCAATCGAAAGTGTCTGAGGATCGGTTATCTTCAACGATGAGAGTTTGACCTGACCATCGCTATAGTGCGCTGTCAGCTTACTGTCGAACTCACCTAATGTGGGCTCGTTGAGCTGTAGGGTGCTATCCAGGTCAACCTGCTCAAGGTCACCTTTAGCTGAAAGACGCCCCTGTAGCACTGCAGGAAACCCTTGAGAAAACGCTTCCAACCTGACCTCTTCCAATACCCAGTCTGCCTGCCAGGAGAGTACCGCTAAAAGATCATGTAAATTGATGTCGATGACACTTGAGAGGGGGGCTGCCAGCTGCTGATGAATATGCATCTGTTGTGCATCCCCCTGGATCTGGCCCTCACCACTCAGTACCGGGCCATCGGGTAGGCGGTAGCGCCAATTCAGATCCAAGGAGAGGGGTAAAGATTGATCCAGCCCAAGAGCCCCATCCAGATTCAGCTGAGCAGACATTCCATCAAAACTAAGTTCATCAACCACCAGACGATCATCTTCGGTAGCTGCTTTGAAATCGAGATGGTCGATGACAACCGGTTCGGCAGCATCTGTTGATATCAGCTGGAAGTTATCACTGGAAAATTGTTCAATTGTAATGTCCAGGGGCAAGCTCACGCCTTCATAAGGTTCAGAGGTCGTTCCTGATTCGGGCTGAGATTCTGCAAGGGTTAACTCTGTTTCACTTAAACCCAGCTCAATGATCTCAAGACGCCCTTTAAACAGAGATGAGGGGCGCCAATCAAAGTTCAATCGAGCACTGCTTATAACCAATCCATCTTTTTGACGATAGCTCAGGCCTTCAATCATTAATGGCCCTGCCAACCGCCCTTCAAGCTTGGTTACACTCAATTCTCCTGGCACTATTTTCTGCGCCAGATTATAAACCCATCGCGTACCATCCTGACTGGCGCCAACATAGATCAGAAGTATCAGCGTGAAGAGAAGAAGCAGACCCAGCAGACCACCCAGAACAAGCGCTATGCGTTTTAAAACAATCACAGCTCCGGCCCCACGACAACATGGAGTCGCCAATGGCGTTCATCCTCTACACGACCGGAAGCTATATCAAATCTAACCGGGCCTACCGGTGAATGCCAGCGTACGCCGAACCCCACACCATACGCAGTTTCAGAATCATAGTCAGGATCAAAGGCATTTCCAAAATCAACAAACAGGGCGCCACTCCATTTACCACTTATTCGTCGATCCAGCTCCAGACCACCTACCGCCAGGTAACGACCACCAACAACATCACCCGAATCATTTTCGGGGCCAAGATCCTCATAACTAAAACCACGCACGGTGTTGTCACCACCAGCAAAAAACCGTTTACTTGGCGGCAACTTGGAAAAGTCATCAGCCCAGGTCGCCCCCAACTCTACCCGACTCAAAAGGCGCCAATCTTTACTCCCAAATCCATCTATAAACTTACCGCTCGCGTAGAGTTGAAAATAGCTGGTACTCGATAATACGGCATCAGATGCCCCCTCGATTCGGAAATTCAAACGCTTACCACGACGTATCCTGGTCTTACTATCCCGTTTAATTCGTAACCAGTCGATACTGGGCACAAGCAAACGCGCACTATCTTCCTGGTCACCAATCTTAAAATCCTCATAGGAGTACTCCAAGCCGAGACTGCGCCGCCAGCCCCGATCAAGGCTGATTGAATGGGTGGCATTAAGTAGAGCACGGTCACCTTGATTAGTATCAGAGTTGAAGTGCTCGAGGGAGGCGCCAAAGCGGATATAATCCACCGTAGGCCTTTCAAGTGGAATGACATATTCACTGCTCAGACTACTGATCGGTTCTGAGATCATAAACTCAGTATGCATCCGATGGCCTTTACGCCCAACTCTCCGGCTTTTCCAATCCAACTTCAGCCTGGGCCCAGTATCTGTTGAGTAACCCAAACCGATACGATATCGATTGCGTTTGTTAGGTTTGAGGTTGATATCAATCGGAACTCGATCACCGCTTATCTGATCCCGGCGACTGATCACTTCAACCCGTTTGAAATATTCGCTATCAGTCAATTGCCCTTGTAGATTGAGCAAAGCATCCTGGCTGAAGGGGTCTCCAGAATTGAACGGAACATATCGGGCCAGAAACTCAGGGTCCATTTTTTTCTGGTTGAACCGCACCTCACCAAACCTTAACTTCATACCAGTATCAAGATGTAGTTTGATACTCGCTGAGTTTGCCTCCAGATCTACCAAAAGCTGGTGGTGAATATATTTTGCATCGAGGTAACCACGCTGAATGGTGTCTGAAAGCAGGTTCTGTTTCGCCTTATCATAGTCACTCTGATTCAAAACCGTATCGACTTTCAGCAGAAAGCCTTCAGTTATACGAGAATCCTGGCTGCCCTCCCCAACTACCTGAAAATCGACTTCGGCTATTTTAACAGGAACGCCGGGCTGGACATCATAGGTTGCCACAAAACCTTGTTCTTGCTTCGTCAGGGTAGTTGTTATGCTCGGCTCAAAATAGCCAAAGGGTTGCATCGCCTGACGAATCTCTTTTTCTGCTTTGTTATGCAGCAATCTAAGCCTGGCCTCATTCAGGGACTTACGTGACCTCTCCTGTTCCACAGAAAGGTAAACCAACACGTTTTCCTCAATATCCGACTCCAGCCCGTTAACATTGACCTGCACATCCAAGCCAAATACAGGCAAGGAGACCAATAACACCATCAGGATAAGAATAGATCGCAACATATATATCGCTAATGAACTTACTGGGAAAACCTTACAATGAACCTGTTGTATGAGTGAATAGAGTAAAGCGAATTCCCTCACCCCGGAGACCTGCACACCGTCACGCACTATTGACCAAAGGGTACCTGAACTCAACCAGTGTACATCAAGGATGACAAGAGCATATCAAATAATGTTATTAATCCGGCGAGCGACCAAATTGTTTACATTTGAACCGCGTAAGCCTGGCAACAGCAAACTGATGGAGCACGACCAATGCAGGGCGCCTTAGTATGATAACTTTTCCATACAAGAGTTCCTGACATAGCAGAGAATATGCAACATTGCTGGATAGGTCACTATTGCCCGTTTACTATATTTAGCATCATTACAATCGATTCCCTGCCCCCCTGCTCCACCTGAGCTTACGAGAGGATCATGGGGATTAAAACAATCAAAGAGTTAGCTTCTAAAAGCTCATACCAAACCGGCGGTGTATATGATAAGAGGATAAAACAGACCTGACCAGGTAGCTTTAAAACACCTTGTGAAGGGAGAGGGAGTAAGCAGCTACTGGTTTAAATATAATGCTAAGCACTCTTTACACTCAGGTTTAACGCTACTCTTTTTTTACGGCACCTTCACTCAGCTCCAACCTTTCCTTCAACAACTTGGTTGTCTCTACGTCGGACAGCGGACGACCAAAGAGAAACCCCTGCGCTTCGTCACAACCTTCATTAACCAGAAATGACCGCTGGTCATCATTTTCAACCCCCTCCGCCAATACATTCAGGTTCAGGTTCTTTGCCATTGCGATTATTGCACGGGTAATGGCGGAGTCATCTGCATCATCCGGCACATCGTGAATGAATGAACGATCTATCTTCAGACGAGTCAGTGGAAATCTCTTCAAATATGCTAGTGACGAGTACCCGGTTCCAAAATCATCAACTGCGAGTTCAGCGCCAATCTCTCGTAGCTCCTGTAAAATCGAGACTGACAATTCAGGGTCTTTCATCAGGAAACCTTCTGTGACTTCGAATTCCAACCATTCTGGGTTGCATTCGGTTTCACGCAGAATCGTCTCTATAGAAGGCAGTAAACTACTGCTACTGATCTGCTTCACCGAAAGATTGACTGCCAAACGGGGGGGACGTATGCCCTCACGCTCCCATTCCGACATCTGCTTGCACGCGATTCGCAGTACTTGCTCACCCAAAGGTATGATCAATCCGGTATCCTCTGCCAGAGGTATGAATCTTGATGGCGCCACCATCCCCATATCCGGATGAAGCCATCTTACGAGCGCCTCAACACCAATAAGACGCCCACTTGCCGTATTGAATTGTGGTTGGTAGTAGACCACCAACTGATCCTCGACCAGAGCCCGTCGCAAGCTCGATTCAAGGAAGATCCTTTCAAAGGCCTGCTCAGTCATATCTGCGGTGTAGTATTGGAATGTATTCTTACCCTCTTCTTTGGCTTTATACATCGCAGCGTCGGCGTTGCGCAGCAGCTTATCAGCACTTTCACCATCCTGTGGGTATACACTGATACCGATACTAGCAGTAAGGAAAAACTGATGATTATTTGTATCGAAAGGCAACTCTAGTGAGGTTATGATCTTTTGCGCCATGTTTGCAGCATGCTGTGGCTTTTTCAGACCCTCAGAAATAAATGTGAACTCATCCCCTCCCAAACGAGCCAAGGCATCCTCCTCACGAATGCTCTTCTTGAATCGCTTGGCGACCTCCTTCAACACCATATCCCCAACCGCATGCCCAAGGGTGTCGTTAATCTCTTTAAAGCGATCCAAATCAACAAACAGTACCGCCATTTGCAAACCGGTACGCTTTGCTTTACTGATTGCCTGTCTGAGACGCATCAGAAACAATGCCCGGTTAGGCAGATTAGTGAGCGAATCGTGGTGCGCTATATGCTGCAGATCATCCTTCTGCTGCTTTACCTCATCCAGGAGCTGCAGATGTTCGGTTATATCCCTGGCAACTTCGATAACGCCACGTAATGTACCATCACTATTCCGTAGAGGTGACGCTATGACTTCAACTCTTACGATTTTTGAGTTTTTAGCAGAAACAGGGCGAGTCAGGATCGCACTGGAAGGTTTACCGCTTTCCAAAACCCTGTGTACCGGACAGTCCGGTATCTCATCGCTCTTAGTTGGATGGGACACATAGGGTAAATCAAAATAGTAACTAGGGAATTCACCCTCGATTGCAAACTTTTTTAATAACTCCTTAACACTTTGATTCATCAGTTGGATCTGAAATTCAGTATCGATCACCATTACCGAATCACTGATGTTGTCTATTACAGTTTGCAAAAACTCTCTTTCACTATAGACCTGCTGCTCCATATTCAGACGATCCGTTACATCATGTGTCAGGCCGAGATGTTCTATGACCTGACCATCAGAGTCCATAATGGGAACCGCATGGGTTTCGACCCAAATCTGTCTACCTTTCAATGCCGTCAGACTAAACGTCAATGAACCACTCTGGCCACTAAAAACAGAAGCATTCAACTGTCTGAAGGCGTTCTTATAAGGTTCATCAATTAATCCACGGATCAGTCCACTAGAAAGCTGATCTATTGAGTCAGCCTGGAGCATCTCTAATCCTTTAGGATTTATACTGAGCAATTTACCTTCCA
Organism: Candidatus Thiodiazotropha sp. DIVDIV; assembly: GCA_040506275.1. GTDB lineage: Bacteria > Pseudomonadota > Gammaproteobacteria > Chromatiales > Chromatiaceae > Thiodiazotropha. The sequence continues at coordinate 40,305 of JBEVXD010000013.1, forward strand.
GATCAATGGTACTCACACAGGCGGGTTGAGAATTTACCAAACGACGCAGATTTTGCTCACTTGTACGCAACTCTGCCTCTAGACGTTTTCTCTCTGTGATATCTTCAACAAAAGCAATTGAACCTATAATGCTATTGTCATAATGTCTCAGGGTTACAGCACTAAAATGGGTTGCAATGTTATGCCCATCTTTATGACGAACCGCTATTTCGTAGCTGCGCCGCTCAGTCTCGTTTCTCTTACCTATCTGATCGATGAATATCTGTCTGTTATCCCTATCCACAAATTCCATCGGCGTCCTGCCCAGTATTGCCTCTTTGTCATAACCCAGCAATGCTTGTAAGCGCTCATTGACATCCACAGTTTTACGTTCATGATCAATAACCCACATTCCTTCAGGGGCCGCATCAAAGATTGTCCTGTAGCGCCGCTCCTTTTCCGCTAGCTCAGCTGTACGACTCCGCACTACTCGTCGCAGACGAATATTCACCATAAGAAGAAGCAACCCGAATATTATCAGGCTACCAATCAACATTGTGATGTAGTGCTTTATCGACCAGCTCAACCAGCCCGGTACAGCAACTTTAGATGTGTAGATCAATCCGTCAATGCTGCTATTAGGACCTAAAAACCCCAGCTCTATAAATATCGAATGGATATGACTCCAACGCTCAGGATTCATATAGCCTAGTTCGACTAACAGGGGTTGTATCAACCGTTTTGAGGTTTCTGCTTCATAGTTCAGATGCGCCCTTGTCATACCTTGGGTATTGTATTCATCAAGGATAAGATCAACCATCTCATCTCTATGAGCCAGAGCGTATGCCCAACCTTTCAATGTTGCCCTGCGAAAATCTTCCACCTGTTCAGGTTTTTCTTTTATTTGGCGTTCATTGGTGACCAACACATCACCATAAAAATCGATACCATAGTCTTTTGGCTTGATATATCGGGGAACAATGCCAGCCTGAGTCAACACATAGCCCTGGTCGGTTTCATAAGCATTGAAGGCATCTGTGTCACCAGCAATCAGTGCAGTAGCATCAAAACTACTGGGGAGCCTTATATAGTCCTCTTTTGACAGCCCGCCACGCTTCAGCATGGCATGCAGCGCAGCATCCTGGGTTCCGCTTCCCAACATTACTCTTCGGCCAGTTAAATCCGGTACTTTGTAAATACCTGAATCAGCTCTTACCAGCAAAGCATAAGGACTATGTTGGTAGATCGCCGCCAATGCTACGACAGGATATCCTTGAGCACGATGGATCAAAGCATTTGCGCCACTTACAGCATATTGGGCTTCTCCCGCAAGCAGAGCCTTGATCGGTGGCCGTCCTTGATGCTCGTGAATCTCCACATCAAGCCCAACCTCTTCATAGAAGCCCTTTTCCTTTGCTGCGTAATAACCGGCAAATTGATATTGATGCTTCCATTTCAGCTGTAGTACCACAGTTTCTCTGGTCAGATTGTTATTTTTCTGGATTTCGCTACTGAGAGGTGGGGTGCTGTACCCAATCACTAAGCCTGCAATCAGCAGGCGTCCCCAGAATTTTAGATGTCTCAAACCTGTGCACATAGAAACAATTATCTTGAACCAAACAGATGAAGTAGGCACCAAAAATGAGCTTGGCCTATAAGAGCTTTTATCGGCTATTTCTGAGTAGCCTTTAATATGGGAGTCAACATCCTTTACCTGGCGCAATATCGCATCTGCAATTCTACGCTTCATTGAGGCTGATTGAGCACAAGCCTTTAGGTCATCCTGTGAAAAATCATACCGCTTCCCGGTCGCTCCAATGCGTTGAAGTCATCACCAGAGCGGCCCAGTAGCGTCAACCAGGCATCTATCAAAGCACTGCCGAACCGATCAGGCAGTGCGTCAGCCAGTATGCCAGGCAGTCTGTGAAAGGTCTGACGGGAAAGTTCAGGGAAGCGATAGATACGTTTGGATAACGGCATGTGTATTGGAGCAACCTCTATACCACTCTGTGTAAAAGCCTGGTCATACTAAAAACTTGCAGTCTCCTCCCTATCACCGATAGAAACAGTACCAATGGTTCTCCCCCACATCCTCACTTCTTTAAACAATCATCGTCTACTCCCCCCATATCCAAGGCTCTTTAACAGCTTTCTTGGTTTTACCAGAACTAGCCCTCTTTCTGACCCTGCCTTTTCGCTGTAGCAGATCCATCGGTCGTTCCGTAAGCTCAGGGATTAAAATATCCAGACCTTGCAGCAATCCAAGCACACGCATCACCCGGATCATATTCGACATTTGAGCCGAAGCCCCAGCCTCAATACGCTCCACAGTACGCTTTGCCACTCCCGCCTGTTCCGCTAAATCCGATTGAGTCAGGCCCTGATCAAGTCGAAGTTGAGAAAGCCGAAGACCAATCTCAGTCAACAGAGCCTGATTACTCATTAGATCTGTAATTTTCATAATCGTCATTATTTACGAGTTATTAGCTGTAAGACAATAATATTGCCATTCATTACGACTACAAAGCGATTATTGATAGATGCGACAAATTTGACGATAAAACGAACTAACGCCCCAATAACTCGTCAATAATGCCGCATTAATGCACCTTTTCCGCTGCTTTTTATATTGGTTGAATAATCCTTAGCACCACGGGCGCATCGCCCCCCTCCCGGAACCTGGCAAGTACTGCTGGGCTCCAAACCAGGCACGGTAGGTCTACCGCTACCTGGCGGTAGCTTCCGCATCATCGCCCCGGAATCCCTGCAACCACACCCAACAGGTGAAGATCGCCTGATTCAGTTTAGCGGCACACAGGTTATGATTGGCTATATGAATGATCCTGTAATAAGCACTGAAGTGATCCTCGAGCAAGACAGCAGAGGCAGGCACAAAACTGAAGACAAAGGACACCTCGACGAAGATGGGTTTCTGACCATAGTCGACCGATACTCCCACTTTTTAAAAATAGGCAGCGAAATGATCCGCCATGGAGCAATCAAAGTATCAATCAGCGCCTTGCTTCCTGAAGATACCGAGATACTGGCCACAACCCTGCCCGGTGAAAAGAAAGGAGAGAAGGTGGTACCGCTATTCAGCGATAACATTGTATTGGATAAGCTGAAAAAAATGACCCACAGTTCATCACACAACCCCCTGATGAAACCTGCTGCACTCTCTGTAGAAGTAATATCTAAACTGGGAAGCGGCAACAGCGACTTTACACAAGCTAAAGAGATTGCACTGGAGGCCATGGGCTGATGAAAACCATCGACATTCACACCCACCTGCTCAATCCAAACGTCAGTTTCGACCGACTCTATGACAAAATCGCTGTACGCTTTTTTGCCAAGGGACTCGGCGTCAACCCGACACAGTTAAGAGACAGACCCTATGAAACCTATGTAGAGGCGATGGCAACCTCAATCCGGGAATCTCAGATAGTTGATAAAGCCTGCTTGTTCGGTGTTGATGCCTGCTTTGATGAACGGGGCAGGGAGATCGAACGCAATAAAACCGTCTGCGCAATGAATCAGGACGTACTAGAGGTAGCACGCAATCATCCTGATGAGTTTATTCCCTTCTTCTCCATCAACCCAAGACGAGCTAATGCACTTGAGCTGATCGATGAGCAAGTGGAACAAGGCTGCAAGGGTGCCAAGTTTTTGCAAAATTATTGGGGTGTCGATCTGAATGATGAAGACTTGATCCCCTACTATGAAAAACTGAAGCAGCATCAACTACCCCTCATCATCCACATCGGAAGTGAATACAGCATCACATCCTACGCAACCTATGAACGAGTCAATATGCTGGATCTGCCTTTGGCAACTGGCGTCAATGTAATCGCAGCACATATGGGCCTGGGCCGGGTAAACCACAGACTTCAACCATGGCGAAATATCTCAAAAGACCCACGCTATTTCGATAGTGACTATTTCCAACTGCTGGAGATGCTGGAGACCCATCCCAACCTCTATGCAGATATCTCTGCGATTCTCGCCCCCCTTCGCGCCCGTGCATTGCGACACCTTTCCGGGCAAACAAATATACATAACAAGATCCTGTTTGGCACCGACTATCCGGTCCCCTTTACAATCCGTTTCAACACCTATGATTTAAATCATGCTCAACGAAAAGAGATTAACCGAATAGAGAACCCTTTCGACCGTTACACCACTGCCATGCTGGCCTACTTTCCTGAAGAGAGCCCCATTTACAATAACCACAAAAAGCTGTTGACGTTATAAAAACCACGGAAAGATTAGTGAAGCCATCTGGATTATTTGATTTTTGAATAATAGAATGAAGTTAGCGGGACAGCAGTATTCTTATCTATTAAAACCATACTGGTGGGGCAGGGCCCCACCCTACTGTCAATCAAATGTATGGCGGGCCCTCCCCCCTACTAATGACCAACATGTAGGGTGGGGCCCTGCCCCACCAATCACTATCTAACAAGTCATAAAGTATTATTAACCCGGCAATGGCCATACAGCCAGTAAAGACTCACGAACTCTTCTCACTAAACAGCAGCTTTATCAGTGCTTTTGGTTCACTTCCATTAACAACAGCAATCTCTTTTATAGTGCTTTCAGATCCATCTACCCTGAAACCTGCTGCTTGAAATCTTGAAACAACACTCTGAGTACTCTCATCTAAAAGTGGTGCAACTTCTGATAGAGGCGAAGCCTCAAGACTATTCACTATCTTCATCATTGGACTACCACCTATCTGGGTTGATGAAACAACGACAAAAGCACTGCTGACAATCGCAACAGCCCCGACCAAAGACAAGCCCATCCGTTTAGAAAAATAGTTCTTAAATGCACTCCAATGATTGAGTACATGCAACACAATGCCTACAGCAAACAGTAAACCAATCCACTCATGGGCAAGCTCTATCGGGTTATGTACACCAAAAAACATCAGCAAACCAGAGACTGCTACAAACAGGCCAGAACCGATAATCACAGGCGTTGACCATTTACGGGTATTAATATTTTTCATTGGATAATTACTCTGTTTTCCCACGACCCGCAGAGCGGGCCGTGCACTATTGAATTGAGTTAGCGCTTACCGCCACGACGCGGAAGGCCATTATCACGATCAACCTCCACTTGACGTACCAGTGACTCATCTACAGTTACGATATCCACCAGATAAGTATCCTCATCCTGCTTGATGACCTGTCCGACTTTCAAGCGCTCATTACCTCGCATGATCAATCTTGCGGCTACAAGGGTTTTCGCTTCTTCTGCAGTCAAATCCAGATCACGATCCATTGCTGGGCCGAAGTTACCTTTTCCCTGCATCATTCCTGGTGCACCATTCATACCACCACGATCGCAAGCCCCCCTTTTACCTCCCCAACCGGCATCAGCCGCGGAGGCAAGTGCAAACATTCCAGAAGTAGCGACTACTGCAGAAATAATGGTAACTTTTAAACCTTTGTTCATTTCATACTCCTTAATCTTTAAAGTTGCTTTGTCTTGTTGACAGCTTCTATTTAAGACGAAGAGTGTGTCTCTTCATTGGCTGGAAACCATAGTTTTGTAACAAACATTGGCATACATGGCCGTTGACACAAACTGTCACAAATCTCCTTTCCGAGAGAGATTTGTTCCCTTAAACTGAGCCTATGAAAAGTCAACCACATATCTTAGTTGTCGATGATCATCAGGAGATTCGCACCCTGGTGCAACGATTTCTCATCGATCATGGCCTCAGAGTTACTACAGCATCCAATGGAATAGAGATGAAGAAGCGCCTCAAGGATGCCGCCATAGATCTCATCGTCCTCGACCTGATGATGCCGGGTGAAGATGGTCTGACCCTGTGCCGAAATTTACGGGCTGAGTCAAACACGCCTGTCATCATGCTCACGGCAATGGGGGAAGAGACCGATCGGATAATCGGTCTCGAAATGGGCGCAGATGACTATTTGGCGAAACCCTTTAATCCAAGAGAGCTGCTGGCACGCATCAAGGCGGTCTTACGCAGAATGAGCACAGTACCTGAACAGACACCTGAGGAAGCACCTGAAAAACTGACTTTTCTTGGATGGACACTGCTACCTGCAGCGCGGGAACTGATCGACCCTGAGCAGACCCTGGTACCCTTGAGTACTGCAGAGTTCACCTTGCTCATGGCACTTGTAACCCGTCCGGGGCGGGTACTCTCCCGCGACCAACTGCTAGACCTCGCACGGGGACGGGAAGCACGCGCCTTTGACCGCGCCATCGACACCCTGGTTAGCCGCCTACGTCGCAAGCTACGTGACCAGCCCCGTAACCCACAGATCATTAAAACCGTACGTGGCGGCGGTTACCTGTTTGCCCCTAAAGTGGATTCAAATCATGCGTCTCTGGCCTGACTCACTCGCAGGGCGCACCCTTGCGCTGCTCATCGGCACTACGCTGCTGCTAATTTTGGGCAGTGCCGTATTGCTGCAAGATGAACGGAGCAAACGCTTCGACGAGCACAATCGATTCCGTCATCTGGAACGGGTTGCCACCCTGGCACGCCTACTGAGTGATGCCAATGAGCATGAACAGAGTCGCATTATCAAACGGATTTCAGAAGAGCATGATGATATCAGCCTCACCCCCCTGCCCCGGATAGATCGCCAACCCAGGGATCCTATGGAAAAGAAAATTGCCCATCATCTTAGAAGAAGCCTACACCTTAAGTCTCGATCTGCAATACGAGTTCGAATTGATTTCGATCAGCAGGACAAAACAGTCTACACAGATGAACGTGACCATCACCCACTGCGAAGACCATTAAAATCGATCCACATATCTGTACGACTGAAGGATCAAACCTGGCTCAATTTCAGTACCAAAGATTTCAAAAATGTACCCCCCTGGGAAAGCAAAACCCTACAGTTACTCTTTCTCTATCTGGTCCTACTCATCACAAGTGGCCTGCTGATCGCACGGCGGATGGCAAATCCAATGGCACAACTGGCTGAAGCGGCAGAACGATTTGGGCTAGGACAACCTCAATCCCCAATCCCCGAGAAGGGACCACGGGAGGTGCGTAAAACCATTCACGCTTTTAACCTAATGCAAGAGCGCCTGGAGAAACAGATCAGCGACCGCTCACGGCTCCTGGCTGCGGTATCACACGACCTGAAAACACCTATTACAACCCTAAGACTCAGGGCAGAATATATCGAAGATACTGAGATGCAGGAGAAGACCCTTGCCACACTCACAGAGATGGAAGCTATTCTCTCCGACACCCTCAGCTATGCCCGTGATGAAGCAGCAGACGAGCAAGCCCGTAACACAGATCTTGCCGCTTTGATGCAAAGCCTGGTCGACGACCATGCCGATTTAGGTGGCGAGACGAGCTATCAGGGACCAGAACGACTCAACTTTATCTGTCGTCCTGTTGCCTTGAGACGAGCCTTTAACAACCTTATCGATAACGCACTTAAATATGGTGGCAGTGCAGTTGCAACACTGACCTCTTCCACTGAGCATGTAATCATCGATATTGAGGATAGTGGCCCAGGTATAGAGGAGCAATACCTGGACGCTGTACTAGCCCCATTTTTCAGGCTTGAAGGCTCGCGCAACCGAGAAACCGGCGGTACTGGGTTAGGACTTGCAGTCGCCAATAGCATTGTGCTCGGCCATGGCGGAGAGCTGTCGCTCAGTAATCGCTCCGAGGGGGGACTTAGAGTCAGGGTCATACTGAATAAACTTCAATCGACACAATCCAAGTCAAATTAACCTACATTTTTTGAATATTAATTAATCAGTTAATATAAAACCCTACAACTGAAACCACTCGTTTCTATGAGATATCCGGTGACAGGCTCGTTCAAATTGCATAGATATTACCAGCCTGAATATCGATTATTACAAGATTATTGAAAATATTGCCTGTTTTTAATCCCGTGATTAACTATGTCGTGTTAGTAGTGGATTTGCATCTCATCAGATCAAAAGTTATCTATAGCTCATTTGCTTTATTACACACAGTGTAATAAAGCAAAAAAAAGGCTGTATAGAAACAGCCTAAGGGGGGTACTTGGACAGTACGTTTATTCAAAAAAGATGATAACGCGTATTTTCAGTCATCAAACTATACTGCAATAAACGCAAGTCCAAATCTGGCATCTGTACTAGCTTCTTACTACTCCCGGGTTTGGTGATCCAACTTTCTACCGTTTCAACCGACACATCCAAAACTTTTGCAACGTCAGCACTGCTTAGGTTTTTATCCCGCATGATGTTAAGAAGATCTTGGTTAATAATTTTCACAGCTACCCCCGAAATTACGATTTGTTTAAAAATCGGTAATGACGACATCTTTTAGCTTCTTAGCTTTGATGTCAGCCAGGCTAGGCAAGAGATCGTAAGCAACCAAATTCTGACCAGAGAAACTCTTATGTCGTCTGATGCGATCCATCCACTGACTCAGATTACGACGTTGGTCTATCATTGACTGTTCACCACTGATACTTAACAGGTATATATATGCAGTCCAATGCACGTCTGCATAACTGTAGTCGCCAACAATGAACTCCTTGTTCGCTAACTGTGCGTCAAGCGCCTCCAGTGGTGCGATCAATGCATGACGTGCGGCGTCAATTGCATTGTCATCTTTCTTCGATGACTCGCCACGCATTGAGTTGATTACATTTTCATCCATAAGGGTCTGCACATGAGGCGCCACATCAGAACGTGCTATATCTATCCAGTAGTTCTGTTCTGCCAGTATTGCCGCATTTCTCGGCGCCAGACGGTTTCCCAGTCCGCGTCCTTCAATAAAAGTTGTAATACCCAAATCACCTGTAACGCTATAGTGCGCTTCCTTAAGCGCAGGCATAATTCCCAGTTCGGAAATATTTAGATAGTCCTCAGACTTTTCAACACCTTTGGTTATGTCGAGAATTCCACACTCTATCTCTATACCCTTCTCTGCGGCGATTATGACTGCCTTTAGAGTATCTGCATCACCTGGAAAACCAAGCAATTGCATAACATATTGGGTTTTTTTCAGGTCTCCTGCTGTACCATACCGGCCTTCTGCGTCCAGACTCTGTACTGCGCTACCAAATGCGAATAGATCCGCCATTTTAGTTCTCCCGATTAAGGCCTACTCAGGCCACTGACTTAAAACGTTTGTCTTGGATCTCTTCCAATGACACCAGATAGCTGTAAGTCTGCTTTTTACTGGCTTGGCTAATGTGACTCTGTACCCGTCCACACCACTCTTTAATGTTAGGCCTGTCGTTCACCAGATCCTCATGACCAGCTAAAACACATAGATGAATAGCAGCCGTCCAGTGTATATCTGCAAATGAATATTCACCTACGATGAAACGACGACCATCAGATATTGTGTTATCCAGGGAATCCAGAATCCGAGCAATTTCCGCTTTAGCCGTCGATACCTCACTCTCACTAGGAGATTGATCTGTACCCTTTAGACTGGAGGTTAATACACGGACATTCGGATCGATATATCGCTCTGCTATATCAACCCAATAGTTCTGCTCTCCTAGAATTGATGCTTTTTTAGGATTAAGTGATTTACCCTCACCTCTAACATCCATATAGGCCAGGATTGCCTGCACTCCACTGACTACATAACCACCCTCTTTAAGACATGGAGCCTTCCCTAATGGTGACAATCTGCGATACTCCGGATCATCACAGGCCCCAGCTTCTATATCCAATAATTCACTTTTTAGTCGAATTCCTTTTTCAGCGGCCATGAGTAAACACTTATTGGTTTTAGGATCAGCAGGATAACCCCGCATACGCATTCCATCGGCTTCATTCCGCTTCTTTGATCTGAATAGTTTCATTAATTTAATCCTCTACAAATCTCTTTTTCACTATCAAACTGTGGAGATCTTTTTTTATTATCATATCGATCTCCATCAGGTTTTTAACAATTGCTATCACTCCCAGCGGAATGGTTCATCTTTGGCGATGGCAAAAAACATCCAAACATTGACTAGCAAAATCATGATAAATGAAATGGAAGTACCAAGAGCCCACAGTGGATCAGTATGATGTTCGCCAACACCAAGCTGAACCAGGCCCCAGCCACTAGCAGCTGTAAATAGCAATACGAAAAAAAGTGCTTTATAAGTTGCCATATCTCTATCCTCAATTAAATTCAGTGTTAGGAGAGTGCCATCTAATAGCACCCCCCTATGGGTTGCTATGCACCGCTTACTTGACCAGATATCTGATCCATATCATGCCACCCTGCTTTGGCATTCATACGTTGCGCGATACGTCGCTCTCCTTCTGATGCCATCTCTGCATCCCACTTAGCCAGATGTGGTTTGATAAAACTTTCCCATGCTGGCGGCACTAAAAGCAGTGAAAACATAGCGTAGTATCCTAACCCTGTATCTGGTGAACCAACCTCTTCCAACTCCCAAAAGTGAGTCTCCCCACGATCATGGTGATCTCCCTGACGGCCGATTTCGATAAAACCAAACTGAGTGAATGGTGACTCACCAACATCCCAAGAGTGACGGTATTCGATGGGTTGTCCCTTCTCACGAATAAGACCGTAATGCTCAAGAAAATTAAGTACCTCTAACTCAAATCCTGAAATCACCCAAGTGATAGCCATAATTCCAAGTCCTTCCCAACCACCTGCGAACCAGAAAAGAAATACGGTAGGCAGACTAATGAAATAACCGCGAATCCACCGGTTTGCTGGTGAGAAAAACATCTTGCCAAGACGTTTCAGGCGTTGTTGCTCCATAACATATAAGAATCTTGATTGGCCAAAATGTGACAGCGGATAGTGCTTGAAAATATTCCGACCGCGAGGGCAAGTAGCTGGATCGTCTTCGTGAGCCAATTCAAGGTGGTGGTTATAGACATGGGCATAGCAGAAGTGAGCAATACCACTCAATCCCATCATCCAGCGAGAGAGTGCAAAGGTCCATCCTTTCGTATGCGAAAGCTCATGACCAAACATGATGCCTAATCCCATATACAGAGCGGCTGAAATTGCTGCACCAATAAGTTCAATACCCGTAATACCACTTTGAATACTGAGTGCAGGTAGTGACACTCCTGCAATCTCCATCGCGCCGAGTATTTCCGTGGAACCAATTGGAACGCCAGTTGTATATTCGTATACACGCCACACTAGTGATAGTTGCAAGGCCACGAAAATGGGAAACTGCATATACATCATGGTATTCAGCAGCCAGGGTATTCCGTTTAGTTCACCTTCATCATCCGTACCGGCTGGTTTTGCATTCACCGGTAAAACGCTTGTGACCCAGTCCAGTATGATCGAGGCTACAAACATAGCCACGCCAAGCCATACCCATGGACCACCAATAATGACACCTACCATAGATAATACGATAAGCATCGGTGTTAAAAAGTATCTTAGATTAACCATCAATTTGTTCATTTGATCTCCTCCAGTTCTTGTACAGGTGCGCTTTAAATGTAATAAGAGATTGCGTCTGCTCCTATACGTATCACTACGTGTTTTTTTATACTCTGTAATTACTGGTATATAGGTGCAAATACCTACCAGATATCCAACTTAAGTGGGAAATATGATTTTTGACCAGAGAATGCCAGAGGATCGCATAGAAATTTAACATTTCTAGGCGTGAATCAGATATCAAGAGAAAGCTTTACTTGAAAAGTTAAGCTGTATTTACAGGGGATACATAGCTTCAAGCTATTGGAGTCACAATAACAATATACATCCCTTGAATAAGTAACTCGTAAACTTAAATAATGTCAAAAAAAACAGATAGCTAGCTAATTACGACCGTTAGGCATGCTACTAGCATCCAGGAATTTATCAAAATGTATATCGCTATTTTGAAGACCCTGCTGCTTAAGCGTCTCGATTGCCGCATCAATCATCGGTGGTGGCCCACACAAGTAAGCCTGGGCTGACGACCAATCATCGAGCTGACCAGGTATATGGTCAGTCACCATGCCACGTAATCCCTGCCAATCACTATCTTCTGCCTCGTTGGATAACACAGGTATAAATCGCATCGATTTTCCAGAATTCCACTGAGACTCCAAAGATTTCATTATGTCCAAGCAATATAAATCTGCCTGTGTTCTTGCTCCAAATAGATAGATGACGTCCCGCGCACACCCCACATGCGCAGCATGTTCGAGCATCGCCTTAATTGAACTCATACCACTACCGCCCGCTATACAGACAACCGGTCCCTCACCATCGCGTAACCAGAATGATCCATAGGGACCACTTACCGTAACCTGACTTCCTGTCCTATCGTCTTCAAACAACCAGCCTGTAAGCTCTCCATTTGGGACCTGGCGAATATAGAAAGTGAGTTCACTACGCTTGTCATCTTCGGGTGCGGCGGCGAAAGAATACGACCTTGGGTTACTGATTCCTGGAAAAGATATATCAGCATATTGACCCGCCTTGAAGTGTCCACCCGTTTCACGGAGTGGTTGGTCAATCGAGACTTTCACCTCCATTATATCGTGCGTCAACATCTGTATTGCACTGATCGTACCGTCTGTTGTATTTACACCACCTTCTACATTTTCGTCTTCAACCAGGTCAACCTCTACAACAACGTCACTTTTTAGCTGAGCCTGACAAGCTAGGATCATGCCATTACTTAGCTCATCCCCATCCAACACATATGCAAAATCTGAGAGTTCTTTTACTTTCCCCTCAACGAGACGACATTTACAACTGCCGCAACTTCCTACACGACAATCATGAGGCCAACTGATACCAGCGGACAAACCTGCTTTAAGCAGATTATCTCCGGGATTAATTTGAAATACTTCTCCAGTTGGTTGGACAGTTGCCTGAAATTCTTTTTTCGATTTTCCAAAAAATCCAAACATTGTCTATCTCGCTTTATATATGATTGTAATGGACCCTAAGACCACCGTCCCTGGTGAAGTATTAGGGAATAATTGCTAGATCTACACGTTGATGGTAACAGACCTAAGTTGGTTGGCCTGCATTTCACTGATAGTTGGAAGAACATTATATGCCAGATAGTTTTCCTTACTCGTGCTCTTATGTGATTTAACATTATCCCACCAGCTCTTAACTGCATCTCTAGATGAAATAAGATCACCCTTACCAGAAATTTCACAGCAGTGAACATAGGGTGCCCAGTGAAGATCTGCCAATGTAAACTCACCAACAATAAAGTCGCCACGATAGCGTTTGTTCTGCAATTGAACATTTAGTGCATCAAACAGTACAGATAATCCTGCATCAGTTGATTCATCACTCTCACCAGAGATCAGTTTTGCAATATGAGGTGCAACATGAATACTTGCAATTTCTGACCATTGATAATGCAATGCACGGGCCACACCGTTACGCGGAATCAATGAAGGTCCAAAGCCCTTATCGTTGAGGTAGGACATAATGGTAGTTGTACCGCACAGAATAAAATCAACATCCTTCAGGCAAGGCGTCGTACCAAACGGTGACATAGAACGAAATTCCTGAGAGTCTGCTGATAGAGCCGTTTCGCCTACAACGCGACTATCAATATCAACACCTTTCTCACCAGCAGTCATCAGACATTTCATGGTATCCGGATCTTTGGCAATTCCAAATAGAATCATCTTTGTTTTCAAATGATCGCCTAACATAGTCTTGGTTTCTCCTCGTCTGTACCAGACAGACAAATCTTATTTTTTCATCTAGTCTTGATACTTCAAAGCTCCAGAGGGACAGCTATTTACAACCCTTGTTATTTCATCAGCACTAGCTGCACTTTCGTCAATCACAAAACTACCATCTTCGATTTTAAAAACAGATGGCAATCCCTTGACACAGTTACCTGCATGTTGGCAGGTATTTTCGTCCCAACTTATTTTCTGCATCTATCCTCTCCTAATGATTTCAGTCTCTGTATGTGTTCATTCTTAGACGTGTACAATATCGCCTTTCATGGAGTAGAGAATACTTAAAACTTCATCTCTCTCCTTCTGTCCTACATCATTTTTATCTAGCGCACCTAACACATCGTCAACTACAGCAACAAACTCCTTATCACTAATATTCATACCTTTATGCGCTGCAAGCATATCTTTTCCTGTGTAGGTTTCAGGCCCACCTATTCCAGCACCGAAGAACTCGCGAACTAACCTCTTTACATTTTCAGGGTCACTTGCTTCATATCGCTGTTTGATCGCGGGATTAATGGTATGGTTGGTCCAGATATCTTCCACGATAGCAGCGATACCCTCCTGGCCACCCAATCGTACGTATAGAGTTGTTTCTACTTCGCTCATAGTTATCTCCTGTTTAGTTCACAATGGTGGACTTACTATTTATGAATTAGGTCTTAACACCTGCTACATACCTATCTTACGTCCACACTTTTGTTACTCAGGTGGTTAAATTATTTTTGCATCAGATGTTATGCAAAATCATAGGATGTGGGGTAACACTGGTATATACGTAAAAACACGTGAAAGCACATACATCATCCTCGATGATAAACCACATAGAATGTGCTATTTATTGAGATAGATACAATGAATAGGGGGGAATAAGTTTTTGTAGAAAACTTATTGTAATAGCTTGATAATCTGATTAATTCAGGTGCCAATCAACCGGTAAAATTATTTCATACAATAGTATGTAGCATCGCGAGACGAACAACATCAGAAAGTGATTTTGCTTCAAGCTTATCCATGATTTTAGCTCGATGCAGTTCAACGGTTCTAAAACTAATAAACAACTCTCTGGCAATTTCCTTGTTGCGTCTCCCTGTTACCAGAAGGTCCATAATTTGATGTTCTCGAGGTGTCAGTTTTGCTATCAACCTTCCAGCCTCAAGTTTTTGCAGTTCGTTCTCATCTAGTTTTTCCATAATATTCAAACACTTATGGACACGCTCCATTAAGTCTTCGCTATTAAAGGGCTTTTCTATAAAATCTTGTGCCCCAGCCTGCATCGCGCGAACTGCAACAGGAATATCACCATGCCCGGTAATGACAATTATTGGTAACTTGACTCCTCTCTCGTTAAGCTCATCTTGAAGCTCTGGTCCGGTCATCTCAGGCATACAAACATCAAGCAGTAGACAACCGTTATCTATATTTTCGATATCTTTCAAGAAATCCAAAGCAGAGCTGTAACATTTAGACCTCAACCCATCAGCTTTAGCCAGTAGGGTCAATGCGCGCCGTACCGGCTCTTCGTCATCAACGATATATATAGTCTGTTGTTTATTCATCTGCTGTAATTGGTAGAGTAAAGCTGAAACTTGCACCTCCTTGTGGTGTATTGGTTATCAACATCTGACCACCATGCGCTTCTACTACAGATCTTGCAATAGCAAGCCCCATACCCATCCCCTCCTCTTTGGTACTGAAGAATGGTTGGCAAACATGCTTCAACATCGATTCGTCAAGTCCTGGCCCAGTATCTTCAACCGTCACCTGTATAAAATCCATGTCAACTTGACAACTACTTATCGTTAATATTTTTGCACTGCCCCCGTTTTCCTGCATGGCATGACACGCATTTCTAACGAGATTCAGTAAAACCTGTTCAACCAGTATCCCATCTCCTGTAACACTAGGCAGTGTCTCATCTAACAGTAACGAAACAGTGACACCGTTCCATCTCGCATCAACATTAGCCAATCGAACTACAGAATATACTAATTCATTTATTAATATTGGTATTTGGCGGAGCTCATCATTACGGACAAAATCACGTAGTCGTATTATTATCTCCCTTGCTCGATTGGCTTGTTCTTGAATAGCTGTAAGATTTTCCGAGATCTCATCATGAGAAGCTGCACCAACGTTATGAAGCTTTAACAATGCGGCACTTAACCCCCCGATAGCACTCAGCGGCTGAGCTAGTTCATGTGCTATTTGACTACTCATTTCACCTATGGTGGAGACTCTGGACGCCTGGGCCAACTCAAGCATATGTAGCTTTTCTCTTCGCTCAACCTCTTTTCGTTCAGTAATATCTGTAAAAACCCCCAAACAACCGATATACCTGTTATTTTCATCAAAAATAGACTTTGGAGATGTTAACGTGTAAATAACCTGCATATCCTTGCTCAACCAAGCAGTTTCCAAGCTCTCTTGGTTTACGCATGGACTTGCAGCCATTAACTGCAGCATGATTTCCTTGTAATCTTTGTGAACCAAATCAATCAATGGTTTACCGATAATTTCGTCAAATGAGTAACCAAACAAATCACAGAACCTCTGATTCACAAAGGTTATTATGAAATTAGCATCTGTAGAGGCTAATGCCTCACTCATGGTCTCTACCAGCTCTCGGTATCGGTGTTCGCTAGCGCGCAGTTCATTTAAGGCATCGTTTTTGCCCTCCTCAGCACGCATATGTTCAGTAACGTCCTGGAGAATGATCGTAGCACCTAGTTGGCCTGAGCGGTCCACTAGAGAAGAGGCATTCAACTCAACAAAGTGCTTTTCTTTACTAGCTATCTGAAATATTTCAGACTTCCTTCTACCAAGGGGTGCAACGCTACGCGCAATCACACCTTGCAACCTGCAACGCTCATTCTTTGAAAACAGATTAACTAGAGATGTACCCAGCGCATCACGTTCGTTGATATCCAACACCTGACAGGCATGTCGGTTTAAATTAAGAATCGAGCCATTAATATTAATGTTCAGCACACCAATAGGGACTCTATCAAGTAAGCGCTCATAATAGTGTGTTATTTGTGGCCGTTGACCAGAAATTGCCCTTAGGGTGACCTGCGCTGCTTCCACGGATCCCTTATGTCGCCTACGTTTTTGAACCTTTTCAACTGCTTCCAATAACTCATTTGGTAGCTGATGAACTTTATCTGTTGAACAGAGCAAAACATCATTACCTATGAAAGGTGCAAATTTAAGTGCATGCTTCAGGTGGCTATACTTATCTGGTTCGGAAAGTATCAATACAGGTATATCGATACCCAATGAATGAATCCGCTGTGCAATTCGCACTGGCTCTTCAAGGCTTAACCCTAGTAATAATGCGTCAATTCGTATCCGTCCCTGCTCAAGTCCATTAAAAAGTTGCTCCAATGCTGTCAAATCTTCAAAATTTAGTACTGTATGTAATTGTTCATGCAGAAGTTGGTAAATATTTTGCCCTACATTCAGAAGTACAACGTAACCGACAATACTATCTGAGCTAATATTTCTAGACGCAACATCAGCACTGTTATCATCATCACGGCTTAAATTGTATCCATGTTTCATCTGCTTTAGTGTCACTTCATATCGGTTCATGGCTTGGTTAATGCCTCATGTTCCCAGAATTGGTAATCCGAGTAGTACACGTCCAGTCCATATACGGAGCATATCCGTAGTTGGGGCCATCACATGGGCCGCCCTTGCATCACGTAACAGCTGGTGTAATCGTGAATCGTCACGATAGGCAACCCCTCCCATCAAAGTCATGACTTCATTGATAATATTAACTGTGCAGTCAGCTACTTCAGCTTTTGCTGTAAAGACTGTCGGTAGAGCATCAGGATCCCCGGCATCAAAAATTGAAGCCGCGTGATAGCAGAGACGTCGGGTACGCTCCAGCATTCCCCACAGCGTTCCAAGTCGATGCTGTACGACATTTAACTGCGCCAGACCTGTACCACTCTCGGTGTATTGACGTTCAAGCAAATGTATCCTGGCTTCTTCTAAAGCGGCACTCGCTATTCCTAGGTAGGTTCCAGTCATCGCCATGAGAAAAATTGGCGCAACCACCTGAAATACATACCAAATCTGGTCACCCTCTTCCCCAAGCAAGTTGGCTCTATCTATAGCTACTTTATTTAATTTCAGACTGGTTGAACAGTTACCGCGCATACCCAACCCAGACCAAGGAGGGCCCCATGTCAAACCTTCAGCATCCGATGGCACAACGATGCAGGAAAACTCTCCCATCGGGCCATCCAGGTCAGCTGCTACAGTTGAAATCACATAGGAATCTGCATGTTGTCCGTTGGTTACAAATGTCTTAGTACCTGTCACATGATACATTTCCTGCGAAACCGCATCCAAGCGAGTACTGGGTATATAGAAATGTGAGCCCGTCCCTGCCTCACTTAGCGAAAGTGTCGTGAGATGTTCCCCTGCAGCTATCGGGTGTAAGAAACGTTCCTGTTGGTCGGTCGTCGCTTTGGCTGACAGCACCGCTGATCCGACACAATGCATACCGAAACACATTGCAGTAGACGCACACTCCTGTCCAAGTAATTCACATACTTGCGCAACAGCAAAGGAACCATATCCCAGGCCTCCATACTCTATAGGTATTGATAACCCTCCAATACCGGCTTGCTGTAACGCACGGAGTCCCTCCTCAGGCCAACGCGCTTGTTTATCTACATCTAGAGCATTCTGAGCGACAATCCCTTTCGCAATTTGCTGGACCTGCTCAAGAATAGACTCCAGGTCTCTAGGATACATGGATAGATCACCTTATTGGGTGGTTAGAACTCTTTTTGGATTTATAGATGGATTCTTTGCCATCCAACTCACACATGCAAATTTTAGCCCAAAATCTTTGTGGCAATTCCTAAATGCCTATTTTTCATGCAATCAACCTACTCACGTTAAACTCTCACAGCATAAAAAAATATAACAATATTTTTGTAATCTGCTATTTAAAACAGCCATCTGTTAGCTCCCAATGCTTACAGAATTAAACGTATGCACTGAAAATACAATAGGTTGCATGTATGTAGGCACTTTCGCTGTCACCATGAAAGAATTATTCAATGCCTGAAATGTCATCTACGGATAAAAATCTCCTATCTGAGGCTAAATGGAGAAAACCACAACAAAACAACTCAGACCAGTACTTAGTAGTTATGCCCACAATGTATCGCAGAAATGACGCAGTGTAGTTAGCTGTCCTAATAGCGATACATCCAGAATCCCAGTATTCGTCTAATTAACCGGTGCTCAGAACTATACACGTAGTTCTGCGTATATCGCAGAACCACTTGAATCACTAGAGTTATCTGTCAGTGGCCAGCAAAGTCCATCTTACCAAATAGAATCAGGGATCAGGATCTATTAACTGAAGTGAATGACATTGTTGAGGCAATGCAAATGCCCCAAACAATGGTGAAAAGTTAAAAGTAGGTATCAACCTTTTCAATTTCTCTTGAAGGTAGGTTTTGCTAGGAACAGATATGCCTTCATCCTCTTTATTAACTAATGAGGATCAACTGTATTCATAAGACTTACAAGATATATAACCGAAGACGATTATAGCAACAGAATAGAGTTAGTTGGATTTCATCTGTTCAGACAACTCGTCAGATATTGACACCACAATAGATGGATTATGCATATAACAGGCAGAGCATAGTAACACCTGAAACTGGTCGATTTTTACCGACTGATCAATATTCTATATGCCCATATTCCATCCCTGGATTTTCAACCAAATATGCTCTTGAAGTCTGAGAGCTAAGTGAGAAACAGACCACAACACACCTCAAACCAGGTGTCCTCATGGTCTGAATAACCAAGAGTCTCAGAACCAGATGGGGTTAACATGAGAAAATCGACATTTATAAATAAGTACGCTTCCATGCTTGTTATAACTGCAGGTAGTTTATACTCAGCACAGAGTTTTGCAGGACCTTACGGCTATGACCTGCACAATACCTTGGCGCCTGCTTCCGGTGGCATGGCGGGAACCAGCTTGGCACGTCCCCAGGACATCACCTCAGCAATTTTTGGCAATCCAGCAACACTAAGTCAGCTCAAAGGCAGCAAATACAGCTTTGGTGCAACATTCTATATGCCAGAAGTCGAGCTAACGCATGACGGAAGCGTGACTGGCACAGCTTTCTCCGAGGACTCTGGCACAAGTATATTTGCAGTTCCTAACACCGGTGTCACCCAAGATCTCAGTGGGTTGGGAATTCCTGCTACCTTTGGCATGGGACTGACAGCCGTTTCGGGAATAGGCGCAGAGTTCAGGAGTAATCCGGGTAGTCTCGGCGCTGGGGCAGAATTCATTATTTTAGGTGTCAATGCAGGTCTTGGTTATGAAATCACACCTGATCTTTCAATTGGTGCCGCTGCCACTATTAGCTTTGCAGAACTCGATCTTGGTCTTTCCTCTACCTCAGCGGCCACACATGACATTGGCTTAAGGGGTACATTTGGCGCCACATATGACAGGGGAGCCACAACAATCGGTGCCTATTACCAAACAGAGCTTAAACATACATTCGACAACCAAGTTCAGATTAGCGCAACTGACTTTGCAAGCCCCACCATAGAACAGCCGGCCAATATCGGATTTGGTATTGCAAACAACAGCCTTATGAATGGAAATCTATTACTTGCTGTAGATGTTATGTATAAATTCTGGGATGACGCTAAATTCTGGCAGGATCTTTATGACGACCAAGGCATCATTACCCTTGGCGCACAATTAACCAATGGGAGTTGGAAATATCGTATCGGTTACGGGTATGGGGAAGACCCTACTGACACTGGTACAACTGGACCCATAGGTGGTATTACGCAAGTCTACAGCAACATCGGTCCAATACCTTTGAATCAATCTGTCACCCAGTATATACAGGCTACTCAAGCTGAAGTTATATACAAACATAGACTTACCTTTGGTTTTGGCTATGAGGGTTTTCTAGCACCACCAATAGATCTCGATGCACACTTTGGTTGGCAGTTTGCTGAAGAGAGAGACTATGGTACCGGGAGCCTTTCAGGTGGAGGCCACACCCATGCAGAAACCCATTCATGGCACCTGGGTTTTGCCTTGTCCTGGAATTTTTGATAGCGGTCCATTCTGTGATGCTGTTTTGTTTGTTCAGCATGAGTCAAGAGTATTTGAATAGTTGGCTGTTTAATCTGCTATAGGTACTGCAATGAATAGTAACAATACTTGCACAAGTCACTACGAAGCTGTCAGCGGTACCACCAATGATAGCTCCCATAACGTGGATATTGTAAATAAACAGTCAGAGCGACCATGGAACGGTCGCCTCAAGAATCAGTCAACAAACCCGGATCAACAACAAAATGATTTAAATCCTGCTGAGTTTACTGATAAACGAGATATCTATTCATTACTACATGAAATAACTCATACAGTATTTAACGCCATTCAACAGCAGATCATAGATTCAAGGCTCAATATACATTTAACTGACAAGGAAGGAGCAGTTGTCAATATCACAGGCGATACTGTTCATTCAAATACACAACTGACGGCTCGACGCCATCTGGATACCATTTGGCCAGAGCTTGTACAGGAAAACAGAGCTTTTCGATCCTGTGCTTTAAAAAAACAACCCTTTACAATTTACAACAACAATCAATTCAATTTTAAAACAAAAAAAACTACTCGAACCACTGTAACAGTCCATGACCCATATGGAGAACTGATAGCAACTATCAATGCTTCAAATGATTCTAATCCAATACTCGAACATACTATTGATTTGATAAAAAAGTCTGCACTTGTGATAGAAAATCAACTACTTCTTGCTTGTATGAAAGACAAATACATTGCTCGCTTTCATAGTCAGCCAGAGCTTATAAGCACTTCAGGTGAATGCATCCTTGCATTTGATGGTATCGGCAAAATAGAGGCAGCCAACAATAATGCGAAAAATCAACTTAATATTACCAGTAAAGAGATACTTCTTGGTAGAAATTTCAGCGATTTTTTTGATATGACTATATGCAACATTAACAATATTAGTAATTCGAATATTGAACCGGTTCTAATGTTCGAAAAGGTGCAAGAGGCAAGTTTCCATACTAGCTTCATAACTCCTGATGAACATGACAAAACAAACAAAAACAGACTGATCGTAACTAGATCAACTACTGAGTTTAACAAGAAACCAGGTTTGGATGACCTTGAATATGGCGATGCAAGGATGCATCGTAATATTGACCGTGCAAAAAAACTACTAGAGAGAGATATACCCTTTATCTTATTAGGTGAAACAGGCACCGGTAAGGATGTATTTGCAAATGCGATCCACCAGGAAAGCAGCCGAGCAAACAAACCTTTCGTAGCTGTCAACTGTGCCTCATTACCTGAAACCTTGATTGAGAGTGAATTATTCGGCTACAGACCTGGTGCATTTACAGGAGCAAGCAAAGAGGGTTCACGCGGAAAGATTGTACAAGCAAATGGCGGAACACTATTTCTCGATGAAATTGGTGACATGCCTTTACATCTACAAGCACGCTTATTAAGAGTTCTTGAAGAAAGAGAAGTTATCCCTCTTGGGGGGGAAGTAGCGAAAAAAGTAGACATTCGTCTGATCAGCGCTACACACAAAGAGTTGCCACAACTTGTTGAAGAAGGTCGCTTCAGAGTTGACCTCTACTACCGACTTAATGGCATCAGCCTACAAATGCCGCCTCTTAGAGATCGTGATGATAAGCAGATCATTATTGACCACCTGCTTCATCTTGAATCTGGTCCTTCAGTAGATATTACTATTGAAAAAAATGCGCTTGATGCATTATATACATACCAGTGGCCTGGTAATTTTCGTCAATTACGCAACATTTTACGCACTATAATTGGCTTGTGTGATGATGGAATAATAAGATTACAAGATCTTCCCGATGAGATATTTAGCGCTAATCTAGAGACAAACAGTATAAAAAATGAGCCAAAACGCCAGAATAATCCACTCGAGGTTGCAGAACGTAACACCATTATACGGGAAATGGAGTTAGCCTACTGGAACGTAACACAGGTAGCGTCGAAATTAGGTGTAAGCCGGAATACTCTATATAGAAAAATGCGCAACTTAGATATTATACCTCCTCGCTAAACAATTAATTAAAAGCGACAGTAAATAATCGGATTTTGATATATTGGTGATTAGTTGTGTGACCAGTGAGGATCTTGCTTCGTAAGGTCACCTACTGGTGACGCAAATGCATCTGAAACAATCTCATCAACATTACCGCCTGTCAGACTTAACATAAAATCCACTAAATATTCGATCTCTTTATCATTTAAGCCAAGTGGTTTAATACGCGGATCCAATAATTCGTTCGTAACCCCACCCTGATTATAAAACTCAACGACCTCATGTAAACTACTTAATGAGCCATTGTGCATATATGGTGCTGTCAATGCCACATTCCTCAGACTTGGTGTATGGTATTTCCATCGATCATGAGGGTTTTGAGTGATTTCATATAAACCAACATCTGTAGGAGGTGGGTGGCCGACAGCTTCTATAACCTCTCGATTAACCTCTATGAATACACCTGGTGCGACCAATATCTTCTCCTTCTCTGGACTTATTCCCATCGACTCCTTATATCCCAAACCCGTATTGTACATATTGTCATCTGTAAATAGCGCGTAATCATCCCCGATGGTATGACAAGAGGAACAGCCTGCTTTACCTGTAAACAACTTATATCCCTTGATGGACTTTTGGGATAAAGCGGATTCATCCTTTCCATAGTACCAACGATCAAATGCTGAATTTCCTGATACCAATATTCGTTCATAACTCGCAAGAGCTTTGCCAACATTTTCCATATTGACATCCTCTCCACTAAATGCTCGTTTGAAGTAATTTTTGTAATCAGGCAATCCACGAATCTTTTTGATTACAGCACCGACTGAGGGATTTGCCATCTCATTCCTAGCAAGCAATGGTCCCCACACCTGCTGTTCAAGCGTCTCTTCACGACCATCGTGAAATAGCTTTGTCAGATATCCACTGTTATATATAGAGGGTGAATTACGTCGCGTGCTACGTCCCTCGAAACCAATCGCCATGGATAATTCATTATTAGTGAATCCCTGCTCTGGTATATGACACATTGCACATGAAAATGTATCATTCAATGAAAGACGTCGATCGAAAAATAACTTCCTGCCTAATTCTATTTTTGCACGCGTAATCTTGTTGTCTTCAGGTTGTGGGATTTTTGGCAACCCAAGTGGTGGATTTTCTACGTATTCAAAAAGGTCTTTCTTGATACCTTGTCTTTGCTCAACATCGAGACTACGAGTCTGATATGACTCTAAATCGTATCCACCTTTGTAGTCACCCGGCTTTGACAACAAAGCCGTCTGATTAACTGCACCTACATTTTTGTTTTTAACTCGGTCTTTTTCAAATAATATAGTCTTTGCATCATTTATTATAAGTTCAGGATAGAGAAAAGAGACACTATATATATTTCTTATAGTTTTCTCTGTATCAATCAAAAACACCTTAAGAACATGTGAAAATGAAGGAAGTTCCTCACCATCTTCATCCCTATCTCTAATCACAGACTGTCCGTAGCTTTCAAGAATTGGGGTTATATCGCTAAGTGACGCTGTTGTTATAAAGCGCCAATTGTCATTTTGCGTAAGACTAGAGCCATAAAGTGAAATAACCTCTGGCGTATCAAAACTTGGATCAAAACTTAGGCTGATCATTTTAAACCGGTCAGCTAGTATTGGGTCATTTTTAATTATGTCCTGTATGCTGTACATCACAGCTGTTGCTAGAGGACATCCGTTAATATCACTACAAGTACTGTAGAAAAAACTTAGTAATACAATTTTATCGTCGCCTAATAAATCATAAAGCTTCTTAGATTCGCCTTGGTCAGTAATTATTACACCATCCGCTGCTTCACCTATAGGAGGCAGTTCATAACTACCCACGCGTGGTGGTGGATATTCAGGGTCTGTATAGAAAGGTGCTAATACATCTGATTGATAAACCTCACCGCTTTGCTCAGTTACAGCAGAGTTTACATAGCCTGGAACAATGCAACAAACGAAGAGCAGGCAGGTTAAAAAGCTTTTCATTAACTTAATCTCGCTTTTCCGACGCTTGAAAAAAAGACCCTTAGAAGGGTCTAATTTGAGAGATAACAAACTCCACCCACTGAATGGGTGGAGTTATTTCGATACTATTCAGTTGCTGCAAGGTCAGTACCTTTCAACATTTCCTCGCTACGCTGACCATACAGAGCATATGCACCGAAACGCATCTGATGCGCACGACCCAATTTCTCTTTATAGAAATCTATTTTGAACTGTTCTGTCAGCTTATTACCATCCCAGTGAAAAGCCTTGAAGTACTGCTCATCAGATTCTCCTTTTTTATCCCAGTTGGCAAGCAGAGAGCTTGTATAATAGACACGCTTGCCATCCCAGCTTGATGAAGCCATATTGACCTGGGAAGCAATCTGCTTTTCATAGACCTGCTTTGGACTGTGGGGATTGCTAAGATCGAAGTAACGTGTCTTACCGTCCATGAAGGTATTTACCCAGAGACCAGAGTCATCAGAAGCTATCGAAATATCTACAGGAAGAGGAACCTTCGATGGATCACCAATATCTGCAACGGCTTTAGACTGCCATTCACCTGACTTATCTTCGTAAATCAACCAAATCTTAGACGTCAAGGCGGTTGTTGTTACACACCAATTATTTGTTGGCTGCCATGCACAACGAACTTCTAGTGGTGCACCGGGAACGTCAAGTACTTTCTTAGGCTTGCGTGTATGTAGATCCCATACGACAACTGTATTACCAAACCTTTTCATTGCCTCTTTATCTTGCAACATTTTACCAAAGTCCATCATATAGTTGGACCAACCGGTAAAAGATGATGAGACCATTACATTTCGACGCGGTAGTGCACGAAGATCATAGCCGTAACCATCTGCAAAATTACCTGTTTTTTCAGCGCCATGCAGATTCTCATCAGTTGGCATCCAGTGCGTTGCAATATATTCACCTTCATTGGTGTATTCCACCAAAGCAGTACGACCACCATGATCCTTATTATTTGATAGTCCAGTAACCATCATTCGACCAGGTAACGCATAGGTAGTGTGTGGCCCAACAACACCACCACTTTTTGCAACAAAATCAGTAACAACATGATGTAGCTTAGGCTTGCCGGGATTAGTGGCCACATCAAAGATAAATATCTTGTTTGTATCCAATCCTCCAGCCCATAGATAGCGTCGATCATCTGTAAAGCCAGAGTGGTGCGCCTCATTCCTACCACCAACAGAAAGGCTATTAACCACTTTTCCGTAGTGCTTTGAGTTCGGGTTAACAGCGACTGTTACCAACTTATCCTGCCCATCACCAACGCCTTCAACGCCAAGTGTCCAGACATAGACATAGTCTTCTTGCCCAACAATTTTAGCCATATAAGGTGATTGACATGTTTCATCAGCAACAGTAGATGTAGACAACGCGGTAAAACCCATACCAGTTGCAATGGATATTGCCATTGCTACCTTACCGACCTTTTTCAGGGTAATTGACTTCATAAGCATGCTCCTCCAAATCTCTCAAATATTTAGTTAGATAGTCTAGGTAGAAATAGGCACAGAAATGTACATTGCATTTAACACCCAGTCTCAATAATCGCTGCCTTAAACTGGCAGATATCCTAACTAATGCAATGAGAATGCCAACATCACCGCACAGTTGCAGAGCCATGAATCACTATAAATTCAAATTTACGTCATATGACTTATGTGACACACAAGGTACAACTAATAACTCTACGGTATTAGTAGCGTTACACATCTTCTTTCTCTGAAAAGCAACCTTTTGATTTTTTAATGTTGGCACTATTTATGCTGCAAGATTACTTATCTACAATTGGAGTAATTCATGCAAAAATTCATCCGCTACATACTTGCGATATTCTTGATATCTGCATCCAATTTCTGCATAGCAAAAGAGATTGGTGGTGACTTTACTTTGACCGCACATGATGGATCAGAATATTCCTTGCATGATTCAAAGGATAAGATTGTTATTCTAACTTTTGGATATACGTTTTGTCCTGATATATGCCCAACAGCTTTAAGTAACGTAGGGTATGCACTCGACGGCCTTGGTGATGAGATTGATCAGGTCGAAGCATTCTTTGTCTCACTTGATCCAGACCGTGATACACCCGACCATTTAGCTGAATACACACACTATTTCCATCCGCATATTACGGGTTTAACCGGTTCAGCAGAAATGCTACGCAGGATTGCAGATCAATACAGAGTTAAATACAGTTTTGTTAATAAAGGTAAAAAAAAGCACTACACAATGGACCATAGTGCCAATTTCTACATTATAGACACTAAGGGTAATCTTCTACGTATACTGCCACATGGGCTTCCTCCTCAAGCACTCCTCAAAAGTCTAAGATCTGCCATACCAACGAAGAGACATAATTACACCATGTAAATTGCCCCTTAATGCCTTAAAAAGGCCCAACATTTGCGAATACATATAAAATTTATTTATTTTTGATACAGCTTTCAGATAGAACGATCATTTTTCAGTGTGAAAACAGATTGCCAAACCCAATGCATGGGTAAGACGGTTCATTAAATGTTGACCAGCCAGTTTGCTACTAAAACTATGGATATGCATAATTGCTAACGAAGCAGTTTTGAAAATACCCTCTGCCTGACAAATCAAACCATCTATAAATGCACTAATTCAATCCAATCACCTTTACCTATTACTATAAACCCTTAGATTCTCTGTCTACGAAAACTCTCTCTATAACTACAATTAGGTATATGAGGGGAATTCCAGTTAGACATTTAACACTAACACCTCTTTTACACCACCTTAATTAACAGATAATACCTCATAATAACAATCGGTTATGAAAATACTAATCGTCGACAATCACGCAGAAATGCGCATGACCTTAAAAAATACATTGGAATCTAGTGGCTACGAAGTTGAGGAGTGCACGAACGGTGTCCAGGCTCTTGCAAAGGCCTATCTACCTCCTCACCCTGATCTGATCATTTCTGATGTTCTTATGCCGATCATGGACGGCTTTACGCTCTGTCGGGCCATCCGACAAGATTCACATCTAAAAATGACCCCTTTTTTGATCTACTCCGAAGTTTTTGAATCTTCGGAAGATAAACAACTGGCAAGGAATATCGGGGTCTCCGCATTTCTAACTAACCCTACAGAGCCTGGAGTATTACTAACCACCATTGAAACGCTTGTTGATCAAATCAACGAGGGCAATCACCCTAGTCAAGATGGGTGGCTTGACAGCTATGTGGATGAACGCCACCACCAGATCGTTATCGATAAACTGATAGCGAAGACACAAGAACTCGACAAAACCCGCAATACACTGACTACGTTGTTGAACAACCTGCCAGGGATGGTCTACCGCTGTAATAACGACAGCAACTGGACCATGCGCTTTCTAAGCCGCGGATGTGAAACACTCACTGGCTATACACCAGGCGAGCTCGCTGGTAGTAAAAGGGTAAGCTATTTACAGCTTATCCATCCTGATGACCAAGCGTATGTAACTCAGCAGGTAGAGCAAGCCATCGCTTCCGATCAATCTTATCAAATTGAGTATCGTATAGTTCGAAAAGACCAGGAAGAGCGATGGGTATGGGAACAGGGGCAATGCGTCGATCGAAACTCATCACCTCAAATTCTGGAAGGCTACATTATCGACATCACCCAGCAACATCGGGATAGAGAGGCTTTGGAAAAAAACCGTCGCCAGATCGAACGCGCCCACAAAGAGTGGGAGTCAGCATTCGATGCTATCAATGACCCGGTTTTTCTACACGACAAAGATGGACGGATCCTGCGTGCCAACAAGGCCTATGCCGAACGCGCCCAACAGCCAATAGATCAACTAATCGGGCGCCACTATTGGAAGTTGTTTCCTAAAACCAATGGTCAGCTACCAAAGTGTAGCGACTTAATAAACGATAACAACAGCAAACATACCCTGTTTGAAGACGTTATGCTCGAAAACGGAGAGCTGTTCCAATACAAGGCTTTCCGTATCAATGACGACAATGGTAATTACCTCTTCTCGTTACATGTACTGAATGACATCACCAAGGATCATCAACAACAAGAGCAGCTGAAAAAGACGCTCGTCGACACCATTACTGCCATAGCCCGTACAGTTGAAAAGCGTGATCCCTACACCGCGGGCCACCAACAAAGAGTAGCTGAGTTATCTGTCGCTATAGCAGCTCAGATGGGATTAAATGACGATCAAATTGAAGGCATCCGACTGGGTGCATTGATTCATGATATCGGTAAAATCTACATTCCATCTGAAATTCTAAACCGCCCCGGAAAACTAACAGATATCGAGTTCGATCTCATTAGAACACACTGTGGAATTGGCTTTGAAATTGTTCAGGAAATTCAGTTTCCATGGCCAATTGCTCAAATGATCCAACAACATCATGAACGCATAGATGGTTCGGGTTATCCCCAAGGCCTCAAGGATGATCAAATAATACTGGAGGCAAAAATAATGGCGGTTGCTGATGTGATTGAGGCAATCAACTCACATCGTCCTTATAGGCCAGGCTTGGGAATAGAGGTTGGCCTCAATGAGATCTTAAAAAACTCTGACATTCTGTATGATAAAAAGGTTGTTGATGCCGCACTGATATTATTCCGGGACCATAATTTTTCCTTTCATACAGATCAAACCAGCTAACCCAAACCTTTAGTCTGTTTTAAAGCCCTGAAAACAGATCATACCTATTTCAGAGCCATTTAAAATCTCAAGACATGACTTCAAGAATATCTCTGGATCCTGTACACACAAAGGTAAAGAGTTAGACTTGAAAACTTCGCATAAAGCTATCCTTCGTGACCGTTCTGGCTTAAATACAACCTTTATCAGGCCACATCTGGAGAGCAACACTTTATTCGTCTCAAGTTAGAGCAAGGATAACTGAGTTGTCACAGCGCTCTCCTCTCTACCCTTATCTATACAAGCGACCTAACCTACACTTTATGCAGCCGTATCATTTGCAATACTATCCTGTTCATATTTCATATAATGCTTAGTTAAATCTGCCATAGCTCGATAAAAAGGCATCGCTGCCTGTTCCATTACCTCCTCACAGAACCGCGGTAACCAACAGAGCAGATGCTTCTCCAGAAACATACGCTGCACTGTCATACAATACTCTGCATTCTTACGGTCTTCTTGTGTCCACTTATCCGCTTCCCACTTGGTCAACTTCTGCATAAACTCAAGTTCAACACTAACGTGATCAGGAACGCCGGTAAATCCCGGCTCATAGTCGAGTCCTGTTGTTTCGATAAACTTTTTTACACCAACGGTCTGGGTTCCCCACAAGCCACCTGTTCCACCGTCTGCCTCAGCAAAAATAGATTCATGTGCCGATATATGTGGGCCGGGACCGATGAATAAACGGGCATACTCGACTGCCAGTTCTTCCACCACCTCGGATTCGTGGTCGGTATAAAACCGCTCACCCAGTTCCACTCCCATGCTGGAGAAGGCCCCCAGTAACTGGGGACCTTTCATCTCCTTAATGAGGGCCTCGCTGGGCTCCTCCCGGAAAACAGTGCTCAACAGTCCATAAATATCACTTCGTGACTTGGCACCATCGGCCAACTCTTTCCAGTCAGTACCCATCTCAATCCTCCTGTTAAATGAAATTTACACTTTGGCAACTCTTACAACCGTATCCATCCACCGCTGACCACCACTGATCGGGTCCGAACTGTTTGGAATGATTGTGTTGGGGTGAATACCGTGCTTGTCCCACCACTTGTTCTTAGCATCTGGATCCGCCGCGGCACCCCCAGGCATTGGCGAACTTTTACCTGAGCCGTAAATACCAGACTGTTGTCGCCCGAAGTGGTGTGAAATAGCAATAATGCCAGGGATGATACCTTCGGTAACATGGGCTGTAGTGGTTATCTCACCGAGGTCACTGGCTACCTTGATACGGTCACCTTCCTTAATGCCACGCTCGGCCGCGGTCTTGCTATTGATCCATGCCGGATTGTCATGCTTAATCTCGGAGAGCCACTTGCAATGCGCTGTACGTGAGTGGGTGTGAACGGCTACCTTGTAGGTGGTCAGGTGTAAGTCATCCTTACCCATCTTCTGATGTTCCGGGACAGGTGTGTAGGTCGGGAATGCGGGGAATCCCTTAGCCGCAAAGTTGTCGGAGTAGAAGTCGAGCAGACCGGACTTAAGGAACGACGTATTGGGTGGATAGGCCTTGCGCGGAGTGCCCTCAATATCCTGGGCAACATAGGCACTCTTGGCACCCTCTACCCCAAGATAGCCTTTACTCTTAGCTTCAGCCTCGCTGACCCCTGCCTTCTTGTAGTTCCAGTAGACGCCTGTTTTTTCGTCGAGAATAATCCCATCACCGGATACATCAGCTTTAGCTTCGTAGAAGCCGAAGTTGGGCTTGGCATCCTTATCGTGCCAGACACCATGTTTCTTCATGTATTCGAAACCACCGGCCTCTTTGACTCCGGGAGTCATCTCGCAAGATTGGCGAACATAATCCTCCTTGGTTGTGTAAGCAACTTCAATTCCCAACCGTTTCGCCAGACCTGCAAAGACTTCACCTTGATCCCTAGACTCGCCAAGCGGTTTGATGAGGGGTTGGCGAATGTAGTATTCAGCAACCCCGGTTGGTGACACCATATCCTCATAATCCCATCGCTCCAGATAGGTGACATCCGGCAAGATGAGATCGGCATATTGTGATGATTCGTCATAGACAATGTTTGTGTTGACATAAAAGGGAATCAGGCTTTCATCTTTTAGAACGGCTTCCGCTTCAATGTTGTTGCCGTTGATGAAAGCTTGATTGTTACAACTCGACCAGTAGACCTTAGGCCGTCCGTTTTGGCCATCCTTGATCATCGGAAGGTTCTGCTGGCTACATTGATGGGTTGGGAAAGCGGCCTCACCAGGAAACCCGTTTACGATATCAAGCGCTTTTTGAAGTTTGGCTTTTGGTGAATGTGGATGTTTCCAGCCAGCACCGACACCCATGACTCTGCCACCTTTTCTATCAAGGTTGTTAGTAATGGCTGACAGTAACATCGCTGCACGTTCCTGGTCCGCTCCATGATAATGCATAACAGTACCACGATAACCTATCAGGCAGGCCGACTTAGCCTTCGCGTAACCGCGAGCAATCTCCTTTATTTTCGCAGCAGGGACACCGCTCTCTTTCTCTGCAAACTCCGGAGTAAACTTCGCTACATGCTCTTTAATAGCGGTTATTTTCTCACTCTCAGTTGCATGATAGTCCGGAGATACACGCATGTATTTAAGATGATCTTTTCGGAACAAGCCTTCGTTCATAATGACATTGACCATGGACAACATAACCAGGCCATCCATACCAACTTTTATCGGAATCCATTCCGTTGATTTGGCAGCGGTGTTCGAAAGACGCACATCGAAAGTGTATAGCGGAACATTACGCTCAACCATAGCCCGGATCAGCCGTTGGGAGGTAGGGATATGATTGGTGTGAGTTTCGAACTGGTTGGAACCAAAATTCACCACGTAATCGGTATGATCGTAGTCCCAGTTATCGTACATACCTCCCCATAAGCTCTCCTGACCAACCCACTTAGGCCCTTCACAAACCGAGGTGTGGGTACCGATGGTTTGGGAACCGAAGGCATCCATGAAGTCATGCATGATCGAAGACTGGCTGCCCTTGTGGCGTCCGTATTGATACATGAATAACTCCGGTGTTCCCGCATCGAGAAGCGGTTTGAGCTTTGACGCCATCAGATCCAGGGCCTCGTCCCAGGAGATCCGCTTCCATTTATGCTCACCTCTTTTACCGACTCGCTGCATTGGGTAGAGAATGCGATCCGGGAAGTAGACATGGTTAACACCTGCCTGCCCCTTGGCGCAGAGTTTGCCCAAGGTTCGGATAGAGTCAGGGTGACCCTCCAGTTTCACCAGGCGCCCATCTTCGACATAACCGATCATGGCATCACGGGTCACACACTGCCAACAAGCTGTAGGGATTGCCTGTAGCTCCTTCTTCGTGGATGGAGAAAAGTCACGTCCCCCTTCCTGCAGCTTGATCTTCCCAGCCAATGCCTTCTGATTAAACCCTAACCCTGCAGCCATTGCACAGCTGCTGCCTGCAGCTAACTTTATAAAATTACGACGATTTAAATTTTTCATATCAATTCCTCTCTAATACGAGCACACAGGGATTACACGATCTGATCCACAAAATGGTCCAGCTTGCCCTTCTTCCGTTGCGTATAGAGTGCTTTCAACAAATTATCTGGATCGATATAAAACACATGTGGGTTGGTTCCTTCCTCGTGAAGCAATACGTTATCGGGAGTAGCCAGGTTGTGCTCTTTGACAAGCTTCGATACCTGACTCTCTGGATCGTTAAGATCACCGAAGATTCGGGCTCGTCCCTGACAGGTATTAACACAAGACGGTTCAATACCGTTGTCTACACGATGGGCGCACATATCACATTTATCTGCTGCCTGTTTAGTGGGATCCCCACCAGCCTTTACAAAGGGGTCGAATGAACGAACGCCATACGGGCAGGCATCAATACATTTACCGCAACCAATACACTTCTCTTTATCTATCAGAATCAAGCCATCCGGTCGTTTGTAAGTAGCGCCACTACGGTAACGTATTGTCTTTCCATCAGCCGTCTTAAACTTGGCACGATCGCCGGGGAATTCTGGACAAGCTTTAACACACGGAGGAACACCATCTTTTTTGTTTCCTTCACAATGGTTACACATCAAAGGCAGGAACGCCTTTTTCGTTTTAGGAAAAGTTCCCATTGTTTTCTCTTGAATAACAGCTCTGAATCGACCAAGAGAGACCCTGTTTTCCGATTTACAGGCTACCGTACAGGCGCGGCAACCAATACATCGCCTGAGGTCCATAACCATTGCCCAGCGTGGTGCCTTTTTCGATTCCGCTGCTTGTAGATTGACGCCAGGTGTCACCACTGCAGCAGCTCCAACGGCTGCCGCTCCGGCGCCACTTAGGAATTTTCGTCGACTGATATCTGGTGCTTTTGTTTTACTCATCTTGTTCTCTCCTGTTCATCTCATCACCTCCGAATCTGTTAATGGTGCTAGGGACACTTCCTGGTCAATCACCATCGCTTCCTCTATAAGGTCTATGGTGTCTTCGAAATTGCCAAATGCACCATCGAGAATGGTGATTGCATACTTTTTGTTATGTACGCCATTGCCGACTCGTACAATATTAAGTAGCTCACTTCCCTTAGCGATCATTGCCTCGGCTTGACTCAGTTGCTCCTTGTTTAGACTATCTCTTGAATCAGCGAGAAGTTGCAGCGCTTCTGCTTCGACTTCCTGTGCACTTTCAACTTCTTTCTCCAGCTGTCTTTTCCAATCACCAAGCATCTTATAGTGCTGTTTCGTATGACAGGCTGCACAGGTTTCACCCGCCGCAGTCCTTACATCGTGTCCTCGACTCACTGCCTTTTTAAGATGGCAGGCCATGCAATTGACATTGACCTCATACATCAAATGCGGAACACCCGAGATTTCACCATCAACCGGCTCACCGGATAGGAGTAGCTTCTGGTATTTATGCTGATCGACATGACAGAGTTGACAATCCTCCCGTACAAAATCGAGATGATCGGTTCTGTTCTTGTGTTCGACCACACTATGACAATCGAAGCAATCAGCCTTATCAGGAATATGTTTGTCATGCATCAGAGCTTTGTCACCCGCAGAGGCCAACAGTGTCTGACTCCGGTTGTGGCATGTCAGACATCCGTTAGAAACGACATTACCGGTTTCGATCTCTCCGTGTCCTTTTACCACCTCAAAGTGGCAACTCTCGCAAGCCACATCCGATTCTTGAATGGTCTGATGGGTAATTGGTTTCTTGGTTGTTGACTCATCACCAACCTGTAGCTGGCTCTGTAATGAGCTGGTAGGAATCGTGTGACAGATATCGCAACGAGATTTTCCCTCGTTGAAATTAATAGAAGGTTTACCCGCAAAACTAATCTTTTTAAAATCACCCTCTGCACAGCATTCACCCATCTTTGCTATCTCAAGGGTGGGTTTATCCAATTTCAAATGGCATAGAAAACAGATCTCATTTGGAACCTCGAAATGCTTGCTCTCCGATGTTTTGAAGTGGCAGGTATCACAGGTAATCTTGTGTCCATCCAGCGCCTGATCACTAAAGTGAATCTCGTGCTTGAAGCGAACATTATCTGTAAGCTCTATCTCCTTCTGCGCCAGCTGATCACGATTATGGCAACCAGACTGGAGGCAGGCTCCATCCTTTATGACAGGGCGTATTGGTAGTGGAGCATCGGGGTCGTAAAGGTAAGCTGCCAGATGACGTAATCCTTCGTATTTTGCCTTAAGTGATTTATGTTCACCCGGCAGAAAGTGACAATCAACGCAATCAGCCTGCTTCCCATCCGGATTGTTTGCTTTATGATGAGAATTACCCTTCCAGGCTTCATACTGCTCTGTCATGGTGTGGCAGCTACCACCACAAAATGAGGACTGAGAGGTGTAGTACTCAACCCCCTGGTAGGCGATCAATAATGTTATGGCAATCCCAATGAATAGAAGTATCAGCAGTCTCCAGGTAACTTGAAACACAACTCCACTGCTACTACTCATCGTCATTGCCTCTTCCCATTCCAATGCCATGCTTTCGTCTGAATATTCCGGTGATTCTCGGAATAAACGCTTTTACGTAACACAGCAAGAGGCTTGCCAGATTCATATCTATATGAAATAGCGGGAATAAATGTATGCAGCGCAGTGATGGACTAATATTTAGTTACCTGATGGTAACGTTTCCAATTACTCAGTAACTTTCCAGATTATTATCTTTATTTCATACAGTTAAGTAATTAACACGATATAAAGAGTTACCAATAGGTAACAAGCTTCATGATGAAAGTAAGATAAATCGAAAACGCCCTTCACTCTTTGAGAAAAGAAGCTAATAATAACCTCATAGGTTAACTCAACTGACCTATTACAATAAGCAAAAAGCAGTATCCACAAATATAATAATAAATGAATTATCTTGTACTTGGATGGTAATAATCGTTAAGAATCCAAGAAGATTTAGCCATCACGGCTTTTATACTATGCAGATAACACAACATATACATACAGCAATGATGGTACCGAGTGATAATTCAGCGGTATCACCTGCAAGTTACCTTAACGAGGAATCCATGTGCGATTGATCTATCTTCTATTGCTTTTATGGATTACCCCAACCTATGCTGCCAAGGCTGAACAACCTATCCGTTTTGGTTTGACGGCTGTAGTACTTACTGAAAATCTCAGATTTCTAGACCAGTGGAGCCAATACCTGAGTCAAAAAATGGGCCGCAAGGTAGAGTTTGTGCTCAGGAAGTCATATCGAGAGGTGATGGATCTATTGGATTCCGGTGGCATCGAGTTCGCTTGGATCTGTGGCTACCCTTACGTCCAAACACGAACACCGGAATCTCTTAAGCTCATGACTGTACCTATCTACCGGGGGGCGCCTCGCTATCACTCTTATATCATCGTCCACCACACCAGCCCCTATAGTCACTTTAACGATCTGAAAGGGAAAATTTTCGCCTTCTCTGATCCTGACTCAAATTCCGGCTTCCTCTATCCACTGACTTTAATAACAGAGAAGGATGCAAAACCAGAGACTTTTTTCAGACACTCATTTTTCACCTTCAATCACGCTGAGACGATACAAGCAGTTTCCGAACAAGTTGCAGATGGTGGAGCAGTAGATTCTTACATATGGGATTACCTTGCTATCTTTAGACCAGATATCACGGAGAAGACTCGAATAATAAAGAGATCTCCAAGCTTTGGATTCCCACCTATTGTTTCTCGTTTAGGGGTAAACACCAATACTGTCAACTTGATGAAGAGTACACTTGAGGATATGGACAAGGATTCAATCGGCAAAACACTTCTTGCTCGTCTCAAACTTGATGGATTTGGTCATTTTTCAGATTCACTGTTCAACGGAATACGCGCTTCGGTAAACGCAACTCAACGAACCGGCTTAATGCCCGCAATGATAGCAACTGATTAAATACCCCGCGCAAATGTTCATACTTAAACCAAAATCCTGGCCATTGTCGATCAAGTTATCGCTTACCATAACTACTGTAGTGGCTGCTGTCGGTTTCATGATCGGCGGAGTGATGATTGTTCAAGACTGGACACGCTTTCACGAAATGTTGGGTGAAAAAGCTCTTTTACTTTCTGAATCAATTGCGGTCACAACCCCTAAGGCAATGCTACGCAATGACTATTGGCTGCTTTATCAAAGTCTGAAAAATATGGCCTCAAAAAGACCGGAAACAAGCGGTGATCATGGTGTTATTACAGCGATGATACTTGATGCCGAAGGTAAGGTTCAGGCACATCTTCATCCGGCTGACAATCCAATGGGACTACCATTTTCACCAACCAATCAGATTGAACAGAATCTCTACGAACAGGCGATGAGTGCAAGAACAGCCATTGTTTTAAGCAGCGATGGTTTCTCAAAAACAGGCTTTCAGGAAGGTGTTGTTCCACTATTCTCTGATCAGAAATATATGGGTGTAGTCAGAGTTCGTTTGTCTATTGCTCAGTTATACGATAAAGCAAAAAGTACAGCAGTCATTATTCTTGCCTTGATATTCTGCTTTGTTATTATCGGCAGCGCTTTGGGTACCATAGTAGCCAGACGCATGGTCAAGCCACTCACTGCAGTCACTCAAGGTTTAGAAGCTGTCGGCCGAGGTGAAATGACAGATTTCTCACCTATCCCAATAAAGGAGAAGGATGAAATCGGTCGCCTCAGCGTCACCTTCAACAAAATTATGGCTGAATTAGCTGAAAAGAAAATGCTTGAAGAAGAGATTGCAATGAGCGAAAAACTGGTTGCGCTTGGCCGCATCACTGCAGGTGTCGCACATGAAGTCAATAACCCACTTGCAGGCCTTCTAAATTGTATCGACACATTGCGTAAACAT
This sequence comes from Candidatus Thiodiazotropha sp. DIVDIV, assembly GCA_040506275.1. Lineage (GTDB taxonomy): Bacteria > Pseudomonadota > Gammaproteobacteria > Chromatiales > Chromatiaceae > Thiodiazotropha. The sequence goes on from JBEVXD010000013.1 coordinate 78,141, forward strand.
CCGAACGACAAAATACTTATCGATCGTTACTTACCGGTAATCGATCAGGGCCTGCACAGAATCAAAGAGATCGTCCACAATCTACTGGTGGGACTTAAGATTGAGGAGGGAGATGAATCGATAAGTATTGAGCACATCGATAAGCTACACGACCTGATATCCGCTGAAGTTGACGACAAGGATATCGATATCATCTGGGAAAATAAAACAGATCAAAAACTCCATATACCTGGCAAGACTGAACAGATTGTATGTAACTTGCTAAAGAATGCAGTGGAGGTTGTTCCGGATGGCGGTAGAGTCATTTGCAATATTCATCAGAGTGGCCCCTATCTGATCATTGAAGTCAGCGATAATGGTCCAGGAATCCCCTCCAATATAAGAAATAAACTGTTTGATCCTTTTTTCACTACCAAACCTGATGGCACGGGATTAGGTCTCTGGATAATCTATCGACTTGTCCAGAGTATGGAAGGAATTATTGAGGTAAAAAGTGAGGAAGGTCAGGGTACAACATTCCATGTTGCAATACCGGTTATCACAAAGAAGGCTGCCTGATGCAAAATAGTCTTGAGAAGATTTCAGATAATGGCCATTTCAAAGACTACTGCGTACTTCTTGTTGAGGACGATGAAATCATGCGTCTGTCACTTGAAGACAGACTACATCTTGAACATATCCCCGCTTGTGCCGTGAGCGATATAGCCAGCGCAAGAAAGGAGCTTGAGAAAGGCAACATCGATCTTGTTGTTACAGATATCCGCCTGCCGGATGGCACAGGGATCGAGCTGTTCGCAGATATTTCCTGCCACTTTCCCGGAATTCCGGTAATCCTCATGACAGCCTACGGTGAGATATCAGATGCAGTTACCCTGGTAAAAGCTGGAGCACTCGATTACCTGACCAAACCATTTGATATCAACAGCTTTATTAAGAAGGTAGAGCGACATCTATCCCGCATCGCGGATACCCGCTTAACGTTGGTCAATTCAGATATTGAGGAAAACCAATTCAAGCCAGGCAGCGGGCGCCTCGGAAAAAGCTCTGCAATGCGCAAGATCGAGCGACTGGTAGCACGGCTTGGTGGCAGTGACAGCTCAGTATTACTCACCGGCGAGTCAGGCGTTGGTAAAGAGGTGGTTGCCAGCCTGATCCATAACAATAGTCTTAGGGCCAAGGGACCTATGATCAGGGTCAATTGTGCCGCGCTATCTTCCAATCTGATCGAAAGCGAACTCTTCGGCCACGAGAAAGGGGCATTTACCGGTGCAATGCATCAACGTATAGGCCGCTTTGAACAGGCCCAAGGGGGTACCATTTTTCTTGATGAGATCGCCGAAGTATCACCGGAAATACAGGTCAAACTCCTGCGTGTCCTGCAGGAGCGTGAAATCGAACGCGTAGGTGGGAGTGAACCGCTCACTCTGGATGTCAGGGTCATTGCCGCAACTCAGGTCAATCTGAAAAAATCGATTCAATCCTCTGAGTTCAGGTCTGATCTCTATTGGCGGCTCAACGTGATTCATGTAGATATCCCCCCCTTGCGGGAGCGTCGGGAAGACATCGTATATCTAGCTAGATTGTTTGTTAGTGAACTGGCTAAAAAGTCTGGAAGCTCTATAAAAGGGTTATCAAAAGAGGCTGAGTCACAACTCCAATCCATGACCTTTCCCGGAAACGTACGTGAGTTAAAGAATGTAATCGAAAGAGCCGTCGCTTTATGTGATGCCCTCTGGATCGGCGCCAGTGACCTACAGATCCAGGAGACTGACATTCGGGAGATAAGCACGACGACATTAAGGCAATCGATTGAAGAGGCAGAGCGAAAAGCGATCAATAAGGCGTTAGCCGATAATGACAGAAAAATTAATCAGGCTGCTGATACACTAGGTATCTCACGAAAAAATCTATGGGAGAAGATGAAACGTTACGAGATTGAGAAGTAGCTCATTTTGTAATTTTTTTACCACTTTCAGATTCAGAAGCAATGATCAATCAGTTCAAAACAGATCATCTATAACCGTTCTAGATGATGCCCATTTTTTTAATATTTGGTGGAGGACATACCATGTCATCTAATGCCTTGACAGACAGGTTTGGACGCCGCATTGAATATCTTAGAATCTCCGTAATCGACCGCTGTGATCTGCGCTGCAGTTACTGTCTACCCAAAGGTTTTAAAGGCTTCTCGGAACAGGGCAACTGGCTTACGTTCGAAGAGATCGAACGTGTGACAAGAGCTTTCGCACTCCTCGGCGTACACCGGATACGCCTGACCGGTGGTGAACCACTGATGCGGCGAGGTCTGACAGATCTAGTAGATCGACTGGCCCAGCTTCCAGGTATAACCGACCTATCCTTGTCCAGCAACTGCACACGCATGGACAAACTCGCAGCCCCCCTCTACAAGGCAGGTGTACGTCGTCTCAACGTGAGTTTGGACAGCTTACGCCCGAAGGTGTTTAAAGAGATTACAGGTGGCTCTCTCGCAAAAGTGCTGAGCGGCTTAGATGCTTGTCAGTCGGCAGGGTTTGAACCGATCCGCGTAAACACGGTTGTAATGCAGGGAGTCAATGATGATGAGATCGATACGATCCTGGATTACTGCATTGAGCGAGGATTCACACTACGCCTCATTGAGACAATGCCCATGGGTGAGACCGGCCGCAACGCTCTGGACAAATACATTGCTCTGGACACCGTAAAGCAGCGCCTGGAACGGCGCATCGAGTTGATTCCTGACATACTTCCTGGTGGGGGTCCCGCCCGCTATTACAGGCTTGCAGACACCGACACCCGCATCGGATTCATAACCCCTATGTCACAGCACTTTTGTGAGACCTGCAACCGGGTGAGACTGACGGTGGACGGCGACCTCTATCTATGCCTGGGCCACGAGCATGTCTATCCTCTACGGCAGTTACTTAGGGATGGAATAGATGATACAGGTCTAAACGATCACTTGCGCCGTGCAATCAACCTCAAGCCGGAGCGGCACGAGTTCAATGAACGGCCGGAGAAGTTGGTCCGCTTCATGGCGAAGTCGGGAGGATAGACCAAACACATTCAGTGTATTATTCGGAATTTTTAGCTGTCTACATGCTCAGCATTGAAGATTATAGAGAATCGTCTGCAGTTTGTTATTTCTTCAACACGTCATACAGCGCTATAATTTCTACAAATACAGCTTATTGATTGTTACTTATATCTCCAATTTCGAATAATCACTGATGACTAAAACTCTGCTTTTAATCCAACAAGTAACTCTACCTGACCGACAACTGCATATAACGAAACCACACGATCATCACCATACTCTCGTAACGTCAACTCTGAATTCCCCGAGGGATCACGGCACATCGTGATTTTCAGTTGAATGACTAAAGTTACCAGTTTCAACCCAATCATCGGACACTCACCTAAAGTCCTAATTCTTGGCAGCATGCCAGGAAGAGCATCCCTTGACGCAAATGAGTACTATGCCTATCCGCGCAATAGCTTCTGGCGAATAATGGGAGAGATCATCAGATTCCCACCTTCTTTACCATATCCAGCAAAGCTTGAAGCATTGAAGAGTTCTGGCGTAGCGTTGTGGGATGTCCTGCACTCGTGCATTCGACCAGGCAGTTCGGATAGCGCAATTCAGCCCAACACACGAGTGCCAAATACATTTAACAAGTTGTTTCATAATAACCCGAGTATCACTATCGTCTGCTTCAATGGAAGAGAGGCGGAAACAAGTTACAAAAAGTTTGTACTTCCGAAGTTGGAGAATGACGACGTACAATACTTATGCCTGCCATCAACAAGCCCAGCTTATGCAGCTCTTTCATTCGAAAAAAAACTTGTAGCATGGAAATTGGCAATTAGCTCACATCTTGAAGAGTCATAGTTATTCAATTAATAGTTCTACCAATGTATACCCACTCTATACTTTCGGAGACATAAGCTGATGGAAGCAATGCAGCGACTACTCGAAATCATGGCAAAGCTACGTGACCCTGACAAGGGCTGTCCCTGGGATTTACGCCAGACCTACAGCACCATCGTGCCCTATACCCTGGAGGAGGCATACGAAGTCGCAGACACTATCCAGCGGGGAGAGATGAGTGAACTGCGAGATGAGCTTGGTGACCTGTTATTCCAGGTCGTCTTTTACAGCCAGATCGCAAAGGAGGATGGTCATTTTGATTTCAACGATGTATCAAGCGGTATCTGCAGCAAGATGATACGCCGCCATCCTCACGTCTTCTCTGACAAGCAATATCAGAGCGATGAAGAACTACGACATGCATGGGAACAAACAAAAGCAGAAGAACGCAGTCAACGCAACGACATATCGGTACAGACCAGCCATATGGACGGAGTAGCAAAGGCCCTACCGGCGTTGATACGGGCAGAGAAGCTACAAAAACGGGCAGCACGAGTAGGATTCGACTGGCCTGATGCACAAAGCGCTTTTAACAAGGTGAGAGAAGAGTTGGATGAGGTCAGAAGTGAGATGGAGGGAGCAGACAAGGACCGTCTGCAGGATGAGCTGGGCGATCTACTCTTTTCCATAGTTAATGTCGTAAGGCTTCTCGATCTGGACGCCGAACAGACAATGAGTCGTGCCAACGAAAAGTTTGAAAAAAGATTCCGCAACATGGAAAGGAGACTCAATGAGGAGGGCATCACCAACATTCAAGAACTCTCATTGGAAAAACTAGATAATGCATGGGAGAGGATGAAGAGAGAGACCAAACAATAGATAGAACAAACTTTTTAGCCCCACACAATCATGTCCTACATTTGCAGGCCAAACATTCAGGCTGGTTCAAACATGCCCACTATCATCTATACACACTTAACTAATATCTAAATTAACTACTCAGCCACTGAAGGGAGTTCTACATACAAGACTATAGAACTCGCCGATTTTATATTAATGGACGAGATTCGAAACAGGGAGATCCATCGTCTAGATTCCACAAATAAACTACCAATCAATAGGTTAAATGTAACTCACCCGCCAGTCCCCATCCACCTGTTTCCTGGCGTTTAGTTGCGACGGCAAACGGTGAGTGCCCCCGTTTACTCCATTTTTTTATATCATGGGAGATTGCCACTCGAAAGGGGTGTATTGGGGCACAGGGAGAACAGCACCTGTCTACATACACGCAGCTGCCGCCATGAAGCTTATAGGGTCGGTTTGCTACCATATCATGGCGGGGCTCTCCTCCACATCGGCTTGCCAGCTACCTCTCTGACAAGCCACAATGCTTTTGCATCGAACTGCTCGTCGGGCACGACGCCTCACATAAGTTCCATTTAAAAAGCTAATACATGCAAAAGGATTTAAAATGCGCAAGCTCTCTGCATTCTTCCTCTCACTGCTTACAGTCGTCGGCGGCCACATTCTAAACCGGCGCGCCGACAAGGCCCTGTTATTCTTTAGCCTGTTGCTTGTTGCCTCGCTGCTCAACCTGTTCCTGTATCCACTGCTCTCTTCCGCAGGAGGGATTCAGCTGCTCGCGCGAGTTGCCCATTATCAGCAACTACTGCCTGTCACTATCGTCACCAGCCTAGGGCTCGTCGCATTAGTCAGCGCCGTCATCAGTTACCTGGACGCAGGAAAGCCGAATGAAGTCTCGACTATTTCCACCCCCTCTGTCATTGGTGGCGTTTTAGCTGTGTTGATCGTCTTTCTGGTTACAGGCTACATGGCCACATATGTTTCAATTAATTTAAAGATAAAGGAACAGATCAGCGAGACGAGGAGCCAAGGTGAGGATGGAGGCCAATCAACGGTAAAATCAGACAGCAGCTGGCTGAGTAGCTTTAGCAGCTCAAACAATTACTTCTGGCATAACGTACGTTATAGCTTCAGATGGACCCCGGATGAGAAACTCTCGCCGCTTCCCTCTGGTGAAGCCTTTCTGACTGGCCAGATAAGTTACAAGGGCGAACCAGCTGCTGGGATCAGTTTAACAGGCGTCTTTAACAATCAATTCCTCTCGGATGAAGTCACGACCGATAACGAAGGTAGATTCATGTTCAAAGTTGCTGCCGGCGATTGGCGCTTAAACAGGATCCAAACCACAACCTGGTCGAACAAACCCACCGGACATTCATTCTCCGTCATCGGCAGCGCCCACTCCAGACTCACAGAGAAGTTCTATTATGACGGCCCTGAGTATGAATCAGACGAAGTCACACTAACCGCAAAATCTGAGCCACATCCCGACCCGAAACTGCAGATAACCATTCGAGACAACATCATCCTCGACTGGCCCGATCGGGAGGCCTCGCCGGCCTCACTGACTGATGACACCATCACCTGGCAACCCATAAACGATGCCGCCAGCTATCAGGTACAGCTCCATCATATCGAGCGGGACGGTTCAACCACGAGTTACTACCCCGTCTACTGGTATAATACTCACGCCACGTCTCTTCCCCTTGAACGGATACAGACCACAAGCTCTCCTGAGGGAAACGTCAACGAATACCAGGTGGTCATACGTGCATTCGATGAAGCGGACCACTTGCTGTCATCTTCGCCTCCCCACTACCCCTTGCGCTCATTAGCGATCGAAGGTCGCCAGGTACCTTCCATGCAGAGATTTCCCTCTCTCAGAACGGACTTGCCAGCTATCACCGAGGAGGATATCGAACAGATGCAGGAGGAGGAGAAACTGATCGATGCCGCCATGGTCCTGGCTGAGGCAGACATGCCGACGGCAGCAAGAGAGTTGGCAGGCAAAATCGCAAGCAACCATATGGAGAAACGCCAGGACACCCTTGAAGGGTTGATACTTACCGCTGAAGGCAAGTGCGAAGCGGCGCGGCTCCACTTCGAATCGATCAATTTAAAATGGGAGCGTAATTGTATGCCCGACTTTTACGAACAACGCTGCCAGTCACCCCAGCAGGACAACAGACAATGAACAAAGCAGTTAGCCCCAAAAGCATTCAAGTAGATCAGACGTCATTGCATACCCATTCGACGAGTACCCGACAACTGGTGGAATAACCCCGTTTAAACCGAGTTGAAAACTTACCCACTCCGATCAATAGTATACATATACAAATCGAGTGGAGATGGCCGTGAAAATACTTGTCACCCTGGCGTTTCTTTTATCGTTTGCCTCCTGGGCCTTCCTGGGACTGACTTTCACCAATCTTCTGTCCGGCTATTTCGAAGATCGCACTTGCCTGACCGACTGCGTCAAGACTTACTATTTTGCAGCTGCGGGCTTGGGCTTTATGGGTATACTGGCAGCAGGCATAGCGTGGTTAAGCTCCGGGTTCAGCAGCTGGCTTTTTCTGGCACTTGTCGTTACCGCACTACCCTTTATCATTGTTTCGGGCATCTTCACTATCGGCACTTTGGGAACCTTCCTTCATTGAGCGAACCTCGGTTCAAACTGCACATCGGAGAACCTGGTTTACTCACACCAAACAAGGATATCCATTATTTAGATTGCCGCAAATAAACTATCAATCAATTAGTTAAATGAAATTTACTGTTAAGGACTGCCACTCCCCATCCACCTGTTTCCTGGCGTTTAGTTGCGGCGGCAAACGGTGAGCGTCCCCGTTTATTTTCTCTGTTCACCTTTATTACGCAACCGGATAGCTGTCTTTCGTTTTTCCTCTTGTGCCGAGGAAGGCAATTTTCGTGCATCTATTTTATTCATTCCTGTATTATACAGGAACTATTTCTTCACCGGGTTAATAGTTTATGTTGTTTTAAGGCCAATTCAAGATCATCATAGTTATAGTTTTGTTCATAGGCATCAATAAATCTAATTTGTGTAATGAGTGCATTTTCGCCAGTAGGCAATTCGTATTTTTTATTACCAATGACTCGCCCTATGAGTAATAGATTCTTCTCTTTTTTAAAACGAGTAGTAGGCACATCAGTTACTAAAAATACATCAACTAATTTACCAAAGAATTTTTTACTTGCGAATAATGCTTCTTTTTTGCTGAGCATACTTGCAAAGCGCGCCTTCATCACAACAATCTTATCTTCATATACATACGGATTAGCAATTAATTTATCTACCTGTATATATGCTTCTGCATTGTTGTTTTTTATAAAACTTATCAAATGATCAATGCGCATTTTTTTTGCGCGCACTTTTTCTAGACGTTTATCTTCTGCTAGGCGTAGGTCTTCCCGTCGTTTTGCTTCAGCATTTCCATACTTGATAATATTATTGCCATCATGTGTCATCAATGCATATGCCCATGGTCTGACAGCATTTTTATCTTGAAGCGATTTTGGAAATAAATTAGCTACAACATTTGCAGTTGACTTGCACACTTGTTTTCCATGATTGACTCCTAATTTTAGGATTGATTTAACATGATCATGGTCCAATATATCAATATCATCTGGAACATAAACGCGGTTAATATTATGTTCGCGTTGACATAATCGGTTAACAATATCGACATTGCCTTTTTTCACTAATCTTTCACGAGTTGCTTTTTCTTGTTTTTTACGTTTAGCCACTAATATTTGTTCTTCCTTTTTGCGCTTAGCAGCTAACATACTTTCTCGTCTTTTTGTTTCATGGTTTTTATATTTTGTGATTTGATAGTTATTTTTTGGTTTAAAATGAGCAAATGCCAGATGGTTGTTAGGGCTTCGCTTAGTAAGCTCAGCTTTTCGATATAAAGTAGCAACCACAGGATTATTTTTTAAATATTGATACTGAAGTTCTTTACAATCATTCATACCATATTTAGCGCCGCGCTTTAGTAGATCTTTTGCGACGTCATCTTTCCATGCTTCTACGTTATCATCGATATAGATTTTAACCGTTAAATTATTACGTGAGCAAAAATCTATTTTGAAAATGACATCATCATAAGTAGCATTACTTTGCTTGTTAGATTCTTTTTCAGTTGAATTATTCGCAGAGGAAGGAGCTTTAGATACTATAGTTTTTGACTTTTTAGGTTGCTTTAAAGTAGAAAGTGTATCAAGATCAAGTTTACCTGTTTCTTTCAATCCTGAACCACGTTGAAAGGACATTACCGCAGCGCGTGTACCCTTTCCATAAAGTCCATCTGCCGGACCAGCATCATAACCTTGTTCATTTAATAATTGCTGCACTTCTGCAACCATTTCTTTTGGATAAGTCTGGACAGGTCTATTATTAGGTATTTTTGCCTGTATGTTTTTCTGTTTAGGAGGTTGGTTCTGTATTTGTTCTACACCATTTGAATTTCTTGGTGCTGATGGAAGTGCTACTCTACTTTTAGGACTCCATCCTTTGATTTGTCTACCGCGCGTATCATTTATAGCTATATAATACCAGTCGGCATGCTCACCAATAATCTTCACATTGCCGCCATTAGCAGTACGCGCAGTGACACCACACTTATAACCAGGTCCTCTATATATACTGCTTTTCGCAGATAGAGTAGCAATCTGCGATTTTCGATAAATATCTGCACGAGATTTACATTGCTTCGAGTTTGGAAATGAAATATTTATAGAGCTTTTTAGATCATCCAGAAATCCACTTATAGCTACTTGTGGTAATAACAATGGAGCGATCAAAAAAGAAACTATTAAATTATTGTTTTTCATTACTTTTCCCCTTAATAAAATACATACACTGATAGTAGGTAATATCAATCATAAGTATTATTATTCTCATCCATTGAGATTTGCATTTCTTGTTATCTAAGTATCGTGTCAATCTATATCTGTAAAGGATGAATACAACTCTAATAATTTCAATGATGTATGTCAGTCTATGTAAGAAATATTAAATATCTAAAAACATATCGTTTAGATATATTCAATACTTGTAATTATTTTGCGCTTTGCTTCCTTAACAGAGGCTGAACGATGTCATTATTTATACACTAAAATAGTTAAATCAATTTCGTAGTGACCTAAAAATATCTAGGCTGCCATCCACCTTAGATCAGGGACTTATGAAAATCTGGCATAGCTCGATGTGGATATTTCAAAGACCTATATTTGTATATTACCGAATATAGGGCTCTGCATTACTAGACTAGCCAGATTTTTCTTTTCTGCTGGTGATTGGTAACTATTTCTGGATTTACAGAACATCATTTCACTGCCATGGCGAGGCGACAGAGGAATAAACTTAACCGTTCATTGATATGATGCACTGCAATAGGCCGCTGTGGGTTAAGACTGTGTAAAAATGTTCAATGAGTGCAGAGTTCACTCCCCATGCAGCATCGCAGTCGCTCACCAGAGTTCATATGCTCAAGCTCATTGAAAAGTTGTAGTGGTCAAGTATTTTTGGCCACTACAACCACTACAGTCATCCCAATATTTGGGATCTGATACACCTTTATAAATTTCATTTATAAGGTCAATTGCAAGCGAAAGTGTATGCACTCTTTGCTTATAATTTGACATAAATCAACATCCCTTCAATTTTAAGATATGTCCCCATTCATATGAATGGGGTGAAAATTATTTATATATATTACATTCAATTGTATGTTTTATGGTGAATACCGTAATTGCTAGGGAACATCTAAATAAGTCATAAAAAAACGACAGTTTGAACCACTCATTAACAGATAATATTGAAGCTGATTGTTATTTGGCTATCGTTTCAATATGGCCAATTAAAGAGCGGATTATGATTACGACACATTTTCTATAATCATGTCTATAAAATATGGATGCTCAACGCGAGCTAAACAAATAACATGCTTATTGATAGTTTTACTGTCATTAGAATAATGTAAATTGATGAGTGTATTTGGGTAACATTCCTGGGATGTTGTGTTACTTGAGTTCATTAATATTTCAAATCTATTTTATCATTAGAATTGTAATATATCTGGAGTAAAAGATGTATAGGTCATTCATAGTAGTACCATAATTTTAATTAGCTTGACTGGCTGCACGGGTAGAACGTCAATGAAAGCAATGTCGGCCCCAATCTCAGAATTTCGGGCACAACTTGTTATCGATGGGCAAACAACAACACAAATATTCTATCAATGTTTGGCAATCCAAATGGATTTATTCAAGGCACGACAAGTCAGCAAGGTTTTGTTGCTCAATCTACATGATTAAATCAAGACAAAATGTTATGCATAATAAAGACTACGTTCTTAATTCTAGTGCGAAAGTGGGTTTTATGGTTTTTACGGGGAGTTCAGGATCTGCGAGGCTTATATGTAAAGTATTTACCGTTCTTCTAAATAAGAAGGATATTGTAATAGCCCATGCATTCATCGAAGATAACCAAATCACAAATGACAAACTTTAAGCAGTTGACTATTCAAATGAGCCTCTTGACTGTATTTATGATCAAAGCGACTTGATAATGAAGATATAAATGTGATGTGTAAAAATAATACTGTAAAAAAAGTCTTACCCCCCTGGTTTTGATATCACTTACCACGACCCTAACTTATAACTTATTTAGAGAAATCAAGGTGTTCAAAATAAATTATTTTCGGCATTGTTGGTATCGAACTACTATTTGTGTTCTCTATAGCACTAACAGGTCAATCGCTCTCTGATAAAGATGCAAAATCCGTAATTGAAGCACACTGGAATAAAACTGGTAGAGAGTCACCCATGCAAGGTAATTACACTGTAGTGAATCGAGGATGGAATTGGGCAATAGGCACTGTTTCTCAACATACTTACAAAGATATGCTCGAATGGAACAAATTGGGATTTTTAACTATTTCTTCGGATAAGAAATACGACAATTTTAAAAAAGGTAAAGGTTTCACTTTCAGCCAATTTCAAGAACACATGGATGGCGTTCAGAAGAAAATCACGGTACACCCGACACAATCCGGGCTAAAGTACAAACACACAGATAATCCAAACTGGCTAAAATACCCTACGGTAAATTCAAAATTAACGAAATTGTTAAGAATGAAGAGCGAATTAAAGGAGTCGATGATTACCGTATAGTAATGGTTACGTATAAAGCTATATGGTCACCAGTATTTGCGCAATTTGGCACAGCACGTAAACACCCTATGTATGAAAGGAGGAAAGCAACAGTTTTGTTTAAGTGGGATCCATTTAATTCAAGCTGGAATGTCATCACATACGATATTGCTGAAGAAAACAAGGACTTCACAACTAAGTATGTTGTTAAGGAATTACAACGTTAACAATGCAAATATGCACAGTATTTTATGTTTAACAATACTGATTAACGGTCATGCCATTTCCTCTAATACAAAGTAATCAGCAGACACTTAACCTAAATAATTAGGCATCTGTTCATTTAAAAAAAAATAACTTAGGAGATATATATGTTATCAAAAATCATCGTTTCTTCGTACGAAGTATTGATTGAAATTTCACTTTGGCTCTTTCTTTTGATATCAGTTATTTCAGGATGGAAGATGGGTGATGGATTTTTTGGTGCCATCGGTGGACTGATCATAGGATTTGTAATTTCAGTAATGTTTTTTGGAGCGTTTTTAATTTTGAGTGATATCAGATCATCTGTACTACAAATTGAAAAGTCCCAAAAATAGTTTCACTCTTTATTACTCCCATAGTTCCGGCTATTAGAACAACTACTTACATTGACGCACCCGGTACTGATTTAAGGAACAAATTATGGACAAGTATTACCATCTTTCTACAGTCATGCTCATAGTGTTGTTGACTGCCTGTGGTGGAGGCGGTGGTTCTGATTCTGCTCAGGAGCCAACCGATTCTATCCCACCCACTGGTCTAGTCGCCACCCCTGGTGATGTTATAATCCATGTGCAGTGGGACCCAGTAGGTGGAGCAGATAGTTACAATCTCTATTATGCAACTGAAAGCTTCGCAGGCCTAACCGACTTAGAGAATTATGCTAGCCTTGCAGGCGGTACATTGATGCCTAACCAGACCAGTCCAGTGATACTGACCGGAGTTTTAAACGGAACTCAGTATTATCTCGTTGTCACTGCTGTCAATATAGCAGGCGAAAGTATTGCAAGCATTGAAGCTATTACCACTCCTTTACCGCAAACAACTACTTCTACCAGTCAAATCAACGATACTGGCATTACTTGGGGCGGTAACTATCCAGTTGGGAATAACACTACTTGCCTCGGTGAAACCATAGAACAGCAGGACTGCTCCCATGGCCGTGATGCACATCCGGCTACCAATAGTGATAGTGATGGCCATGCCGGTTTCAGCTATACCAAGATTGACGCTAATGGTAACGAACTTCCTGTCAATGCAACCACCTGGTCCTGCATCAGAGACAATGTCACCGGTCTGGTCTGGGAGAAAAAGGAGGGAGGTAACGGTCGCTATGGCGATGAAGGTCTACATGACGCTGATGACACATATAACTGGTATAATACCGATCCCAACACCAATGGTGGCAGCAATGGGTATGCAAACGATGATGGTGGAACCTGCTATGGTTACGTCAACAATTTAGCCCCCATCACTACCTACTGCAATACTCAAGCATATGTAGCCCGTGTTAACACAGCCGGTCTCTGCGGTGCAACAAATTGGCGCATGCCGAGAAAAACAGAGCTGGTTGGCCTCCTTAACCTTAACGGCACAAATCACACTACTGATCTGTCCTATTTCCCGAATTCTAGAAGTTCATTCTACTGGGCTTCAGCATATGCTCGAGTACCAGGCGCTGCTTGGATAGTCGGATTTGACTATGGCTTTTCCGATGGCTACTACCGCCACAATGGCAGTTTTCCTGTGCGCTTAGTTCGTAGCGTAGAGTAATTTGACATGTTCAGTTTATCTGGTAGGAGCATGTACGTCCTGTGAGGTTTGCTTAATAAGCATGAGATGCTACGGCGCTGTTAGAGATCAAGCATTCTGAAATTATTCACCTAGCAGCAACAAAGATAGCTTATTTAAAGTGTTTACTTGATTGTTAAAGTGAGTTTATTCCCCATATCTGGGTGGAAAAATGATGAAAATTTTAAACGTTAATATTCTGAGACAACCATACCTATTTCTACTGGCCGTATTGTTAACTGTCACACCCACATGGGCGCAAACTTGTAACAGTGCTATTATACCTACAGCATCTGACAGTCGATATCAGGATCATGGAGATGGCGCAGTAACCGACCTTCAGACAGGACTGATGTGGCAGCGGTGTTCCCTAGGCCAAAGTGGTACGGGATGCACTACAGGCACTGCAACTCGATTTGCATGGGATCTTGCTTTACAACAGGGTGAGAATATAAACACAGGCGGTGGCTTTGCTGGTTACTCAGACTGGCGTCTGCCGAATAAAAAGGAGTTGGAGTCTCTTGTTGAAGAGGGGTGCTATAGTCCAGCCATAAATAATACGAATTTTCCAAACACCTCTAATACGGCCTTTTGGTCATCTTCTCCAGATTCCCGCCATTCGGATAGTGCATTTGCTGTCCATTTTAGGGATGGCTATTCCACTTATTACTCCCGTAGCTCCAGTTATCAGGTGCGACTAGTTCGTGGTGGGCTGTAACTGCTTACTGGGGATAGCATGCGCTTCTAGTATCCCCAACTAATCTAAAATCCTATCACCATACATGGATTTTATCCCGATTATATGGACACATCTAAAAAGACCGATAATAGCCGTGGAGGTGTGTCATGCAACAACGCAGAAAATACTCAAACGAGTTCAAACGAGAAGCTGTTTCACTAGCCAACCAATCCAATGTTTCCCTCAAGCAAGTAGCAAAAGAATTAGGGATTAATTCTGGCATGCTAGGACGCTGGTGAAGAGAATTGGGCCATCATGGAGAGAAAGCATTCAAAGGGCAAGGCAATGCCCGGGATGAGGGGATGGCCGCACTCAAGCGGGAGCTCGCCAGAGTTAAGAAGGAACGGTTTTTTTTAAAAGAAGCGGCTGTTCTTCATGAAAGAATCGAAATGAAGTACCGCATGGTCAAGCGTTGCCGCAATGATTTTCCTGTCAAAATGATGTGTAATCACCTAGGTGTATCTGTCAGCGGCTATTACGACTGGCGTGGCCGTAAGCCCAGTCAACGTACCATCGACAATGACCGATTGTTCAAGCGCATACAGACTATCCACGCTGAAGTGATGGCGTCATGGGTCCACCACGTATCTGGGAAGATCTGCGTTATGAGGGTGAAACCTGTAGCTTAAATCGAGTTGCCCGTCTTATGCAGGCCAATGATCTGAAAGGCATTCCGCAGAAGAGACGCTGGTAAAAGAAATAATCCGGCCAAAGACCCGATGATATCAATAATCATCTGGAGCGTGATTTTAATGCTGATCAGGACAATACAAAATGGGTCACTGATATTACCTATATCCGTACTGCAGAAAACTGGCTCTACCTGTGCGTGGTAATCGATCTGTTCTCTGGTATCGTTGTGGGTTGGTCCATGAGTCACCGACAGACTAGAGACCTGGCGATGCAGGCTGTTCTTATGGCCCTGTGGCAACGCAAAGATCATGAGCCTGTCATCCTGCATTCTGATCGTGGTTGTTAGATCACCAACGATGAATATCAACGCTTCATCAAAGGTCACAACCTGATCTGTAGCATGAGTGACGTTGGAAGCTGCGCTGATAACGCTGCTGTAGAAGGCTTCTTCAGATTACTCAAACGTGAACGTGTTCATCGCCGTCAATATCTGACTCGGGCAGAAGCCAGGGCAGACATCTTCGATTACATCGAAAGGATCCATAACCCCAGGAGGAAAAGAAAACTTGCTGCTCTTAAGCAAGACTGTATTAAAGGAATCAGATACCACATCCATATAGATGGGCTTTAGCATGTTTCTAAAAAAAATGATTTGTGTCAATAAAACTCTGAGCGTTTTCTCTTAGCAGTCCCGAAAACGGAATTTTCGAGGGAATGACCATTCGAACTAATTTTCTGCTATATACTCAATATCTTAACGATCAGTTCCTGTTGACTGCTCGCCTCTACCTTTTCAAACACATTTCGCAGATGCCAGCGCACAGTGTTTAACGAGATGCCTTGAGCTGATGAATATTCGGATAATGTTGTTCCAGTAACCAACGATTTTGTAAGTTTTACTTCTGCAGGCGTCAAAGAGAATAGGCTTGTCAGTCTGTTTGCACTTACATAATTACTGTTATCCGGATCTGATATAAGTAGCATTAGCGATGCGTTAACATGATGGCTATCATCCAAGCCATGTGTAAACGGTGCTACGTGTAGTTGCAAAGGCAGACTGTTTTGTTGCCTGGCAACGACCATATAGCGATTTTGTCTATCCTCACAGGAACCTGACATTGCGATTATTCTCAATAGCTTTTCTTGAGTGGCCTTGTCTCTTATTCTAAAAACATCCCCCTGGGATGAGATTTCATTATTTTCATCTATTACCTTTTTTGCATAACTGTTCAGGTATTGTATTTCTAGATTATCTGTAAGTAGTACAAGACCTTCTCTTCGATTATCCAGCAGCGCCGACAATAAAATGTTTTCAGATTTCAACAACGATAGTTCCATTGCTATTGAGAAAGCGCGCTGTAGATGTGGCGCAAGAATCGACAGAAACTCCTTGATGAGAGCTGGATTCATTTCAGGTGAGGAGTCAATCAATAGATTAAGAATTACATGTTTGTTCTCTCCATGCGCAAGCATTACAGCATAACCATCCTCAATCTTTTGCGGAAATAGATATTCTCTATAAAAGATAGATTGGGCTAACTCCTGATATGGCAATAGGTCTGAGAAGCGTAGGACAGAAGCGTACTCCATTGATGACTCTAACTCTGTCCATGGGTCGATTTTATAGTAGTGATCCAGATATAAACCTATAAATTCCGGTTCAACATTGACTATTTTTGGAGCCAGCAATGGAATCTCTGATGGCACCATATCCGTAGTTTTGGGAGATCTTAGCGAGACCATCCCTTTGATGGCTCCAGTTTCCTGAATCAATCTTCTAAGAATGCAATCCCATGCATTGGGATTGAGAATCCCTTTATATATCTCGTTAATCAGGTCAAGGATAAGTGCATTTGAAAGTTTTTTGCGATTCTCTATTGACATAGATCAACATCCTTCTACCGCAAATCAAGACCCCACCCATATTGATGGGGCAAGAAATCCCATCGCTCATTATTATCTGAAATTGCGTTTAGCTGCAACACATCTGCCAATCGCAATGATTCTCGCTACCATTAGGTGAGTGACTATGAGTAAATTCAAGCTTTTTGCATATATCGTACTTATTTCTTCATTGACATCATTAGGTTGCCATCACCATGGGGTGAGGTCTTATGACTACAAACCGGTTGACTATGAAAAATGGGCAAGTGGTATATATAACGAAGAGTTTATTGGGCAGGCAGTAATTGTCGAGGGGTACATAAACAAAAGACCAGCAGGTGGTATAACCCCTTATCAAGGAGCGTTTGGTATGTTTAAAAGCCCTAGGATTAGTCTATTTGTGTCTCAATACTCATATGATGATATCAGGCAAACAAGTATGCGTAACGGCGGCAGTGCGCATCAAGAATCTACTGAGATGATATCTAGAATGGTACAGGTTTCTGCCCCTATCTCTATGCGAGATAGAATACATGTGTTAAAGAATCGTCAAAAAGTAAAGGTATATGGCGTTGTCAAACAAATCGGTTCTGGCATCGGCCCTTGGTCTCGCATATACAGGAGAGTCAGGTCAGCAACCATACCTATATTTGTTGAAGCAGACAGAATCGAATTAGCGCAAAAATAGAATTATTATAATTTTATAAGGCCGGAAGAGACTAATATGCTTTCTTGGCAATACCGCTATTGTTTGTGCATAGCAGGTTAGTGTTTTAAGTTTTAACTAAACTCGCTTATTCATGAGGATTAACATCAGATATATTCTGGCTTTCGCCGGAATAATAAATGGACCAGAGGTTATTCAACATGGAAAAGGGATAATGGAGCGTCAACGTGATAGTCTAAATTCCAGCTGCCATCTGGCTTGTAAGTGCGCTCATCTGTATCTACATCGCAAGGAAGCGTAGTGTGAAATCGTCATTTACTGGGAATCTTTTTATCATACTGTTGGGGCCGTTTACCATAATACCCCTCGCATTCTTGGCTAAGAGCGATCGAGCAATATAGGCAGATAAATAGCGAGGGCTTACAGAGATCTTTGCTCGTTTGATCCGTTGATGCTCCTTTCAATACCCAGTAAATTACTCTCGCCAATCTCATCTTCAGGATCCAGCTCCAACCATAATCGCGGCATGCTCTATATATTTAATAGCAGCAGCGTATTTCCACTCAAGGTTTTTGTTCAGTTTATCTATCAGACACTAGCAGTTAGTATCCATCCTCACCTCTCCACAAGCACGCTAGCTTTTTTCTATTTGGGTGATGAAAATTCATATTCAACTGCAGTATCCAGATTGAAAGTCCTTAGCAGACAAAATGTGTGTGAAAGTGCGCTTATGGCCTCGCGAATAGACTTTATCGGCAACGTCGTAGATTTTTTTCTTACGGAGTCAAACGCTTTTAGAAATCCTGCCTCTGTGTCACTCAGCCCAGAGCAAAGCTTCTTAGTAGCATCCTCTTCCACATAGAATACAATCTCTATGACATTGTCATAACCCCAGAAGCAGACTTGATTACCATCTACTTCAAAACTATGACTAGGATTTGGGAATTTCACACTCATTAGTATCTCCTTCACTATTGGGCAGAGCAGACACTACTCTATGGACTCATCCCTTTAAGAAATTGGAACAGGTCAATCTCCGTAGAAAGCACCAGAGTGAGGTTTTGCTTTTATGACTGCATAGTCCTTGTGAACTCATACAACGTCTCAGATTATGGGCTTTGGCATATATTTCACTTGCCTTAGCATCTGCCAAGCCACGAACCTCCTCAACCTTCCGATATGCTTCGAAATGTATTTCACTAAGCTCGCGCACTCGATTGCCGCGTAATCTTGTAGCTTCACCATTGCCTTCGGAAAGAAAGCGTTCTGCAATCTGCCGACGTTTACTGATCATGCGGCCAAAGATCATCGGTCTCACACTTTCGTTTTAATTGATTCGTTTGAAACGGAATCCAAACAACTCTATCACTCCGTTCGGCGCATTTTTCGATAGCAACAGATTTAATCGATTCCGTCCTTTTCGGACTATATTCTCAATATCTGGCGGTAAGACATTACGATTAGAAGAATTACCCAAGGGATCATTGCCATTCTAGGATGGCATTGAATTACCCTCCACTGCTAACCGAACTTGTGATCTTGTTTCGATAAGCTAGTGTTACATCTTATCCGACTAACCAAAGTAATATTTTCTAAACATCTGCCACTTAATGGATAAATATATAGAACGTTTATAAGTCAGTTAATAGACTTGTTTACCGTATTAACCGCAGATGGCAGATCGGAGTTCACAAGAAAGGAGTGTGTCGAGTAAATAAACAGAGGCCGTTTATTATTTAGTACGGCATAACGGCTTGCCCACTCACAGACGAAGTGCTGATAAAAGTCTCCTCCTATTCCGTTACTAAAGCAAATCAATATAATTATTGACCCGACACCTTAGTAGTACCTATATCTTGAAGAGGGTATTTTATTCAGCATTAAGCTACACTTAACGTATAGGTTAGAAATCCGAACACCGCCTTGCTCCCAGAGTTCCTCCTCCGTCAGATGACGGCAATCGCTTCTAATTATCAGTTTCTTTGGTACTGCATCAAAGGAATAGTGTCCACATCCTTTTGCTCAAACCTAATGCAAATAAGAGCAGATTATCTACGATAGGAAAGAAATATTCATGAACAAGACAGGAAATCGATATTTAACAACCCCCAGGTTCGTTATGCTCACTTTTTCGCTACTGGTATTGGCGACGGGGCAGCTATTTTCAAAGGACCTACAGATCGAAATACCGCCAAATGCTAAAGCAAATAAATATAGAAGTGGCTGGCAGTGTGATTACGGCTTTCAAAAGCAAAATGAGCAATGCATTCGCATCAAGGTACCAGCCAATGCATACTCGACCAATAACTCTTATGGTAACCCTTGGAAATGCAACCGAGGTTACCGTGAAAAGGGCAATAGCTGTGTCATTATTCAAATACCCGCGAATGCCTATCTAAACTCTTCAGGGGTTGGTAGGTGGAGTTGCGCTCGTGGTTACAGAAAAATCACCAACTCCTGCGTTGCTATCAATGTACCTGCAAATGGATATTTAACCGAATCATCAAGCGGAACCGGCTGGACATGCAATCGCGGATATCGATCAACCCACTCAGCTTGTGTTGCTATCAAAGTGCCTGAGAATGGTTTTTTAACAAATGCTTCACATGGTAGCGGCTGGAGCTGTGATCGAGGTTACCGAGCGTCAGAGGACGCCTGTATAGCTATTGATGTCCCTCCAAATGGGTATTTAGTCGAATCTTCATACGGATCTGGCTGGAAGTGTGAACGTGGATTTATAGCAACTGGTAACAGCTGTCTCGCGATTAATCTTCCAGAGAATGCCCACCTAGATTATTCTGGATCCGATTGGAAATGTAACGATCCGTTCCGTAAACAGCAGGACAGATGTGTACTACGTTGATGGACTCAGCAAACGAAAGTGGACATTGAGGATATTCTAATTGCGACTCCGATTGGCATGGTGCTGCTTAAACTCATCGCCGGGACAGGACAGGCCAAGTCCATTTTCAGGTTATAGAAAATCAAGAATGCTTCATTGAGGGCCAACAAAATCGATATGACCGTGATTGACCACGGCAATGAAATAATCAGGCCGATCTATATATCAGTTAAGTTATCTGGGATAAACCAAGAGGAAAGAAGTATGGTGGCCAGGGACAGAATCGAACTGCCGACACGGGGATTTTCAGTCCCCTGCTCTACCGACTGAGCTACCTGGCCGCGGTGAGAGGGCCGTATTAAACCGGGGTTACATCTCTGAGTCAAGTTTCATTGCTTTTAACCCCTTACCTGACCTCTCTCTTCTCCTGTTTATGCACCTATTTAGGCCTCAGGCTTGAAGTCTGGCGGTAGCTCGGCGCCCTCACCGAAAAAGAACTGCTCCATCTGCTCCTCCAGAAACTTTCTTGCCTTTGGGTCCATCGGGCTGAGGCGGTTTTCATTGATCAGCATGGTCTGATGCCTTAGCCACTCCTGCCACGCTTCCTTGGAGACATTTTCAAATACCCGCGCCCCCAGGTCACCAGGATAGGGCTGGCGATCAAGCCCCTCGGCCTCGCGCTTCAGTTTTACACACTCTACGGTACGGCTCATTCGGCCTCTCCTTTCGTCATTTCAAGAATTGGAATATTTGGATCGATCTCTTGCAGGATGCGTGACACTGGCGCGGCCAGGCCAAGATCCTCAGGTTTCGACAGGTTATACCAAACCACGGAATCCTCATCCATGATCCGATTACGTGTTTTTTCGACCTGCAGAAGAACAGGCATGATATCCAGGTGAAAATGGGTAAAGCTGTGGCGACGGGGTGCCAGCTGATGCAATTGAGTCGCAGATATCCCCAGGTTGCTCTCACACCAGACTTCTGCCCGCTCTTCTGTTGGACACTCTGGCAGGCTCCAGAGACCGCCCCAGATCCCACTGGGAGGGCGTTGTTGCAACAACACATTATCTCCGTCATCGCGCAAAATCAGCAGCTGCACACTGCGTACAGGTTTCTCCTTTTTCGGCTTCGAGCCAGGATAACTGGCGATATCCCCTTTTTGATACGCCAGGCAATCCTCAACCAGTGGGCAGGCATGACAGAGCGGTTTGCGTCTGAGACATACCATCGCCCCCAGGTCCATCATCGCTTGGTTGTAATCGGCGGTATTGCTGTGGGGTGTCAGTGCCTCACTCAGCTGCCACAACCGCTTGGAGACAGCTGTCTGCCCTGGCCAGCCCTGTATGGCAAAATGGCGTGCAAGCACCCGTTTTACATTGCCATCCAGAATTGGTGCGAATTTAGCGAATGCCAGTGAACGGATGGCACCAGCCGTGGAACGCCCTATACCAGGCAGACTCTGCAGCATCTCCAGGTCATCAGGGAGACCGCCCTGGTGCTGTGCCACAACCTGTTTTGCACATTGATGCAGGTTACGGGCACGGGCGTAATAGCCAAGACCCGACCAGTGGTGCATGACCTGATCGGCATCAGCTTCAGCCAGGGTTTTCAAATCGGGAAACGTCGCCATGAAGCGGTTGAAGTAGTCAATTACGGTGGCAACTTGGGTCTGTTGCAGCATAATTTCGGAGACCCACACGCGATAGGGATCCCTGGGTTGTTGCCAGGGGAGCTGTTTGCGGCCATGTAGGGCAAACCAATCCAACACCTGTTCGGAAAATCGATCGGTGTTTTGGGCAGAGAAACTCTCTTCTACACCATCAGCGTAAGGTTTGATCAAAGCAGGCTTTTCAACTTATCCTTGAGTTGATCCTGCAGCTCTTCAGGAAGCTTCTCTTCCAGCTCCTCAGTGACCTTCTCGTCGATCTTTTCGTCGAGTTTCTTCTTCAGTTTGGCTTTCTGTTGCTCTTCAAGAATTTTCGACAGCTGTATGGAGAATTCCGGATCATTCCAGTCCCCTTTGATCTTCACCGGGATTGGTATCCCTTTCAGATCTTCCAGGGCCTTGCCATCCTGCCCCGTTGAGGTGTTCACAATAACCGGTCGGACTGTGTATTTCAGTCGCTCTTCAGACAGGTAGGCCTTGCCACTCCCTTCCAGGCGAAAGTATGGCGATTTAGCATGAAGAATCTGGTTATTGACTACCCCATTTACAATTTTGGCTTTTCCGGTCAGTTCAGAGAAATCGGTCTGCTCAGGCTCATTGAAGCTTGTTATCGGCTCTCCTTTGAGACGGGCTTTTGTATCACGGATCATCTTTGCCAGATTGAAGCCCTTTACGGCTCCATCACGAAAATCGAAGGAAACATCACCATTCAGGGCCTTCTTCAACTGGGTGACGGTGTCCCCTTTACTGCTTAGGGCCATCTCTAAATCCCCGCTGCCCAAAAGGGTATCTTCTCCAGTGAGATCTTTCAGCAGAGGACCGGAAAGAATCCGGGAGACCGATTGGTTCAGTTTTAATATGGGTTTAGTGCCCATGACATCCAGCTGTATATCACCCTTAATCAAACCATCGTAGAAACGCCCGATTTCATGATCGATATTGAGCTTTCCATCCCGACTTCTGATTTTGACCAGAATCGCTTCAGAGTTGAGGTTATTGATGATCAGATTACCAATACGGATTGTTCCATTCAGCTTGAGTTGACGCAGCAACTCTGTGGGAAACAGCGGCTCTTCCTTAGCCCCTTTCTGCTTGCCTTTCTGGCGGGCTGGTGGCGGGGATGACTCGCTTGGTGGCGGGAGATACCTGTCCAGGTTGATGCTGTTGACATCCAGGTTAAAAAGGTAGGTTGGTGATGCGAGATCAACGATTTCGAAATTCCCCTTGAGCGTGGTTTGATCTACCTCAGCCATCAGGTTGGTCAACACCGCCTGCTCGGCGGTCGCAGAGAAGTCAGTTGAGAAATGCAGGCTTTCCAAAACATCTGGATCAGCGGTATCAGGTATTGGCATACCGAATTGGTTCATCCACTCGCGAGGACTGAACTCTGCCAGTTTGATATCTCCCTTCAGGCTGGGATTGCTTTGAATATCAATCCCTTGAAGATGGCCGGTCAGTTTAATTTTTCCTGACTCCAGGAGCAGGTTTTGAATGTCCAGGGTACTGCTGGATAGATTCAGCAGCACATCTGAGGTCAACGAAACAACAACGCCCTTTTCTGGCAGTCCTTCACCTGCCATTTCAACATCCAAGTCCAAGCCTTCCATTTTGACAGACTCATTATCAGGGTTAACAACTAGTACTGTAGTAAGCGCTAACTTCCCTTGCATTGCCGGCTTCTGACTGGCAAGCGCCAGACTGAATTGCACATCGACAGGCTCACCCGGTGCCAGCTCTCCCGTCTCCAACTGGATATCTTCTACGGTGTATCTCTCACCGGTGGACTGATCATCCCACACCACACTCGCCTCGCTGATGTTCAAGCCACCAACGGTAAATGCGAGCATGTTCATTCCCCCTTCAGATTTAGACTCGGCAGATGTACTGGGCACCTCTTTTTGTGCCTTTTTGCCCGTCATATCTTCCCAGTTTGTTGCACCACTTTTAGATTTCGCGAGATTGAGTCTGACACCATCCACCTGAACAGTGTCCACCTCAAGAAGCTGTTTGAATAACAGGGGCAGCAGATTGACGCGCACCTGGGCATGTTTGATCGACGCAAACTCTGAACCGTTGAATCCAGGTGCATTACTTAACCTTAAGCCGTTCAATTCCAACGCCAGGCGAGGAAATACAGACAGGCCAATATCACCACTAATACTCAGATCACGCCCGGTAGCCTTCTTAACCTCGGCCACAATTCGGTCTTTATGATCATTTGGATCAACAAACATTGGAATGAGAATGACTGCGGCGATAACCAATACCACCAGCATCCCCACTAACCAGCCAAGCACTTTCAGGGTCTTGCCCATCCTCTACTCCTTAATTTTATTGTTTTGGGCCAGGTGTACCGCAATTCCAGCATACCTCAAACCCGGCGTCGATACGCTCGCTACATACCTCGCAGACCCAGGGCTCCTGACTCGATAGGTTTTGGCTAAAAAACTGCTCGGCAAGCTGTTTAGCCTTATCGAGATCCTGGTTCTCCAGCAACCATAGAGTCGGGTATATATTAGCCGGCACCCCACCAGCAGCGCCACTAAGGAGATCGTTGAGAATGACTGTTTCAACACCCTGTTGAAACAGATAATCCTTCAACATTTGGGCTTCAACCCTATCCTGTGCTTGATATAACTCTATCATTGCCAATCTATCCCTCTGAAATAACTATTATTAATCAGAGAATACCTTGAGGCCTTAATTGTGCATACTACTGCACAGGGCAGGCCGTCTCTACCCATATTCTATGAATGGTTTGTGTTTACTGATCCCTATTTTCCGGCACCTTGCCTATGGTCTTCCATTCACCGCTCTCAATCTTACAGAATCGATACTCACCCTTGGCTTTCGCCTGCCCTGCCTCATGCAGTACCAGCAGATCACGACACTGCCGCTCATCCACTTCAAGACTGTTTAAAACCCGATACAAACCTTTATGCCCCGTAGAGTCATTTTTCCAGGAAAAAGTTTCATCCGACTTCCCCTGTTCAAGTGCGTTATTCACGGTCTGTTTGGCTAACGCCCAATCTTCTTCAGTGAAATATTTCGCGGGCATAATCTCAGCCATGCGGAATCCTACCGCAACAGCAGAGGCTGCAAAGGTAAAAAGTAAAATCAGTACTAAAGTTTTTTTCCAGTAAGCCACCATCACCACCTGCTGTTTAGCTAATTATTTGATGATCTCTGGCATTTTTCTGCTAGTGCAATGTGTAGCAGTCGGAGCCAAAACTATCCGCCTCATTTAATGCCACTACAAGAATCATACATGCTCAAGAGATACCTTGGAGTATATCCTGACTCTGCCTATGTGACATTCTGTGAATTTAACCTTGATGTATTAGGGCCTGTTAACACTAAATGAATCGACCCTGTTGCCCCTGAAAAAGCGCCAATCAAGGCGCGAGGAGAGAGGTTTGGTCACTCCAAATGAACGACGAGCAACGCCGAATGGCGCTTTTTCAGGGGTAACCCGTAGGGCTGAGGCTATTTTCCGCCCAGCGGCGTTACCATTCGCTCATGTAGAATGACTACACCTTGCTCATTCTGTCTTGCTGGACGAAAAAATAGTCTCAGCAGGGTCGATTCATTTAGTGTTAACAGGCCCTGGCATCCAAAGTAGACTAACCTTGTGGTTATTAACCCGGCAACTCAATCAGAGAACGGATTAAAATATTGAAAGTTACCGCTGCTCAATATTTAAGTCTCTATTTGTGACCTATAACTGCTTGAATTCTATTGTTGGATATCAATAAAGATCTATTAAGATGGCTGTCACTGTTTCGCCACTCAGTATAAACCAATAAACCATGAGTACAGATTGACGATGAAACAATCTATATCTTCACTTCTACTATTGTGTTTCCTACTCTTTTTTCCAGCATCCGCAGTAATGGCTGAACGTGGAGAATCGGTGATGTTCAAGCCAACTGAACACCCTTTTGTCGAGGCTCCACCCAAGCAACAAAGTCAGGCGGAAGAGTGTGAGCAGCTTCTGAAGAAGATTGAGGAACTTAAAGGAAAACCGCAACGCCGACACGCCGCTATCGAGCGACATAAACAGGCTTGTACAAAGTAAAGAATGTCAGATTAGAGTTCGCCTGTCGCACCAGGGGTTGTTAATTAAGCGGTAATTGGAGCGGGTGATGGGAATCGAACCCACGTTAGTAGCTTGGGAAGCTACAGTTCTACCATTGAACTACACCCGCTGAGAGAGACTGGTTTAGATCCTACACTACTGCTCTACCCTATTCTATTAACCCGGCGACTCAGTATATTGTCTTCAGCCGAAGTGTGCCTGCCTGCGGCAAGGCATCAAAACGGCAACAATAGACTTACACCAGACCATCACCGTAGAGTGAATCGATCAGCATCTTATGGTGCTCTGTTACCTTCTGACGCTTGATCTTCATGGTAGGTGTCATCAGACCGTTTTCTATACTCCAGGGCTCAAGCAGCAGGGCAACCCGTCTTATCTTTGCATAACCGGGGAAATCCTTTAACGCAGCACGTATGCGTTTCAGAACCACACCCTGAATACGCTCATCCTGCAGGCTCTCCTCACGTGAGGGGTCACAATCGAACTCTTCAGCAAAGCCACTCCATAAATCAGGATTCAACACCACCAAAGCGCCAAGATAGGGCTTACCTTCCCCCACCACCATCGCCTGCTCAACCAGTGGATCAAGCACAATTGCCATCTCCATGTCCGATGGCGGAATCTTCTCACCATTGGAGAGCACCAGAATATCTTTTATTCTGCCGGTAATATGGATATGACCATCTTCATCTATTCGTGCCTGATCGCCGGTATGCAGCCAACCCTGTGGATCGATCATCTCTGCAGTCGCAGCATGATTATTCCAATATCCAAGCATCATGCCGGGGGTTTTCACCAGTAGCTCGTCATCTTCCCCTATCTTTGTTGAAACGCCACGCAGCGGTACACCAACACTCTCTGGTTTGATGTTGTTCATCGGATTGACACTGATTACCGGGCTGGTCTCAGTCAGCCCGTAACCTTGCAGCATTGGCAACCCCAAACCGAGAAACACCTTTGCAATCTCTGGCGAAATAGCAGCGCCCCCGCTTACCGCCACACGTAACCGCCCTCCCAATTTATCCAGAATCTTTGCAGAGACCAGTCTTCGAAGCAGCGGATGAATCAGTAAACCGGGAAACCAACTCTGTCGCCCCATGCGATACTCGAACTCTTTCAAACCGATTCTCAAGGCCGTCTGGAACAGCATTCGGGCAAAAGCCGGTTTATGCTTCAACTGATCCTGCACACGGGCATAGACCCGCTCAAATATTCTTGGCACAGCGATGATCGCGGTGGGTCGTATCTTTTGAAGATCTTCGGCCAATTGGGGGATAGAACGTGCAAACGAGACTGAAGACCCAGCCATCATCGGCAGATAGTAACCCCCTGTCCGCTCCAGGGTATGGGATAGCGGCAGAAAGGAGAGAAAACTATCCTGTTGATAGCAGTCCACGACCGTCAATGATGCATGAGCTATGGAGAGCATATTAAAGTGACTCAACATAACGCCTTTAGGTCGACCGGTGGTACCTGAGGTGTAGACAATCGAAGCAAGACTATGCGGATCAGCCTTACGCTTCTCCAGATCATCACCCCGTGGAGGCAACCAGGTTTTCGCCTCTCTTACCAGGTCATCCTCTCTTGCATCTGGCTGCTTCCCCGTCTCCAGAACTACCACTCGTTGTAGATTTGGTAGATCCTCAACCACGCTCTCCATGCGATTCCAACGACCGGTATCCTGCACCAGCAACAGCTTTACAGCGGCATCTTTCAGAATATAGGCAATAGCATCAGCTCGATCATCGGTATAGAGCGGGACTACCACCAACCCCAGGGAGAGTGCGGCCTGATCGAACATTACCCATTCAGGGCAGTTACGCAATAAAACGGCGACCCGGTCCCCAGCTTCCAGATTTTCACCAGCAAGCGCCTGGCGCCATCGCGCCACATGACGGGCCATATCCCCCCAACTCAATTCATACCACTGTTTCCTGCTCCGATCATAATGGCGATAGGCCACCACATCCGGCGTCCGCCGCATCCGCTGAAAAAACAGGCCGTCCAAAGTGCCCGCTTGTTCCAAAGGTATGAGATCTTCACTCCAATCCACATTATCCTCCTGCCGCCCCCTTTTACCGATCTGTCAGGTCGGGGGCTGTTATCATTTGCTGTTACGCATACTTTGTCTCCTTGAGTTGAGGTAGAATTCGCAATTGAACCTGACTCTACTCCTGACAGAGATTACATTGAGATGCAGATTTACTTAAACGGCTTGGAAAAGCAAATTCCCGATACGCTCGACATGGCTGGCCTGATAGAAATACTTGAGCTGAAAGATCAGCGCATAGCTGTCGAAGTCAATGAAGAGCTGGTACCGCGTAGTACCTTCAACGGTCATACGATACACAACCTGGACCGTATTGAAATTATACATGCCGTTGGCGGCGGTTGAGTCTATTGCAGTGTCGACACTAAACTTGCAGTACACTCGAACACCATTTGTTTCACCTTCGAAGATAGAATCCAATGTCAAACGATAACAAGACAGACAGCTTTAGCGTCGCCGGGCGCACATTCAACTCCCGTCTCCTGGTGGGAACCGGCAAATATAAGGATATGCAGGAGACTCGCGCCGCCATCGATACCAGCGGCGCTGAGATTGTGACTATTGCAGTGCGTCGCACCAATATCGGCCAGAATCAGGATGAACCCAATGTGCTGGAAGTCCTGCCGCCAAGCGAATTCACCTATCTACCCAATACCGCAGGGTGTTTCGACGCCAAAACCGCGATTCGTACCTGTCGTCTCGCCCGTGAACTGCTGGACGGCCACAATCTGGTGAAACTCGAAGTCCTCGGGGATCAAAAGACCCTCTTTCCTGATGTGGTACAAACTCTGGAAGCAGCTGAGGTTTTGATCAAAGACGGGTTTGACGTCATGGTCTATACCAATGATGATCCGATCATGGCCAAGCGCCTCGAAGAGTTGGGCTGTGTTGCAGTGATGCCTCTTGCGGCACCTATTGGCTCAGGCTTGGGTATTCGTAATCGTTTGAATATTCGCACCATCGTAGAAAATGCCAATGTACCGATTTTGGTCGATGCCGGTGTCGGCACCGCCTCCGATGCGGCAGTGGCTATGGAGCTGGGTTGTGATGGCGTATTGATGAACACCGCAATTGCGGCAGCAAATGATCCTGTCCTCATGGCCTCAGCCATGAAAAAGGCGATTCAGGCTGGCCGGGAGGCCTATCTTGCCGGTCGCATGCCAGCAAAGCGCTTTGCCTCCGCATCATCACCCCTGGATGGTCTGTTTTTCTAGGCACTTAAAACTTGGATTCAGAAAAACCATGTAGATGAGAGAAGGGATATCATTATTGAACAGGTCATCTCAATTATGGCCTACCGGGCAAAATGTAATCTGTAGCCTCATCTTTGCTGACTACACAACAAAATCCTGAATAATGCCGCAATCCGATCAAAAGCAACGCCCGATTCGCAGTTACGTACTGCGACAGGGGCGCATGACCGAGGGACAACAGCGGGCCTACGAAGAACTTTGGCCACAATATGGCCTGCAACTGGATAGTGGCCCACTCGACCTGGCAAACCTGTTCGGCAACAACCACCCAGTCACTCTGGAGATCGGATTTGGCAATGGGGAGACCCTAAGCCAGCTTGCTGAAATCCAACCGGAACAGAATTTTCTTGGTGTCGAGGTTCATGGCCCGGGTGTGGGGCATTTAATGATAAAGCTGTCCGAACGAGAGTTAACCAATGTGCGCATCCTCAAGACCGATGCCATGGAACTGCTACGCCACCACATTCCCCCCGGAAGCCTCTCCCGCTTACTGCTCTACTTCCCCGATCCCTGGCATAAGCGTAAACACAACAAAAGACGCATTGTTCAGAAAGAGTTTACTGAGCTGGTCTTCCGTACTCTGATGGCTGGCGGCATCCTGCATATGGCAACTGATTGGGAGGATTACGCCAAACAGATGATGTCTGTGCTCTCTTCTCACAAAGGTTTTCTCAATAAGGCCGGCGATGGACAGTTTTCACCCCGCCCGACTTCCAGACCATTAACTAAATTCGAACGACGTGGAGAGCGTCTCGGCCATGGTGTTTGGGATCTGATTTTCGAGCGCCAGGGCTGATGGGTAGCCTGACCCTGGAGCAGTTCAAATCCCCGTTACTGGAGCCCATTGACCTGCAACTCTCGGCCGGTGAATGCGTAACCATCAACGGCCCATCAGGATCAGGCAAAACCAGACTTCTACGTGCACTTGCTGACCTGGAACCTTCTCAAGGCAAGGTCTGGCTGAACAAGCATGAGAAAGGCGCTATCAGCGGGCCCCAGTGGCGCCTCAAAGTAGGCCTTCTACTGGCTGAGAGTGGCTGGTGGCATGAGCGGGTAGGTGACCATTTCAGTAAACCGGAACCAGAACTCTTTGATCGCCTGGAGATACCCAGGGAGGCCGTTGACTGGGAAATCAGCCGACTCTCCAGCGGTGAACGGCAAAGATTATCCCTGATCAGGCTATTGAGTAACCGCCCACAGGTACTTCTCCTGGATGAACCCACAGCCAATCTTGATCAAGCCAATACAGACAAGGTGGAGGCATTGATCAAATACTGGCGTCAACAACATGAGGTTGCCGTTCTCTGGGTCTCCCATGACCCTCAGCAGCGCCAACGAGTTGGCAGACAGAGTTGGGTGATCGAATCAGGACGTCTCCAGGAAGTCTGATGAATCTGATCCAACTGACTCCGCTCGATCTATTTCTCGCCTCAACACTGGTGTTGCTGCTGGCCCTGATCTCACTGCGTCTCTCATTGGGTATAGAAGGGAAACTATTAATCGCAGCCCTGCGCACCATCATCCAACTCAGCCTCATCGGTCTGGTGTTGAAGTTTCTGTTTGTGCAATCCCATCCCGCCTTGATCGCATCCCTGGCTATGTTCATGCTGATGGTTGCCGGCTATGAGGTAATGGCCAGACAACAGCGCCGCTTCAATGGCGTCTGGGGGATCGGTGTCGGAACCCTCTCCATGTTCATCTCCTCCTTCAGCGTAACGATTCTGGCATTGATCATCATCATCCAGGCTGAACCCTGGTATTCAGTGCAATACCTCATCCCCCTGCTTGGGATGTTACTGGGTAACACCATGTCAGGGGTCGCGATTGCTCTTGATAACCTGACTCAGAATGCCTGGCAAAGACGCCAGGAGATCGAAGCACGCTTAATCCTTGGGCACACTTGGGATGAAGCGATAAGGGATATTCGCAGAACCGCTTTGCGCAGCGGTCTGATCCCGATCATCAATGCCATGGCCGCTGCCGGTATCGTCAGTCTACCCGGCATGATGACCGGACAAATACTCGCTGGTGCACCACCAATGGAAGCCTCGAAGTATCAGATATTAATAATGCTGTTGATCGCAGCAGGTACCGGCTTTGGAGCCACTGTAGCTGTATGGATAGGTTCAAAACGGCTGTTTGACGAGCGGGATCGTCTGCGTCTGGAACGCCTGAGCAAAAAGAGAGATTGAATCAGGTTCTACCTAGTTAGGCCCTTACTTAGCAGTCACAGTTAAATGATTGGCCAATTGTCGTCCTGATTGGTGGGGCAGGGCCCCACCCTACGCTCTGAACTAACAATTCGCGCGTCCACCCTACCGGCTGTGACTGGAACACCTGAGTAAAAAAAGAGATCTTGATTGCTTTCAGCCTGATTCCCGCTCGCCCCGAACCACTTTGATTGCAAGCAATACCAAGGGTGTGCCATGCATCAGTAGATCGAAGATATCGATAGGCCGATGCAGTGTACCGTCCATAAGCATCTTCAGCTTCTCCCAAAGATGGGGCTCAGGTACAAAGGGTGCCATACCCAGTAGAAGCGCAGGCAAAGCGATCATATGCATTGGCATTCGGTCGAGCCAGTTAAGCATCTTGAATTGTTTCCTGTGTGATAGTCAAAACGATCAGGCAGTCCGGCCGTTGAGGGACGAAATATCTCCCACCATAAAACTATTACCCACCTTTTACCGCTACCCATTCAACTTGATGTTATTTAAAAATTAACCATTATCCCTGCGGCACTCAGGGCATAGCTCATGGTACAGGTCTGCATCTGAATCACTAAAACAGCAAGCAATGATCCGTTCAAATCTCTCCTGCCAGGTTTGCATCACTGATATTGCCACTTCTGTAGCCTGGCGCTTTGGGTAACCGTAGACACCCGTGCTAATAGCCGGAAAAGCGATGCTCTGCAATTGATGTTCTGCCGCCATTGCCAGGCTGCTTTCGTAACAGGACCTCAACAGTCTGGGTTCACCCAGAGTTCCACCCTGCCAAACTGGACCAACTGTGTGGATCACCCACTTTGCCATCAATTTGAATCCGGGTGTAATCTTCGCCTCGCCAACCGGACAACCACCCAACGTTCTACAATACTCCAGTAGTGACTCCCCAGCAGCCCGATGGATCGCCCCATCCACACCCCCACCACCCAACAGTCTGGTATTAGCGGCATTGACTATGACATCCACTTCCAGCCCGGTAATGTCTGCAGTTACAATGTGGATTTCGCCCATTGGCTTGCGTCGTATCTCATAATTGATTGCTAAAATCAGTCGCCGGCTTACGCCAGACTCATCTGGTGCAGTGTCTCATATAAACTACGGATATCTGCCTTTTCATTAACCCGACTTCTTATTAACCCGGTGGGTTAATATATGAGACACTACAACGAAATGTCCTATTCAACACTTAATCTATTGCTGCTACTGATGTTGGTCGCCTGGTTCTGGCGTGACAGCTTACGTGTCAGGGAAGTCGCTATACGCATCAGTCGCAATAGTTGTCAGAGTCATGGTGTTCAGCTTCTGGATCAGACCGTTGCCCTACATCGCCTTGGTCTCCGCTGGCTTCGCAGTGGCCCAAAAATTCGTCGTGTGTACGCCTTTGACTATAGCCTGGAGGGTTCAGGCCGCAGAACAGGTTATCTGGTGATGCTGGGGGTTCACAACGTCAGTCTTCACCTGGACATTCCTCAGCCACCACAACCTATTGACCCTGCAGCTGAAGAAAACAACAACGACTGAGTTATTTCACAACCTTCAATGCCGGGCGGGTGCTGGGCGGATTGGGATCCGGATCATCTTCCGGCTCACTCTCGCTGTCGACCTCTTCATCCGGAAACAACATCCCTTGTCCATTTTCCTTGGCATAGATGCCCATCACAGCCCCAGGGGGAATCATAATCTCTTCTGCAGACCCACCGAATCTAGCGCTGAAGCTGATCCAGTCATTACCCAACTCAAGCCCCGAAACGGCTGATGGGTCAACATTCAGAATGATGCGTCCATTTTCAACATACTGAGTAGGGACCACAGCACTCTCATAGTCAGCATTGACCATCATATACGGGGTTTGTCCGTTGTCGACTAACCACTCATATAACGCACGTATCAAATAGGGCCGATTGGATGACATCTCTGACATGGTTCAACCTAGAATCTGCAGCTGAACATAGATTTTGGGGAAATCTAGGTTCAACCACGCATCTCCTGCTCTGCTTCAGACAGACTCTTGATAAAAGACTCTTTCTCGAACAGACGCTGGGAATATTCATGCAGACCTTTGGCACTGGCAGGAATCTCAACACCCAGTTCAGGAAGGCGCCACAACAAGGGTGCGATGGCACAATCTACCAATGAAAACTCATCACTCATGAAATAGGGCTTAGCGCCGAATACAGGTGCAGTAGTAATCAGACTCTCACGAAGTTCCTTGCGGGCTTTCGCTGCCTCTTTCTTACCACTCATAACGATGTCCAGCAAACTGTACCAGTCGCTTTCAACACGGTACATCAGTAAGCGAGATGTTGAGCGGGAGACCGGATCTACTGGTAGCAGAGGTGGATGAGGGAACCGCTCGTCCAGATACTCCATGATTATACGTGATTCGTACAACTTCAGATCCCGATCCACCAGGGTGGGAAGGGTACCGTAGGGGTTTAATTCCATGACCTCTTCAGGCACATTCAGCGGATCGATATCCTCTACTTCATAAGTGATATTTTTTTCCGCCAGTACCATCCTGACCCGATGGCAGTAAGGGTCTGTCGGATCCGAATAGAGGGTCATCACTGAGCGTTTATTCGCAACTGCTGCCATTTATTGCCTCTCTCCAAAACGTCTGGCACCCCGACTTTGTACAAGTTGAGCGCAGACAAATAGTTTTCACATAAAAAAAGGCGCACAGTATACCGCAACTGCGCGCCTTTTTGTCAGCTAAACACTAATCGGTACTAGTGCACGTCCTTCCAGTACTCTTTTTTGAGCATGTAGGCCAGCACAAAGAACACCGCGATGAACAACAGCACCCATACACCCAGGCGCTTTCTCTCCATCTGAATCGGCTCACCGATGTAGCTGAGGAACGCAGTCAAATCCCTGGCTACCTGATCAAACTCCTCTGCACTCATGGTGCCTTCGCTCTCAGGTTCCAGATGATCCAATACATCGGTTTCGGTGCCATTGTGATTCTCTGTCTTGAAGACAGCTTTCTGATCACCCTGCAACTGCCACAGGACATTGGGCATACCCACGTCAGGGAAAACAGTGTTGTTTACGCCGAATGGACGCTTTTCATCCAGGTAGAAACCACGCAGATAGGTGTAGATCCAATCCACACCCCTGGCGCGGGCAATAACACTCAAATCAGGTGGTGGACTACCGAACCATTCAGTGGCCTTATCAGAGGTCATGGCAATGTTCATGGTCTGACCGATTTTATCGGTGGTGAACATCAGATTATCCACAACTTCCTGCTCAGTCAGACCCAGATCCTTCGCCATACGGTTATAGCGTTGGTACTTGGCCGAGTGACAGCTCAGGCAGTAGTTCATGAAATATTTAGCGCCACGCTGCAATGAAGCCTGATCACTCAGATCAATATCAGCATCATCCAGATGTACACCACCACCAGCTGCCAATCCGAGCATCGGGGCCGCGGCTAATAAGAATGCAACAATCAGCTTTTTCATTCGGTCACCCTCTCAGGCACGGGTTTGGTTGTGTCCATTTTGCTGTAGATCGGCATCAGCAGGAAGAAAGCGAAGTAGTAGATCGTTCCGCCCTGCGCCAGTAATACGTAGAGATCAGTTGTTGGCTGGGTACCCAAAAAGCCCAGCAGAATGAAATCCACCACGAACAACCAGAGCATGATTTTATAGAGTAAGCCCTTGTAACGAATCGATTTAACCGGGCTACGATCCAGCCAGGGCAGGAAGAACATCACCAGAATCGAAGCGAACATCGCCACCACGCCAGGGAATGCTGAACCGGCAATCGAAGGTACCGCACGAAGGATCGCGTAGAAAGGTGTGAAGTACCAGACCGGCGCGATATGCTCAGGTGTTTTCAGCGGGTTAGCTGGCTCAAAGTTTGGAGGCTCAATGAAGTAACCACCCATCTCAGGAGCAAAGAAGACTGCTGCCGCGAATAGAAACAGGAACCCGGCAACACCAGCGATATCCTTCACCGAATAGTAAGGGTGGAAAGGAATGCCATCTGCAGGCGCATTATCATCCCACTTGTTACCCTTAGGGCCTTTCTTGATCTCGATGCCATCAGGGTTATTGGAACCTACTTTATGCAGCGCGACGATGTGAATAAACACCAATGCCGCCAAAATAAATGGCAACAGGAAGTGAAGCGCAAAGAAGCGGTTCAGAGTGGCGTCAGAGATGACATAATCACCACGAACCCAAACACCCAGGTCGGGGCCTATCACCGGCACAGCGGAGAACAGATTGACGATTACCTGGGCTCCCCAGTAGGACATCTGTCCCCAGGGCAGAAGATAACCAAAGAAGGCTGTTGCCATCATTGCCAGATAGATAATCACACCGATAATCCACAGCAATTCACGGGGCTTACGGTATGAACCGTACATCAGACCACGGAACATGTGCAGGTAGATCACTATAAAGAAGGCAGAGGCACCGGTTGAATGCATATAGCGAATCAGCCAACCCCAGTCCACATCACGCATGATGTATTCAACAGAACCGAATGCCAGCTCAGCATCAGGCTTGTAGTTCATCGCCAGCCATACACCGGTTAAAATCTGGATCACCAGAACCAGCAGTGCCAGTGAACCCATGAAGTACCAGAAGTTGAAGTTCTTCGGTGCATAGTACTGAGCAAGATGCTCATTCCAGGCCTTGGTCGCCGGATAGCGCTCGTCTATCCAGCCCATAAAATTTTTCATCATACTCATGAGCTTACGCCTCCGTCAGCACCGACCAGAATCTTTGTCTCTGAGAGATACTGGTAGGGAGGAATCTCCAGGTTTTTAGGTGCAGGCACACCGGCATAGACACGACCTGCCAGATCGAACCTTGAACCATGGCAAGGACAATAGAATCCACCTTTCCATTCAGGACCGAGATCCTCAGGAGCCACTTCGGGACGATAGGTGGGGGAGCAACCAAGATGTGTGCAAATTCCAACGGCAACAAGGTATTTATCCTTGACGGCTCGAGCAGGATTTTTGCAGTAATCTGGCTGCTGACCGGTATCATCGGAGTTAGGGTCGAGCAGCGAACCGTCAAGCGTCGCCAAATCTTCAAGATTCTTTTCGGTACGAGAAACGATCCAGACCGGCTTTCCGCGCCATTTTACCCGCATCAACTGCCCGGATTCGAGCTTACTGATGTCGGCCTCAACCGGCGCTCCGGCCGCTTTAGCCTTTTCACTGGGGGCCCATGCCGCCAGGAATGGATAGATCACGAAACCGGCACCAACCGCCCCGACCGCACTGGTAGCAAGCGTAAGGGTACGCCGCTTCTTTAAATCAACGCCATCTGCGCTCATAACTTTATGGACTCCCCGGATACTGACATGGGCCTCATTAAGGTCAAACCGACCTCTACCTAACCCACATTTTCAGGACATTAGAATATACTTACATAAAACGATGAAAATTAACCGCGCATTCTCCACAATGTGCCCGCGTTGGTCAAGGCGCATTCACATGGAAAAACGGATTAGATACGATTAAGGCAAGTGATATCTAAACAGGGTTCTTAATGTCACAAAAGCGACATTCAAGCTTAAAACGACCTGCCAAATGCTGCCCCAAAGCCTGAACACCGTACCGTTCAGTGGCATGGTGACCTGCAGCAAAATAGTCGACGCCCAACTCCCTGGCAAGATGGACAGTCGGCTCAGATATCTCCCCTGAGATGTAGGCATCCAGACCAAGCTCTGCTGCAGCTTCAATATAGCCCTGAGCAGCACCGGTGCACCATCCTATACGCTTTAACAGTTGCTGATCAGCACTGATATGCAATGGCGCTTGCCCTAGCGCATCACCCAGCTGACTTCCCAGATCTTGTGGTGACATCGGCTGAGGAAGCGTGGCCGTCCAAACCAGACCATGGCCAGCCTGAGAGGACTCAGCCTGGGTTAACCCAAGCAAATTGCCTAGTTGCCGGTTATTGCCATAGATCTCGTGGGCATCCAGAGGCAGATGATAGGCCAACAGGCTGATCTCTTCACGAAACAGGGCAGCGATCCGACGCCCCTTGATACCACGCAATGATTGAGGTTCCCCCTTCCAGAAGTATCCATGATGAACCAACAGAGCATCCGCTCCCCAGGACACTGCCTCTTCAATAAGCGCCTGACATGCAGTCACCCCAACCATCAGTTTGCGTACCTCTTTCGAAGCTTCAACATGGATACCATTTGGGCAGTAATCCTCAAATGCCTCGACGCTGAGCAGTTTGTTGCAGTAGTCTTCAAGCGTTAATAGGTCAATCATGATATGTTTACCCAAAACAGGATCCCGAATGACGCACAGCTAACTGGTGACGGAGATGTTCCGGCATCACACAGGTGTATCTTCATATTGAATCTTCTACTTTATGTAGTGTAGATGCGTCTGTAGAGTATCCTTTTGTACCACACAAGATCATCTCATGCGCATGCAAAGACTGTTTTCACTACTACTCACCGCACTAACTGCAGGTCTGGCTGGAGCCTTTGTTGTATTGTTCCTCCTGCCTGAAGGGACATTGCCTCCTCAATCCCCGCAGCAAATAGAGCAGCAAGACGGCCCCGCAGTTAATCTGCCTAGGGATACCGGCCCTTTCTCCTATGCTGAAGCAGTACAAAAAGCGGCGCCTTCGGTGGTCAACATCTTCACTACCAAAATCACCACTGAATCCCAGGCGATGCGATTCAAAGACCCGGTATTGCAGCATCTTTTTGGCAGCATACTGCCTGAAAAGACACGCCAGCGTCTCGATACAAGCCTTGGTTCCGGGGTCATTGTCACTGAAGATGGTTATCTGTTGACCAACCACCATGTCATCAATGGTGCTGATGAAATCAAGGTGGTCCAAGCCAATGGCCAGAGCGTAAGCGTCAGTATCGTAGGTAGTGACGCGGAATCCGATGTTGCTGTCCTTAAAATCAATAGTGACAAACCTTTGCAGCCAATCCCTGTGGGCCACTCAGGTACACAGCAGGTGGGTGATGTTGTACTCGCCATCGGTAACCCTTTCGGTGTAGGGCAAACGGTCACTATGGGAATTATCAGTGCGACAGGTCGTTCTCGCCTCGGTATCAGCACTTTCGAAAACTTTATCCAGACCGATGCAGCCATCAATCCAGGAAACTCTGGAGGGGCTCTGGTGAATGGTCGCGGAGAACTGATCGGAATCAACACCGCTATCTTTTCCAAAACCGGTGGATCTCACGGTATCGGGTTTGCCATACCCTTCGACCTTGCAGAAGGCATCATGCAGCAACTGATCACCTCAGGTCATGTTGTGCGGGGCTGGATTGGCATTCAGGGTCAGGATGTCACAGAAAAGCTGGCTGAAGCCTTCAGTCTACATATCGAGGATGGGGTACTTGTGACCGGTGTGCTTGAAGACGGCCCTGCAAGTAAGGCAGGATTACGCCCTGGTGATGTCATCACCAGTATCAATGACACAGCGCTGAGCAACTCCCAGGACCTGATGCAACATATCGCTGGACAACCACCGGGCACACAACTGGTGGTTGGCGGTTGGAGAGGCAATGACGCCTTTAGCCTGAATGCCGTATCTGATGAACGTCCTGAATTTGATAAATAAGGAATCTCCCTCGTCATAGATTCTGAATCATTCAACGAATCTGGTAGTAACTAGCTACGGGTTCATAGCCCGCTGTAGGTCGGATAAGCGAAGCGCCATCCGACAATCTCCTGCGGGAATCACCAAAAATGTCGGATGGCGCTTCGCTTATCCAACTTACGAGGCTGTTTCACCATAGATTATCAGGTTTCAGATTGTCTCCCGCTGGCTATACTGAAAACTGTAGCTCTGGTGTAGCGCTTCATACTAATGCGTGATTATAGAGGCACGCACAGATCCCAAGACAAGGCGCGCCGCGCAGGCAATGGCAGGCCCTTGTCAAGCGGTGCAACGCAGGATTGGGGTCTGTGCGTGCCTCCCTTCGGGCGCGGCGCCAAGCCATCGTCCGCGTTGTTGTGTAGCTTGGAAAGGGCGCGCCATTCCCTGCGCCACACGCCTAGCGGCCAATGGCTTGGCGTCACGCTATAAACGCGCATTAGTATGAAGCGCTACACTAGTGCTTCATATAAGCAGTGGACTAAATAATAAGGTAGCTGGGAGCCTAACAATGAAACAAGCCGAAGAGATCGAGCGTATTATCGATACTGTCGGTGATGTTCTGGAAACTCAACTATCTCCAATTCAGAAAAGCCGTCTTCATCAGGCGCTGATTAAAACCCTCGACCTCCCCGAAGGGGGCAAGAAACCTCAAACCAAGCAAGTCACCATCTTACTATCGGATTTGCGAGGATTCACCGCCCTATCCGAACACTACCCACCCGACATTGTGATTGAGATTCTGAACTTCTATTTCTCACGTATGTGCGAAATTATTTTTCGCTTCGGTGGCAGTATCGATAAATTCATGGGCGATTCCATCATGGCGCTGTTTGGACTTTCTGAACAGCGGGATGACGACCTTGAGCGGGCTATCGCTTGCGCGGTGGAGATGCAACGCAGCATGCAGAATATCAACAGCGAAAACGTTAAACACGGACATCCTCGTCTGTTCATGGGTATAGGTATCAATACCGGCCATGTCGTCGCAGGGAATCTCGGCTCGGAACTGCATCATGAATATACCGTCATCGGTGATGAAGTGAATCTTGCCTCACGCATTGAAGCTTATAGCCTACGCGGGCAAATACTGCTTAGTGAACATTCAAGAGAACTGGCTAAGGATTATATTGAATGCACTGAACCGAATCAGGTTTTGGTAAAAGGCAAGCAGATCCCCGTCAACCTGTATGAACTGCTCGCCACCAGCCGCCCCAGACAACTTGAAGTGCCACGGGTTGAATCGCGACGAAGCCCACGCATCGAAGTCGACTTCCCCCTTTCATTTCAACCACTTAAAGGTAAATCCGTCTCGCCAACCAGCTTTGCGGGACGAGCTGTCGACTTGAGCTACAACGGGCTGCAAGCCCTATTACCCATCCAATTGCAGACCCTCTCTGATATCCGCATCACCCTCTACACCTCACTCATGAGTGAACAGAGCAGCCACATCTACGCCAAGATACTCGATCACGAAAAACAGGGTGATGACTGGTTAAGCAGAATGGAGTTCACAGGCATAGATGACGCGGGTCAGGCAGCAATAAAAGACTTTATTGATCAGGCCGTGAGTCGACGATGATGTAGTGTTTTTAACAAATACTCCCGTTTTCTATCCAATTTCGTTATCATTTCCTGTCTTTTTTACCAGAATCCCTGGGTTTGGGACGTAAATGGCATTCGGGCCTGCTCAATTTTGAGCAATGGGCTTAGTGTAATTCAACGTCGTTGCCGAACTGTGAGGCAGTTTTTGACTGAGTCAATCTCCTGCTGCCAACGAAACAGGCTGACTGGTTCAACATACTGTTACTAAAGTGGCCATCCGGAAAAACCATGGATAAATTGATCATTCGCGGGGGTATGCCCCTATCAGGCGAGGTCCGCATCGCTGGGGCTAAGAACGCTGCATTGCCGATTCTGGCCGCTACGCTTCTTTCTGAGAGCTCTATGCGGGTTGGAAATGTACCGCACTTACAGGACATCACCACAACCATGGAACTGTTGGGTGGCATGGGCATCAGCCTGATGGTGGATGAGAAAATGGGCATCGAAGTGGATGCCAATACAATCAAGGAGTTCAATGCCCCTTACGAACTGGTTAAGACCATGCGTGCATCGATTCTGGTCTTAGGCCCGATGCTTTCACGCTTTGGACGAGCCGATGTCTCTCTACCCGGTGGTTGTGCCATTGGTTCTCGTCCAGTCAATCTCCACATCGAGGGGTTAAGGGCCATGGGAGCTACTATCGATGTCGAGAACGGTTATATACGATCCCGCTGCAAGCGCTTGCACGGCGCTCGCATCGTGATGGATATGGTGACTGTAACCGGCACAGAAAATCTGATGATGGCTGCTGCATTGGCGAAAGGAACCAGCCTGATTGAAAATGCGGCACGGGAACCTGAGGTGGTCGACCTGGCCGAATGCCTAAATATGATGGGTGCAAAGATTACCGGGGCCGGTACACCCACTATCACCATTGAGGGCGTGGATAGCCTCCAGGGTACAGAGTACAACGTACTGCCAGACAGAATCGAAACCGGTACCTTTCTGGTCGCTGCCGCCATTTCTAGAGGCCAAATCAAAATTCGCGACACCCGGCCGGAGCTGGTTGATTCAGTGCTGCAAAAACTCCGCGAAGCAGGCGCACTCATCGAAACTGGTAAAGATTGGATCAGCCTGGACATGCAGGGCAATCGCCCCAAGGCAGTCGATGTATATACCGCCCCTTACCCAGCTTTCCCCACAGACATGCAGGCCCAGTTTACCGCATTGAACTCAGTGGCCGAAGGCGTGGGTATAGTCACCGAAACCATTTTCGAAAATCGCTTCATGCATGTGCATGAGTTGCAACGTATGGGCGCTCAAATCAAACTCGAAGGCAATACCGCCATCTGCACCGGATCAGAGAAACTGACCGGTGCTCCGGTAATGGCCACCGATCTACGTGCCTCTGCCAGCCTGGTACTTGCTGGTCTGGTTGCTGATGGTGAAACACTGGTCGACAGGATCTATCACATCGACCGGGGATATCAGAATATAGAGGAAAAACTGGCCGGTTTGGGCGGAGAAATCCGTCGCATACCGAGTTGACCATTAATCAGATCCAAGTAGCTGAAACGTGGAAAGGTTGACCCGGACTACTCCGATTGTTGTGCAGAGGGTGAATATTGGGAGAAATTACCCCATTTCCCTTACTCCTTCGTGTTCATCATTTGTTATCCTTGCACATCCTAAGCTGGACTAAGCCGAAGCGAACCATGAATTTCGACGCACCTATTACCATTGCCCTATCCAAAGGCCGAATCTTTAACCAGAGTCTGCCACTACTGGCCCATGCAGGAATAGAGCCAACGGATGACCCGGAAACAAGCCGAAAACTGATTCTCAATACGAATCATGAACAGGTTAAACTGGTGATTATCCGCGCCACCGATGTCCCCACCTATGTGGAGTATGGGGCGGCAGATATCGGCATTGCCGGAAAAGATGTTTTATTGGAGCATGGTGGTGAAGGTCTATATGAACCCCTGGATCTGAATATCGCCCGCTGCCGAATGATGACCGCCGGTTTTCCGGATGCTGTCGAACAAAAGGGGCGTTTGAGGGTCGCTACTAAATATGTGAAGAGCGCACAACGCTATTTCGCCGCCAAGGGCGAACAGGTTGAGATCATCAAACTCTATGGCTCCATGGAACTGGCCCCGATCGTGGGATTGGCGGATATCATTGTTGATCTGGTTGAGAGCGGCAACACGCTGAAGGCGAATGGATTGGTGCCACTTGAGCATATTGCCGATATCAGCTCCCGTCTGGTAATCAACAAGGCGTCCTGGAAGATGAAACATTCACTCATCACACAACTGATCGACGCCTTTCGGGAAGCAGTAAAACAGTAGACTCGCGGAGTGCGTTAAAAACTACCGGGCACCTTGATTTCTTTAAACCGGAATTTCTCACTCTTCAAAGGTGCATGGCCACCAAATACGAGAATCTTAACATGAGCGAAATACGCCAACTGTCGACCAGAAACAGTGACTTCATGCAGCAGCTTGATGCCCTGCTTGCCTGGGAGTCGGTTTCGGACACTGCGGTCAATGATACGGTCAACCAGATTATCCAGGATATCCGCAAACGGGGTAATGCCGCTCTGCTCGAATACACCCAGCGCTTCGACCGTTGGCAGGCAGACGGGGATGAGGGCCTGCAAATTTCCATCAGCCGTTTAGAGCAGGCCTGGGAGACCATTCCCCAGGAACAGCAGACCGCCCTGCAGGTCTCTGCTGAGCGGATTCGCGCTTACGCACAACGACA
Organism: Candidatus Thiodiazotropha sp. DIVDIV; assembly: GCA_040506275.1. Taxonomy (GTDB): domain Bacteria; phylum Pseudomonadota; class Gammaproteobacteria; order Chromatiales; family Chromatiaceae; genus Thiodiazotropha. Next base: position 121,873 of record JBEVXD010000013.1, read on the forward strand.
GCTTATGGACTCCTGGTCTTACACTGAAGCAGACGGCACTCTGCTGGGGCAACAGGTCACCCCCCTCGACCGGGTTGGACTCTATGTCCCCGGAGGGAAAGCAGCCTACCCCTCATCGGTACTTATGAATGCTATACCGGCCAAAGTTGCTGGTGTCGCCGAGCTGATCATGGTGGTACCAACGCCAGATGGAGAACTCAATGAGTTGGTATTGGCTGCCGCCCATGTCTCAGGTGTCGATCGTGTATTCGCCGTAGGTGGTGCTCAGGCAGTTGCGGCCCTGGCTTATGGCACAGAGACCATACCCCCGGTAGATAAGATAGTCGGCCCTGGCAATATCTACGTAGCCACTGCCAAGCGTGCGGTCTTCGGTCAGGTTGGCATCGATATGGTGGCGGGACCATCGGAAATCCTGATCGTCTGTGATGGGGAAACCGATCCGGACTGGATCGCTATGGACCTATTCTCCCAGGCAGAACATGATGAAGATGCTCAGTCGATTCTGTTATGCCCTGATGGAGAGTATCTGAGACAAGTAGAGGCCAGTATCGACAAACTTCTGCCAACCATGGAGCGACAGGAGATTATTGCCACGGCGTTAAGCGCCCGTGGTGCGCTAATTGAAGTCAAAGATATGGACGAAGCTGTTGATGTCGCCAATCACATTGCCCCTGAACATCTCGAACTCTCTGTTGAAGAACCACAAGAGATGGCTGAACGGATACGCCACGCCGGTGCGATCTTCATGGGTCGTCATACTGCTGAGGCGATGGGCGACTACTGCGCAGGACCTAATCACGTCTTGCCTACATCCAGAACAGCCCGCTTCTCCTCGCCTCTGGGTGTTTACGACTTCCAGAAGCGTTCAAGCCTGATCATGGCCTCACCTGAAGGCGCAGACACCCTGGCAAAGACATCTTCTGTGATGGCGAGGGGTGAGGGTTTGACAGCACATGCCCGATCCGCTGAGTTTCGATTCAAGTCGGATAAGGATTAGCTTCGATGAATCCCTTTTGGAGCCCGGCGATAGCTGAACTCTCTCCATACATACCGGGAGAGCAGCCAAAGATCGATAAGTTGGTGAAGTTGAATACCAACGAGAATCCCTATTCGCCTTCGCCCCGAGTACTCGAAGCGATCCGGGAGGCCGCCAACAAGGATCTCCGGCGCTATCCTGAACCTGACTCTGCTCAATTACGTAAAGCCGTAGCGGACTACTACCACCTTGATGCCAACCAGGTGTTTATCGGCAACGGCTCGGATGAGGTACTTGCGCACACCTTTTTTGCGCTGTTTCAACAATCCCGCCCGTTGTTGTTTCCCGATATCACATATAGCTTCTATCCTGTCTATTGCGGTATTTATGGCATTGACTACCAGACCATTCCACTGGAGACCGATTTCACCCTCAATCTGGAGCGATACGAGGTAGAGAACGGTGGCATCATTTTCCCCAACCCCAATGCCCCTACCGGGCGTCTGCTTGGGTTAGAGGAGATTGAACGACTACTGACCAAAAACCAGAACTCGGTGGTCGTGGTTGATGAGGCCTATATCGATTTCGGTGGAGAGAGTGCTGTTACCCTGATTAACAGCTTCCCCAATCTGTTGGTCGTTCAAACCCTGTCCAAGTCTCGCTCTCTTGCCGGGCTAAGAATTGGTCTGGCCTTGGGGGATTCCGGCTTGATAGAAGGGCTGAATCGGGTCAAGGACAGTTTTAACTCCTATCCCATGGATACTCTTGCTGCCAAGGCAGCCATAGCCTCTTTCGAGGATGAAGACTATTTTCAGATGATTCGGGAGCGGGTGATCAGTGAGAGAGAATCCCTGAATAGGGAGCTGACATCCATGGGATTCAAGGTACTGCCCTCAGCTGCCAACTTCCTGTTTACAACACACCCCGAACATGAGGCTCAGGCCATCGCAGCAAAACTGCGTGAACAGGGTGTCATAGTACGTCACTTCAAACAGCAGAGAATCGAACAATACCTACGGATTACAATTGGCGCACCTGAAGAGAATCAGCGGCTGATAGGAGCATTAAAAACAATTCTTTAGCTGACCCCCTGTTGTAGGTCGGATAAGCGCAGCGCCATCCGACTTTTCCCACGCACAAAACTTCGGACAGGCTTACTTGTTATCGCACCACCCCATTCTCAGACTTCCGCCAACAGCCTGTCGATCATCCCTTCCGCCTGACCGAGATAGCCACCACCAAACAGATTGAGATGGTTGAGGATATGGTAAAGGTTATAAAGCACCTTCCTGGTTGAGTATCCAGGTGAGAGCGGCCAACTCTCCCGATAGGCATCATAAAAGCGGTTCCCAAAGCCACCAAACAGTTCAGTCATCGCCAGGTCAGCTTCCCGATCACCGAAGTAGACTGCCGGATCGTAAATCACCGGCTGCCCTGATCGATCATATGCAAGGTTTCCACCCCATAAATCCCCATGCAGTAAGGAAGGTGTCGGTTGATGATCCAACAGCAGATGAAACCCTTCCAGCAAACGCTCCCCCTTCCTCTGTAGACTGCCTGTATAGCCGTTATCGGCTGCCAATTTCAATTGAAACCCCAGACGCTGCTCACGCCAGAACATTCCCCAACTCTCATTTGCCTGGTTCGGTTGCGCGGTTGAGCCGATGGTGTTGTCCCGATGCCAGCCGAAATTTGACTGACTAACCCGGTGCATCGCCGCGAGCTGGTGGCCAGCAAGTTCCGGCCCCTCTCTGCTGCCATGCTCAAGTTCGATAAACTCCATAGCCAGGTAGGCCTGGTCACCACTCTGACCACTGCAGATCGGCCTGGGAACCCTTATGGTGTGAGTCTCAGACAGTGCTTCTAACCCTTCCGATTCAGCATCAAACATATCCAATAGAGCCGAGCTATTGAGTTTGACAAAAAATGTCTTCTCTCCATCGGTCAGACGCACCCCCATGTTGATGCAGCCACCACCGATAGATTTCGGCTCCAAAGGATCAAAGGGTTCCTCAATAGAGTGAGAGATGTGCTGTGCGATCATTTGCCATTGATTCATACCATAACCCCTTACCGATGCTTAGAATCTGCACTTGACAGAGTCCACATCCACCCCGTTTTATTCACACACCGTTAATATTGCATCGCAACATTATTCAATATACGAATCTTATTACCATTAGAAGTGGTTAATATACTATAACTACTTGTTAATTAAAGCGTTAGCTAAACTGACGAAAAAATAGTCAAATTAACAGGAAACCAATAAACACAAGGCCTTGGGTCGTCTATACCTCAAATATCCACAAAGTTATCCACAGCTCTTGTGGAAAAAAAGTGGCCTTCGACTAAAGAGATTTTGGCACCTGGATGCCGGCAACATGATAGAGTCTCGCCATGGATTCGGATCCCATTCTTCAGATCGCTCTCGCTGGGCCACTTCGCGGCTGTTTTGACTACTTACCACCCAAAGACCAGTCCACTCCTCCACTTCCCGGATGCCGTTTTCAGGTACCATTCGGGCGGAGTAGCCGAGTTGGCGTTTTGATCTCGCTCACTGATCAAAGTACGGTACCTGCCGCCAAGTTGAAGCGAGCCTTATGCCAACTCGATCCGGTTCCGCTACTCCAACCCTCCGATCTGCGCTTGCTGCGCTGGGCCTCTGAATATTATGAACATCCATTGGGTGATGTGATATTTCATGCGCTACCGGTGAACCTGAGAAAAAACCTCACCCAGGCTGAAGCTAAACCTGCTGGATTGCGTTTAACCCAAACCGGGCAGCAGCTGGAACCTGGCAGCCTGTCGAGAGCACCTAAGCAGCAATCCTTGGTTGAGGTATTGAAACAGCACCCGGACGGCTTACTCAAAAGCCAACTCATAGAAGACTTTGGCACAACCTCATCAGTGCTCCGCGCGTTGCAGGAAAAGGGTTTCATCACACCTTGCAACCCTCCCCCGGCACCTCTCCCTACAATCGAAGGCTTTCAACTGAATCCGCAACAGTTGAATGCCGTTGAGGCTGTACGCAAAAAACTCGATGGCTTCCATGCCTTTCTTCTGAATGGTATTACCGGTAGCGGTAAGACAGAGGTCTATCTGCACCTGGTAGAGTCCATTCTAGCCCAAGATCGGCAAACATTAATCCTGGTCCCTGAGATCGGACTGACCCCACAACTACTGCAACGCTTTCGTGAACGAATTGGTCACGAAGTGGCTGTAATGCACTCAGGTCTCGCTGATGGTGAGCGTGAAAAAGTATGGCACGCGATGCGGCAAGTCCGACAACGGGTATTGATAGGTACCCGCTCAGCGATATTCACGCCGCTACCCAGATTGGGGCTCATCATTGTTGATGAAGAGCACGACCTCTCATACAAGCAACAGGAGGGCTTTCGCTATTCAGCCAGAGACCTCTCGCTGGTACGCGCGCAACAGACAGATTGCCCTGTACTTCTTGGCTCAGCCACCCCTTCCTTAGAATCACTGAAAAATGCTCAAGAGGGGCGCTATGATCAATTGGAACTACCCCATCGGGCATCAAATGCCACCATACCGAAACTACAACTGATTGATATTCGGGATCTACCTCTCAAAGGCGGCCTCTCACCCGCCCTGATCAAGCAACTCAAACAGACCGTGGATGCTGGTGAACAAGCGATACTGTTTCTTAATCGTCGCGGCTATGCACCTATGCTGACCTGTCATGCCTGTGGTTGGCTGACCGACTGCCCACGCTGCGATGCTCGAATGACACACCATCGACATCAGCACATGCTCTGGTGCCACCATTGCGGTCACCAACAAAAAGTACCTGCACAGTGTCCCAGTTGCGGTAGTCCGGACCTACGCCCTATCGGCCAGGGTACAGAGCGGGTTGAAGAGACCCTGCAGCAGCTGTTCCCAGAAACGGGGCTGGCGCGTATCGACCGTGACTCAACCAGCCGAAAAGGTGCACTGGAAAAACTACTGGCAGACATACATACAGGAAAAACCCCACTCCTGATTGGCACACAAATGCTGGCAAAAGGACACCATTTTCCTGCCGTTACCCTGGTCGCCATTCTGGATGTCGACCAAGGTCTGTTTGGTGTCGACTTTAGAGCTGCAGAACGGATGGCACAATTGATTCTACAAGTTGCCGGCAGAGCGGGAAGAGCTGAACGTCCGGGTAAGGTATTGATCCAGACACGCCACTCAGATCACCCTTTGATGCAACTACTGATTCAACACGGTTACGAGGGTTTTGCCAGGGAAGCGTTGCAGGAAAGATCGTTGGCAATGCTACCGCCATATACCCATCAGATCCTGATTCGCGCTGATTCAAACCGGTCTGACTCTCCGGAGTTGTTTCTCAAAGCACTGCTCCAGGCCTGCCAGAAACTACCCAGCGCCGCATCACTTGAATTCTGGGGGCCGGTACCTGCACCAATGGAGAGACGGGCTGGAAAAACAAGAGCACACCTGCTGATTCAATCTGCTCAGCGCCAACCCCTGCACCGTTGGCTGTCAGAGGCGGTTCATCTATTTGGCGATCTCAACCATGCCCGCAGAGTTCGCTGGTCTGTGGATGTGGATCCACAGGAGATGCTATAAGCCGGGGATTAAAAGCAGTCGGTTAACAAACCTTCGTCTCGATCTAAAGATAGGCTTACCGGTAAAGCTGTAGGGTGCGACCTGCCGCACCGTAACTCGACCCCTTGGTGCCAAGGCATTGAAGCAAGGGTCAAGAAGAGAGATAACCCTGTTGATAACAGTTGGTGCGTATAGCAAGGTGCGGCAGGCCGCACCCTACAACTACAGTCTGTTTATCGGATGAATGGATATATTCCAGTCTCTCATCATGATGTCGCTCGACAAGAGGCTTCAATCTAAACCGATCAAGCTCGTAGGGTTCACTGGTCAGTGATTGCGGACCCTAAGGAGATGCTATAAGCCGCGGGTTAAAAAGCACTCGGTTAACAAACCTTCGTCTCGATCTAAAGATAGGCTTACCGGTAAAGCTGTAGGGTGCGACCTGCCGCACCGTAACTCGACCCCTTGGTGCCAAAACATTCAGGCATCGGTCAAGAATCGAAATAACCCCGTTGAAAACAGTTGGTGCGTTTAGCATGGTGCGGCAGGCCGCACCCTACAGGATGAATGGGATCCCCGCCTCTCATCACGTTGTATCTCGTTCCCACGCTCTGCGTGGGAATGCATATAGCAGGAGCACATACCTCATTGCTCTGTTTTATTTACCACATGCGTTCCCACGCTGGAGCGTGGGAACGAGGGAAGACAATCAACAAACTGTTTGATGCAAACAGGAATTGACAAACCTAACAGCGGAAACCTATCGACGAGAGGCTTCAATCTCAGCTGATATTGCCTGAATATCCTCGTGACGGACATCCTTTCCGGTAACCAGGAAGATCACGAAACCACCGATATTTTTTGCGTGTCCACCAATACGTTCGAGTGCGCGAAGCGCCAGAACGATGTCCACAACACTACCCACATTACGGGAGTCTTCCATGATAAATGTTGAAAGGCGACGCAGACCTCCCCTGAAATCCTCGTAGAGTTTCTTGTCCATCTGAATTACTTCTACCGCCTTGTCCAGATCAAGCTCGGTGAAAGCAACCAGACAGAGGCCAAGCATCTCATCAACAAACTCCGCCATATCATAGATATCGTGCAAGATTTCTTTGCTGGGTGGGTTTTTGCCATTATCGTAGAAATGGATGGTGAGATTGGCGATCTTTCGTGCTTCATCACCCACACGTTCCAGATCTGATACGGTTTTCTGTACTGTCAGAATATCCCGCAGATCCTTTGCCATTGGTTGACGCTTGGCAATCAGACGGATTATCTCTTCATCGGCCTGTACATCGATATCATTCAGCTTGCGGTCACGGTCGATCACCTTACCCGCAGCTTTCGGATCCTCATTCTTTAATGTCTGTATTGCCCTGCGCAGTTGATCCTGTCCCAGGTTACCCATATCCAGAACCAGCTTGTTCAGTTGGTCAAGCTCAGCATTATAGGACTTAACGATATGTCCGTTTGTCATCTCATTCATTACAGATCTACCCTGGAGTTAACCGAATCGGCCGGTGATGTAGTCTTCAGTCAGTTTGTGTCGGGGTGAGGTAAAGATTTGATCAGTTTCACCCACCTCAATCAGTTTACCCAGATGAAAGTAGGCAGTGCGTTGGCTGACACGGGCAGCCTGCTGCATGGAATGGGTAACGATGGCGATGGTGAAGTTCTCACGCAACTCATCGATCAGCTCTTCAATCTTTGCAGTCGCAATGGGATCAAGCGCTGAGCAGGGCTCATCCATCAGGATAACCTCAGGACTGACCGCAATCGCACGTGCGATACAAAGTCTTTGCTGCTGTCCACCGGATAGACCGGTACCCGGTTGATCAAGGCGATCCTTTACCTCTTCCCAGAGACCCGCCTTCTGCAATGAGTTCTCTACAATAGAATCCAGATGCGGCTTGTCATCACTCAGTCCGTGAATTCTGGGACCGTAGGCAATGTTGTCATAAATCGATTTCGGAAACGGGTTGGGTTTCTGAAATACCATGCCAACACTGGCCCGCAGTGGCACCACATCTAATCCACCGTCATAGATATCCAATTCGTCCATTTTGATCGAACCGGTTACCCGGCAGATATCGATGGTGTCATTCATACGATTGAGGCAGCGCAGGAAGGTGGACTTACCACAACCTGATGGGCCAATCATCGATATGACTTGGTTTTTACCTATATCCAGACTGACATCAAAAATGGCCTGCTTCTCGCCGTAGTAGACGTTCACATTGCGACAGGTCATCCGCGGGTCTTCGACATAGATCTCGCCAACGGTTCCTTTGGTGCTCGTATTCTCAGTTACCGCAGCAACGGCACCAATCTCTACACCAGGCTTGGCGGCACTTGTATCATTCATAACTTGTTCCACAGTGTCCTCACTTACGCCGGTTTACCAGCGACGTTCAAATTTCTTTCTCAGCCAGACCGCCAGCAGATTCATGCTGATTAGAAAGGCAAGCAGTACCATAATTGCCGCAGATGTACGCTCTACGAACGCCCGTTCCGGACTGTCTGCCCACAGATAGATCTGCACAGGCAACACAGCTGAGGGGTCCATCACGCCACCCGGAATATCGACGATGAAGGCCACCATACCGATCATCAGCAATGGTGCGGTTTCACCCAACGCTTGCGCCATGCCGATTATGGTGCCGGTCAACATACCCGGCATCGCCAATGGCACAACATGATGTGTAACGGTCTGCATCGGTGAAGCACCTATACCCAGTGCAGCTTCCCGAATTGAGGGGGGAACAGACTTCAGTGCAGCACGACTGGCAATAATGATCGTGGGCAACGTCATCAATGCCAGCACAAGTCCACCAACGACAGGTACCGATCTCGGGAGGCCGAAAAAGTTGATGAATACTGCCAGACCTAACAGACCGAATACGATTGAAGGTACAGCTGCCAGATTATTGATGTTCACCTCTATCAGATCAGTCCAACGGTTCCTGGGAGCAAACTCTTCAAGGTAAACCGCCGCGGCAACACCAACGGGAAATGCAATTGATAGACATATGATCAAAGTGAAGAAGGAACCGAATGCGGCACCTTTGATACCTGACAACTCCGGTTCTCTGGAGTCACCGGCAGTGAAGAAGGTGGTATTGAAACGTTTCTCTACACGATTCTGCTCTTGCAGCTCATGGATCCAGGCCAGCTGATTGTCCTTGATACGCCGATCGCTCTCAGGCAAACGCAGATCGATATGTCCTTTAATCAACATATCCACATCGTCATCGGCCGCCACCCAGAGCTCACCCTTAGTGCCGATCAGCTCGGGATCGCTCATCACCCTATCTCTAAGTTCATAAGAGGCACCGGTACTGATCAGTCCATACAGTACTTTTTTCTCACGACGATTGTTCACATCAGGAAACATCTGACGCATCGTGGCCTTGATCACACCACCGTAGTTTGCCCCCGAAAGCACATCCTGATCGGTCTCACCAACCGGGGCAATCAGCTCCGGATCATAAAACACATCCAGCTTCACATAGGTCTGCTGAAAAGCGGTATAACCGTTCGAAATAATTGTGATGAAGAGAAACGATACAAACAATAGACCGAGCATGATTGCACCCAGTCCAAGCCAGCGAAAGTGTCTCTCCTTGCGGTAACGGCGATCCAGCCCCTTTTGAACCCTATCCATGGTCCTATCATGTTGTTGCTGCTGATTATTCATACTGTTCCCGATACTTGCGAACGATGTGCAGTGCGATCATGTTGAGCGCCAAAGTGATGACAAACAGCACCAGCGCCAGGGCAAACGCAGCCAGGGTCTTGGCACTATCGAATTCCTGATCCCCCACCAGCAAGGTGACGATCTGTACGGTAACAGTGGTCACTGCTTCCAGAGGGTTCGCCGTGAGGTTCGCAGAGAGGCCGGCGGCCATCACCACGATCATGGTCTCACCGATAGCACGGGAAACGGCCAACAGCACACCACCGACGATACCAGGGAGTGCCGCTGGTATGATCACGTTGCGGATAGTTTCAGAACGGGTGGCACCCAATCCGTACGCGCCGTCGCGCATCGCCTGAGGTACCGCGTTAATGACATCGTCAGAGAGGGATGAAACAAAGGGAATTATCATGATGCCCATCACCACTCCGGCGGCCAGTGCCGATTCAGAGGAGACGGTCAATCCAATGTCGGTACCAAGATCTCGGAAGAAGGGGGCCACGGTAAGTGCGGCGAAGAATCCATAAACCACTGTGGGAATACCTGCCAAAACCTCCAATACCGGCTTTGCCAGGGTACGGAAACTTTTACTCGCATACTCGGCCATGTAGATTGCAGACATCAAACCGATAGGTACGGCGACAACCATTGCAATCAGGGTTATCAACATTGTGCCCGCAAACAGGGGAATCGATCCGAATACACCGGATGAACCCACCTGATCAGGTCGAATGGCGGTTTGGGGTGACCACTCCAAACCGAACAGAAATTCTGTGACTGGGATCTGTTGAAAGAATCTGACTGATTCAAACAGTACCGACAGCACGATACCTATCGTGGTGAAGATCGCCAGTGTCGAGCTTGAGAGCAGGAAAAAGTTAATCGCTTTTTCAACCCGGTTTCGCGCCCTCTGCTCACGGGTAATGGTGCGCTGAGCCCAGAGGCCGGCCAGGATAGCGACGCTCAGTGCCACAACGAACAGCGCCATGTGGCTGATATCCATCAGGCTGCTGTAGTGGTCTGCCGCCTGCTGCATGGTTTGATCAACCGTCGAGGAGACGATATCACCCTGGGAGAGATTACGAACGTCATTGAGCACCAGATTGAGACGTTCGGGAGGTAGCTCCTGCACCTCCTGTGGAAGCGATTCCACCACCATTCCGGTAACCACTGTCTCTTCAAATGAGATCCAGAGAGATAGTAGGATCAAAGCCGGAATACCGCACCACATCGCGGTCTGCATTCCGTAATAGGAGGGCAGCGAATGAAGATCACGTATTCTTCCACCAACAAGAGTGAGAGAACGTTTACGTCCAAAGTAGTAGGCCAATGACATCAGGCCTAGCAACATAATAATCAGTGTCGATGTATGCATCTTTCTTTCAACCTAAAAAGATCAGTTGGGCTGCGTGAAGTGTGCGTTTGTGGTGGTGTAGGGCAAGGCGCAACGACGCGGAATAGCCTGCTATTCCAAGGAGTTGCAACACTGCCATGCGCCGCCATAAGCGTGCAATTCATGCTGTAGCGTGATTCACCCAACAGGTGACCATCTGCATCGAAGCTATTTTCTACAAAATCAGGAACCTGCTATTAGAATGGAGCGGTCAACTGATTTTTTTAGGTTTAACCCAGAAAAAAACGGCTACTTGCTGTTAAACAAGTAGCCGCTCCTTGCAGCCAAAGCGTCAGTAAATTAGAGCTTCAGAGGCTTCATAGCTTCGATGTCGCTCTTGAATGCTTTGCGCTCTTCAGTAGGCATTGGGATCAGGCCCTTATCAGCCAGATAACCCTCTTCGCCCCAGGCTTTAGCACTACTGAACTCAGCCAGATACTCAACGATGCCAGGGATTTTGCCCATGTGTGCTTTCTTCACGTAGAAGTAGAGCGGACGAGAGACAGGGTAGCTGCCATCAGCAATCAGCTCGAAAGTCGGGGCAATGCCGTCGATCAGAGAACCCTGTACCTTGTCGGAGTTCTGATCCAGGAAGCTGTAACCGAACACGCCCAGTGCGCCTTTGTTGGCTTCCAGTTTCTGAACGATCAGGTTGTCGTTCTCGCCAGCTTCGATGTATTTGCCGTCTTCACGAACAGTGTGGCAAAGTGACTTGTAAGCCTTTTTGTCCTTTTTCTTCATGGCTTTGATCCAATCGACCTTTTTACAGCCACCTTCCAGTGCCAGCTCAGCGAAAGCGTCACGGGTACCGGATGTTGGAGGAGGACCCAGTACTTCGATCGCCATATCAGGCAGATCTTTGTTGACCTCTTTCCAGGTGTTGTAAGGGTTGGCAACCAGCTTGCCGCTGGTAGGATCTTTAGGATCTGGAACTTGCTTAGCCAGAGCCAGGAAGATGTCCTTACGGGTTACTTTGAACTGAGGGGCCTTCTTGGAGTTGGCCAGAGCGATGCCGTCGTAACCGACCTTAACTTCGATGATATCGTTTATGCCGTTACCTGCGCAGCGCTCTACTTCAGAGCTCTTGATGCGACGTGAAGCATTGGTGATATCAGGATGCTCTACGCCAACACCTGCGCAGAACAATTTCAAACCACCACCAGAACCGGTAGATTCGATCTTTGGGGTTTTGAATTTGGTGGTTTTGCCGAACTGCTCAGCAACCACGGTAGCAAAAGGGTATACGGTCGAGGAACCAACTACACTGATGTAGTCGCGGGCGGAGGCCATGCTCACAAAACCGGTCAGCGAGAGTGCGACCGCTGCTGAAATCAGCTTCTTCATAGTTTTTCTCTCCTTCGAGAATGTTTACCAAACATAATGGTGTAACGTATTTATTAGGTGTGCAGAGAATAGGCGGGAAAGATGAATACTGGATGAGAGTTTGATGACAGTTTTATTACACTCAAGGTTACTGCCACCTCCTAATAAAAGAAGATGATTTCAAGACTCTAGTTCAGCACCGCCGCATCGTAAATAGTACGGAGTGTGTGAATCTTGTAACCATAAATAAAGGTAACAACGGCGATTAAAAGCAGGTGCCACCCGTAGTGGAATGGCGTTTGAATCACCCCACCTGGCAAAAGAGTGAAATTTATATCTCAATTAGCGCGATTTCGGTGCGGCAGGCCGCACCCTTGTATCTCTCCTGATGAATTGTTTAGCTATCAATTCATCACTCGGTGGTTAGACCTGCCCCGCACCCGAAG
>JBEVXD010000014.1:0-56238 GCA_040506275.1 Candidatus Thiodiazotropha sp. DIVDIV
CAGGCCGCATCCTACGACTCACTATGGCTTTTTGGTGGGGCATGGCCCCACCCTACGTCTAACGTGACAAATTCGAGCAGCGCACCTCTTGGTATCCCGTTTTGACACGAGTGAGAAGCGCAGGAAAAACCGATCAGCGGGCCTGACTGTTTGAGCGCAGCGAGTTTCAGGCCTGCCGGTTTTTCCGAGCATCGCAGCGGACCCGTAGGGGCGTGGCATACGGGCGCCCTTTCTTTTGGTTACTTTTCTTTTGGCGAAAAAGAAAAGTGACTCGCCCAAGGGGGCGAAACAGTAGCGTGATGACTGGAAAGCAACAGTGAATGGGTACTCCCCCGAATTAACTCAAGTGTAGGGTGTGGCCTGCCGCACCAAACCAACCGCCAGCTAACGAGCGGGCAGCCCCATCGCCTTGAGATAACCTGCGACGCTGTTCTCCAGCGTATAGGGTGCCGCAGCCGCTTTCAGACGTTCTGCTGGCAATGGATTATCCAGCTGCCTCGCCATGGCCTCTGCCAGGCTCACCTCATCTCCCGGCTCAGCCAAAGGCTCACCCGGTAAATCCCCCAACAACTCTTCAGGGCCACTCGGACAGTTGGTTGAAGCCACGGGAGTTCCTGCGGCGAGGGCCTCGACCAATACAGCACCCAGCCCCTCCCATAATGATGAGAGTACAAATAACCCGGCCTCTCTCATATAGGGATAGGGGGTGTCCACAAAGCCGGGCAAGGCAACCCGATCTTCAAGATTCAGCCGTTTGACTTCTGCCTCCAACCGCTCCCTAGCTCGACCCTCACCAACGATCATCAGACGGCAGTCGTAACGATCTTTGAGCAGAGCGAAAGCCCGTATCAGGGTGGTGAAATCCTTGCGGCGACAGAGTTCACCCACACCGAGAATCACCTTTGGCTCTCCCGCTTTAAACCAGGGGTGATCCAATGGTTGATTCAGACGCTCATAATACCTTGGGGTGATGATCGGGCTGGGCACCACAGAGATGCTTGACCGATCCACGCCGATGTAGTTTGCGAAGTCATCCGCTGCACCCACTGAGGGCATCAAGATTGCATCCGCATGCCGATAGAGATAACGCATTGAGTTGCGTTGTATGAATCGGTCGAACCGACTGCGACTTGCCAGATTTTTACTCACAGTAGTCCCAGTACGCAGAACCACGCGAGCCCGCCCTCCAGTGAGCGCATTGGCGATCAAAGCGGTACGATTGACTCGATCTTTATCGGACAAAAGCACATCAGGGCGATGTTTTTTCAGGTAAGCGATCAGCTCAGGCAAGGCGGTATAGACATGCTTTGTTTTGAACTCAACCACGCGCAGATTTTCTGCCAGTGGACGTATCAGTTCGGGGCCATGATTTTGAATCTTCAGCAGATCGACCTGATAGCCTGCCTGAGCCATTCCCGGCAACAGGTTTTTCGCCAGCCGATCGACACCACTGTGACCTGAGGTGGCCAGAAAACAGGCAATACGGATTGGATTATTCATTATCAACCGAAGGAAGCTTCAGTCCAAACGCAGCCAGATAGCTTCTGGCACTTTTTTCAAGAGTGTACTCACTTACTGCCGACTTCAGTTTTTCCTGGTCCGGTGATTCCCGAAGGGTCTGCAACATCGCCTCCGCCAACCGATCCACATCACCTACAGGCACCAAGGGCAACACTTCTCCACCGCGTGAGACTTCAAACGGCCCGGAAGGGCAATCAGTACTCACCGAGGGTGTACCGAGTGCCAAAGCCTCAGTTAATACATTGGGTGACCCCTCCCACAGGGAGGAGAGCACAAACAGACCGGCATGTTTTAGATAGACGTAGGGGTTATCAACAAACCCTACCAGGCGAAAATCATCACCCAGCTCCAACTCTTGCGCCAGCAGTTTCAGTTGCGCCTCTTTATTGCCCTGACCAAGAATCATCAGACGACAAGGCAGCTGCTGCCTCACCTGAGCAAAAGCTTGAATCAGTGAAGGAAAGTCCTTCTGTCGACGTAATCCACCGATACCGAGTATCACCGGTGGTTGATCAGCGGCCAACCAGGGATCTGGAACCTCTGCTTCAGACAGCTCATAGAGCTCCGGAGTGATGGTGGGATTCTTGATGACAGTAATTCGATCCTGGGAAACCTTGCTGAGTTGCATTACCTCATCAGCCACACCCTGGGATACCGCAACAACCCCATCGGCCTGATTGAACAGTTTCACCAGATTACGGGTTTTCAACCAGCGACGAATCCAGCCCATACCACGGGCTTTCATCCTCGATATCAGGGCGGTTCCTGGACGCAGATAAAAGCGGGTCTTACCCTTGTGGCTTTGTTTGGCCTTAAGTGCAATCTCGTCATCGAGAATCTTCGCCGAAACCACAATATCCGGATCGTTGTGTTGCAAATAGTCGAGCAGTTTGGGCAGTGCTTCACTCTGTTTTGCAACCGGAAACTTAATCACACGAACGCTATTGGGTAGCAGATGAAGATAGGGTGCATTACTGTTCTTGATAATGAAATCCACCCTTACCCCGATTAACGACAAACCTCTGGCGATATTGACCATCATTCGCTCCACGCCACCATCGCCGAACTTCAGAATAAACAGACAGACATGGGGAACAGAGTTTTGTGATTCATGCATAGGTAATTGGCTTCCAGATAATGCCATTCTCGAAAAGCGGGTGAACAGGATGGAACTACCCTTTCAATTTCGACGCATAATAACACCTTACAAACATGGGCACAGCGTCAGTGGGGGTGGGATTCTATTGAGCTATTTATTCGTTCACCTTTACATAGGAAGCGAGTGCGGCCTGTAAGTCTATTCGATTACCGTGACTTTGGGCATGGTGCGGCAGGCCACACCTCATATCGACGGCACTCTACGGGATTCAAATCGGTTGTAGGGTACGGCCTGCCGCACCGAGGTCAATATCAAATCTAAGGTAATTGGTTAAGGAGCTGTTGTCTCTGTGTGCCGCCTGCGAGTTTCCTCTGTTACTCTGGCTTGGACATGGTGCGGCCTGCCGCACCGAGGTCAATATCAAATCTAAGGTAATTGGTTAAGGAGCTGTTGTCTCTGTGTGCTGCCTGCGAGTTTCCTCTGTTACTCTGGCTTGGACATGGTGCGGCAGGCCGCACCCTACAGGGATTAAATCAGTTGTATGGTGCGGCCTGCCGCACCGAGGTCAATATCAAAGCTACGGTGGTTGGTTGAGGAACTGCTGTCTCTGTGTGCTGCCTGCCGCACCGGATGGAACGTTAATGGGTTGTGCTAAAATAACAACCCCTATCTATTGCCAAGGAGTGGCGATATGTCGAACTACAAACGCTATCCTGTTGCGGGCGGTATCTATTTCTTTACCGTTGTTACTTTCAATCGTCGGCCCTTGTTTGCTGATCCATTGGCGCGCCAATGTTTGCGTCATGCGATTTTGGAAACATGTCAAAAAACACCATTTACCACTCTTGGATTTTGCCTGTTACCTGATCACCTGCATTGCATCTGGACCTTACCTGAAGGGGACTCGGATTTTTCATTACGATGGAATCGGGTGAAAGGCAGATTCTCAAAGCACTACATGGCTGCTGGCGGTATTGATGATGGTGCATCTCTATCCAGACGCAAGCGGGGCGAGGTTACAATTTGGCAGCGGCGATTCTGGGAACATTCGGTCCGTGATGAGTCGGATCTCATACGTCATCTTGATTATCTTCATTACAACCCGGTTAAGCATGGGTTGGTCGTGGGGGTTGGGGATTGGCCTTGGTCGACCTTCCATCGATTCGTTAGAGAAGGGGCTTATCCGGTGGATTGGTGTGGCAATGGTATTCGCGATGAGGTGATGGATAGTGTAGGCGAGTAAATCAGCTGTAGGGTGCGGCCTGCCGCACCGAGGTCAATATCAAAGCTACGGTGGTTGGTTGAGGATCTGCTGTGTCTGTGTGCCGCCTGCGAGTTTCCTCTGTTATTCTGGCTTCGACATGGTGCGGCAGGCCGCACCCTACGAGAGCTTCATATCGACAGCTCTCTACGGGATTCAAATCGGTTGTAGGGTACGGCCTGCCGCACCGAGGTCAATATCAAATCTAAGGTAATTGGTTAAGGAGCTGTTGTGTCTGTGTGCTGCCTGCGAGTTTCCTCTGTTACTCTGGCTTGGACATGGTGCGGCAGGCCGCATCCTACAGGGATTGAATCAGTTGTAGGGTGCGGCCTGCCGCACCAGGTTTCTGTCAATTTATTCCTCGGAATGGGTTGGCTTCATATGTCTCTGCATCTCTGCCGCCATGACACTCAATCCCCCTAACGACCAGCCGCCATCCACCGGTAACACGGCTCCTGTGATATAGGTAGCCATGGGTGATGCCAGAAATAGTGCCATGTTGGCAATATCCTCAGCCCTGCCCAAACGCTTCAGGGGTACGGAATCAACAATCATCCGTTTCGCTTCCTCGGATGGTGCCAGACGCTTCATGCCCTCTGTATCTGCAATTGGACCGGGGACAATCGAATTCACCCTGACACCTGCCTCACCCCACTCCATTGCCAACACCCGCGTCACCATATCTACCCCAGCCTTGGCAGCACAGACATGAACCTGCATCGGCATCGGAACATAGGCTTGTGGTGCTGAGATGTTGATCACTATGGCACCGGGCTTATTGAGATAGGCATAAGCGCTACGCAGAACATGGTAAGTGCCCATAAGATCGATATCGACAACCGCAGAAAAACCGTTCGGCGACATATCAAGTGCCGATGCGGGAAAGTTGCCCGCAGCGCCGGAGACTAAAATATCAATGCCACCAAAAGCATCATTGATTTCAGACATCACATTTTCAATCGCTGACAGATCCCTGACGTCAGCACAGCGGCCTATCGCTTCCCCCCCTCTTTTCAAGAGCGCGTCGAGCGCACTCTCCATCTTTTTTTGGGAACGACCTACCACAGCAACCCGTGCACCCTGTACGGCAAATGCATCAGCAATACCGAGATTGATACCACTGGTACCGCCGACGACAAGCACTGAGCGCCCGGAGAAATCCATTAACTGATTCATATCCACACCCTAAGGAACCCCTGTGATGCCGGCACCTGGCTAGCATTTTTTGAGAGCCTGTAATCAATTCATGAATTAATCAGGGACTCAGTAGTTTAATATTAACCCGGCACCTTAATAGGTAGGTTCAGCCTAAGCGTACCTGCCTGCAGCAAGGCATGCTTAGGCCTGTCCTTTACACACTCAAACTGTTAGGGGCGACAAGAAGACCCTTGCTCTACGTTGTGACTCTTGGCAAGGGGGCAAACCATTACCTGCGAGTCACGCCTTGATCAAGGGCCTTCTTGTCCCCATGAACCTACCTAATAAGGTGCCGGGTTAATATAGCTCTCCGAGCATGCGCTTTGCCTCTGCGCCTACGGTATTATCTGCACCTAACTCAATCGCTTTATTGAGTGCGTCAGCTGCACCTTGCTTATCACCAGTCTGCGCCAGCACAAAACCCAGGGTCAGTTGTATGCGTTGGAATTCAGGATTTTTCTGAACACCTGCCATCAATATAGTAACTGCTTGATCAGCCTGTCCGGTATAGAGCAGGGCCAAGCCTAAATCGTTATAGGATTCAACGTCATCCGGATTGATTGTAATGGCCCTCTCATAGAGCTCGATGGCCTGCTGGTAGTTTTTCTCAGCAAAGTAGTTATCTGCAAGGCGAGCGATCAGAGCGGGGTCGTCTTGACTGAGGTCAGCAGCAGCAGGTGCTAGACCTAATTTACCAGGTGTTAAGCCTGCACCCATCGGGTTGGGCATTGGATGCGGCACAGCGACACCATCTCTACCATTTGTTGCTGCAGCCACCGATGGCTTTTGTTCATAGTAGCTACGGGTTAAGGCGTAAACCATCAAGCCATAAGTGATCTGTGCTATTACAATCACTACCCAGGTCAGAGCGCTTAATTTTGGCATATTAATCAGTATCTTAGTTGTTAGTAAAAAGTCCGTGCGAGTCTGAATCATCAGCGCCGGTGTTATTCGTTGTATGAATCCATTCTAGTCTAGCCTGCAGCCAGGCTTGCCTTTGTGTCAACAAAGATATCCCTAAGTTTTGTACTTCATATAGATAAACGACTAGAATGCAAATCCTATCCAGTTAGATTGTAAACGGACTACTTTGGATTTAAACGAGAAGAGGGATATTTCTCATGGCCAGGGAACAGAGAACAGGCTTACCACCCATACCAGATGACTTTCAACAACTGCTAAACCAGTGGCAGCAGACAACCTTGCAGAAGATAGAAGGCTTCGGCTGGAAAATAAAGTTCATCAGAAGACCGCTATTTCAGGAAATAACCATTGTTGTCTCCAATCCAACTGGAGACCAGGTCGGTATACTTGAGCAAAGTGGCGAGGTTGTGGTTCACCCGGTAACAGACTTTCGTACCAAGTAAATTTACTCGACCACCTCGTCAGCCAGCTGCAATACGTTTTCAGTCAGCTTGAGGCCTATTTTGCTTGCTGTTTTTGCATTCAGAGTCATACGGGTACCCAAAGGATCCTGCACGCCAATCTGTGATGGCTTAACGCCATGCAGCAAGATATCCTCTGCCAGACCAGCTGCCTGTAATCCGACGCTTGGGATATCGGGATTAACCGCCAACAGCAATCCGAGTCGAACGATATTGTCTGATTGACCGATACAGATCAGACGATCCTTAACACATTGGCGTTTTAACCAATGAATATTCTCCAATGTATAGAGCACAGGATCGGTTGGTAACCAGACAGCATCTACCTTTCCCGCCAATCGACGATATGCCTGCTTAAGCTCTTTTGCTCGTTCAATAGGCTTGGCAGATACTTCGACACCCACTAGGTCGGCAGTCCTGATTGCCTCTTCAACACTCGCCAGACTATGAGCATTACTATAGATAACACCTATACGAGCTACTTCAGGAAACAGCAGATTCAACGAAAGCAGTTGTGTACCCGGAGCCACTTCAGCATCGATACCGGCAAGGTTACTCTGTCCCTCCAGTAGTCGATAGCGTTGCCAATTGAGTACCATCGCAAAAAGGACCGGCACATCCTGTCTTGATTGGGTAGCCAGTTTGGCAAAATAGGCGGCTTTGGCACCAAATGCCACAATCATAATCGGCTTGGAAGCCATTACCTCTGCCATAACCTCTGGTGCCTGATGTATATCCCCTTTTAGATTGAACACCTCAACCTGATGTTTCAATTTAGACCTGAACTGAACAAGGGGCCGCTCGTAAACGGCATCTGAATCTGAGAGCAACACAACAACCGGCGCCTGATCCGACCAAACAGGTAGGGCAATCACTATCATGATTAAAAATAGAAGATACCTATTTCGCATGGTCACTCCACCCATCGATCTGAAGGGAATGCATCACGGTACTGTCTTTAGATGAAAGCATAAATTTTTTCAGCTTATTTGTTTGCTCTTCAGAGACAGCGCCTTTAATGAAGCCCAGTACCGGCATATCCACTGGCGCAAATTCGCTATAGATACGTAGAGAATCGATCAGCTTAGGATTAATGGTCTGAAATAATTTCAAATTTGCCTGTGTTACCAGTGCAACATCCACTTGACCCAGTGCCGCTGCAAAAATAGCATCAGCATCTTTCGGCACTTCAACAATGCTGAGCTGATCGACGTTAAACAGCTCATTGACATCCAGTATGCTACTTAATAGTTCTTTGGAGTCTGGCCCCAGACTGGTCATCGCCAAAGTCTTTCTACCTGAGTTAGGAAACTCACTGTCTCCATTACGCTTGCTGACCAGCAATTTTTGGTAGTCATTCCGCTGATGACGTACTGCCTGCAATAGGGGCATAAACCCAAGCTCATCTACATAACGTTTCAGATACCAGTGGGGCGCAAACACAAAGGCGGGCTGATCCTTACGCACCTGTGAATCAAAATCATTCAGATGCGCAAAAGGCTGAAACTCTATGGGCAAGCTAAATCCCTCAAGCAGGGTCTCCATATCGCTTTTTAATCGACCAAGATTATTTTGCGGTGAATCGGGATTGAAATAATAGAAACGCAACCCGTCATCCCCAAGTAAAGTACCTGGGAATGCCAGCAGCCATAACCAGAGCAGGCAGGAACTGAAGATTATACTAAGGGTGCGCAATCAAACCGCTCCAAGGGCATATTATTCATCTGGTAACTCGAAAAAGAATGTAGCGCCTTTATCAACCTCCGACTCGGCCCAGACGGAACCGCCATGTCGATGTATGATTCTAGCTACTGTTGCCAGTCCGATACCAGAACCTTCAAACTCACTGCTTTTATGAAGTCGCTGAAATGCACCAAATAGTTTGTCTGTATAGCGCATATCAAACCCGGCACCATTATCTTGAATATAAAAGCACGCTTTACCCTTATTTTCTGTCTTACCAATTATAATTTCGGCATGTTCACAATGACTGGTATATTTCCAGGCATTTCCAATCAGGTTATCCAAGGCTATCGCTAACAAATTATGATCTCCACGGGCTTTTAATCCTGGCTCCACCTGACAGTGAATTTTACGCTCGCTTCCATCCTCCTTTAACTTCTCTAATGAACTGTTCGCCAATTCGCTCAGATCGACAATACTGATCTCCATCTCCTGACGACCAAGGCGAGATAGTCTTAACATATCATCAATCAAATTGCCCATACGGGTTGCGGCCGACCTGACACGACGCAAATAGTCATGCCCCGTCTCATCAATACTATCCTGATAATCTTCGGATAGCACCTGACTGAATCCTTCAATACTCCTTAACGGGGCACGCAGGTCATGGGAGACTGAGTAGTTAAAGGCTTCAAGCTCTTTATTACTCCTTTCCAACTCGATCGTTCTCTCTACTACTTTCTTTTCAAGCGATCGATTGTACTCATCCAGCTTACCATGGGAAATTTCCAGGTTGCTTGTCATCCGGTTGAAAGAGGTGGCAAATGAGCCAAACTCAGAACAGAGCAAGCCATTCATACTCAGACGATAATTCAGATCTCCTGCGGATACCTCCTTTACACCTGTATCTAGCTGGCTGACCGCTCTAAGCAGGCGCTGAGTAAAGATCAGTGCTACAAGAAAACCAAACAGGACAAATGCGGCTGCCACTGAGATGTAGAAAAAGCGAATCTGCCTCATCTTCTCATCCCACTGTTCTGTGCGCACATCGATGCTCGCCTGCAAACCTGCCAGTGATATTCCACAGCGCAAAATGCCCCATAGTTCCTGCCCGTTAAATACCGGTGTCACCACCTGCATCGTCTCTTCAGGTAATAATTCATCCGATGAATCACTGATAAATCGTACCGAAAATTCCCTTGCTGTATCCCCAGAGAAGTCTGTCTCAACCAGAGAAAGCGCTTTGACGTCTACAGTATCATTCGGTGTAGTGCCCACTTGTTGAGGCAGACTATGGGCAACAATTTGCCCCAATGTACTGACCACCATACAGAACCGAATATCTTCATCTCCATCTGCTACTTGCTTCATTAGGGCATTCAGAAAGCTGAAATCATATCCAGCAATCGCCTGATTTGAGCTGAGTGCCATGCTGCGTACTAATGACGCATTCCTTGCCTGCATAGCACTGTGCATGGAGGCGATATCCACTGCATGCTCGGTTTGGCGAAAATCGCTGATTTGTTGCCAGAATAGAAGACTGATCGCTGTAAACAGCAAAAGCAACGCCAGATTCATCGATACCAGATAGAGACGGATCGAGGGCAGTTTCCCAGCAGGTAACGAGAACATTTTCATTCGCATAGGCAAAGAAGTTTAGATAGTAACTTGCGCTATGTCAGCTAAGAATCCGATTTCTCTTGATTTTTCTCAATCCCACTCCTAGTTTTACAAGTTCATTCAGGAATTCAATGGATACATGCTGCATGTCTTATAGCCTCTTCAGATTTCTTATTGCCATCTCTTGTCTGGCTCTACTTAGCAAACAATCAATATGATCCATAGAACCTGTAAGAAGCTTATTTTTATACCTATATTGTGTTGTCACTTTAGCACTCAAGCGGTAGAGCCACCCTTAATCTCCGATGAGCAGATGCAGGAGGCAGAACGTCTCTTCAGTGGCCCTGCTGAGGAGGATTATTATCGAACCGATGCTGTTTTAGTGAGTGCCACAGGCAGTGCAAAACCGGTTTTCCTGGCACCATCCGTAGCCACCGTTATCACTAAAGATGAAATCAGAGCTATGGGAGTCACCACACTGGACGAAGTACTGGAAACTGTTCCGGGGCTGCATGTCTTTATGTCCCCATCACCCAACTATCAGAAGCAGTGGTCGATCCGTGGCATTCATACCAATGACAATCCACATGTCTTACTGCTGGTTAATGGGCAGTCTGTGCAAGACCTTCTCCAAGGCGGACGTCCCAACCATTTACAACTACCCGTCAGCATGATCTCAAGAATCGAGGTAATTCGTGGGCCTGGCTCTGCAGTTCATGGGGCGGATGCCTTTGCTGGCACTATCAACGTTATCACCAAGGATGGTCAGGAAATTGAGGGGACACAGGCCGGATACCGCGGTGGCTCCTTTTCACGCAAGGATGCCTGGGTGCTCCATGGCGGGCAGTATCAGGGATGGGATATCGCTGTAAGTTTCGACATGATGAAATCGGAGGGTGACGATGAGCGGGTTATCAGTAGTGATCTTCAAAGCCTACTGGATGAAAGTTTCGGAACTTCTGCATCATTGGCACCTCGCGCCATGGACTCACAGCACGATCTACTCAATGCTTATTTCGGATTCAACCGTGAGCAATGGCAGATCTATTTCTGGGGTTGGCGTGAAAAAGATGGTGGAGTCATGACTGGCCTGGCGAACGCTATGGCGGATGAAAACCTGCTTGAGAGTGATGTCTTATCGGCGGGCATTACCCATCAGAATGATCAGTGGTTGCGCAATTGGCAATTCGATTTCAGTCTTAACTACCTCTATTTACAGGCCTCGACTAATCTGCAACTTTTTCCACCCGGTGCCCTGCTACCCATCGGCAGCGATGGTAACCTCAGTTTCACCAACCCGGCTGGACTGACACTGTTTACTGACGGCTATATCGGTTTTCCTATCCGAACCCAGAACCAATACAGTGCTGAGAGTGTTGCCTTGTTTGATGGCATCAGCCAACATCAAATGCGATTGGCACTCGGCTATCAATACACTGAGGTCAGCTTTAAAGCCTTTCAAAATTGGGGTACAGGCGTGCTTGATGGCAGCCAAACAGTGGTTGACGGCACCCTGACTAACCTTACCAATGACCCAAGAATATTTATGCCCGATGTCGACCGTAAGTTGTGGTATCTATCTGCGCAAGATGAGTGGAATTTTAGAAAAGATTGGGAATTGACCCTGGGTGCCCGCTACGACCACTATTCTGACTTTGGGGGCACTTTCAATCCCAGAGCCGCGATAGTCTGGCAAACCCACTATGACTTGACCACCAAGCTGCTCTATGGCCGAGCCTTCCGGGCACCAAGCTTTGCCAATATGCACGCCCAAAACAATCCCATCGGCTTGGGTAATCCAGATCTGGATCCAGAGACTCTCGACACCTTGGAACTGGCTTTTGACTATCGCCCAACATTCGACCTGCGATTGGCTGCCAACATATTTGCCTACGAAATTGAAGGTCTGATCGCATTTGTACCCGATGAAGGGGAAGCCACCACCACCTCTCAAAATGCCCGCGATCAGCGAGGCCGGGGACTTGAACTTGAGGGTGACTGGCAGATCGCAGACAACATCAGATTGACCTCCAATCTAGCTTGGCAGGACTCAGAAGATAAGCGCACCGGAGACCCAGTTCCCAATGCCCCCCGACTACAAGCCTATCTATCAAGCCAATGGAAATTTCTACCGAAATGGTCAGTCAACGCACAATGGTTTTGGGTAGGAAATAGGGAACGAGCCAGAGGCGATACCCGCAAAGAGATAGATGACTACAGCATAGTCAATCTCACCTTGCGCCGTAAAAAACTCTTCGAACACCTGGACTTGACACTGGCTGTACGCAACCTGTTCGATGAGGATGTACGGGAACCCAGTACATCTGTCATTCCCGATGACTATCCAATGAATAGCAGGGAAGCATGGGCTGAAATACAGGTAAGCCTATGATCCTGAATCACATAGAACACTACCGAAAGAAACCACCAATTCCCAATAGAAAAAAAAACAGCGGTCTGTTCTATTCACTGTTCGTATTGCTTACGCTGATCCTACCAACTTACCTCGTAGCAGATAGTACAATAATTACCGACCAGCAGATGAGAGAGGCTGAGGCACTATTCAGTGGTCCTGGCGAAGAGGACTATTACAAAACCGATGCAGTACTTGTCTCCGCCACCGGCAGTGCCAAACCTGTGTTTCTTGCCCCCTCAGTAGCCAGCGTGATCAGTAAGCAGGATATCGAAGCCATGGGTGCCAGGACACTGTTTGAAATCCTCGAAACCGTACCAGGACTCCATATCGCCCCCTCCAGTAATTTCGGCCCGCTGATCACCAACATCAATATTCGTGGCATCGCCACTGCCCTCAACCCTCAAGTTTTAGTATTGCTCAACGGGGTACAAATCAAGGATCTATGGAACGGCAACCTTGGTCACCGTTTTGAGATGCCAGTAGAGATGATCTCCAGAGTTGAGGTTGTGAGAGGACCGGGATCAGCAGTACACGGTGCAGATGCCTTTGCCGGCACCATCAACATCATCACAAAAGACGGTCAAGAGATAGACGGTGTTCGAGCAGGCATCCGCCAGGGATCATTCAGCACCTCCAATGGCTGGTTGCAGTATGGCACCAACCACCAGGGCTGGGATCTGGTAGCCAGCCTGGAGGCCTTAAAGCAGGGCACAGATGACGAACGTCTCATTGAACAGGATCTTCAAACCACCCTGGATGAGAGCTTCGGCACACAGGCATCTTTGGCCCCAGGCACTATGAACCTGGACCAGCGCCTTATCACATATCATCTCGGTTTGAGCAAAGATAACTGGCGTGGCCACATTTGGGGACTATGGCAAAGAGATGCGGGCGTGGGTGTAGGTGCTGCACCTGTACTGGATCCTGAGGGGTATTTGGAAAAGGATATATATAACGCTGATCTGCTCTACCATAACCAGGATCTGCATCCGGACTGGGAATTAACTCTTCGCGTCAACTATAACTACACCGACTACACCAACAATTTCACACTCTTCCCCGCTGGCTCCACCCTGCCTATCGGCGCTGACGGCAATCTGAATTTTACTGACCCGGTTGGATTCACCCACTTCAGCGAAGGCTATATAGGCCAGCCAAACAGTACCAATCGAGTCTTTGGAACCGAGGCGACTGGAACCTACGACGGCTTTGCCGATCACCATTACCGTCTGGCAACCGGCTATAAAAAGCTGGAATTGAAGCCCAATGCAAAGCAGAACTTCGGCCCAGGCGTGATCGACGGCAGCCAGCAAGTGGTCAATGGTGAACTTACAGATGTCTCCGATACACCCTATGTCTACGGCCCAAACAAGGCCCGTCACCTTTGGTATCTCTCCATCCAGGATGAGTGGACTCTGGCAAGGAACTGGGATCTGACCCTGGGAGCACGATATGACCGCTATTCGGACTTTGGCGATACTTTCAATCCTCGGGTGGCCCTGGTGTGGCAAACCCGCTACGACTTAACCACCAAACTACTGTATGGCCAGGCATTTCGCCCTCCCTCATTCTCCGAACTCTATGCACAAAACAATCCGGTCCAGTTGGGCAATGAGGATCTGGATCCTGAGACCATTGATACTCTCGAACTCGCTATGGATTGGCGACCAACCTCAGACCTGAGACTGGCTACCAACCTATATGCTTATCAGATTAACGATCTGATCGAGGCTCTACCCGATCCCGACGGTGCGAGTAACACCAACCAAAACGCTCGGGACCAGGAGGGACAGGGTATTGAATTTGAGATCGACTGGCAGGTCGACAAAGACTTAAACCTTCAAGCTAACGGTGCATGGCAACGCAGTAAAGATAGGGACAGTGGTGAGGAAGTTGCCAATACGCCGGGGTTTCAATACTACGCGCGCGCGAACTGGCAGTTTATGCCTAAATGGTCTGTTGACGGACAATGGTTCTGGATTGGCGACCGGCAACGTGCAACGGGAGACGACCGCCCCGATATTGATGACTATCAGATCGTCAACCTGACCCTGCAACGAAAACAGCTTTTGCAACATCTAGACCTAACCATGGCAGTCAGAAACCTGTTCGATGCCGAAGTTCGCGAACCCGCCAATACGACAATAATTGATGATTACCCTATGGATAGTCGAGCCTATTGGCTAGAACTTCGAGTCAGCTATTGATCAACGGTTCAGGCCGTTGGATACCATATCCCTGGGCATAGTCGACCCCCATCCCCTGCAACACATCCCGAGTCTCTTGCCGCTCAACAAACTCAGCTATCGTCTTCAACCCGGCAACGTGACCAATGGTATTAATCGCATCGACAATAGCCCGGCTCATCTCATCATCTTCCACGTGTTTAACGAAGGAACCATCTACCTTCAGATAGTCGACCGACAGGGACTTTAGATAAGAGAATGAGCTGAGCCCGGAACCAAAATCATCGAGGGCAAAGAAGCAGCCCATCTCGCGTATCTCCTGAATGAAGCTTTCGGTGATATCGAGATTATTGATTGCAGCAGTCTCTGTTACCTCGAAGCAGATTGCCTGTGGAGGCACCTTGAGGAACTTCATACGTTCTTGAATAAAATTGAAGAAGCCTCGGTCACTCAATGATGTTCCGGAAAGATTGATAAAATACAACTGCCCTTCGTTATAGCGTGCGTTATCTCTCCCCAGATAGGTAAAGATGGAATTGACCACCCAGCGATCCAGACGCTGCATCAGATCATAACGCTCGGCAGCGGGAATAAAGGCTCCTGGCGGAATAATTTCCCCATCAGTACCCTGCATACGCAGTAGTATTTCCATATGCCTAGGTCCAGCCTCATCAGACAGGGAAACAATAGGCTGCTGATACAGCATGAACCGCTCGTCATTCAAGGCGCTGTTGATTCGACTGACCCACTGCATCTCATCGCGTCGCAAGGCCAGTTCATCATCTTCTGCGGTGTAGATATGTACTCGATTGCGGCCTCGGCTTTTTGCCGCAAAACAGGCCATATCTGCGTTGCTCAATACCTCGTCGCTACTTTTCGTATCCGGCGTGATATCGACCAGGCCAATACTGACACTGGTGCTGAAAGGACGGGCATCCCAGACAAACTTATGATTCTCTACAGTCTCCCTAAGCATATTCGCCAACACTTCTGCCTGGGGAAGCGAGCAGTTGCTCAATATCACACCAAACTCATCCCCACCCAAACGGGCCAGGAGGTCAGTCTCTCTAACCTGCTTTCTCAGTAAACCTGAAACCTGACGTAGTAACTCATCTCCAGCCATATGGCCACAGGTATCGTTAACCACTTTGAATTGATCCAGATCCAGATACATAAATGCGTGATGCACCTGGTCACGCCTGGCACTACCGAGACTCTGGTTCAGGGCCTGATCCAGTTCCCGGCGATTCTTCAGATCAGTCAGAGAGTCATGATAGGCCATATGCTGAAGCTGGCTCTCTGCTCTGCGTCTTGCAGCTCGGGATTTCGCTTCCAGTAACTCACGCTCAATGGCTGGTCCCAGCCGGGCCAGATTATCCTTCATGATGTAATCGGCAGCGCCACTTTTCATCATTGAAACAGCCAGCTCTTCGCCGATACTCCCTGAAACAATGATCACGGGGATATCCAGATTGGTGGTGCGTACTATTTGCAACGCTTCCTGAGAGTCGAAGGAAGGCATGTTGTGATCAGTGATCACCAGATCCCAATGTGCACCATTAAGCGCCGCCTGAAAGGTACCGGAACTGTCGACACGAACATAATGTTCAATTACCCAATCATCTCTCTTCAGATGGTGCAATAACAGTAAGGCATCATCTTCAGAATCCTCAGCAAGTAACAGCCGAATCGGTTGCTTACTCTTCATTTAGCAGTTCTCGGTGTCATATTCATAGCCATCCAATATGTCACTAACTTCTGAACCGCTTCAACAAACTGAGTGAAATCCACAGGTTTCCGAATATAGCTATTAGCACCCAACCGATAGCTCTCTAGCAAATCTTTCTCTTCATCAGATGATGTGAGCACAACCACAGGTAGTAATTGTGTACGCGGAGACTCACGAATAATCTTCAGTACATCCAGACCACTTAACTTGGGCAGTTGAAGATCGAGTAGTATCACTTTTGGAAGGGGGGCATCATCACTATTTCCGAGCAGATACTCCACAGCCTCTTTACCATCACGTGCAACCTGAACTTTGTGCTTGATTTTGTTCTTTTTCAAAGCACGCATAGCCAACAGCTCATCATCAGGATTATCTTCAACCAGCAAAATGAGATTTTTTTTCATAACTGAAACGTCCCAAGCGGTCATTCCTTTTCCAGAAAATCAGGCACCATTATGGATTGCATTCAGCATATCAGCAGAACCCGATGTTACGCCACTATGCTTGATCAGCGGCATCAGTCTAATCAATGACTCGAGCTTTGATCATTGAGAGAGCTTATCGAACAAGCCTGTTCTTTCCTTCGCAGTGTCCCTGTACTGCTCATTGCCATTCATTCAACAGAGACCCTAAGTACCAAAAGGTTATAACTACGCCCTTTAGGACATAGCTGCCAATCATAAAACGACTAAATTCGCCAGAAAACTTGTTCCACTTGGTTTTGGATATGCACAAACAAATAACGACATCTGAATCAGTGCGTAGAAGTGCGCCAACTTATGTGAAATTAAAACAACCTGATTGTCATCCCAGCTTCAGCTCATGATGTATAGGGGGGCATGGCCCCACCCTGCAGCGCAAAAACCAGCGTACGCCATGGCTCTCTGTATGAGTAGAGCTTTAGAACAGCGTCACTGCCTTCAGCACTAATCACTCAACTGATAAATGGTTCCACAATAGGGACAGGTGGCAGTACCGGTCTTTTCAATTGGCAGATAGACCCGTGGGTGGAGTGAAGCCAGAGATTCACCGGGTCTAGGACAACTGAGTGGTAGGTCGTTTCTGGTGACCTTGTGTACGGCCTGCTGTGTTGATTGTTTTTCTGCCTGGGTCATATTTAATTCTCCTGATAAGGGAGTCTCAGGTTAATACCGGGAGATCTATTGATCGGTGAACTTAGACGTAGGCCAGCCATTCTGGATGGGACTCCAATCGTCCATGTACAAGATCGAAATAACGCTTTTGCAACTGCTCTGTAATCGGGCCACGGCCACCCTGACCGATGCTCCGATTGTCAACTTCGCGAATCGGAGTTACCTCCGCTGCTGTACCGGTGAAAAATGCCTCGTCCGCGATATAGACTTCATCTCGGGTGATTCGCTTTTCAACCACTTTGTAATTCAGTTCTTCAGCAAGCTCAATTACAGTTTTACGCGTGATACCGTCTAACGCCGAGGTGAGATCGGGCGTGTAAATCACACCGTCTCTGACAATAAAGACATTCTCACCTGAGCCCTCCATGACATACCCTTCCGCATCCAGCAGCAGTGCTTCGTCATAACCGTCATGCAGCGCTTCCTGCAACGCCATCATGGAATTCATGTAGTTGCCATTAGCCTTGGCCCGGCACATGGTGATATTGACATGGTGGCGTGTGAAAGAGGAGACACGGATACGGATACCCTTCTCCATGTTTTCCGCCCCCAGATAAGCACCCCACTCCCAGGCCGCTGCCATACAGTGGACCTTAAGATTGTCGGCTCTAAGTCCCATCCCTTCTGAACCGTAAAAACACATTGGCCTGATGTAGGCAGAGTCGAGGTTATTCTCTCTGACAACATCCAGTTGTGCCTTGTTTAAGGTTTCCCGGTCAAAAGGCATTGGCATATTCAGTATATGAGCTGATCGGAACAGGCGATCGGTATGTTCCTGTAGACGGAAAATAGCAGTACCCTGCTCGGCATGATAAGCGCGCACGCCCTCGAAAGCGCCCATGCCATAATGGAGGGTATGAGTTAGCACATGGGTCTTCGCCTCACGCCAGGGAACCATTTCGCCATCCAGCCAGATGACACCGTCACGGTCTGCCATTGTCGACATCATGGAAACATCTCTCGTTCTACTTCTTTGTTTTGCATCAAGCAGGACCATAAATCCTGCACCAAGGCTCGTTCTTCGGCAAGCTTTTCACAATCCACCAGAGCTGGCTGATCCTGTAGCGCACTACGATGGTAGGCCGCCCGCAAGACCTTGTAGACGCCCATCATACGTTCTGCAGCTTGATTACTGAGTAACCCAAGCTTGGAAAGCGTCTCCAATAGGCGAATGTTATCGGTCCAGACCAACAGTTCCGGGTGGTCACTAGCCCACCGAAGGACCGTGTATTGAACCATAAATTCTATATCGACGATACCGCCGAAGCCCTGCTTTAAATCAAATAGATCGTCATTGCTCTTATCCAGAGATGTGCGCATCTTTTCTCGCATTTCAACGACTTCACTCTGAAGCTTATCCCCATCACGCTGCTCACCGATGATGCGCTGCCGAATCTTATCAAAGCCCTCACCGACTTTTGCATCGCCGGCCACCACTCTTGCCCTTACCAAGGCCTGATGCTCCCATGTCCAGGCACTGTTTCGTTGATAGGTTTCAAAGGTTTCCAGGGCGCTGACCATCATCCCGGAGTTGCCATTTGGCCTCAGTCGCATATCAGTCTCATAGAGAATCCCCGATGGCGTCCTAGTGGTCATGATATGTATAAAGCGCTGCGCCATGCGGGCATAAAACACATCCACGGAGACAGGCTTCTCTCCATCGGTAAAGGCATTTCTGTCTGAGCATCGATGCAGAAACACCATATCCAGATCAGATCCGAAACCAAGCTCTATACCCCCAAGCTTCCCATAACCTACCACTGCAAAGCCGGTCTCTCCTTCTGACACTCCGGGGGGGCGGCCATGCCGCCGGAACATCTCCTGATAGCTCAGTTGTATCACCTGCTCAATGATGGTTTCAGCGATCCAGGTGAGGTAGTCACTGACTACCATCAATGGAATCTGCTCTGCAATATCTGCAGCAGCCACACGTAAACGATTGCTCTGGGCAAACTGACGCAATCGCTCCATCTGACTCTCCAGGTCATCTTCATCAATGCGCGACAGCAGATCGGCCAGCTCCTGGTTAAGGGCTTCCCGCTTCAGCGGTGAGTAGAGACGGCGGGGATCAAGCAGTTCATCCATTAATATGGGATGGCGGGTAAGCATACTGATCACCCAGGGACTGATTCCTGCCAGCTTGACCAGCTGAGAGAGCACCATTGGGTTTTCCATCAGCAGGGCAATATAGGAGGTGCGACGGACTACTGCAGCCAGCAGGTCGAGCACCCGTGGCAGGGCAAGGTCTGCAGCATCCGACTGACCAACCGCCTCCAGGAGTAGAGGCATCAATTGATCCAGACGCTCCCTGCCTTTGGTACTTAACTGGCGACAGGCGTGACTGTTGCGCAGTAGACCTAACAGATGCAGGGCTTCGTCAGCCTGTTGAAATCCATACTCCTGCAAAATGGTCGATGCCTGCGCTTCATCAAGCAGCTCATTCCAGACCCCGGTCAAGGGCTGACTCTGCTCATCGGATTCCGCTTGCGGTGCTGCAAAGACCATATCGAAATGTCCCTGAACACGCCTTCTGTGCTGTTCAAGCACCTCCGAGAATGGATCCCAGGAATCAAACCCCATCGTCTTGGCGAGACGCTCTCTACCAATATCGTCAGATGGCAACAGATGGGTCTGCTTGTCTTGCCAGGCCTGGACGCGGTTTTCCACCAGGCGCAGGAAAACATAAGCCTCGGTCAATTCACGAACCGCAAATTCCGGCAAGAGTTCCCGCTCCTGCAAAATCTGCAAGACTGAAAGAATGGGTCGAGTCTGCAATGCCTTGTCTCGGCCACCTCGGATCAACTGAAAGGCCTGCCCGATGAATTCGATCTCCCGAATACCTCCCGGCCCGAGTTTGATATTCGCCTCCATGCCCTTTTTATGAAGCTCACTGCTGATCATCTGTTTCATATCACGAAGTGATTCGATAGCACTGAAATCGAGATAGCGGCGGTAGACAAAAGGCCTCAACATGGCCATTAACTCATCACCAGCCGATGACTCTCCTGCTACGACCCGCGCTTTGATCATGGCGTAACGTTCCCACTCCCGGGCTTGCGAGCCATAATAGCTCTCCATCGCAGAAAAACTCATCGCCAAGGGGCCTACGCTGCCAAATGGGCGCAGACGGGTGTCGACCCTAAACACAAATCCCTCTGCGGTATGGTTGTCCAACGCCTGCACAAGCCGCTGGCACAGACGGATAAAGAACTGCTCATTGGTCAAACGTCTTGCACCATCCGTCGATCCTGACTCGGGATAGGCAAAAATCAGATCGATATCAGAAGAGAGGTTGAGCTCCCGGGCACCCAACTTCCCCATACCCAGCACAACCAGTGGCTGTGCTTCTCCCTGCTCATTCCTGGGAACACCCATCTCATTGCAACACCAGGTGTATAGGTGCTCCATAGCGTGCCTGATAGAGGCATCTGCCAGTGCCGAAAGATCCTCCAGGGTCTCATCAAGATCGGCCAAGCGGGTAAGATCACGCCAGATGATGCGCACCATCTGTTCACGTCGAAAATGTCTGAGATGTTTTGCTAGAGCCGTTTCATCTGAGACGCCCTCTAAAAGCGCTGCAAGTCGGGAAGATATCTCTCCAGCCTGGTAGGGCCGATCCAACAGGTTCTGTTGAAACAGATCCAGAAGCAAAGCGGGGTATCGAGTGGATGCCTGCGCAACATACTCACTGGCCTCCCAAACAAGCCTCAGGTGGTCGATGAATGTTTTATCCTCTGGCAGGTTCAATTTGTCTTCAGCCAGCTTTTCGCACCACTGTTGCCACTGTTTATTGTTCTCTAGTTTTTGCACTTGTGTAGTGTCCTAAATTGATCCTGGATTCATCATATTTAAATCTCTTGTGAAGATGCAAAAAATACACAGGGAAAAGCAACATGCGTTTCTGATTACATCAAACCCCAGCCAACAGATCCTTCTGTAGGTCGGATAGTCGGAGCGCCATCAGCCCCCCCTCCGGCAATTACCTAAATAAAATGTCGGATGGCGCTTCGCTTATCCGACCTACGATTCTGGTTTGCCAGTCCCGACTATTAACCCGGCGACTAAGTATGTTGTCTTCAGCCTGACTTTTTAAAAATTATATTGTTAGGGGTTTCAAGCCTGCCTTTGCTCGGTGTTGCGGCTCTTGACAAGGGAACAACCATTGCCTGCGAGCCGCGCCTTGATCAAGGGCAGGCTTGAAACCCTGAAGACGACATACTTAGTCGCCGGGTTAATAAATACGCTGTCACGCAGTGATCCTGTATCAGCAGGAGAGACTACACTACTTGATTCAAATGACGGATCAATCATAGATCGGGTTAACGATTATTGCCAAGCGGTAACAAATCACATAGGGTTGCAGCCTTCATCAATAGGTTCCAGAGATAATGATTAGCCCGACAGCAGGGTTAAATCCAGCATGATCAACCTCCAACAAATCGAATATCACTACCCGCAGAACCCGCCATTGTTCAATGGTCTGAACCTGGAAATCCCCAGGGGCTCTCTGTTTGGGTTGTTGGGCCCCAACGGGGCAGGTAAAACCACCCTTATATCATTAATGACAGGGCAGCGGAGACCTAGTGGCGGCGAAATACGCATCGACGGCAAAACCTACCAAAGCGACCGGGTCCGAATTCTTAAAAAGCTGGCCCATATCCCACAAGAGTATGCTTTTTACCCACAGCTGACCGTTTTGGAAAATCTACAGTTTTTTTCCAGCCTCTATCCCAAACAGGGTCGCCAGAGCGCACAGCTGATCGATGAGGCACTGAGCCTAACCGGCCTGGCTGATCAGGCGAAAAAGCTTGCCAAACATTTTTCTGGTGGATTGAAACGGCGTCTGAACCTGGCAATCGGCCTACTTAACAAACCAGAACTGATCTTTCTTGATGAACCCACTGTGGGAATAGATCCGCAGTCCCGCCATTTCATCCTGCAGTCGATCCGGGCCTTGAACAAGGCGGGCAGCACCATTGTCTATACCAGCCACTATATGGAAGAGATCGAACAGCTTTGTGACGAGGTGGCGATCATGGATCATGGTCAAATCCTGGTACATGGCCCGCTCCACAAGATATTGGAGAGAGACCCTCTTTTAACTATCGAAGTGGAATTTGGAAAAGACGAAACACTACTCAATCAACTCAGCAATGCGCTAGAGATTCGTGGCTTCAAGTTATCAGAACGAACCATAATCGGACACCCACAACATGAAGGTGAGATAGCCGAATTACTACAATCCATTGATGCCATGGGCATCAATGTGGTCACACTCTCGTATGGCAAACATACCCTCGAAAAGCTTTTTTTCGAACTGACCCATACCAGGCTAAGGGACTGACCCATGCTGATCGCTGTCATCTGGAAGGAGCTGTTACTGGTATCCAGGGATATTCACGCTCTACTGGTGCTGTTTCTGCTGCCAATCGTGTTTATTCTGATCATGTCCATGGCCCTCCAGGATCGGATGAGCCCGGAGAGCAAGGATCAGCCGAGGGTCGGGCTTTGGGTGGAAAACGGCCCCCAACGCAATCATGAACTGACTCGGACATTCAAACATCTTGAAGGCCTGAGGGTTGAGCAAGTTGACAGCCAGGACCGGTTAACCCAACTACTGGCGCAAGGTGAGATCCTTGGCGGGATCATCCTCCCCGCACAGTTTTCCAAATCCATCGAGTCCCCGATAACCGATCAGAGCGATAAATTGCAGATTGTCTTCGCTGCCAGCCTGCCCAACTCACTGCGTCGATCAATCCAGGGTGCAGTACGTGAAGCCCTTGGCGCCTATCAGGTGAATAAGCTTTTTGAATACGACGACCTCACAGAGCCCCAGCGCCAGGCCCGTGTCGACCATCTTCTGGGCCGATCGTTGGTTACATCCCAGACCCATGGCAGTAACAGTGAGTCACAACCCAACTCAGTACAGCAGAGCGTTCCAGCCTGGTTGATCTTCTCCATGTTTTTCGTTGTGCTGCCGATATCCACGACGCTACTTACCGAGCGGCAGCAAGGCACACTGCAACGGCTGCAAACCCTACCTGTACCCAACAGTTATCTGTTGATCGGTAAGATTATTCCCTACCTTGGCATCAACCTGGTACAGGCTTTATTGATGTTATTAGTGGGTATCTACCTTGTCCCTTTGGTAACTGGCGAAGGCTTGCATCTGGATGGGGAAATCTGGTTGCTTGCGCCTTTGATTCTATCCACCAGCCTTTCGGCAATCAGTTTTGCCCTGTTAATCGCCACCCGCGCCAAGACCACAGAACAGGCCACAACGCTGGGGGGCATCAGTAATCTTATTCTGGCGGCTATTGGTGGTATCATGGTGCCAACATTTGTGATGCCCGAACTGATGCAGCAGATCGCCGCGCTTTCGCCCATGAACTGGGCATTAGAGGGCTTCTTCTCCATCCTACTGAGACAAGGTGGATGGGCCATGGCCGGACCAGAGATCCTCAAATTACTGGCATTCTCCGGCTGCTTGTTCTTACTCTCACTCTACTCATACCGAGGCCTGACGGACACCAAATAATGAAAGGTTCAACGGATACACAGTTTAAACTGGAACTAAAACAGATGATCGTGGATGAATGCCGGTTAGACGAGTTCGATCCTCAGGAGATTAAGGATGATGAATATCTCGCTGGGCCGGAGGCTCGCTTTGGACTCGACTCAATCGATATGCTCCAGGTTATCGTGACCATAAAAAACCGATATGGTGTACATATTCAGAATGATGCAGAATCGAGAGAGATCCTTGCGACTATCAACAACCTTGCCGACCACCTGCGTCCAGAGTAACCAATGACTCCGGCTAGGCTATCCATCATCGGACTATCCTGCGCTTCCCACATAGGCGAGGAGATCTCCCGCAAGCCAACTCAGCAGGCCGAAGAAGGTCAATTCGAACCACCAGCCATCGATCTGGTTTCGACAAATCTTCGACTGCCCTACTACCCAATCGATAGCCAGTTCGATCAACCCGAACGAACGGAAAAAATACTCTTCGAGGTCATAGAGAAGGCCCTGGAAAAAAGCCAATTAAGCCCTGACCAGATAGCGGAAACCGGCCTCTTCATCGGCTCTTCATCATATGATCTACGCCGAAGTGAAATTGAGTACAAACAACAGCTCAAGGATGACAACCGCCAGGCAATCCCGATGCCTTTTACTGGCTACAATCATCTGGGCGAACTGATCTGTGAAAAATTCGGAATCAACCGCGAACCCTTCAATATCAATTCAGCCTGCACCTCCAGTGCCAATGCGATGTTGCTGGCTCAAAGCATGATTCAACAAGGACACTACCAGCATGCCATTGTCGTGGGAATCGAACTGTTCAACGAAACCACTATCAACGGTTTTTACGGCTTACAACTGATTGCTGAAAAGCGGGTTGCTCCCTTTGATAAAACCCGTGACGGCATCATCCTGGGCGAGTCCTGCTCTGCAGTGGTGATAAGTTCACAGGATACCCCGGATACCAAGCTCTATCTTCGTGGTGGCGCAAACTGCACTGATCCCTATAGCATTACCACATCAAATCCGGACGGCTCGACCATCGCCGATACTATGGAGACCGCACTCAAAGATACCGACACCCAAAAGTCTGAGGTTGTGGCGATAAAAACTCATGGAACCGCGACCTCTATGAACGACACCTCAGAGTCTCTGGGCATTAAGGCTGTTTTTCCCGAGGATATGCCTCCAGCTACAGCGATCAAACCCTATGTCGGTCATACCCTGGGGGCTTGCGGCACCTTGGAGCTGGTCCTGTTCGGCCAAGCAATCGAGCAGGGATTCATTCCGAGAACACTCAACTTCGAAACCCCCGATCCAGAACTGCCCCTGATACCTTTGAGTGAGGATCTTGACGCCCAAAACGGTGTCTATCTACTCAACTATTTTGGATTTGGTGGTAGTAACACCGTTATTGTATTGGAAAAGGTCTAATGGAATTGAACCTGCCGTTGTTTGCCTATGGCGGCTATTGCCATACCGTTTCCCAACAGCTTCCACCGTTGAATGGGCTGTTGAAGGAAGTACCTTTCAAGCTGCCACGCCGCTCTGACAGGCTCACTCAACTCAGCCTGCTAGGATTGGCAAACATGCCGAGTTGCATGGGATTGAACAAGCATGCCAATCTGGTTCTGGCCAGTGGCGACGCCAATCTGAGCAGTACCATAGCCAACAGCGAACAGATCTTCGACAGCGGCACCATTCCCAACCCGATCGGCTTCATCAACACAGTAAACAATTCAACTGCATTTCACATCAGCATGGCCCTTGGCATTCATGGTCAAAGTATCACTGTCTCCAGAGACCACTGCTCTCTCGAAGCGGGAATTCAAATAGCAAGCACAATGCAGTTCAGCTCTGACTCAGCCATTCTGCTTGGTACAGCGGATGAGATTCCACCTGACCTGGAGCAACACAGAGCGCGATTGAAAATCAGTGGGGAAACCCAACTGGCAGAGGGGAGTTTCTGGTTTCTCTGCTCCCCCTCCCAGCCCACTGACAAAGCACAGGCCACAATCCAATATTGCGGTCCGGTGGCGGACGATAAGGCAGCGATCGAGTTTTTCAAACAACGCGGGGTCACTCACCACATACTCGGAGATTTCATTCAAAGCTCGCCACTCAGGGATCTTGCGCTACCCGGTCAACGCGTTGCATTGGCCAGCCAAGGGTACTACCTCACGCAAAATGCCTACTATCTGCAGCGTTGGTTAGATGATGCCAGGCAAGGGGAGCGCCTGGGAATGTTGAATGGCACAGTCGGCAGTCATCGTCTCAGTGTCACTTTGGTTGAAAAGCACTAAGACGGCCAAACAGCCCGGCTTCTTTCTCGGCAATCTTATCCAGCTGATCAGCAATCGAGTCAAAGGTATCGTCGTAGCGCGCTTTACTTTTACGCGCACACATCAACGCAAACAGACGCCACTCATCACCAATGGATGACATCTCTTCAGCTGCTTCGGATAGTTGCTCAGACGCCAGAATCTCTGAAGCCTCCTGTAGGAAGGCTGCGTACATGAACCGAAATCCTCCACCACCAGTGCCGATCTCTTCCTGCATACGCACGATATGCCCCAGATATAGATGGGCATAGCGCTCTTCAGCATCCACCAGCTTACGAATCTTTCCGGCCACCATATGGATGCCCTTGGAGCCCGCAATGGGTACAGGGCTTTTAGGGCCATTTATTTTCGAGGTAAACCTGATCGCCTTGGGTAGCACCTTCCCGAAATCAATCTCAGCAGGCACCTCAGCCGGATAGTAGAGCAAACCTTTGGGGGCCAGCGCACCCTTGGCAAAGCGAGCCTTACTCAAGCTCTCTCTGTCGACGCTTACCAGATGAGAAAAAACCGGATCGCTGACCTGAAACTGCTCCCCTTCCCGTCCATACACCAGCAGATTGTGGGCATTAAAGTGGAATCGCATATCCTCAGGGAAATAGGGGAGGAAAAAGACTGAAGTCTGTAACCCAACGATCCGTCCCTCATCCAATAGACGATCAAGTGCTTGCTCGCCCTCCGCAGGTTTACGGAATTTTTTAAAATTCATCTTCAGGCCACCGATCCGCTTCGACAACGCACGAATGATCATTCGTGGTGGTGTGCGATAAGCGATCAACGGCAAACCATTGATTTTCACCAGAGGGATATAGGCATAGGTTAGACCACTGGCCAGACCAAACGCCATAGGCTCCGAGACTGTTAAGCCGTAGTGGCGCAGCATGGCTGACATTACGCCGGTTTCACAATGTGCCGCATGCCGGTGTTCGAAGGGTGAATTATTCAGTTCAGTCATATTGTTCTGGCAGTTGGCTCAATGTCTCGCTGTCGATACCCAGTACGTCAGCATAATCAGTCCTTTTTTGCGCAGAGAGCCGGGCGAACCGCTGCGGAGAGAAATCCCGTTTAACCATCCACTGAAAACGTCCCATCGCCTGGGCCAGCATCGCCAGATCCATTCTCTGATGATACATATGAAATTCCAGCGGAGAGGTACTACCCTGCTTTGCGCGAGCATAAGCATCTTTTGCCAGACGCTTAATTTCATCCAGGGCCTGACCCAACACAATCTCTTCAACCTCCCACCCGGAAGTTTCTGAAGATTCAATCCGACCTGCTTCAGATTCCGCGTAGATCACTTTCGTCTCTCCACCCAGTGAATCGGCTTTATCCTGTGGTATATCTTTGATCTTCATACCACACTCAGCAACATGAATGAGCTGGAGAAACGTCCACTTTCAGGCACAAAACAGAGCAGTCTATCGCCACTTCGTAAACGACCGGACTTGAGGATCTCATCAAGCATGATGTAAATAGAGGCCGAACCGGTATTACCCTTGGTGGTCAGATTAGTGAACCACCGCTCCCGGGGAATCTCAAAATTCAGTTCAACCAGTGCTTCGTAGACCTTTTCATCAAAATACATGGAGGAGATATGGGGTAGAAAGTAATCCACCTGATCAGCCTGCAGGCCAGTCTTGGCAATCACCCGTTTTAGGGTCTCTTTGACGGCCATGGGGACTATATTTTCATTGAGTAACTTAACATCCTGTTTGATGCTCATGATCGAATGGTCAATAAGACCCTGCTGATTGTAGAGTTTCCAGCTCTTCAGACTGCCGTCTTCGAGTTTTTCTGCCCCTGAATACATACAGGTTTCAAGTTCGTTGGCATAGGAGTAGATCTCTATCCAGTTTATTTCGAGCACAGGTTGTTGTGCACGCGCTTTCGGCTCACTCTCTATACGAAAGGCTCCAGCCCCGTCAGAAAGCATCCAGCGTAGAAAATCTTTCTCAAAAGCTATCTCTGGTTTTTTCTCCAGACTTTCAACTTTGTACTTTGATTCTCCTTCAAAATGGTTGGCACGCAACACCGGGGAAACCAGTTCAGAACCAGTTGAAACCGCCTGAGAGAACTCACCACTTTTAACTGCTAAATAAGCATACTTCAACGCAGCCGCACCACTCAGACATATCCCTGATGTAGAGATCACTTCGCAGCAGGCATTGCCCAGTTCACCATGAACCATCAGTCCATGGCCAGGCATGATTTGATCCGGTATCGAGGTTCCGGAAACCAGGCATTGCATCTGATCAAGCTCATCATCCGAAGCGAACAGACCACGCACGCAGAAAGCGGTCATTTCAGCGTTACTATGACTCAACTCACCACTCTCGGGATCAATCGCGTAATAGCGCTGCTTGATACCATTGCTGCGTAGTACCAATCGCTTGGCTCTGGATGGTTTGCCCCCCACCATGCCCAGTACCGATTCGATCTGCTCGTTTTCAACAGGTTGATTCGGCAGAAAAGCCGATGTATTGGTGATATATGCCCTCATTTACTGCAACCGAATTCTTCCATGCGCTCATCTCCTGAACCGGAGGGCGCTTCAAAATAGTGTTTAGTCTGTTGGTGCTTATGTTTCATCAGTGGCGCTAATAGCACCTTCAATAACATGGTAAGGGGTACTACGGTGATGATCATCAGAATCAGAAATACCACATAGACGGCCAGAACCGGAACCCGTTTGGGATCCCCCTGTTTACCGATCGAACGTAGTAATTTACCCCAAACCTTAAAACTGCGGAAACCAACTTTTTCCGACTGAATCTGGCTCACGTCCGCTTCAACTGCCTTCAATCCATATAGCATCGGCCCTTGATCCTTTTCTGCATCTTTCGCAAGTCCTGCCTCTATCGCTTTGCCAAAACGGCAACAGGCTTCAATATCCTGCTCCGATACACCCGCTGCCGGGAACCCCCAAAAAGCACCCTTCTTACCTGTCCACAACCATCTTGGCGTAGTCACAAAGGAGGCCGATTGAGAACCTTGATCAGTAAGCACCACATTATCAAGCAAACGGGCGCCGCAGTCATCCAACATCGCCTTCATGGTCTCCTGAGCCCGGGTCCACATGTTACGGCAACCAATGACAGTAATCACCGGTTTACCCTTAAGCACTCTTTTAGCCTCTTCACTCTGCATAAAAGCGGTAATTGGCAACGCAGGCGCCAGAAACCAGACCTGATAGGCAATAATAACCAGATCGGCATCACTATATGCAGCCAGATCACAAGGTTGAAGCTCAGGTGCATCCAACGTCACACACTCCGGAAACACATCTAAAAACCGGAAAAATGGCCAGGGAAAAGGATAGGGCTCAACAGGCTGAAGGGTCTCTATCGAGACTTCCAAACTGGATGAAGCAAACAGTGGCCGCACAATAGACTTAATGATGCTGGACAGCTGGCCGGTCTGTGAATATTGAATGACAAGGATTTTTTTCATATCTGGACAGGTATTAATCAGGCATTTTCACCGAACACATCCAAAGGAGGTGCAGGACGATCATATCAACCGGCAGCATCTCCATATTATTTACCGGACAGCCTGATTATCTGAGTAAGAGACTCAGCATGATCAACTATTAACCCGACAACTTAACTAACCTAAAGGGGCATGCTCAACCCACACCCAATTCCGCTTGCATGGTGCTGTCTCGGCTCGCCCCAAACAAGGACATCAGGATGGCGTCAACTATGTCAAACCATAGTGATTGAGGCTTTCCAGCCCATGACGATCACTGAGACAGGGCCAGTCTGCCTATGGTTAGGTGCTCTGTCAATCAAGGAGAGGCGGGGTTGAGGAACAGAAATGCAGGCCAAAAAAAACCACCGGGTGGTGATCAACCCGGTGGTCTGGTGTGGGGAACCTTTGAGGTTCCTTAGACAGGTCCTAGAGCTTGTTCTTTATCGAACCCATCAGACTAACGATATTTTCTGACATCGGGCCAACCCGCTCATACTCGCGCTCTGCACCTTCAATGTCTCCACGTTTCTTTAACTCAGCGATGGTCTTAATCAGTTCATGCAGCTCCTTGTGAGGCTTCTCTATCTCACGGATCTCACTGATATGTCCCAGATCGTTTCGACCGTGACCCTCATACCATTTGCCAAAGCCGCACTGGGTGTGGTCGAAGGCAACCCGTTCATCAAGGGCACCTTTACCATCCAGAAAACTACGCAGTTTCGTTTTCCAGCTCAGATGGGCGACCATCGCCTGCTGCAGATGCTTGCCATGAGTATCGCCAATATTGAACTGATCCAACAGATGACTCAGCTTATCGACTTCACCGGACATATCGGTACTGGCTTCATAACTCTTATCAGAATCCCTGGTGGTCTCATCCGCAATCTGGGTAATCTCGATAATGTTACGATTGATATCCTCAGCCACCGCACTCTGCTCTTCCGCTGCAGTGGCTATCTGCGCACTCATGCTCGAAATTGAGTCGATAACCTGGTTAATTTCTTCAAGAGAGGTGTGTGCCCGCCCAGCCTGCTCTACACTTTCCGCAGCTTGCTGCTGGCTGGTTTCCATTACCGCAACTGTCTGGTTCACCCCTGATTGCAGGCTTTCAATCATCTCCTGGATCTCTTCGGTGGAGTCCTGGGTACGCTTGGCCAGTGTACGGACCTCATCAGCCACTACCGCGAACCCACGCCCCTGTTCTCCAGCCCGAGCCGCCTCAATGGCCGCATTCAGTGCCAGCAGGTTGGTCTGATCAGCAATACCGCGTATGACATCCAGCACAGACCCGATACGCTCACTATCCTGGGCCACATGCTGCACTGTCTCTACCGCCTTGCCAACATCTGTAGCCAGGCAGTCGATGCTCTTGGTCACATCCATGACCACTGCTCGTCCAGAGTTTGCCTGAACATCAGCCTCACGAGCCGCTTCTGCTGTCTGGGTGGTATTGTGCGCCACCTCATGCACTGTGGCTGACATCTGTGTCATGGCCGTGGCCACCTGGGTGGTCTGCTCATGCTGCTTACGAATGCCACTGTTTGTATGCTCGGCAAGATTAGCAAACTCACCGATCTGCACACTCAGATTACCGGCAGAATTGGAGACGCTTTTCACCATACCTTCAATCTTATCAGCAAAGCGATTATACGCTTTGGAGAGACGTGACACCTCATCCTCGCCACTCTCATCCATACGTACTGTCAGGTCACCATCAGCAGAGGCAATACCCTCCATAGCCTTAGCCGCAACACAGATGGGTTGAACCACACCACGACTGATCATCCAGACCAGTAAGCCGATTACGATGACAGAAGCCAGACCCAGGGCAAGTAACATCCAGGTCAGACTAGAGATTGCATTTGCTGCTTCAGAGCGATCCTTGGCAACGACTAAAACACCAATCGGATCACCGGAATAGTTGGTAATACTTGCCGCATAGTAAGCCATTGGATTACTGTTAAGTTCACCTCGGCCGTAGTGACTATCACCACGTAAAATCTCAGGTAAACTTTCTGATGAAACCAGACTATTGCCTACCATAGTGGAAGCAAATCGATCCATCGTGCCTTTGCGTTCAATATAGAGTTCCAGCTCCACATCATGATGCTTGGCATACTCATCGAAAAAGGCCTGACCAAATGACATGCCAAATTCAACCGTACCGATATGGTTACCCTGATAGTTTACCGGCACCAATCCTCTGATACCAAGACCGGCAACACCAACTTCCAAACCCTGAATGGGATTCTTTTCGCGATTACCTTCGACCACGGTAAGCCGGAAACCAGATAGATCATCGCCAAATTTAGCAGGCTTATGGACCCGCAGATAGGAGGTGGCAGGTGGCTCATGAAATTGGAACTGTCTTACCCCATATTCCTTCTTCAGCTTTGCAAACCCAGGCACGAACAGATCAGACAGGGTCTCCTTGTCTTTATCGTGAAAGGCCTCCTGGACATCGGGAATACCTG
Organism: Candidatus Thiodiazotropha sp. DIVDIV; assembly: GCA_040506275.1. Classification (GTDB taxonomy): domain Bacteria; phylum Pseudomonadota; class Gammaproteobacteria; order Chromatiales; family Chromatiaceae; genus Thiodiazotropha. The sequence continues at coordinate 32,061 of JBEVXD010000014.1, forward strand.
CCACCAAGGCGCTCATTGCCCGCGCCAATCTCCCCTCGGATTCAATACCGGAAACTACATTTTTGAAGATTTCGCTGATTTCATTCTCTTCAGAGGCGCTGAGAATTCCCCCCATGAAGTTGAATGTTGTGAAAAGGGTAATGGCCAGAACAACCACTACAGCCAATACGGTCGCATAGACAAAGCGAGCCGAAATGCCAACACTGCGTAACATTATTGTTTCCTCAGATAACGACGACTCCCTTCGTACTAAATTAAGCAATCAACAGTGATAACGGCTAATTCAGCAGAATATTTAACATAGTTCACAAAAAAACCCGCCTCCAGACGGAGGCGGGTTTTCAGGTACTGAATGCGACAGCTGGAGGCTTACATCATGCCGCCCATACCGCCCATACCACCCATGCCACCCATATCTCCCATTGGAGGAGCGGCAGCGTCATCCTTAGGCTCGTCAGCTACCATGCACTCGGTGGTAACCATCAAGCCAGCAACAGATGAAGCATTCTGCAGCGCAGAACGGGTAACCTTGGTCGGATCCAGGATACCCATCTCCATCATGTCACCATAGGTGTCATTCGAAGCGTTGAAACCGAAGTTACCTTCGCCACTACGTACTTTGTCCAGAACCACTGAAGGCTCGCCACCTGCATTGGCTACTATTTGACGCAGAGGCTCTTCCATGGAACGTCGGGCAATTGCGATACCGACATCCTGATCATGGTTTTCGCCGGTCAGCTCAGCGAGACCTTGCAGTGAACGTACCAGAGCTACACCGCCACCTGGAACCACACCCTCTTCAACTGCAGCACGAGTAGCGTGCAGAGCGTCTTCGACACGAGCTTTCTTCTCTTTCATCTCTACTTCGGTAGCAGCACCGACTTTGATCACTGCCACGCCACCTGCAAGCTTGGCTACGCGTTCCTGGAGTTTCTCCCGGTCGTAGTCAGAAGAGGTCTCTTCAATCTGTGCACGAATCTGCTCGACCCGAGCCTTGATATCACCTTCAACACCAGCACCATCGATAACGGTGGTCTCTTCCTTGGTGATAGTCACTTTCTTGGCGCTGCCCAGATCATCAAGGGTAGCTTTCTCCAGAGAAAGACCAACCTCTTCAGAAATGACAGTGCCACCGGTCAGGATGGCGATATCCTGCAACATCGCTTTGCGACGATCACCAAAGCCTGGAGCTTTGACAGCCGTAACCTTGACGATACCGCGAAGGTTGTTCACAACCAGAGTTGCCAAAGCCTCGCCTTCCACATCTTCGGCGATGATCAACAGGGGCTTACCTGCTTTGGCTACACCTTCCAGTACTGGAAGCAGATCACGGATGTTGGAGATTTTTTTGTCGTGCAGCAGGATAAAAGGTTCTTCCAGCTCAGCTGCCTGACTCTGCTGATTGGTGACGAAATAGGGAGAGAGGTAGCCGCGATCAAACTGCATACCTTCCACGACGTCGAGTTCATTCTGCAGGGCAGATCCTTCTTCGACAGTAATGACACCCTCTTTACCAACTTTCTGCATGGCTTCGGCAATGATATCGCCAACATTGGTATCAGAGTTGGCTGAGATGGTGCCTACCTGGGCGATCTCTTTGTCGTCAGAGCAAGGACGGGAGATGTTCTTCAGCTCTTCAACAGCTGTGACCACAGCTTTGTCAATACCACGCTTGAGATCCATAGGGTTCATACCGGCAGCAACCGCTTTCAAACCCTCACGAACCATAGCCTGGGCCAGTACGGTAGCAGTGGTGGTGCCGTCACCAGCAACATCAGAAGTCTGGGAAGAGACCTCCTTAACCATCTGCGCGCCCATGTTTTCAAACTTATCTGCAAGCTCGATCTCTTTAGCCACTGAAACGCCGTCTTTGGTTACGGTTGGCGCACCAAAGCTCTTCTCAAGAACCACATTGCGGCCTTTTGGACCCAGGGTAACTTTAACTGCGTTGGCCAGGATGTTGACGCCTTTGATCATACGTTGGCGGGCATCATCACCAAATTGTACTTCTTTTGCACTCATGTCTTAAATTCCTTGGAAAATGTTGAGATTCGTCATCAGGCTAAGCCTGTACGGGGTATCGCTGGAGAGCGATCAACCCTCGATCACGCCCATGATGTCTTCTTCGCGCATGACCAGAACTTCCTCGCCACCCACTTTCACTTCGGTGCCGGAGTACTTGCCAAACAAGATCTTATCTCCAACTTTGACATCCAGAGGACGGGCTTCACCACTATCGGTGATTTTGCCGTTACCGACAGCCATCACTTCACCCTGGATGGGTTTCTCAGTGGCAGCATCAGGGAGTACGATGCCTCCTGGACTGGTGCGCTCTTCTTCCATACGACGAACGATTACGCGATCGTGCAGCGGACGAATATTCATCGACTGTTCTCCTAACTATATTTGGTGTTTTTAATTCGAATGATTTGTGTGGTTAGCAGGCAAGCTTGTTAGCACTCGCCTTCACTGAGTGCTAATAATAGAGGCAAATATTCGAGAGTCAAGACCAGTGAGGAAGATTTTGTCCAAAGCCAGTTCAGTTATGACTCAATTATCCGCTATTCTGTGTGATAATAAGGTTACAAACAGACCAACAGTATTGGGGAGGCATCATCCTAGCGAGTCGGAGTGATCCGTTGATTCCGGCCTGTAGTTCCGTTTATCCAAAATTTCATCACGACACCGTCAGCTCCGCTGTATCAAAATTCAGCGCAACCAATAAGCCATACTCCGGGAGATCGCCATGGCAGAAGCTAAGCCAGAGAAAAAAGAAAAAACCAAAAAACCGAAGAAGATCGACAATAAGGTCTATGAGAAGGAGCTTTTCAAACTGCAATTGGAGCTGGTAAAGCTACAAGAGTGGATAAAGCACGAAGGCCTGAAAGTAGTCGTCATTTTTGAAGGGCGGGATGCTGCAGGCAAGGGTGGCGTGATCAAACGAATCAACCAACACCTAAATCCACGCATATGTCGGGTTGTTGCCCTCCCTGCCCCCACGGAAAGGGAACAGACCCAATGGTATTTCCAACGTTATGTACCTCATCTTCCTGCCGCGGGCGAAATGGTGTTGTTCGACCGCAGTTGGTATAACCGGGCAGGTGTTGAGAAGGTCATGGGTTTTTGTACAGACAATGAGTATGAAGAGTTCATGCGTTCTTGCCCTGAGTTTGAGCGCATGCTGGTACGCTCTGGCATCATAGTTATTAAATATTGGTTTTCTGTCTCTGATGAAGAGCAGGAGCGCCGCTTCCAAAGCCGTATGGAGGAGCCTCACAAGCGCTGGAAACTCAGCCCGATGGATCTGGAATCACGTTCTCGCTGGCTGGAGTACTCCAGGGCCAAAGATGAGATGTTTGCCCATACAGATATAAAACAGGCCCCTTGGTATGTGGTTCATTCAGATATCAAAAAGCATGCAAGATTGAACTGCATCGCCCACTTGCTTGATCAAATCCCTTATAAAGACCTGACACCGGAACCTATTGAACTTCCCAAACGAACTGAAGACTCTGGATATGTCCGGCCTCCCATCACCGACCAGACCTTTATTCCTGACGTCTACCCTTAACCGGCCAGTGAGGCTCCATCCATCCAGATTTATCTAGTGGGCCATGCGGTAAATAAGGTAACGATCAGCCGGACCCACAAGCCTCAGCAGTAAGGCGCGCGAACATAGGACTGGCAGGCCAATTCAAGTGAGTGCAACGAAGCTGCTGAGGCTTGTGGGCCGGCCCGAAGGGAGCCAGGCTCACAGGCCCAGGCTAATCATCTTCACGCCGAAACTCCCCTTCGATCACCCGTTTCTCCTGAGCACCCTCGGCACTTGCGCCACGCTCCGTTGATTGCATCGGTCGCATGACTCCACTACTCTGTAGACCTACAGTCAGCAGCCAGCGTCTTATCCAGGGAATGAGAAAAATAAAGCCTACGATATCGGTAATAAAGCCAGGTAGCAGCAACAGAAAGCCGCAAACCAGCAATACCGCACCCTCCATCATATCAATGGCAGGCACTTCACCTTTATCCATGGCATCCTGCACCCGACCAAAGGTTGAAAGCCCTTGGGAACGTACCATCCATCCGCCTAGCGCTGCTGTAAACAGAGTAAGAAAGAGGGTAGCGAAAACACCTATCTGAGAACCTACTTTAATGAGAAAATAGAGTTCAACGAGAGGCGTACCTACGAATAACAATAGAATTATAAATAGTGGATTCATGGCTGAAAGCTTACGCCGCGTGAATATGACACACAAGCGAGGGTGACTTTCGCACTCACTTTATATACAACCAACGACTATAACTTTAAATCATTACATCTATAAACCTACAGGACACATAGGGGAAAAGAATGAGAATGCATATCCAAAGAGACATACTTAGTTCTTTCAAAACAGCAACTTGGATTACAGTCGCCGCACTAATCGGACTCAGTGGCTGCGGTGGCAGCATGCCGACACTGGGCGGCTCATCCGGGAACACCGTCACCGGTGCTGCCGGTGGCGAAACTTCTGCAGGAGAAAACAGCGCACTGGAAAGCTGCGAGGAGACCCTCGGCACTTTGGCCGTTGTAGAGGATCAGGCCGCACCCTGGTGGCATACCTATAGAAGACGCTATCCAACTCTGGGCACCACCGTACCGGTGTTGCGCATGATGATTCAACAATCCAACTGCTTTGTGGTGGTCGAACGCGGCAAGGCGATGAATAACATGATGCAGGAAAGAGCGCTTATGCAATCTGGCGAGATGCGTCAGGGCAGCAACTTTGGTAAAGGCCAGATGGTGGCAGCTGACTACACCATGAATCCCAGCATCCAATTCTCTGAGAAAGGCACTGGCGGCCTGGGTGCCACTGTCGGAGGTTTACTTGGAAACTACCGACTCGGCAGGCTGGCAGGTGGCTTAAAGTCCAATGAAGCTGCCACCACACTGCTGCTGATAGACAATCGTTCCGGCGTGCAGGTCTCTTCATCGGTTGGTAACGCGCAGAATTTCGACTTCAGTCTGTTTGGCGGCTTCTTCGGGGGTGGCAAATGGGGAAGTGTGGGTGGATTTACCGATACACCTGAAGGCAAAGTTGTCACTGCCGCTTTTGCTGACTCCTACAACCAAATGGTCAAAGCATTGCGGAACTATAAAGCCCAAACGGTTAAAGGTGGCCTGGGTAAGGGTGGCCGATTGAAAGTCGGGGACTAAGTCGTACCTGAATCCGTAGGTTTATGACGGCACATAGCGCAAGCTATTGTTTCGCCCCTCTGAGCGATTCACTTTTCTTTTTCGCCAAAAGAGAAGGTGCCCGAATGCAACACCCCTCGGGTTCGCTGCGATGTTCGAATTTGTAACCTTAATTGTAGGGTGCGGCCTGCCGCACCTTAGGGTATAGATTCCCGAGAAATTCCAGCTAGTTTGTTCACTACCAGCAGTGTCTGAAATCCAGGCTGTCAGGTGGTTTCGTTTCAGTTGGGCATGGTGCGGCAGGCCGTACCCTACATTTGAACCTGAATCCGTGGGTTTATGACGGCAATTAGCGCAAGCTATTGTTTCGCCCCTCTGAGCGATTCACTTTTCTTTTTCGCCAAAAGAGAAGGTGCCCGAATGCAACACCCCTCGGGTTCGCTGCGATGTTCGAATTTGTAACCTTAATTGTAGGGTGCGGCCTGCCGCACCTTAGGGTATAGATTCCCGAGAAATTCCAGCTAGTTTGTTCACTACCAGCAGTGTCTGAAATCCAGGCTGTCAGGTGGTTTCGTTTCAGTTGGGCATGGTGCGGCAGGCAGCACCCTACATTTGAACCTGAATCCGTGGGTTTATGACGGCACATAGCGCAAGCTATTGCTTCCCCAGTAGTGAAATCTGTCAGTAGGTCTCTCTCATCGAAATCATCTTGCTGTTCCGGAACAGCGCCTTTCCCACATGAAATCCAGGGATTTACCATCCTATCAATAGCGCCTGAAAACCTAACCACATCCCCCGTTCAACCTTTGCTTGCTGAACCCGGATAGTGTATTTTCCGCGAATGCCTACACCACTCCTCCTGATTCTCTGCACCGCCCCCGACCGAGGGACTGCAGAGCGTCTTGCAGGAACACTGGTAGAACAGGGGTTAGTCGCTTGCGTCAATTTATCTGCACCGATCACATCAATCTATCGGTGGCAGGGTAAAACAGAGCAGTCTGACGAAATCCAGCTATTTATAAAAACAACAAAAGATCGCTACCAGGCATGTGAGTCGGCACTCCGGGCGGAACATCCCTATGAACTTCCGGAAATCATTGCAGTCCCTGTAGAGCAGGGGCTGGATGACTATATAACCTGGGTGGAAAGATGCACAAACTAATCAAATTAATCGCCCTGCTGCTGCTGTTGACTGGGCTGACAGGCTCAAGTCTGGCCGAGTGGAATGAAGATGACCTGTTGATGCCGGACCAGGCTTTCCAGATATCTGGACAAAGCCTCACCCCGGACGCACTCAGAGTCGAATGGCTTATTGCTGATGATTACTATATGTATCGGGATAAGATCTCTTTCGATACAGAATCCATCGGCATCGAATTGGGTGAAGCCAGTCTCTCCAAGGCAAAAATCAAACAGGACGAATTCTTTGGAGAAGTGGCAATCTATCGCAACAAAGCCGTTGCTGAGATTCCGATCAAACGTATCCAGGGCGCTCCCGAGACCCTACTCCTGAAAGCCCGCTCTCAAGGCTGTGCCGATCAGGGCATCTGCTTCCCTCCACATATGCAGGAGGTTAGACTGGCATTGCTGCCGATCGAACAAGGTGCTGCCCTGACCGAGACCAATGATCCACTCATCGCCCTAAGGGGTAATGAGCCAAATCCCCTGTTCGACAATACCGAAGAAGATGAACTGCTCGAACCTGATGAAGCCTACAAACTTACCGCTTCAGTTGAAGACGGCACACATATACGGCTCTACTGGTCAATTGCAGACGGCACCTACCTCTATCAGGATAAGATACGCCTCGCCTTGAAACAGAATGATACTGCTCTTCTGGGGCAGATCGAACTACCACAAGCTGAGATCAAACAGGACTCTATCCGGCCTGATGGTACGATCGGAGATGTCGCCGTTTACCACAACGAAGTTGACTTGACTGTACCATTGGTGCGAAACAGCATAGATGCTGGTGAGGTCGTAGTTGAAGCAAACTATCAGGGGTGCGCCGAGATCGGTGTCTGTTACCCACCAATCAGCAAGCAGTTCACACTCAGCCTGCCCGGTATATCGGATGCCCAAGCCGAGGAGTCAACTTCAGCCCTGAGCAATACATCATCCTCAGCAACCCAGGAACCACTACAATCGGAAACCGATGAGATCACCAATACCCTGAAAGGGAACTCCACCCTGGTGATTGTTGGTCTGTTTTTCCTACTGGGACTGGGCCTGGCTTTCACCCCCTGCATCTTTCCCATGATCCCCATTCTCTCAGGCATCATTGCAGGACATGGTGACCAGATCACTACCAAAAAGGCCTTTATCCTGTCACTGGTCTACGTCCTTGCAATGGCAGTGACTTATACTTTTGCCGGGGTTCTGGCCGGTCTGTTTGGGGAGAATCTTCAGGCCTATTTTCAGAATCCTTGGATTCTTTCCAGCTTTGCCCTGGTGTTTGTACTACTCGCACTCTCGATGTTTGGATTTTACGATCTGCAACTACCCAGCAGCCTACAGAGCAAACTCACCGAAGCCAGCAACAAACAACAGGGGGGATCCCTGGCCGGTGTAGCCATTATGGGTTTCTTATCCGCGCTGATCGTTGGCCCTTGTGTCGCCCCGCCCCTGGCAGGGGCCCTGATCTATATTGGGCAGACCGGTGATGCTTTACTCGGTGGTTTGGCGCTATTTGCCTTGAGTATGGGTATGGGCGCACCGCTGATCGCTATTGGTACTTCTGCCGGTAAGCTCCTACCCAGAGCCGGAGGTTGGATGGATGCGGTGAAAGCAGTATTCGGCGTGGCCCTGCTGGGTGTCGCCATTGTTATGCTTGAACGTATCATTCTTGCCGAAGTTGCAATGGTGCTATGGGGTATTCTCCTGATCATCTCCGCGATCTATATGGGTGCCTTGCGCAACCTGGAAATCGAAGCAAGTGGATGGCAGAAACTCTGGAAAGGACTGGGTTTCGTATTTCTCGTCTACGGCACATTGATGCTTGTGGGCGCAGCCGCAGGCGGCAAGGACACGGTACAACCGCTGAGAGGCATTGTAATGGCTGGCGGTTCGGGTTCAGCCCATCAGGAATTGACCTTTAAACGCATCAAGAGTGTCAGCGATCTAGAACGGGAAGTCGCCGCTGCTTCTGCCGCAGGACAACCGGTCATGCTCGATTTCTATGCGGATTGGTGTGTCTCCTGCAAGGAGATGGAGAAGTATACATTTAGTGATTCCAGCGTGATTGCCGCTCTTTCGAATACGGTGCTGCTACAAGCGGATGTCACTGCAAATGACGATACGGATCAAGCCTTGCTGCAAGGACATTTCGGTCTGCCTGGTCCACCAGCAATCATGTTTTACGGGGCAGATGGCCAAGAGCGTAAGGCCTTCCGTGTCGTGGGTTTCAAGCCGGCAGACGAGTTTTCTGCGCACGCTCAAAGGGCCATTCAATAGTTAAAAGGTTGCAATAAAACTCCGCACCATATTGGTGCGGAGGCGCCCTAACAAGCCGAAATACCTCATATATCCGCTGACAAACTGTAACGATCTTGATAAGTTCTGCATTGAAACTGGACAAAACCGCGCTTATCTTGCAAAATCAGACACATCTTGTTCATACACCGCCGAATCACTTCCCATGCACTAAAATTGGGAATAAAAAGAGCGGTTTACTTCAATAACTCATTGTCCGGGACTACAGAAACATGGCGACCATTCTGATACTTAATGGCCCTAATCTGAATCTACTTGGCGTTCGTGAACCCAATCACTACGGCCATGAGTCTTTGAATGAGATTAGCCAACACCTGAAGACCATGGCAGAACCGTTAGGCCATGAGATCGATTTCCGCCAAAGCAATGCTGAGCATGAATTACTGACCTGGATACACCAGGCTTTCGAGAGTGAGGTCGCCTTTATTATCATCAATCCGGCAGCCTTCACTCATACCAGCATCGCTTTACGGGACGCCCTTCTGGGAACAGGCATACCCTATATCGAAGTTCATCTCTCGAATGTACACGCCAGAGAGGAGTTTCGCAGACACTCCTATTTTTCTGATAAGGCTGAAGGCGTCATCGTCGGCCTGGGTGCTCAGGGATATGAACTTGCATTGCAAGCCGCTGCTGCGCGGCTCAACAAATAAACTATTTAGAGACAGAACATCATGGATATTCGCAAAGTAAAAAAATTAATTGAATTGCTTGAGGAGTCGGATGTTGCAGAGATCGAAATCCACGAGGGCGAGGAGTCGGTCAGAATCAGCCGTAACAGCTCCATGCCCGTTGCAATGGCGGCACCTGCAGTTGCCCCCGCTATAGCACCTCAACCAGCAGCCCAAGCTCCCGCACCTGCAGCCCCACCGGCACAGGAGACAACGGATGAGATCCAGGGGCATGCTGTACGCTCACCAATGGTAGGCACCTTCTACCGGTCACCTTCACCGGGCAGCAAACCTTTTGTTGAAGAGGGTCAGCAGGTTGCAGTGGGTGACACCCTCTGCATTATCGAAGCGATGAAGATTCTAAATCAAATTGAATCAGACAAAGCGGGCACCGTGAGAAAAATACTGCTCGATAACGGCCAGCCAGTGGAATACAACGAACCCCTTTACATCATTGATTGAGTGAAACCATGATAGACAAGATTGTAATCGCCAATCGTGGTGAAATTGCGCTTCGCATTCTGCGAGCCTGTAAAGAACTGGGCATTAAAACTGTTGCCGTTCATTCTGAAGCTGACAGGGATCTTAAGCATGTGCTGCTTGCCGATGAATCAGTCTGCATAGGACCCGCACCTTCCAGCGAAAGCTACCTCAATGTGCCAGCTATTATCAGTGCTGCAGAGGTAACCGATTCAGTTGCCATCCATCCAGGATATGGCTTCCTCTCAGAAAATGCAGATTTTGCAGAGCGAGTAGAAAACAGCGGCTTTATCTTTATCGGCCCCAAGGCCGACACTATCCGGGTCATGGGCGATAAAGTCGCAGCAATCGACGCCATGATAAAAGCCAAAGTACCAACAGTACCCGGCTCCAATGGCCCATTGGACAGTAACTCCAAACGCACCAGAGAGCTGGCGAATGAGATCGGTTATCCGGTCATCATAAAAGCAGCAGGTGGTGGTGGTGGACGTGGCATGCGAGTCGTGCATACCGAGGCCACCCTGTTAAATGCCGTGGCAATGACCAAGGCCGAAGCTGATGCTGCGTTTGGCAATGCGACAGTCTACATGGAGAAGTTTCTTGAAAACCCCCGCCATGTAGAGTTCCAGGTTCTATCTGATACTCACGGAAATGCCATCCATCTGGGTGAACGTGATTGCTCGATGCAGCGCCGCCACCAAAAGGTGGTCGAGGAGGCACCCGCACCAGGCATCACTGAACAACAACGCAGAGACGTGGGTGAACGTTGTGCAGAGGCGTGTCGTCAGATTGGTTATCGCGGTGCAGGCACTTTCGAATTCCTCTATGAGGACGGCGAATTCTATTTCATCGAAATGAATACCCGGGTTCAGGTTGAACATCCTGTCACTGAACTGATCACAGGTATCGATATAGTCAGGGAGCAGATACTCATTGCTGCGGGCGAGCCTTTGAGATTCAAGCAGAGCGACATCAAGCTGGAAGGCCATGCTGTCGAGTGCCGCATCAACGCAGAAGATCCTGTGAACTTCATGCCCAGCCCAGGCACAATTACCCAGCTTCACACCCCCGGTGGTCCAGGCATTCGTGTCGATACGCACATCTATAACGGATACAGGGTTCCCCCCTACTACGATTCTATGATCGGCAAACTGATTGCCCATGGTGAGGATCGTCAATCAGCTATTGCACGCATGCGTATCGCACTTCATGAGATGGTGATCAATGGTATTAAAACCAACATACCCTTACATCTCGACATCATGAAAGACAGCGCATTCAATGCTGGTGGTGCGAACATCCACTATCTGGAAAAGAAGCTGGGATTATAATCCAGACCAGAAATAAACATGTCTTGGCTGCAACTTTCACTTGATACCAATGAGGATCAAGCACCAATTCTTGAATTGGTGTTTGAAAACCTCGGCGCACTCTCAGTCACTCTGGGCGATGCAGGTGATCAACCACTTCTGGAGATTCCACCAGAGACTGAACAGCTGTGGCAACATACCCGTGTAACCGCACTTTTTGAAGGCGAACAGGACCAGCAACAACTGCAGGATGAACTGGCTGAGGCACTCAGTGAGTCACTCATAAACCGGCTTCGCTGGGAACGAATCGAAGACAGAATATGGGAACGAGTCTGGCTCGAGCACTTCAAGCCCATGTCTTTCGGTAAACGCTTATGGGTCTGCCCTGCAGGGGAGACAATTGAACAACCCGATAGCATAGTCATTCAACTTGATCCCGGACTGGCATTTGGCACTGGAACCCACCCCACTACCGCGCTCTGCCTCGAATGGCTGGATGGCCAGGCACTCGATGGCAAGTGCGTTATTGATTACGGTTGCGGATCAGGAATTCTCGCTATCGCAGCACTCAAGTTGGGTGCTGCTTCGGCGATAGCCATCGATCATGATCATCAAGCACTTCAAGCCAGCCAGGATAATGCAGAGAAAAATGGTGTGGCAGAACGTTTGTCCACCTATCTGCCAGATGAGGCTCCAAACCTAAGTGCTGACTACCTGGTAGCCAACATTCTTGCAGGACCACTGATAGCGCTTGCATCGCATTTGGCCACAAGAATCAATCCTAATGGACAATTTGCCCTTTCTGGTATCCTTGCTCAACAGGCGGATGAAGTAGCGAATAACTATCAAAAATTTGCTGAGCTCTCGCCAATCAAACAACGCGAGGAGTGGATCCTGATCTCAGGCACTAAACATGGCTAAAATTACAGGTTAAGACTTGCCTAGGATTTTAGTACAGTCTAACGTAGGCTTATCAAGTAACTGACCGATATTCAACTAATGTTCACCCAGTGCCCACACTGCTTAACTCTGTTCCGCATAACTTCGGATCAACTCAAGGCCGCCGAGGGCCAGGTTAGATGCTGCCAGTGCAATCAGATCTTCAACGCTCTGGAGACACTTCAAGAGGCCCCGAAATCATTCAGCAATCAAGATCAGACAGCAGATATTGCCGATGGTGAAGAGAGTGTTTCTGATGATCAGCTCATCTATTATCCACCCCAGCAGCATGATCACGACTCTGCACTGATCAATGACAGTGAAGTTGAGAGGTCATTGGATGATTTGGCGGATGATTCATCCCCCCTCTCTCCATTTTCTGACGAAATATCCCCCGTACCTCCGCTTTCTGACGACTCATCTCCCCTCCCTCCGCTTTCTGAAGACTCAAACCTTGAGAGTGATGAGCAAAGCCTGCCGGGAGACAACCAGTATCTATATGAAGTGAATGATGGCTTGGAGACTGAGCCAGACTACTTCGCCTCTGGTTCAGAATCCCAAATGTCTGAATTGCTCGACAAGGACTCAGCCTCATTACTCATAGATAGTGAACACCCGAATTCCAACCTTGCCGAGATAATAGAACTTGACCTCCCGTCACCTCAGCATACAAATGAGACGTCATCAGACAGCCTGATCAATGATAATAGTGAACCTGAACAGCAGCCCGATACAGATAGCGATGACTTAGCAGCGGAAATGCCAACATCCACCCTGGAGGAGGAAGATACTCGAACACTCGAGGATCAAATCGAGGAGGAGTTACCCTTCACCTTTGAAGCCCAGGATGATGATAAAGCAGATTCAAAAAGTTCTATCTTCTGGTCTATCGGATCATTGTTACTACTGATACCTCTATGCGGACAAATGGCGTGGCAGTATCGAGACAACTTGATTCACCATGAAACAGGCAGACAATTATTGGGTATTGTTTGTTCTGTAGCCGGATGCACCACGCCACTGCGTAAAGACAGAAGTAAGATACTGGTAACCGAACGCTCGTTGACCGCTCACACTGAAAAAGAGAATACCCTCTTGATGAGCCTTGAGATGGTCAATACCGCCCCTTTTCAACAACCCTTTCCAAAACTTCAACTGAGCTTGTTCAACGATATGGGAGCGCTCATCGCTCGTCGTACTTTTACTCAGCCTCAATATCGCCCTTTGGATTATCGTTCAGATGAGATGATGCCTAAACTAAAGCCGATTCTTATAGAGCTTGAACTGGTAGATCCTGGTAAAGAGGTAACAGGTTTTAAATTTGAGTTTCTATAACAGCCGCAACTAAATCTCTTTCTAACATCACTCAACCAAACCAATGTTATAAATGTATGACTACCCGTAGTGTCAGTGAACACTCTAGTGGGCCATGCGGTAAATAAGCTCACGCATAGACAGGTTGTACTATTAACCCGGCGACTAAGTATGTCGTCTTCAGGGTTTCAAGCCTGCCCTTGATCAAGGCGCGGCTCGCAGGCAATGGTTGTTCCCTTGTCAAGAGCCGCAACACCGAGCAAGGGCAGGCTTGAAACCCCTAACAATATGGTTTTTAAAAGAGAGGCCGAAGTGTGCCTGCCTGCAGACTGCGTTATCAAAACTTGCTGTAGGAGTGCTACAGCGGCGTTTTGATGCCTTGCCGCAGGCAGGCACACTTCGGCTGAAGACAACATACTTAGTCGCCGGATTAATAAATAAGACAATCCTAAACTTCCAACAGCCATACCTTGAATAAAAACAACACCAGATCGAGGGAATTAATTTCTTGTAAAAGTTTACATTTTAAATGCAGTTTCATTTCCATCCTCTTCACCACCCCATATCTAACGGAGATTGAATAGCTTACTCAACACCCTTCCAGCCAATTCACAAGTATCAGCTGTTTCTTGCTCCTGCACTGGATCAATTCAACTCGATTTTGCCTTTGCTTCCACCCTGATTTACGGGTAGTATCCCAACCCCTCCTTAACCTGTGAATAGCCCTCCAAGAGGGGCAGATTAAATGCGCATTGGGCCCTATAATATTGCGAATAATTTGTTCTTAGCCCCGATGGCCGGAGTGACGGACAGACCGTTCAGACAACTATGCAGAAGTCTGGGCGCAGGACTTGCCGTGTCAGAGATGATCTCTGCCGACGCCTCCCTATGGGGCACCAAAAAAAGTGTAAAGAGGCTCGACCATGAAGGTGAGGATGCTCCTATCAGCGTACAGATTTTAGGCTCTGATCCTGAGATGATGGCCAAGGCAGCTCGCGCCAATGTGGTAATGGGTGCCCAGATCATCGACATCAACATGGGTTGCCCGGCAAAGAAAGTATGTAAACGCGCTGCTGGATCTGCGCTGCTGCAAGATGAACCACTAGTTGCTGAAATACTTAAGGCGACAGTTGATGCTGTGGATGTACCGGTAACACTTAAAATCCGTACCGGTAGTGATCCACAAAACCGCAATGGTCTACGAATTGCTGAGATAGCCGAAGATGCCGGTATACAGGCACTGAGCGTTCATGGCCGTACTCGAGCCTGTAAATTCTCAGGTCAAGCCGAGTATGAGACCATTAGACAGATTAAACAGATGATAGCCATACCGGTTATTGCAAATGGAGATATTGATTCCCCGCAAAAGGCTGCGGAGGTATTCGAAAAAACAGGCGCTGACGCCCTAATGATTGGTCGCGCTGCGCAAGGACGCCCCTGGATCTTTAACGAGATCAACAACTATTTAACTACCGGTAGGCTCATGCCAGAACCGGAACTTGAATGGGTTGCTGACATCCTCACCCGGCATGTCCAGCAGCTCTATTCGTTTTATGGGGAGTATCTTGGCGTTCGCATTGCCCGCAAACATATCGCCTGGTACAGCAAAGGGCGTCCTGAAGGCGCCACTTTCAGAAACAAAATAAATTATTCAGAATCATCCTCAGCGCAGCTGCAGGCAATTCTCGATTATTTTGGATTTCTGTATAACAAAAGGGATCTGGCAGCATGATGATTGAAGCGGTTCTACCTGACCAACAAAGCGATGAGTACCTGACAGTTACTCACAGCAAAAAATCTGAACCCTTGCGTCAGTGCGTCAGCGACGCTATGCAGCGCTATTTTAGTAATTTAGATGGGCATGGCGCTAATAATCTCTATCGGCTGGTAATGAATGAGGTTGAAGCACCGCTGCTTGAAAGCGTCATGAAGCACACTGGCGGGAATCAGACGCAAGCCGCTACCATCCTTGGCATCAGTCGCAGCACCTTGCGCAAGAAGCTTTCCCAATACGACCTGGACTGAATTTAATAATCATCTTGCGTGACTTAAACAGCATTTCCAACTACTTAGTGGATCTTACCAAAACGATCATTAACGTCACTTTTAATCATTGAAGCATCTGACAGATTTTAGTTTCAGATATGCTTCATAGCGATTGCTTTGTGACATGACCATTCAGTATCTCTAAATCACAACTAACGGTATCACTCATGGCATCGATAAAACGCGCACTGATCAGTGTCTCAGACAAGACGGGGATTGTTGAATTTGCCCGCAACCTGGCAGATAAAAATGTGGAAATACTCTCTACCGGAGGCACCGCAAAACTGCTTACCCAAAATGACGTGCCGGTTATCGAGGTCTCCGAATATACCGGCTACCCTGAAATGATGGATGGCAGGGTCAAGACACTGCACCCAAAAATCCACGGCGGCATCCTTGGTCGACGCGGTACCGATGATGGCGTAATGAGGGAGAACGGCATTGGCCAGATTGACCTGATCGTAGTTAACCTCTATCCATTCGAAGAGACAGTGGCGAAGCCTGATTGCGATCTACCAACTGCAATTGAAAATATCGATATCGGCGGCCCGACCATGCTCAGAGCTGCAGCAAAGAATCATAAAGATGTCACCGTCGTTGTGGATGCATCTGATTACCAGAGAGTCATCGACGAAATGACGACTACTGACAATCAGGTAAGTGATGCTACCCGCTTTGACCTGGCAGTCAAAACCTTTGAACACACTGCTCGCTATGATGGTGCAATTGCTAACTATCTTGGCGCCAGAACAGAGGGTGATGTGAGTGATTTTCCCCGTACCCTGTCGTTGCAGTTCAAGCAGAGTCAAACCATGCGCTATGGTGAAAACCCTCATCAGAAAGCTGCTTTCTTTGTTGAGCATACTGTTGAAGAAGCCAGTGTTGCCACAGCTGAACAACTACAAGGTAAAGCGCTCTCATATAACAACATCGGAGATACCGATGCAGCTTTAGAGTGTGTTAAGAGTTTTGATGAAGGCCCAGCCTGTGTCATCGTCAAGCATGCCAATCCCTGTGGCGTCGCATATGGTAAAAATCTGCTTGAGGCCTATGACCGTGCCTACAGCACCGATCCTGAATCGGCCTTTGGCGGAATTATCGCTTTCAATGGCGAACTGGATGGCGAAACAGCAAAAGCCATAGTTGAACGGCAGTTCGTAGAGGTGATTATTGCACCCAAAGTGTCAGCTGCAGCAGTCGAAGTTGTAAGCAGTAAAAAGAATGTTCGCCTACTGGCCTGTGGTGAGTGGCTCAGCGAATCAGTCCATCGTACTGAGTACAAGCGTGTCAATGGTGGCCTACTGGTTCAAGACGCTGATTTGCAATTGACGCAAGAGATTAAAATTGTCACCAAAAGACAACCTACTGAACAAGAGATGCAAGATCTTCTATTTACATGGAGAGTTGCAAAATACGTCAAGTCCAACGCAATTGTCTATGGCCGTGATGGCATGACCATCGGTGTGGGAGCAGGGCAGATGAGCCGGGTTAACTCTGCACGCATTGCAGGGATAAAAGCGGAGCATGCTAAGCTCGAAGTGAAAGGATCGGTGATGGCATCTGATGCCTTCTTTCCTTTCCGCGATGGCATAGACAATGCGGCTGAAGCTGGCATTGCCGCGGTCATCCAACCCGGTGGCTCAATGCGTGATGACGAAGCCATAGCTGCAGCTGACGAACACAACATGGCCATGGTATTCACTGGCATGCGTCATTTCCGTCACTGATGGATATACTAGTAATCGGTTCGGGCGGTCGAGAACACGCCCTGGCTTGGAAGGCTGCACAATCTCCGCTGGCTGAGAAGGTGTTTGTTGCACCAGGTAATGCTGGCACCGCGCTGGAAAAGAAACTTGAGAATGTTGAGATCAGCGTTGAAGACCTTGACCAACTGGTGAGCTTTGCAAAGCAGAACCAAGTTGGCCTGACTATTGTAGGACCAGAGGTACCTCTGGTAATGGGTATAGTCGACGCCTTCCAGGAAGCCGGCTTACGCTGCTTTGGACCTTCGCAAGGTGCAGCTCAGCTTGAAGGCTCCAAATCATTCACTAAGGATTTCCTGGCTCGGCAAGCTATCCCCACTGCTGACTATCAGACCTTTACTGAGATAGATCCTGCCTTGGAATATCTGCATCAATGTGGCGCACCCATCGTAATCAAGGCCGATGGCCTGGCAGCAGGCAAAGGGGTTATCGTCGCGATGGAGATGGATACTGCCGAGTCGGCAGTGAGAGACATGCTTGCAGGTAATGCTTTCGGGGAAGCTGGTCATCGGGTGGTGATCGAGGAGTATCTCGAGGGCGAGGAAGCCAGCTTTATTGTCATGGCTGATGGTAGACACGTCCTGCCCATGGCAACCAGCCAGGATCATAAGCGAATCGGTGATGGCGATACCGGTCTCAACACCGGCGGTATGGGAGCCTACTCACCTGCACCAGTCGTTACCGATAGTATCGATAAGCGCATAATGGATGAGGTCATATATCCAACCATCAAGGGTATGGCGGATGAAGGGCTTCCCTATACCGGCTTTCTATATGCCGGTCTGATGATCACTGCTGACGGCACACCTAAAGTCATTGAATTCAACTGCAGATTTGGAGACCCGGAAACACAACCAATTATGTTGCGCATGCGTTCTGACCTGGTCAAACACTGTCTCGCGGCTCTGGATGGAACGCTGGATCAGGAGACAACAACCTGGGATCCCCGCGCATCGGTTGGTATCGTACTGGCGGCAGGAGGGTACCCAGGTAGCTACGACAAAGGTCTGCCAATCACCGGATTGTCAGAAACCCCATCAAGTGATCAAAAAGTATTTCATGCAGGCACCCGCCTGGACGGTGATCAGGTTCTGACCTCGGGAGGACGAGTGCTCTGCGCCACGGCTCTTGGAGAGAGTGTCACTCAGGCCCAGGAGAATGCCTACCGACTCACCCGCACTATTAACTGGCAGGATGTCTATTTTCGCACTGATATAGCCTACCGGGCCATTGCCCGGGAAAAGGCTACCGATGGCGGTTGAAAAACCAACCCGGAAACACTCTACCCATCGCACCCTTTTTCTGGGTGCCTTGGGTACCTCACTAGCGGTAATCAGTTATCTGGCATTTACCCCTTTGGATCTACCGGGTGTCAGCAGCTTGAATGACAAGTTCTCTCACCTGATCGCATTTTTCAGCCTAGCTTTTCTAGCGGACTATTCCTGGCCTGACTCTCCATGGAATCAATTGAAATTTTTTTTATTGCTGGGATATGGTCTCTTCATCGAAGCCGTGCAGGCCTTTCTCCCTTATCGACTTTTTTCACTCTTTGACCTGACAGCAGATGCCCTGGGTTTAATCGTCTACACCCTAATTGCCCCCTGGTTGATGAGACAACAGTTGCTAAAAACGCTCAGATAGCAAACTGACTCGCTATATTATTAACCCGGCGACTAAGTATGTTGTCTTCAGCCGAAGTGTGCCTGTCTTTTAAAAATCATATTGTTAGGGGTTAATAAGGTGCCGGGTTAATAATAGTCCAGTGACCTACCATCCTTGCTCACACCGATCCAAAAAAACCAATATGATTCTTATAGGATTTGCGTATATTCTTAGTCAGATCTCCGAATAAGTCTGTCACTAAATCCACATAAGCAGGCAGGTATGAGCAGCGACGTTAAACACAGTGCTTTCAAATATGACTTCCTGGGTTCTGATCCTAAGGCAATACAAAGGTCTGTATCCAACCATCTGGTCTACACCATCGGGAAGGATCCTTTCACAGCCACAGATCACGACTGGATGATGGCATTCAGTCATGTTGTTCGGGACCGTTTGATCGAACGCTGGATGGAGACACAGCGCAACTACTATAAACACGATGCCAAGCGGGTCTACTACCTCTCAATGGAGTTTTTGATCGGTCGAAGCCTGATCAACAGCCTGTTGAATATGGATATTTACGGTGCTTGCGGCAAAGCGCTGCACAAACTGGGCATCGAACTTGAACAGCTGCGAAATCTGGAACACGACGCAGCTCTTGGTAACGGAGGTCTGGGAAGACTTGCCGCCTGTTTTCTCGATTCCATGGCCAGCCTGAATATACCCGGATATGGCTATGGCATTCGTTTCGAATATGGCATGTTCCGCCAGAAAATTGAGAATGGCAGCCAGGTAGAGCTACCGGAAAACTGGCTGGTGCATGACAACCCCTGGGAGTTCCCACGACCGGAAGTCTCCTACCGGGTGCGTTTTGGTGGACGGGTCATGGAGTACCAGGATAGCAGTGGTCGAAAACACTTCGACTGGATCGATGGCGATATTGTTATTGCACAGGCTTACGACACTCCGATTCCCGGTTTTCAGAATGATACGGTAAACAATCTGCGCCTGTGGAGTGCCAAGGCCCACGAAGCCTTCGACCTCAATCAATTCAACCAGGGAGAGTATACAGAAGCGGTAGTCGGCAAGACCCTGTCTGAGAACATATCCAAAGTACTCTATCCCAACGACAGTTCAACCATGAACAAGCTGCTGAGATTAAAACAGCAGTACTTTTTTGTCAGCGCCTCACTGAAAGACATATTGCGACGCTTCTTCACCGACCACGATGACCTGAAAGAGTTACCATCCAAGGTCGCCATCCAGCTCAATGACACACACCCTGCCATTGCCATACCGGAGATGATGCGGTTGCTGATGGATAAACATCAATTGGAGTGGCAGCCCGCCTGGGAAATCACCACCAGAGTCTTCTCCTACACCAACCATACCCTGCTGCCGGAGGCCCTAGAAACCTGGCCGGTAAAGAACTTTGAAGAACTTCTGCCCCGCCACCTGCAACTGATTCTAGAAATCAATCGGCGCTTTTTACTGGTACTGGGACACCGCCATCCAGGAGACATGGATATCCTGCGTCGTCTATCAATTATCGATGAAGGGGGTGAGCGTCGTATCAGAATGGCTCACCTTGCGATCATAGGCAGTCATAAAGTGAATGGTGTCTCCGCATTGCACAGTAAGCTGTTAAGAGAGTCGACTTTCAAAGAGTTCGACAATTTCTACCCAGGCAAGATCATCAATATCACCAACGGAATCACCCCTCGTCGATGGTTATATCTATCCAATCGTAAATTCTCATCTCTAATCAGTGAGGCTATAGGCCCCGATTGGATAAAGGATCTCAGCCAGATAAAAAAGCTTGAGGCATTCGCCCAGGACAGCAGCTTCCAAGACAAATTCCTTGAAATCAAACAGGCCAGTAAGAATCATATGGCCAACCTGATTGAGTACTATCTGCATAAACAGGTCGATCCAGATACCCTGTTCGATGTCCAGGTAAAGCGAATTCATGAATACAAACGCCAACTGCTCAATCTGTTTCGCACTATCGAACTCTACAACCGAATGATCGACAACCCAGGCATCAATTGCGTTCCCCGCACCATACTGTTTGGTGGTAAGGCTGCCCCGGGTTACAGCATGGCTAAAATGATCATTCGACTGATCAATGATGTTGCCGATGTAATTGACAACGATCCCACAGTCAGCGATCGACTGAAAATCATCTTCATCCCCAACTATGACGTCACTACCGCCACCGACATAATCCCCTCTGCCGATCTGTCACAACAGATCTCAACAGCAGGCATGGAGGCATCAGGAACCGGCAATATGAAACTGGCCCTGAATGGTGCTCTGACCATGGGCACTATGGATGGTGCGAATGTGGAAATGAGAGAGAAAGTGGGAGATGACAATATCTTTATATTCGGACTAACCACTAACGAAATCACCCGACTCAATCATCAGGGCTATGATCCATACAAATACTATGAATCCGATCCCAGACTCAGAAGAATCATCGACATGATCGCGAACGGCTTTTTCTCACCTGAAGAACCGACCCGCTATCGAATGATTACAGACACCCTGCTGCAGGGTGACCATTTCAAAGTCCTTGCAGATTTTGATTCTTATATGGCAGTCAGCGATAAAGCGGATGGAATCTATCGTGAACCCTCATCCTGGAACCGGATGGCAATTCTCAATACCGCTCGAATGGGTTACTTCTCAAGTGATCGCACCATCAGCGAATACGCCAGCAAAATCTGGCAGGTAGCACCGGTATCGGGTTAAACAGATGAGTGAAAGAGATCACTCAAAGAAGTAGATGCTGACTATGCTTCAAACTCAGTAAATCTATAGGTCTCGAATGGAAAACCGAATAACAAGTTGAATCGCATCCCAGTCTTTTTTCAATGTTTTACAGCACCTTGTTGGTGGGGCATTGCCCCACCCTACCCAAGCTCTTTGTAGGGCCTGCCCGCCTTGAACTATTTGGTAGGGTGGGGCCCTGCCCCACCAATCTGTTGAAGAGAAAAGAGACACTCAAAGACGCAATGAAACTGGAGAGTCAAAAAAAGCACCCAACAAGAAAAATTATTTTGTATATGGGATATAATTCCCATATACAAAATAATTTGAATCAACTGCCGGTACAAAGGGAGTGATGGCATGAGTGGAAAGCATAGCTGGATAACCTTATTCATTTTAAGTCTCTTACTCTTCGCCTGCGGTGGAGGCGGCGGGGATGACGATAGTGATGATGGTGACGACGACAATAATGGACCTGGCGTCACTGATACCAGCGGCACCCATCGTGTTCTGGCCTTTAATGACCTGGGCATGCACTGTGCTGATCTCGACTATTCAACATTCGTCATCCTACCCCCCTTCAATGTCATACACAGTCAGGTGATCGAACGGGGTAATCCACCAAAGTTACTTGATGATAGCGATGTCGAAGTCAGCTATCTTGCCGCCTCTGATCCAAGTGGCTCCATCAACACAACCAGTCAGAACCTGGCAGGCAGTGTCGATAAAACCAATTTTTGGAGTGTTAACCCGAATACAGGCAATAGCTATGTCTTCGATCTGTTCGGAGACAACCCCGCGCCAGATGAGGGATTGGTATTCGACCAAAACATGCCAGGCATTCTCAACCCATACAGTGCCAATGACCCTCAGTTATTCAATGAATTCAACTCATCCAAGGGCTGGTTCTCAGCAGAGGGGATCCCGATACTGCCGGTCGATGACAATGGACAACTCAACGCCTATCCTTTGATGAGGGTCTCAGCTCGGCAACCAGGTAGCGAAACATCCCTTGCCAGCCTTGATGTCGTCTTACCCGTCGCCTCAGAGGCGGACTGTCAGAACTGTCACGCCGCAGGTGAGATTGCAGCCCCCATCTCCAGTGATATTCCCTATCTAATCCCGGACGACATCAATGATTCCAATGCAGTATTGCAGGCGGCAAAAGAGAACATACTGCTACTGCATGATGAGGAACACGGCACAAACCTGGTAGCAAGCAAACCTGTGCTATGTGCCGCATGCCACTACTCTGCAGCCTTGGATTTAAGCGGCTCAGGGCCTGCCGGCAGCCAGCTGGGAAATGACACCATGTCAGAGGTCATGCATAGACATCATGGTCAACTGACCGACGAAACGAGTGGCGAACCGATCTTTCCCAGCAATGGCACCCTGGAAGAGACCTGTTATCAATGCCATCCAGGAAAAGTCACCCAGTGCCTTCGTGGCGCCATGGGCGGCGCAGGAATCGAATGTGCCGATTGCCATGGGAGTATGCTTGCAGTCGGCCAGGAAACACGAGCACCATGGCTTGACGAGCCTCGTTGCGAATCCTGCCATACGGGTGATGCAACCAACCACATGGGCACCAGTGTGAGATTGACCCAGGCCTGGGAAGACAACATCGACACAGCGACACCCCGGATTGCAGAGAACAAACGATTCGCAGAAAACAACTCAACGCTCTACCGCAACAGTCTCGGTCATGGCGAAATCGCCTGTGAAGGCTGCCATGGTTCAACGCACGCCATCTGGCCAAATGCCAATGAAGCCTCCAATGACAACCTGGCGTCGATACAACTCCAGGGTCATGTCGGCACAATCAGTGATTGCAGCACGTGCCATACCAGCCTGCCCCTGACCCTGTCTGGCCCTCATGGCATGCACAACGTCAACAGCCGGGGCTGGAACCTTGATCACGAGGACTTTTACGAAGACGACCCCGGCAGCTGCCAAAGCTGTCATGGTGTAAACCTGGAGGGCACCGTACTCTCCCAAGCAGCGGCTGACAGAAACTATTTGCGGGACGATGATGGAGAAAGAACGATATTTGTAGCAAAAGGTACGCAGGTGAGCTGCACCTTATGTCATGAATACCCTGAGGAGGAGGATGACTGATCCGCAGAGAATCTAACAAAAGAGTGTCACAGTTAACTCTCTTTTTCAGGCTCAAACAAACAGCTTATCGAACAGCCGGTTAAAATAGAAATCAGTATCGTAGGGTGGGGCCATGCCCCACCATTTAAGGCAGATGATAGTTTAAAGGCATCTAGAATTTTTCAACATGATTCAGTCACATCTCTCATCACCGCTGAAGTCCTGGTGCTTTATGGTGGGGCATGGCCCCACCCTACAACCAATAGTTCCAAACTAGAACAGTACACCTCTTAGTATCCCGTTTTGACACGAGTGAGAAGCGCAGGAAAAACCGATCAGCGGGCCTGACTGTTTGAGCACAGCGAGTTTCAGGCCTGCCGGTTTTTTCCGAGCATCGCAGCGGACCCGAAGGGGCGTGACATACGGGCGCCCTTTCTTTTGGTTACTTTTCTTTTCCTCGTTCCCACGCAGAGCGTGGGAACGAGGAAAAGTGACTCGCCCAGGGGGGCGAAA
>JBEVXD010000014.1:56338-70008 GCA_040506275.1 Candidatus Thiodiazotropha sp. DIVDIV
CGGTTTTTTCCGAGCATCGCAGCGGACCCGTAGGGGCGTGGCAGACGGGCGCCCTTTCTTTTGGTTACTTTTCTTTTCCTCGTTCCCACGCTCTGCGTGGGAATGCATATAGCAGGAGAACATACCTCATTGCTCTGTTTTTACTTACCATATGCGTTCCCACGCAGAGCGTGGGAACGAGGAAAAGTGACTCGCCCAGGGGGGCGAAACAGTAGCGTGATGAGTTGATGGTAATAAAGACTGGGTACTCTTCTGAATAAACTCAGTGTAGGGTGCGGCCTGCCGCACCATGCCCAACAGAAACGAAATCACCTAAAATTCGGATTACAGACACTGCTGGTTGTGAACAAAGTATCTGGGATTTCTGGAGTATCTATACCCCGATGGTGCGGCAGGCCGCACCCTACGGAGGGTAAAGGGAGAGATGGTTTCCACCTCTCTCATTGTGATAGATAGAGGGGCTGGCTATTCCTCGCCAATCGTTGCTGGGAATAGATATAACAATTCTGATCAATCGCTAATTCATGGATAACAAATTATATGAGTTTCATGTGCAACTTTTAAAAAAAAGGTGCAGTTAAAACTATATATTCTTGCAGGTGTTTTAATTATACAAACAACTTTTCGAACAGCTGATCATCATCACTTTCCCCCAGCTGCTCAAAATAGACATCAGTCCTCTGCTTGAGGTCAGTCAGATTACTCTGGCGAATCAACTCCCTGGTCTCAAGCAGTGCGCTGGGTTGCATACTAAGTTCACGCAAGCCCATCCCTATCAGCAAACGGACATAACGCGGATCACCCGCCATTTCGCCACACATACTGACAGGGATATCAGCCTGACGGGCCGCATCAATGGTATTTTCAATCAGTGATAACACCGCTGGGTGCAACGGATCAAAAAGAAAATTAACCTCTTCATCCATTCTATCCACCGCAAGAGTGTATTGAATCAGGTCATTTGTGCCTATCGAAAGAAAGTCTAGATAGTGGGCAAAACGTTTCGCCACTATTGCAGCTGCGGGAACCTCAATCATACCGCCGATAGGGATATTAGGGTCGAAAGGAATGTTCTCTTTGGTAAGCTCAAACTTGGTTTTATCAATGATGTCCAAAACCTGTTTTAACTCTTGAATCCCTGAGAGCATCGGAATCATCAGTCGCACCGGCCCCTCTGCAGATGCACGAAGAATTGCTCTAAGCTGTGGTACGAACAGTTCAGGCTCCTTCAGACAGAGCCTAATCGCCCGCAATCCCAAGGCAGGGTTGATGGATGGCATGCAACTCGATTCAGCAATAGCGCCCGTGGTCTTGTCCACCCCCAGGTCGAGTGTACGTATAGTGAGCGGTATGCCACCCAATCCCCTTACAGCAGAGAGATAGACATCCAACTGCTCAGCTTCAGTCGGGGGTTCGCTACGATTCATATAGAGGAACTCTGTGCGAAACAGGCCCACTCCGTCGGCTCGGTTTTCCATCGTTATACCGATATCTTCCGGAAGCTCGATATTGGCGTACAGAAATATCTGCTCTCCATCTGTGGTCAGCGCAGGTAGATCTACCTGCTGGCGAAGCTCCACCTCTCTTCTTCTGCGGGTCTCTATACGCTGTCTGTAATAATCCAGGATACGCTCGGTAGGATCAGCCAACACAACGCCCTGGGCGCCATCAACAACCAGAGGCTCGCCCTGTCGAAACAGAACTGTCGCCTGGTGAATACCCACCACCGCGGGAATACCCAGACTACGGGCCAGAATGGCGGTATGGGAGAGTGGCCCGCCAAACTCGGTAATAAATGCGGCAACCCCCTGGTTTTTCATCATAATCGTTTCTGCTGGCGTCAGATCCCGCGCCACGATAACCCGTCCTTTGAGATCTCCTCTCTGTTCAGGTTTCCCGCCGGCCAAAACGAACTGCACATGCCCCACAACATGATTAACATCATCTTTGCGGGTACGCAGATAAGGGTCATCCATCTCATCAAAGACCCGAACCAGCTCATCTCGACGCACCTGCAAAGCCCACTCTGCGGTGTACATTTTCTCCCGGATCAGGCTTATGGTTGCCTGACTGATAGCACTGTCCTCCAGCATCAGCAGGTGAGTATCAATGAATTCACTGATATCCTGGGCAGTATCCTCAGGGATCTGGTTGCGTACTGAACGTAAGTGGTTTGTGGTGGTCAACAAGGCCGTTTCAAAGCGCTTGATCTCCACTTCGACACGATCCCTGGCAATCTCTCGATGGGTAATCTCTGGTACACCCTGCTGCAACAGGTAGGCATCACCAATTGCGACCTCGCGGGTCGTCTTGATACCTATTCCCTGACAGGAAAGCGTCATTGCTCCTCTCCAAATTTATTATTGATGAGCACAATCAATGACTCCATCGCCTGCTGTTCATCACGCCCATCGATTTCGAGCTTTAATACTGATCCCTTATTCGCAGCCAGCATCATTACACCCATAATGCTTTTACCATTAACCCGCTGACCATTTCGATTCAGAAAAACATGGCTGTCATAACCATTGGCACAACTGACAAGCTTTGCTGCAGCACGGGCATGCAGTCCAAGTTTATTAATTATTTCTATCTCTTTTTCTAACATGATTGATATTTATTTTAAGGGGCTTTTGCAGCAATGTATCCCATCCCTGCCGCCACTGACGGCTTTTTCCGTCAATGACTTCAGGTCGAGATCCTGATAATTGAGCGTACGAATCAACATCGGCAGGTTAAGCCCTGAAACCACATTTACCCGACCTGACTCTGCCAGACTATAAGCAATATTACTGGGTGTTGAGCCATACATGTCAGTAAACACCAGCACGCCCTCTCCATCGTCCAGGTTATCCACCACATTTCGTGCCTGAGTTTTAATTTGATCAGGGTTGCAGTCTGTAGATACCGTCAAAGTTTCAACCGGAAGCAGCGCACCATTAAACATCTTATTGGCTGTATCAAGCAGCGCATCACCAACATGAGAATGAGTTATTAACAACAGCCCAATACTCATGAAAGCTCACGATGTCGAGACATGACTTGTAAGCCCGCTGCCTTAAAATGGTGATATAACTGCTCTACCACATAAACAGAACGATGTTGTCCACCAGTACAGCCTATAGCGATGGTTAAGTAGCTGCGCCCATCCGCTTCGAAAGCGGGAATCCAGCGGGAGAGAAAGCTGATCAGATCTGACACCATGCTACTGGTTTCATTCTGAGCCTTGAGATACTCAGCAACAGGCTTATCCAATCCAGTAAAGGTACGCAATTCAATCTGCCAATAGGGGTTTGGCAGACACCGCACATCAAACAGATAGTCCACATCTCTCGGCAGCCCGTGCTTGAATCCGAAAGATTCAAACAAAATCGAAACCTGTCCATTCTCACCACCGATTCTATTTCGAACAATATCACGCAACTCATGTACATTGCTGTGGGTTGTATCTATTCTGAGATTTGCAGCTTCATTCAACGGTTGCAGCAGCTCTCGCTCATGCTGAATGGCTTCACTGAGGGATCGTTGCTGATTGGTCAGGGGATGTTTGCGTCGGGTCTCGCTAAAACGCTTTATCAGCGTATCCAGCTGAGCATCGAGAAACAGCATATTGCAATTAAGACCACGCTGACGAATGCTCTCTACGACTCCAGGTAGATTTGAGATCTGACTTGGCTGGCTACGAGCATCTATACCCACCGCAGTCTTATTAAAGATCTCCTCAGGCTCACCATTCAAATAATCGGACACTGAAACCAGTAGCGAGACTGGGAGATTGTCGATGCAGTAGTATCCCAAATCCTCCAGAGTATGCAGGGCAATGGTCTTACCTGAGCCGGAGAGCCCTGTCACGATCTGAAGTTGTATCTCATTTGCCATACTGTTCAGGCCTTAGTGTTATCTATCCTACTCCAGCTCGGTAGCATCGCCCGTTCGCCAGATAAAATCACCATTTCGGAATACAAACTATCCGGAAGATCCATAAACCGCATCGCGGTCCCTTGGTCAGCAGAACATGCACTTAGCATATTCTTCACGCTGCCATCAAAAAAGCTGACTAGCCCTGTTCAATATAGCTTTTCTGACGTTCGATAAAATCATCGGTCGCATTATACCCATCCATCTTCAGTAGATGTTGTCGAACAGCTGTCTCCACCAGAATTGCCAGATTTCTACCTGCGGCAACTGGCAGGCTTGTCTGAGGCACCTCGACCCCCAGCAATGTTCGATGGGAATGACACCCTTCCAGACGATCCATATTATCTAATTTTTTATCATCAAACTTAAGCAGATCGATAATCAAGTGTAGCTGTTTCTCTGGCTTTATAGCACTGTTGCCAAAAATCGCGCGGACATTAATCAAACCCAATCCACGAACTTCAAGAAAGTCTTGCAATACCTTCGGACAACGGCCATTCAAAGTACTACTTCCTGTTTTGTAAAACTCTGTTGCATCATCCGCTACAAGGCGATGTCCTCTTGAAATCAACGCCAGGGCCAATTCACTTTTACCTATAGCAGGATCTCCACTGAGCAGTACGCCCTTACCCAGAACCTCCATATAAACTCCGTGTAGCAACAGAGTCTCACCCACCGGCAGGCTGAATTTCTCCAGCAGTCTATGGATCACATAGTTATCCCCTTTCGGGGTAAAAATGAGCGCTGTACTGTTTTGTTCTGCCAATTCAAGGCAGCTCTTTTGTGGCTTCAGGCCATCTGTAAATATCAGCGCCAGAGGTGAGGTAGTAAAAAGTGCCCTTAGGGATTCCCGGTAATTTTTTTCGCCACCACTCTGTAGGTGTTTCTGCTCAGGAGGACCAATCACTTGAATTTGATTGGGCCGAATCAGATTCAGTGGCCCGACAGGTTGTTGGCTGTGAGGCGACTCACTATTCAGCTCGATGCTTCGTCCATCTCCATCACCATTCCAGCTCAGCGAAAGTTCGCTGGCAAATTCGTCGAAAAGATCGCGAATGGTGTAATTGGTGGACATCAAACTGACAATATCGCCGCTTCTCTCTGCCTGATTAACTGAAACAGTTGCTGCGTTGTTTCCGCCTCGCGCAGTGCAGAGCAGAATGGAGGGTCATCAAACATCCTGGCCAATTTTGCCAGCAGTTGCAGATGGGCTTCAGTTGCCTCCTCAGGAACCAGCATAGCAAAGGCAAGATCTACTGATTGGTTGTCGATCGCATCAAAATCGACCCCTGAAGGGAGTTGAATAAATGCAGCAGTGGATTGCGTGATCTGAGGCATTCGCGCATGGGGTAGCGCTATTCCTTTGCCCAGTCCGGTGCTGCCTAAACGCTCACGTTCAAGCAAGGCATCAAACACAATATCCTGTGAGAGACCAGGAGCAGAATTGGCCAATCTAAGGCCAAGCTGCTCCAGGACACGCTTTTTACTGGCTGCCTCCACACCGCAGCCGATCCGTTCCTCAAGCAGAAATCCGTCGGGAAACATGGAGACCTCGCCAGTTCTGTCTATTCTGAACTACTAGTACTACTTACAGCGTACTTCGCGCCACTACCGGCACGATGACTCTGCATCTTTTCTTTATGCTTTATGACTTGCCTGTCCAACTTATCGGTAAGCCCATCGATGGCCGCATACATATCTTCCTGTACTGCATCAGCGAATACGCTGGCACCGTTCACTTGCATGGTGGCTTCCGCCTTTTGCCTCAGCTTTTCGACGCTCAAGATAACATGCACGTTGATTACGTTATCAAAATGCCGTTCAAGACGTTCGAACTTATTATCTACATAGCTTTTCAAGGCATCGGTAACTTCCACATGATGACCGGTAACGCTTATCTGCATAATTTTCTCCTGTCTTAGATGAGTTGACTCATCACTCTAACTGATGCGGCGAAATAACGCCGGGGCATTTTTACAGCAACTCATTCATGAATCCACTTTTATCTGAAACCAGTCCGTTTCAGAAAGCATATATAATCATGAATAATAGCCACTCCGATAATTCACTTCACCTACATCAGTCGCTTACGCTCGTTCGATGGTGGGATACTCATCGACTCGCGGTACTTTGCCACCGTTCGGCGGGCTACTTTTATACCCTGCTCCGACAATATGGCGGCGATTTTGTTATCACTGAGAGGCTTGCTTGTATTCTCTGCAGCGATCAATTTTTTTATCAGTGCACGAATAGCTGTGGAGGAGCACTCACCTCCTGCACTCGTATTCACATGGCTGGAGAAGAAGTATTTAAACTCCAGCGTACCCCTGGGTGTATGCATATACTTCTGGGTTGTCACCCGGGAAATGGTTGACTCGTGCATTTCCAGAGCCTCTGCTATATCCCGCAAGACCAACGGCTTCATAGCCTCTTCGCCGTGCTCAAAAAAGCCCCGTTGATATTCAACGATCTTAGTCGCCACGCGCAGAATAGTCTCATTCCTGCTCATCAGACTTTTAATGAACCAGCGCGCCTCCTGCAGGTGGTTTTTCAAAAAGGTGTTGTCATCACTCTGATCTGCACGCTTGATCAGACTGGCATAGTCGTTGTTTACCCTAAGTTTAGGCGTAACCTCACCATTCAGCTCCACAACCCAGCGGTTGTTGCGCTTGCTTACGAATACATCAGGGGTCACATACTGGGGCTCGCTCCTGGCAATCGCTGTACCAGGGTGAGGATTTAGGGTTCTGATCAACTGCATGATGGCAATCAGGTCATCCTCATCCACCTTCATGCGTCGCACTATCTGATTCTGATCTTGCGCAGACAACAAGTTGAAATGGTCGCGGCAAAGCTTAATCGCCAGATCCAAGTAAGGTGTTGCCTCTGGCAGTTGACGAAGTTGAATTAAGAGGCAATCCTGTGCGCCCTGAGCACCGACACCTGGCGGGTCAAAAGCCTGAATACGGTGCAGTACCGCTTCTACATCCTCCAGGGTCGCCTCCTCATCATTGAGGGAAACAAGGATCTCCTGGAGATCACCTTTGAAATAGCCATCCTCATCAATACTGTCGATGAGATTGGTGGCAATAAGAATATCCTGCTCTGTGAAAGGGGTCAGGGTCATCTGCCAGACCAGGTGGTCATGTAAAGTGATCGCGCCGCTGCGCTGCACCAGATAGTCTTGGTCGGGTGATTCACCACCACTGCTCGAGGGAGGAAGATAACTGTCGTATACGTCAGTCCACTCACTATCAACAGGAAGATCTTCTGTTATCTGGCTACTGTCGGTCTGGATTTCCCGCTCGTTGTTGATATCGTTTGAGCTCAGCGCCTCTTTGCCCTCCTGAGCTTGATCAGGGCCGCTCTGGCTACTCTCTTCTTTTTGAGTCTGCTGGCCAAACTCCTCTTCTCCCTCCAGCATCGGATTTGTTTCAAGAACCTCCTGCACCTCCTGACTTAGGTCAAGCGCAGACAGTTGCAACAGGCGTATCGCCTGCTGCAATTGAGGTGTCATTGTTAAATGTTGTCCGAGTCGGAGCTGTAGAGCCTGCTTCATAGCAGAGATATCTTTGAACCTGGTATGTTATTTGTATGTCTTAATTATCATTCTAGCTAATAAATGCCGTTCACGGAATAATTCTTGCACTTTGTGTCAATTGAACATAATTCAGTTTCATAATTTGACCTTCTTTTTGTAGTTGATGAGTTGCCCTCATCTCTTCTGTTAATCCACGCAACATATTTAAAAACAATAACATAGCCTTACATGGTGAAATTCTCGCCCAGATAAACACTTCGTACTTCCTGGTTATTGAGAATCTCCTCGGTCGACCCTTCCGCCAATACCTTACCTGCATTAATGATGTAGGCTCTATCACAAATATCAAGGGTCTCTCTAACATTATGATCGGTAATCAACACACCAATCTTTAATTCTTTAAGGTGTTGAATAATTCTTTTAATGTCAATAACCGCAATCGGGTCGACACCTGCAAACGGTTCATCCAGCAGAACGAATGCTGGCTGCATTGAGAGTGCACGGGCAATCTCCAAACGACGCCGCTCTCCACCTGAGAGGCTCATAGCCACACTGTCTCTCAGATGCTCGATACCAAACTCTTCCAGTAGCTTGTCACAGTGCTCTCTCCTTGCTTGGGCGTCCAGATCCTTTCGATTCTCCAGTATCGCCATTATATTCTGCGCCGTATTCAGCCGCCTGAAAACAGACGGCTCCTGGGCCAGGTAACCGATGCCCATGCGGGCGCGTTTGTGCATCGCCAGGTCAGTAAGTTCCTCTTCATCCAGATAGATCCTACCCTGATCTGCCTGGACCAGACCCACGATCATGTAGAAACTGGTGGTCTTGCCTGCGCCATTCGGCCCTAATAACCCGACAACCTCACCACTATTCAAATTGAGGGAGACCCCATCCACCACTTTGCGCTTATGGTACTGCTTCTCAAGTGCAACTGCCTGCAACTGACTCACGGCGCATCGCCCTTGGTCTGAGGTTCAATCACCACTTGAACCCGCTCTTTACCCTGAGCGCTGCTTCCCGCCTTGACCTGGGCATTGGCTCGATTGTAGACAATTCGGTCATTTCGAAAACTATTGCCTCCCTGCTCAAGCAGAGCATTATCAATCAATAACATTTCATCGCGATCCAGATGAATTTCCATCCTGCGCGCCTGGCCCAGAACCTCAACCCCATCGACTTCCGGCAACTGACTGAATCTGGTGGGTGAGCCTTCACTGATGATCCGCTCTGTCTTTCCCTGCCGACGATGAACCCAAAGG
This sequence comes from Candidatus Thiodiazotropha sp. DIVDIV, assembly GCA_040506275.1. Lineage (GTDB taxonomy): Bacteria > Pseudomonadota > Gammaproteobacteria > Chromatiales > Chromatiaceae > Thiodiazotropha. Next base: position 65,057 of record JBEVXD010000014.1, read on the forward strand.
CGTTCTGCCCACAACTTCATACTGCCCTGGGTAATCTTCACATTACCTTCATACAGACTGACCCCAGTCGACTCATCAATGGCAAGACTATCCGCTTCAAGTTGCATTGGTTGATCACGATCACTCTCCAGTGCAAAAACCTGCATGGCGCTAAAAAAGATTAAGCCACACAAAAGAGTAGAAAGAGTGCCTTTACTTGAACTCATAGTATCCTCGTACCTGATGTAACAACTTCAAGCGAGATGGTTCAGCCAGCCATGCCTCTAATCCGATTGCTGATATGCGCTGCTGACCACTCTGAATATTGACCGCCTCAGCGGTTGATGCGTATGAGTTTTTTGCCTTAAAAGTCAGGTCTTCAGTCTCAATTTGATAGGGCGCGAAATCTCCTTTCCCTTCACGTTTCATGACAACCTTCCCTGGTAGGTAGAGCGTCTCTTGCTGATGATCGGCCACACCATGCTCCGCCTGCACCCTCCAGGGTGGCGTACCAGGCCTGAAACGCCATACCAGAGGCTTTGACAACTCTGTGATACCGCGTTTTTCATAATGAACCATTTTGGGGGTTTGCAATGTCTGCAGAAGCTCCCCATTTTCATCGAACTGTTTTACCTGAAGATCCACAGCATAGGAATCAGGGACATCCCTAGCTACCTGTCGTTTAGGCACCTCAGGGTGGCTCAACTCATTCACCCACCAAGCCAGACTCAGCACCAGGGCGAGTATCAATGAAAGACCAAGCAGGCGTCTGTTCAAGCTTGACCACGCAGCTGACTGTTAAAATCTGACATAAGATAATGAAATGCTGGATCAATTATCAAATTCTATCCTTACCCAATGGGTAAACCCACTAACGCTACCAGAATTTTTGAATAATCCATGTTCAACTGCGGATTCCTGGTTCAAAGATAGTGATCCAAACTGGCCTGCAAGGTTCCCTGAGCTTCCATGATCATCTCGCAAACATCCCTGCCAGCCCCGCGCCCACCACCATGAGGCGTTTGCCAATGGGCATGCTGCACTACAAAAGGGTGCGCATCCTGCACTGCAATGGCAAGCCCGACTCTTCGCATGATGGGAAGATCCACAACATCATCACCGACATAAGCGACCTGCTCATCTTCAAGACCCAGTTTATCCCTCAGTTCTTCATACGCTGGTAGTTTTTCGAGTTTGCCCTGATAGACATGCTCAATACCCAGGTTTTCCATGCGTAATCTCACCACTTCTGATGTCCGGCCAGTAATAATGCCGATCACCACACCGGTGTATTGCAACATTTTCATCCCATGCCCATCTCTGGAGTTAAAGGATTTGTACTCTTGACCATCATCACCAAAAAAAAGACCACCATCCGTCAATACCCCATCAACATCAAAAATCAAGAGTTTGACCGCTTTGGCTTTAGTATAGATATCCTGCATTTTGCCCCCCTACATAACACCAGCCCTCAGTAGGTCATGCATATTGAACGCGCCAATCAATCGCTGTTCATCATCCACCACCAGCAGGCCGTTTATTTTATTTTCTTCCATCAACTGTAAGGCCTCTGCCGCCAGCATTTCAGGCGGGACCCGTTTGCAATCCCTTGTCATTACTTCTTCAACACTAATTTTATGTATATCGATCGGTTGGTTGAGGGTACGCCTTAGATCGCCATCGGTATAGACACCGACGAGACATCCCTCATGATCAATAATCGCTGTCATGCCCAGCCCCTTTACAGACATTACTTCCAATGCCTGATGCAGAGTGGCCTCAACTGTCACCGATGGCAGAGCCTCTCCGACATGCATGATATCCCGAACATGCAGCAACAGACGTCTACCCAGCGAGCCGCCTGGATGGGATAAAGCAAAATCCTTTGCAGTAAAACCTCGTGCTTGTAGCAGAGCTACTGCTAAAGCATCCCCCATTACCAGCGCTGCGGTGGTACTGGAAGTCGGCGCCAAACCCAAAGGACAGGCCTCCTTATCAACACTGACATCAATATGAACCTCAGACTCTTTGGCCAAGGTCGAATGCGGCTTTCCTGTCATAGCGATTAGAGGTACACCCAGTCGCTTAAGGAGGGGAAGTATCACCAGTAATTCCCCTGTCTCCCCGGAATTAGATAATGCCAAAACCACGTCATCGGGCGTAATCATACCCAAATCCCCGTGACTGGCCTCACCCGGATGGACAAAAAAAGCTGGGCTTCCAGTACTGGCAAGGGTTGCTGCCAGTTTGTTTCCAATATGTCCCGATTTACCCATACCGATCACAACAATACGACCGGTGCAATGAAGAAGATAGTGGCAAGCCTGGGCGAAACCACCATCCAGTCTTGGTATCAGTGCCGAGACAGCAGCAGCCTCAGTTTCAATTACCGCCTGGCCCAATTCGATCATCTGGGTCATTTCTTGCTTTGAGGGTAATGTGGGTTTCTTCATCCGAACAGTATGTCTTGTTTAGTGAGCCACCACAAAATAGAGGCCTGTCTGATATCAGACAAGCCATAAGAGGCTATAACCTGCTTAACTTTCATGATTTTTCTTGTTAATACGAACCACTTATAGCAATTACTGGCCAATCTCATCGAGTGATCAAAGAATAAAACAACCAACTCTGGTAACCGATAAAACAGAGCAACAATCCCAAACCTTCAATACGATTGATACGACCCTGCTTACCAAAACCATACCCGATCAGAAACAGGAACATAGTCAAACCGAACATTACCGGAAGATCCCGGCTCAGCAAATCTGGCGAGAAAGCGCCCGGTGCAACCAAACCAGGAATACTCAATACTGCCAGCATGTTATATAGGTTAGAACCGATTACATTACCGATTGCAATATCGTCCTCCCCCTTCATGGCACTTGTAATACTGGCAGCGAGTTCAGGCAAGCTCGTTCCAATAGCGACAATAGTCAATCCTATTACCACATCACTGACACCGAGTGACAGAGCTATGTTAGTCGCCCCCCAAACCAATACCTTGGAACTGATCAATAGAAAGATCAAACCGCTAATCAGCAGAAACAGTGCCTTGTTTGTTGGGACGTTGTGAGGAATCTCTGCATCATACTCCCCGGCTATAGGGTCTGCCTCCCCGGTTTTAGCGGTGTAGATCATCCAACCGAACACTGCGAGCAGTAATATGATCAAGATCGAACCATCCAGCCGACTTAAACTGCCATCCCACATCAATAGTATGCAAACCACAGTCACCGCAAGCAGAATTGGATACTCGCGTTTAAGCACACTGGAGTGCACAGACAAAGGGATAACGAGTGCAGTAACACCAAGAATCAGGCCGATGTTGGCGATATTGGAACCAACCGCATTGCCGATAGCCAATCCGGGATTGCCATTCACCGCGGCCATAATTGAAACCAGCACCTCAGGCGCAGAGGTGCCAAACCCGACTACCGTAAGTCCGATCAGCATTGGAGAGACGCCCAGATTGTCAGCCAATGCAGCAGCACCGCTGATGAAGCGGTCGGCACTCCAAACCAGAACCACCAAACCAAGAACTATCGAGAAACTATGCAGCAACATGAAGATTGTATTATTTTAGCGAGTTAACCAAACACCGTCTCCAGATCCATGCCTAAGCGGACATTACCAGGACAGACGCAACCAAATGGCACGACACCCTATTAATTATTAATATGGGTGATACGCCCAAGCGAATTATCAAAGGTTTGAGATGATAGCAGAAAGCCAGAGGAAAACACTTGACAATCATATTGGAATATTAGATAATTCTTACATGCTGATACTTAGATGTAACAGTTTTCCTCCTTTGGTGGTATATATATTTAAGCGCAACATCTCCTGTTGCGCTTTTTTTTTGCTTGGAAGCACAAATTCCAGGTTTATCCACCCGTCCGCTCTCGGAGATTGAAATAGTCCTTGTGCCCATCCCGGGGTTAATGTATTATCCGCCGTCTTTTTCGAGGCACAATAGTTCTCCATTGGAGCGACATCGGATGACTACTTTAAGCGCAAAACCGGCAGAAGTCCGCCGCAATTGGTACCTTGTGGATGCAACAGACAAGACCCTGGGTCGTCTGTCCACAGAAATTGCACGACGTCTGCGCGGGAAGCATAAACCAGAATATACTCCGCATGTGGATACTGGCGATTACATCGTCGTAGTCAATGCTGAAAAAGTTCGGGTTACCGGCAATAAATTGACTGACAAGATGTATCACCACCACACGGGTTACATCGGCAACATGAAATCCATCAGCTTGGACAAATTGCTGGAGAAAGCACCGGAACGTGCAATCGAGCATGCCGTCAAAGGTATGATGCCTAAGAACCCGTTAGGGCGCGCTATGTTCAAGAAGCTGCGTGTTTTCGCCGGTTCCGAGCATACCCATGAGGCTCAGCAACCTCAGCCCCTGGACATCTAAAGCAAGAGTTTAAGACCATGGCAGACACCCACATTACAACCGGACGCCGTAAAAGTTCTACTGCTCGAGTCTTTATGACTACTGGCAATGGAAACATCACGGTGAACAACCGTCCTCTCGACGAATACTTCGGTCGCGAAACCGCCCGCATGGTAGTTCGCCAACCACTGGAAACTACAGGGACCGTCGACAAGGTTGACATCAAAGTCACTGTCAGAGGTGGCGGCACCACTGGTCAGGCCGGCGCCATCCGTCACGGCATTTCCCGTGCACTGGACGCCTATGACGAGTCACTCCACAGCACACTTCGTAGATCAGGATTCCTGACCCGCGACGCCCGTGCAGTTGAGCGTAAGAAAGTCGGTCTCCACAAAGCCCGTAAGCGTCCTCAATTCTCCAAGCGCTAAGTCTGGCTTGTGTTGCGGGTGGAGACACCCGGCACCAGGTCTGCAACTGGGGATTCGTCTAATGGCAGGACAACGGACTCTGACTCCGTATGTGGAGGTTCGAATCCTCCATCCCCAGCCAACGCATATTAAAGCCCAC
>JBEVXD010000014.1:70108-130661 GCA_040506275.1 Candidatus Thiodiazotropha sp. DIVDIV
CCTGTGTGGGCTTTTTTATTCTCTCTACAACGCTGCCCGGATGGAGGATTTGAACCGATAAGAGGTTCGACGGAAGAGCGCAGCGATGACGAGCAGCTTCAGCTGACCCCGAAGGGGCGAGGCCAATAGGCCGAGTAATCCTCCATCCCCAGCCAACGCATATTAAAGCCCACCCTGTGTGGGCTTTTTTATTCTCTCTACAACGCTGCCCGGATGGAGGATTTGAACCGATAAGAGGTTCGACGGAAGAGCGCAGCGATGACGGTCAAAATCTCTTATTGTGCCTGTTTTTCGTAGAGTAGAGTCACACCCCCTTTGCAATCATTCTGTCCCATAGGCATAATATTTCAGCAATCCTCATACACGCTGTAACCCATTCTTCAGTGTGACTTTAAAGACGCAGCAACAGCGTCACGCCTATACACCCGGTTTATAAATGTTTTTACATGATGCAATGCATACGGCTATTTCGTACCACAGGCATTGCATGCTAAATATTGATAAACGTTATCTACAGGCAGACAACGCCTGGCGCACAAACCACTCGACCTCCATACCGGCCCTTTTCATGCGGACAGCCCCACACTACCATCACTACCCGCCCTTTTGCCGCACACATCGGCTGTCTATAGATCGGTGAAAACTGACCACAACCAATACCCTAGCTCTTTCACCTGCTTGCTCAAGACAGCTCGCAATCCTGTCAACTTATCGGTATTTCACACCCTCCTGAAGGTACAGCTGTATGAATAAAAAACGAAGATTTTGTACGATTTCAACTATCACCACGCTTACTTTCATTGCCTGCACAGAGGTTTATGCAGTCGAGTTCGACTTTTACGGCTCACTGCGATTCCATGCCGAAGCGGTTAGCCCTGACGACGAGGATACTCTCGATTCCTACACCGGCTTGCGCGACGCCTATTCCAGGCTCGGTTTCAACGCTAGCCATAAGTTTAACGACTCCCTTACGGCCTACGGAAAACTCGAACTACCTCTAGACCTCCCCAACAAGGAGGTTCAGGACCCATGGGATCAGGATGAGGATATCCGCATCGGCAAGATCGGCATCAAAGGTGACTTCGGCAACCTGTCGATTGGCCAGATGTGGATGCCCTACTACAATGCCATCGCCTACCCAGTCGACATGTTCAGTAGCTACTACAGCGGATTCGCCACCTATACAACCTTCCGCAAGGGTGACACCCTTGCCTACTACTCACCCAACATCAGCGGCCTCTCGGGATCGGTCGGCTACAGTCTGGAAAATGGTGCTGCTGAAAATAACGGCGATACAGACGACCGCCTGCAAGGGACCCTAAGCTATAGTTTCGGCGACATAACCATCTCAGGCGGTTTCGATAATCTGGGTGGTACCAATGATTTAACCATTCTCGGCACCTCGCTGATGTGGCAGGCCATGGACAATCTCTTTATCGGCGCCAAGTACGAACAGCACGATAGTGACATCGACACAGGTTATGGTGCCGATGGTGATCACGCGATGAACCTCTATGCCGGCTACAGCATGGGCAAGAACACCTACAAGGTCATGGTCGCCGATGTAGATCACTATGGTGAAACCATTATTCACCTCGGCTGGGACCACCAGTACCAAGAAGATCTGAAGTTTTTCATCGAGTACTACAGTGAGGACGAGACAGCCGCCATCACTGAGGAACACGGAGGAATGAACGAAACCTGCTGGAGCTGCGATGGTGGGCAGGTGATTGCCGCAGGCTTGCGATTTGACTTCCGTGCACCTTGAATCTGTGCGTGCATGCCCAATCACTCTTTCGGGTCAGTAACCTGAAACCACCCAGTCGAACCTGGAGCCACTGATGCCAAACCGCTACAACACAGATTACGAAATAGGACAGGACAATATCCGCAACTGGGGCATGGATTTCCACAACCCTGTATTCATCATCTCCGCTCTGCTGGTGCTGATGTTCGTCATCGGTACCCTGATGTTTCCCAGCGAAGCAAAACAGGCTTTCGACGGTTCCAAAGGCTGGTCGATTGACAACTTCGACTGGCTATTTCTGGTCGCTGGCAACATCTTCGTCATCTTCTGTCTGTTGCTTATCATACTCCCGGTAGGCCGCATCCGGCTCGGCGGTGCCGATGCCATACCTGAGTTCTCAACAGTTTCCTGGTTCGCCATGCTATTCGCCGCCGGGATGGGCATCGGTCTGATGTTCTGGAGTGTGGCAGAGCCTGCCGCCTACTATACCGACTGGTGGGGCACGCCATTGAACGTCACCAAAGGCACCCCTGAAGCTGCGGAAATGGCAATGGGTGCAACCATGTTCCACTGGGGACTCCATCCCTGGGCCATCTACGCAGTGGTGGGGCTTTCGCTGGCCTTCTTCACCTATAACAAGGGTCTGCCCCTTACCATCCGCTCCGCCTTCTTCCCTTTTATCAAAGATCGCTCCTGGGGCTGGTTCGGTCACGTTATCGACGTGGTTGCCGTGATGGCGACCATTTTCGGACTCGCTACCTCTTTGGGTTTTGGTGCCCAGCAGGCGGCGGGAGGACTCAATTACCTGTTCGACATCCCCAACACCATCAACACCCAGATCGCAATCATCGTCGGTGTCACCTCAGTAGCCATTGTCTCAGTAGTGCGCGGACTCGACGGCGGAGTCAAGATTCTCAGTAACATCAACATGTCACTTGCCCTGACGCTGCTGCTATTCGTCATCGTCATGGGCTCAGGACTCGCTTTCTTTGGCAACCTTTTCGATACCGCCAGCGCTTATGCCAAAAACCTGGTTCCGCTGAGCAACTGGATCGACCGTAGCGACGATAAGTTCTATCACGGCTGGACAGTCTTCTACTGGGCCTGGTGGATCTCCTGGTCGCCATTCGTCGGGATGTTCATCGCCCGCGTCTCCAAAGGACGCACAGTACGTCAATTTCTGATCGCGGTACTGCTGGTACCCACCATTATCACCATGATCTGGATGACTGCCTTCGGTGGCAATGGCCTGGAACAGATCGAGGCCAATGTCGGTGAACTGGCCAAAGGTATCAGCGACGTCTCCCTGGCCCTGTTCCAAATGCTGGCGCAACTGCCCCTGGCCACTCTCACCTCAATCCTCGGCATCTTACTGGTACTGATCTTTTTTGTTACCTCATCCGACTCAGGTTCCCTAGTCATTGACAGCATCACTGCCGGCGGCAAACTCGACGCGCCAGTACCACAGCGCATCTTTTGGGCCACCATGGAGGGCCTGATCGCCGGTGCCCTGTTGTTTGGTGGCGGCGCTGATGCCCTGGGTGCCCTGCAAGCGGCAGCTATTACAGTCGGCCTACCATTCACCCTGGTGCTGCTAGCCATGTGTATGGCGCTCTACATGGGTCTTAAACATGAAGAGCGCTTTGTGCTCAAGGGTGGTAAATGAGTCACTTTGTTCAGTTCAGATTACGCCCTTAAGTCATCGAGAGTGGTGGAGCAAGGATGCACCGTTTATCGACCAATGTCTGATGACTTAGAGCTTTGTGGCATCGCCTCACGATTGGCAGGTTTCAATATCGATGGTGAAATCCCATAATTCAGAAGCCCGGTACTAACTACAAGGTATGTTACTTCTCTCTCTTGTCAGTTCACCGGGTGGATGAATTCAATAGAGATAGACCGCTCCTGAATAGGGTGAAGAAGTGTCTTCCATATTTTCATTGCTCCCTGAGTTCTCGTGAGGTGCCCCGACCACCAGTGTCGCCCCATCATCAGAGATGCCCAGGCTTGATCCAAATTCATCGTTCTCCATCGGGCATATCAGGAGACAGATTGGTGCCTCCCAACCTGGAGTGGTATCTGGTGCTTTCACATAGGCCTTTTGATGCCATGATGATTGCAGACTTGCTCGGCTGAACTGATATACCGCACCTGGGGGAGCCATCGTACTCTCATCTGCCTGATCCCCATTGATCCCACGGGCGATTGACCCCTCCAAGGGAGCACCAACCGCTATAAACAGCCCATCACCTGATATCGCCACTTTGTGGCCGAAATGGTCACCACTTCCGGTATTTGATGCTTTAAAATATTCTGTTTGCGCCCAAGTGGTATCACTACGTTCGAATAGGTAGGCAGCCCCCGAATTTTCCGCACCATTATCAGATCCATCACCGCCTATCCCATTTAATGACGAATCTTCTCCCCAGGCCCCCACAACCAATAAATTGCCATCATCAGCGACGGAGAGACCTGAGCCAAATCGATCTTCGGTTTCAGGATTGGATGATTTTATATAGGCCTGCTGAGCCCAGCCACTTTCATCCAACGTGAACACAAAGACGGCTCCTGCACCGGCAGCGCCGTTATCAGACTCATCGCCATCAATCCCACTAGATGAGGAAGACTCATTTTGAGCACCCACAGCAAGGGTTTTTCCATCGCCGGACAACTGGATGGTTTGCCCAAAATCATCCCCACTCTCCCCATGGGTGGCGTTAAGTATGGCTATCTGAGACCAGACATCTTGCTCTGCTTCGAAAAGATAGACCTTCTCATCCGCACCTACACCCAGGAGATTACCGCTTGCTGAGAGAGAGACCGCCTTACCAAATGAACCTCCAATAGAGCTATCCGTTGCTTTGATATAGGCCAGTTGACTCCAGGTATAGTCATCATGGGCAAACAGATAGACAGCACCTGCACCTGGGGTTGTGTTATCCAGCTGATCACCATCAACACCTGTTGCTGCAGAACCCTCACCAACAGCACCCACAGCAAGACGATTGCCGTCATAAGAGAGTGAAACTGCCACCCCGAAGTTGTCGTCCATATCTGTGTTTGACGCTTTGATGTAGGCCTGACGGTGCCAACTATCATCAACTCGCGCAAATAGATAGACAGCACCTGCGCTAAGTTTATAGTCTGGATCGAATCCCCACTCCCCATCGATTCCCGTAGCTGGTGACAGGTCACCTGGCACACCTACTGCCAGCGTCATCCCATCCCCTGAAAGTGCTACAGAACTCCCAAAACGATCTTCCCAGCTGGTCTCATAACCCTTCAGATAACCGATCACATCAAGCATCAGGGAACTGATAGTAATCGACTCAGAATCGACACATTGTCCGTCTTCGCTGCAAGCTTGAACCAGGTAGGAAGCATTAAGCCAATCTGCCAAGTGTACTGAAATCCCTTCATCAACTTGTGTTGTTTTAAGATCCGAGCCTAGCTGGTCGTAGCCCGAAATCCCGTCCGGGTTTTTCATCAATTGATAATAGCTGGCCCCTACATCATCCCAAGAGAACCGAAGCAGTTTGATATTTGCAGCAGAAACAGTGAGTGTGGGTGCCTGGATCGGACAGTTGATCTCGACCTCGGTGACGTCGGCTCCCGAGAGGACACCGGCGCCATTTCTCACCGTACAGGTCTGACCTGACGGCTGAGTAGTGATGGTTACAGAATAACTGTGATTGTTACTCAATGGCGTTGAGAAACTGAAGCTGCCATTGGCTTCAATGGAGAGGCTATCCTTACCATTGTTTTGAAGCACAAGTCCATCTCCCGTTAGACCATTGACAGTGCCACCAACCTGGTAGGAGATATCACTACTGCCATTGCTACCACTACCACATGCTGTTAGAAGGAGTGAAATGAACCCGGCAACAACCGCTATCCTCAAACATGCTTTCATATATAAGCCTTCCTTATTAACCCGGCGACTAAGTATGTCGTCTTCAGGGTTTCAAGCCTGTCCTTGAATCAAGCACTACACTTCGATCTAACTATTCCAATACCGGCGGATGGTAGATAATCTGCACCGTCACGCCATCCGGGTCATAGCAGTAAAAACTCCTGGCACCATCCCGGTGTGTGCGTGGCGCATTACGCATCTTCACGCCCTGCCCTGAAAGAAAATCGTACCACTCATCCACGGCAGCGGGGCCACTGAGGAAGAAGCCAATATGGTCAAGACGCTGGGCTACTTCATCGAATGCCTCAACGGTTATCTTATGCAGTGCCAGGTTATCCGACCCGGAAGTAAGGTAGAGATTGTCAGGATCTGGGCGCCACTCAATTTGCATGCCCATTAGTTCAACATAGAAGCGCTCACTGCTAGCCATATCCCTGACATTCAGGGCAACGTGTCGCATGCCGATGTGGCTTTCAGGCCTCTTCATGAAGTACCTCATTCACCGCCTGCTCCCAGACCTCCTGACCGCAAGCCCGCTGAACCACCAGAGGCAGCGCAACCGATCCATGGGATAGGAGCTGCTCATGCAAGGCCAGTGGAGATGAGCCAGGATTTGCGTCAATATGCTGACTGGATAAGTGTTCAAGTAGATCAGCGCCCAACAGAGCCATAAAAGCATCGGTGGGTCGCCTGGAAATCGCAGTCAAACTGACTTCCGCCCAGCAGGGCATATCAGATAATGGCTTTAATCGCTCAAGTGCCTGGCGACTATCGATCTCTCCTGAGTGAAATTCGAGGTCAATACAGGCCTGTTCCGCCAATGCCAGTCGTCTCTGATTAAGCAGTGTACGATCCTGCTCATCGAAATAACCATGTGCTTCCAAAACACGGCTCATATAATGGGCCCAGCCCCGCTTGAAAGCAGCTGATGGGTTGATCTGGCGTACCAGACTATGTGCCGGTACGTCCCCAGCCCACGCCAGGTAGTGGCGCCCTGCCCAACTGCTGTAGAGATTGCGCATACGAATTGCAGACCGGCTCTCTCCTCCTCCCACTTGCTGATCGTGAGGAATCAAGAGTACCCCACCCTTCTCAGTACGCAGGTAACTGCCGCAGTCCGGCTGCCTGAAACAACTATCTGTGACACGAAACTCAAGCGACTGCTCTGAATCGGGCAATAGTTTCTTCTGCTGAAGAAACGCCCGCAATATATCAGCCTCTTCGCGATAGGCCTTTATTCTCTCATTCCCGCTGAGAATCTCTCCTTTAGTCTCTTTCAAGTCTGAGACGCTTAAACCCTGTGACTGCAGAGAGTCATAGGTCTGCTGAAGCCTTTTCCGGCTAAAATTCAGGGCTTGATTGACTTCAAGGTCGATCTGATCCCGGTTACGCAGCAACCAGCCCAACAACGCCTCTCCACAGTCTGCAGTTCCAGATGCAATCGGGGCCAGGTCTTTGACAAGACTCTGCCTGTAATCCTCCACAGCATCTGCAGCCTTGCTGGCCAGTGTCTGCAATTTTCCCTGATCGGCACAGCACTCACGGGTTTGAGGTAGATCACGTCCCAGCCTTTTTAACCAGGGTTCACCTTTTTCAGCCGTCTCCAGGGCATCGGCTAACCAGAGCGTGGAGACCACACCAGGAAGCTCAGACAAGCGACCTCTGGCATCACGGAGGTAGTTTGGTGTCAACTCCAGCACCCCCATCAGCGCCTCACAGAGACGTTCTGGCTGACGTACAATCAACTCCTGGAGTTGATTCAAGGGGAGATACCGGGCCGGATCACGGTAGCGCCAGTCCTGTTCGAGCAACATCCGGTGCTCAACAAGCGCTGCTCCATAGATCAGCTGTAAATCGAGCTGACGGTCTGGATCAAGTTGTTTAAAATCAAGCTCTTTGAGGCTAACCAGAAGATTACTGATCAGATTCGCCAAAGCACCATTGTCATCATCACCATCGGCATTGAGTCGACCTTCGTAACCAGGAACAGAGGCATAAACAGCAGCCAGAGGATGAAAACGGAACCAGGCACGATAATAATCGGCAACCAGTTCATCAAAAACACTGGCATCATTACTCATTGATAATCTCATAGTCATGGGTGATTTTGGCAGTCGCGCTCAGCATTATTGAGGCAGAACAGTACTTTTCCGCGCTCAATGAAATAGCCCGGGAGACATGTTTTTCGCTCAGATCCCGCCCCGAAACAACAAAGTGGGCATGGATAGCAGTAAAAACCTTAGGATCTTGCTCAGAACGCTGGGCCTCAAGCTCAACCACACACCCAGTCACCTGCTGACGGGATTTTCTCAGCATTGAGAGTACATCAAACTCTGTACACCCCCCCATCCCCAGGAGCAGCATCTCCATTGGTCTAACCCCCAGATTTCTTCCACCATGGTCTGGAGGGCCGTCCATAATAACACCATGACCACTACCCGCTTCCCCCATCATGGTGGCTGCCTCCACCCATACGACCCTTGCTTTCATTCTTAACTCCAAATTGCTCATCGCTCTTGCCTGGCGCAAATCCAGAAATAAACGCTAAACATGAATTACGTTAAACTTATGACTTGTTGTTTTTTGTTACACTATACACAGGCGAGTCTACAGAAGGCTGTAAATTCGACAAGTTGAGAACGGTTGCTTGACTTGATCCATCGCTTTAACTGAACATGGCTTCAAATTAAAGCAGGGACCCAGATTAGCAACCATAAAGACTATCAGAGCTGCCCTTGGGCAGATTGCTGTATCACTCTGCAAGCTGATTGCTTAATAAACAACCATTAATTTAGAGTCTGAGGATCATGACGATCATACAACCGCCACCACAGGAACCAGAATATCTCCAACGATTCCTGTCTTTTTGTCATCGCCGACGCTATCCGAAGAACACCGAGATCATACATATCGGCGACCCGGCAGATATACTCTATTACATCACGGAAGGCTCGGTGGCTGTCTACATCGAAGATGAAGATGGTCGGGAAATCATCCTTACCTACCTGAATAAAGGCCAATTCGTGGGGGAGATGGGCCTGTTTGTCCCTGAACCGAAGCGCAGTGTTATGGTGCGTACCCGCGCCTCCTGCCAGATTGCAGAGATAAGCTATCAACGCCTGGAACAACTCTTCACCCACGACCTGAAGGACTACTCCAAGGATATTCTCTACGCCATGGGGGCTCAGCTATCACAGCGTCTCAACCAGACAAGCAACAAGGTAGGACATCTGGCCTTTTTTGATGTCACCGGGCGTATTGCCCGCACCCTGCTTGACCTGTGCAAAGAACCTGATGCGATGACCCATCCGGACGGCATGCAGATCCGAATCACCAGACAGGAGATTGGACGCATTGTAGGCTGTTCCAGGGAGATGGCCGGCAGAGTGCTGAAAAACCTTGAAGAGCAGGGATTGATCAGCGTAAAGGGAAAAACTATCGTGGTGTTTGGTACCCGCTGAACGCACTCCCCGATCGTGTAGGGTGCGGCCTGCCGCACCTTTCCCAAGCGCAAGAGAGAACCTCTGCTGATCCCATTTTTGGGTTCAGCCGCTTCATAGTCTGTAGCTGATATAGCGCATTAAAACCGTTATGCCAGGTGTATACTCTCAACGACAAACCAGGTTGTCATATTGCACACCTACCTGGGCGGTATATACCCAGGCATATCATCTCCCCATCTCCAACACCTCCTGGTAACGGGGACAGTTGGTCAAATGGTCATTAACCATTCCTACCGATTGCATGAAAGCATAACTGATTGTGGTGCCGACAAAACGAAATCCCTTGCGTTTAAGCTCCTTACTCAGGGCATCAGAGATCGAAGTACTGGCTGGCACCTGCTCTAATTTGCGCCAACTGTTCTGCACAGATTTTCCCTCCACAAAAGACCAGAGAAACTCTGCGAATCCCTCACCAGCCTCTAGCTCAAGGAAGGCCTGGGCATTACCGATAGTCGCATTGACCTTGAGCCGGTTACGCACAATCCCAGAGTCCCCAAGCAATCTGGCAACATCCTCCTCACCATATGCGGCAATCTTTGTCGCATTGAAGCCATCAAAGGCGCGTCTATATCCATCCCGTTTGCGTAATATGGTCAGCCATGAGAGTCCGGCCTGCGCCCCTTCCAGAATTAACATTTCAAACAGATGCAGAGGATCATAGGAGGGGACGCCCCACTCCTGATCATGATATTGAATGTACTCTTCATGTCCCAGACACCACGGACAGGGTTCAGACTTCATATCTATTCACTCTCCTTTGGTCCAATCCAGAACTGCGGCACATGGGCGACTTCCCAAAGAAAACCGTCAGGATCGGTAAAATACCCGGAATATCCACCCCAAAATGTCTCTTGGGCTGGTTTAATCACTTTTGCCCCAGCAGCTGATGCCTCTGCCATGACCCCATCAACTCCCGCCCTGTCACTTAAATTATGGGCCAGTGTTACCGGGCTCTGACCAGCTTCACCTAAAGATAGTCCAACATCCTCTTCAAGTGCCGATTTGGGATAGAGGCCGAGCCAGCTTCCCTGTAATTCGAAAAAGGCTACGGCATCACTCTCGAAATCGTAACGCGGCAGACCTAGCTTTTCATAGAACTGAATTGATTTTGTCAGGTTAGTCACACCTAGAGTGATCAAATTGATTCTTGGTTGCATGCTAATAACTCCGTGAATTGAATTCTCAACAGGAGTCTATGCCTTAACTACTGACAACGGGGTGTCAGCAGGATGATTACCTAATCTGCGTCACCGCCAACACTGATCAGAAAATCCTGCAATGTACGACCGCTCTTCAGTTCATATCGACCAATGCTTCTCTCCAGTAAACAGATACGATCCAGACGAAATTGGCGAAAATCCTCCCGCAGTTCGCACCAGGCAGCCAGCGTCCATACCTGCCCCCAATAAAACAATCCAAGCGGCCAGAGGGTACGCTCCGAGTGTGCCCCATCTTTGCGGCAGTAGGAAATACTCACTTTACGCCTGCTGCTGATCGCCTTTCGCAGTTCGGCAACATGGGATCTAACCTCACCGGGGATATGAAAATCAGGTACGAGCAGCGCTTCACGCAGCAACACAGGCTGAAGTCGCTCGGGCAACACCGATTCCACCTTGTTTAACGCGCTAGAGGCCGCCTGAGCCAGTTCTGGATCGCACCATCCCTGAACCATACGCATACCCAACATAAGAGCAGTCAACTCCTCCTCATTGAACATCAGAGGTGGAACACGAAACCCTTTTGCCAAACGGTAACCGGCACCGGCAACCGCTTCGACGGGGATGCCTGAAGCAGAGAGGGCATCGATATCACGATAGATGGTTCTTACCGAGACCTCCAGTTTCTGGGCAAGAGAGTCAGCAGTAACATAACGCTCAGCATTGAGTTCCAGGGTAATTTGGAACAGACGGTCAGCACGGCGCACGACGCTCTCCTAATGAGCCTGACTAGATCAGGAAAAGAGCAGCTTTAATCTCGCCCCAGGATCATCAGCCCTCATAAAGGCTTCGCCTACCAGAAAGGCGTTGACCTGATGGTCGCGCATACGGGTGACATCTTCACGTTCGAGTATGCCGCTTTCGGTCACCACAATTCTCTCTGAAGGTATCTGATCAAGAAGACCCAGGGTTGTATCGAGAGTGACTTCGAAACTGCGCAGGTTTCTATTATTGATGCCAATCAGGCGATTATCGACTGCCAGAGCTCGCTTCAGCTCCGCCTCATCATGTACTTCGATCAACACATCCATACCCAGCTCATGCGCCAGCTCATTCAGTGAGTTGAGCTGCTGGTCATTCAGGCAGGCCACGATCAACAGGATACAATCGGCATCAATAGCACGAGCCTCATAGACCTGGTAGGGATCGATAATGAAGTCTTTGCGTATCACCGGCAACTGGCAGGCAGCTCTGGCCTGTTGCAGATACTCATCATTTCCTTGAAAAAAGTCGATATCGGTCAACACCGAAAGACAGGCTGCACCTCCCTGCTGGTAGCTGACGGCGATATCAGCAGGTCGAAAATCCTCTCTTAACACACCTTTGCTGGGGGAGGCCTTTTTGATCTCGGCAATCACACCGGCATGGCCCGCGTCGATCTTACTGGCTATGGCATTGGCAAAACCTCGCGGTGCCGAGCTCTGGGACAACTGTTCCTTCAGCGCCTCCAAGCTACAGGAATCGAGTCGAGCGTCAATCTCTTCGAGTTTACGACGAACAATCTTTTTCAGAATATCTGGGGTACCGCTCATGTCACTCAAAACTCTGGGTCAAAACCACTAATCGGTCGAGCCTGTTGCGTGCCTCACCACTGGTGATAGCCACATCTGCCATTTCAATCCCTTGTTTGAGACTGGTCGCGATACCAGAAGCATAAATTGCAGCGCCGGCATTGATCATAACAATATCCCGGGCAGGCCCAGGCTTATCTTCGAGCACGCCTCGAATTGTTGCGAGACTTTCAGTGGCATCGTTGACCTGGATCGCCTCAAGGGGATTGCGGTTGATTCCGAAGTCTTCAGGTTGAATGGTAAAACGTCTGATCTGACCCTCTTTCAATTCCGCCACATCAGTTGCATCACCAATACTGATCTCATCCAGACCATCCCGGGAGTGCACAACCATTACATGACGACTACCCAACTGCTGCAGAACCTCGGCCAGTGGCTCTAGTAACTCGTCACTAAAGACACCCAAGAGAAGATTTGGCACACCCGCAGGGTTGGTCAGTGGCCCCAGCACATTGAAGATCGTTCTAACCCCCATCTCTTTACGGGGACCAATGGCGTGTTTCATCGCATTGTGATGGCCGGGCGCAAACATAAAGCCAACCCCAACCTCACGCACACACTGTTCGACCTGTTGCGGAGTAAGATCAAGGCGCACCCCAGCAGCTTCCAAAGCATCAGCACTACCCGACTTAGAAGAGACTGAACGATTGCCATGCTTGGCGACGTGACAGCCAGCCGCCGCGGCTACAAACATACAGGCAGTAGAGACATTGAAGGTGCCAGACGAGTCACCACCAGTACCCACGATATCCACCGGATGACTCAACCCCCCTATCGACACACCGGAGGCAAGTTCACGCATCACCGAGGCTGCTGCAGCGATCTCGGCAACGGTCTCCCCTTTCATCCGCAGTCCGATAAGAAATCCGCCGATCTGCGCTGCAGTAGCACCACCAGTCATGATGGTCTGCATCACCGCCGTCATCTCTTCACCGGTCAGATTCTGGCGGGCCAGAATCTTATTGATGGCTTGCTGCATTTCCACGTGCTTCCCCTCCAGTTGGACTTATTTTTTTAGCTTTGAACAGTTTATATCAGAAGTAGGGTGCGGCCCTGCCGCACCCATATACCTAACCAATAGCAAGGCCTTCGGTGCTGCAGAGCCACATCCTACACACCTTCGACAAAGTTTTTCAGTAACTCATGCCCATGCCGGGTAAGGATCGATTCGGGATGAAACTGGACTCCCTGAATCGGCAGGGTCTTGTGCCTGACCCCCATAATCTCATCCATTGAGCCATCTTCCCGATTAGTCCAGGCAGTAATTTCCAGACAATCCGGCAATGTCTCTTTATCGATGACCAGCGAGTGATAACGGGTTGCCTGAAATGGGTTTTCCAGGTCATGGAATACGCCAATATCCTGATGGTGAATCGGTGAGGTTTTACCATGCATGACTTCCCTTGCATGGATGATATCGCCACCAAATGCCTGACCAATGGATTGGTGCCCCAGGCAGACGCCGAGAATCGGAATCTTTCCAGCATAGGTCTGTATCACCTCAACAGAGATTCCCGCTTCATTCGGGGTACAGGGCCCCGGAGATACAACAATATGATCAGGACGTAGAGCTTCCACTTCCTTCACTTCTATCTCATCGTTGCGAACCACTTTTACATCTACACCCAACTCACCCAGGTACTGCACCAGGTTGTAGGTAAAGGAGTCATAATTGTCGATCATCAGTAACATGACTAGACCTCCTCGTCACAGGCATGGCGATCCAGTCCGGCTTCAGCCAGCGCCACCGCCCGAAATACTGCACGGCCTTTGTTCATGGTCTCTTTCCACTCCAGCTCGGGCACCGAATCGGCCACCACCCCGGCACCGGCCTGGATATGCAGGGTCTTCTCCTTGATCACCGCAGTGCGGATGGCGATCGCCGTATCCATGTTGCCGTTCCAGGAGATGTAACCCACCGCCCCCGAATAGACGCCGCGTTTCACCGGCTCCAGCTCATCGATGATCTCCATGGCGCGGATCTTCGGTGCGCCGCTCACCGTACCGGCCGGAAAGGTGGCGCGAAGCAGATCAATGGCACTCATGTCATCCCGCAGTTTGCCGGTGACATTGGAGACGATATGCATGACATGGGAGTAGCGTTCCACAATCATCTTGTCGGTCAAAGTGACACTGCCAATCTTGGCCACCCGACCGGTGTCGTTGCGCCCCAGATCGATCAGCATCAGATGCTCGGCCAGCTCTTTGGGATCGGCCAGCAGCTCCTCTTCGAGCGCCTTGTCCTCCTCCTCGCTGTAACCCCGTCGGCGGGTGCCTGCGATCGGTCGCACGGTAACCTCCCCATCCTCGAGACGGGTCAGAATCTCCGGTGAGGAGCCGACGATATGGAACTCGCCGAGGTCGAGAAAATACATATAGGGAGAGGGATTGAGGCCTCTGAGGGCACGATAGAGATCCAACGGAGGGGCTTCGAAGGGAATTGAGAGCCGTTGCGACACCACTACCTGCATGCAGTCGCCATCAAGAATGTACTGCTTGGAACGTTCAACCGCCTGTTTGTAGCCCTGCTCGGTAAATCCGGAGATAAAATCAGATTCATTGACCTCTCTTGAACTACCGTTGCCTAACTTGGGGACGGGCTGACGCATTGCCTGTATCAGTTCACGGATCCGTTGTCGTGCCGTATCCAACGTCCCCCCTTTGGAGGGGTCCACATGCACGATGACAAAGAGACGGCCTGAGAGATTATCAAATACAACCACCTCATCAGAGACCATCAACAGAATATCTGGATTTTCCAATAGATCAGGATTGGGACAGTTCGCCAGTTTGGGTTCGATATAACGAATAATGTCGTAGCCGAAATATCCGACCAGGCCACCGTTGAATCTCGGCAGTCCTTCTATCTCTGCAACCTTGTAGCGCTGTTGAAAACCTTCGATCCAGGCCAGCGGATCCTCCACCTGATGAGACTCAACCACCTCATCACCACTGACCACTTCGACCTTTTTCCCAAAGACCCTGACATGAGTGCGACACGGCAGGCCGATAATCGAATAGCGGCCCCATTTCTCACCGCCCTGAACAGATTCAAACAGATAGGAGTATGGCGCGTTGGCCAACTTCATATAGACACTGAGGGGGGTATCGAGATCAGCAAGGACCTCACAGACAACAGGTATACGATTGTAGCCCTGTTGTTTCAGGGCTGCGAATTCTTGGGGGGTCATTTTCCTCTCCACACAAAAGACGATAAAACGGTTGAGCTAGAGTTGGCAGTCACCAACGCCATCGTGCACCATTCATTAAGGTCTCATTGCGTGAAAGCAGGATCATAACTATCTATTATTGTTTAAACAAACCTAGGATAACCTTACTCGAAAACGGCACCTTAGCTCAAGCGGCGTTTTCAAGAATCCCCTGGATCTCGGTCAATGAATCAATGACTGCATCGGGATCATAGTTTCGGATATCTTCTCCATGGTTGTAACCGTAGCTCATGCAGACAATCTGGAACTTAGCCGCCCGGGCAGCTTTTACATCACTTTGGGAATCCCCCACCATCAGTGAAGCTGAAGGATCTATACCCAAATTCTCTGCAGCATGCAGCAAGGGTAGAGGATCGGGCTTTTTCTTTGGCAGGGTATCACCGGCAATAATGATCTCGAAATCATCATGTATACCCAGATCCTTTAACAGGGGCAGGGTAAATTGGGCAGCCTTGTTGGTTACACAGCCCAGCCTGTAACCCTGGTGTTTCAGATAATCGAGACCCTCTCGAATACCTGGATAGAGCATCGAACGCTGGCTGGTGTTTACTGCATAAAGTTCGAGAAAAATAGGATAGGCCTTGGCAAAATCTGCTTCATCCGGCTCACCATTCAACTGGCCGATCAAAGCCCGACGCACCAGTCGCTCCACGCCATTCCCAACCCAATCACGAACTTTGGCTTCTCCGTGAACAGAACGACCGAGTCGCTTCATCATCTCATCAACACAGTATGCGAGGTCAGGCACGCTATCAACCAGGGTGCCATCCACATCTATGAGGATCATTTCAGGTTTCTTGATCATCCCAAAATCTCTCTAACAAGCAGTTGAATTTCGATTCCGCAGGGTGCGGCGGTGCCGCACCCTTGGATTAGCGGATTAAACCTTAGCCATTTCTGCCTTCATCTTTCCGACGATAGTGTCATAGCGGTTGGCATCATTGTCGCCCGGGAAACCGAAAATTCCTGAACCAGATACGAAGGTATCGGCACCTGCTGCTTTGATCTCGGCAATATTGTCCACTTTGACTCCGCCATCGATCTCCAAACGGATATCAAGTCCAGAGTCATCAATCAGCTTGCGGCATGCGCGCAGCTTATCCAGGGTCGCTGGAATAAAGCTCTGACCACCAAAACCGGGGTTTACCGACATCAGCAGGATCATATCGACCTTGTCGAGTACATAGTCCAAGTGACTCAGAGGGGTTGCAGGATTGAAGACCAGGCCGGACTTGCATCCTTCGCTGCGGATCAGCTGCAAGCTCCGATCAATATGCTCAGAGGCCTCAGGATGAAATGTAATATAGGTTGCTCCCGCCTTGGCAAAATCCGGGATGATTCTATCCACTGGCTTGACCATCATATGTACATCGATATCAGCGGTAACGCCATGCTTACGCAGTGCATCACAGACCAATGGGCCGATGGTCAGGTTAGGCACATAATGGTTATCCATGACATCAAAATGCACAATCTCGGCGCCGGAAGCGAGAACGTTGTCCACCTCTTCTCCAAGTTTGGCAAAATCTGCAGAGAGAATGGAAGGTGCGATCTTATCGGACTGACGAGCCATGTTGTTATCTCCTACTGTTTGATCCCCATGCCTAGCCTGGCTGGAGGCTTGGCGTAAACTTAGTGCAGTGTCTCATAGAAACAGTCGATTTCTGCTGTTTATATGAGGTACAACACTGGCTTTACGCCTCGGTTGTCAAAAAAGGATGGCCACTTTAACTCAAAGCGATGCTATTTTCAGCTATCCCATAAGAGGGGTATTCGTACCAACCTGTTCCTGTGCTGCCATTCTATCTGGGGCCGGGTTAATATATGTTCGATCGCTCAGGAGTCCCATGATGCCTAAACATTGTCTACCAAAACTGACAAGAGTGTGTCTGGTACTGCTTGCCATTTGCGGCGCAAACTCAATACAAGCAGCCAATCTCAGCCTGGAACGACGCGTTTCCGAGGGACTCGACAGTCCAGACCTGTCGGGTAAAGCAGTATGGTTAGAGGCAGGCGAGGCCCGTTTTCTGGCCATTTATGCGCCCAGTAGTGCCAAGTTGAGTCTGGGGGGCGCGCTTATTTTGCATGACGCAGGCACTCATGCCGACTGGACAGAAGTCATCCAACCACTTCGACATCATCTATCGCAACAAGGTTGGAACACTCTGAGTCTGCAATTACCTGCCATAGAATCCCGCCCGGACCCTCAAACCACTTTGGGTCTGCTGGAAAAAGCCTCACCCCGCATCCAGGCAGCAATCGACTATCTGGATCCAGAGCAGCAGCCTACTCTGGTCATGGTAGGCCACGGCCTGGGCGCCACCATGGCATTACACCATGCAACCAAACAACCCAATCAGAGAATCAGAGCGATCGCAGCAATCGGCCTGAGCATCGACACAGAGAATGAATCATCACCAGCCTCTCAGGCAATCGCACAACTGCAGATACCTGTACTGGATCTGTATGGTAGCCGTGACCTGACAGCAGTCACGAAGAGTGCAGCAAAACGCCGCCAGATCGCTTTCATGAATGGACGAGAGGATTATCGACAGGAACAGGTGAATGGCGCCAACCACTTTTTCTCAGGATTACAAAGCAGCTTATCTCGCCGCGTGCATGCCTGGCTAAAACGATCAACAGCCGACCAGACAGGCAAGCGCTAGAGTACCTCGACATAGATTCTCTACCATTCAGAGGTACACTATTAACCCGGCGACTAAGTATGTCGTCTTCAGGGTTAATAGTCTTCTCTCATCAACTTTTTGATACGACGCACATAGTGGCGAGTTTCTCCTGGCGCGTGGGATTCCACCTGGATCCAGTTTTTCACCTCACCTTCAGCTTTTTTAGCCTTTCGATAGGCTCGTAAAACATTGCCGTAACCCGCATTGTAACTGGCCAGAGCAAAGGCCAACCGCTCTTCTGTAGGCAGACCTTTTTTCCACTTGCGATAGAGCATGCGATCGTAAAAGACCCCTGCAGCGATATTCCAGCGAGGTTCATCGATATGAGTGAAGTGAGGATTGTCTTCCTTAATCTCAGCATAAGTACTCGGCAGGATCTGCATAATCCCTTTCGCACCAGCCGAACTCTTGGCACCTGGCCTAAGTCCAGATTCTGCTATCCCCTGAGCCTTGAACCAGTGCCAATCGATATGAGGACCGAAATAGTGCTTGGCATATTTCCGAAAATAGTTGTCGTAACGATCACTCCAATGATCGTCTTTGACATCCTTGAAAGGCCCCGCAATCACCAGCCCAGGTAGTAACAGCAACAATAAAAAACAACGCAAAGGCATAGGGCCGACTAATTCAGACCAAGTCCGATCACCAGCCCCAGGGCTGTGCCTATACCGACGAATATCCCCATGATCATGATCCCAACCGCAATATTCCCCTTCTGTAACTCATCGGGAATACTGAAATTCACGATATGGCTAAAAACCTTGCAGCCAAACCACATAAAGAAGATCGTCAGCGCTCCGCCAATGATCACGTAGACAAAATTGAGCAGGATGGGATCCAGGCTATCGGTCATTTCTCCCCTCCCAGGGACTGATTGAGTCGTAGTGTAAGATGAACCAATGTTTAGGATAAATCAGGCCATGGCGCGAGCTTCTTTGATTCGCTCGTAGGCCTTCTTTATCTCATCGGTCTTTTGAGCCGCCATCTTCATCATCTCTTCAGGCAGTCCTTTTGAGACCAATTTGTCGGGATGATGCTGGCTCATTAAGCGTCTATAGGACCGCTTAACCTCTTTATCGGATGCATCGGCAGAAACATTAAGGATCGCGTAGGCATCCTCCAATGAAACCCCTTGTGATCTGGGGGGAGCTTGACCACCTGTGCCGCTATAGTGCGATTGAGCCTGTACCATACGTTCAAGCCGTCGAAAGGTAAATTCAGGAATATTCAGCAGTTCACAGATATGCAGTAACAGCAGCTCCTCTTGACGGTCCATTTGACCGTCCGCATAGGCAGCCTGGATCTGAATTTCCAGAAACATCTGAATCAAGGTCTGTCGACGATGGCACTCCTGGCGAAACTGAATCACCACATCGTCCAGAGGAAACTGATCTGATTTACCTTCACTGAAAAGGCGAATGGCGGTCTGTCGCATCTCATTGGAGAGCGACATTTGGCCCATCAGATTCTCAGCCAGCCTGATTTCATCCTGCGAGACCCGTCCATCAGCCTTAGCCAAATGACCCAAAACTGAAAAAGTCGCGGTGAAAAATGCAGTCTGAACCCGCTCCTGATCCCCAGGTCCCCAGCTGACATTATCATCAGGGAGTCCCTTCAACCCTTTATCGAAGCGATGCCCCAAAGCCGCACCCAGCACTGCACCCAATGGGCCGCCAAGCATGAAGCCAAATGCACCACCTACCAGTTTTCCCCACCAGCTCAAGAAGTTACCTCACTAAATCAGCGTTTGAATCCACGATCTGAGATTAACTTCAGACCAAAAATACAGGTTGCTTTATACACCCATGATTAGGCAATCGGAAAACTATACCTCAGCTTGAGCAGGATAATCTATTTACCGTGTAGATATTGTTCATCACTGAATGAATAGACCCAGGCGGGGAAAAACACCACCATCATTGTGATGACCCAGCCATTAATCAGAGCCTCGGGGAAAAACATCAATGGAAAAAACGGCATCACCGTGACCTGTAATTCAGCCATGGTATAGGCACCACTCAACACTAGTAACAGCATTGCCAGATAACCGCTTATATAGCCAACCAGCCAGCCGGTAAAAAAACCATTACCCAGAACATAGACGAAAAACTGTTTGGGTAGCCAGGAGCGTACCAGCACCAGCGAAATCTGTGACAGGGTAATCGGCACCAGTGCAACCGTGAGGAAACTGACCACATAGCCTTCCCATCCATAACCTGTGTTCAGACTAACTGCAAACAAGGCAAGACTGGCGATGACAATGGCCATCGACCAGCCAAACATCAGGGTAATGACTGTGACACCGAGAAGGTGAAATGAGAGACCGGGCTGGATCTGACCGCGCATATGCCACAACACGATTAAAGCCACCACGGCACCAAAAAACACATGTATCTGATTCTGTTGTGTAAGCCGCTGCCAGGGAGCCAGCCGAAGTGCTGTCAGCGAAGTGACCACAACCAACCCTGCCAGCCAAAAAAGCAGACTTCCAGAGAATAGATCGCCATCCAATTCCATCGATATTCTTCCTTTCCTCACAGTCGATTTAAGCTATGCTGACGACTGTTTACAGAACAGACCAAATTTGGGAGAGCCCTATGATTTACCGTTCCCTCGGTGACAGCAATCTCAAGGTCAGCGCCCTCAGCCTGGGCACCATGACCTACGGTGAACAGAACAGTGAAGCTGAAGCCCACGCTCAACTGGACCGGGCAACTGGCGCCGGTATTAATCTTATCGACACAGCAGAGATGTATCCGGTTCCACCCAAAGCGACAACACAGGGTGAAACCGAGCGTCATGTCGGCACTTGGCTCGCTCAACGCGGACAACGCGACCAAGTGGTCCTCGCTACTAAAGTTGCCGGTCCGGCAGACTGGCTCAACTACCTGAGGGACGGCAACCTGCACCTGGACAAAACTAATATCGAGGCAGCGCTGAACCAGAGTCTGCAACGTCTGCAGACAGATTACATTGATATCTATCAGCTACACTGGCCCGATCGCAAGACCAACTATTTCGGCGCATTGGGTTACCAACATCCCGATCAAGAGGAGACCACCCCAATCGAAGAGACCCTGGAAGTTTTAGGGGATCTGAAAAAAGCGGGAAAAATCCGTCATATCGGTGTCTCCAATGAGACCCCCTGGGGGATCATGCGCTACCTGCAGATTGCCAAGCAGCGCAATCTGCCAAGAGTGGCCAGCATACAGAACCCCTACAACTTGCTGAATCGCACCTTCGAGATCGGCCTGGCTGAAATCGCCCACCGCGAAAGTTGCGGTCTGTTGGCCTACTCACCAATGGCATTCGGTGTCCTGTCTGGCAAATATCTGGAGGGCAGGATGCCGGCTAATGCCCGTTTAACCTTGTTCGACCGTTTTACCCGCTACACAAACCCACAAGCAGCGGCAGCAACGGAACAGTATGTTCAACTGGCCCGAGCGCATGATTTGGATCCAGGACAGATGGCACTCGCCTATGTCACCAGTCGCCCATTTGTAACCAGCACAATCATAGGTGCCACAACCCAACAGCAACTGGAACAGAATCTGGCAAGCATCGACATAATACTAACCCAGGAAGTATTGGATGGCATTGAAAAGATCCATTTTCAACACCCGAACCCCAGTCCTTGACCCATCGCAACAAGTCGCAGGATTCTAGAGCGAAAGCATATGATCCGCCTTGAAAATGGGCTACAGTCAAGATCATGAACTTGTTTTAGTGACCATCATAAATTACCTGATTTTAATGCCCTGGATCCGTAAGGAGAGGTCCAATACCGTCAACCAACACTGAGAAGTTGAAAAGTGGAGAAGATCAAACATGAATACACCCAGAATCCGTATTGGCACTTGGTTTAAAACAGTCAACGGAGACCAATTCGAAGTCGTAGCTCATGACTCGGATGAGGGGGTTATAGAGGTCCAGTTTTATGATGGCACAGTGGAAGAGTATGATCTGGAAGACCTTGAAGAACTCCAGGTAAAACCGATAGCACCACCTGAGGACTGGGCTGGTTCCTACGACCTCAGCAAAGATGATTACGGTGTAGACCTTGATAAACCTGCTGGCGACAACCACGCCAACCCCCTTGATCACCTGGAAGACAAAGATTAGTAAAAAAGAGAGCCGAAGCTATATATTTCAGGTTATTACACTACCTTCCATGTATGGCTTTATTCGGGATCTGCTCAATACTTCCAACCCATAAGATGCATTTGCAGACAGGTCTCTGCGAGTTATGTTTTTTAATACCCTGATTTTCATACTGTTGATTCGACCGGACAACTTAGGCAAAGTGAATCCATGAAAAACTGTTTGGCGTAACACTTAGTAACAGAGCAGGATCTATTATCGTATACACGATCTAACCTGGTCTGGAGTCACTAAAGTTTGTCAGCCCAGGGCCGTTATAGAAAGTAACAGCGACCCTGATTCAAGTACGATGCAGGAGGTGCAAGATGAAAACAGTCTACGACATGAGTACCGGCCAGATCACCGAAACCGGTCTTACAGACGCGTCTGCCCATCAAAACGCACTTCAGGCCGAATACGCAACCGAGCTTGAGCTTGGTCTGCAACCCGTAATCTCCGAACCACGCACGAAGAGAACTT
This sequence comes from Candidatus Thiodiazotropha sp. DIVDIV, assembly GCA_040506275.1. Classification (GTDB taxonomy): domain Bacteria; phylum Pseudomonadota; class Gammaproteobacteria; order Chromatiales; family Chromatiaceae; genus Thiodiazotropha. The sequence continues at coordinate 92,597 of JBEVXD010000014.1, forward strand.
TGCCGCCTGAGCTGGTCCTGGCAGACCTAAACGCCTTTCTCGAGAAGATGAGCTAACAGGCCAAGGCAGACACTTCGTGTCTCACAAGCCGGGCCTTAGGCCCGGCTTTTTTCTTGTTGAAGTCTCATTAAACCGGGTGAAATATTTGGGCTAGGTGAGATCAATCAATACCTGCCCATTCTCTATCCCTACCGGTATGGCATGCAGCCTATCTCCAGCGCAGGGACCACGCAGGCAATGACCATCTTCGATGCGAAACAGAGCACCATGGGTTGCACACTGAATATAACTATTACTCAAATCGAGAAACTGGTCTGGTTGCCACTCAAGGTTTATTCCAGTATGCGGACAATGATTCTGATAGGCATAGACCTGCAGACCCTTACGAACCAGAAGAAACTCGAGAGTCTCACCATTCAGCTCAATGCTGAAACCCCGACTACCAGGATCACATAGCTCACTCAGTTCACACACAACATGGGATATTGGCATAGGATTTACAAAGTTAAAGCGTAGGTCGGATAAGCGAAGCGCCATCCGACTTTTCCCACAATTAGCAACACTACAAGCATCTAAAAATCACAGCAAGGTACTCAGATTTCCATTCATTCCTCGACGGTGGGTTTAAAAAGGCCTGAAATCAGTTCGATTTACACTTTGTCGGATGGCGCTCCGCTTATCCGACCTACGGGTCACCTCTCTCTCCGAAATTTGATAATGAACTCTTCTGTGACAAGTCACCGCACCAATCAAGAGAATAAACATCATTATCTACCGCCCGATGAAAGCTGGAATATGGCCAATCTTTAACCTCTGCTACCAAACCGTGTTTCAGCGGATTAACGTGAACATAATCCACATGATGACGATAGTCACGATCGCTTATAATCGTGTGCTCCCAAAAACGCCGCTGCCAGATACCTCTTTCGTCCCTGTTTTATCTAACCGCAGACAAACGCTCGACTTTTGGCAGAGATTTAGAAAATCGCTTTTTTATCTCCCGCCATCGTGAAGAAAAATCGGCATCCCCTTCAGGCAAAGTCCACACCGCATGTAGGTGGTCCGGCAACACTGCCCAAGCATCTATATGAAATGGTTGTTGCTGTTTAACCCAACGCACAGAATCACGCAAACTATCAATGCGCTCAACTAAAAGCGCGGAATTCCGCTCCAGCAGGTTAACCGTAAAAAAATAGGTCCCGCCTTCCACATAATTCCTTCGATACCTCAAAACAACCTCCTTGTTGTAGGTCGGATAAGCGAAGCGCCATCCGACAGTTTTAGGTGATTCCCGCAGGAGATTGTCGGATGGCGCTTCGCTTATCAGACCTACGATCAAGTGCTATAGCCCATCACGACCACACTTTTCCCCTGCAATCCGAATTGCATAACTCAACGCTTCGTTTGGATCATCCCACTTTTGAAGCCCATCTATCAAACCGGCATTAAAAACATCACCAGCCCCTAGTGTATCTATCACATGGCCTGGTTTGAAGGCCGGCAAAAACTGCGCGGCACAATCCCCATTACGATACCAACCACCCTCTTCCCCCCAGGCAAGAAAACAGAGTGCATTGGCGCAAAAAGGGTGTAGATAATCAAACAGTTTTTGTGCGCTATCTAATCCCTTTGCCAATGCATAGGCCCGTGAAACCATAACCACATCAACATAGGCCAGACACTGCTTCAATCCACCCCTGGGCTTTTCAAGCTCAAGCGAAATACGAATGTCTGAATTTTCTGCTCTTATCCTCTTCAACATCCCCAAGGTTGCCTTAGGGTTACGCCCCTCAAAGTGGATCCAATCGAAGGCGCTCAAGTCAATCTTTGAAAACTGACTTTCTCCGTACTCAGGTAGATTGCGATAGTGGACAATGGTGCGGGAACCCGTTGCCTGACTGGAAACAATATAAGAGGTTGGGGTAGCACTCTCTGACTCAACATGGGCCCAACAGGTATCCACACAGGAGGCCGTCAGCTCTTCCTTAATGAACTTACTGCTCTCATCATCTGCCAACGTACCGGCCCAGCTACAGTGATGCCCCAGACGACTCAAGAGAGTCAGGGTATTACAGGCATTGCCACCTCGTCTAAGCTGCTGTGAAGTGGCTCTTATCTCTTGGTCTTCTAGGGGATAGGCATCTACCCGATTGACGATGTCCAAGGTAGCAACACCAACGGCCAGAATACGCATCGGAGATCGCTATTGAATCGCGTGACTATTTACGACGGAACAGACGACCCAGGGAATTACGCTTAGGATCAGTAGGGTCACTTGGATCATTGGTGCCTGCGCCAGTCATCTGTGAAGCTGGGTCAAATGAGTCACCGGCGGGTGTAGTACCTGCATCCAACCCACCTGTCTTTCTAAGCAACAGTTCAAGCTTACGTTTAAGTTGATCCACTTCCTTGTCTCTATCTTCGATAGAGTCCTCCAGCGAGCGACATTGGCTTTGAGAGAGTCGTAGCAGATGATCCTTTTCAGACAAAGACTGCTGCATGGAGAACATCTCCTGACGACTGGCTTGTAGTGCGGCCACTTCGTCTACGTCGCGACTACTGGAAGATGAGACTTTTGATTTTGCACGCTTCAACTCCTCCCGCATATGTTCAAGATCGTCAGCGGCTTGTCTGCGAACCATATCCAATTCGGAACGTAATGCATTCACCTGTTCATCCACACCAAATGACTGCACATCCTGTATCTGCTCAACATAGGTCTCGATGACACTACGCAACTCACCAACTTCACGACGCATTCGGGATGCTTCAGAACTTGCCTCATCCCGCTCTGTTTCAAGATTGTCGGCTTTGATGCGCAACTCTTCCATCTGAACCAGGAGGTCATCGGCCATACTGGAATCAGACATCTGATCTCGCATACCGCTCATCTCGGAATTGAGATGATCGTTTTCATTCGCCATGTCCGCATACTGAGAGCGCATCTCAGTCAACTGTTTCGAGTACTGATCCCGCTCTTGAGCCAAACGGTCCTTCTCTTCGGTCAACACCTCCAGATCATCGCCGAGCATCTCAATGGCTGTTTCCTGTACTTCCCGCTCACGCCTAAGCACATCAGCCTGACGAGCCAGTTTTTCGCTCTTTTCACGCTTTTTCTGCTCTGCTTCAAGGGCGACACGAAGTACATTCACCTCACTCTCAACATCGTCTGTAAGCTGACTCTCCATCTCCATCTGAACTTCACGCAGGCCTTCAACTTCCCGCTTTAGGATAGTGATCTTCTCTTCGGCTTGGGTTAAAGAGTTTTGCGCTGCTTGCAGTTCATCACTGGCTTGGGCATGTTGCAGAGATTCGTTGGCGCTCTCCAGCTCTGCTTGCAGGGAGGCTTGCTGCTGTTGGCTATCATCCAGCTCCTTGACCAACTCACGCTCCCGTTGCTGTAGCTCGGTCACGGCCTGATGAGTCGATTCCTGTTGCTCCGCAAGTTGTTTTTGCAGATCTGTCAGAGAGGCTTGCAGAACTTCAACCTGTTCCCCTGAGACTTGCGCACTCTGCAACTGCTGTTGTAGCTCTTCCACAGTATGCTGTTGAGTTTCCCGCGCCTCATCATGTTGCTGCTGAAGCTGTGTCATCTCACTTCGGACAGCATTCAACTGTTGCTCCAACTCGTCGTTGGCTGAAGCCAATTTATTTCGACTTAACTCAGTCTCTGCCAGAGAGACATTAATCGACTGGGAAGTCTCTTTTTCCTCAGCTAATTCATGCTTCAATGTATCAATAGCGGACGCTTGATCTGACAACAGGCCATCATGGTTCTGCGTGGCCTGCTCCAGTTCAGATCTGGTCTCATTCAGCTGCTGTTCCAACGCCGCCTTGTCGGACGCGATAGCTTCCCGGCTTGCCTCAATTTCTGTCAGCGACAGTTTGATAGAATTTGTGCTCTCTTTTTCAGCAACTAATTCACGTTCCAGTGTTTCGATAAAGGTCGCTTGATCTGACAACAACTCTTGATGATGCTGCTTGGCCTGTTCCAGTTCAGATCTGGTCTCATTCAGTTGCTGTTCGAATTTTTCTTTCTCGGAGGCTATGGACTCCCGGCTTGACTCAACTTCTGCCAGCGACTGGTTGATTGACTTGATCGTCTCTTTTTCAGAGGCCAATTCACCCTGTAGCGATTCAATAGCAGACTGATGACCGGACAGCTGAGATTCATGATTCTGTTTAACCTGGTGCAGTTCAGCCCCGGTCTCACTCAGTTGTTGATCCAACGTTTCTTTATCAGATTGCAACTGTTGCTGGTCTGCCTGCAACTGCTGATGAGACAGGTCGAGTTGTTCGAGCGATCTGTTCGCTGTTTCCAGCTCGTCATAGACTCGACTGACATCTTGCTGCTTTTCATTCAGCTCGTTTTGAAGCGTATCTATACGTCCTTGCAAGTCAGCTTGTAATGCCGCGAGTTGTTGCTCAGCTTGATCCTTTTGCTGGGTTATCTCCTGCAGCAGTGTCTGCTTGGATGCCAACTCCTCTTCAATAGACTGTTTTGTCTGCTCAACTTCGGTGAGTTGTAGGGTTGCTGCCTGTACCGCCTGTTCTGCCGTTTCAAGAGATTGTTTTAGAAATCTTGAAGTCTGATGTTCCTGCTCAAGACGAGCTTCTGATTCGGCCCGCTTCTCTTTCTGTTTACGGGTTGCCTCCTGGGCCCCTTGCAAATTTTCCCTCAGTTTTACCAGCTCTTCATCGCTGTCAAAGTGAACCTCTTCCAGTGCATTCTCAAGCTGCTGTTCACGCTCCAGCGCATGCTCCTTTTCCAGATTCAATACAGCAATCTGCTGTTGTAGCTCATTGATCTGTTCTGAGGTGTTATCTTGCTGGGTCTGCAACTCTTCCAGGGTCTTATTCAGACCGGCCTCAGCCTGCTCTAATGCACTTTGACGCTCAGCGAGTTGTTCATCCAGTTGGCTCTTCTCACTCTGCAACTGATCTTTGTCAGCACGATCCTGTTCAAGATCAGCCTGGAGCAGTTGCATGGCCTCAGCATGGCCTGCTTCAACTTCCTGATTTGTATTACGCAGCGCCTCCAGCTCACCCACCAAGCCCTGTCTCTCTTCCTCAAGGCTATCGATCTGTTGCTGCAGAACGGTCGCCTGTGTCTGCCCTTGCTCAAACTGCCCTTTCCACTCATTCCTCTCCTGTTCCATAGAAGCCTGAGCCGAACTCATAGATGCTAACTGCTGCTCTAAATCCTGCTTGAGCTGCTGTAACCCGGAAACCTCATCACTGGCCTGCTCAGCGGTCTGTCTGGCACTCTCAGAAAGAGTCTCTATCTGTGCAGTAAGCTCATCTATTGCCTGCTGATTCAATGCTTGCTGCTGCTGCAGCTCTTCCTGGGCCTGTGCCAGGGTCTGCTGCGCTTCATCGAGTTGCTGCTGATATTGTGTTTCTGCCTCAGCGGCACGTTCCTGCTGCTGGCGCAATTCATCTTGAGCCTGGGTGAGGGATTGCTCTACTTCTTCGAATTGCTGTTGATGTTGTGAGTCAGATTCTGAGACCTGCTCTTTTTGCTGCTGCAGTTCTGTTTGTGCTTGAGCAAGGAACTGCTGAACTTCTTCAAGTTGCTGCTGATACTGCGATTCTGATTCAGCGGCACGATCTCGCTGTTGTTGAAGCTCCTCTTGAGACTGAGTGAGGGAGCGTTGAATCTCTTCAAGTTGCTGCTGATGCTCAGATTCCGTCTTGGCAACATGCTCCTGCTGCTGATGCAGCTCTCCCGTCAACCCCTCCTGCTTTTCACGAAACTGAATTAAGTCACTATTTGCCTGCTCATGAGACTGTTTTAGCTCATCATGGGCCTGCTCCAGACTGTTGATAGTTTCAGAAAGTGCCTCATTACGTGCTTCTGACTCTTTTAATGACTGAATCAGTTCGTCCCGTTCATTCGATAGACGCTGTAAGTCATCTGCGAGTTGTTGCTGACGAGCCTCTGTCTCCTGCTGCGTCTTCTGCAGCTCATCCCGCTCCTGGGTAATAGAGGCCAATCCATCTTCCGCCTGCTGGTGATAGCTCTCAGCCTCACCCTTGAATGCAGCTATTTCAGCCAACAGCCGCACATTATTACTCTTCTCTTCCTGGCTGTTTTCCTGAGCGTTCTCAAGTTCGAACTGTAACTCTGTTATCTGCTCTTTGAGACGCCCCTCACTCTCTTCATGGCGGCCATGAATCTGTTCCAGCTGCTTATGCAGTTCATCACTGTGCACTCTGACATCATTGGCATGTTGTTTAGCACTATCCATCTCCTGCTGGCTTGTCTCCAAGCTAGCCTCCAGCTCCTTAATACGCTGCTGTAATGCCTGCTGTTCAGCCTCACCGCTCTCCTGGTCAGCCAACCTGGATTCTGCTTTTACCAAACTGTCACGAAGCTGCTCGACCTCCTGTTGCAGCCCCTCTGCCGAGTGAGCCTCTTCCTCGCCGCTTTGAATCCGGCTTTTTGCAACGGTAAGCGCTTGGCGTAACAGCTTTATCTCTGTTTGCCTCTGTTCCAGCTCCTGTTGAAAATGGTTACGGGTCTCATCAAGCTCCTTCTTCATGCGATTCAATGCCGCGCTATGCTCTTCAGCAGACTCAGCAGCACCTTCATCTGAATCACGATTGAAATCTATGACATTGTTGACGAGAAGCTCACTCTCATGTGCTTTCAAGCCGACCTGTTCTGCAAGCTCCGTCCAGTTGACAGCAACGACAAACACCTCTGCACCGCGTTCCGTAAGGAGATAGGCTGCAGTCGCCGACTGACCAACCTCCTCACCATACACGACATAAGGACGATCCAGGGTAAGACTCGATGCCTGAAAGCGAAGTGAGAAAAAGGGTAGATTGATCGCTCCGGGAAGGTGCCCCTCTTCATACTCTTCGGGGGTACGGACATCCAACCAGAGCGCACCCTGCTCAACGTAACCAAAGGCCTCGTTGTAGTCCAATGCCCGCGAGAGCGGCTGTTTGACCAGTTCAATGAAATCCTGTTTATTCAGCCGCACCAAAACACCGTCACTGTCCATCACGACAGAACTGCCCCGGGGCTTGTCTGAAATTAAAGCCTCTTCACCAAAACCCTTGCCTGCCTTAAGCCTGGCCAACTCCACGGGGGCATGGCTCTTCTCTGGCTGTCGAGAAACAACGCACTCCCCTCGACTGATCAGATAGAAATAATCTCCATCATCACCCTGATTGATAATGACATCCCCGGCACTCACCTGAACCTCTTCCATGCGCATCATTACACGCTGGAGATTTGCAGGAGGAATCTGTTGAAATACAGGGGATTGCAGCAGCAGGCTCATCCAGTCGCCACTGCTTGGCTGCTCAATACTATTCACTTCATAGCTGGCACTATGACTTCGTGCCAACATATCACTCAGCATACGGCTGTCGATACGGACATAGCTCACCACAGTCCGGGCCTGGGCAGAGTGTTTGCGGGGTAGCTGATGAGCCAGCGCGAAACGCGCTGTAGGCGTACCACTGCTGATTAAATCCATCTCTTTCTGCCCGGATAACAGTGCCACCGTACCCGACAGGAGGTAGACATTCTGGTGATCCGTATCACCTTCCCGGAACAGATATTCACCCTTTTTAGCCTTTTCCACCACAATCTGGCTAAGCAGGTGACCTAGCTGCTCCTCTGAAAGTGTATTCAAAGGCACCAGGTTTTTTAGAAGAACATCGTCGCTTTTACTATTTGGCACGGCCATTCTTTTTGCGCTCAGGAATTTTGACCCTAGATCATGAGAGGTTGCGTCGCTCCTCTATGTAGCGGCACTCTAAATAAAAAGCTGAATGGGAATCTATCTCCCTCATTACAAATAATTGAACAGGTTTGCATTTTTTTATCAGAGCCCGAGAACCATAGCCATCTTGCTATTTTATTGCAACGACCCATATCAAAGAGTAATTATAAAACCTTATGAAATCATTAAAAGGTGTAGTTGCGGCCGGTCATACTGAAACAGCGCAGGCCGCTACAGATATATTAAGGACAGGAGGCAATGCTTTCGATGCCGCAATCGCTGCGATGTTGACGGCTTGTGTCGCAGAACCTGTGTTGGCTTCCCTTGGAGGAGGAGGATTCCTGACAGCCCGAGCAAAAGACAAATCCCCGCAAGTGTTTGATTTTTTTGCGAATACCCCTAAAAGAAAGTCGCCAGAGCAAGATCTCGACTTCTATCCAATCGAAGCAGATTTCGGCACTGCCAGCCAAACTTTTCATATCGGGCTGGGATCAATGGCAACCCCAGGTTTCGTTCGTGGTCTGTTCTCAATCCACAAACACCACGGCCAACTCCCCTTGTCAGAACTCTTTCAGCCGGCCATAGAACGTGCAAAAAATGGAATAGTCATCAACCAGTTCCAAGATTTGATTGCAACAATTGTAGGCCCCATTCTCCGTGCCACACCAGAATCCATGACCCTAAATGCATCTCCATCTGAGAAAACCCGATTGATATCTGAAGGGGAGTGTCACAAACAGCCTGAATTGGCCGACTTCCTTGATGCACTGCAGCATGAGGGAGAGGCACTCTTTTATAATGGAGAGGCAGGCCAATCCCTGATCAAAGCTTGCCAGCAACAAGGAGGACATCTATGCCAAGATGATCTTTCTGATTATCAGGTGGTGGTGAGAAAACCTCTGCTTTACACCTACAGGGATGCACAACTTTTCACAAACCCACTACCCTCAGTCGGAGGCACACTGATCGCCTTCGCGTTGGGATTGATCGCACACCATACAAAGCAAACAGAAACCATCAACCATGGGTCAGCATTGCGACTCCTTGCCCGCACCATGCAATTCACACAACAAGTACGTCAGGAAAATAACCTGTCGATGGCTCAAATTCTTAATCCGGATATAGCCGAGGCATATCAGAACAAAATGAAAAGGGGTGGCTTGTCCAGACGTGGGACGACCCAGATCAGCATAGCTGACGCTGATGGCAATCTAGCCAGCATGACCCTATCTAATGGTGAAGGGTGTGGATATATCATTCCCCATACCGGCATCATGATGAACAATATGCTGGGAGAGGAGGACCTCAATCCAGGAGGATTTCACAAATGGCCTGTAGACAGCCGCCTTGCCTCAATGATGTCACCAACACTGGTGATATCAAAAAATGGCGATGCCCTGGTTACCGGGTCTGGTGGTTCAAACCGGATTCGCAGCGCAGTGTTACAGGTAATCCTCAACCAACTCGATCACCAGATGCCCCTTGCAGAGGCTGTTTCCCACCCCCGCATTCATTTCGAAAACAATTTGTTGAGTATTGAACCGGGACTCGACAAAACACTATTCGAAGACCTATTGGATGAATTTGAACATCAGCAGCACTGGAAGCAGAAAAACCTGTTTTTTGGTGGGGCTCATAGTGTCATGCTGGATCACAAGGGAAATTTGAGTGGTGCCGGAGATGAACGTCGCGGCGGGGTCAGTCATCGGGTTTTTAGATGAGCAGACAAAAACAAGTATCATTTTTCACCACCTGAAAATCGGAGTAGTTATTATAACTCCTGATTTCACTATTAACCCGGCGACTAAGTATGCTGTCTTCAGCCGAAGTGTGCCTGCCTGCGGCAAGGCATCAAAACGCCGCTGTAGCACTCCTACAGCAAGTTTTGATAACGCAGCCTGCAGGCAGGCACACTTTGGCCTCTCTTTTAAAAATCATATTGTTAGGGGTTTCAAGCCTGAAGACGACTTACTTAGTCGCCGGGTTAATAGTAAGCAACCAGAACAGATTAATGGATCGTGGCGGAGTAGATTAGATGTAGTTGGATCTTCCAGAGCCAGGCTATTTTTCAGTCAAAAGTACGATTCAGGTCGCTAACCTTTATAAAATTGCTGTAGAGAAGATACTCATAGCTATAGTTGCGTATCTTGAAGCCAAGTTCGATATTGAAGACTTGCTCAGGAATTACTCAAACAACATTTCATCTGTAATCATGAACAGCCTCAATAATTAAATGCTCACTGTCCCAACAAGTCACGCTTCAACGATTGAGTGACGGGTTCACTGCCAATCCATATCTTGAGTAATGCCTGAAAAAAGTCATATCCGGGGATGGTAGCCTTATCATTACCATTGATTCTGACCCTTGTTCCCTCACCAGGAAAATAGTCCAGTTCTACCAAATCACCTTTATATAAGGTTTCAAACTGATTATTAAAGAGATCGAGCCGCTCTCTCAACTGACTAGACTGCTCGCTAGTGAGGTTAGCACTAAACCCATCATTCCAACTTTGAATGAGTTTTTCACGCTCAATTTCGGAATAGAGCATCCTCATCTCCACTCTTGCAGAACTATTGTTTTCGAGTACTGCTGATGCCAGATCACTCTTTTGCTCTAAATAGAGCGTGGCAATATATACATCAAAGAAAAATTTCTCCCTGACACCCGCCCCGTTCAGTACGAGTTGTGCGTTATCACTGTCTCGTTGAATCACTTCAGGCACAGATATACCAGCCACCTCTCTTGCAGCACCTTGTGACAAGTTAATCAGCAACAAAAAAAACAATGCCATTCGTTTCATACAATTCTCCAAAAAAACTCAACTGTTTCAGAAATTGGCCGATAGGGTGCTAATTCCATAACACGAAAAAGCAAAACAGGCAGATAATGGTCAGCTCAAACCGTATTACAGCGCACCCATTGCGCTTAGGAAACAGAAGCAAACACCATCATATTGATAATAAATACAAGCCATCCTTGTTATGTAAGAGGAGACTATTGAACAGTTAATGACATACGTCATATACCCAACATGCAGAATAGCGTAGTAATCTCACACCGAAATATATTATGCCAATCCAACCCAATAATTTACATTTTATACCGGCTTTATTGGAAGGAGAAATATACTTTTATGCAAAAAGCCAGTATAAAACTGCCGATTAATGTTTAACTATTGAAAAACTGTGTTATTTTTAACACACACCCCTGTCACTTTTCAGAAGGAGCAAACCCTATGGTTGCAAAGAAAACCGCGAAAAAAACTGCGAAAAAAACAGCAAAGAAGAAAGTTACTGCTAAAAAAGTAGCAGCTGCACCACGCCTGAAGGCAATCCAGGATAAGCAGACTAAAACACAAATTCTTAGTGCTATCGCAGAAGAAACTGATCTTTCCCGTAAAGATGTCGCCGCCGTTTTCGCCTCATTGAATTCTCTGGTCACCCGCCATATGCAACGCAGAGGCTCAGGTGAATTCACCATTCCTGATACAGGAATCAAGGTTCGCCGGGTTGTAAAACCAAGAACCAAAGCCCGCATGGGACGCAATCCAGCAACCGGTGAAACCATCAAAATCGCTGCAAAACCAGCAAAAACCGTTGTAAAACTCACTGCACTGAAAGCATTGAAAGACAAGATCGGTTAACTCCATCTGCTGCCGTTGCAACTATGTAGCGGCAGCGTCCAAGGCCTTAATCTTCCAACACTCCCCGCTAATCAGAGCAGTCATTTTCAGTCCAATCCATATCTGGGATACTCCTAATCAGGCAGGGAAATCTCCAACTCATTACCCTGTTGCTGCAACTTGAGATGCTTAAGAAAACTCATACCCAGTAGAACTTCGCGCTCAGGCATATTAGGCAGTATTGACGCCTTCACATTGCGCATTGTAATCGGCCCCAACTGTAAGCGATCGATCTCGGTCAACCGACTGCGAATAACACCATTCGCCGTACGACTATGACTTATTGCGCCAGGACGAAGGCCTGCCTCTTCAGCCAGTTTTGACGATACCGCCACCAAGGTCGCTCCTGTATCGAGTAGATAGACCGCATCTACACCGTTGATCTTTCCAGGGGCGATATAGTGCCCGGCTCTATTCCGTTTGAGCACTACAGATGATGAACCCTGTAGATCAGAGGTAACCATCAATTGTCGATTGGGGTTGTTCTGACGGTCAATCCATTGGGAAAAAAGCACTGTAAGCAATGCCAACAGCAGCACCCATGCTGCAATAATCATCCAACGACCAAAACTCTTTTGATCACGCATAACTTAAAAACTCAGGGAAGGAATGTGTATCTTTGGTGTACGGATTGATGCCAATACCAAGGCCACGTCTGTTTCAAACTTATCTATATCAGAATCGAATTGTCTATATTTGCTGAAATCCAAAGACGCATCAGATAAAGAGCACATGTGTATGACTGGGTACTGTTAGTTTCTTTCAATGATAGGAACAGCAGGCTGAATCTAATACATTAGACCGAACAGCCTGCTGCCACGCTGGTTACTTTCTACTGACGGTACCTTCTATTAGGTGCCTTAGAACGCATTTGGTTCATGAAATGCTGACGATAGAAGGCCAATGCGCTGTTACCATTTGCAGCAACATCAAACACCTTCCAACCAGACTCACTGCGGTAGAATCTAAAATCGATATTCGCTGGATACCCGCCTGCCTGCAATATACCAACACGCACTTTCACTTCATTTGGACCTGCAGGTCTAGGCCGGTAGAAACGGACATCCTGATTACCATAGCTACCCAGCCTTTTTGCCAGAGTACTCAGCAACATCTCTTTCACTTTATGACCAAGCTCAGTTTTCTGCTGATCGTTCATATACCGTTTCATCGGCCCAGCAGCCCAATCCGCCATATAGTCAAAATCGAAGTAGGGCGCTATCTCAGTTTCCAGAAACGCTGAAATCATTTTTGGGTCACGCTGCTCTGACTGACGAAGAAACTTAAGCAGCTTGGTCATTCCCTCTCGCAATACTACGCCGGGCCCTGCCTCTTGCTGTTGTATTGGCTGCATCGCGCCAGGGTGGGGCTGTCCATAGCCATAGTTTGGTACTGCGTATGCACTGCCAGATAGCAACAGCGTCAACGCAGCAAAACTAATCAAGGTTCTATTCATATTATCCTCCGGTGGTGGTGTGAGATCATCTGTGTGACCTTTTGGCAGGTTGCCTACCCAATCTACCAAAATCAAGCTTTTTAGTTTGGCGCTATGAACAGAGTAATCTGATAATCCGTTAATCATCTGAACCCACAGTTTCATTTCGTTGCTTTAACGCTAAATTCAGAAAATTATGATGTAACCAAATATTCAATTGGTTAATTACTACTCTGCTCTCCTGCTTGCTCTCACTTCCAGAGGAAGAGGGTGTAGCGCAGTAAGAGATCTATCAATCTATGATGAGGTCGTCTACCAGACAGCTTCGAACCCGAAATCCTTGAAAAGATCCCAAATAATCCCTGATCTATTTCAGGTTGTGATTTTTTTATAGATATCAGCAACTTTGAGAGGGAGTCTTTCCACCTCATCAATCACTGTATATTTTGCTCCACCATACATATGGGGTAGATAATCCTGTCCCTGTTCATCGATGGTGATGCAGAAGGCGTGTATTCCCTGTCGCCGAGCTTCAAACAGTGACTGCCTGGTATCTTCTATACCATATTGGCTTCGATAATCATCGTGATAGTCATCCGGCTTACCATCAGACAGGGTTATCAACAGCTTGGTTCGCGCCTCAACTTCTGACAAGCGGTAGCTAAGATGACGAATAGCAGCACCCATTCGTGTGTAGTCTCCGGCTTTAATGCCACTTATTCTTGCCTTTACTCCATCATCATAGGACTGTTCGAATGTTTTGACTGGAAATACTTCGCACCGTTTACGACTCATACCGGTAAAACCATAGATCGCATAACGATCACCCAGGGTTTCCAATGATTCAGCCAATAAAACCAGAGCCTCCCTCTCCGCCTGATTAACCCAGCCCTGAGTGGAACCAGACATATCGACCATAAACATAACCGCAATATTACGTTCCTGACGATGCATACGCGTGAAGAGTCTGTCGCTCATCTCCAACCCCATATGCTGGTCTGCCCAGGCCTCAACGAATGCATCGATATCCACACTATCACCATATACCTGCCGCTTGAGCAGGTGGTCTTCATCCCTCATCGCCTCAAAGGCTTTACGAATACTACTTAACAGACGTTGATACTTGCGCTTAACCTGATCGACAAAACCATCATGTTTTTCTTCAACCGGCATCTCCCTGACAACACACCAGGATTTGCGGTAATGCTTTCTACGATAATCCCATTCGTTATAGAGAAAGGCGCCATCTTCATGGTAAGTACCGCTCCACACATCCTCAGCACTTAAACGTTTCTCTCCCAAATCATGATAGTCATACTCTCCTGCACCAGCGGGTACCAGATAATCATTGGGGATATCTCCCAAGTCCTGAATGATCGAGGACATTACGCCTTTGACATCTTCAGGAATAGGCATCGACTTGCCATTCATCAAAAGCTCGATATGTATCTCTTCATCCAGCTTTTGACTCTCCTCCTTACCCAAGCTAAATCTTGGCCGTGTCTCAGGCTGATCTTCCTGATGTTGTTTCATTTCATCAGCAATCGCTTTCAACGATACCCTGAACTGAGCTTTTTCACGCTTCAACCGCTTCATCAGAGTGGCCTGCAGCAACTCTGGCTTCAATACACCATGAATGAGGCTGGCTTTGGGAATAGATTTTCCAAGTCGCTTTAACGCCAAGCCCAGAGAATCAGAGGCACTCGACCCGACTTCATGAAGCGGTGCTGTAAATTCATGCCACTCCTTCGAAGGAGACTCACTCTCCAAACAGCTTTGTAAACGGTTTAAATCACGATACAAACCAGGAAGTTCTCTCGCTAGACAGGCATTCAAACGCTCGACTTCCAATCGATGGAAATAGCGCAACAAAGTGTCAGATGCCGGATGATTGATCAACTCGTCAAGTAGATCACTTTGAATGGTCCCAAATCTTGTTTGAGCCCAATGAAACGCCACCGCGGCTTTGTAGAGAAGAAAATTATCTCTTTTGGTTGGGAGATGGGCCATAACCGCAGGAAGATAGATCACCTCACCATCAGTATAGAGTTGATCACCGAGTTCAAGTTTTAGCTTTCGACCACTAAGACCCTGCACAAAGGGCAGGAGTATACCGACCTCTTCTTCAAACAAAGAGGCTGAAGCCCGCTCTCTTCCCTGCTGCACAAACAGATCCATTTGTTGAATGACTTTTAAAGCGGAATGAAGGCCAGAGCGATCATAGATATCCATAGCTCTCAACACCCATGCCTCAATCATCACCTCATCCATAAGGGCCAAAGCACGTTTTCCCTGATCAGCGAACTGGTATGCGATCTCTATGTTTGTACTGACAATGCGTCTTGTCCAGTCGAGTATGAAAGCCTGATGATCTGGCTCTAGTTCGGCCAACTTCCTGGCAATTTTTTCTGTATTGCGGAAACTGAATTCCACCTCGAAATAGTCATCGAGCTGGGCCACTATCGCCTCAAAGGAGATCTTGCTCCTCATCTTAAAACAGTGATGCGCTCAGTTCATTTACCGCTGCCAACATATCAGGGTCATCGGTCAATGCCTGGGCAACACAGGTACGACAGGCAATCACTGGCTCTACACCACTGGCAATTAATTTTGCCGCATGAACCAGTAGACGGGTCGATGCACCTTCATCCAGTCCACTCCCTTTAAGGTTACGAGTCATATGCGCAAATTTTACTAATCTGGCCGCAAGATCCTCTTCAATACCCGCCTCTTTTACAATTATTTTTTGCTCCAAAGTGGCTTCCGGGTAATCGAACTCCAGAGCAACAAATCGTTGCCTTGTACTCTGTTTCAAATCCTTCAACACACTCTGATAACCAGGATTGAATGATATGGCGAGACAAAATTCCTCAGGCGCTTCCAGCAGTTCACCGACCTTTTCCATCGGCAGTACCCGTCGATCATCGGCAAGAGGGTGGATCACGACAGTGGTATCTTTTCTTGCTTCCACCACCTCATCCAGATAACAGATGCCACCGGAACGCACCGCCGTAGCCAACGGTCCATCAACCCAGATGGTCTCACTGTCTTTAACCAAAAAACGCCCAACCAGATCGGATGCCGTCAGATCGTCGTGACAGGAAACTGTAATTAACGGCCGCTTCAGGCGCCACGCCATATGCTCCATAAAACGTGTTTTCCCACAACCTGTTGGCCCTTTCAGCAACACCGGCAAATTATTTTTATAGGCTGCCTCAAAAACCCCTATCTCATCATTGACCGGTTCATAATAGGGTTCATGTTGAAAAATATGAGCTTCCGGCTTAACTGTTCTTGCCTTCAAATTACCCTCTCAAAACTCTGTGCCACGTAAAATATCAGGTGACGTATGTTAACTAATTCCAACCCGATACTTTCGGGCAATATTATGAATACTTAATTCAAGGAGGATCTGCAGTCGCGCAAATTCTCCTGTCGATTTGGCCGGAATAGTTTCCCGATCACATCTTTAAGCGCTAATGATTAACCGTGCAGTGACCTCAACGCAACCCAAAATACCTCGGCACCATAGGGGTTAAATTCCTTTTAAACCCAAAAAGTGTTAAATTATCGGCAAATATTCCTCCCGGATCAGATCAGATCACGAAACTCCTTAGTATTTCACTACATTTCAAAGTTATTCCGTTTATACTCACATCATAATCCCTGGCAACAGGCCTCAAGCTATTAAGCAAACATGATAGTATTTAGCCTTGGTCAGTGAGTTACTAGACTAAAAGGTAGCTTGGGCGGAATGCTGTGTCATGGATGGGGTTTAGAACTCCTCTCAGAGATTTGCGACAAAAGAAACGCATCCGCAGCAGAGGTCGACAATATAGCAGCCGCGAAAACATCAGAAGCAATGTACCAGGGAACGTTAATGCCAGGACAACTCCGGATCCTCGTAATAGAGGGATCGGAAGATATTTATAGACTAGTTTGTCAGACGCTTCGTCGTAAAGATCTCAATGTTTTGACCAGACGCATCGATACACGTGATGCTTTTGCAAATGCGTTGGAACAGAGTGAGTGGGATCTCATTCTTTCCAATACTGACAACCCCGGCTTTAATCCACTAGATGCTCTCAAACTACTTAGTCACCGTCAGTTGGATATCCCCTTCATACTGGTATCTGACAGCATTGGCGAGGAGAAGGTGGTCTCCCTGCTTAAGGCAGGCGCCAGTGATTATATCAATCTTAATAATCTTTCCCGACTTGTCCCTGCCGTAGATCGGGAACTGAAAGAGGCCGCAGTACGCCGCGAGGCAAAAAAAACAAAACTGGCTCTGCGGCGCAGTGAAAATCGCTACCGTCAATTGGTCGACCATTCACCTACACCGATCTTGCTACTGCAAAACGAAAAAATTGTATATCTGAATGAAGCCGCCAAGCAGGCCCTTGCTGTCTCGCTGAAAAGGCCACTGATCAACAAACCGGCAAATGATCTGTTTGCCAACAGTTCATCAAGTCTCCTCGATACACCAGCACTCAAGTCGCCATCGGAACAGAGTGACAGACCACTTCAGACACTTTTCAGGCAGGCAGATGGCAATGCGATTCAAGTAGAGGTATTCGTCAGCCAGGTAGAACATGAAGGCGCACCTGCAACACAATTGGTATTCACAGATATCACCAACAGAAAGGAATCGGATGCAAAACTGAAGCAGGCAGCGCAAATCATTGAGCATACAATGGAAGGCGTTCTCATAACTAATGAGCACGGAAAAATAGAATCGGTCAATCCTGCTTTCTCCGAAATCACCGGTTATACAAAATCTGAGATAATGGACAAGCACCCTCAACTGCTAATCTCAGACAAGCATAACGCGGACTATTTAAGCGAATTATGGGACCAAGCTAATGAGACTGGATCCTGGCGTGGTGAGCTCTGGAATCAACGCAAAAATGGTGAGGTATATCCAGTCTGGATGACCATCAGCTGTGTTCGCAGCGAGCAAGGGGAAGCACAACATTACCTGATGGTCTTCTCCGATATCACCAGCCTTAAACAGACCCAGAGTCAGCTGGAGCACCTGGCTCACCACGATTCATTGACCAATCTTCCCAATCGACTGCTTTTCGAAGACAGACTGGAACATGCACTCGCCCAGGCAAAACGTCAAAAAAGACAACTTGCTGTACTGTTTCTCGATCTGGATCGATTCAAGAATATCAATGACAGTCTTGGCCACGCTATGGGGGACGAACTACTCAAAGAGGTTGCCAAACGACTGCAAAATATCCTGCGTGACGATGATACTGCGGCTCGATTGGGGGGTGACGAGTTCACTGTGCTGGTCGAAAATATCGATGATCCCAGCCAAGCTGCAGTAGTCGCCTCAAAGATCCAGGATGAATTCAAGTACCCATTTAAAATTGCCAATCGCGAGCTGCATATAACCTCCAGTATCGGGATCAGCATCTTCCCTGAAGATGGCAAAGATGTTGCCGATCTGACTAAAAATGCGGACGCTGCCATGTACCAGGCCAAGGAACAAGGCCGGAACAACTACCGTTACTATACATCTGAGCTCACCCGCAGCGCCTTTGAGAGACTGCTGTTGGAAACTGAACTGCGTAGCGCCCTCAAGGACGATCAGTTACTCCTCTATTATCAACCACAGATATCCTTGAGAAACGGTGAAATGACAGGTGCAGAGGCCCTGCTGCGCTGGCACCACCCTCGCCTGGGCATTATCCCCCCTGCACGCTTTATCCCCCTTGCAGAAGAGTCAGGTCTGATTCACGAAATCGGCAATTGGGTCTTGAGTGAAGCCTGTCAACAGACCAGATATCTCTATAAACAGGGATTATTCCAAGGTCGAATGGCGGTCAACCTGTCCGTACGTCAGATTATGCAGACCGACCTGATCCTGCGCTTTGAACAGATCATCGCTGAATCAGGCTGTCCCCCGGATATGCTTCAGCTTGAAGTGACAGAGGGCATCTTCATGGGACAGATGAAACATTCCGTTCCTGTACTCGATGTGTTCAAAAAACTGGGGGTCTCAATCGCCATAGACGACTTCGGCACAGGTTACTCCTCACTCTCCTATCTGAAGCAGTTACCCATAGACAAGCTTAAAATAGACCGTTCATTCATTCGCGATATGCCCCATGACAGTGATGCCGTGGCCATCACACAGGCGATTGTCTCTCTCGGTAAAAACCTGGGCTTGCGAATTACTGCCGAGGGTATTGAGACCATGGCGCAGCAATCATTGCTGCAAAAAATGGGTTGCCAGGAGGGTCAGGGCTATCTGTATAGTCCGCCGGTTCCCGCCGAAGTGTTCGAACAGATGCTGATGGAAGGCAGGAGAACCTTTCATCACCACTTCTCAAATTACGGCAGTTAGATCATCTAATAACCCACCATTTTAGTCTGACACCTGGCAGGTGTGCGGCCCGCCGCAGCGTATCGGCCGACACTAAAATCACCGCACTTTTTCTCAAAACAATATATACAAGTATCACTGCATGGTGCGGCAGGCCGCACTCTACAGCTGATTTCCAGCTTTTTTTAAGGCCATTCCTTACTCTAGTTCTATTAGAAAAACCTTATAAACCATAACCCCATTCTATCAACTCATTCGAAAATTCGATGGTATATGCCCGGCTGGGATATAGAAGCATCTGAAGAAGACGCGTATGGTATCGGATCCAGAATCTTGGTCGCTTGCGCGCGTCCAATGATCTTGAATTATAAGCTGGCAAATCGAAAATGGCGGGTCAGCAGTTAACAATTTTTCATAGCCATTCCGCAACGGAGGACAATCCATGACGGAAGTAATCGCAACCAATGAGACTATTCTCGTGGTCGGTGGCGGCATCAGCGGCATGACCGCTGCACTGGAAGCTGCCGAAACGGGGAAAAAAGTCGTACTGGTTGAAAAGCGCCCCTATGTCGGCGGTCGCGTCACTCAACTGTACAAGTACTTCCCCAAGCTCTGCTTCCCCACCTGTGGGTTGGAGATCAACCAGCGTCGGGCGAAGATGAACCCCAACCTCAACATCATCACCATGGCTGAGGTCACCGATCTCAAGGGTGAGGCGGGGAACTACACTGCCACCGTCAAGATCAGTCCACGCTATGTGAATGACAACTGCACCGCTTGTGGCGACTGTGCGAAGGCCGTTGAAAAAGAGTTCGACAACGAATTTGACTACAACATGGGCACACGCAAAGGGGCCTACCTGCCTCACCGCATGGCTCACCCTCAGCGCTACGTACTTGATCCTGCCATTATCGGTAGCGATGAAGCACAAAAAGCCAAAGATGCCTGTAAGGTCAATGCAATCGACCTCGATATGCAGGAAGAGACCATCGAGTTCAGCGCGGGTGCAGTTATCTGGGCTACCGGCTGGAGACCTTACGATGCAAACAAGATTCAGCCTTATGGCTACGACCGCATCGCCAATGTGATCACCAGCGTCGAATTCGAACGCATGTCCGATCCCAACGGCCCGACAGGCGGCAAGATCACCCGTCCTTCAGACGGCAAAGAGGTCAAATCGGTAGCATTCATCCAGTGCGCCGGCTCCCGTGACAAGAATCACCTGCTGCACTGCTCCCGTATCTGCTGTATGGCCTCTCTGAAACAGGCCACCTATCCGGCAGATGAGGTAGATATCTCTATCTACTATATAGACATCCGTGCTATCGACCGCTTCGAAGATTTCTATCAGAAGGTCAAGGCAAAAGAGAACGTCAAGTTCATCAAGTCGAAGGTTGCCTCCATTGTAGAGAACAAGGAGAACGGCAATCCGACCCTGCATGGTGTCGATACCGAAGGTTACAACCGCTACGCAGACGAGCATGACCTGGTGGTCCTGGCAGTGGGTATGGAGCCCAGTGTCGACAAGGCCAGCTTCCCGGTCGATATCACCATCAACGAAGAGGGCTTCATCGAGCCTGCGCCTGAAAATGGCGGCGTCTTCGCTGCCGGTTGCTCTTCTGATGCGCTGGATGTCAACCGTGCCGTTCAACACGCCACTGGTGCCGCACTGCGTGCCATCCAGGTGGTCAACCGCGTAGCAGCGACGGAGGGTTAAGAGAGTGGCTGACGAAAAGAAATTTGCTGGATATGTCTGCACCGGTTGTGGTCTTGGCGAACGCCTGGATGCCGGTCAACTCGAAACCACCGCTACCCGCGATGGCAAGATGCAGAGCTGTAAACAGCACGAAATGCTGTGTAATGCTGAAGGCGTAAAGATGATCAAAGACGACATCGCCAACGACGGTGTCACCCATGTCATGATCGCTGCCTGCTCCCGCCGAGCCAAAGTGGAAGCTTTCAATTTTACCGATGTAGCCCTGACCCGTGCCAATCTGCGTGAAGGTGTCATCTGGGTTCGTCCTGAAACGGACGAGAATACCGAGACCACCCAGGAGATGGCCGACGACTACATTCGCATGGCTTGTGCCGAGCTGAAGGCGATGAGTAAACCATCTGCCTCTGGTGAACAGTCGATCAACAAGAACATCCTTGTTGTCGGCGGCGGTATCACCGGCATGACAGCTGCGATCGAAGCAGCCGCTGCGGGTTACCCGGTCCATCTGGTGGAAAAGAGCGGTCAACTTGGCGGTGCCCTGGGCAGTTACTATAAAGTGATCCCCACCCGCTCGCCTTATGATGCTCCGGCTGAGAATCCTGTACCCGGACTGATCCAGACCATCGAAGCTGATGACAAGATCACCGTCCACCTGAACTGCACTGTTGCTAAAACCGATGGCGCCCCAGGCCGTTTCAGTGTCGAAGTCGCTACCGAATCAGGTACCAGCGAGACCCTCACCATCGGCGCTATCGTTCAGGCCTCAGGCTGGAAACCATTCGATGCCAGCAAGCTGACCGAGTTTGCCTACGGCCAGAGTGCAGACGTGGTGACCAACCACGAGCTGGAAGCCCTGGCGGTTGCCGCCAATGGCGGACCGATCAAGCGCCCTTCTGATGGTAAAGAGATCAAATCGGTCTGCTTTATCCAGAATGCCGGTCAGTGTTCCGATAAAGAGGGTCACCTGACCTACTTCTCCGGTGTCACCGATCTGGTCTCCATAAAGCAGGCGATGTACTTCAAAGAGCTGAACGGCGATTGTGATACCACCATCCTGTTCAACAATCTGCGCACTCCTGGTGCAGGCGGTGAAGATTTCTACCGCGCTGGCCAGCAGGCGATGGTGACCTTCTCCAAAGGCATTGCCTCCGAAGTCACCGCTGGCGACAGCCTGTCGGTCAAGTTTGAAGACAAGATCCTCAACGAAGAGACTGAGATGGCCTGTGACCTGGTGGTTTTAGCCACCGGTATGGAGCCCAACTCCGGCCCAGATCCTTATGCCCAGCTGATGGTCGATGAAGCCGAGGACGAGGAGGAGAAGGCAAAGGCTCAGGCAATGCTTGAAAATGCGCCTCCTTCAATCCTGAACCTGCAGTATCGTCAGGGCACCGACCTGCCCCATCTGAAGAACGGATTCAACGATTCGCACTTCATCTGCTTCCCTTACGAGACTCGTCGAACCGGCATCTATGCCGCTGGTCCTGTACGCCGTCCAATGGACGCCCAACAGGCTCGTGACGATGCTACCGGGGCCGCACTGAAAGCCATTCAGGCAGCAGAGAATGCCGGTCTTGGACGTGCAGCACACCCCCGATCCGGCGACCTCTCCTTCCCAAGTTTCCGTAAGGAAGGTTGTACCCAGTGTAAGCGTTGTACTGTGGAGTGCCCCTTTGGCGCCATCAACGAGGACGAACAAGGTTATCCGATGTACAACGAATCCCGTTGTCGTCGTTGTGGTACCTGTATGGGTGCCTGCCCTGTGCGTGTCATCTCATTTGAGAACTACTCAGTTGAGACGGTCAACCAGCAGATCAAGAATGTTGAGATCCCTGAAGAGTGGGATGAGAAGCCGCGTATCCTGGTTCTGGCCTGTGAGAACGATGCCTACCCGGCACTTGATCAAGCAGCTCAGGCGGGTGTTGAGATCAATCCCTGGGCACGTGTCATACCGGTTCGTTGTCTGGGTTCTGTCAGCCTCTCCTGGGTAACCGATGCTCTGAACAATGGTTATGACGGCATCGTCATGATGGGCTGTCGTCGTGACGACGACTACCAGTGTCACTTCGTACGCGGCTCGGCCATGGCGGCAGAGCGTATGAGTAAAGTGGGTGACACCCTAGATACCCTGAACCTGGAACCAGAGCGTGTGATCCTGCACGAGGTTGCTATCACCGATGTTGAGCGCGCACCTCAGCTCATCAACGATATGGCAGAGACCGTGGAGAAGATCGGCCTGAGTCCGTTCAAGTTCTAAAGGATGGCATCAAGGGCCTGTCGTGCAGGCCCTTCGCTGAACGAACGGCCTGAACAACTTTACTTTTTGTAGGGTGGACTTGGCCAACCACCCTGGACACCCTACAAAGGGGAGTAAAAATGAGTGATTTAAACACCGCAATGATTGAAAAATACCGCAACAGCTTCCTCAAGGAAGTTGAGGCGAATGTCGAGGAGGGTGAGTGGGTCAAGATGTGCATGCAGTGTGGCGTGTGCTCTGGTTCCTGCCCCCTGGGTAAACACTGGGATCATCCACCTCAGGAGCTGTTTATGATGATCCGCGCCAACAAGCGCGAGGAAGTCCTGAGCACCGACTCCATGTGGATGTGTACCTCCTGCTACAACTGTATCGCACGCTGCCCCCGCGGCCTGCCGATTACCCACATCATGCACGGCCTGGCGGTCTACTCGAAGCGCCTAGGCCTGGTCCAGAAGAAACAGCCTACCGCTGAGTTCTCACAGATCTTCTGGGACAACCTGATGAAAAAGGGCCGGGTCAACGAACTGAAACTCGGACTCTCCATGTACTTTAAGGACGGTTTCGGACAGGGTGTTAAAAACGCCATGGCCAACCAGAAACTGGGCCAGAACATGATGAAAGCAAAACGCATGAACGCCATGGAATTCTTTGGTGGACACAGCGTGAAAGATCTCTCCGGCTTCCAGAAAATAGTGAAGAAGGCCCAAGAGATCGAAGCTGGCAATCAAGAAGACGCCAAGTGAGGAAATGACCAATGGCTAAGATAGAACTCTCATTCTACCCGGGTTGCTCCTCACAGAAGGGGGCCACCTCATCCAACTATTTAGTCTCTGCACAGACCATGTGCGAAGAGCTGGACATCCAGCTCAACGAGATCCCTGACTGGAACTGCTGTGGTGCATCCATCGGTTACGGTGGCGGTGGTGAACTGCCCCGCCTGACCCTGTCGGCCCGTAACATCGCCCTGTCTGAAGAGCACAACTCCGGACAGGAGATCGTTGCCACCTGCGCCGCCTGCTGGCTCTCCACCCGTGAGGCCAAAGAGCGTCTGCATGAAGATGAGCAGATGTTCAAGGATGCCAACGCAGCCCTCTCAGAGGCCGGCCTGAAATACAAAGGCGAATCCAATGTCCGTCATATGGTGGAAGTGCTAGTCGAGGATATCGGCTTCGACACCATCAAATCCAAGGTCAAAAAGCCACTCGAAGGGCTGAAGATCGCTGGGTATGTCGGCTGTCAGACCAATCGTCCCTTCGGCATCGCTGGTGAATCCTTCGAAAACCCACAGTACCTGGACAAAATCGTAGAGAGTGTCGGCGCAGAGTCGATCCCCGGCTACGAAAAGAAAGTCCAGTGCTGCGGTGGCGCCCTCGCCTTCTCTGAGCCTGAAAAGTCTCAAGAGATGATCAAAGGCATCATCGAAGCGGCCTACGACAACGGCGCAGATATGATCGTCACACCCTGCCCACTGTGTCAGGCCAATGTGGAGATCTACCAGGACAACATCAACGAGACCTATGGCACCAAGTTCAACATGCCTGTGGTCTACTACTCAACGCTGATGAGTGTCGCCTTTGGTCGCAGTGCAGCAGATGCCGCACTGAACGGACAGGTAATCCCTGCCAAGCAGCTTGAAGAGATTGCGAACAAATAAGTCGATCGAGATCCAGCTGATAGAGAAAGCCCGCTGATGCGGGCTTTTTTTCATCTAGATAAAAATAATTACTCGATTAGGCGTCTCTAACCAACTCTCAATCTTCAGCCTGGTAAGTTCAGATCACTAAGCGGACACCTGAACTGACTGACATCACCCAAAGGCTTGTCGAGGAATTTATTATATAGAAGGGCCAAAGCATTCGATGCATTTTTCTGGGTTGCGATGGCTACACTGCGATCCTTTGCCAGATGAGTGAGGAACTGTTCAACCTCGGAATCGTGCATCTCATCCAGGCGCCTCTTTTTATGATGAACAATAAAGTACTTGATCCAATAGGTGTATGAATCAATGGTTCTTCTACTGTACCGCCGTACAGTCATATAGTCGGTGATGGATGCAAGAAACGGTGATTATTTAGACATGTCCACGATTCCCTTCGTAGCAGTTGAAGAAAACAGGTCGCCCTAAGAAAAGACGAACTCAAGAAAAATAAAGAGTACATTGTCCTTTTTAACAGGCCATGCCACAATTATGTCGTAGAATCATCAAGGATTACAGGCACATGGAAACCAGAGAAGGTTACACAATAATTATAAAGGTCATCCCGACAATATATATTAAAAGGGCATTGTCCTTTTAATTCGGCTGTTAGCTTTCCCTGGGGGGAATGGAGTATTGAAAATAAAAATTTTAGTAACTCTTCTGATTATTAGTGTGAATATTTGTATAGCATCAGAACTTAACCCTAGTTCGTGGGAATGCACTGATAAATATTCGGCTGGCTGCCAGGATCAAATGAGAGACCAATGGAAGAATACTCATGCGAGCCTGGAGGAGAGTGCTAAACTAACTGGTGAATTACGGAACAGAGAAAAAGAGCTAGAAAAAAGAAGGCAAGAGTTAGTATCTATAATTTCTGCAATGGAAACAAATACTTCTGATAATGATAATGGTGAGTTAAGCGTTGAGAGTCAGTATCTAGATATATTGAATTACGTTATTCAAGGCGATAACAGTCTAAAAGGCGATGGGAAAATCATAGTTGTAAACAAAGCGAATCAAGAGTCCAACGATACCTACAAAAATGTAGTTTTGAGTGTAATAGCTGGCCTAATTACCTCAGCGTTAGTTTTTGTATTGGGTGTGGCATTTGTAAAAGGGGCTGTGCCTTGGTATCAGAGGATAATCTATGATGGTGTAGATCTAAAGGGGAACTGGAAAGAAGAAAAAGTACTCGGTCCCTATAAATATACATATAGCTTGGTACTTGAGCAGAATGCTCATAAACTTTCTGGGACAATGATGCTAACTAAAATCGGGCCAGGGGATGACGGATATGTCCAGCCTTTCGCGGTTGAAGGTTCCACCTGGGAAGGTTATGTAACTCTGAATCTAAGAAGCACTGAACCTAAAAGTTTGTCATTTGCAACATCGTTGCTAACAGTCAACGACCTTGGTAAATATATGACGGGCCATATGGCATACAGGGCAAGAGATAATAACGAGGTACATTCCGAGGAGATTGTTTGGGAAAGGGCAAGCTAACAATTAGCTTGAGAGGGACTTGCTCTCCGCGGTGTTTCGTTGTGGCTAAATGCCACAAGCCTCACACCGCTCCAGCAAGCCCCTCAGCCTGAGCGTTAGAGTACACAATAAAGGAGACACAAGAATGTCTGATGAATGGGAAAAAATACAAAAGGCATTAGAAAATCCTAAATATAAATGGAGAACAGTAACCGGAGTTTCTACAGCAACAGGGCTAGATCCTGTTACTGTAGTTAGCAGCATAAGCAATCATCCTGACATCGTAATTCAATCAACCATACCATCAACGAGTGGTGAAGAACTTTTTACTACTCGAAAACACTATCGAGAAAAAAGTAGCGTTTTCGAAGTAATTGCGAGTTCTATTAAAAACAAGGTGGAGTAATAGTAATGGATACTCCTTTAGTGCTTGCTATTGTTGGTGGCTTCGCAGTTAATATTCTTCAGTTGCTAGAGTATGCAAAGTTACCAAAATTAAAACGTCCAGACTTTAAAGACCTTCTATTTTGGTTGCCCTATATAGTTTGGCCTTTTTTAGGCTACATTCTAGCGTTTGCATATATCGAATCTGGAATCACGCTTTCACCATTATTAGCTTTAAATGTTGGGTTATCTGCCCCCTTAATATTCAGGGCGATGCTAGATGCTAATCCAATGCAACCATCCAGCATTGACCCGGGTGAAGGTGCGTAATGTACTCTAAAAATGTATAACGAGACACGGGGTCTCATTAATAAAGCTGTTAGAACCCTGAGCAATAAATTGGAAAATCGAAATGGCTTGGTCAGACGGAAAAAAATGGTTTTTGGACATAGTAAAATCCTTAATAGTCTTTGGCGTTATTGCAATTCTAACCGCGATAGTGATTGATACATATTCGGACATATCTGAAGCAAGAAAATCTAGGGAGTCTTTGAAAGTCGCCCGTATTGCTAGTGTCGCCGAAGGGCTAGAAAAAGCTTCATCATTCTATTTTGCTGTTGCCCATGATGCTTTTGCTGATAAGTGTAGTGATGGGAGCAGGAACGCAATCAGAAAGTATGAAGATGAAGGGCTCGACAATTGGAAGTTACAGCTTCGTCGTGTGCAAAGAGAAGCTCCATTTTTGGAGACCTCGATTGTTGAGGTAAAGAAGGTTTCCGAAAACATGCATACTTTCTACAATGCATGTAATGAAGGCCGTTTCAATACTCTAAGGAAAGAAGCACGGGATTCTTCCTATGAGATCGTAAGTAAACTTTTCTCGCATTATGAAAGCTGTTGGTCGAGTATCACGAAAATAAATTTGTTTGAGTCCGTGGTAGCTAAAATCACGGGGTCTAACAAAGCAACGCAGCCGACCGCTTGCAGCGGCGGCTGATTGCAGGCATTAGGCGCCAGCAAAGAGAAATATCGTGCTAATAATTTACTTCGACGAAGTTAAATATAATGGACAAAACCAAAAGTACGAATGGCTTTCTGGTGTTGCTGTGCATGACGAACATATTCCATACATAGAAAGTCAGGTTGCAGACATCGCAGAAAGATGTTTTGGTAGTAGAGTCTTATCCCCAGAAACGGAATTGCACGCCGTCGAGATATTCCATAGAAAAAGATATTTTAAGTCGTGGAATGATATAAACCGACGTATATTAGTTTTGAAAGATCTGGCAAATATTATTGCCCAGAAGAAATTGATAAAAAGAATCTCGGTACGAATTGAAGTTGAACGTTTAGCCCCAGGAGATGATGCTAAACAACGAGCATTCGTATTCTTCGTTGAAAGAGCTAATGGGTTGGTAAGGCGTGCTCAAACCCGAGGGCTTCTGATTGGAGACTTTGAGAAAGAAAGATTGGCTAGAGAATCAGCAGGTGATCTTTCAGGGTATAGGGAGTATGGAACACCATATCCGTATGGGCGTAAAATAAGCGGCCTCATTGATACAGTTTATTTTTCCCACTCTTATTCGAGCCGATTGCTTCAATTAGCAGATACGTATGCTTGGTTTATGCAATTTGCATATAGTGATGGAAATACTGAAAGTCCAAGAGCAGAGCTAGCCAAATATCTATCAGAGGAAGTTGACATCATATTCCCAGATACATACAAATTTTGGCCTACTCAGAACGCATGGTATCAACCGGGATGAGTATGTGTATAAAAGCGCCTAACAATGGCGGTCGAGAGGGACTTGCCTTCCGCGGTGCTTCTTGTGCGCTAAAAGAGCCTAGCACACAAGAAACCCCGCTACGGCAAGCCCCTCACCGCTGGCGTTAGGCGAAAAACCAGTGACCAACTGCAAAGCAAAAACAACCAAAGGGAAGCCGTGTTCTAGGTCGTCAACAGAGGGGGCGGAGTATTGCTGGCAACATCAACTTGCTGAAGCACCTCCAGTCCATGATGAGTCATCGCCAAAAAGCGAGAAAGAATCAAACCTGCCGGACGATCAAATTGAACTAGCTAAGATTCTGGTCGAACAGTATAAGGCTCTCACCCAAGGTATAGTTCAGCGAGTCGAACAACAGCAAAAGCTGCTCTACTTTCAGCTCATTTATATCGGAATTCTCGTCGCCATATATGCGCGAAATCCATCTGCTTTGCTTACGCATGATAGTGTGCTGGTGCTCTTGCTAACTCCACTTATACTTATGTACTTCGTGATGGCTCATAGTCGGCATGACTTTATGATTATTTCTTATGCGCGTTTCATTACCCATGAAACATGGCCAACTCTTCAGAGGGCTATTGATGTTAGCGTTCCATCATGGGAAAAATATCTGGCTTCAAGGAGGCAAAAATATGCCTTACCACTATCCATATTTGGTAGCGAATACGGCTTGCCATTGATCTTGTGCTTATTGCTTCTTCCGTTTTCGTTCTGGGTGGTTTATTTCAATGGACCAATTTGTTTTTCATTCGCTAAATATTTCGATGCAACAAATTGGGTTTTGGGGATGATAGCCATTGAAATCATCCTGTTTATTTTGGTACTCAAGCTACGATTAACTGTAATGCGAGATTATGGTTCAATCCCTGAAGAAAATTAAAGGGGTCAGAAATTAAAGGGGTCAGAGCCCTTTAATCATTTTAAAGCCGGCTTTGTATGGCGCAATGCTGGCGATCCTGTTTCGAAGCGCAGCCCATTTTTTTATTTTCTAAACTATCAGAACAAGATCTGACCATCGGAAAATGAAAATCGTTACAGATAACTACTGAAGTGCCTTTAAATCTCCCTGCATCCCGTATAAGAATTCTACGATTTGTTGATGCAATTAAACGAGGTTATATTATACTGCTAGATGCAAGGGAGCCTAAGGAAATCAGGGTGTTGCAATATTATTAACCTATAGTTGCTACCTGCGTTCTGAGTTCATGGTGGAGCCTGACGCAAATCAGAGGCCAACATGACTATCAAGCCGTTAACAGAGCATTCGCTTGGTCCCTGTGAACTGCTAAAAAAAGGGCTCACGTCAAGTGTAATCAGCCTGTTCACAGCTGTTTTTCTGGTCGTTTTCCCCACTCTATCGGCAGCGGATTCTTCCGCCAAAGCCTATGATCTCGATCAGGCAATCGCCGTGGCCTTGGAAAACAATCGCCTGAGGACCATATCCCAACAATCCATGCAGATCGCCGAGGAGCAGTACCAACAGGCCAAATCCACCTACTGGCCGAGCCTCAGTCTGAACGCCAGCTTTCAAAGGCGGGACGAAACAGCCACTTTTGAGTACCCCGCACAGCGTTTCGATCTGATGCCGGGTATGCTGCCACCGGTGGATATACCCACCCAGGAGATCGATATCCTTGGACGGGATACCACCCTCTATTCACTCGATATGAATTACCCCCTCTATACCGGGGGCAAGCGCTCCAGTCTGATCGAACAGGCCAGACTTGGAGTGGCCATCGCGGCTCAAGAGGTGCGCCGTACCGATCTGCAAGTGGTACAGGATGTGAAACGCTACTTTTATGCGGCCCACTACACCCAGCAGTTGGAGGATCTCGCCGAGGAGATTTCCATCGCCTTTGAGGCCTTACGGGATATCACCCAGGCGTTTTACGAGGGCGGCTCGAATTCGGTCAACAAGCTGGATCTGCTGCAAAGCAAGCTGGCCTACACCCTCGCTTCAGCGACCCATGCTGAACTTGCCTCCAAACATGCCTCGGCCCTGGCAGCTCTGGCGTTTGCCATGGGCCTGGATTGGCGTGCAGAGATTCGTCTCAATAATCCGGATTATGCCGTGGCCATTCCGCAGGATGCCCTGGAAAACCTGGTTGAGCAGGCGCTGGATTTCAATCCCCAGGCGCAACAGTTGAAGTTGGCTGTCGATGTCTATGAGGCGAAGATAGAGGAGGCAGCCAGCGATCACTACCCCATGGTCGGTCTGATGGCCTCGGTAGGTGGATTTGACAACGATCTGGATGGTGGTCTCGATACGGATGCCAACCGCAACTCCTGGACCCTGGGTATCGGTGTCACAATGAAACTGTTTGAAGGCGGCCGGACCCAACACCGGGTCTCTGCAGCCCGGGTGGGACGTGACCAGAAGGAGCAACAGCGACTCTTGCTGAATGAGAGTCTGGCTACACAGATCAAACACCTGTTCCTACAGACACATGCGGCAAAACAGCAGATTGAGATCACCCAGACCGCAGTCGAGACTGCCCGGGAGAATCGCGATTTAAGCAGCCGGGCCTATCAAACCGGAGCCGTAAAAACCGAAAAGGTGATCGAGGCCAATCTGATGGATGCGCTGGTACGGGCCAACCACTATCGTGCCAAACACGACCAGGCCCTGCATCTGGCTGAAATCACCTACTTGCTGGGCAGGGAGGCCACTGAGTAAATGTGACCTTTATGGATTGAAAATGGGATTGAGAAAACCTGCCTGTGGCCTAGTTCTTTGGGCTCTTCTGTGGAGTCTTGGGATACCTCTGGGCATCGCCAATGATGACAAAGTTACCATTGTTGCAGGTCTGAGTGAGGAATCCCTCTATGATACGAGTATTACCGATGCGAAGATCGTATTCTCCCTAATATTCAATCAAGCGATCAAGGAGTCTGAGGAGCAGTTTGTTCTTGAGATATACGAAACTGATCTGGAAGTGGAAAGGAAGCTGATTGCCGGTGAACTCGATGCTGTATTTATCAATACGATCCACTACCTGGAAATCGAAAAATATTTGAATCCCAAAGGCAGCTATATTATCCAGCATGGTCCGAAGATTAAACCTCAATACTATCTTTTAACCACGCGTAAAAGTGGTATTGACCGTCTTAGTCAGTTGCAAGGGATGAAAATCAGTATTCCCAGAGGACATGCGGTAGGGGAGTTGTTCCTCGACGTGATGTTGTTACGGCAGAACCTACCGGTAACTGATCAATTTTTTTCTGAAATACGTGAGACCAGGGAATCCAACTCCGCGGTGGTCAATCTGTTTTTTGGCAAAGTGGATGCTGCCTTGATCACAGACTATGCCTTCAACGTGGCCAGTGAGCTCAATCCGCAACTTACGAAACAGTTGATCGTGATCGATGTATCAGAACCCCTTGCTCATCAGGTCGTATCGGTACGACACGATTTTCCACCTGAGCGTATCAAGAATATAGAGCCCTATATTCTCAATGTTCATGAATCCCCCAAGATGAGCCAAGTCTTGAAGACCTTTCGGCTGACTGCAGTAAGAAAGATTAAAAGCAACACCTTGGCAGAAGTTCGTGAGTTGAGTGATGAACATCGGAGCTTATTAGTCAAATGACCAGTGCTATGAAAAAATCAACCATATTCAAACACCTGTTTAAACGAATTGCACTGATCCTGCTAGTAACCAATGTATTATTTTCCCTGGTTTTGCTGCCGATCTATCAAGATAAACTGATCAAAATGATCGCCAGTCAGGGCGATACATTCGCCAACTCTACGATTGCCGCCTGTGGGGAGGCGCTGTATACGGAGGATTACAGTTTTATCATCTCATACATCAACAAAGTCCTGAACAATACGCCTGAAGTGCTGTTCATTAGTTTCTCATCTCGCCAAGGTGAGATCATTGAGTTGACGTCGGATGGTTGGTCACTGAAACAAGCTATAAATCGTGACGTATTGAAGTTGCAACGTGCTCAAGACTCACACTTGATTGATCATGTAGAGAATATTGATAAAGGGGATATAAAGAGCGGATTTGTGTTTTCCAAACCAATCATAATCAGCGGTTATGACTGGGGCGACTTTACAATTGGTTTATCAGATTTAGAGTATCAATCGCTGCTTTCCAGCTATTTCAGGAATGTCCTGTTATTCAGTCTGATGTTGGTTGCTATCACGCTGCTGCTGCTGCATGGCAGTTCATTGAGCCTCTCTCAGCAGTTAACAAAGCTCAGGGAAACTGCATCGCAACTGGCAAAAGGTAATCTGTTAGCCCGTGCGCCAACAGAAGCCATCGGTGAAATCAGTCTATTGGCCAACACCTTGAACGGCATGGCAATCAGCCTGGATGAGAATACCCGGCATCTGAGGCGGCTTGCACGACTTGTCCAGGATACCAATGATGCGATTGCAATATTCGATGACACCAGCAAAGTCATCTATGTAAATTCTGCGCTGACCAATTTTTTTGGAGAAGATATCAATGATTTCAAGGGAATGAATCTCTCGAAATTTTTCGCACACCTAAAGATCGGTCGTAGCAAACAAAAAGAGCTGCAGAATGAACTCTCAGGCAGTGATTTTCATGACTGTACAACCGATTTGACATTCAAAATATCAAGTGAAAAAACCTACCATCTGACCATGCGGATCGAGAAGTTTGATCTGCATGAAGTGGAATCCGGTGGCTTCTTCATCATTCTCTCGGATATTACACGAAGAAAGCAACTTGAACAGGAGCTGGAGACCCTGGCGTATATCGATAAACTGACTCAGCTTCCAAATCGTCGTTACTTTATGGATCGTATGAATGAGGCGGTCGAAGAAGCGGAAATGTTCAATACGGCTTTTACACTGATATTTCTGGATGTGGACAATTTCAAGATTATCAATGATTCACTGGGCCATGAAGTGGGCGACCAGGTGCTGGCGGATGTGGGCTGGAGAATGCAGGATTCCTTGAGAACCGACGATACCATATGTCGTCTCGGTGGCGATGAGTTTACTGCCATTATTCGTGGTGCCAACGATTATGATGCGATCAGTCGCTTGTGTGACACCATACTGACCAAGTTCAGTATGCCGGTCTATATCCATGATCATGAGCTGAGGACCAGCGCCAGCATAGGCATTGTGACCTTTCCGAATGACGGCATGACCACCAAAGAGTTGATCAAAAATGCCGATATGGCCATGTATGCTGCGAAAAAGAGCGGTAGAAACTGCTATCGTTTCTTCTCTGAGGAAATGCATGAAAACATGCGTGATTATCTTGATATAGAGAGTGCGCTCAGAAAATCGATTAACGACATGGGTCTCTATCTTGTCTACCAGCCATTTGTTGATGAAAGAAAGAATGACATTAAGCATTGTGAAGCCTTACTTAGATGGAAGCATCCTGAGCGGGGGATGATACCACCAGGGAGGTTTATTCCAATAGCCGAACAATCCGGACTGATACGTTCTATCGGTGATTGGGTATTTGATAAAGTCTGCAGACAGATTCAGGAATGGGACACCAGAATCACTGTCTCGGTCAATGTTTCGGGCGCGGAGCTAGTTAATACCAATTATGCAGAGAGACTGCGAGAGAAATTGGTTGAATATGATATAGACGCCCATCAAATACAGTTGGAATTTACCGAGCATGTACTGGTAAGTGAGGAAGGAAAAAATCTGCCGATGTTGAATCAACTCAAACGCATGGGTTTTCAACTGGCCTTGGATGATTTCGGAACCGGTTTTTCTTCATTGAGTTATATCTCAGAACTACCGATTGATGTGATCAAACTTGATAAGACCTTCATCAATCGTGTGCCAGATGACAAACGAACTGCTGCCGTGGTGAAATCGATCATATCGTTAGCCCACAGTTTGGATATTACCACTGTCGGTGAAGGCGTAGAGCAGAAAAAACAGATGGAGTGGTTGAGGTCGAAGGGGTGTCATCTCATTCAAGGTTTTTACTACCATAAGCCGATGACTGCTAATGCACTTTATAATTTGGTCAGCCGAGGTGTGACTCATGCCGTTGTGACTGATATCAAAGCGAAAAAGTGAGTTGAGGAGTATACGGCTCTGACTTTTGATTAACTTGCTATAGCTGAATTAAGGCATAGAGCTGATAAAGAGAACAGATTAGCTGAATAAATATGCAACTGAAAAGTATATTAAAAAGCATTGTAAGCGTAACATTCATACTGATACAGGGATTATCTCTGGTCAATGGCAGTGAGCGGAATGCGACTATCCTGGCAGGTATCAGTAAAGATACACTTTATGATATTAGTGTGGCCGATGCGAAAATAGCATTCACCTTGGTACTTAATGATATCCTGAAAGAGTCTGGTGAGTTTGTTGCGCTTGATGTCTTTCAAAATAAACTGGAGGTTGAAAAGAAACTACTGAAAGGTGATCTCGATGCTGTATTTACCAATACACTCCAATATCTGGAGTTGGAAGAGCACCTGAACTCTAACGGTGCTTACATCATTCAGCACGGCCCCAATATAAAACCAAAATTTTATCTGCTTACAAGACGTAATGCCGGAAGTGACAGCCTGGATGAACTGAGAGATAAGAAAATCAGTATTCCAAAAGGGTATGCCGTTGGGAATATGTTTTTGGATGTACTACTGATGCGCCAAAATTATCCTGTCTCGAAACGTTTTTTTTCTGAAATTCGTGTCGCCAAGGACTCCAATTCCTCATTAGTCAATCTTTTTTTTGGAAAAGTCGATGCCGCTCTTGTAACCGATTTTTCATACGAAGTGGCCTGTGAACTCAATCCTCAGATGCGTAAGCAATTGACTATAATTCAAGTATCTGAGCCTCTGATACATCAGGTTGTTGCTGTAAGAGATGATTTTTCTCAGTCTAAACTCGATAAAATTGAACCCTATTTTCTAAATACTCAACGTTCACCTAACTTGGCTCAATCAATGAGCTTGTTTCATATATCAGCAATCAAGAAATTAACCGGAAATTACCTGACTGAGGTTCGAAAATTACGTCATGAATTTAATCATTTACATCACAGAACAAACAGTTCCGCCACTCACTAATATATCTGAGAAAGGGTTTTAAGGAGTTTACCGACAATAAAATAATGAAAGCGGTTGTGTTAACTAATATTCAAATTCAAATCTACAACGAAGGGATGTTGATTGTATAGTTCAACATATGACGCATGATGGTTGTTAGAAAAATCACTACTGGTTGGCCTTGTAAAGGTCATTGGTTTGTTGCTCCATTTATCGTAATAGTCCTGTTGCTGGCTTTATGCCCACTCTTTGTTGTACAAGCGGAAAAATTACCTGACCGGTATACTCACACGCCAGAGAATGGATACTTCGGCAGAATGTCAAAAGTCTTATTCGCTGCCAATGTAACGGATACTACAATTGCGACGGATATGATAATCCGGGAAGTATTCGGCACGATGGGTATGAGATCAGAAATAGTTGTTTATGAGCATAAGGATAAGCTGATTAATGATCTGGCTAATAATCGAATCGATGCGATATTCATTAATACGATAGACCTTCTAGACATGCAGCATTTGCTTGATATGGACAGGCTTTATACCATGATCTTCGGTGATCGTGCTGAACAGACAGTGTTACTTCTTGTTAGAAAGTCCGACGAACTCGACATGATATCGGATCTCCGTGGGAAAACCATATCGATACCGGCAGGACATGTCCTGGGAAGAGCCTATCTTGAGGTGCTGCTAATGGAAAATGGCTTTCCGCCAATAGAAAAATATTTCGCCAATGTTCAAGAGACGATCGATACCAATAGCGCTATTGTGGATCTTTTTTTTAATAAGACAGATGCTGCTCTTGTTTCAGACATAGCATTTGAACTTGCCGCGGAGCTGAATCCCCGTATAAAAACCAGTCTAAAACCCCTGGTGGTATCACAGGGTCTGATACCTCAGGTCATCGGTCTGAATAAAAATATCTCGGAGCAAAATATGACAAGAGTCGATGAAATCATGAGTAAATCTCATGAAAACAGAAGGATACAACATCTGCTATCACTATTTCGGGCTAATAAATTCATCAAGCTAAAACAATCTGATATCAGTTCAACAAAACAGCTAATCGATCGATATAACTATTTAACTCAATCCAGACAGCCATAACACTTTATCTTGAATGCATGTGATTCATGAAAATAAAATCTCATAGCGTCATTCTGTTGCTACTACTTTTAAGTGGCATCATGGCTATTCATATAGCCCAAGCTCAAAGTGATCCCTATGATAGAGATACAGCATTTATCGGTATCATGTCTCGCCTGTTTTATGCGACACATAGCACGGATTCGCGAATTGCCACTGAGATGACATTTATTGAGTTCATGAAAAACATCGACAAAGCGTGTGAATTCACGAATTTTGATGATCCATTAAATGTGGTTACTCAAATGCGCAAAGATAATCTCGATGCAATACTGGCTAATCCTGTGGATTATCTGAAAATAGAGCACCAGATTGATGAAGATCAGCACTACTCCCTACTGTTTGGTGATCGGTTGAAGCAAAGAGTAATCCTACTAGTCAGAAAATCTGACAATATCAACTCTCTTTCACAACTGGCAAAGAAAACATTAGCCTTTCCTTATGGCCATCATCTAGGAAAAATATTTCTTGATATGAGTCTGCTGGAGCAAAATCTGCCGCAAACCACAGATCATTTTTCGGAAATCCAAAATATTGAAAGTCTCAATGACGCTATCATTAATCTATTTTTCAATAAAGTGGACTCGGCACTGGTTACAGATGTGGCTTTTGAGCTTGCACAGGAGCTCAATCCGCAGATTCGCCATGCTGTGGTACCTTTGATCGCATCCGAACCCATGATTCAAATTGTAATAGGGATTAATAAGCGTGTG
Source organism: Candidatus Thiodiazotropha sp. DIVDIV (assembly GCA_040506275.1). Classification (GTDB taxonomy): domain Bacteria; phylum Pseudomonadota; class Gammaproteobacteria; order Chromatiales; family Chromatiaceae; genus Thiodiazotropha. The sequence goes on from JBEVXD010000014.1 coordinate 129,992, forward strand.
CCGTCAAGTTTCAAACAGCGTGTGGATCAGATGGCAAGTAATTTGGATCAATACCCAAGAACGCTACACCTTTTGTCAATGTTCAAATCTAAGCGTGTAATAAAAATCTCTGCATCCGAACTTGAAAAGATTCGCAAAATGGTATTGAAATATGAAAGCCTGTTAAATAAGCAGAGGAAGATAATTGATGACGCTTCCGAACAGCTTTAACCGCATAAAATCTCCAATAATTAAGACACCCAATCAAAAAAGCTTTCTCAATAGCGATAAAACAACCAGAATTACAAATGTAAGGATCACCACCTGTTGCACAAATTGGTGAATTTCAAAGGAGATATAATTCAATTATGGACAGAATCTATGCTGAACTTAGTTAAATTCTCAGCGTTTGGCACATAGCAATAATTAAGACACCCAATCAAAAAAGCTTTCTCAATAGCGATAAAACAACCAGAATTACAAATGTAAGGATCACCACCTGTTGCACAAATTGGTGAATTTCAAAGGAGATATAATTCAATTATGGACAGAATCTATGCTGAACTTAGTTAAATTCTCAGCGTTTGGCACATAGGACTCTCAGCATTTGCTGATCCTATACTTCATGACCTATGAGTGTCTTTTCTTAGGTAAGCAGCGACTGCACTGCCCCAAGATTCGGCGTTCGCCG
>JBEVXD010000015.1:0-66802 GCA_040506275.1 Candidatus Thiodiazotropha sp. DIVDIV
TATAAATTGCTTATCAAGCAGCTCATTGCCTGAAACGTTGATGGAGACCTTGGTATTATTATTCCACTGTTTAAGTTGACGGCAGACCTGGGTGATGACCCAATCACCAATAGCAGATATTAAGCCGGATTGTTCCGCAATTGGTATGAAGCGCCCAGGAGGTATAAATCCGCGTTCAGGGTGTTTCCATCTCAGTAGAGCTTCACAATTCGTTATAGAGTTGTTTTTAATATTGATAAATGGTTGGAAAACAAGCTCAAAATTAGAGTGAATAATTGCATTACGTAAAGAACTTTCCAGCTCCATGTATTCATGCATGTCGTGGTGCATATCCTGGGTGAAAAAGCGATAGGCATTTTTTCCTGCATGTTTCGCAGCATACATAGCAGTATCTGCGTTTTTTATCAGTTCTTTTTCGTTATGGCCGTCTTCAGGAAATTGTACAATGCCAATGCTTGTGCTAATTCTTAATTCTCTCTCGACTATCTCAATTGGCTTTGCAAAGCATTGAATAATCATGTCTGCTAGTGAGGCTAAACTCTCTTTATCAGAGACATTTTTGATGATAACTGTAAATTCATCTCCTCCAAGTCGACAAACAGTATCATCTGAACGTAAAGTGTCTTGAAGTCTCCAAGCCGTCTCTCTGAGAACGTGATCACCAATTTCATGGCCTAGAGAGTCATTGATGATTTTAAAATTATCTAAATCAAGAAAGAAAACAGATAATGCCTTGCCATCAGTCTCTGATTCTTTGACGGCCTCACTCAAGCGATCCGTGAAATATCTTCGATTTGGTAATTTTGTAAGTTTGTCGATATAAGCAAGGGTTTCTAGTTCAAACTCTAATTGCTTACGTCGAGTAATGTCACTCAGTACAACAAAAAAACCATTGTCGCACTGTTCGTCAGGATCAAATGCCTCGATTCTCAAGGTCATGTGGATAGGGTTGTTGTTAGTAGTGGTGATTGTTAAGTCAGTTGACCAATTTAATTGATCAATGTGCTCCATGCCTACAGAAACTTCATGTTGTTTTTGCTTTGCAATACCTAGGTGGGAAAAAAGATCGTGCATTTTCATGCCACGGTAAAAATCAATATTTCTACCAGATATATTTGAGAATGCCTGGTTTATAAAGGTGATCTTTTGGTTTTTATCGAAAATTACAATTGCGTCATTAGTATCTTCGACAAGTCTTGCTAGTTGCTCAACACGCTGAGTTTTGTTTTCGAGATTTTCAGCCATGCTATTCAACGTAGTGGCTAGTAATTGTATTTCACCTATTGCTTTATCAGGAGCTCTTGCCGAAAGGTTACCATTTGATAGCAAAAAAGCAGTATGTCTAAGTTTAGACAATTGAGTGGATATTTTTAAAGATACACCGTGTAATATAAGTAAAGAGATAACAAGTAGAATCAGACTGTAGAGAAAAACATTTGTGAAATAACTTGTCCTCAGATCATAGTACTCAGAGTCTGATATTCCGACTTCTATAATGCCCCAGTCTAAGCCAGAAATATTCAATGGCTTTTTAAAGATAAAAACATTTTTACTATCTCTGCGATTAGTGCTCGAAATGTGTTTTATTGTATAGGGTTCGGTATCGTTAGGTAGATCATCTGTATACTTGTGATCGGTAGTATTTACTTTCCAGGCAGATGGGCTGATGTGAAGTAACATATCATTGCGGGAAATAAAGTTGACAAAAGAAATTTCTGGAGTCTCTTTAAGTACGTTGTTCGTATAGGTGATTACGTAGCTGAAATCTTCAGTGTAAAGGGCATCTCCACAAGCTGCCACTGTCGTGTTCGCAAATGTATTACCCTGAGCGCCAAGCATGCGGGTCAGTTTGTCATTATAGATTGGTAGAAGAGCGAATGAAAAAGCTAAGCTAATACCCAATAGAATGATGGCCATGCGAGTAAATAGATGAGTAAAAATTGTGTTTTTTATTGTCATCGTTCTTGACCAATCAATTTATTATGATGCTTAACAAGATCCTTAACCTCGCTTAATGCATTATCTGTAATACGATGCAGGCGAACGATGCGAAAGGTATTGAAAACTTGTTTTAATCTTTTGCCAGGATTCTCAGTAATAATAGAAGGCTCAAAGTTATCAATTCGACTTTGTGGAAAATCATGACGCACTCCTACTGCCTGGTAAATCATAGGCTTGGAAACTGCTAAAATTTCTACTTTGTCTTTTATTTGAGGGTTGAGTTCCAGGGCAGTTTCAAGACTGAATTGTGGTACTAGTGCCGCATCTATTTTACCGAAATAGAGGTCGATAATAGAAGTGTTAGCACCTTTAACCGTTACAATTTCACCGAAGAAATTATCTGAAGAGGGAAGTCCATTCTCTAGTAATTGAACGTCTAAAAAAAGTTTACCGATCAAATGGCCATTGGCTAGACTTAATTTTTTACCACGTAAGTATTTAAGGTGGACTAATTTGTTAGTGCGGCGCACTAAAAGAAGATAGGGTTGCTTGAGTGAACCACCATATTGAACTGCATATCTTGCTGTCGGGTGGATCAGGCTGTCCAGATCGAGAAAATTCAGACTGTTGGTCAAAATTACTTGTAGATCTCCTTTTTCGAAAAGATCGTTCAGTGTGCTGCGCTGTTTGTAAATCTTTAAGGTGAAGCTTTCGTTAACCTCCTTCAACAATTCATTAAAAATTAATTGGAATGAAATCTCTGCGTCAGTAATTGAGTGGCCATGTATAGACTCCATGCTACCGCCAACCTTGATTGGAATTGAGTCGCTATCAACAGGAGCAGCAAGGCTGTGTGATGATAGACATAAGCAAAGTAGGCTTATGGCTGGTAGGAAAAGTTTTAGCATGACGTTCATCAGGGTGCTACAGCATGGCTTCCTTGCCCAATAAATACGAGATTTCAGATAAGTGGAGAGCCTGATCATGCATCGCTCGATAGTGGTTAGCCCTGATCATGGCATCAAACAGGTTGGCTTCGATAACTTTTTGAGTGTCAACGGCTCTGGATTGATAGGCGCGGCTGGTCAGGTTCCGGTTCTCTTCAGAGGTAAGTATGGATCGATCCGTGATCTCTATTTGATGCTGTGCTGCCTGGATTTTCAAGAAGAGGTTCTTTACCTGCATTGCAACCGCATCTTTTACCAGAAGATGTTGCTGCGTCATCTTTGCTTTTTCACTCTTGGCCGCTGATACTTTATAGCGGGTTCGCCCGCCTTCAAATAGATTCATTTTCAGGCCGATGCCTATCATCCATGAACGGCTGTTTGTTTCGTTATCGAGACCACCATCCAGGTCACTATGAAACCCCTCATAGGATCCTATAACCCCTAGGGTAGGGTAGTAGCCGCTTTGTGCTTCATCGACTTTTAACTCATAGGCCTCTACCGCAAGTTCAAGCTTTTCGAGTTCAGGATTAAAGTTCATTGCTTGTTCCACCAGCTGTTGAAGACGATTACTCTCCAAAATCTTCAGCTGGGGGTCTTCTTTCAAGCTGATCTTTTTATGCCATTCCAGACCCATGGCAAAGCCAAGTGCAGATAGAGCTGCGTCATGATTCGATTGAAACTCAGCCGTTGTCGATTGAGCCATGGAATAGGCAAGCTTGCTTTTCAACAGATCAAGTTTGTCGACTGAATTTGAGCCGCCATCAAAAAAGGCCTGAGTTATATCGCGTAGAATCTCAAAAGAGAGGGTGATGTCTTCGGCAAGCGTGACCAGCTGTTGTGTGTAGTGCGCTGCATAGTAGTATCGCTTAACGTCCTGAACCACCTGGAGATTGGTGCGTCTGATTTCACGTGTTGCCAGGTCTACTCCAATTTTTGCCTGCTTGACCAGACTTTCCCGCCTACCACCCGTATACAGAGGGTAGGTTATATCCAAAGAGTAGTGACTCGTATCTCGACCGAGTAAAGCGATCTCCTGCGAAGGTATAGAGACTGGAGGTAACATGCCGGGTGCTATATCAAACTGCTGTTCCGGATACTCGAATATGGCTTCTTCGTCACGGCGCTGAAAGCCAAGACTAAGGCTCACGGTAGGCCAGTAACTTGACGCGGCTTGCTGGTACTGAGCCTCAGCGGTTAATAGTGCCTGTTGAGAGATTGTTCTTAGACGGTTTTTTTCCAGCGCTACATCAATGGCCTGATTGAGGCTGAAAACATCGGTCTTTGCTGGATTATCAGAGGGACTTGCCAGGGCGGTTATAGGTAAAAAAGAGAGACAGCAAAGAGCGAGCATATTCAGGTAAATGCGTCGAATATCCGAGCGATATATCCGCATTGCTATACCCCACTCAAAACAATGATTTCTCTGCATAATTATATACTGTTCAGTTAATTAATTCATAAGCCTCCCTTCATTCCAGTAAAAGCGCGCCTGCTTGTTGATAAAAGCCTATCTTAGTTGGAAATAGTTACACAAATCATAAGGTTCTCGAATTTAGAATATATGAATTATCTAATCTATAGATTGGGTTGGTTAGGGTGGTGACGGCGATAAACAGAAACTATCAATCTTTTAACCATAAACGATTGTGAAATAGGCTGGACAGCGTCTAGCATTAATTAAGGTCATTGTGCCTTGCTACAGATTCTGTACCCTTTCTGGCCACCTGAAGGGTGCCACTCCAATATACTGGCTGTGTGTTGTGGCGCTTATAAAGAGGTAGCCATTCCCTGCGACCCACGCCTTGAACCGGCATAATGGGGTGGCTCTGAATGGCGTAGAACTTATGACGAGTTACACTAGAGTAATGAAATGGAAAACCTTGAGTGCAGGTATATACAGGATTAGAGAATGAGTAAGTTAGAGCCGAGTTTAAAACAATCAGTGACTGGGCATCCTTTGTCAAAGCCCTGGTTGTTGGCATTGGGTTGGCTATTGTTTGGACTTGGCGTGATTGGTATTGCATTGCCTTTATTGCCAACCACTATATTCTGGATTGGTGCGGTCTGGTGCTGGTCTCGTAGTGCACCTCATCTTACCAGGCGAATACTGGCTCATCCGCGGTTTGGTCAACCGGTCTATCTCTTTATCACATACGGTCAAATGACAAGAACTGGAAAATGGATGGCGGTGGTAGGTATGACCATTGGATTCACTCTGTTTCAGATATTCGGTAACCCAGGGTGGCAGGCCTCCCTGGGGGTATCTCTTGTATTGGTACTCGTGGCCCTCTGGCTCTGGCAGCGACCGGAACCGATATGCTCATCTCATGAGCAGGATGCGCTGTAATTGAGGGCTAGAGCGGCGCGTACGACTCCTGTGGTTGGTCTATCTACAGATCTTTTTTCACCGAATCTGGGAGATTTGGAAGCTAATCGGCAAAATGCCATGTCAGTAGGGTGGGTAAGCGAAGCGCATCCTCCGATTCAGTGATAATTTTAGTAGATGTGACGAGTTAATAGCGCGGCGTGGCAACTATCGACACTTCCTGGGCGGGCTTTATAGTGTGCACCAACCCCCTTATCAGACGAAATCCTGATTCACCAAGTTTGAGCCTGTCGGCCCAGGTGGCTGCAAAGCGATCATAGCCAAAACGCAGGACGCCAGTTGAGGAGATTTCAAATCTGCAATCGCTGACCAGATTACCCAGGGTCTGTACATTCCAGGAGTAGAGGTGGTGGTTGGGTTCGTCTGGGTCGTACTGTTGATAGCGCTTCTCTTTTTCATAGGGGACGAACAGCAATAGCTTGCCACTGGTTTTTAATAATCGATGGATCTCGGTCAATACTTCAACTGGAGAGGGGACGTGTTCCAGCACATGATGACAAACCATGACATCCACAGAGTGATCGGGAAGCTTGGTGGTGTCATGAATGAATTCTATATCTGATTTGTTGAGAAATGGTTCCAGGTGTGTTGCAAGATCGAAGCCCAGACGCTTATGGCAGTTTAGTTTGGCGATATTCCATCCGAAGCCAACGCCGTATTCCATCACCACATCTGTCGATTTAACTTGTGGTGCAATCTTCTCATATCTAAGTTGGGTCACCCATGGAAAGGCTCTGTCTGGGATTTCACGTTTTGTGCCGTGATATTCGCGTCCCTGGTCACCCTGGTAGCGTTGTTTGATTTGTTGTTCTGCTTTCATCTTATAGTTGGTCTGCCTGTGAATGCATTTATTGACCAACTATATCATGGGTATTTATAGATCTTTCAGGTGATTTTTCTGGCTGAAGATGGCTGATCCCATGCGGAGGCCTGGTCTGATTTTAAGTGCTCTATGCAGATCAATAGTGAGGCGGAGGGGGTTCTGCATCTCCATCCTGCAGAGGTGAAGGCTCCAGAGCTTTGAGTTTCTGTTTCAAGCTGTCCATTTCAGAGATGAGGGTATCTAATTTTTCCTGTTGTGAGGCAACTGTTTCACTAAGGGAATTTATAGCCTCATCCTGAAATGCAATGCGGCTCTCCAATTCAATAATCTGTTCATCCATATCGGAGTGGCGCCTTATCTTGGGTAGCGGTCATCTAAATTCGCGGGGCAGAGGACATTGCGCATGATACCGATCAGGTCCAGCAATTGATGGTTGCGGATTCGATAATAGATGCGGTTTGCCTCTTTTCGTGACACTACGATGTTTTTGTTGCGTAATTGTTCGAGATGCTGAGAGATATTGCTCTGAGAAGTGCCTGTTCTCTCGACTATTTCGCCTACCGAGAGTTCATTTTCTCCGAGGGAACATAGAATCTTCCAACGCAGGGGGTGAGCCATGGCTTTCAGAGCATTTGCTGTCAGAGAGGTGTCTTCTTCTTCGGACAGACGTGGATCAGTAGGCTCGTTCATTGTTTACACTCCTTGGGAAGTAGAACTGGCCACTTCCATTTCACGGATATAACCGGTCATATCTTTGGCGATACAAATTATATGGCGGATATCGTCGTTACTGTCTTTAACAGCAGTACGGGAAAACAGTATGGGTACACGGCGTCCATCCTTGGCAATAAATCGTGCTTCGATACGACTCAATGCACCAGTACGTATCAAGGCTTCAAGCCAGGTACCGAAAAAAGCCCCGGCCTGCTCCTCTTCCTCCTCCTCAAACACATCCCCGATCGACATCTGCAACAGATCCGCCTCGTTGTAATCGAGCATTTTACAGGCAGCAGGGTTTGCTGACTCGATCTCACCCAGGGGGTTGAGTACCAGCAGGGCTTCTCCCATATGGGTAATGATGTTCTCAAGATGCTGCTTGGCTGAGGCGAGTTCCGCTGTACGCTCAGCGACCTTCTGCTCCAGCACTATATTCAGCTCACGCTCTTTCTCAATGAGTCGAAAGTAAGTGCTGATTTTATTCAGCAGTTGATTGTCATCAATAGGTTTCAGCAGGTAGTCTACGCCGCCTACTTCATACCCCTTTTGTTGAAACTCTTCGGTCTTGAAAGCGGCGGTGAGAAAAATGATAGGGATATGTTTGGTCTTATTGCGGATTTTGAGCATGGATGCGGTCTGGAAGCCATCCATTTCAGGCATCTGCACATCCAGTATTATCAGGTCGATAGTGGGGTTCTTAACAGCAATATCGAGGGCTTGCTGTCCTGATGTGGCTTCAAGAATCTCCACATCCATGTAACGCTGTACCAGGGTACGCAACGTAAACAGGTTATGTTCGTGGTCGTCCACGATGAGAAGTTTAAAACCTGCGTATCTTTTCATGTTACAAGCTGTCGATCAGTTTACCCTGTCAATGCCCTAGCCTCTGGCCAGAGCCTCTACTGAATCCCGATCACCAGCTATTTCTTAGCGAAGTTCAGGACCCATTTATTCTCATTTATTATCCGCTATCTGTTCACTGATAAGCGTTTTCAATTGCTCCGTCACTACCGGTTTAGCGATGGTATCATCCGCTCCGGCATTCAGGCTCTCGATACGGTCTTCTGCCGTATTTTTTGCACTGAGAACGATGATGCTCAAATTGGTAAGCCCCATCTTTTCACGTATATGTCTGATCGTACCATAGCCATCCAGTTCAGGCATCATGATGTCCATCAGCACCAGGCTGAAATCCTGGTCCTCGACGAGGGTGTCGATGGCTTCCTGGCCATCACCTGCGGCAACCACTTCGAAGCCCCAGGCTTCCAGCTGAGGGGTTAGAGCAAGCAGGCTTTGCAGGTCATCATCTACAACCAGGATCCTGTGGTCGGTGAAGGGCAGGGGTTGGGGATCCCCATGAACTGCAGATGATTGCTTCGAATTGCGCAGTAATTCAGCCTCCACAGAGGGATCATGGAGCTCTACTTGAGCGTCAGGAAGGGCCTGATAATCGAACTGTTTCGGCAGACAGAGGGTGAAGGTGGCACCTTCTCCCTCCTCACTTACCAGGTGTATGTTTCCTTCCAGTAGCCTGGCTAATTCTCGGCTGATACTCAGCCCCAGACCACTACCGCCAAATTGGCGGCTGGTGGATCCATCAGCCTGCTTGAAGGCTTCAAAGACCAACTCCTGTTTGCCATGCGGTATACCTATACCGGTATCTTCGACCGCAAAGCAGATAGGCGTGGATGTGGTGTCAGAATTAATGAAAGCTCGGAGTGTGGCACCACCACTATGAGTAAATTTTAAAGCATTTGAGAGAAAGTTCTTCAGAATCTGCCGCACCTTTTCCTGGTCAGATAGAAAGGTTTGTGGAACATTGTCATCGATTTCAAGTTTCAAATAGAGTCCATTTGCATCGAACTGAGGTTTCACCAGATCCACCAGATCTATCAATAGCTCTCGAAGTGAAATCTCCTGAAGTGTAAAGCTTGCTCTTCCAGCCTCTATTCTGGAGAGGTCAAGGATATTGTCGATCAAAGCCCTCAAATCCTGTCCTGCTTCATGGATGACCTGTAGCTGCTTTTGCTGCTCAATACCCAATTGATCATTTGATTCGTTGAGCATTTTAGAGAGCAATAGTATGGAATTGAGGGGGGTTCTCAGTTCGTGACTCACATTGGCAAGAAATTGTGACTTGTAACGATTTGACTCTTCCAGCTGTAGTGCATGTTGCCGTTGCTGATGGGCCTGTTGAGCATGTGTTTCAGCGAGTTCTGTCAGCTGCTGCCCCAGCTGTTTGATTTCGCTTGAACCGTACCAATCGAAACGCACAGCTTCGTCTTGGCGAAGCACCCGCTCCATACCATCGCGTAGCCGGTCACCGAAATGTTCCGTACGCAGTGCAATCCAGCGAGCAACCATCAATAATATCAGCAGGGCAACCACAACAATGGTCATCACACGGCTGATCAGGATATTGCGGAACTTGTCCAATGGTGAAGGATCGACAGGACGTCCTACCCAGAGTGGGCCTGAGTCCTCAGTGGTGAACAGGGGTACCCAGATAACCTGCCTTCCCTGCCCCTCCCAAAGGGTTAGCTTTCCCTCTTTGAACCGTTCCTGAAGGCCGTTGAAGTCTTCAAAGGCGCGTGCCTGGCTGACCCCCCTCAGACGCTGTTCCAGATAACTGCCGTCATCGGTAACCCAGAGGGTGTTGCGATAGGCTCTGGCCATTCCTCCAACGTCTATATTGACTACTACTGCTCCCAAGGTCGTAACAAGATCGTTATTGTCTGGCCCGAGAATCGGGCTGATCATACGTAAAGTCATAAACCGACGGGGATCGAGATGTGCGGCGCTTGGGTTTAAGCTGATTTTACTGGCGGCAACATGCCCGAACTTCAGCCTTAAATTGCGTTTGAAAAATGCCTCTGAAGGCATGTCAGGTGATTTGATCGTCGGTTCCCACTGACCGGTGCGGTGGTTCAATTCCAACCAATAACGGGGTTTTCCTTGTAGATCCAGAAACAGAATCTGAAAGATATCCTGATGATCACGCAGAATCTGGTTGATCCATTCGGTGTAGCGTACCCGAGCCAAATCGATTTGGCTTTCATCGCTCTGGTTCTGTTGTTTCCCCAGCACCAGGCCGGGTTCAGGCAGCTTGGCCAACAGCCGTAATATTTCGTGGCGGCTGGCCAGGTGTTCGTCCAGGTCACGAAAATCAGCCCTGAGGTTTTGTAGATAGGCCTTATGGTAAAAGAACTCCAGCCTCTCTAACACAAAGGGTAGATTGGTTAACACCATGGCGGTTAGTGGCGCAAAACCGAACAGAAACAAAATAATCAGAATCTTTGTTCGGAGTTTCACTCGTTAACCGCCTTGCTGCTTCATGCTGTGCCTAGATCTGACTGCTGTTTAGAGGTTTAGGTGATTTCTCTAATTAAGTCAATAACTTGAGCTGCATGTCCTTTGGGTTTTACGTCATAAATGGCCTGTTGTATGACGCCTGATTTGTCAATTATGAAGGTCGAGCGCAGGATGCCCATACGCTTTTCCCCATTTTTTTCCTTCTCCCGCCATACGTCAAAGGATTTACACACCTCTCCCTCAGTATCTGCCAGAAGTTGAACGGTCAGTCCGTGCTTGTCTCGAAAAGCGGCATGGCTTGCACAGTTGTCACGGCTGATGCCAATGACCTGAGTATCATGTTGTTCAAATTCATCCATCAAATCCGATAGTTCCACTGCCTCGATGGTACAACCGGTGGTGTCATCTTTCGGATAGAAGTAGATCACCAGGTTCTGCTGCCCTAAAAGCTCACTGGATCTGATGATGTGCATATCTGAATCGGGTAACTCAAAGGGCGGCGCTTGGTCTCCGGGATTGAGCATGGTGACTCCTAGATGATTGTTGTCATTGTGTTTTATTACGGTCGTTATGTTGTGGCGGTGAATGCCTCTCTATCACACCCAGGTGCGAAATGACTCCACGCCACAGGGTTTGCAAGCTGGCGATCAGAGGCTCTGCCAACCACAGGATTCAGTACGCAAGATAATTGACTCAGAGACGTTCGGTCAACCATCCTTTTCGGCCTACTATATATCTCGGTTCATATGGAGCGTGGACAACTGTGTTGAGAACTTGAATTGAGTAGGAATAGTAGGAAAATTATCAGATTGGTTGCATAATATGGAGTATAAAGGGTTACCTTTCAGCCCCGGAGACCGGGAATCGAATCATAGCCGCAGTAGCGGCATTTGTTTTTTTCAGCGGCTGGTTGCCTCTCAAGCAGGAAAGCAAAGAAACAACGTGAAGGCCAATAGACATGTACGATGATTTTTACAAACTCGAAGGAAAGCCGTTCCAGCTGACCCCGGATCACAAGTTCTTCTTTAACAGTAAGGGTCACAATCGTGCCATGGCCTATTTGCGCTATGGATTGGAGCAGGGTGAGGGATTCATCGTCATCACAGGTGGAATCGGAACGGGAAAGACAACCCTTGTGCGGAATCTCTTCGATGAGTTGAGCGAAATGAATGTTATGGCCGCGCAACTGGTGACCACCCAGGTGGATCCGGAAGATATGCTGCGTATGGTTTGTGCCTCATTTGGATTGGCTCACGAAGGACTGAATAAAGCGACGTTACTGCATAATCTTGAGGCCATCGCCCGTGCCCGTCATGCTGAAGGTAAGCAGATGCTGCTGGTGGTTGATGAGGCTCAGAACCTGCCGCCCCGGTCGGTGGAGGAGCTACGCATGCTCTCCAATTTTCAGGTAAATAACAGGGCCCTGGTTCAGACCTTTCTCCTGGGTCAGGAGGAGTTTAAGCGTACCCTGCAGAGTCCGGGAATGGAACAGGTACGCCAGCGTATTATTGCCTCCTACCATTTAGATCCCCTGAGTGTGGAAGAGACTGAAAAATATATAGTCCATCGTTTACAACTGGTCGGCTGGAAAGAGGACCCAACCTTTAGTGACGGTGTGTTCAAGATGATCTATGAATTTACCGGGGGTGTTCCTCGTCGCATCAATGCCATGTGTGATCGTCTGATGTTATTTGGATGTTTAGAAGAGATGCATGAGCTCAACAAAGATGCTGTACTTTCAGTTATGCATGAGCTGGAGCAGGAGGTGAGTTTTAATCCTCCTGGTGATGAGAAACAGCAGCCACCTCAGCTTGCTTCGGTATCTCCACTGCATCCTGGCGCAGCTGCAGGGGGGAATCAGCAGGCAGTTGCACCACAGCATGCTGCCCAACCCGTAGCGGATGCTGAAGAGCTGGTCTATCGTATTCAGGATCTGGAAAAGGAGATCAGTTCGCTTAAGAAAACCCAGCGTAACGAGCAAAAATTACTACGCAAGGCCATTCTTCTGCAAATGGATCTCGATGAGTATGATGATATTGAATAGGGTTTTTCCGCACATCGGGGTTGGTAGTTCTGCGTGAGTTATAGCTGACTAGTCCAGAGCGGGTCCAATCATCGCATCAATGGATTCAAATCCACGTGCTTCCAGGGCTTCGGCGATATCCTCCCAATGGTAGTTGGCATTGCTCTCCTCAGCCTGGGCGATAATACCGGTGGCAAATCGGTAGGCCTCATTTCGATCCAGGTCATGGGGGACTTTGACCAGTCTAATCTGTTCAGGACGTCTACTGGGTAATACCATTATGGTCTCTTTCATCAGCTCATGGCCTCATTGTTCTTACAGTGATTTTATCCGTTTATTAGGGATACTATACCGCAACTCCATACCCATTGAGCAATCATCGCGGATATATTCAATGCAATATTTGGGTTTTTAATGCTTCTTCAGTATGTTGCCGGTGTTAGTGATGAGTTGTCTCTACAATACGTTTTCTATAGCGTTCTGATGCCATCTTATTAGTAATATCGATTGATGATTGCGGTTTGGCGAACAGCTGCCCCTGGCCTTGATCGCAGCCGATTTTGCAAAGAAAATCGAGCTGTGTTTGATTCTCAATCCCTCTAGCCAATATGCTCAAACCAAGGCTTTTACCCATCGCAACTACTGTACGGATAATCGTGCGATCATCTTCATCGTGTTCAATATTCTGAATGAATGATTGATCGATATTCAGAGTGGTTACCGGGAAATGTTTAAGACGATAGAGTGAGGAGACACCAGTACCAAAATTATCGATAGAAAGAGAGTAGCCCAGGTGAACAAGCTGGTTCCAAAATGGGTCGTCGACAGGTTTCTCCAGTAGTCCGCTTTCAGATATTTCCAATTCGATACGGCCAGGGTTGACACCGGTTAGCTCAACAGTTCGGCAGATCTGATCATAGGCATCACTACTGTTGAATGTATGTGTATCGATATTAATCGCCATTCGACCGGGTTCAAGGTCTTGGTCCAGCCACTCTAACATTTGGCTGGATGACTCATTGATTATCCAGTGCGTGATATCTCGCATAACGCCTGCATCGTGTGCAATGGCTAAAAACTGGTCAGCAGAGAGTAATCCAAGCTTAGGATGTTGCCAATAGAGTAGAGCTTCGAAGCCAGTGGTCTCACCACTTAGCAGATTGACTTTAGGTTGGTATTGGAGCAGGAACTCTTCATTCATCAATGCCTTATGCAGATCGATCTCAAGTTTAAACCGGTTCTCCTCTTTTTCTGCCATGGCTGGGGTAAAATAGTGAAATCCATTTCGACCTTCACGCTTGGCCATGTACATTGCTGCGTCAGCGTTCTTCAGTAGTGTTGTGGTGTCATTGCCATCGTCAGGATAGATGGCAATACCAATACTTGCCGTGACATGCATCGTATGCGGATCAAGGGTGATCGGTTGTCCTAAAAGACTAACAATTTTGCGCGCAACCCTGGCGGGTGCGTCGTCTTGACGGATGTCTTCCAGCAGTACGATAAACTCATCCCCACCCAATCGTGCTACTTCATCTTCGTTACGCACCGCCTGGTTGAGTCTCTGGGCGCTCTCAATCAGTACTTTGTCTCCAATGTCATGGCCCAGGGTGTCGTTTATTTTCTTAAAACGATCAAGGTCAAGATAGAGTAGTGCACAACGGGTATGGCGTCGTTGGGCATGTGCCAAGGCATGGCCGAAGGTCTCAATAAAAGCAGCACGGTTATGCAGCTTGGTGAGTGGATCAGTATAGGCCAGATTGTGGAGTTGCATTTCATGCTGGCGCTTTTCAGTGATGTCACTGAAAGTTGCCACATACTCGGTAATGTTGCCATCTTCATCAATGACGCTGGTGATTCGCAGTAACTCAGGGTAGATCTGTCCATTCTTTCGGCGATTCCAGATCTCCCCTTCCCATTGGCCTTCGAGAATCAGCTGATCCCACATATTCTGGTAAAACAGTTCGTCATGTTGCCCTGATTTCAACAGGCTTGGGTTTTTACCAAGAATCTCATTTTCCTGATACCCGGTGATTTCACTGAATGCCTTGTTTACCGCTTCAACTCTTCCTTCAGCAGTAGTTACCATGACACCCTCAGCAAGAGAGCTGAGAGCAACATCACTTCGTTGCTGTCTCCTTTTGATTTCATACTCTTGAGTGATGTCTCGAAATAGCACGACTGAGCCTGAAAGCACGCCGTTGGTCCATACAGGAGAACAGACCACACTGGCTCGGATTGTGGTGCCGTCCTGACATCTTAAATGTTCATCATCACTTCTATAATTTGTTCCGCTGATGTTGTGTTTCTGTATGGCACTGGAATTGATCCGCAATGGTCTGCCCTGTTCGTCGCTATACAGAAGGTCTTGTACACTACGACCGAGCAATTGGCTTCTGTTGTATTGCAGGATTTCACAAGCTGTTGGATTTACATACATCAACTTACCTGCGGTATCGGTAACATATAGCCCCTCTGCCATATGGTCTGTAATTGTGCGTAATCGCTGGGTTATCTGTAACCAGTGACTAAATGTATACAGCGTAATCGAGATCAGAATAGTGCCCAGTAGGAATGCTATGAGGTGTGAGCTTCTCAAGTGGCGCAACTGCTCAGTAGTCGTGTAGCTTAGAATATAAGCAGTTGCGTGTTGATTACTATCGTGAAGGACCTGCAGATTGACTGTATAGCATTCGATGGTTTGTAGACAGGTTTCAGTAGTGAATCCTTGTTCGGAATCCAGTGCGTGCTGTAAATCCTGATTTGATTTGAGGTAGGACTCTATCCTATTTAGATTTTTGGCTAGATCTTGATAAGTCTGCAGCTTTTCTACCAGAAATTCCTGTTTGAGGTTTGATCTGCGATACAGGTTATTATCTTCAGGGTTAATGGCAGACGCGAAATTGCTCTCTTTTAGCAACAGCCAGTAGTGTGTGTTTTCCATGCTGGCGAGCTTGATCAAGGCGTTACGAATTGCTTCAAAAGAGACCCCGAGATCGACGATACCTACAACAGTATTATCTTGTTTGATCGGAAAGGCGAAGCGGAAACTGGGATAAACAGGATCGTATTCAACTATCCCGCCTTGTGGGAAGCCATTCATCACGCTTTTGAGCATGGGGCGCTGCTCCATTACCTGATCCCCATACAACTCAGGATTGTTGAAGCGTAGGAAGCTTCGCCCGTCCGGGAGTATAAATTGCAGTGTATGAATGCCTTTGTGTTGCAGGTTCTTGAAACTTGAGATAAAGCGCTTATAAAGATGCTCCCTTAGTTCATCTTGTGCTGATTCTTCGCTATTTGCTGCTTTGGAAAGTAGTGCTGCCGTTGGAGGCAGATTAAACAATTCATCGTAGAATACTTCGAAAATATGCTGGTAACTGTCCAGGACACTGGTGACGGCTGTCTGACGTGAAGCTTCAACCAGCGCCAGATTGTGGGCTACTTCTCGCCCATAGTTGAAAAGAAGAACGGAGGCTTCAAATAGAATCAAAATGAGCAGTGCCAAATAGAACCTAACTGACTTCATCATGTTGCTCCAGGGGCGTGACTGGGCAACTGAGCGTTATCTCGTTGCGTAAATGATATAAAGGAGAGCGTAAGATGAATAGAATTGGACTGTTTGGTGAGTGGGCTTGATCAATCAGTGAAATAGCGAGTTTCACCAATCCTGAACAGTGTGGCTCGTCGAAAGCTTCTTGATCCTTTAGCGGCCATAAAAATAGTGTTTGGATTAAAAGACTATACAGTGAGTGATTGTCTGCTTGTTTGATTTCTACCACGAGAGTCCTCTTCTCTTTCCATTGGGCCAATTCCTTCTGTATTGGTTCGAAATGGCAATAAATTACCTTGTGTTATTGTAGGTTACTTGGGGTGTTTGTCTCTTAAATATTGAGTGTTTAATTGTGGCGTTTATCTCATTTCACCCGATTTTTGTAATTTCTTTAAGTGAAATAAGTCGACACTCACTCTATTTCCTATTGTTGAGTGAGTGTCTGTTTTAATGAATCATAAAGATCAGAATTGATCCTCTGCCACTCCCAGGCTACCAGGAGCCGATATACCATCGGTGTCGGAGAGACGAATCTTCAATGAAAGGTTGTTACGAGAGTCTGCATGGCTGAGTGCTTCCTCAAGGGTGATTTTACCTTCCTGGTAGAGCTTGTAGAGCGATTGGTCGAAGGTCTGCATGCCTCGTTCGTTACCCTGTTCCATAACCTCTTTTATGGTATGTATATCACCCTTCTGAATCAGTTCAGAGATATAAGTCGTGAGTAGAAGAATCTCTACAGCGGGTATCCGTTGCCCGTTCTTTCCCTTGACAAGCCGCTGAGAGACAACCGCTCTAAGATTCAGGGAGAGATCCATATAGAGCTGCTGATGTGCCGTGTCCGGGAAAAAGTTGATTATCCGATCAAGGGCCTGATTAGCGTTGTTTGCATGCAAGGTCGACAGGCAGAGATGGCCTGTTTCTGCGTATGCGATGGCATGTTGCATGGTGAACATTTCACGAATTTCACCAATTTGTATCACATCCGGAGCCTCACGCATGGCATTTTTTAGCGCGTTTTCATAGGAGAGGGTATCCAACCCGACCTCACGCTGATCCACCACAGACTTCTTATGGGTATAGAGGTACTCGATGGGATCTTCGATGGTAAGGATATGCCCGGTACGATTCTGGTTGCGATGTTCAATCATTGCGGCCAGTGTCGTTGACTTACCGGATCCAGTGGCACCAACTACCAGGATCAATCCCCTGGGTTCCATGATCAGATCTTTAAGGATAACCGGCAGATTTAGTTTTTCCACTGGTGGGATGACGCCCTTGATGTACCGTATCACCATTGCGGCGTCGCCACGCTGGCGGTAGACATTGACACGAAAGCGTCCGAGAGAGCTGACCGAAATCGCGAGGTTACATTCGAAAGTTGCTTCGTACTCCTTTATCTGATCGTCGCTCATGATCCCATAGGCCAATTTTCTTACCTGGCCAGACTGTAGGGGGGATGTACCTACGGGGCGTGTTTCACCCTCTGCTTTCAGATTAGGTGGCGCGCCAGTGCTGAAAAATAGATCCGAGCCATTTTTTTGCACCATCAGTTTAAGATAGGGCACGATATCCATAGGTTCTCCTCCTGAGTAGACGTACTTCAGTCGTTGTCACATATTGTTTAGTTTAGTATCTGAATCCGTATCGGCAGATTTTGTCAGGAGTGTAGTTTGAATTTTGTTTTTTACATGAAACAGTCCTCATTCAGGAGGATAAATGGCCGCTCAGATTAAATTGACAGCGATCCATCTCTATCCGGTGAAATCCCTGTCCGGCCTGGATCTTACCCATGCAAAGCTTGATAGTTTTGGTCTGGAACATGATCGCCGCTGGATGGTAGTGGATCCTGAGGGGCGCTTTCTGTCACAGAGGTCATTACCCCGTATGGCCTTGATTCAGGTTGCTGTCGATGATCAGGAGATCAGCCTGTCTGCACCGGGGATTTCTCCTCTGAGGGTCAGCAAGCCAAGTGAGAGGGATCCAAGAGTCAGTGTGGAAGTATGGCGGGATCGATGTGAGGCCACGCCAGCAGGAGAGCCTGCTGATGCCTGGTTGAGTCAGTTTCTGGGGGTCGATTGCAAGCTGGTTCACATGGCTGATGATGTGAGACGTCAGGTGGATCAGCGCTATGCGAAACCAGAGCATCACACCTCGTTTGCAGATGGCTTCCCTCTGTTGTTAATTTCTGAAGCATCTCTGGAAGAGCTCAACAGTCGCTTGCATGAACCGGTAACGATGAAGCGGTTTCGTCCCAACCTGGTAGTCACCGGTTGCTCCCCTTATGAAGAAGATCAATGGTCATCCATCAAGATTGGCAGTATGGTACTGCAACTTGTTAAACCCTGCTCCCGTTGTGCTATCACAACGGTTGATCCTCTGACGGGGATTAGTGGGCGAGAGCCTCTTGTAACCTTGGCTCGCTATCGGCAGCGTGGGAATCAGGTCTATTTTGGTCAAAATCTGCTTCATCAACATCCTGGAGAGCTCAGGGTGGGTATGCCAGTGGAGATATTGGAGAGTCGAGATGAACAATGATGCTGTCCTGGAAGCAACACGGTGCTGGGTCGAGGGTACTGTGGTGGCGCTCGATCTCTGCCCGTTTGCCGCTGTTCCTGTTAAAGCCGGGCGCATACGCTATGTGGTCTGTGCTGAATCTGATATGGATGGAATATACCGTTCTGTTTTGAGCGAGTTTGAAACTTTGTATGGCCTCAGCGAGGAGGAGGCTGAAGCGAGTTTGCTGATTGTTCCTGTGGGGCTGGCCTCCTTCGATGACTATCTGGATCTACTCCAGGCGGTAGAGTCTGTGATACCCGAGGCGGGGCTTGAGGGTGTATTCCAACTGGCCAGTTTTCATCCTGATTATCAGTTTGAAGGGTGTGATGAAGAGGATCCGACCAACTATACCAACCGTTCCCCATATCCAATGTTTCATCTGATACGCGAGGTTTCATTGGAACAGGCGTTGAAAAACTATCCTGACCCGGAGCTTATTCCTGAGCGTAATATGGCACTGCTAAAGGAAATGGGATTGGAGGCGTTAAAAAAACGATTAAGCCGTTGCTTCGAGCATGGGCGGGAGTAGCTTCGACAAGGCCTGCTTCTGATCCACATGGTCACCGCTCAATACAAACCCCAACAGGCTGCCATCGGGGGCTCTAAAAAGGCATTCGGTACCTTGATCGTCTGTCTGGTTCTTCCATTCCCCAGGTACGCCCCTCATGGGCGGCGCGATAACTATTGGGTGTAGTGGTGTTTTAATTACCACTGGCATAGCGGGATAGACGACCTCTGTAGGGTTACCTGTGAGTGTCTTTGCCAGAGCACGGACAGCGTTCATGATTGGCATCACATAAGGCAGGTTCAGCCCCCCAACTTCGGCACAGTCACCCAGCGCAAAGATGTTGGCACTACTGGTGTTTAAAAGTCGATCTGTTTTTATTCCACGACCAGTTTCAAGCCCGGCGCCAGAGGCCAGCTGCATCTCCGGCAGCAGCCCTACAGCAGAGATCACCAGGTCGCAATCCAGAGTAGAGGCATCGGTCAGGGTTAACTTAAACCCACCGGCAGAACGATCCATGATTGCTGCGGTCTGCCTCAGATGCCATTCGGCCCCGGCTTGGGACATGGCATCCTGAAGGGTTTTGCCGGTGGTTTCCGGCAGTAGTGTACTGATGGGATGAGGGTCTGGCCCAATCAGACTCACCTGGTAGCCAGATCCGAGCAGGTCATTGGCAAATTCGCAACCGATAAGGCCGGGGCCGATGATGGCGATGTGGGCTGGTGATTCGGGTAGTTGCGATCGAAAGTCCTGGTAGTCGTACAAGCTGTTGATGGTGATGCGTTGATCTACGGCATCTCCCCGCATTACCGGAACAATTGGTCGTGCCCCGAGTGCCAGTACCAGCCTTGAGTAGGACCTTTCACCCTGATTGGTTACGATCTTTTGCTCTTCAGGAATGATTTGTAAGACAACACAGCTGGTCTCAATGGTCATGTCCAGCCGTTCAGACATTGCCTCAGCAGAAGCACTGATCAGGTCATCGGCCACTTTGCCCTGGGCCAGCCCGTTAGAGAGCATGGGCTTGGAATAGAAATCCCCTGCATCCGCAGTGATCATATGCAGTGGGATCTTGTCATCAATGGCCCGAATCTCTCTGGCCAGACTGTAACCGGCTAAGCCCGATCCCAGAATCAAAATTTTATCCATATTGTTATTCTTAAATCGATTAATGTTCAGCGGCTTACTGCATCAGGCAACCATCTCTACCATTTCAAAGTCAGATTTGCTAACCCCACACTCAGGGCATTCCCAGTCATCTGGGATATCCGCCCAGGGTGTTCCTGCAACTATACCCTCTTCAGGTATACCTTCGGATTCATCGTAGATAAAGCCACAGACAATACATTGATACTTCTTCATGGTCACTCCTATTCTATTCCTGACTACTACAAAGGGTTTTATAGAAGATAGCCTGAGTCTCAATCTGACTCCACCCTGTAAAGTTTGGGGAAAGGAGAGTAACCGGTATTCGGTTCAATCGTATTCTGAAGCGCGTCGTGCATCACCTCGGACCTTCTCCTCAGGATAACGGGCCTCATTGATGGCAATTTTTCGTTCCGCTGCCTGTATCAGGTCGATATCCAGTCTCTCTGCGCTGCGGATCAGATAGATCAGGATATCAGCCATCTCCAAAGCAACCTCCTCGTGCTTCTCTTCGGAGAGATCCATACTCTGTTCAGGCGTCAGCCATTGGAAATGCTCCACAAGCTCAGCACATTCCGCGATCATCGCCATGGCGAGGTTTTTGGGGGTGTGGAACTGCTCCCAGTCACGGCTCTGGGCAAATGCCTTGAGCCGTTTGTTGAGATTATCCAGAGAGTCTTGGGACATGGCTGTTTCCTGTTTTGGAGAATTACCAAACATGGGCATTATGGTGGCGGGTATGTTGGTTTGGATCAAGTTTTAGCGCACCATGCTGAACCTGCGCTGGTACCTGTCTCATCACTCAGTTGCGCTATTTACGCATTCATTACCAGCTGTATCCATTGACTCAGTTGTAAATCCGTATCTGAGCGACGATCCCGTTACCATCAGTAGGTTTCCAGGCTGAGCATTCAGCCTTGTGGCCATGAGAAACCATGAATTGAAATCACTGCCGTCCCGTTAACTTCGTTTAACATCAATGTAACTGATTATTCAGAAGTGATTTTGATTTGCCGATGATCTTGTGAGACATCACTATCGATTCTGTCTGTCCCGCCTCCCTCTGGGAGAAGGAGTAAGCGGGACAGCAGTGAACTGAAATGTAAAAAAATTAATCCTTAATGCATTTGGTTCTAGGTTCCCTTGATAAGACAGTTTTGATAGTCGATATCCAAGGATTGATTTTCACCAGTAATGAAAGAAAAGCCGAATGCATAAGAAGAGCATAATCTGTTTTGGCTGTTGTACAGGTAATAGCCATCGACTGTGCCGGTGCCTCTGGATACACGTAAGCTATGTCCTTGTGAACCATCTGGGATGGTTTCGGCGCCAAGATAGCTATAGTTGATTGGTGGTTCGAACGATAGAAAATCATCAACAGCTGGTTCTCCTGTACAGTATAGGTTTTCATAGTTCCACATGCTGTAGAACACCTCATTAGCCTCGAATTTGTATAGGATTTTTGCAGAAGCTCCGTTCTCAGCCCGTATACAGTTTGAGGTCAACCACAGACCTTCCAGGTTAGGGTCTTCTGTAGAAGGGTTAGGATTGGGATTGGGATTGGGATCGCTCGCTGCGCTGTATAAGCTCAAGCAGTTCTGGTAGTCAACACTGGGTGTTTGGTTTGGAAGGAATGTGTATCGTACTGTATTAATCTCCAAGTTCGAGGAGAAACACAATCCATTTTGCTGACCAATGTTAAAGTAGGCCTCGTGAGTCGTATCATCAAGTGTTGCCTGCACCTTGAAACCAGGGGTGCCGTCCTGCAGTGTCTCTGCACCCAAAATAGTATAAGAGCCAGCCCTATCATAGGGTAGAGAAAGTGTACTCGCCCGTGTAGTGCAGCTACTATCCATAAAGTCTTGATACCCTGCGAGTATTTGTCCATCCGAGCGAAATTCCATGAGACTCAGGAAGTAAAGCCCCTGATCGTCTTGTCGGCATTCCGTTGTCATCCATATATTGGCGCTGATCTCATTCCCTGTGTTTTCATCTGTATCTGTATCTGTATCTGTATCTGTATCTGTATCTGTATCTGTATCTGTTTCAGTGTTTGATGGGGGGTTGTCACCACCATCACCGCCACCACCTCCACCACAACCGACTGATGTCACCGTCAGTGCTAGTGCAAACAAAAATGAAATGTGTAATGAAGGGCTTAAATATTTCCATATAATCATAGCTTTCCCTGAATACTTGTTAATGAAGAGATTACCATCACAAGTGAATGGCCAGTTTGTATTGTAAATTGCCCTTCTAGGCCGAGGTATACAGGATTACCCTAGTGTCGTGTTGCCTACCGGTAATAGGGTGGTCTCACACGCGATCCTGAAAGCTGTTATAATTTCCCGCGATTTTCAGCTATACCACCAAGGCCAGGAAGCTGATTCACCTATCCCCCACCAATTGACTCGCTTTTATTTAGGAATGCCCCTTTGATAACCACCGCCAATGTCACCATGCAGTTTGGTGCCAAGCCTCTTTTCGAGAATATTTCAGTTAAATTCGGTGGCGGTAACCGCTACGGCCTGATTGGAGCCAATGGCTGCGGTAAGTCGACTTTTATGAAAATTCTCGATGGCAGCCTGATGCCCAGCGCAGGTAATGTCTCCATTGATCCCAACGAGCGTGTTGGCAAGTTGCATCAAGATCAGTTCGCCTTTGAGCAGTTCACCGTAGTCGATACTGTGATTATGGGACATACCAAGTTGTGGGCAGTCAAGCAGGAGCGGGATCGACTCTACGGGCTTCCGGAAATGTCGGAAGAGGAGGGCATGAGAGTGGCCGACCTGGAGATGGAGTTTGCGGAGATGGATGGCTACAGTGCAGAGAGCCGGGCCGGTGAGATTCTGCTGGGCGCCGGCATTGCACAGGAACTCCATTTTGGCCCGATGAGTGAAGTGGCTCCTGGTTGGAAACTGCGAGTACTGCTGGCGCAAGCCTTGTTTGCAGATCCAGATATCCTGCTGTTGGACGAGCCGACCAACAATCTGGATATCGATACCATCCGCTGGCTGGAAACCGTGCTCAATGAGCGTAAGAGCACGATGGTGATTATCTCCCATGACCGTCATTTCCTGAATTCGGTGTGTACCCATATGGCCGATATCGATTTCAGTGAATTGCGAGTCTATCCTGGCAACTACGATGATTACATGACGGCGTCGACTCAGGCACGGGAACGCATGCAGGCTCAGAACGCGAAAAAGACAGCACAAATTGCTGATCTTCAGCAGTTTGTCAGCCGCTTCTCAGCGAATGCCTCCAAGGCCAAACAGGCCACATCGCGGGCAAAACAGATTGAGAAAATCACTCTGGATGAGATTAAGGCATCCAGCCGCATGTCGCCGTATATTCGCTTTAAGCAGGAGAAGAAACTCTATCGGCAGGCGCTGACTTTGGAGAACCTAGGCTTTGGTTATGATGGTGAGCTGCTGTTTAGCCAAGGCAATCTGATCCTTGATGCTGGTACACGACTGGCCATCATCGGCGAGAACGGCGCCGGAAAAACGAGTCTGCTACGCTGTCTGATGGATGAACTTGCTCCTAACAGCGGCACCCTGAAATGGGCTGAAAATGCGACCCTGGGTTACTGTCCGCAAGACAGTACTGACGATTTCAGTTATGACCTGAACCTGTTTGACTGGATGTCGCAATGGCGAAAACCCAGTCATGATGATCAGGTGGTGCGTGCCACCCTGGGACGCCTGCTGTTTTCTGCTGATGATTTTGATAAGAAGGTTCAAGTCTGTTCGGGGGGTGAGAAGAACCGTCTGCTGTTTGGTAAGTTAATCATGACTGATAATAATGTTCTGATTATGGATGAGCCTACAAACCATCTGGATATGGAAGCCATCGAATCCTTGAATCTTGCGTTGGAACACTACGAAGGTACCTTGATCTTTGTTAGCCATGACCGTGAATTCGTCTCATCACTGGCAACGCAAATCATCGAGATCAAAGATAATAAGCTGAACTATTTTCAAGGTAATTACGAGGAGTTTCTGGCAAGCGATGAGTTTCGTGCCAGTCATTTTGTATAGCGCCGGACAGAGAACAGATTCACTCTAGTGGGCCATGCGGTAAATTAGGTAACGATCAGCCGGTCCCACTAGATATTAATCTGGGATTAGAGTGGATTTCAATGACGGGTAGGTTGGATAAGCGGAGCGCCATCCAACATTTCAGGTGGTACCCGCAGGAGATTGTCGGATGGCGCTCCGCTTATCCGACCTACATCAGGTTATGCATTAAGCCATCTAGGAGACAGACACATTCTTACTAAATGAAATATTTAGGGCTGGCCGGCCAATTCAAGTGAGTGCAACGACGCTGCTTAGGCTTGTGGGTCGGCCCGAAGGGAGCCCCGCTCATCAGTCAATGCTGCGTTGTACTCCTTGGAAAGGGCTTGCCATTCCCTGCGGAGTACGCCTTGCCTTGACTGATGAGCGGGGCTCTGATCATTATCTTATTTACCGCATTGCCCACTAATCTCTGGCAATCAGTTCAACGCCATTCTGATCGGGATCCCGGCAGAACAACGCTCGACGACCTGAGCGACTGAGGGTATAGGCTACGCCAGCCTGCTCCAGTTGTTTTTTTAAGGCCTCGAAATCATCCACCAGGAATGCGGTATGGCGATCCCGCCCACCATGGCTTGGCCTGCCTTCAAGCGGATCTGGATTCGGTAGTTCCAGCAGGTGGATCTGTTGAGCGCCAATCTGAAGCCAGGCTCCGGGAAAGCCCAGATCGGGTCGTTGACTATCCTGGGTCAGTCCTAGCAGGCCACAGTAGAAATCGAGGGCCCGCTGGGTGTTGGAGACCAGCAGGCTGACATGGTGTAGCTGGCTGATCACTGGGCAAGTCGCTCGCGGGCGCGCTTAATGGCCTGGCGCACCTGCTCCGGAGCGGTACCACCAATATGGTTTCTTGCGGATACTGATCCTTCCAGGGTCAGAATATCAAATACATCCTGATCGATTTCCATTGAGAACTGTTGAAGTTCCTGCAGTGTCATCTCTGACAGGTCGCGGTTTTCCGCTACACCAAACCCGACTGCCTTGCCTACGACTTCGTGCGCATCCCGGAAGGGGATCCCTTTGCGTACCAGATAATCAGCCAGATCAGTAGCTGTAGCAAAGCCCTTCATGGCCGCCTGTCGCATGGCCTCTTTTCTGCAGTTGATCGCGGGGATCATGGCAGCGAATACCTTAAGTGAGCCTTTCAGATTGTCGACAGTATCAAACAGGGGCTCTTTGTCTTCCTGGTTGTCCTTGTTGTAGGCCAGGGGCTGACTCTTCATCAGAGTGAGCAGGCCGATCAAATGACCATAGATACGACCGGTCTTGCCGCGGATCAGTTCCGGCACATCCGGGTTTTTCTTCTGCGGCATGATCGAGGAGCCAGTACAGAAGCTGTCAGAGAGTTCGATAAAACCGAACTGGGCAGATGACCAGATAATCAGCTCTTCTGAAAAGCGTGACAGGTGCATCATCAGGATGCTGGCTGCGGCGCAAAACTCGATCGCAAAATCTCTATCGGAGACCGCATCCAGAGAGTTCTCGGATGGGGCTCTGAAACCCAGCAGGTCTGAAGTCATCTGACGGTCTATCGGATAGGTGGTGCCTGCCAGCGCAGCGGCGCCAAGGGGCATGATATTGGTCCGTTTCCGGCAGTCGGCTAGGCGTTCGCGATCCCTGTCCAGCATCTCGAACCAGGCCATCAGGTGGTGTCCGAAAGTGACTGGCTGAGCGGTCTGCAGATGGGTGAAGCCAGGTAGTATGGTCTCCGCTTCCTGTTCGGCTTTGTCGAGTAGTGCCTTTTGCAAGGTTGCGATGGATGAACTCAAGTTGGTTATCTCATCCCGTAGCCACAAACGAATATCAGTGGCGACCTGATCGTTGCGCGAACGACCGGTGTGAAGTTTCTTGCCGGCTATGCCGATAGCCTCGGTAAGTGCAGACTCGATATTCATGTGCACATCTTCCAGAGCCACTGACCACTGGAATTCGCCGCTGGCGATACGTGATTTGATCAGCGCCAGGCCCTGGATGATGTCGTCTCGCTCCTGATTGCTCAGAATGCCCTGCTCAGCCAACATTTGGGCATGGGCTATTGAACCCTGAATGTCGTATTGGTAGAGCCTTTGGTCAAAGTCTACTGAAGCAGTAAAGGCCTCAACAAAGGCATCGGTAGGCTCATTGAAACGGCCTGACCAGGGTTTGGCGGATACGTGATCGTCGCTCATGAAGAACAATCCTGATTTGATTCAGATGTGGAAACAGCGCGGATTATAACAGGGGGTGCGATTGGCCGCATTGCTGAGTCTATTCGGGATGGTTTGTTGTATAGTGAAGAAAAACAGCTGGTTGTAACTATGAATCAGGAAGAGACGAGAACAGAACAGCCCGAGAGGGGCAGGGTTCTATTCTTACCCAGTTTTTGTGCTATTCGTGCAGTATTTGCTGTGGTGGTAATCGGTGAGCTGTTGGCAATTCTACTGACTTTGGCAGCAGTGGAACGTCTACAGGATTTTTTAGCTCAGCTCAGTGCCATCTCATTAGTAGTACAGTGGGTTGGACTCAGCAGCGCAGGCCTGCTCTGTGTGCTGCGTAATGCACTGAATAAGATCGGGAACTGGTGGGCCGGTTTTGTTGCTTTTATGCTGTTGATCAGCATGACACTGGTCATTTTCGGCTTGATCTTCTGGCTGGATGTCGGGCTGGAAGCAGCGCTGCGGCGCTCTGGGAGTGATATATCTGATTTGTTACTCCGTGCAACGGGTATCAGTGCCATCGTTGGGGTGCTCGTGCTGCACTATCTCTATCTGCAGCACCTCTGGCGCTGTCAGGAAGAGGCGGAAAACAGTGCCCGCCTACAGGCACTGCATTCACGCATACGACCCCATTTTTTGTTCAATAGCATGAATACTATCGCCAGCCTGACCCGCTCTGATCCCAACCTGGCTGAAGAGGTGGTGTTGGATTTGGCCGATCTGTTTCGCGAGTCTCTTGGTGATGCTGGACGTTCATCCACCCTGGGAAAGGAGCTCGCTTTGGCTCGCCAGTATCTGAGTATCGAACACTTTCGGCTTGGAGAGCGGCTTGAGGTGGAGTGGGTACTCGATTCGCTTCCTGAAAAAGCGATGATTCCACCCCTGATTCTCCAGCCTTTGTTGGAAAACGCGGTTTATCATGGCATTGAGCCTTCGCCATCCGGCGGCAAGATTACGATTTCAGGGCACTATCGTCGCAAAAGAATCAATCTGAGTATTCGTAATACCTTGCCAGATGCGAATGAAAAGAGTCAGAGGCAGGGTAATCGGCTTGCAATGGAGAATATTCGCGCTCGTTTGGCCGGGGTTTTTGATCTGGAAGCGAGTCTGACGGAGTCTATTGTGGAGGGAGAGCATCAGGTAAGGTTGGTGTTTCCTCACCCCTGGTGGGATTAGAAGGGAGTTAGGGTGAAGATTTTAATCGTGGATGACGAAGCGCTGGCAAGAGAACGCATCTTGTCATTGATAGAGGAGCTGGGTGCCCCTTACGAAGTGGTGGGTGAAGCCGCTAATGGGGAGGTGGCAGTTACTCAGTTTCATGAGCTGGGGGCGGATGTGGTGCTGATGGATATCCATATGCCAGCCATGGATGGTCTGGAAGCCGCTCGTCGACTGGCTGAAACCGATTCTCCACCCGCAGTTGTCTTTACCACAGCCTATGAAGAGCATGCCCTGCAGGCGTTCGAGACCGCAGCCCAGGACTACCTGGTCAAGCCGGTACGTAAAGCGCGTCTGCTGGAAGCACTGGTACGCTGTCAGCGGCTCACCCGCAGTCAGGTCAATGCTGCGGCTGATGAGCAGGCTATTCCAAAGTTGAAAGCCAGTTTTCGAGGTGGATTGACCACGGTCTCTCTGGATCAGGTGATCTATCTGAGGGCTGACTCCAAATATGTAGTGGCGCGTCATAGTGATGGTGAGCTGCTGCTGGAGGCGAGTCTGAAGGCCTTACAGGAGCAGTACGGAGATTGGCTGTTACGCATCCATCGGAATGCACTGGTTGCGCGCAGATGTCTGACTGGACTGGAAAAGGGACGGGATGGGATCTGTCGGGCAGTGTTGCAGGGGTGTGATGAGACTTTGGAGATCAGTAGGCGTCATCTGCCCGAAGTAAGACGTATCATAAGAGGTTCTGATAAGTCACCTTAAGGAAGCGCTTACTTTGATCCATTTACTTTCAGGGTTCATCAATTCGATAGTGAGGCAGAATAACAGATCGATTTTGTGCATCTGTCTGGCTGTCGGGCTTCCTCTCTCTGCTGCAGCTGAAGATAGAGATGAAAACCTGGCTTCCACTGATCCAATTGTCTATCCGCCACCTTTGGTTCAACCCTGTTTTCCCTGCCACGGTCCTCGGGGGTATAGCCAGGCTCCAGAGATACCTTCAATAGCCGGACTACCTCGCGACTATCTGCTGAAAGTACTGGTTGCCTATCGTCATGGCGGGCGCTTTGGCACCATCATGGATCGTTTTATGGCAGCTTATGACAGAAGGCAGATTGAGGCGATGGCTGACTATTTCAGCACGCTGCCATTCCTGGTCAAGAAACAGGACACAGACTGGAAACTGGTTGATAAGGGGCGACAACTACATCGGCGCTACTGTAGAGAGTGCCATGGCGACCCAGAGCAACCGAAGGATAAAGGTGCCCCTCTGCTGCACGGGCGCTGGATGAACTATCTGCGCTGGACTGTGCGCGATTATGTTATCGGTATAAATCAAGGGGACGACGAGATGAGTCGACAGTTGGCCTGGATGATGCGACGCCATGGCCAGGATGGGTTGGAAGCGCTGATACATTACTACGGTAAAGGTAAGCCATAGGTTCCGAATACCCTCCTCATCAGGTGAAAATTGCGCAGGACCCTTGCAGGCTTTAGCATAGGCGGCTAATCCGTAGGGATGCCGTTAACAAATCCAGTTTTCAGGCAGTAAATTTCGAGGTTTTTCGTCCATGCCCCAAACCATAAGAATCGCCACCCGAAAATCACCACTCGCCATGTGGCAGGCTGAGCATGTCGCCGCTGAGCTGAAAAAGGCCCACCCGGGTCTTGAGGTTGAGTTACTCGGTATGACCACTCAAGGGGATAAAATTCTTGATACACCCCTGGCCAAGATTGGTGGCAAAGGGCTCTTCATCAAAGAGCTGGAGCAGGGGTTGATAGCCGATGAAGCGGACATCGCTGTCCACTCCATGAAGGATGTGCCGGTAGAGTTACCACCTGGTCTGCATCTGGCTGTCATCATGTCTCGGGAAGATCCCAGGGATGCTTTTGTCTCGAATACCTATCAGAACATCACAGAGCTGCCACAGGGGGCATGTGTTGGCACATCCAGTCTTCGGCGTCAGTCTCAGTTGGCAGAGCAGCGGCCAGATTTGCAGATCAAATCGCTGCGGGGAAACGTCAATACCCGACTGCGTAAACTCGATGACGGAGAGTACGACGCCATCATCCTGGCAGCTGCAGGATTGAAACGTCTTGGATTTGAGGCGCGTATCACCGCGTTCATTGGCCCTGAACAGAGTCTTCCGGCCATCGGCCAGGGAGCAGTTGGCATCGAATGTCGGGTAGACGATGAACGGGTGAATGAGCTGATTGCGCCGCTGCACCACACCGAAACCGCGGCCTGTGTTATGGCTGAAAGAGCCATGAATCAGCGCCTGAATGGCGGCTGTCAGGTGCCTATTGCAGGATATGCGATGTTGGAGGCGGGTAATCTCTGGTTGCGTGGCCTGGTTGGAGAGCCGGATGGCAGCAACATCATTCGCGGCGAGGTGGAAGGTACGGTTGAAGAGGCTGAAGCCATGGGCGTCGGTTTGGCTGAGCGATTGCTGGAGTGGGGAGCAGGCTCAATTCTCCAAGCCCTATACGACACATCCAACTAGTGCGGATATGGGCGAATGTAATCTGAAGGGATGCGGTATTCTGGTAACTCGTGCTGCTCATCAGTCGCAGGGGCTGGTGGGCATGATCCGTGACTGCCATGGCTGTGCGATTGAGCTGCCTGGGATAGAGATCTGGCCAGCTCAGAATTCAGATGATGCCAAAGAATTAATGCAGCAATCGTGGGACTGGGTGATCTTTGTCAGTCCAAATGCGGTGCGTTTTGCTTTGAAACTGTTGCCGATATCAGAGTGGCGTTACCAGGGTATAGGTGCGGTAGGCGCCACCACCGGGCGGTTGCTGAGAGAAGCTGGCTTTAGGGTAGATTTGATACCCAGTCAAGGTTACGACAGTGAAGGGTTGTTATCATTGCCTGAATTGAGTCAGCTAAGAGACCAGCAAATCTTGATCATCAGAGGAGAGGGTGGCAGGGCCCTGCTTGGAGATACCCTGGAGGCGAGGGGCGGTAAAGTGCGTTATGCTGAGGTTTATCAGCGCGTCAAACCGGAAACACCAGTTGATACGCTACTGGATCGCTGGTCCGAGGAGATTCATCTGGTGACAGCGACCAGTAAAGAAGTACTGAATAACCTGGTTGGAATGTTCGGGATTAGTGGCTCGGAGTTGCTGACCCAGACGCCACTAGTGGTCATCAGTGAGCGCATGGTGCAAGAAGCAGAGCGGCTTGGCTTTCGCGAAATATTAAGGGCGAAAGGGGCAGATGACAGATCAATGATGACAGCAATCTGTAGCTGGACAGAGAAAAACTTCAAGTAGTATTTTTAAGCAGTTAATGTAGTGACAGGCAACCAGTGGTGGGCATTTAGGCCTGATAGCTGAGTAACAAAAGGTATTAAACAAGCCTATGAGTGAACAACAACAGGGTGAAAACATATCATCCGGTAAGGACGAAGATTTCGATCAGGCGATAGAGGGCGAAGTTGAGGTTCTGGAGACGGTTTCAAGTCACTCCAATACCTCCCGCCTGCCATTGATCATGGCCGGTCTCGCTTTGGCTGCAGTCACCCTAGCACTGATATTCGGTTACCGGTACTGGATGGAGATGAAAGTTACACTGGTAGAGCTTGATAGTGAGTTGGCGGCGGCCAACCAACAGCAGAGCCAGTTTGCCGAACGGTTACAGCAATCCCGCCAGGCCATAGATCAACAGCAGAAGCAGATTACCGCACAGAAGGAAGAGCTGGCACAACAAGCTGAACGGGTCAAACAGGCCAAACAAGCATCAAAACAGCAGGATACACAGCTCTATCGCTCCCTCTCAGAGATTCAAACCCGATTGGGTGGCCGGGAGGGACAGTGGCGCGTGGCTGAGGCGGAATATCTGCTACGTGTGGCCAATCACCGGCTTACCCTGATGGGAGATGCGAACACCTCACTGGAGGCATTGAAATCAGCTGATGAGCGACTCAGCGCCAGTGGCGACCCTGCGTGGACCGGGGTCAGAGAGCAGCTTGCCCGTGAGATGACCCAACTCAAGGCAGTGCCGATTGTTGATCAATCTGGTCTCAGTGCTGAGTTGAGCGCATTGTCTGATCAGGTGGATCACCTGCCCTTGCGTGATGAAGGTATTGCTCTGACACCCAACCCAACTCAGGATGACGACCAGGCTGAAGGAGCCGGCTCACAAAGCATCGCTTTTGAACAGATCATTGATGATCTATGGCAAGGCTTTAAATCGATGATGGTCGTTCGTCATCATGACAGACCGATAAGCGCTATGCTGCCACCTGAACAACGCTACTTCCTGGTACAAAATCTGCGGCTTAAGCTTGAGAATGCTAAAGCGGCAATGATGGGTCGTGATATTACACTCTATACAGACAATCTGAGTGCTGCCATAAAGTGGCTGGATGACTATTTTCTGCTGGATGATCCGGCTGTAACCGGTTTTCGCAGCCAAGTCGAGGCGCTTAAGACACGTGATATTTCCCCAGAGCTACCCGATATCACAGCTTCACTGCGTCTGTTACAAGAGAAGCGACAGCAACTGAACCAGGAGGGTGGGCAGTGAGAACCCTGATAGCCTCCTTTATCGCTCTGCTTGGCGCGGTGATGCTTTCACTCTGGGTCAAACAGGACAATGGCTATGTACTCATCGGTTACGGACATTGGACCATAGAGGGTAGCCTGGCTCTGTTTGCCTTGGCGGTTTTGGCCTTGTTTCTATTGATGTACGCCACAATAAGAAGTCTGACTCATGTCTGGAGTATGCCGGATCGTATTGCAGGCTGGCGCCAGAAAAGAAGGGTTGTACGAGCCCAGCAAGCACTGACCCGTGGTCTGGTGGAGTTGGCAGAGGGGCGCTGGAAGGTCGCAGAAAGACACCTGACTCGTTTCGCCACCCAGTCTGAAACGCCACTCCTGAATTACCTGGCTGCTGCCCGTGCAGCCCAGCTACAGGGTGAGCATGAGCGTCGGGATGACTATCTCCATATGGCCCATGAGAGCATGCCGTCTGCGGATGTTGCCGTAGGCCTTACTCAGGCCGAATTGCAATTGGCCCATCAACAGTATGAGCAGGCACTGGCGACACTGATGCACGTGCGCACCTTATCGCCCAAGCACAGTTATGTGATGACATTACTGAAAAAGCTCTACGAGAATCTTGGTGAGTGGCAAAAACTTGAAGAGATGCTACCTGAGTTGAAACGCAGAAAGGTCATCAGTGAACAGGAGTTTCAATCACTGGAGATGCGGGTTCACCGTGAGCGTTTGAAACAGGAATCGACGCAATTGGAGAGTTTGGTCAACTACTGGCAGGCAGTGCCTAAGGGTGTGCGTCAGCAACAGGCAATCTTACTCGATTACTCCAGATATATGATGGCGCTGGATGCCGGTTCCAGGGTGGAGCCATTGATTGCTGCTTCGCTCCAGCGTGAGTGGAGTAGCGACTTGGTTGCCTTATATGGCCAGATTGTTCTCGCCGATCCCTCTCAACAGCTGGCAACTGCGGAGATCTGGTTGAAACAGCACCCGGAAGATCCTGTTTTGCTGCTTACCCTGGCAAGGTTGTCACTGCTTAACAAGTTATGGGGAAAAGGTCGCAGCTATCTGGAAGCCAGCATCGGTATTGCGCCGACAGCAGAATCCTATCAGCAGCTAGGGCTGTTGCTTGAGCGTCTCGGTGAAACAGATAAGGCCATGCAATGTTTCCGCGATGGCTTATGTTTAGATCATGAGGAGCCCCAGCGTGCCCTGCCGCCAATCGGCAATAGACCAGCATTGAGCCATGGTTCTGAGTCTGGAAGGCAAACCTCTCTCGTAGAGAGCATGTAAAAAAAACGCAAAGAAAATGTAAAATAATACATCGATTAATTGTAGGGGTATATCGGAGCATGTATGATTGGCTCCGCAGCATCTAACATGGCAACTAAACTGGTGTACTGACTGTCAGCAAAGAGGAATTGCGAGTCTCATTTTTGAGCAAATTCCAGAGGGCAATGTCTATTGTGACTAGTTCGATTCCGCTACAGGCGCTACTGTTTTTTTCTATAGTCTATCTTCTCAGTTTTTCTTCATATGCCGGTTGGAATGCCTCAGATGAAAATGATGAGGCTGCAGCTGCACTACAGCTTGAGGGTGATTATGATCGCGGTCGGATTATCTATGAGAGTTGTGCCGTCTGCCATATGCCTGAAGGCTGGGGCACACCAAACGGCGCCTATCCTCAGATTGCAGGGCAGCATCGCACTGTTGTAATCAAGCAGTTGGCCGATATACGCGCCAACAATCGTGACAATCCCTCAATGTACCCCTTTGCAATTCCTGAAGAGATCGGTGGAGTTCAGTCGATTGCCGATGTCGCGCTATATATCGAAACCCTAAAAATGACAACGGCAACGGGCAAAGGTTCGGGTGAGGATCTGGAGCATGGGGAAAGACTCTTTAAGGATAACTGTACTGAGTGCCATGGTAAGCGGGGGGAGGGCGAACAAAAGAAGTCCTACCCGTTGATACAAGGACAGCACTATCTCTATCTGCTGCGACAGCTTGAATGGATACAAAATGGTAAACGCAGAAATGCCAACAAGCAGATGATGAAAGTTATCAGTGATTTTGATCAACGGGATTTTAAAGCAGTGGCTGACTATGTTTCCCGAATGATCCCAAGCGACGATAAACGCTCGCCTCTAACCTGGAAAGACCGTAAACGTGAATAAACCAGCAGACTCTGATCTAAGCCAACCCTCTGCTGAGGGTGAAGCTCAGAATCAATTCTCTGAAAAGAGAGAGTTGATCTGGAGTTTTCTGTGGTTGTTTATCCCAGTGTCGTTACTCCTGGCTGGTATCTTTTACGCTTTTTCCAATCAAACGCATAAATACGAACTGCAAACGGCACTGATTCGTGAAGAGGCCGCTTTGAGTAACGCCAGTCAACTGACCTCATTAATCTTTGTGCAAAAGTTATCCGATCTGTTCGTGCTGGCTGAGGGGGAGGTCCTGAGGACCTATCTGCATGATGAATCGTTGAAAAACTGGATTAAGGTGGCCAGAGAGTTTTCTCTGTTTGCCCGGCGAAAGCCAAAGTATATGCAGATACGCTTTTTGGATGATAAGGGATTGGAGGTATTAAGGATAAACAACAATGAAGGTGAACAGGAGATTGTACCCCGGCAGCAACTCCAGGATAAAGGTAGTCGTTATTACTTCAAAGAATCGTTTGAGCTTGATCAAGGTGCGATCTATATCTCCCCACTGGACCTCAATGTAGAACAAGGGGTTATCGAGCAGCCAATCAGACCGACAATCCGTTTTGCGACACCAGTTGTGGATGGCTATGGGGTAAAGCGGGGGATTCTTATAATCAACTATGATCCTGATGAATTCCTACTAAGAATTAAAGATATTTTTGCAGCCAGGCTGGGTAACGCTATGATGTTAAATAGTGATGGTCACTGGTTGCTGGGTGCGCCTGAGGAACAACTTTGGGGATTCATGTATGGTCGTGAAGATACCTTTCTGACTGAATACCCTGAAGTCTGGTCTGCCATATCATCCTCTAATAAGGGATCATTCTTCTCTGACGATGGACTGTTTGTATTTCAAAAGACCTATCCTCTCGATATGAGTAGACAGGGCACTCTGGAGAATATCGAGTTAAGTGAGTTTGATAATGCACCATCTCGGCAAGGGGAGCGCCATTGGGTCTATCTCTCCCACATATCGAAAGACAAGATTCAGGAACTGACATTGAAACGACTGATGGTGGCAGTAATCACCTATCTGTTGTTGTTTGTAGTTACAGCTGTTATCAGCCTGTTTTTTGCCAGAAACTCCGTGCAAAAGAAGCTGGCCTTCCGACAACTGAAGCAATTCGCCACTACTGATGCCCTTACTGGGTTGTCAAACAGACGGGAGCTGGAAAAAGTCGGGGAGAGAGAGTTTCGTCGTGCCCAAAGGTTCAA
The DNA here is from genome assembly GCA_040506275.1 of Candidatus Thiodiazotropha sp. DIVDIV. Taxonomy (GTDB): domain Bacteria; phylum Pseudomonadota; class Gammaproteobacteria; order Chromatiales; family Chromatiaceae; genus Thiodiazotropha. The sequence goes on from JBEVXD010000015.1 coordinate 35,270, forward strand.
TCGGGAGTTGTCAGTAATGATGCTCGATCTGGATCATTTTAAAGATATCAATGACACCCATAACCACACCACGGGCGATGGGGTCTTGAGGCATGTTGTGGAAATCCTCAATAATGTTATTCGGGGACAGGACATTCTGGTTCGTTACGGTGGTGAAGAGTTTCTGCTGCTGTTACCGGAAACCCATGAAAAAGGGGCTAAACTACTCGCTGCCCGTATCTGCAGTCTGGTTGCTGATAGTGCCTTTGAACATGGCAATGTAAGAATCCCTGTTACCATCAGCATTGGGGTCAGTGCCATCGCAGGTGAGGATAAAAGCTACCAAGATATTGTTGTCAGAGCAGACCAGGCCCTCTATCAGGCCAAGCGTACCGGACGAAATAAAGTGGTTTTATACGACGATTCGATCGCCAATATCAAATTGCCTGAGTAGTGCTCAGCCGCTCTTAGAGGGAATTGCGGCGGCACCATATTCAAACGAGTCTGAGTAGAGCTTTTCATCAGAAAGGCCATGCGAGAGAAAGGCCTCCTTTCCTGCCTTGATCATTGGGGGCGGCCCGCTCATGTAGACTTCATATGCACTTAAGTCAGGATAGTTGGAAACAACTGTCTCATGCACCCAGCCGGTCTGGCCCTGCCAGTCGGCATCAGGTTCGGACAGTACCGGTGTGTAGCTGAAATTGGGGTATTTTGCCGCCCACTGTTCCGGCAGATCGGGCAAGTAGAGGTCAGTTCGGGCACGTACTCCCCAGTAGAGATGCATCGGGCGACTAACACCAATCTGAAAGGCATGCTCAATGATTCCCTTCAGAGGCGCGAAACCTGTGCCTCCACCCATCAGGATAATTGGTCTATCTGACTCTTCCCTTAAGTAGTAACTGCCCAAGGGTGCCTCAATTCGTAGGATGGTCTTTTCCTTCATGCCATTGAACAGATGGTCGGTGAAGGCACCCCCTGAAACATGCCGGATATGCAGTTCTATGAAATCATCATCATGAGGTGCGTTGGCGATAGAGAAGGCACGTTTACTGCCATCATTAAGAATAAAGTTGAGATACTGACCTGCGAGAAACTGTAACCGCTCACCCTCGGGTAGTTTTAATTTGAGCAGAATTACATCGTCATTCAAGCGATCGATACGGTCGATCTTGCAGGGCATGATTCGGGTCTGTATATCCTGCGACTGGATAATCTCAGTGACACCAATTGCGATATCCGATCTGGGGTGAGCCTGACAGGTGTAGCAGATGTCGGTTTCATTATCGCTCATGACTGGCGGTTGGCCATTTGGGTAGTTGATTTTACCGCTTGATAGTGTGGCTCGGCAGTCACCGCAAAAACCATTACGGCAGCCGTAGGGGAGGTTTATACCCTGTCTTATGGCCGCGTCGAGAATGGTCTCATCATCCTCTACGGTAAACTGGTGGCCGCTGGGTTCAACCTGCACTTTATGGGTCATGAGCTACTCTGTTGTTTAAAATGGCTGAAACTGGAGTGGTTGGATTGTTATCTAAACTCATCTCCAGATAGATTAGGCGGGAATTCTCTCCTATTTTGCTCAGGAATTAAACCGGGAGTCCTTTGGGTTATGGGTGTGACGATTATAGGGTGTGGTGATATAGGCACCCGCCTGGCATTGATGTATAGAGAATTGGGTGTAGATGTAACTGGTTGGGTGCGCTCATCTGGCAGTGTTGAACGCCTTGAAAGTCTGGAGATTGCAGCTTCCCAGGTCGACCTCGATGGGGCGATAAAACAACCCTTTTCCGGTGAGGATGAGCAGCTCTTCTACTTCGCGCCCCCCCCGTCGAAAGGTGCCGAGGATTGGCGGGTTGCCCGTTTGATTGATGCTTTCCAAGATGGCGTGCAACCGGGAAAAGTGGTCTATCTCAGTACCAGCGGAGTATATGGCGACTGTCAGGGTGCCTGGGTGGATGAGACCAGGGAAACGTCGCCAACAGCAGACCGGGCAAAGCGACGCCTGGATGCAGAAAGAAGATGGCAGTCGTGGAGTGAGCAGAGTGGCCGACCGCTGGTCATCCTCAGGGTTGCCGGTATCTATGGACCTGGAAAACTACCGGTAGAGCGATTGCGTAAAGGTTTACCTATGGTTGCAGAAAAAGATGCGCCGATTACTAACCATATCCACTCACTGGATCTGGTTGAGATAGCCCGCACAGCAATGCAAAAAGGTATTGATGGTGCCATTTACAATGTCTGCGATGGTCAGCCAGAGAGTATGACCCGCTATTTCAATCGGGTTGCAGACTTTCTCCAGCTACCCAGGCCACCATTGATCACCCTTGATGAGGCTAAAAGCCAACTCTCACCGGGTATGCTCTCCTATCTCGCTGAGTCACGTCGCTTAAGCAATCGCAAGATGATAGAGGAGTTGGGGGTCAGCTTACGCTACCCGGAACTGGAACAAGGATTACCCGCCTGTATCGAGTGAATCCAAAAATCGTATGGGGAGGTTATACGACGAATAGACCGTTGCACTTCATCCAGGCTACCTTGCTGAGATATTCGTGAAACTGTAAAGGTTGCATGTAGTTTTTGGCTTTTTTCGGCAAGCTTTTGGTGGGGCATGGCCCCACCCTACGCTTATACGGACAGGTAGGGTGGGGCCATGCCCCACCGAGTAGTCAAATGGATCAACTGGTGATGGTGGTGGCAAGTTTCGACATGCCTGCAGGGGTTGGTAATGCTATTCCTCAGGATGTGGCTGATGCGCTCCATCCAGGTTACCTTGCTGAGATATTCATGAAACTGTGAAGGTTACATGTAGTTTTTGGCGTTTTAGGCAAGCTTTTGGTGGGGCATGGCCCCACCCTACACCTATACGGAGAGGTAGGCATGGCCCCACCCTACGCTTATACGGACAGGTAGGGTGGGGCCATGCCCCACCGAGTAGTCAAATGGATCAACTGGTGATGGTGGTGGCAAGTTTCGACATGCCTGCAGGGGTTGGTAATGCTATTCCTCAGGATGTGGCTGATGCGCTCCATCCAGGTTACCTTGCTGAGATATTCATGAAACTGTGAAGGTTACATGTAGTTTTTGGCGTTTTAGGCAAGCTTTTGGTGGGGCATGGCCCCACCCTACACCTATACGGAGAGGTAGGGTGGGGCCATGCCCCACCGAGTAGTCAAAGCGAATTAAACCTTAAGCCACTTGAACAGTGGATCCCACAAGATAACATCCTTATAGACTTGGCTGGGCGCTAGCTCAAACAGCGCCAAACCCTTTTCGGCAGATCGTATGTAGTTCTGACTCTCACGTAGATGGGTGATGAAGGGGATTTTCAAATGACCTAGATAGTTCTCCAGGTCATGGTAGATGCGGGTATTCTCTTTCGCCCTGTTGGCGACAATACCGATCCTGGTCTGATGTTTTGAAACTCGCCCGCTCTCCAGTAATTCGGTCAGGAATCGGTTGCAGGCGCGCATATCGATTGGTGAAGGCAGGACGGGCAGTACCAATGTGTCGACCTTCATCAGCATCTTATTGATCTCCTTGCCATGTACACCAGCTGGTGCATCCATGATCAGCAGATCGGTACCCTTTGCTGGATTGATCGGTCCCGCCAATGCGTCGATGGCTTGAATGTCAGGGATGCCTTCGTAATCACCTCTCGCTTCAAGCCAGTCGATGGTGGACTTTTGCGGATCAAAATCGGCCAAGGCAACTTGCTTGCCTTCATCGGCGTACCAGGTGGCAAGATTGGTGGCAATGGTGGTTTTGCCACATCCTCCCTTGGCGTTCATCAACATGATTGTGCGCATTATTGTTTTCCTGTCCTCTTGGTGTTGTTTTTCAGCGGGGATATCCCCGGTTCTCCTGAGTTCTATGGTGCTAAATCAATACAAGGTACTAGACTGAAGTCTTTTAAACACATATTCCGCAGCTGGCTGTGGATTCCAGGTTAAAACAGATCCAATAGGCCCTAGTTTAGTCGATCCCCAGCTGATCCCAAATCTCATCGATACGTTTCTTGATTGAGTCGCTCATAGTGATTGGCTTTCCCCACTCCCGATTGGTTTCGCCTGGTAGCTTATTAGTCGCATCGAAACCGATTTTAGAACCCAGCCCGGAAACTGGCGAGGCAAAATCGAGATAGTCGATAGGCGTATTCTCAATCATTGTGGTATCCCTGACTGGATCCATACGTGTGGTCATGGCCCAGATTACATCCTGCCAATCCCGTGTATTGACATCATCATCAACCACAATGACAAATTTGGTGTACATGAACTGCCGTAAAAAGGACCATACACCCATCATCACCCGCTTGGCATGTCCAGGATACTGTTTTTTCATACTGACTATGGCGAGGCGGTATGAGCAGCCTTCCGGGGGTAGATAGAAATCGACTATCTCTGGAAACTGCTTCTGCAATATCGGCACAAAGACCTCATTCAACGCAACTCCGAGTACTGCGGGCTCATCCGGTGGGCGACCGGTGTAGGTACTATGGTAGATGGGGTCTTCCCGACGGGTGATGCGTGCTACCTGAAATACAGGGAAAGTCTCAACTTCGTTGTAATAACCAGTGTGATCTCCATACGGGCCTTCTTCAGCGGTATCGCCTGGGTGTATATGGCCTTCGAGTACAAACTCAGCGGAGGCAGGTACCTGCAGATCTGAGTCGATCGATTTTACGACTTCTGTACGGCTTCCGCGCAGCAGCCCGGCAAAGGCATACTCAGAGAGGGTATCAGGTACAGGGGTGACAGCAGCAAGAATAGTGGCAGGGTCTGCACCCAGGGCTACACTGATCGGGAAGGGCTCATCTGGATGGGTTTCCAGCCACTCACGATAGTCAAGGGCGCCACCCCGATGGGCCAGCCAGCGCATGATCAGCCGATTGGGGCTGAGTAACTGCATGCGATAGATACCAAGATTCTGGCGACTCTTATTAGGCCCTCGGGTAATGACCAGACCCCAGGTGATCAATGGCGCAGCATCTTCCGGCCAGCAGGTCTGAATCGGGAGTTGGGTTAAATCAACCTCGTCTCCCTCTTGGGAGACAGCCTGACAAGATGCGTTTCGAAGCTCTTTGGGTGCCATGTCGAGCACCTTGCGAAACACCGGTAGCTTTTCCCAGGCATCCTTCATGCCCTTTGGTGGATCAGGCTCCTTAAGGAAGGCAAGCAGGCGGCCCACCTCCCGTAGAGATTCTACATCCTCCTCACCCATACCCATGGCCACCCGTTCAGGGGTGCCAAAGAGATTGCCTAACAGAGGGTAAGGGGAGCCTTTGACCTTCTCAAATAGTAGTGCGGGGCCTGCTCGGCGGAGGGTGCGATCACAGATTTCAGTGATCTCCAGTTTGGGATCCACTTCCGTCTTGATCCGCTTCAGCTCTCCCCGGGCTTCAAGCTGTTGGATGAAATCACGTAAATCTTTGTACTTCATGGTGCTCGTGAGCCTCGTCTTAAATTCTGTTTCAAAACCAGTTCTTACCTAGAGGCAAAGCGTCATGGTCTGCATCAGCGTGGCTCTGAAAATTGCAGCAATTATGACGAGGTACTAGATGTTATTAAATTGTCAGTACGACATTACCAGAGGCAGGAAGGAGGTCAAGCAAAAGCCGGATTGAGCTGTCTCAGCACGATTGAGTACGGTAGAGCCTCAGCAGTCAACTTATAAGGTTGTAGGGGTAATTGCTGTGGCAGCATAACTACGGCACGGGAATGGTTGACACTAACCATCAACTGGTAAGAAAATCGAGCAGTAAAAGGACTTTATGTGGTTAAAAGGCCCCTGATCAATAGTTAGATTGAGCATGTGGTGTCAGACAAATAATGACAGTATCTGATCCAGGGATGCGGCTAAAAGTGACAAGTATTCTAAAATATAGTGATCGGCTCTAACCTTTAAGGTGGATCCAGAACCCTAACCAAGTGATCGTTTGCCATGAAATCAATAGTCAAAATCAGCCTATTATTAATCCCAATTATGCTCTTTTCACTCCCTGCCTCCGCTTTTGATGTAGGTGGCTTTGTGAATGGTGTTATCGAAGGGGTAAGTGACTCTTACAAAGATGCCAAAGGCAAGGCCGGAGCTCACGAAAAAGGTGAAAAGCAAGAGGGTAAATCCGACGAATCAACTGCTTCCGAGGAAAAAGCTTCCGATAGTTCGGGGGAGAAGTAGAAGCTAAAACCACCTTAAGCTCTCCTCCACACTCTCCAAATGATTTGCGGTCCACAATTGGATCGCAAATCCCCCTATAGTTTAATCATTCAATTCAAGTCCCCTGTATCTCCACCGATATAGTAGGTGTGTTTAAGAAAGCGTCGCGATAGCACATTGTGTTGTCAGAATGCACAGCTTCTGGATTGCGTCACTTCGCCATACGTCTGGCTGGTGCTATGGGCTGTGTAGAAAACCGCGGTCTGTTCTGAACAAACTTTATCAAGAGTTGAATGAGTAATAGATGAACACTTTGTTGATGCAAATTAATAGGCATGACAAGGATCTAGTTGAAAAACTACTAATTTCAAGTGAAGACAGATTAATTGAGCTGATACTCAAGTACGCCGAGCAGCAGAAATACACCCGTTATACATCAACCCTGAAAGAGGCCTGGCGGCTCTCAATTGATGGGTTGAGTCAATCGATCATCAAGGCCCTGGAAATTTCTGATTTGGTACCTGGGCTGGGCCCAGATGAGGACTTTTCTTCAGACCCCGGAGCTCAGTTTGGTATTATGGAAGCCCAGCGCCACCGCGCGAGGGGCGTCAATCTGACCATGTTTTTAGGCTTGATGAAGTACTATCGCCAAGCCTATTTAGACCTTTTAGATGAGACTCCAGGTATTGAACATCCTAAGGTAGTCAAGCTGTTGGTGAACCGGTTTTATGACCGAATTGAGCTTGCCTACTGCGGCGAATGGATGAGTTCTGACGGGGAGGCGCAGATTAAGGCACTAAGTGACAGCAATCTCCACCTGGCGAATGAAAAAAACAAATACCTGACTCTATTCGAGAGCCTCTCATCGCCAGTGATATTGTGCGATGAGCGTGGCAATGTTGATAACTACAACGACGCGGCGGGACGCTTGTTGCTTGGCACCACAACACCAGGCAGCCGTTACTATTCTGAACAGCGACATGATCTGGCGCCACCGGCACTGCAGCAAGAGTTGGCTCTGATGATCGCCGAGGGGAGCGACCTTCTAGGTGTAGAGAAGGTATATCAAACACCTGAGGGTGATAAAACCTATGATGTCCAGATTGAGCGGATGTTGGATGTCAGCCAAAAGTTCAGTGGATATACGATCCTGTTCAATGATATCACTGAGAGGCTAAGCTGGTCCCGGCAGCTGGAGGAGGTGAATCGTAGTCAGCAACAGCTGATAGATGATCTCAATCAGACTCGTCAGCAGTTAATCCAGTCAGAGAAGATGGCTGCAGTTGGCCAACTATCTGCAGGTATTGCACACGAAATAAATACACCTATTCAATATATCGAGCAGAATACACGCTTTCTCAGAGATGCCTTTAGTGACATGCAGAGTGCTTTGAAGTCGTTGCAAAAGCTGCTTGCTGCGGCCGGGAAAGGCGAATTGAATGAGAATCTTCTATCTGAAGTGTGTGAGCAGGTAGAAGAAGCGGATTGTGACTATCTTTTCGACGAGGTTCCCGGGGCGGTTGAGCAGTCACTGGAAGGTGTGGAGAGGGTCTCTACCATTGTCTCTGCGATGAAAGTTTTTGCACGGTCTGGTACCCAGGAAAAGGTCGAAACCGATATCAATGCAGCAATCATGAGTAGCGTAAATCTCACGGTCAATGAGTGGAAATATCATTCTGAAGTAGAGATGGATCTTGATCCAGATCTGCCTATGATCCGCTGTGTGCCAAGTGATTTGAATCAATCGCTTCTTAATATCGTTGTCAATGCAGCCACTGCAAATTCAGACCATGCGATCAAAGAGACACTGGTTGAAAAGGGTAGAATTTCGATTCGTTCCCGATTGGACGGGGATTGGGTCGTTATTGAGATCGGTGATACCGGGACAGGTATCCCAGAAGGAATAAAAACCAAAATATTCGATCCATTCTTCACCACGAGGGAGGTGGGTAAGGGTATCGGTCAGGGATTGACGTTTGTTTATCAAGCCATTGTGGAAGAGCATGGAGGAAGGGTTAAGGTTGATTCCACACCTGGTGAAGGCGCGATTTTTGAGATTCGCTTGCCTATATTGCCCGATCTAATAAGCCTCGCGACTGGTTAGGTCCGATTTAGCTCCACTCTCCTGGTCAGTAGTTCTACCTCTCTTTACAATGACCTTATCGAATTGTCGTGGAGGGGGAATCTAATAAATCCTCTGGGTATCTGGCAGAGAAAGAACCTATAATTTATGCAGCGCCTATAATGTCAGAAATATTACCGAACCAGTGCAACACTGGATACGGGTAGACCTCCAATAATACAGACAGCTGGCCCAGGTACCTTAAAAGAAGAATCATATGTTTGAAAAAGATCCTCGCACCTTCTCTCCCGAATATAAGAATCTATCGCCTGAACAGAAGGCAATGGTCAAGCTTGAAATAACTTTGACCAATTTCTTCAAAACCTTTGACAAGAGCATGTCGCGCTGGGAGCGTATGATCTATCCCATGCTGGTGGTTGTGGGGATTTTAGGGTTATCTGGTTTCTATCTTATCTATAGTGTCACAACAGATATGCACATCCTCACAGAGCAGGTGGATCCCCGTATGGAAGAGCACCTGGGTTCGATGTCATCCAACATGGAGCAGCTATCACAGAATATCTCTATCATGACCGAGCAGATCACCTTCCTTGTGAGTCGTGTCGATAGTATGGAACAACATATTCAAACCATGGATGGCAATATTGGGGTAATGGCTCAGGATATGGGCAGCATGAAACAGAATATCAGCCAAATGACCGCGAATGTTGCTGATATGAATCATGCAATACGTACGATGACAGTGAATACAGGGGTCATGAGTCGTGATATCAATCAGATGGGGCGACCAATGGACCTGATGAACTCGTTTACCCCTTGGTAGTTTTGAGGTTAGAACTCTTAGCCAAAGTCTGAATAGTCCTTGAGTCTCGTCAATTATGGCTATGAAAATGGCTCTTTAAAGTGTGTCAGCGGCATCAGATTTCATTTTAATTCTCGCTATGTGGTTGAAATATCTGACTGATACAGTAATATAAGAGAAATCTAATATACTTATCGGAGTCCTTCCATGAGGCGTTCGCTGGTTTCTTTAATCCTTAGCTTGGTGTTGCTGCCCGGCGCATCTGTGGCTGACACAGCCACTCTCGAGACTGCACAAATCGTTAAGCGGGAGACTGCCAGAGAGTTCTGGCTCGATGGTGTGGTTGAAGCGATAAACCAGACCACACTCTCCTCTCAAACCCAGGGTCAGGTGCAGGAGATCCTATTCGATGTTGATGATTATGTCGAAAAGGGTCAGGTGGTGGTGAAGTTGAAAGACACCGAGCAGCGTGCGGGTTTGAATCAGGCCCGCGCTGACCTGAAGGAAGCCGTCGCCCGTCTGCAAGAGGCTGAGGACGATTTCAAACGTTCTAAAGATCTGTTCAGCCGCAAGCTTACTTCTCAATCCCAACTGGATAAGGCCACCGCTGCAAAGAAATCCTCTCGAGCGCGAAAAGAGGCGGCTGATGCGCGTTTGGCACAGGCCAAGGAGCAGTTTGAGTACGCTTTGGTCAAGGCACCATACAGTGGCATCGTGACCCATCGTCATGTTGAAGTAGGTGAGGTCGCATCACCGGGGCAGAAACTGATGAGTGGTACCTCACTGGATCAGCTCAGAGTCACTGTGGATCTGCCTCAGAGCCTGGTTCCGATTATTCGCGAACAGGGAAAAGGACGGGTAGTACTCTCCAATGGAAAGTCGATCGATGGTCAGAAGCTGACAATTTTTCCATTTGCCGATCAACGTAGTGGTACTTTCCAGGTTCGAGTTGATCTGCCGGAAGGGATCAAGGATCTCTTTCCTGGGATGTTTGTTAAAACTGCGTTCGTCACCGGGATCAAACAGGAGCTGGTGGTGCCAATCAAAGCGGTTGTCTATCGCTCTGAAGTGACTGCAGTCTATGTTCTGGATCAGAATGACCAGGTCCATTTCCGTCATATACGTATCGGCCACCCAAGTGCGGAAGATAGCTTGACCGTGATTGCCGGACTCTCTGCTGGAGAGCAGGTCATCCTGGATCCGGTGGCTGCGGCCACCACCCTGAAACAACAACTGGCGGAGTGAGACAATGAGTAGGCTGGGTATCTCCGGTGCAGTGGCCAAACAGTTTCTGGTTACTGAAATCACCCCCCTGCTGGCTTTGGTCGGCCTCTTGCTTGGTGTGTTTGCCGTGTTGGTCACGCCCAGGGAGGAGGAGCCACAGATCAATGTCACCTTTGCCAATATCTTCATACCCTTTCCCGGTGCAACAGCTACCGAGATCGAAAACCTGGTTGCCACGCCAGCAGAACAGGTGCTGTCTGAGATCGATGGCATCAAGCATGTCTACTCTACCTCCCGCCCTGGCTTAGCGGTTCTTACCGTACAGTTTCTGGTTGGAGAGGATCGTGAGGACGCGATAGTGCGTCTGTTCAGCAAAGTCTATGCAAACCAGGACTGGTTACCCCAGGGGCTGGGGGTGGGGCAACCGATCATCAAACCTAAGGGTATTGATGATGTGCCGATTGTCACGGCGACCCTCTGGTCAGAGAATCCGGAGGTGGGTGCCTATGAGTTGGGGCAGGTGGCTCACGCCATAGAGTCTGAATTGAAGCGAGTGCCTGGAACCCGGGATATCTACACCATAGGTACACCAGATAGAGTGGTACATGTCCTGCTTGATCCTCAAGCGTTGGCAGGACATGGTATCGATCTGAGTGATCTGCGTACGGCGCTACAGGCCGGTAACCACATCAGAGACGATATCACTGTGACGGCAGAGAATCGTGAACTGCTGGTTCAGGCAGGCACCTTCTTAACCTCGGCTGATGAGATTGGCAGTCTGGTGGTAGGTGTTCACGATGGTAAAGCGATCTATCTCAGGGATGTAGCACAAGTAACTCACAAGCCCGATATACCCGACCAGTATGTTTGGATGGGAATCGGCCCTGAAGGCGAGATCAAGTCACTTCCTGTTGGTGGCAAGTTTCCCGCTGTTACCGTAGCGATAGCCAAAAAGCCGGGCACCAACGCAGTGGATATCTCCAAGTCGGTGATTAAGCGGTTCGAGCAACTGAAAGGGGTCTTTATACCGGAAGGTGTGCACGCCACGATCACGCGGAATTATGGTGAAACAGCAGAAGCAAAAGCGAATAAACTGATCACCAAGTTGGCCTTCGCTACCCTCTCGGTGGTGGTTCTGGTTATGTTAACCATAGGTTGGCGTGAGGCCTTGATTGTAGGCGCCGCTGTGGTGGTTACACTCGCAATAACACTGTTTGCTTCATGGGCCTGGGGATTTACCCTGAATCGGGTTTCCCTGTTTGCACTGATCTTTTCCATCGGTATTTTGGTGGATGATGCGATTGTGGTGGTAGAGAACATACACCGCCATCTGCAGCTGGGGGCAAAAAACCTGTTGGAAGCCATACCCAAAGCGGTGGATGAGGTCGGCGGGCCAACAATTCTTGCCACCTTCACTGTAATTGCTGCGCTTCTACCCATGGCTTTTGTAACGGGCTTAATGGGGCCCTACATGAGTCCGATCCCGATCAACGCCAGTACTGGTATGTTGATCTCACTGGTGGTTGCGTTTGTCTTTACCCCATGGCTTACCAACCGGGTTCTTGCCAGCCAGGTTGAGCACATTGCTTCCCATGCCAGCGAACAAGGGCCAACCGGTCTGAACACATTTTTTACTAAAGCGATGTCCCCCTTTTTACTGGGTAGCAGGGGCAACCGGATGCGCTGGGTGTTGTTGGGTTCTATCTTGGTATTGATCGCAATTTCACTCTCTCTGGTGGGTACAAAGGCGGTGGTGTTGAAGATGCTGCCTTTCGATAACAAATCGGAATTTCAGGTAATCGTTGATATGCCCGAGGGGACAAGTCTGGAGCAGACCACGCGGGTACTGGATGAGCTGGGAGACTATCTCGGAAAAGTACCTGAGGTGACCGATTATCAGGTCTACTCCGGGTCGGCATCACCCATCGGATTCAATGGATTGGTGCGTCAGTACTATTTACGGGAAGGGGCCAACCTTGGAGACATACAGGTCAATCTGGTAGACAAGCACCTAAGAGATCGCAAGAGTCACGAGATCGCGCTAGCAGTCCGTTTACCGTTGCAAAAGATAGCCAAAGAGTACAACGGCAATGTGAAAGTAGTCGAGGTACCTCCAGGTCCGCCTGTGATGTCACCCCTGGTGGCAGAAGTCTATGGTCTTGACTATGAAGGGCAAACCGAAGCCGCCTGGGAGATACGCCAGGTATTCGAAAATACACCGGATATCATCGACGTGGATGACAGTGTGGAGTACCCCTCAGCAAAATTTGTAATACAGGTCGATCGGGCAAAGGCGGCGAGACTTGGGGTTGCACAGAGTACCATTGCCGAGGCCTTGGCGACGGTGTTGGGTGGGGAGGATGCCAGCTACCTGCATGGAGAGAATCTTAAATATGCGGTGCCTATCCGTATTGAATACTCCGAAGCGGACAAAGCTGATCTTGATCAGGTCTTGGCGCTCAAGGTGCGCTCCCAATCGGGTACTTTGGTGCCACTTGCCGAGATAGTGCAAGTGATACCCAGGGTGAGGGAATTCTCTATCCAGCATAAAGATCTGTTACCTGTGGTTTATGTTACCGGTGACATGGCGGGGGAGACCGACAGTCCGCTATACGGCATGTTCGACATCTCAGGACAACTGGAAGAGGGCGGCGTTGAGCAGTGGTTTCTGCAGCAGCCGGAGAATCCCTATGCCTATAGTTTGAAATGGGATGGTGAATGGCAGATCACCTATGAGACTTTCCGCGATATGGGCATCGCCTATTCGGTTGGATTGCTGATGATCTACCTGTTGGTGGTCGCCCAATTCCGATCCTATCTGGTGCCCCTGGTGATCATGGCCCCCATCCCGCTGACCGTGATCGGTATCCTTCCCGGTCACGCCCTGTTGGGTGCCCAGTTCACTGCCACCTCCATGATCGGCATGATCGCCCTGGCGGGGATCATCGTGCGCAACTCCATCCTGTTGGTGGATTTCGTCAACCAACAGGTCCGCGAAGGCATGGAACTCGAAAAGGCGGTCATCAACTCCGCCGCGGTACGCGCCAAGCCCATTGCCCTGACTGCCGTAGCGGCGATGGCGGGCGGGTTCTTCATCCTCGATGATCCGATCTTCAGCGGCCTCGCAGTCTCGCTGATCTTCGGTCTCTTCGTCTCCACCGTATTGACCCTGGTGGTGATCCCCGTGGTCTACTACGCAGCAATGCGCAACCGAGTCGAATTCATCAAGACAAGCACTTAAGACGTAAGGTGCGGCCCTGCCGCACCTTACCCACGCCAGGCAAGGGCAAGCCCCTTCCACTGACACACAATCAACAAACCCAAAAGCCACCCCACAGCGCTCAGACCACAGTCATCCCCCCGATAAACTGATCCACCTCCGGTCTTGTAACGTTCAACCGAGCCGCACCTTACCTCCGGTCAGGCAAGGGCAAGCCCTTCCACTGACACACAATCAACAAGCTAAAAGCCACCCCGCAGTAGTCAGACCACAGTCATCCCCTCGATAAACTGATCCACCTCCGGTCTTGTAACATTCATCAGAGCCGCCATGTGATTCAGCAAATGTTCACGGTGCTCAGGGCCAATAGATGGCAATGACCAGGAAAGCGCAGAGAGATAAGCCGATGTCTGTTTGAACTGCCCCTCGTTTTCACGACCCAGTATCACCAGTCGGGTGCTGACATAGGTAAGTGCACTCTGCGTCAGTACCGTGACCCAATAGAAGCCGAACGCCGCATCGGGTGACAGGCCGCCTTCGTCATCGTCCAGCTTCAAAGCGTCACACAGTGCGATCATGGAATAGGTGCTGTCGATGGCGTTGATGCAGTCGGTGAGGTTGGGCGGGTCGTTGGCGGTTACGAAGAAGGGGTGTATGGATAACTACGAAGGTGGTGGCCTTTGGCTTCAGGCAAAAACGACGATAAAAGAAAGCCGAGCGAAGAACTTCTGGCGACTTTGGCAAATAATGTTAAGCAGCTAAGGGAAGAGCGTGGGTTGACGCAAGAAGGCCTTGGGTTTGCCTGTGATTTTCACCCAATATTCATTTGTTTGAGCGTAGGCAACGAAACGTCACAATTAGTACGTTAGAAATTATTGCAAGTGCGTTGGGTGTGGAAACATTCGAGTTATTGAAATGAAAGGACAATCGAGAGCACTTAACGTTTGCTATCAGCTTTAACATGTCTAAATGGTGGGTATCTGATTTATTGCGTCGCGAGCTTTGTTACTCATGTCTAAGAGTATTGGCGAAACACTCAGGGGGCTCGACAATAAATGCATGTAGGGTTTTGACGACGTATGAAAATCGCGAGCCCGAAAAACTTCGGGCGATGCGTGGCCCGTTTGTAGCAACACGCAAAGTTCGGCTTAAAAACAAGACTTGCTTTGTGTTGATGAGTTATGAGTAATCAAGCTGTGTTCTATTATCTATACTCGTTAATTAGGACATCATTAAGATTATGATTTGGGGGGGGGCGGTTTTCTGGGGAAATTGTTAGCCAGATATCCGGTAGGAGCTATCAAGGCAAAGAAACTAGGATTCGATAGGCTCTGGATTAGACTGTACGTGCGAATGTCGGAATGATTCAATAGGGTCTTTGTGTTCAGGCTCGGATTTTTTAGGAATACGAAAAAGTACCGGCTCGTCCTATGGTAAGGTGACAAATTCTCAAAAAAGGGTTCAAGTGCCTGCTCCATAGGTTTTTATACTCCTTGAATATTAGTTTTAGTAACAAGATTATTTATAGAGCAATATGCAAGATATTGTACTATCAGTTCGCGCAATATATTCTAATATCGGCGCGAGTAAGATAATCATCTGTTATAAGCCTTAAGAGAATAAAGTGCGTAATAGTGAATTAGAAAAATGTTAATCGCATTTAGAGAAAAAGAGTGCGGTACACTCACACACAAAGCATGCATTGCATTACAAACAACAGATGAATGGGTTTACCCTGAAACGGGTAATAATAACTACGGCGATCCATGTTATTTTTTAAAAAGGCAAGTCCTATACTTAGATAATGACGAGAAAGAAAAC
The DNA here is from genome assembly GCA_040506275.1 of Candidatus Thiodiazotropha sp. DIVDIV. Lineage (GTDB taxonomy): Bacteria > Pseudomonadota > Gammaproteobacteria > Chromatiales > Chromatiaceae > Thiodiazotropha. The sequence goes on from JBEVXD010000015.1 coordinate 50,555, forward strand.
TATGCAACAGTAGCATTCTATGCGTGGAATACCTCAAAAGATAATATGCATGGTTTAAAGGCAATAACCATAATTAATGAAATTAGCCCAATACAACATGGAGATATAGAGGTTGAGAATTAAATTAAGGCTTATAACCATGCGCACCAGAAGGACGCTCGATTCACTCGCGCCTCTGTGCTAAACGTTATGTTCAGGAAGGATGAAGTGCGTATTACCATACTAAGACACGGCAAGCCTAATTTTGAATGGGAAAGAAGCGTGAGAGGCTCTGATTTTAAATGGCTAGAAAGCGCCTACGACTCAGCTGGAATTATTGGAACTCCGCCTGAAGAAACAAATAGCCTGATCGAGGCACATAATGTGGTGATTTGCAGTGATCTTCCGCGCTCAATTGAATCAGCAGAGGCACTGGGGGCGAAAGCAATCCATGTTTCATCAGCAGTATTCCGTGAGATGAATCTTCCATATTTCGACAAAGCACCTATAAAGCTTCCTTTGAAGCTGTGGGTAGTATTTCTTCGTAGCCTTTGGTTTTTTGGTTTTGCTAAAAACACTGAATCAATTCGCTTAGCAAAAGCACGAGCGAAAGAAGCTTCAAATCAGCTCGTTCAATTAGCTGTTGAGCACAACAGTGTTCTCTTTGTAGGTCATGGGTTCCTTAATCACTACGTTGCTAAGGAGCTTCTTGCCAAGAAGTGGATTGGCCCACGAAGTCCGGGCAAGAAATACTGGGAGTACGGAACGTATGACTACGTATGAGCATAACAACAAGTTCAGCAACGCAGGGAGGAAGAGGTCGGACCAAAGCAAATTTTTGATATTATGATATAAATCTTTAAAACACTTACCGTTTTAGATCTTAAATTGCCTGTTTTTAGGGCAAAATGGCTGCTTTAAGGGAGTAAAGCAATGGCTCGCGCAAATCGATATTTTCTACCTGGCTATGTATGGCACATCACCCACCGATGTCATAAGAAAGAGTTTTTGCTGAAATTTGCCAAGGATAGGCAAAGATGGCTGGTATGGTTATTCGAAGCAAAAAAGCGCTTTGGACTTGATGTTCTTAACTATACGGTCACCTCCAACCATATCCATCTGCTGGCTTCCGCGAACGATAATCAGACGATTGCGAAAAGCATGCAACTGATTGCCGGACGGACAGCACAAGAATACAACAACCGAAAACAGCGTCATGGGGCTTTTTGGGAAGACCGATATCATGCGACCGCCGTAGAGTCAGGAGAACATCTTGCGCGCTGTTTAGTCTATATCGATTTAAATATGGTGAGGACAGGCGTGATCCGTCATCCTTCTGAATGGAAACACAGCGGCTATCTGGAAATTCAAGCACCTCCAAACCGATACGCCATCATCAACAGAATTAAGCTTAGGGAGCTCCTGACGATTGGCAGCGATCAGACACTAATCGACAGTCATCGAAAATGGGTGGAGGATGCACTTAAGGCAAAGGATACTCAACGAAAAAGCTACTGGACAGAGAACTTGGCCGTTGGGGGTCGTGATTATGTCTATCAGGTAAAAGAAGCGATGGGTGTTAAGGCGCACAAACGACAGGTTGTGGGTGACGAGCTGGGATATGCGATTAAAGAGCCACTTGGTGCTTACCATAGCGTTTTTGATGCTGAAATGGACGGTTTAAGCCCTCGAAATCGTGTTTTCTAGGATGAAAATGAAGTGAATTCAGTTAGTTGTGATGGTCCGACCCGATAGACTAGAGAGCGTAAGTTCTACGCAGGTGAATCGTCATGAAAAAAGAATATGATCTTTCTAAAATGAAATCTCGAAAAAATCCTTATACATCAAAACTAAAAAAGCCTATTACGATGAGGCTTAGTGAAGATGTTATAGAGTATTTTAAGGATAAGGCGGAAGAGTCGGGGGTACCATATCAGAGTCTCATAAATCTATATCTACGTGACTGCGTGGCACATCATCGCAAAGTAGATATTTCGTGGAATAAGCAGCCCTAACCAATCCATCAAGCCGACGCGATTAATCTGCGAGGCTTATGGAAACGTTAGATTTCTAACATAAGATATGTACGTTGAATCAAAAAAACGATATACATAAGTGAGGTCAGATTAGACTTTTAGAGTTGGTGGTTTGTGGATTAAGCCTCATCTACCACAGTTGTCAGCCATTTATTCATTTAAGCGTTAAATTTTACAGTTGTAAATTACAGTAGGAAATAATATGGACACTCATAGAAATATCATTCTTTTTTTAATGCTTCTTACCGCTATGTTTCTTTCTGGTTGTTCGAAATCATTCAACATCAAAGAGCCAGATCCATCATCCATTAAATACGTTAGCAGCGTGGTTGGACTTCAAGATTTCTCAATAGAAGATCTTCGAGAGGGGGATGATAAAGCTATTAGTGTAGGAAGGTTGAATGTCGTATTGGTTGGAATGGAGAATGAGATAGAGTTTTTAGGAAATAATATTGAGAAAGCGCTTAATTCTCGGGGAATAGCAGCTAAATACAAATCAACAGGGACTAGCGAGAATATTCAATTTAAGGTTAAAAAATTCCAAATTAGAAATCATAGAACGTCTGGTTTTTCGCCGTATTACACATTTTCCATGCTTAGTGGTGATCTAGTATATGGTGATATGAAAAAGCGGATCACCGCATATTTTAAGAACGGTAAGGTCCCAGTATGGGCATTTCGAGAAGTAGAAGAACCTTGTTATAACGTGCCAGTGAGTTTGATGGTTAAAGAGATATCTACAAAAATCAATAGACATGTGTTTGGGCTTCAATCATCTGATGAGAAAGTAGAGAAGTTAGCACACGAGATCAATGAAACTAACGAAAAATATAACTATTTAAAGGTCTTGGAGCTTGGCTATACAAATAATCCCTCAGCAATACCTCATTTAGTAGAATTGATTAATCATCCGGATTCTATGATGCGGGCGACCGCTGTATCGTCATTAGGTATGTTGCAAGCGGAAGATCAACTGGAATTATTAAAGGCATTCTATGCTGACCATGAAAATACACAGAAATTTATGGCGTTAAAATCAATTGGAGACCTAGATTCAGATGCATCAAAAGCGTTCTTTGATTCAGTAATTAATTCAGATGACTACAATGACGAAATGATTAAAGAGGTTGTTGATTTGTATTTGTAGATAATTTAACAATCAATTTCATTAAGCCAGAAGAATAAGTGGGGTCAGAATAGACTTTTAGAATTGGTAATTTATGGTTTAAGTTTTATCTGACCCCGGTTTTTTTAGAGGGTAGGGTGTATGCGATATATCGCGATATCAGTGCATGCTAATAATCTGGGGCATCCACCGATTATTTTTTACGGAAAGTGTCTGTAATTCAATGACGTAAAGTACTGAATGCCCACAGTATACTACCGTGAAAAATGATGGTTGATGAGATGGACGTCTTACCAATCTGGGACACTCATCACTTGCTTTTTTACTGCAATATTTGGATGGGTGTCCAGATTAGTTACCAGGGCGCAATCAACACAATGCTCTGGAGTGATCTATAAAGCGATAATCCAAAAGAAGATGCTGAATCCTTGAGGTGGGTCTCCAAGGGTTTTCGAAAACCTTGATCACAATCGGCTATTGAAATTCATCCAGCACCAGTAGCGTATTTTCGGATCAGCGCTGGAAGTCTAGTGAGGTTATAGCGCCTAGTGGTTACGCTTCCCGCAGACGTTCTTGTCGCTGTTGCTCTTCTACAAAAGCCGCCTCGATCTCCTGTAACACTGTATTCACGTCGGCGGCCTGGGTACTTTCTTTGAACTGACCGCTAAGTTCGACTTCTGGGTGTAACTCTCCGGCTTCGTAGAGCGCCCAGATTTCACCCCCGTAACGGGTATTCAGCAATTCCGGGGCATACAAGCCGTAATATTCGGTTATTTTGCTTACATCGCGTTTAAGGAATCGTGCAGCGTTGTTATTGGCCGCCGCATCAACCACTTGGGGCAGGTCGATAATAACCGGGCCATTGTCATCCACAAGCACATTGAATTCTGACAGATCGCCGTGTACCAATCCGGCTGCGAGCATGCGCGTGACGTATCGCATCATAACTGCATGATCTTCGAGTGCCTGCTCGACAGTCAACGATACATCGTTTAGGCGTGGCGCAACCTGGTCATCGCCATCGGTGATCAACTCCATTAGTAGGACACCGTCAAAGCAGCCATAGGGCCGGGGAACACGCACGCCAGCCTCAGACAGTCGGTAGAGCGCATTTACCTCGGTGTTCTGCCAGGCCAGCTCCTGCTCGTTGCGACCGAACTTGGAGCGTTTCTCCATCGCTCGGGCGCGACGGCTGGTACGCACTTTGCGGCCCTCCTGGTAAAGTACCGCCTGTTTGAAGCTGCGCTTTTCTGCTTCCTTATAGACCTTGGCGCAACGGATATCGTCACCACAGCGCACCACATAGACGTCAGCCTCTTTTCCGCTCATCAATGGGCGGATCACACTATCTACAAGGCCGTCATCAACCAGTGGTAGGATTCGTTTCGGTATTTTCATAGCAGCCTTATACCTTATCTGCCCCCAACTTGCATGATAAGTTCAAGCTACCCCAATCTGGACAAATACCACTAAATAAACGTGGACACTCACCGTTTGCCGCTACAGCTACAGCCACGAAATAGATGGACTGAGACAGGCAGGCTTTAACAGTGACTGATATTTAATTTTATGATTAATTGACTATTAACGCGAACCTGTACGATGAATGCCCACATTTAATCTGCTTCTTTTTCCATTCCTAACAAGTTTTGCACTTATTGGTTGAATCTGAGTTACAGTTGAACAATAAAAACATAACAAACTTTTTCAATGACTCACAGTGCGTTGATAGATAGCCACAGTCAGGGTAATAATCATTGCTGTGTTGAGTGCATAACTGAGTTTGAAATCATCCTCCTATATCTGAAGAAGGTTTTAGATGCATTTCTGATCGAGAGATTTTATGAGTGATCAACTTATCACAACTGTTTCCAACCGTCTGCGCCTGTTAGGTTTCTCCCTTACCGTGTTTCTATCTTCTGCAGCTCTACTGGTGCTTGAGATCCTGGCCGGTCGTTTGTTGGCGCCTCATATCGGGGTCTCACTCTACACCTGGACATCGATCATTGGAGTTATCCTCGCAGGTTTGTCGCTTGGTAACTGGCTTGGTGGAGTTTGGGCTGATCGGGGTGCCGACGGGCGGGTGGCAGGTATCGCCATGGCGTTGGCGGGTATCTATGCAATGCTTGCCCTGCCACTAATGGATATTCTGGGCACTATACTGACAACGCAACAGGTAGGTCTGCTCGGATCGAGTTTTGTTTTTGCCTTCGCCTTGTTTGCTCCACCCGCTGTGGCTATTGGTATTGTGACACCGCTGTTGACAACCCGTGCACTCGATATGGATCCAAGGGCAGGGCATGTGGTTGGAAGAATGCACGCACTGGCGGCAATCGGCAGTATTGTAGGTACCTTCGCTACCGGGTACTGGCTGGTTCAGTCGTTCGGTTCACGGGCCATTCTGTTTGGCACTGGTTTAGGATTAATTCTTCTCGCCATACCATTCCTACTGCGGCTACGAATGCCGGTACTTGCCGCATTGATTTTGGTGACTCTGTTCTCTGGCATCCTGAGCCTCTCTCAACAAGGGCTTCGTGGCTCCTGTGATCGGGAGAGTCAGTATTTCTGTATCCGTGTGGTCGATCACAGTCGTGACGCCCCGTTTGGTCAGGCACGCGGGATGGTACTTGATCACCTGCTTCATGGCATTAATCATGAAAGCGATCCAAGAATCATAATTGCTCCCTATGTCCATGCTATTGATGAGATTGTCTATAAGCACTTTAACAAACGTTATGAGGATGGACTCGATTGGTTTTTCCTTGGTGGTGGCAGCTATACCCACCCCCGTGCCGTACAAGCGCAGAGTCCGGAATCATCCGTCACTGTGGCAGAACTAGATCCGATGGTGACTTTGACTGCGGTGGAGCAGCTCTACCTGGAGCCAGAAACAATGCGCATCCTGCATGAAGATGGGCGTCGCGCACTCACTGCTGAAACCGGCCGGTTTGATGTTATCGTCGGTGATGTCTTTCACGATGTTGCCATCCCTGAGCATATGGTGACGCTTGAGTTTGCTGAGATCGTACACCAGCGACTAAAGCCCGACGGCATCTATCTGATGAATATCGTTGATGCCTTTCCCGACCCTCGTCTTGTCCGTGCCAAAACCAAAACCCTGAGAGAGGTATTCACTCATGTAGATCTATGGATGGAGGGTGTTCCCGGAGCCGAACGTGTAACCTTCGTACTGAGTGCAACCAATAGTGACCGACCAGCGGAGGTAGTACAGGCGCGTTTTGGCTTTGAGAGAACCTGGTTTCGAGTTACAGAAAAATTGATGGCGTTGGGAAAGCCACTGGATGAGCTTCCCGTGCTTACTGATGACTATGCTCCAGTAGAACGTTTGATTGCAGGACTTTTGCTTGGGGAACGGGGTTGAGATATTTCTGTAATTAGAGGAGTAGGGATTAACGCCATAATCAGGGATCGGAACAGCAAGCGATTGTATGGAAGTGTCGGATCAGATAAGCGAATATTCGTCTTTATTTAGCTTTGGCATGAATAACCGATTTCTGCTGATATTTATCACTCCAAAGAATGACCAATCCAGAGATGACGATAAGGCTACATCCAACAAGTATCGGAATACTAAGCGGCTCACCAAAGATGAAAACACCCAAGGAGATACCGAACAGTAGCCTTGTATATCTGAATGGCGTTACAGCTGAAATATCACCAGTCCGCATCGCTATCATCAAGCCTGAATAGGCCATTACACCAGATAATACCGCCCCTAATAGGTAGAGCGTGGTTACTAAATTAGGAACTACAAATGGTGAGCCCTGCCAGGTCGTAAATATCAAACCGGCAATCACAATCGAAACGAAGCCATAAAAGCCTAAAACAGATGTGCTCAATGACGAGGGTGCAGCACGACTGGCAAGATCCCGACCGGCGAACCCAAGCATGCCGAGTACCGCAAACATAGATAGGGTCGAGAAACTCTCAGTACCTGGACGAACTATAACAACGACACCCAGCAAGCCTACAAATATCGCCGTCCATCTTCGCCACCCAACTTTTTCATCAAAGAATAATGCAGCACCAAGTACAACAAATATCGGTGTAGCCTGAAGGATAACAGTAGTGGATGACAAGGAGGTAAAAGTCAGTGCGAGTACATAAAACAACCGACCAAAAATTTCCAATAAGAGGCGAGCTCGCATCGGAGGAGAGATTGCTTCCTTTTTGAATAGATTCTCACCTTTATAAAACGTAACAGAAGCGAATATAAGTGTGCCGCCCAAACCAAAATAGATCAATAGTTGTCCAACTGACAATAACTGAGAGAGAGTCTTGATGAAGCTATCTTCAACTGCAAAGCAGCCCATTGAAATAATCATCCAAAGGCTACCGATTAAATTATCACGATGAGTTGAATTGGTGTTTATAATCATGTTTAGATGAATTATTGAGTGACAGTTTTGTTTAATCAGCCTTATGTATTATTAGTGCGCTATGGACTTCCCTCGGCCCAGATGATATGCCGAACTCTCAAAATGAGATATGTTCAATTACCTCTGGACTGACACTTCCAAGATGACAATATCGACGCTTACATTTATAGAATGCTTTGATCTAGTCAAACACATCTGAACGGGCAAGGTCACGAGTTTTATCCATGTGTTTCTTGATTCGTTCTGTCTTCAAACTGCTAAATCAATATTTCGCGATTACATTATTCTAACAATTTCAATTTCAACTCATGATGGGGTTTTGTGGAAATAAAAAGTGGTCTTATGCTTTGTATTCGATAGCTTCAGGGTGAAGAGTCCCGTTTAGTCAATTAGCTCGGTTCGTTTCACGTAGTCTATTTGTTTTTTCGACTTTCCTCTACAGAAGGAGAGTGTTTGTAAAAGAGAGTTAGATTGATATCAAACGAAGTTATTGTGTTTTCTTGTTTTCAATCACGCTCGGTATGGTGCGGCAGGCCGCACCCTACATTTTGCTCACTAATTTAAGCACATGTTTAATATTCCGTTACTTCACGAGGGACAGTTTATATCTAATTTCCGCGATGTTGGTTGGGCGTTGAGATTATTTGCTTTCTGGAGAAGAGTTGCAGTCACATGGCGTCTGTGTGAATTTACTGAAATGGTTTGCAATGCTTGTTCGATTTCGAGCAAACCAGTTGTAAGTGAGTTCCGTTGCAGAATTCAATACCGGCCACCGGGTTGGTGCCGCAAGCCAGTTCAAACCGACTGCCGTCAGGGAGAGCCTGAATACCTCCGGTCCTTCGACAATGAGACCATCAGCTCGACGAGCATGAATTCTTGCGAGTAGGTCTTCCAGGCTGCGTCCGTAATCCTGTGGGTTGAAGTCGGGTTTGGTTATGTCGATGAAAATGAGTCTCTCGTTTCGGTCAGCTTTGCGGAGTTTTGATACATCCTTGCTGCATATCGGGCAGCTTCCATCATATAAAAACTCAAGGGGATAGATTCGGTCTTCCATTATCATCTCCGTAAATGCAGTAATTTCTGTAAACAGTGAAATTAAGGGGTAAAAAAATACTACCCTTTTGTTTCCCGCCTGATCAGGTTGCTGATCTTTGCACCAAGTTTCAGGACTTTCATTAATGTCTCTGGATCCAAGCGGAGCATCTCATCTGACCACTGGGTCAGTACATGAATAAACTGTTGCGTCTCTTCTATTCTCTGGCGCGTCTCGTGGGACTCTTTTTTAAAGTCTGAGCTGGCTAATAACTCATCGAGTATTTGCAGGGTGGGTTCTATCTCTTTCTGTTTACGTCCTGCAACGATAAGTTTGAACAGCTCCCATACATCTTTCGATGTTTCAAAATGATCACGGCGATCGCCCATGATATGGGCTACTTTTACCAGCCTCCATGAGAGTAGTTCTTTGATACTGTTACTGACATTTGAGCGGGCAACACCTAGGGTCTCTGTGATTTCATCTGCAGTAAGGGCTCTATCAGATAAGTAGAGCAGGGCGTGAATCTGGGCGACCGTGCGGTTGACCCCCCAGCGGGTTCCCATTTCGCCCCAGTGAAGTACGAATTGTTCTGTTACGGGTGTCAGTTCCATAGGTGGGAGTATAGATTGTTCAGAAATTTCTGTCTAGAGAGAAATTTAGTGAACGATTAAGCGTTGCCGGGTTAATACTATTGCCAGCTTCTTCGATTGAGTTGCATGTGTATGGCGATGGCTGGTTCACCATTTGGCATTTCACGCAATTCCAGGTTATAGGGTTTGAAACCAAGTGATGTATAGAGTGCTAAAGCCGGTGTGTTTTGATTGAAGACCGTTATATGTACCTCATTGGCATAGCAGTCAAAAACCTTATCGCACATATGACAAACAAGTTGTCTGCCGACCCCTTTCCCTCGATAAGCTTGGGAGATAACCACATTACCAACGAACACTTTGTCACCAGAGAGGTTTCGATACAGGTTGGCAAAACCGATTACCATGTTACCCTTCAGCGCAACGGTTAAGTCTGATCGCTGATCAGATAGTTTATTTAATTGGGCTAGATCAAAAGGCCATGTTGCTGTTGGATAGATCATAAACAGCTCATCTGGTGACTGAAATAGAGACAGAATATTCCCGTAATCTGATCTATTGGCGGGAACGAAATGGTAGGTTTCTTTCATGTTTATATAATTACCGCAGGTTACGAGTTCAAGAGGTACCCATGAGGCTGTAGGGTGCGGCCTGCCGTACCTTAACTTGATATCTTGATGCCCAAAACAATTACCAATTGGGACTAGGAAGCGAAATATCTACCGTTGCAAACAGTTTGAGATACCGCATGGTGCGGCAGGTCGCACCCTACAATCCGTTACCGTCAACTAACCTGTGGTTGATCACTCTCTTTTGAGCGTAAGACTTTTTAATTCCACCCACTCTTCTGGTTGCATATTAGATATCCGTGCCCAACCATTTTCAATAGTGTAGACAAACACTTTCTGCCCCTGTTTGTAGTGACCCGTTGTGGTTTTTGATTGTGGGGCGTCTACAGCTTGAACCGACTCAATGGTGATTTGATAGACCTTAGGTAGCTTTAAAAAGGATCTTCTTATCACGGAGGGGGCGTGACTGATAGTTTTTGATTTTGTTGTTGTATTGGTGGTTGCTGGTAGATCTTTGCGGCAGGATTTGCTTTTGGCAATACAGCCATTTCCACAAGGCTTCCCCTTTATGCAGTTCCTGGCAAAGATATTGTTCGAGATGGAGAAGCAGGCAAAAAGGGTTGCAGCTATAAAAATGGCTTGTTTTTTGTACATGCGTATTTACTTCCTTGTAAGCGCTTACACTATAAAGCAAAGTCAATATTGATCGTGGAGACTATCCCGGAGTATTGATACTTATAGCCTGTTAGTAAAATGTTATATCAGCGATTTTCTGAATGATACTGATAATCGTCAAATTTGGTGGACCATCTCTCTTGCTCTGGTTGAATAAATGATAAGCAGGATCAGCTTTTCGTGATGCGTTGCCAGGGCAATGAAAAAGCGTGTTGTGATTTGTTATTTTGTGAATTGATAGCGATTGCATAAGCCGTTTCCAAATGCTGATCAGAGAGCACCTCGTCAGCTGTGCCTTCCGCAAGGGTTATCCCTTTGTGAAGGAGCTGTAATCTTGTGCTGAAATGAGCCGCAAGCGCGAGGTCATGCAAAACAATCACCACGGAGTGACCGCTCTGGCAGTACTCTTCCAACAGCGTCATGACATCCAGTTGATGGGCTGGATCAAGTGCAGATACAGGTTCGTCAGCAAGCAGGATGTCAGCTTCAGTAACCAGTGCTCTGGCCAACTGTACCCTTGCCTGTTCCCCGCCAGAAAGGGTGTTATAGGCACGGTTACGAAATGGCATCAGGTCAGTTTGCTCTATTACACTTTCAATGAGTGCCATATCCTGTGTGGTAGGTTGTTGCCAGTGCTCAAGATGGGGTAAGCGGCCCAGTGCTACCAGTCGTTCGACACTCATCGGCCAGGCGATCTCACTCAACTGGGGCAGATAAGCGATACGTTGTGCACGCTGTTTCGGCGTTAAGGCATTGACTGGTCTGCCCGCTAAGGTCAGATGTCCCTGGTCCGGTTCTGTAACGCCGGCTAGTAGTCTTAACAGGGTGCTTTTACCCGCACCGTTAGGGCCGATGAGACCGAGCATTTCACCCGGTTCGATATGGATGTCAATCTGCTCAAGAATATCTTGCCCACTCTTTCTGAGGCAGAGTCCTTGGCCTATCAGATGACTCATGCCTCTCTCCTTCTCTGATTCAAAATCAGCCACAGGAAAAAGGGGGCACCCAATAGGGATGTGATGACTCCGACTTTTATCTCTGTTGTTAAAGGGATCAACCTGACACCAATGTCGGCCAGTAAAAGTAGCAGGGCACCGCCCAAAGCGCTGGGGAGGAGCAGTCGACTCGGCTGATAGCCTACCAGTGGGCGTAGTAAGTGAGGAATCACCAATCCTATAAACCCGATTGAACCGGTTACAGATATGGCTGAACCCACTGCCAGTGCGATGGCAATAAAGAGTCGCCATCTAAGCTGAATGAGTTGAACTCCCATGGAGGTGGCGGTCTCTTCCCCCAGGGTAAGCAGATCGAGATGATGACCCTGACGAGACATCATCAGCCATCCAATCAGAGTGCCTGGCAGCAGGATTAAAAGCTCATTACGACTGATATTGGCCAGGGAGCCAAGCATCCACAATGCGATCTCCTGAACGGCATAAGGGCTAGGGGCCAGATTGAGCAACAGTGAAACCAGTGCCAGTGCAAAGGCATTCACTGCGACGCCGGCAAGTATCAGGGTTAATGGACTGGCATCTCTACCGGCCAGCAGATAGGCGGTTAATGTGGCGAGTAGAGCGCCTGTGATACCGCCCATGGGCAGGGCAAGACTGGTCAGGCTTGCCAAACCAAAGTAGAGGGTAACGACTGCGCCCAGTGCGGCTCCGCTGGCACTGCCAACCAGACCAGGGCTGGCAAGGGGGTTTCGTAAGAGAGACTGCATCACCGCACCACTAAGTCCCAGGGATGCTCCGGCAAGTATAGCGACCAGGGTTCTGGGGATGCGTAGCTCTGTAAGGATAATGCCATAAACTCCGTTTAAATCTGTAAAGCTCTCCTGTACAGCCTGAAAGAGTGGAATAGTCTGGCTACCTGTGAGGAGTGAGATCAGCATTGCGCCGGCCAGTAAAAGGCCGAGCGATAGGTTGAGTTGCTTTTGGGAGGTCATAAACATCTAGTTTAGTTTTTTTGCTTCTCGCAAAAGGCTGACAGCTTCTGCCAACATGGGGCCGGGGCAGATCCAATACTTGTACGGAATCTCCAGCCTGGGTTGATCTTTCATGAGTCGAAACAGTGCTGGATGTCTAAGAATTTGCTCAGCCAACGAATCGCCGGATGTTCCATAGGCTGATGTGATCAGAATATCTGGCTGAGAGAGAATAACCTGTTCCAGTGAGATCTGGGCATATCCCTGCAGGCCATTTTCAGCAGCTGTATTTTGCCAGCCAGCGAGCTTCAGCGCTTCGTTCTGAAGCGTATTGGCACCGCTGGTATAACCTCTGGGCTGATAGAAGAGGGCGCTGGGTCTGTCGGGGTCAGAGTGTTTGGTTTCACTCTTAATGCGTTTGATCATTTCATTGACCATCGCTCTACCCCTGGGTTGCTGGCCAAGGCGTGTGGCCAACTGTTCGATTTCAGAGGTGATCTCATGCAGCTGATTGCCGAGCTTCAGAGGGTAGAGTTCGAATCCAAGGTGTTGCAGGGCTGTGACCAGTCTTGGGTTGGTGTAGGGCGCAGTTAACACCAGGTCGGGCTGTAAGCTGATGATCTCTTCCAGCCGTGCATGATTGGCAGGGTAGTTTGAGGCCTGACTGGCGACAAAGGAGCTTGTCTCTTCTCTTGCGAGGTGGCTCACAGAGGCGATTTGTGTGGGATCAGCCAACATCAATAGCAACTGATCACTACAGAGGTTTAGTGAGACCACACGTTGGGGTTGTGCAGCATCAGCTAAAACGCTGACCAACCCCAACAATATGAGCGAGAGGTACTTGCTCACCAGGCCATTCGTAGCCCCTGAAACTATTCGATCGTGTAGTTCACTGTCAGCCAAAAGCTACGCTCCGGAGCTGGGAAATAGCCGACCCGCTGGTTGAATGATGCATCAAAACCTGACGCTGCAGCATTGGCGTACTTTTTGTCCAGCAGGTTGTCCACTCGCAAACTAGCATGCCAGGATCCACTACGAAAGTTTGCACCTGTATTCACTACGCCATAGCCAGGCAGCTTTTCCAGGTTGTTACTGAAATCACCACTGACTATCCGCTCGCTGCTGAGTAGCGCCTCTGCAAAAAAATCCCATTGGGAGGCCAGTTGCCAGTAACTTCCTACTTTTGCAGTACGACTTGCGACCATAGGGATCAGGTTGTCTTTGAATGGACCATCCGTAATCTTAGGGTCTGTATAGCTCAGGCTGCCGTTAAAACTGAGGGTTGGTGACGTTTGCCAGCGCCCCTCAATGGTTGCGCCCACTCGGCGAGTTTCATCCAGATTTGTATTGACGAAGCCAGAGGCGTCGTAGCTTATCTCCTGTTCGATATCTAAACGATAAACGAGAAATCGGGTCATGAGATTTGCTTTATGCCACTCAATGCCTGATTCGTAAGAGATGCCGGTCTGATTGTCGATACCCACAGGCTGGCCGAATACCACATTGGTATGTTCATCAACTGTCGCGAAACGATAGTTTTCATCGGCTCGTAGAAAAAGGCGCAGTTGATCATCTGGTTTGAAGGAGACACCTATTGAGCCCGCTCCGACGCGGTCATCAAGCTGATCAGAGCTGGTGTTGGTATCGATTTGGTTATCGATAGAGGCGTGTCGGTAGCCGAGTGTTGCTGTGGTTGTATCTGTAATGGGAGCGACCAGCTGTATGTAGAGGGCATCGATCGACTGGTCGAGTAGTTGTGGCCCAAAACTGGTATGCAAGGCGTAATCGGTACGTTCCAAATCGGCACCGGTTGTAAGCGTTGCCTCTCCTGCTGGTAGGGGCAGGTTACCAATCAGGCGTGGATTGAAGCTTTTAACCTCTCTCTCCTGTGTCGCAAGTGCCCCGGGAAATGCTCGAAAACTATTTTGAAAATCCCGTTCATTTTTTCGATAGGTCAGCTCACCTTCAAATGACCACTGACTGCTTAAATCCTGTTGCACACCAAGTCGGCTGATTTTGGATTCGGTGTTGGAGAAGTCTCCGTTATAGGGGGCAGCTGATTGTCGACGGTCTTCGTTTAGCTCATCATCAAACAGTGATCCTGGATTTTCCTGTTCATCATCGATCCACTGCTGCTCAAGGAATAGGCGACCGAGACGATGGTGGTAGTCTGCCCGCAGATTGAGATCTTTATGTTCAGTTTCGTTTTGATCCCGGTAGTTGTCACGCTTGCTCTGGTTGGCTGAGAATTTATAAGATAAGCCATTCTCAAAACGGTCGCTGAGCGCTGCATAGAGCTTGCTGCCGTGATAGCTGCCACCACCAACAGAGACTGTGCCAGATAAGGCTTCTGGTTCCTGGGTGATGATGTTGATCATGCCACCAACCGCCTGGTTGCCAAATAACGTACCGGCACTGCCTTGTACAATTTCAATACGTTCAACACGTTTCAGATCGATGCTGTTGAGATCTGCGTTGGCCCGGTCTCCGGAATTGTTTAATCGACGTCCGTCAACCAGGATCAGTGTGTTGGCACCCGCTGTCGGCCCAAAACCCCTCATGTCCACAGTTGCCTGACTGCCGTCACCGTACAGACTGTTGATCTGTATGCCGCTCTGGCCGTTCAGTAGTTGTAAAAGATTGCGTGCAACGCTCTGTTCTATCTCTGTGCGGGTTATGACGCGTATGCTGGTGGGTATTTGAAGTCCCGATTGTTCGCTACGGGATGCACTGACCATTAGTGGTGAGAGCGCTGTATCTGCCGCGCTGATTGGTGTGTAGACGGTGGTTAGTAATAGTGACGCCCACAATAGATTTGACTGCTGCTTCATGGTTTCTCCAGTAGACGCACACCCGCGTCGACTTAATGCTTTGAGGTGTGGTGTCTGGAGAGGGGAGTAGAGTCAGAACCAATTGGCTAAGATGCTCACCTCGGTCGCCCTCCGCAACACCGCGATTTGCCAAGGCCGGTATCCGGGCTCGCAGAGTGGTGGTCTCACCGGACGTCGCGCCTTCCCATGCTCTGCACAGTGGCTGTTGCGATGTCTCTCTACTTACCGTTGCGGGGGCAGCACAGGTCTCTAACCTGTTTCCCGTTTCCTCTCAGGTGGTTTGAACCGCCTGGGATTGAGCCGCCCAAAAGGGCTGGCACCATCAGCAGGCAGGGAAAGTACAGGGGTGATTGCAAAAGGTCAAGCAAGCGGGTGAGATGGAATAGAGAGATTTCCATGAATGGAAGAGCCGCTTTGTTGTTATTTTCAGGCTACAAAAATCATTCTGGATCATGGGAGGTATGACTGCCGTTCAGATATTGTGTTAACAGGCCCTAGCTTGGTTTCTCATCTCAAGTGAGGATCGGGGTTTGAAAAAGTATTTGGCAGTAGAGGATGGGGGGCTGAAAAAGCACAAATCATCAGCGAGGTAAATACGGGGGTAGAGTAATTGTGCAATGGGGACATCGATTATGTGCAACCGGGGTATCTTTTATGTGCAACCGGGATATCGTTTACTTCCCTCTCCCCTAGCGGGAGAGGGGCCGGGGGAGAGGGGGTAAGATTCAATATCATCATCTGCATCAATTATCAGCATGACAAGGATTGATGGGTTAGCACCCTTTACATTTTAATTGCATCCATTGCTTGATGCTCACCCTCTCCCCAACCCCTCTCCCGTCAAGGGAGAGGGACATACTGATTTACAAAATGCTTCTCCGTAAGATAGATCAGGTAACAGACAAAACGGGATACCAAGAGGTGCACTCTTCGGGGTGGTGTAGGGTGGGGCCATGCCCCACCAAATAAGGTGAGAAACAGTATGAAGTTCCCGAAATTTTCAATCAAGATCTACTGTATACATCTACTCTAGCAGTGAATATCTAACCCCTGTTGGTGGGGCACGGCCCCACCCTACGACT
>JBEVXD010000016.1:0-60116 GCA_040506275.1 Candidatus Thiodiazotropha sp. DIVDIV
GACCGGCTTGTCAGGGAAGCTATATCGATCCCCTGTAGCCTGATAAACCACCCATTCAAACTATCTATGCCTTGAATTATCTTGGCAGGGATATTATTGCCTGCAATAGGCAAATAGAGACTGAATTACTTACTTTTTAGGTAATTTTTTGATGATTGTTGGTTAATTGGCAGAAGCCTTCATCCCAAAACCCCAGTGAGCAAGAAAAAACAAAAATTTGTACTGTTTAAATATAATTAATTATTGGATGTCCTTGTCTTCGTTTCTTGTCTTCGTTTTGTCTTCGTTTATCTTTGTCTTTTGTTGTCTTTTCGGACTAGGCAATTAGAGATGAGCGTAATTCGTAAAGGAAGTTGATGTACTTCTTGTCGTCATTAACATCTTCAAAAAGATCTTTTTGCAGTTTTTCAATCTGTTGTTTATTGATCATTTGCTTGTTTGTTTTTTTATCATTTTTTATGGATTCAGTCATCGTGAGTAACAGTTGGTGGTTCTTATGATGTTCGATGAAGTCTGGATAACTGTGACGCAACATAAACTGTTCTTCATATTTGAAGTGTTTTTCAATTGTGACAGGAAGGCTTTCTAATGCTCGATCAATTTTGTTTCTGTTGCTCTGCTGAGTTAGCTTGATCAATTCCTGAAACACTGTTCCCAACTGGATATGTTGTCGATTTATCTCGGCGATATGATTCTCTATATGTATTGTCAGGCTAGTGAATATCTCATGTATGAAACGTCTAGGATCATAGGGTTTAAGGATAATGGCATTGACGCTTGGATTGTTGGAGAATTCCAGAATTTTAGGGTTCTGTTTTGAAGTCAGAATGATCTTTGGTACGTTGCACCATAATGGCTGACTGTTCATCAGTTCTAAAAGTTGTACTACGGTAATCTGGATTTTGCCTTTATGGGGAAGATCGGCATCCATTACAATGAGGTCAGGGATATCGTTTGCCAGGATCATATTCCAGGCTTCCATTCCACACTCTGCGGTTAGGACACGAAACTTTTCAGGAGCGAGCATCAAATGAACCAGTTGGGAGTCGAGTCCAGGCGGCTCAATCAGTAATGTTGAGAAATGCATATAAATATAGCTATTGATCAATCTACATGGTAGTTACGTATCTATATTATATTCGTTTTTGATCTCGAAGAACCTTGACTTGAAATAAGGCATTCCTCTCTTCTTCCTCCAACGCATTCTCAATAAACTTAATCGTCTCTTTGTATTGAGGAATAATATTGTAGCGCAGTGCATTCACCCGCTTCTGCGCTTTTCTCTGCTCTGCAATCAGACGATTGAGACTCATTGAGACTTCTCCCATTTTTGCCAGTAACAGGGAGGCCTCTGCAAAGTATCTTCTGGTGTCATCGAAACTGGGATCTGTACCAAGCAGTCCAACTGGGTTGAGAGGTTTTACCTTGCCGGTGACTGATGGGAACTCAACCCCAAGGTTGCGTCTGGGCAATATTTTCAGCTCAAGTACCTGCTGCACGCCCAGTGCTGTCTGGTTAATTGCCCGGCTACCCATACGCATCTGTAGCAGACTCAGCCAATGGTAAGCCTGCTTGATCGCCTGATGTGACTGATCCCTGATCTCCCGGTATTCACCAATACGCTGATAGACCAGTCGGGTGAGCAGTTCTCTTTTTCGTTCAAGCAGACTATGGCCTTGTTCCAAAAAATTAAGTTGCCGCTTGAGTTGCAGCAGGGTGTTTTTGGTCGGTGCGGCCTTGATGCGTTTTCCGGTCATTCGCTCTGCCGATGGTATTTTGCGATTTCGGTTTCGTTGACCCGGGTTAGTGCCTGGGGTGGGAAGGTCGAGAGCAGATCCCAGGCCAAATTGAGGGTCTCTTCGATACTGCGGTCTTCATCCTCGCTTTGACGTACGAATCGACTCTCGAATGCGTCGGCGAATTCGAGATAGCGTCGGTCCCTGGTGGAGAGTTCATCTGCACCGATGATGGAGGCAAGGTTCCGGGTCTCCAGAGCTCTGGCATAGAGGGCATAGAGCTGGTTGGAGACGTGGGGGTGGTCTTCACGGGTGAAGTCCTTGCCGATGCCGTCTTTCATCAGACGGGAGAGGGACGGAGATATGTGTACCGGGGGATAGATACCCTGGTTGTGCAGTTCCCGGCTGAGAACGATCTGGCCTTCGGTGATGTAACCGGTGAGGTCGGGGATCGGGTGGGTGATGTCATCACTGGGCATACTCAAAACCGGCACCAGGGTGATGGAGCCGTGACGGTCTTTGATGCGACCGGAGCGCTCATAGATCTCCGCCAGATCGGAGTAGAGATAGCCGGGATAGCCTTTTCTGGCCGGGACATCACCTTTGGCTGTGGCCACTTCGCGCAGCGCCTCAGCGTAGTGGGTCATGTCGGTCATCACCACCAATACGTGTCGGTCAAGATCGAAGGCCAGGTACTCAGCGGCTGTGAGGGCCATGCGGGGCAGGGTCAGGCGTTCTACCGGAGGGTCATCGGCCATGTTGACGAACATCACCACATTGCCCAATACGCCGGAGGAGGCAAACTCTTCCTGGAAGAAACGGGCGTCTGCATAAGAGACCCCCATGGCTGCGAAGACAACTGAAAAACGGCTGTCATCGTCGGGGAGTTTTGCCTGGCGTACGATCTGCGCTGCGAGTCGGTTGTGGGGCAGACCGGATGCGGAGAAGATGGGTAGTTTCTGCCCCCGTACCAGGGAGTTGAGACCATCAATGGTTGAGATGCCGGTCTGGATGAACTCTTTTGGATAGGTGCGGGCTGCCGGGTTAAAGGCGGCGGCACTGATGCTGCGGCGCAGACTGGAGACGATGGGGGGGCGGAAATCTTTTGGCTCTCCGAGGCCGCTGAAGACACGACCGAGAATCTCAGGGGAGAGGGCGATCTCCACAGGTTCATCGAGAAAACGTACCCAGGTGCTCTCCAGATCGATTTCTGAGGTGCCCTCGAAGACCTGGATCAGTACCTCTTCGTCTGAGCTGCGGATAACCTGGCCATTGCGGGTGTTACCCTGCTTATCGCGGATGCGGACCCGGTCACCAAAGGCGATATTGGGTACATTGGCGACGGTTAACAGGCCGCCACGGGCGGAGGAGGCGGTTCGATACTCCTTGGCACTCATGCTGTCTGTTCTCCTCGTTGCGCGTATTCGGAATGGATCTCTTTGAAGTCGTTCAGCGCTTCATCCCGGAATGTCTTCAGCTGGTCGATCTGGGAGGAGTCGTATAGCTCCTTGCAACGACGCAGTCTTGCCAGTATCGGCATCTCCGATAGCTCCTGCACCGGTACGCCGAGTTCGATCAATTCTGCACCAGAGTCATATACCGACAGGATCAGATCGAGCAACATGAACTGCTTTTCAGGTGATGAAAAGGTGTCGACCGGATCGAGGGCGCTCTGTTGCAGTACCCCTTCCTTGATCAGTGCTGAGCCCTCCAGAACCCAACGTTGGGCAGAGGAGAGGGCTTCGGGGCCTACCAGGTTGACGATGCGTGATAGTTCAGCGTCTCTGGCGAGCATGCTCAAGGCCTGGGCTCGGCGTTTCTCCCAACTGCGGTCGATATTTTCATGCCACCACTCGGCGGCCGTGCCCACATCAGCAGAGAAGCTGTCGACCCAGTCTATGGCGGGATAGTGACGTGCATCAGCGAGCTCTTTGGAGAGGGCCCAGAAGGTCTGGATGATCTCTTTGGTGTGACTGGTGACCGGCTCTGAGAAGTCGCCACCCGGAGGGGAGACGGCACCAATCAGGGTGACTGAGCCTTTACCGCTGTCCATGGTCTCCACCCGTCCTGCACGTTCATAGAACGCAGAGAGTCGGGAGGCCAGATAAGCTGGATAGCCCTCTTCAACAGGCATCTGGCCAAGACGGCCTGAAACTTCTCGCAGGGCTTCCGCCCAACGGCTGGTGGAGTCGGCGAGCATTACGACATCAAAACCTTGATCCCGGTAGTATTCGGCAATGGTGATGCCGACATAGATGGAGGCTTCGCGGGCCACCACCGGCATGTTGGAGGTGTTGGCAATCAACAGGGTGCGATCCATCAGGGGACGGCCGGTGTAGGGATCTTTCAGCTTGGGAAAGCTGTCGAGTACATCTACCAGTTCATTGCCGCGTTCACCGCAGCCCACATAGATCACGATATCGGCATTGGCCCAGCGGGCAACCTGGTGTTGGACCACAGTTTTACCTGCACCGAAAGGGCCGGGAACAGCACACTTACTGCCTTTCAACAGCGGAAAGAAGGTGTCGAGAATACGTTGTCCGGTGATCAGGGGTTCAATGCCGTTGTCTCGACTCTGATAGGGACGCGGACGGCGAACTGGCCAGCGGTGGTAAAGCTTGAGATGGTGGATCTGTCCATTGTGATCTCGTACCTGCCCGATGCTCTCCTCCAGGTGGTAGTCCCCTTCGGGGGCGAGTTCGATCAACTCCCCTTCGATATTGGGTGGGACAAGAATCTTGTGTTCTACCGTTTCCGTCTCCTGAACCTTACCGAGTACAGCCCCGTTAATGATCGGCATGTTGGGTTCCAGATTTTCTGTTGGCACAAAATGCCACTCTTTATCCCGATCCAGGGGCAGGGGGCTGAGTCCTCTGGGGATCTGATCTCCAGCTGTGAGAAACATCGCTTCAAGGGGGCGTTGTACCCCATCGAAGATACCGCCGATGAGACCTGGGCCCAGTTCCACGGACAAGGGGTGACCCAAACCTTCAACCGGCTCACCAGGGCGAACCATCTCAGTGGATTCATAGATCTGTGCCAGGGCTTCGTCACCTTCCAGTGAGATCACCTCACCATACAGACCGAGGCTGCCGATGCGGACTTGTTCACCATTCTGCACACCGGGCAATTTAATCGTCACAATAGGGCCGTTGATCTCTTTGATGGTGCCTTTTTTATTGGTTGTATCGTTCATATTTAGAGTGCCTGTCCGTCACCGATTGGGGGCAGTAGCCGTTCGACCAGGGCCTGATGGACTTTACGTTCGAGGCGCGAAAGACGACCCTCAAAGGTGTGGTCGATCTGTACCCGCCTGTCCTTGGTGGTGATCAGGCAGCCACCGATGGTGTTCACCGTCGCGTCCTGGAGCAGGAAGGTTTTTCCGGCTACAAGATCAGTTGTGAGTTGTGCCCATTTGGGTCTTAATCGATGTAGATCATCTGAGTTGACCATAACGCCCAACTCGTCCTCATCGATCTGTCCTGCCGCTTGTTGGAGCAGTGCCTGTAACAGTTTGAAGTAGCTCTCCTCGTCCTTGCAGTAGTCACTCATCTGCTGTTTCAGTCGGTCAATGACCACCTGCACCAGGTTCCAGCGCATATGGTCCATCTTACTCTGCAGTTTCAGTTCATCTGCCTGAACCTTTCTCAGGTAGGCTCGATCTGCCTGGGATTTGCCCAGCAGGGTCTCTTTCTCTTCCCGCAAATGGAGCTTGTCGCTTGCTTCGCGGAGAATGTTCTTGCGTCCCGCTTCGGCACGGCTATGGCACTCATCGGCCATCTGCTGAGCACGATCCAGAATCGCTTTTTCGAGGGCTTCAACCTGATTCACATGGATCTCCTGGTTAACCGCCGGTCAGTTGTTTCAATGTTTCGTCCAGATCCGATTGGAAATGGTCTGGGTTGTGCAGCGAGGGAATCTCGGATAGCACGATACGTCCCCCTTCATTGCGAATCTGCTGCAGTAGTTTGGAATCGAGTAGATTCACCGACTGCTCAATGATCAGCAATGCCCGTTGTTTCTCTTTCAGCAGGCTGGAGAGGAGTTTTTCCAGCTGCGAACTGTCGGGATCTGTCAGGGTTTCGAATCCGATCAGACGAAAGCCGTCGGTCAGGGCGTGACCGCCAACAAAGATATTTCTGACGATGTGGGTTGTGGTCTCTGTCATGGTCTCTTAGATCTTATCGAGCAACAGGATACTCATTACCAGACCATAGATGGCGATACCTTCCGCCAGACCGAGATAGATCAATGTTCTGCCGAAAATCTCCGGTTTTTCCGCGAGCACCGCCAGAGAGGCCGCACCGATAGGTCCCACCGCAATACCCGCGCCGATAGTACTCAAGGCGGTTGGGATGCCGACACCGATGATGCCGAGACCCAATCCTATGGAGATCTCACCACTGGCCTCAACTGCAGGTTCGACTGCTGCCATGACATCCTGTGCCCCCATGAATATCAATGCCGCCTGTGCACAGACAAAGACCACCAGATTTACCCCGATGGTTGGCTTGAACCAGGGTTTGGTCACCTTTGCCGGCTGCATCTCCATGACGATGCCGGTGGCGATCAGGCCAACGATGCCGAGAGTCATTACTGCGATAAGCCAGTACATAGTGTGTTCCTCTTTCTTGTTTAGCAGTTCTGTCGTTTGTTACAGAGTCAGTGGTTTAAATGCCTTGCCATCTCCAGCATAAAAGCGGGAGAAGCCTTCATAAAATTCCAGACGCAATACCTGGATGGCGACGATCAGTCCTTCCAGTACCAGGATGAAAACATTGCCCAGTATGATGGTGATCCAGTGGCCGGTTTCTCCCATCATGCCGGCCAGGGTAAACACCGCGATGGCCAGCGCAACATGGTTCAAGCTGAATGCTGCCACACGCAGGAAAGAGAGGGTGTTGGAAGCGTAACCGGTAATGGTTTCGAAGGTTTCGATGAAAGCGACCAGCAGACGTTCGCCTATCGAGGCCTCCTGCTCAAGCAGTTTGTGAGCAAATATGCCGATCAGAGTAAGCACCGTCAGGGTGGCCCAGTAACCGCTGACAGAGCCGTCTGCATAGAGGCTGTAACCTGTGCCCAACAGACCGGTGTAGAGCAGTAGTGACAGTAGGCCGTTATCCCCGAACAGGGCACCCAGCCGGTCTCCCTGTACCAGGTGGTTGATGATGTTGAGCAGGGACGATAAGGCGATAAAACCAATACCCCAAAGCAGGGCAATGGTGAGCATATAGAGCGGATCGCTCAACGGTGCAATCCACAAGGGATGAAAGAGATGTTCGAAGCCGAAGATACTGCCATAGAGTACCCCGAACACCATCGAAGAGAGCCCGGCGGCAATACCAAACGGGGTAAAAGCCCCCAGCTTACGACGCATAAAGATTGAAACACCGAGGATCACAGCACCATGTCCCACGTCACCGAACATCATGCCGAACATCAGGATATAGGTCAGGGCGAACAGGTGGGTGGGGTTGACCTCACCATAGCGGGGTACGCCATACTGCATCACCAGGGATGAAAAGGGCCTGAGCAACCGGCTGTGGCGCAACACTGAAGGCACCAGGGAGCGCTCTTCAGGCAGTGGGTCGCGGCTTTCGAGTACGAAGGCGTTGGAGAGCTTGTGTTGCAGTGCTCGCTCAACTTGGCCCATGTCCTCCGCAGGGACCCAGCCTTGCAGTCGCGACAGCTTGCCACTCTGTCGTGCCGCTTCTCCAAGGGTAACATAGGGGGTTGCAAGATGAAGGGTCTGAGCTGCCTGCTTCAGCCCTTCCAGGGACTTTGCGCGCCAGGCGCTGATCTCTTTCTTGAGTTGCTGTGAGGCTTGTTCAACTGCTTCATGTCTTTGTGCCAGACGACTCTTGGCTGTCTCCGGTTCAGTATGCAGTTCAGGGGGGATATCCAGAGGACGGAATCCTGCGCTGTCGAGTACTGATTTAAGCTTTGAGCTCTGCTCACGTTTGGCCCCTACAATCAGCACGTGGCTCTCTTTTTCACTCTCCATGAATGGAAAAAGCAGATAGCCATCCAATCCCAGGGCATCCTCAAGCTGGGTTACACGGAGAGTAGGAATCATACCAATACTGGTTTCAAGAAAGGGTTGATCACCCTGTAGTTGGCCCAGGTCGATAGTCAGATTACTGAAATTGGCCAGGCTGGTTTCAAGCTGGTCTATGTTGCGCGACTCTTCGGTTTGTTGACGTTGTCGCTCTTCAAAATCTGAACAGGTCTCCCAGGCTTCGCCAAGCCATTGGTTTGCTTCCGAGAGTTGTTCTTCGGTAATGGGTACCACTTCCCCTGTTGAATGGGATGGGGTGTAGTCCACTAAGCTTGAGATCTTGTCCAGACGACTCTTCGCCTGGTTAAACTGTTCGCGAAAGCTCTGCCCTGGAACCTCTGGCAAGGCTGTCGCCTCATAGGGACGGTTGTCGGGGCTGAAACTGTTGAGACCTGCAAGGATTACAGATGCACCGGGCAGGTCTTCTGTGAGCAGTTTGATGCTGATCTGTTTCATCGGCAGGGGAGTGAACATCAGCAACACCCCGTG
The DNA here is from genome assembly GCA_040506275.1 of Candidatus Thiodiazotropha sp. DIVDIV. Classification (GTDB taxonomy): domain Bacteria; phylum Pseudomonadota; class Gammaproteobacteria; order Chromatiales; family Chromatiaceae; genus Thiodiazotropha. Next base: position 8,284 of record JBEVXD010000016.1, read on the forward strand.
GGTTGATTGGTCTGGAGAGGCTGTGACTTCATGCCACCTCCTCGGAGTGCATTCCGCTGTGATCCTTTCCACTTACAGCTTGATCAACCAGGCTGGGTTCCATCTCAAGCAGCTTGCCTTGAATGATGGCGTAGAGACGCCAGATGTCCATGTCTCTGATGATCAGATAACAGAGTGCTGACACTACTGCGTCCTGGCTGTTGAGCATTAGCTGACGTAATTGGTCAGAGACCCATTGATCGAGTCTTTGGCGTGCGTCGGTAATATGAACACTGCCGGCAAGTCGGCTGTGAAAGGGTTCGGGAAGCTGGCTGATGACGGTGTCCAACCCATCTATATTGGCCAGCGCCATCAGGTCATCCCGCTGTATCTGACCACCGTAGGGGATCAGTAGATAGTAGGCCTCACTGGGTGCGAAGTGGTAGACCAGGCGATAGCGCAGTAACCAGAGTATATTCTGCCGGTCGACCATGCAGCCTATGGCCTTTTTCAGTCCCCGCTTGTCACTGCAGTCAGTGATGTTTGCCTGGGCCAGCATGCCGGTGTAGTAGAGACGGTCGATAGCAGCACCGAGGGAGAAGTTTTCATGCTGCTCCTCATAGACATTACGCGCCTGGCGGGCGATCTGTGAATAGGGCCCCCGTTCAAGCTGGCGCAACATCTCCTGAACATTCTCAGCCTGCAGCAGGGCTTCGTGGGGGAGGCGGATATTCTCTGGCAAGGCGTAGAGATTGTGTCGAATCTCCTGCATGCCAAGGTTGTTCCATTTGCCTTGGATCAACGTCTTGAGGTTATACAGTTCGTACTTTCTGGGCCAGTAGAGAATCAGCCCGCGGGAGCGGCCACTCAGGGGGCGTAAAAGTACCTTCAGTTCATTCATCAGACGCTGCAGTAACGCCTGCTCTACAAGTCCACTCTTCTGTCGGGTATCGATCTCCTGCTCGAAGATCGGTAACAGATCGAAACGTTCTCCCAATTGATGCAGGGACATCTGCTTCAGAACCTGGATATCTTCATGGGAAAAGAGTCGGGCCGCAAAGACACCAACCCGGGTTTTTAGATAGGCCTGATCCCTTTGCGAATTCATTGGTCAGGCTTAATCCTCATCCGCATTTGGATCGATCAGCACAGCAAACGCAGCCTCCAATGCATCATCCTCCCGAACCTCGGCATATTCACGCAACTGGGCATGTCGTTCGTCGAAGCGTTTTTTTAATTCCGCAATGGTCTGTTCAGCTCTGCTTTCAGCCTTTTCCATAAAGCCGGCGTGTAGTTCGGGAATACGGGTTTCGAAATGTTCTTCTTTTGTTTTTGCATCCTGCAAGGCTTCCTGAATGATGCGCTCACGTTGTTCGTCAGCCTTGGTGTGAATCTGTTGCGCCCTGTTTTCGGCGTCCAGTAATCGCTGCAGTGATTCTTCCATTAACCCCTTTACCTCCACGGTTTATTGTTAACTCAAACGTTATTCAGAGGTTGTGAGATGGATACGCATTTTGCGTTTCCGAAGCACATAGATAGTGTAGCTAATTTAGCAGTTGTATGTGGACTAATATAGTAAATGCTTGTTTGAGCTAGATCATGAATCCTACCGATTACGCCTTCAATAAAAATAAATTTTTATGCTGGCGAATGCCCGCTAGGGCCGGAAAATGAAAAATGATGTAGTGTGCGGCCCTGCCGGACCAAGCTGCGCTTCACAGCTGATTGTTACGATTGATATTTCGCTTCTGGTACCAGTGGCACAATGACTTTAGACGCCAAGGCACAGGGTTAAGGTGCGGCAGGCCGCACCCTACTCAAGTTTCATAGTTCAATTAAGCCTATATCGATGTACAGATTGTAGGGTGCGGCCCGCCGCACCAAGCCGTGCTCCGCAGCTGATTGTTAGCGGTTGATATTTTTGCTTCAGGCGCCATTGGCACAATGGCTTTTGACGCCAAGGCACAGGGTTAAGGTGCGGCAGGCCGCACCCTACTCAAGTTTCGTAGTTCAATTAAGCCTATATCGATGTTCAGAATGTAGTGTGCGGCCCGCCGCACCAAGCCGCGCTCCGCAGCTGATTGCTACGATTGATATTTCGCTTCTGGTACCAGTGGCACAATGGCTTTGGGTAGCAAGGCATCAGGATAAGGTGTGGCAGGCGATCAGGCTTTCAGGGATGGCTGTTTAAAATGGATCCCCTTGGGGAGCGCATTGATCAAAGCCTCTGTTACATCGTCAAGTTGTAACCGGCTATAGTCTTCGCGCTGGGTTGTACCCCAAACTACGCCGGGCCACCAGGGATCACTCTCTCTACGGCCAACGATGTGGATATGCATCTGCTGTACGATATTGCCAATTGCTGCAATGTTGAGCTTGTCTGTCTTGTACTGTTTTTCGACAAAACCTGATAACAGATTGATCTCTCGAAACAGCTCCGATTGCTGAGTATCAGAGAGTTGATGCAACTCTGTGCAACTGACTCTGGGAACCAGAATAAACCATGGCAGCAATGCATTGTTCATCAGCAACAGTTGGCTCAAGTCCATTTCCGCCAACAGGTAACAATCTGCAGCAAGCCGTGAATCCAGTACGAATGGGGAAGTGGCTGATGTCATCACATCTTCACCTATGCACCACCATCCCTGGGTATCAGTTCAGGCTCCTGGCGTTTATAGCCAACAGCCTCAAGTTTTTCCAGGTAGGCTTGCCATAGTTCATCCTGATGTTTGCCCAGGTTATAGAGATATTGCCAATCGTAGAGCCCGGAATTGTGGCCGTCGTCAAAGTAAATTTTGACTGCATACTGACCAACTTGCTCCATCTGGGTAATCGAGACCAACTCTTTACCTTTTTCAAGTTTTGCAGTTGCAGGGCTGTGGCCACGAGTCTCCGCTGAGGGGGAGTAGACCCGAAGGTATTCACAGGGGAGAGCAAAGTGGGCGCCATCGTCGAAAGAGATATCAAGAAAGCGGCTCTGCTGGTGGACTTTGATATCCACGGGGTGGGGTGTTGAACTCATTGGTCGTTGTCTCCAGCAAGCGGGTTGGCTTCCGGCCAGCCCTGAGCATGCTTTTGAATTAGTTTTGTGAGCATCTCGATATGTTCAGGGTCGTCATTCAAGGCCGGGATATAGGTATATTCTCCACCTCCCGCTTGCAGAAAGTAGTCTCTGTTTTCCACTGCGATCTCTTCCAGCGTTTCCAGGCAATCTGTTGAGAATGCAGGGCATACTACCTGAACACTTTTTATCCCTTCGGCTCCCCACTGTTTGAGTGTCTCATCGGTATAGGGTTTGACCCACTCTTGTGCGCCAAATCGGGATTGGAAGGAAATCTGCCATTGATCATCCTTTAGCCCGAGCCTTTCGATAACACCTCTGGCTGTGGCGTGACATTCGTCAGGATAGGGGTCACCGGCCTGGTAGTAGTCTTTGGGAATACCATGAAAAGAGAACAGCAGTTTCTCTGCGGCGCCGTGCTCTTTGCGGAAGGTTTCGATCTGGTTGCTGAGTGCAGTTATGTAATCCTTCTCCTGCTGGTAGTGCTGGATAAACCGGATTTCTGGTATCCATCTCCAGTGTTGCAGCTCGGAGGTTATTGCATCAAAAATTGAGGCAGTGGTGGTTGCTGAGTACTGGGGATAGAGGGGCAGGATCAGCAGACGTTGAATATTTTTCTCACGCAGTGTTCGCAATACACTGGGGATCGATGGGTTGCCGTAACGCATTGCCAGGGCAACTGTGACCTGATCCTTAAACAGGGGCGAGATGCTTTTTTCAAGCGCAGCACGCTGCTTCTTTGATATCACAAGTAGTGGCGAACCTTCGTCTGTCCAGATCGAGGCATAAGCCTTGGCGGAGCGTTTTGGCCTTACGCGCAACACAATGCCGTGCAGGATGATCATCCAGAGGAATCTGGGAATCGCCACAATTCTTGGGTCACTTAAAAATTCAGCCAGGTATGTACGCACTGCGCTGGTGGTCGGGGCATCCGGGGTGCCGAGGTTGACCAGCACTATTCCCAGGCCACCGTCCTTCATTGGCAGTTGATCCGATTGATTAAGGTATCTCATTTTTTTAATTCCGATTCGCTGTGCGGATTCTTGCTTCAACCCGCGCCCGTTTCAACAGGTCATTATTGTGTATTTCCGGATAGAGTAGCCACAATCGGTCGATTATCTCCGGTTGTTTCACCGCCATTTTTTCCAGCCTCTCTCTGGTCGTATCGCTCAAGTCAGGCAACATCAGCAGTTGTGGTGCCTTCCAGGCGATATAGTCGTCGATCAGCTGGGCATTCTCATCATCATATCCTGATTCCAGGAGTGGTAGATTGGGAAATCTGAGTTCAATTGTCCGGTTTCCTGCAGCATCCATAATGCCACTATCGGAATCCCGATAGAACCAGGCTGTACGGGGTTGGAGTCCGGCTCTGTGCTGAACCTCAGCCTCAAGCACCGATGTGTGTACTCTGGGGTTATATCCGTCATGATTCGGCAGGCCGCGCTGGCTCAAGTGGGGTGATACGAAACTGAAATCCCCCTGATCTGCAGCGATCCACTTTGGTGGGATATTGTTCAATTCCATTTCGCTCTCCATGCGACAACTGTGTAGTAACGCCAGGGGCTGCTGATTCGATTCATCCAGTAACCAGAGTTCATAGCGGTCGAGCATGGTGAACGGCAGTCGGGCAAGTGCAGGCTTTAGACTGTCAATGAGCCTGTCACTGGCAGAGATCATGCTGCGTATGTCGAACAGGGGATTAACCGGAACCTGTTTCAGTCCACTGGTTTCAGACCATAGGCCGAAGCTGAAATATTGTGGTGCGCCTAGGGGTGTATTGGCCCAGAGCCCTTGAGGGGTATCACTAAGAACCTGGATCTCCCATACCTGACCGTTGGCACTAAGTGCACGAGCCGAATCAAGCTGATAGACCTGTAGTAGACCATTGAACGGGTTGAGTCGGCGTATACTGAATGCGTTGTTTGAAAGCTGTTGCATAATCACAGCCTACAGCACTCTGCCCTGAAGGGCAGAGTTTAAGGTCATCGCGAGGTTTAAAAATCATATTGTTAGGGGTTTCAAGCCTGCCCTTGCTCGGTGTTGCGGCTCTTGACAAGGGAACAACCATTGCCTGCGAGCCGCGCCTTGATCAAGGGCAGGCTTGAAACCCTGAAGACGACATACTTAGTCGCCGGGTTAATAGTGGGTGATGTAGGTTTATCTATAGCCTATTTCCGATATTGTTCACTCACAGGTTGCAGACAGATCCCAATATTTTGGGGAGTGGAATAGTCGCGCCAGTTGCAGTTCACGTTCAAGTTCCATTTCGCGAGGGAGATGGTCACCAAAACGGGTGAACAACTCTTCCTGGTCAATGGTTTCGTGGCGGGCTGTTTCCCTGTCAATATTCATGATTTCAAAAAAGTCTGCTTTATCGAAATCCAGTCCCTCCCAGTTAAGGGCATCATGGGAGGGCACCCAGCCTAAGGGACTCTCGACAGCATGACCACATCCGCTGCAGCGGTCCACTACCCACTTTAGAATCCGCATGTTCTCACTGAAGCCCGGCCAGATGAAACGACCGTGTCGATCTTTGCGAAACCAGTTCACCCGGAATATCGCGGGCGGTGTAGCAACGTTTTTACGTCCGATACGCAGCCAATGTTTAAAATAGTCTGCCATGTTGTAACCACAGAATGGCAACATCGCCATGGGATCGCGTCGCATGGCGGCCTGGCCAATGGAGGCTGCGGTCGCCTCTGAGCCCATGGTCGCTGCCATGTAGACACCATGCTCCCAGTTGTAGCTTTGAAATACCAATGGAAAGTTGTGACTGACACGCCCGCCAAACAGAAATGCTGTGATTGGAACGCCGGCAGGATTTTCCCATTCCGGATCAATTGAAGGACAAGCCGCAGCGGGTGCTGTAAAACGTGCATTAGGGTGGGCTGCCGGGCGACCACAGCCAACCGCCCAATCATCTCCGCGCCAGTCGATCAGATGTTCAGGAGGGTCTTCCGTCAGTCCCTCCCACCATATATCCCCATCATCAGTCAGGGCGCAGTTGGTGAAGATAGAGTTATCCTTCAGTGCAGCGATTGCATTGGGGTTGGATGTTTCATTGGTCCCTGGCGCAACACCGAACAGCCCATACTCCGGATTGATTGCATAAAATTTACCATCCTTAGGATTGGGCTTTATCCACGCAATATCATCGCCGACTGTGGTGACTTTCCAGCCTTCGAAGCCTTGAGGCGATTTAAGCATTGCAAAATTGGTTTTTCCGCAGGCGCTGGGAAAGGCTGCCGCTACATAAAACTTCTTCTTCTCTGGCGTTTCAACACCCATGATCAACATGTGTTCCGCCAACCAACCTTCATCCCGTCCCATTACCGAGGCGATACGCAAAGCAAAGCACTTCTTGCCTAACAGGGCATTGCCACCATATCCGCTGCCAAAGGACCAGATCTCCCGGGTCTCTGGAAAATGGGTAATGTACTTATCCTCAATGTTACCTGCGCAGGGCCAGGGAACATCCTCCTCTCCTGGTTGCAAGGGCGCGCCAACTGAGTGCACGCAAGGTACGAATTCACCATCATCACCCAGTACATCGAGTACATCCTGCCCCATACGGGTCATGATGCGCTGATTCACTGCGACATAGGCAGAGTCAGAGATTTCAATACCGATATGCGCAATATGAGAACCAAGGGGACCCATGCTGAAGGGGATAACAAACATTGTCCTTCCCTGCATGCAGCCTTTGAATAGCCCTTTGAGGGTTGTCTTCATCTGCTTGGGGTCCATCCAATTATTGGTTGGACCGGCGTCTTCTTCGTTTTCCGAACAGATATAGGTACGCTCCTCAACGCGAGCCACATCGCTCGGATGGGAACGGGCCAGGTAGCTGTTGGGCCGCTTCTCCTGATTAAGACGAGTAAAGGTGCCGCTTTTCACCATCTCTTCGCACAGTCTGTCGTACTCTTCCTGAGAGCCATCGCACCAGTAAATCCGATCCGGATTACATAGCTGAGCGATTTCATCAATCCATGCTAAAAGTTTCTGATTGTTTGTTCGAACGGCACCGTCATGTTTTCTGGTCATGGTAAATGTCCATCACTAATTTTCGTTTGATTACGAGTTTTTGGTCTAAAAGGCTTGTGGCCTGCAAGCTACGCAGATAATGGTTATGGCTGCATAGACATACTGAGATTGGTTTACAAGTATATGAAACTCCACTTCAAATCGCTATCCCCATATAAATTTTATTAATAGGTATTATATTTATCAGGTTTTTGCGTTTTCTGTATGGGAGAGGAGGCTAATTCTCTATAGGTAATTGTTGCTGGATATATCACCTCTAGCTCAGGGTTGCAGAAAATCCAAGGTAGAAGCGAACCAGGTCAGACCAGGTAAATACATTGCTGCAATAGCGGTTTATGAGCTCAAGATGGTAGCTTCGGGTTCGCTTCACCACCCTATTATGATTTAGAATAGCGCTGTTTCATCAGCCGTCCCATCTGTTTCAATGAATAAAGATATACGCCAGGCCATCTTTCAACGTCTTCAAGCGGCCAACCCCAATCCCACCACGGAACTGAACTACAAAAGCGCTTTCGAACTATTAGTCGCTGTGATTCTTTCGGCGCAGTCGACAGATAAGGGTGTGAATAAGGCAACGGACCTGCTATTCCCAATGGCAAATACCCCTGAGCTGATACTCGACCTGGGGGTTGAAGGGTTGAAGGGATATATCAAAACCATCGGTCTGTTTAATAACAAAGCTAAGAATATAATCGAAACCTGCCGTATCCTCATCGAGTCCTTTGATGGTGAGGTACCTGAGGATCGCAAGGCGTTGGAGTCTTTGCCTGGCGTAGGCAGGAAGACTGCGAATGTGGTGTTGAATACAGCTTTCGGTCATCCAACCATGGCGGTTGATACCCACATCTTCCGGGTCTCCAACCGTACCCGGATTGCACCCGGTAAGACTCCGTTGGAGGTGGAAAAAAAGCTGTTACGCTCTATTCCTGAGACATTTTTACAAGATGCACACCATTGGTTGATACTGCATGGACGTTATACTTGTGTGGCACGTAAACCCCGTTGTGGAAGCTGTGTGATCGAAGATCTCTGTGAATATAAAGACAAGACGGAATAGTGTCTGATAATTTAACTATTAACCATCACCTTAATAGGTAGGTGCCGGGTTAATAACAAAGGAGCCGAGGATGAAAACTTTTTTCACGATTTTAGCTGGTATATTGATGACAATCGGTGTCGCCCAGGCAGATAGCGGTATGGTGACAAAGGCGAGTCAATTTGGAGTAGTGGAGACCGCAGATCGTTTTGTTGCTGCGGCAGAGGAGGCGGGCCTGAAAATTTTCAGCCGTATCGATCATGCTGCAGGGGCGAAGAAGGTTGGTCAGTCTTTGCGACCCACGCTGTTGATTATTTTTGGCAGCCCGAAAGTCGGGACCGCGTTGATGACCAGTGATCAACGTGCGGGAATCGATCTGCCGCTGAAGGCTCTGGTGTGGCGAGATGCTGATGATAAAGTTTGGCTAGGCTATAATAGCCCGCAATTTCTATTTGATCGCTTTGGCATCGATGATCGGGAAAAGGTAAAGAAAAAGGTTACGGGTGCATTGAATAATTTATCGCAGAAAGCGACACAGCCTTGAGTTATTAACCCTGATGTTTAGTAGTGATCGGAATCAACTGCGTCAGGTCTTTTTTGAGGCTTGGCGGAAGCAACTTGCTGATGAACCCTTGGAACCTCTGGAAGAGATTATCTCCCAAGTGATTGTGCAACATCCGGAGTACCATGGGTTGTTGAAGAACAGGGAGCAGAGTCTGGAACGGGATTTTTACCCTGAGGATGGCCAGACTAACCCTTTTTTGCATATGGCGATGCATCTTACTCTAATCGAACAGGTCTCTACTGATCGACCCGCTGGAATCAGCAAACTCTACCAGCAGATCTGTCAACACAAGGGTGAGGCCCATGAAGCTGAACACCAGCTGATGGAGTGTTTGGGACGTATTCTTTGGGAAGCCCAATCAGCTAACCGTATGCCTGACGAATTGGGCTATCTTGATTGCATCAAACGGCTGATTAATAAATGACAACAGAACAAAATGCCAGCAACTGTACCCTCTGTCGTGTGATGAGGGGGTTGGCGTTTGGTGGCTTGGGTGCAGCTATCGGAGGGTATGGTGCCCTGTTTTTTGGCGTGGATAGGAATGAGGCAACTTATTACGCTCTGTTTGGCGCACTGGCCTTGACTGTATTGATTCTGAGAAAAAGAAAATAAAAGATATTTTTTACTGGGATCAAATTATTCTGACCCACTGCGATTCTGCTTACTCCCTCTCTCTTCAGTGGGGTTGTAAAAGTCTACCTGACAACGTCTGTATAACTTAGTCTCATCTGTTGGATGGACGCGCTTCAGGTATCCACCCTGCTGGTCTGGCATCTTGATCAATTCATCAATCGGTCGTTGAACTAGAGATAGTGGCTGTGGGTAAAAAACACTTCATTTACCCAGCAGTCGACTCGGTATTACTCAGAAGAATGTCAGCTCTCAAGTAAGTCTGATAGTGCGCGAAAAAGGTCGCTCTCTGTCAGCACACCCTCCACATTGCTGTCGTTGCCGACTACAGGCAGGCAGCCGATTCGGTGGTCAGTCATCTGTTTCACGGCAGAAGATAACGAAGCACTACCTGAGGTTGTGAGTACGGGAGTATGCATGACTTCTGAGATTTCGGCAGGTGCTTCTCTAAAATAGCGTGCCGCCAGCTGCAGATCCCGCCGGGTGACGATACCTACCACATGGTTGTCCTGATTCACTACAGGTAGGTGGTGCATGTTTTTCTCTTCCATGATCTCAAAAGCAAGATCGTAATTGTCTTCACTACGTACTGTGACAGGGGATGCGCTCATATAGTCGCTAACAAACATATAGTCCTCCTCGTTCTGGATTTTTATCCGCTTAGTAGAAATGTCTGTTCTTGAACTATAGCAAAGCTCAGTATCTTCGTTTCTATTTACTGAAACGCACTAAGATTAAAGGTTTTTCCTGTTTTAAGAGGATGACAAAACAAAGTGGTGCTAAGGGTAGGGTGGGGCCATGCCCCACCATAAGGCGATAAAGGTTTACTGAATTTGTAGATAACCAGGGTAGATCTTGAATGGAAAATAGTGACAACAGCGATACTGTTTTTCCAGCTTACCTGGTGAGAAAGGGCCTTACCTACCGCTCTAATTCCACCGATACTTAGTAGAACAATCAGCGTACGCCATTCCCTGTCCATCTCCTGAGGGAAATTGGATGGCTGAATTGGTATTGTTCTGTTAAGACCATCAGCAACATAAAACGTTTTCTGCACTATCCGCAATATTGATATTGAATGGAGTTGATTGGGCCGTAGCGAATAAACCTATAAAAAACATTAGTTTTCTACCATACTCATTAGTTAAACCAGGTTGAAATGCTGGATGAACTATCTTGTATCAGGGGAGAAATTATGCCGAAAAAGGGTAAAAAGACGAAAAAAAGTCATAGTGGGGCTAAACGCAAATTGAGCAAGGAATTTGTGGGATTGCGAAAGCATAAGCAGCTCTCAGAAAGAGTGAAAACCTTGGAGAAGCAGGTTGCTCAGTTACAACGTCAGCTGACTGTAGGAGAGGATCATAATGATGGGAGTGATAGTGTCGAATCAGTCGAGCTATCGGATGATCTGAAAAAGATAAAAGGTATCGGTGCGGTACTCGAGAAAAAATTACATGGGATTGGTGTTAACAGTTTTAAGCAGATTGCCAACTGGGATCAGGCTGACATCGAAGGTTTTTCAGAGCAACTCAGTTTTAAGGGGCGCATTGAACGGGAAGCCTGGGTAGAACAGGCGAAAGCGTTGGTTTAAAAAATGAGCAATCAGTTCGGGTCGCCAGGAAAATTTGCAGGGCGCTTAGTCCTCTTTGTCTAAGACCTTGCAGACAAGTTTTCCCTGTTGCAGTCTGGTTTGTAGTTGATCTCCAACGTTGACCTCTGAAGAGTGGGTGACAATAGCGCCATCAGAAGGGCGGCTTACGATGGCGTAACCCCTTCCCAGGGTGTTCAGGGGACTCAGGTTATGCAGATCTCTGCCTATTTGGTTTAGTCTTGTCTCATATTGAACCATCCGTTGTCTGATGGCGCGATGAAGTCGTTCAATGAGGTTTATGCTTTGTTGAGCCAGCTTTTCCAAGCGTAGTTCTGGCGTCTGCCTGGTGAGTCGAGTCTGGAGCCTTTCCAGACGTTGGCTGCGTTGTAGCAGGTTGAATTGAAAAGTTCTGCTTAACCGGTCAGCCAACTCATCCAGTCGTTGCGCACGTTGTTGAAGTCTCTGTTTCGGATGTTGGTTGTTGAGACGCTTGCCCAATGCCAGACATCGCTCACTCAGTTGTTGAAGTCGTTGTAACTGATATTGACGCAGACGCTTTGCAACTGTTTGAAGTCTCTGTGTCCACTCCTGCTGATCAGGGGTTACAAGTTCTGCGGCTGCTGATGGGGTTGGGGCTCTTCTATCTGCAACGAAGTCTGCGATGGTGAAGTCGATTTCATGGCCAATGCCGGATACCAGGGGTATTTTTAATTTACTGATTGCTCTAGCCACGCCTTCATCATTGAAGGATTGCAGGTCTTCGATAGATCCCCCACCCCGGCTTAAAATCAGTAGGTCGCACTCCTGACGCTTGTCAGCAAGCTGCAGCATCTGAATGATCTGTCTTGCTGAGTCATCACCCTGAACCTGGACAGGATAGATAATCACAGGCAAGGCCGGAAAGCGTCGTTTGAGAACGGTCAGCAGATCACGAACTGCAGCGCCAGTTGGAGATGTGATCAATCCAAGCTGTTTAGGGGGCATAGGCAATGCCTGTTTGCGATCTGTGTCGAACAGACCCTCAGCAGCGAGTTTCTGCTTCAGCTGTTCAAAGGCCAGGCGCAAGGCGCCTTCCCCAGCTGGTTCCATATGTTCGGCAATAAGCTGAAATTCACCCCGCGCCTCATACAGACTTACCTTGGCACGAATTAAAACTTGCTGACCGTTGCCAGGTTGGAAGCGAAGTCGTTGGCGCTTCATACGGAACATGGCGCAGCGTACCTGGGCTGCTTCATCCTTGAGACTGAAATAGATGTGCCCTGATGCCGGCTGAGCCAAATTGGAGATTTCGCCGCTGATCCAAAGCAGTGGAAAACTTCCTTCCAGTACAGCACGGGTCTCCCGTACGAGACGCGAAACTGAAAAGATATCCTTAGTGGAATTTGATGTTGATGATTGCTGGCTCAAGCGGGTTCTTTGCTCAGATAGGTTTCAAATTTATCCACGGGGAGTGGATGGCTGAAGTAGTAACCTTGGAATATCTTGCACCCTTTGTCACGCAGAAATTTCAATTGACTACTATTCTCGACGCCAATTGCTACCACTTCAATATCCATATTGTGCGCCATACTGATTATGGTTTGAACCAGTTGGGCATCCTTTGGATCAATTGAAATGTCACGTACGAAACTTCTATCGATCTTAAGCTGATCCACAGGCAATCGGCGGATATATGCAAGGGATGCGTAGCCGATGCCAAAGCGGTCGATGGAAAAGCGCACCCCTAACTTCTTCAACTGAAGCACCTTGTCCGCTGCCTCTTCGAAATTTTCAACCAGGGTTCCTTCATGAATTTCCAGGGTGAGATAGCTGGGATTAACGCCACTCTTCTCTAGAATTTTCTGCACCTGATCTGCGAAATTAGCCTGGTGAAAATGAACTGCACTGATATTTATGGAGAGGCGTATTGGGCCATTATTGTTCTCATTCCACTGCTTGGATTTCGTCAGTGCCTCACTGAGTACCCACTCACTGATCTGCAGAATCTGCCCTGACTCTTCTGCGACATCGATAAAGGTACGAGGTTCCACCTCGCCATGATTAGGATGAAACCAGCGTAGCAGGGCTTCTGCACTGACAATATTGCCTTCGAGGTCGACTTGGGGTTGATAGTATATGGTCAGTTCGTGGTTGGTCAGGGCGTTGCGTAGATCATTCTGTAATCTTAGTTGTTGTTCAGCTGCATCCTGCATGCCAGGCAGAAAAAATCTGATGGTGTTTCTGCCGTCCCCCTTGGCTCTGTACATGGCAGTGTCAGCATATTTGAGTATATCGTCAGCACTTTCGCTGTCTAATGGAAAAATGACTATGCCGATGCTGGGTGTAATATGCAGTTCATTGTCATCAATGAGATAGGGCATTGACAGGGTTTTCTGTATCTTTTGCGCGCCTTTGCGGGCTTGTTGTGCTGCTACCTGAGAGTTGCTGTCCAGTTCAGTGAACAGAACAATGAATTCATCGCCACCAAGTCTCGAGGCAGTGTCTTCATCTCTGATTTCACTGATAAGCCGTTCAGCAACCTGCTTAAGCAGCAGGTCACCCACTTTGTGTCCCAGAGAGTCATTGATCGTCTTGAAATGGTCTATGTCCATAAATAAAACTGCACCGGTGTGGTTGTGTCGGCGACATCTGGACTGAGCTTGACTGAGTCGGTCGATCAGCAGGCGGCGGTTTGGTAAATCTGTGAGCACATCATAGGTGGCCTGGTAAGCGAGGCGTTCCATCGCTCTTTTTCGTTCGATCTCTGCACTGATCCGAGCTGCAATGATATCCATGACATCAACCCAGTCCGGAGGCATGAACAGGGGGTTTCGAGAGACAACCCAGACGATACCGATCACAATACCTTTACGGTCACGAATGGGAGAGCCTGCGTAGCCCTGCATGTCTAGAAGTACAAGGTCTTTGTCTTGTGGAAAGAGGTCCTGGATGCCTTGTGGATAGAGACTGGAGCCCTGTTTTATCACTTTGTCACAAGGGGTCTCACTGATCTGATAGTTAAAATCGTCAACTATTTTATTATCGATAATTGTGGCAATGGATTTGATTTGTGATCTTCCTACCAACTCCCCGATATTCGCACCATCAGCACCAAACCAGCGGCACAGTTCTCTGGCGACATGCTCGAAGAAATCCTCTCCGCTGATGCCGACCATACTTTCCATTAGGGTGTTGAGGGTCTCTGTGGCCCGTTTACGCTCAGAGATCTCTTGATGGGTGCCGCAGGCTCGGATTGGTCGATGAGTAAGTGGATCGAACTCAACGGCACCTCCCGAGCCCTCAATCCAGACCCAATGGCCGCTGGCATGTCGCATGCGGAACTCTACACTGTATGTTTTACCTTCCTTAAAACGTCGTTCAATGATCGGCAGGATACGGTCTCTATCCTCTGGATGAAGTCTTTCTTTCCAGTCATCAATGCTATCCAGCATATCCGAAGATTCCAGCCCTAACGTATCCATCCATTTTTTATTCACGGTAAATTCATTGGTTACCAGGTTCCAGTCCCAGAAGCCCAGTGCAGCACCTTTAACCACAAGGGAGAGTTGTTTTTCTGTTTCCCGTAAATGAGAGACATCTACCAGTGTGACCGGTATATGCTGTACCTCTTTGAGTGAATCCGAGAGGGGGAATGAGATCATGACCTGAATCAAATAGCCCTTTGCTGTCATTAAAGGTACTTCACAGGAGAAAAGGCTCTCTCTTTCGCTGGATGAGATTAAGAACTCCTTGAATGCAGTAAAGACCTCAGGAGTGATGCTCTTGGGTAACCACTGCTGTAGTTGTTTTAAGCTTTTGACACCAAATAGTTTCAGTGTTGCTGGGTTGGCGTTGACAACCCGGATTAAAAACAGGGTCTCTTTCAGCAGGTCAGGGTGTTTTTCGAGATGGGATCTGAGATCTTCAACGCCGGAATCGAGTAGTTCGTCTAACTTGGTTAGGGCCTTAGAGCTATCACCTTCACATAGTGCGGTCGCTACCCCATCGAAGTAGTTGTGGTATTGGGCCTCAGTAGCGGCCAGTTGTCGGGTTTTTACTTTAACCCGCCACCTGAGGATTTGTGCGACTAACAACAGTGTCGCTAGCAGAGCGCCTACAGCAAAGATTAACTGATAGAGCAATGGCGTTGGTTGCTTCTGAGGCTTCAGAGGCTCAAACAGGTTATTCAATCGCTGGTGGTAGACCGATAATTCATCGGTTTTCTGGATCACCAAACGGTAGTCGAGGCGCTGTTTTATCCTACTTGCCAGAGGGTTCTTCTGGGATATGGCATAGCGGATATCCAGAGGCATCAAGAGGATAGGACTGGCTACTGGGCTATGGAAATGGCCGGTGCTTGCACCGTACAGGCGGTTGAGCAAGCCAGCGTCAGCTCGCCCGCTGGCGATTGCTCTCATGACCATATCGTAGGAGTCATAGGTCTGTATCTGGCAATCGATCTTGAAGGATTGGCATATTTCCAACAGGCCATGTTCAGCAGTGAGATAGATATCCTTGGTCAGGACAGCGATATTTTTACCATTCAGATCGGTAATGGCTTGTATTTCGGAGCCTTCAGGAACATACACTTGCCCCCAGTTGGCTATGATGGTCTCGTCAGAGAAGAGAAATCGTTTATTTCGGGCATGGTTAAATGCCACTGCAGGTAGCAGGTCGATTTTCCCTGTTGCCAGTCTGTGAAGCTGATCACTCCAAGTGCCTGGTATATAGCGGAGCTTCCACCCTTCCTGATAAGCAATATGTTCGAGGATATCGATAAATAATCCTCTTGGTTGTCCCTTTGAACCGGTATCAACCAAGGGGGGATTTTTATAGACGCCCACTCTTAAGGTAGTGGTGGTAGTTCCATGCGCAATGCTGCAAAAAATCAGCAGACTGAAGGCGAAAAGGAGAATAAAAGTTCTATTAAGAACCTGAAAATTGTGCATATTTGCACTTCCTGACTTCAATGTCTGAGTCCCTAACGACTAGCATAGCGCCAGATTGGTGCATTTGCAGATGTTTCTGGCTGATTTGGAGACCTGCTGGGCCGATTGAGCCAGATTCGGGAGATAATTTCTTATTCAACTACCGTTGATTTTAAGCTGCCGGTTTACCGGCTAGACCGCAACTTCTATAATGCCCGGCTACTTTATCCCTCCAGCCGGAAAAAAATGCTATGCGTGTAATCGAGGAAGCCCTCACATTTGACGATGTTCTCCTGGTACCCGCCCACTCCCAGGTACTGCCCAAGGATGTTGATTTACGGACAAAATTGACTCGGGACATTGATCTTAATATCCCTCTGGTTTCGGCCGCAATGGACACGGTCACCGAATCACGTTTTGCTATTGCCCTGGCGCTAGAAGGTGGTATCGGCATTATCCATAAGAATATGGATGCCGCCAGCCAGGCCCAGGAAGTGGAGAAGGTCAAAAAATATGAGAGTGGGGTGATCCGGGATCCAATAACCGTTGGCCCCTACGTCAGTATTGGAGAGGTGGTTGAGCTAACCCGCTCCAGGAACATATCCGGTGTACCGGTGGTGGATGGAAAAGAGCTTGTGGGCATAGTCACAGGCCGGGATCTGCGATTCGAACGTATAATGGATGATCCGGTGCGGAATATCATGACCCGCAAAGAGAAATTGGTGACAGTTAAAGAGGGTGCAAGCCGCGATGAAGTGATGGGGCTGTTGCATAAACACCGCATCGAAAAGGTGTTGGTCGTCGATGATAATTTTGAGTTGACAGGTATGATCACTGCCAAAGACATCCAGAAGGCGAAAGACAACCCCAATGCCTGTCGTGATGTGCATGAGCGCCTGAGGGTCGGTGCTGCTGTCGGTGTCGGAGAAGGTACCGAGGAGCGTGTAGATGGGTTGGTCAAGGCTGGAGTCGATGTGGTGGTTGTGGATACTGCCCATGGTCACTCCCAAGGGGTACTTGATCGGGTGGCCTGGGTGAAGAAAAACTACCCTGATGTCCAGATTATTGGTGGCAATATTGCAACCGGCGCAGCAGCGCTGGATCTGGTCAAGGCAGGTGCTGACGCAGTAAAAGTGGGCATAGGCCCAGGATCTATCTGTACAACACGAGTTGTTGCTGGTGTTGGTGTGCCTCAGGTCACCGCAGTGAGTAATGTGGCCAAGGCTTTGGAAGGTAGTGGTGTACCTCTGATTGCTGATGGGGGTCTCCGTTACTCTGGCGATATAGCCAAAGTTCTGGCAGCTGGCGGCTACTCAGTAATGATTGGCGGTATGTTTGCTGGTACTGATGAGGCACC
The DNA here is from genome assembly GCA_040506275.1 of Candidatus Thiodiazotropha sp. DIVDIV. GTDB lineage: Bacteria > Pseudomonadota > Gammaproteobacteria > Chromatiales > Chromatiaceae > Thiodiazotropha. The sequence goes on from JBEVXD010000016.1 coordinate 25,454, forward strand.
AGGCGAGGTTGAGATATATCAGGGGCGATCCTATAAATCCTATCGTGGTATGGGTTCCCTGGGCGCCATGTCCGGTAAAGACGGTTCCAGCGATCGATATTTTCAAGAGAGTAATGAAAAGGACAAACTGGTGCCTGAAGGCATCGAAGGGCGTGTCCCCTACAAGGGATCTGTAATGAGTATTATCTACCAGATTATTGGCGGTATTCGGTCCAGCATGGGCTACACCGGCTGCGCCAGTATTGACGAGATGCGCACCAAACCAGAGTTTGTAAGGATAACCAATGCCGGGGTCACTGAGTCCCATGTGCATGATGTAACGATCACCAAAGAAGCGCCGAACTATCGGCGTGATTGATGAGTTCCTACCGATTATCTCTCAGGCGTTCTGCCGGTCTATCCGGTCAGCGCCTGAGAGCGTTTTGCGGAAGTAGAAAGCAATGACAACCGATATTCATGCCCACCGAATTCTGATACTCGATTTCGGCTCCCAATACACACAGTTGATAGCCCGCCGCATCCGTGAGGCAGGTGTCTACTGTGAGATATTCCCCTACGACAATGCCGGTGAAGGGTTGGAGGGAACCAAGCCTGCCGGCATCATCCTGTCTGGCGGTCCTGAGACCGTGACTGGAGATGAGGCACCGACAGCACCTCCTGCAGTCTTCGAACTTGGTGTTCCGATCCTGGGAATCTGCTATGGCATGCAGACCATGGCTGCACAGCTCGGTGGAGAAGTAGCCTCATCTGACAAACACGAATATGGCTATGCACAAGTGCGAGCCAGAGGGCATTCCCGTCTGTTGAAGGACATCGAAGACCATACCAGTCCAGAAGGCTACGGTCTGCTGGATGTGTGGATGAGTCATGGTGACCGGGTTGAATCCCTGCCGGAAGGTTTTCAGGTGATCTGTGAAACCGAGAATGCACCGGTGGCAGGTATTGCGGATGAGTCCCGCTCATATTATGGATTACAGTTCCATCCTGAGGTGACGCATACCCGTCAGGGGCAACGTATCATCGACCGCTTTCTATTTGAGATTTGTGGCTGTGAAGTGCTCTGGACACCTGGTCAGATCATTGAGGAGACGATTCACCACGTACGCGAGCAGGTAGGTCAGAAGCAGGTGGTCCTGGGACTCTCCGGTGGTGTGGACTCCTCCGTGGTGGCAGCACTGCTACATCGAGCCATTGGTGACCAGTTGACCTGTGTGTTTGTAGATAATGGATTGCTGCGCTTGCATGAAGGCGATCAAGTAATGGCAACATTCGCAGAGCATATGGGCGTTAAGGTAGTCCGGGTCGATGCGGAAGATCGTTTTCTAAAAGCCTTGCGCGGTGTGACCGACCCAGAACAGAAACGTAAGATTATTGGTAATCTGTTTATCGATATCTTCGAGGAAGAGGCGAGCAATCTAGAAGATGTATCCTTCCTTGCCCAAGGCACCATCTACCCTGACGTCATCGAATCTGCTGGTGCCAAATCGGGTAAAGCCCATGTCATCAAGTCTCACCACAATGTGGGAGGGTTGCCGGAATACATGAAGCTTGAACTGGTAGAACCCCTGCGTGAGCTGTTCAAGGATGAAGTTCGCAAGATTGGTGTGGAGTTGGGACTCCCCTACGAAATGATCTATCGTCATCCCTTTCCCGGTCCTGGCCTGGGTGTGCGAATCCTCGGTGAGGTCAAAAAAGAGTATGCAGACCTGCTGCGTCAGGCTGACCACATCTACATCGAAGAGCTGATCAAGAATAAACTATACGATGAAGTGAGTCAGGCCTTTACCGTGTTCCTGCCAATAAAGTCAGTCGGTGTTGTTGGTGATGCGCGACGCTATGAATATGTGGTCACTTTAAGGGCTGTAAAAACAGTCGACTTCATGACTGCAAAATTTGCCCACTTGCCCTTTGATTTTCTTGAAGAGGTTTCCCGGAGAATCATTAATGAAGTATCGGGTATCTCAAGGGTGGCTTATGATATATCCAGTAAACCGCCTGCTACGATTGAGTGGGAGTAGCCGGAAATGGCAGGCAATGATTTGCCCTGGCTGGCAAAAGCAGGCAACAAGCATTCATCTATGCAGATAGAGAACAATATGAGAACATTGAGCGCTCCATGGAATGGAGAACGCTATGCCTCAAGCCGCGATCACGGATCGGTCGCTACAAAGCCCACCATATAAACGTCATCGACCGGAACAGACACTTCTCTATCAAATCATCGAGCGGCATTATCCGGAGTTCAGGGATGTGATGGCCATGCAGGGCAAGTCCTTGCCCCTGCATGTGCAACAGGAATTTGCGGATTACCTCAAATGCGGAAGGTTGGAACACGGATTCCTGCGGGTGCAGTGCACCGAATGTCATCATGAACACCTGGTAGCATTCAGCTGTAAGCGGCGCGGATTTTGCCCCAGCTATGGTGCGAGACGCATGGCCGAAAGCGCCGCGCTGCTGGTCGATGTGGTGTTACCGGAACAGCCCATACGCCAGTGGGTGCTGAGCTTCCCATTTAAATTACGGTTTATTCGTCGCTTCGCTCCTCACCCTTCGGGCCAGCTAAAGCTGTTCAACGCTTCGCTTTTGTCTGTTCGCCAGCCGCCCGCAACTGATGGGGCGGGTACTGGGGATCGTGTACCGGGCCATATCATCCCATCTGATTCACAAGGCAGGATTCACTCGAAAGACCGCGCAGACCGGTGCGGTGACGCTGATCCAGCGGTTCGGCAGTGCGCTCAATCTCAATGTACATTTCCATATGCTGTTCCTGGATGGGGTTTACACGGAAACCAAACACGGTCGAACATGGTTTCAGCGAACCAACGGGCCGGAACAGCAGGAACTGATAGAGCTGGTGCATACGATCAGCTACCGGGTGGCCAGGTTTCTGGAACGCTAAGGCATCCTGGAACGGGATGAAGAAAACAGTTACCTGAATCTGGAGGATGCGGATGAGGACCCCATGCAACAGGTATTGGGGTGTTCGGTCAGTTACCGCATCGCCGTCGGGCCGCAGCAAGGACGCAAGGTATTCACGCTCCAGACCATCCCGTCCTGGGAGGACGATGATCGATTTTCCCAGGTGGCGAAAGCATCTGGCTTTAGCTTGCACGCTGGAGCTGCGGCACAAGCCTGGGAACGGCAGAAGCTGGAGAGGCTTGCGAGATATATCACGAGGCCGGCGGTATCAGAGAAACGGCTGTCACTGACACCCTCAGGGAATATTCGCTATCAGCTCAAAACGCCCTTTATACTTGGACACCCTACACCTGCTACAGTGAAAGCTTTCACCAAGGCTGGTTATAGTGAGAAAGGTATTTTGGCCATTACTTTAGCAGTCTCGGTAAAAATACTAAGTAATTACAGTATCCACTACTTTGACACGCCTGTTGACGAAGTTTTTTCTGCTTTCAAAGTCGAGTAACTATTCTAGAAGTGATATGGGTACCTCTATAGGTTACTTGTGTCCACTGGCTTTACAACCCGTTCAGAATCAAGGCGAGCTTTTGAAGCCATGCTTAATGTCTGTTTAAAAATCTTAACGCAGAGTCTGGACGGGTCGTAAAGTCCCGTAGGGCACGGCCTGAAGCATGCATCTGCTGCGTTGTAGTCCTTGAGAATTGAATAACCATTCTGCTTCGGTTTACGCCTTGCAGCTACACGCTTCAGGTGACGTAGAGGTCTTAAGCAATTAACAGAGGTGCCCATATACCCATAACTATATATTATGTCGACTTTAAAACGTTACTGGAATAAAAATTGTTCACAATAATGGATGAATATTCTCAAACTGAATAATGAACCTAGGTGTATACGGTTGAAATAATCGTTCAGTCAGTAATGGATGTGGGACGTTATTCTTATAGCTGTCGTGATGACGTTCAATAAATCAGGACAGGTATCCTTTGAAAAGAAGATTCTATTGAGTTAAAGTTTTCAGCATACCTGGAATGTATGCAAGCCAAGGAACCGGCTATGACTATATCGCACAAGCAACAGATCTGTATTGTAGATACCCACTATTACCACTTCACATCCTGCTGTGTTTGCCATGCCTTTATGTGCGGTGAGGAGAATTTACAGGTTGTAGCTGCGAACAGCGTAGAGACTTGATAGTGAAGAAGTTCAAACAAGTGGATAGAGTTAACAGCGATGGATTCATGCACTTTATCTTTGAACCACTCGATTCTATCGCCAAGTTGGAGGTATCGGTGCCCAAGCCGAGAGCAAGCCTGAGCCGAATCAATGGCGTATGTATCTATATTCTCGCGGTATTTAAGGAATAAGTGAAACTGTAAGGAGACAGTATTGAATTACGTAAATAGCCTCACATTTGGAAATAAAGCTCTATTTTTAAAAAGTGCATCTATACTTTTTATTACCCTTCTAATAGTAGCGTGCGGTGGTGGAAGTAGTTATGATGAGTCTGACTGCGGAAGTGAAAGCGGCAGTTCGGATTGCATGCCGGAGCAAGAAGTCCACTTTCTATATTTTACTGGAAGTTTGTCGGCAGTAGATACAGGCAATCCAGATATCCCAGTTCAAATTGAGTCTGGGAATAGTTTAATTAAGTCAAGAAATGGCAACGATCTTGCAATTCAGAGTTATTCGACAGGTCTTTACGTTAACAGTCGCCACAGTATCTTAAATAATTCTTTAAATACACTTGTTTACGCTAAGACAGATGGCAGGTTCTATAAAGTAAGTAATGATAAGAGTATAGGCCTGAATCCTATACTGGTTTCAAATGAATCGTCAGCTGATCATCTATGCATGCAAGTGGAAGGTGTGCCTGTATTTGATGCTAAAAGTAAGGCTGAGGACTATAGCGATATAGATAAATCTCAACTGATTTATAGTTTGTCTGGTGAGGATAATGACTGTGACAGTGTGTCAGACAATGAATGGAAAATGATTAGCTTGGGTATGGATTCAGATGAATCGCCTGTTGAAGCTTTTCCACCTGTAACTGCGCTTTGGAATCTGGAAGTTGATGCATCAATTCAGGGTTGGCTGGTGATTGACTCAGGCACACTGAAAAAGTGTGATGATCAATTTGAAAACTGCGGAGATAGTCTTATTGATGATGTTGGACATTTGCAGCATGTATTTGGCTTAGGTATGAATAACCATCTTCTACTAATTGATGGCAATCTCTATGTTTATGATGATGTAGAGAGTAAATTATCAGATTCAGTGTATGGTCTGTCGACGGGTGAGATAATCACAAGTTACGCAGCAGACGAGAGTGATATATTCTTTTCAATTGGAGCTGCCATCTATAAGGCGCCTATTGATGGCGGCGCGGGTGCTGTTGTTTTTAGTGAAGAGTTATGGGATTCACCTTATCAAGCTATGGTTCATGATCTTCATTTAACAGACAATCTTGTTGTTTATACGAAAGTGCCAGGAGATGTGTATTCAGGGTCTGAGATCAAAGCAATTAATAAGTCCGGTGGTGCATCAGAGACCTTGGCTTCTTCTGATAGTTCAAGCTCGGTAACTTTAATGACCAATGGCGACAAGATTTTTTATTCATTTGAAGAGGTAGTATTAAATGCTGGCGGGAATTACACATTACTGCCTATGCTGGCTGGTATAATGGATGAGAACGGTATTGATTTGTATTCTTTGGCAGATGCATCTTGGGTCGGCTGGGTGAATTCACAGGCGCTGAATAAAGGTGTTAGTGATTCTCTAGCTCGATTACAAGATAAGTTTATACTTGGTGATGCTACAAACCAGGAATTATCAGGAATAGGGCTCAGTTCTTTTGCTACTTCGACGGGTGATAAGCTTCTTAGTCTCGGCAGTCTACATGATTTGGAAGGTCTGCTTGGTATTAATTGTCGTAGTGCAGACAGTGATGAGATGTTATGTGAGGTGGCGATTGAGACTATGCAAGATGCTGCTGCATCAGAGCTGCGATTTCAAAATGATATTTTATATCTAAATGCAGAAGTGAGTGAGTCTTTAGTGAGAGTGACTGATACGGAGGATGTATCAGAATCTGCGATTCGAAACTAATAATCTTACACGAGTATATACTTTACGCAGAATAGCTTTTGTTAACTTTGCAAATTGCTCAATGTGTAATTGGGGGGTTAGAAACCCCCGGTTAACCTCATGTCATTATGAATAATTATTAGTCGCTTCCAAGTTCTGTACTACATCAACATGAACACCATCTAGAAGTACCACCGGGGTCGGAGTCGAATCGAGAGTGGAGTGACCTGCTAGAGAAATGCACTTGTGTTGCTTTGAGGTGACTTACGCTATGGAAGCTCTTGACTCCGACCCCTGATTTTATAGACTAATCTCTTGCATATCATCAAGCCATCCGGCCTTTTCATCCAACTGCATGATTTTTATTTTGCTCCCTTCATGGGGCTTTTCAGGTCTGGAGTGGATGTGTTTTAAAATCAACTTGTCGTCGACTCTGCCGCATATCTCGATTTTTCCGATGTCATGGCCCATGATGAATTTGAATCGCTTTGCGTAACCATCCAGTCGCTCTCTAGCCTTGTCAACGATATCCACGCCCCTTTTCAATGGTACTTGGAAATGGTGCCTGACACGGGAAACCTGCATGCACTGGTAGAGGTAGTATGGATTGACACCAATCTTAACAAGACCGTTCATCAGGGATTCGATGTCGTCGACACTATCGTTAACCCCCTCCAGAAATACCGCTTGGTTATTAACGGTAACGCCTGTCTCTCGTATTCTGAGTACAGCTTCTTTCGCTAAATCTGTAATTTCACTCACATGATTAAAATGAGTAGGTAAATAGAGGGACTTCTGCCTGTTGAATTCCCTGAAAGTATCAAGCAACTCGTCGTCGAAGAACCTCATCGGGTAGACCACGGGTGTTCTGGTGCCGATGCGAACGTAGTTGATATGATCTATATCCACTAGACTCTCAAGAATTTTCTTGATTCTGCTGGTGTTGATCAACAGAGGATCCCCTCCGGAGATCACGACGTTGGTTATCTCCTTGTGCTCCCTGATGTATTCTGCGGCGCGTTGAAAATTCTCTATCGTTTTGTCATTGGGTAGTCCAACAATCGCTTTTCTAAAGCAGTGTCTGCAATACATCGAGCAGTAGTCAGTGGCTACAACAAGTGCAGAGTAGGGATACTTGTGTAGGATACCGTTACCCTTGTTATGCTTGTCATCACCATATGGGTCCTGGGTGGTTTCTCCCATCGATCCGCTGGATTACATATTACTTCAGCGACAGGTCACTGTGATCAATGCCAACCATGCTTTTGGCGGCAACCGATCGGTTCTTGGCAGCCCGGCTGAAAACGTTTTCATCTGGGATCTCGATGCTGGATTCGGGGCCGGCTGGCTGACCATCTCAACCCATGCTCAATACGACTATGAAACCAATCCAAGCATTGCCGCTATGACAGAGATATCTGGTGGTATTGGTGCTGCACCGGGTACCTGGACAGGCGTTCCCATCATCGGTTTTTCGGTTATGGCAGCGGATATCGGCCATGCCCAGCTGGGTGAGACAGTTGAACTCATCCGTAGTGTTAATCGCAATTAGGCAATGCGTCGTTATGCAACTGATAAAAAACTGTGGTTTGTAGTTGAACCGCTGATACATTCAGATCAACGGTTTACGGCATAAATAGCTTCTGTTCCGATAGATTACGCCAGCAACAGGGATTGGCACTGCGCCAGCAGTTGCAATCCACCCGCCGGCGACTGCATGCGGTACGGCTGATGGTATTGAGTCGTCAGTTATTCACATTGTGACTTGTGGAAAACTACAGCCTGTCTACCGCGATAATACCCACTCCAGTATCGTCCACCCCCCCACGCAGATGAACCGTGTAAGTGCCAGGTTCCAATTCAGTGAGGATGGCTGCCTCCCTATCATGTGAGGGAGCATTGTTCAGCGCCGCTATCTCAGAAGCATTTGCACTGCGCTTCCAGTCGTTATTGCTGGCGATGATATTGTCACCGGAGAAGAGAGTGATTTTTGGGTCTTCAAGTGGGTTGGCCACTCCTTTTTCAAGCAGATGGGGACCTAGGCCCCGTATGAGAACTTTAATCGGTGTATCGCCTTCGATGATGAAACCGCCAATCGTGATATTTTCCCCCTCATCGACCAGAGCGCGACCGGAAATATTGACTTGTAGAGAGCCAGTGGGCATTTGATTATCGGTATCGACGGCGACGATGCCTACACCAGTATCACCGGATTTGCCCTTTAGATGGACAGTATACTCGCCTGGATAAAGACGCACCCTAAGGGCAGCCTCATTGGAATGAGCCGGGCCAATGCCTGCGGTTTCGATCTTGTCGGCGCCTTCCGCCGTTTGCCAATCGTCATTGTGCGCGATCAACCTGTTGCTGGAAAAGAGATAGAGCTCGGGATCTTCCAGTGGCGCTTGAACACCATCACCGGTGAGGCTGGGACCTATGCCCCGCAGTATGACTGTTTGTGGGGTTTCACCTTCGATGATGAAGCCACCAATGAGGATATTGGAACCCTCGCCGACATAGGAGCGGGTGGAGAAATTTGTGATTGAACCGGGATTCAATTCCAGATTCCAGATAACGGTATGATTGTAGACTTGATCAATATCACCATCGAGATCAAAATCCACGGCTAAATGATCATCCCAGGATTGATTCAAATCCAATGCATCAGAAGCTAAAGTTACTGGACTGGAAAATGTCATCGGATCTTGTTGCACGAATAGAAGAATGGCTCCCATTTCACCACTATCCCGATAGTAAAACTGTAAGGCAATATCAAGTTTTCCATCATTGTTGCCGTCAATAAACTGCAAGGCATAACTTGCGCGGTAACTGATTTCATCTCCTTGATAGATTAACTGGCGCTCAAATGAGTTATCTTCTTGCTTTCTTAGTAAAAAAAGCTGAAACACCCCATAATCGGATGATTGAACGACCAACATCTCCTGGAATCCATCATGATCAATATCTTTAAAAACCTCTTTACTTCTTGATATAGAAGCAGAACTAGGCGCACCGAAATAATCAGGACCAGACCACTGCGGGAAATTTGTGATTGTAACCGGGCTTGCATATTGATCGGGATAATTATTGGTTCTTTGAAAAAATTTCACTTCACCCTGCGCGGGTTTTACCAGTAGGTCCAAGTCGCCGTCCGTATCAAAATCAGTGACCCAGGAAGCCCTGTGATCTGATGCCGGAAACTGGCTAAAGGGTTCTGAAAATATTGATGCTCCATCCTTTTCAATCAGTTCAAAATATTTCAGCGTGCATGGAACCGAACGACTCATCATTAACAAATCCTGATCACCGTCAGAATCGAAGTCCAAGATTATCGGATAGTCGTACCTCCCGGGAAACGGATAAAAGAACAGCGAATTAAAATATTCCAGAAATTCAGGGGGCAAGGATAGTGAGTATTGAGCTAAGATATCGCTAACATTACCTTCCCGGCGAACAAAAACATGAGACTCTGCTGTCCCGGTGTTTTCATAAAAGTCCGTGTCGCCATATTTCCAGTCAGATAACAACATATCCAAATCTCCATCATCATCAACATCGACGAATTCAGGAGAACCGTAGCCATCCCGATTGACGGCCCCATTGAATACATCACCAGAGATAAGTGTTTGCCGATTGTTAATTTCGTATTCAGAAACCCCGGAAATCAAAGTATTGACTCCATCATTGTTCAGATCAACCAGTGTACCTAAAGGAAAAGGAGGAGAAATAAGCACAAAAGATTGATTGGAGAAAACCGCATTATCCCAAGCGATCGTTTTATCCAGTAAACGATCAAGTGGTCCTGCAATGATGTTTTGGTATAGGTTATCTTGTTGGGTACGCGCAATAAATTGCAGGTACTTCATGCCATCCACTGATGTAATTACCGGTCCAATTGCAATTCTGTGGATAATTTCATCTGGAATAGCGAAAGCCTGCGTGCTGGAACGTTCGATTGGTGTTACGGCATTTGCGACCGAGCCGCTCATGACGAATAAAAAACCCACGGTATAACTGGCTCTTTTAATTGCCATCGAGAGAGTATTGTATTTTCCTAAATTCTGGTTATCTATCCACATGGTATATTCCACATCCATCTACGAATTTAACTTAACGAGCTTCTTTAATCGGCGCTGTTTCTGATCAAGCTTTAATCCCCAGTGCTTTTTCAGATCGATATAATGTTGCTTCGCTTAAGATGGGTTGAAAGCGTTTATGCACAAACCTGAGCATCAGGTGATTATCGACTTTGACTTGAAAAATAACGTTGACTGCTCCCGTTTCTGCAAGCCGCCGGAAGCTTTCACCCAACAACAAGATGGTTGCGCCGGTAGAACGTTGTAAGGGATCAACGTAGAGCAATGAGTATTCGATCAGATCGCGCTTTACATGGTGGGCTAGAATCCAACCAACCACCCTGTCCTCCTGGCATAACCCCATACTGACTGCGCACTCAATCCCCCGCTCAATATTAACGGTCTCAACTTCTCCTGGAAATTGGCTGCTATCACGCCACATCTCAATTAATTGTTTGCGCTGTGGGTCGGAAAGTGACTTCCAGGGAAATGCCTTTATCCCGGTTGGTTTGCGTTGAAATCTTACCCAATCCAGTTTTTTTAGGGTGCTTGCAGCCACTTTGAAGCGATGTACCAAGGGTTGATGTTCACTCCACCCCTGTTTCTGCAAGATATGAGTGGCCACAGCATAGGATAAGTTTCCACTCCGCAAATCGAGCGTCATGTGTTTGATACCCTGCTTTCGGCACCAGATTTCTAGGGCAGTCAGCAACTGCTGTCCAAGACCATGATTTGCGCATTCAGGGACGACATACCAGGAGGTGATTTTTATTTTGCGCTGGAGGCGGCTTAAGAATGCAACGATAAGCCCCTGCTGGGTAAAGCCACTCTGGGCAGCAGCGATAACCCACTCCACATTCAAATCAGGCTTATGGAGATAGATCTCTACCGCAGGCATCACCATTTTCGGGAAGCGTTGGAGAATATGAGATAAACTTGGTTGCCAAGTTGTCAGTATTGCAGGTCTGAAATCGTCCCTTAAGTCCATTTACGTATTCCATGGGGGGTTAACCCAATGTTGAACACTAATGCAGAGAATTATAATACACTGCAACAGATTCCCATGGCGCCCATGGTAGCCTACTTGCGGGTAGGGCACAAATGACCCACCGCCGTTTCCCGTTGGAGAAGAGACATCCAACCGGGGCACCTTCCCAACAGCAGTGCATACTTACGGCTCACACGGCAGACACTAATCCGCTGTTACAAAAATGCTTGGTTGTCATGGGAAGCGTGACGGCTGTCTAGACAGAGATGTTAACACTCTTTCAATAAGCGCTTGATGGGAAAGGGTCTGCAAACCCCATAACCCTGCACAAAATCAACACCGATCGCCTTGAGTCGTTGCAGAATCTCCGCAGTCTCGACAAACTCGGCAATGGTCTCCAACCCCATGATGTGACCGATGCGATTGATCGCCTCCACCATCGATTCATCGATCGCATTGTCGAGCATATCGTGGACGAAAGCTCCGTCTATTTTCAGATACTCCACCGGCAGATGCTTCAAATAGCCGAAGGAGGAGAGCCCACTGCCAAAATCATCCAATAAAGTCAGTCGGTGTTGTTGGTGATGCGCGACGCTATGAATATGTGGTCACTTTAAGGGCTGTAAAAACAGTCGACTTCATGACTGCAAAATTTGCCCACTTGCCCTTTGATTTTCTTGAAGAGGTTTCCCGGAGAATCATTAATGAAGTATCGGGTATCTCAAGGGTGGCTTATGATATATCCAGTAAACCGCCTGCTACGATTGAGTGGGAGTGACCAGAATGGACTTCATTGCATGACTGGCGGCGTTGGTGCCATGAAAGTCATTGCCTGCACCGAAGACCCCGTGGTGATTAAGCAGATTCTCGATCACCTGAAGCACAAAGCAGAAGCCAGTGAGCCCTGGGCACTACCCGAATCGCAGAGACCCCAGGTGTCACGGTCGCAAAGCTGGGCGCCGATACATGTCAGAATAGTGCATCATTGAAGGCTGCGGCCAGCAAAACCCTCCAACGTTGGTTTGTAGAGATCGGATTCAATAAAGTTATTAACCCGGCACCTTATTAGGCCAAGTTCAGCCGCAGTCTGCAGGCACACTTCGGCCTGTCTTGTTAAATTTCAATACTTAGGGGCTTCAAGCATGCCCTTGTTTTACATTGTGGCTCTAGACAAGTGAGCAACCCTTCTCTGCGAATCAGGCTTTGATCAAGAGTAGGCTTAAAGCCCTGAAAGTAAACTATTTGATTGCGAGGATAATAACTTATTCCACATGAGATACTTTTGTGATTTTCTCGTGACAAGCCGTTGAACTTTGAGATTGATAATCGCCACTAATCAAAAGATTGCTTTGAGGGTCTATCGATGAAATTTTCTATGTACGGCAGTTTGTTGGCATTGACGATGCTTATCTCCGGTTGTTCCCAGCCTGTGAATGAGCAGGCGATGATGCCCGAAGAGATGCTGCAGGGGTTATCGGTGGCGACATTTGCCGGCGGCTGTTTCTGGTGCGTCGAGTCTGGATTTGAGATGCTGCCAGGTGTCAAAGAGGCTGTTTCCGGATACAGCGGAGGCGCGGAAAAAAACCCGAACTACCGGAAAGTTGCACTAGGACTGACCGGGCATACCGAGGCAGTACAGGTCTATTACAATCCTGAAATAATCAGCTACACAGGCTTGATACAGGGCCTGTGGCGAATGATGGACCCAACCGATTCCCGTGGACAGTTTTATGACCGAGGCAGCCAATACCGACCGGCTATCTTTTACCACAACAGTGATCAGAAGAGGATTGCTGAACAACTGCGTGATGAACTGAATGCCTCAGGACGTTACGACGATCCGGTGACAATCGAGATTGTACCCTTTAGCAAATTCTACCAAGCAGAAGAGAAACACCAGAATTACTATAAGAAGAATCCTGTCCGATACAATTTTTATACATTTAATTCCGGTCGCTATCAGTTCGTGGATGATGTCTGGGGAGAAGAGCGATATGTGGACTACACCAGTTATCACGATCGACCCATGAATGAAATATGATCAGGCTTCGCTTTCCAAGAAGTTAAAATATGCCCTGACAGGGATCTGGCTCGATACTTTCAGGCGACTGGTGATTCATCGATACGTGTTTACTTCAACATAGATCTGAACCATTCAGCCCCCCCCCAATCACAACAAGCACTTGATAAACTCTATTGGTATCGAGACCTATATCCCTACAAAAATTAAAGGCTTTTTGCTACATGACGCTACCCTCCTTGCAGAGGGGGAATCTACGAACATGACTGTTTCAATCGATTTGCGCCAGGCCGTCTATGCCTTGGCCGACGCGCTGGACTTGGTCGGAGTTGACGAGACTGCCCACGGCAAGCGGGTGGGTTACATGGCATTCAAGTGCGCCGAGATGATTGGCATGGGAAAGGAAGCACGCGAGCGTCTGTTCCACATCGGCATGCTGCATGACTGTGGTGTCTCTTCCACGGTTGAGCATACTCATCTGGTTGAGGAGATGGTTTGGGAAGGGGCAGATACCCATTCCGAAATCGGCGCAACACTGCTCGAAAGCTTCTTCTATTTTCACGATTATGCCCAGGTTGTGCGCTACCACCATACCCCCTGGGAAGCCCTGGTGGACACTGCTGTCGATCCTGAGATCGCCAGAGACGCCAACCTGATTTTCATGGTGGACCGGGTTGACGCCCTATCTGCGGCCCACTACGGTAAGGATCTGCTTCAGCAAACCGCGAGTATCCGTAAAGCCATCCAGGACTATGCAGGATCCCTATTCAGTCCGAAACTGGTAGATCTTTTTATGCAGGTTTCAAACTCCGAGGCATTCTGGATGATGCTGGAACCACCCCACCTGCAGCGCTTTCTCTTCGACATGGAGCGATTCACAACCCCTCAACCGGTCTCTTTTGAAAAACTGAAACAGTTGGCGCGCATTTTCGCCACCATCGTCGATGCCAAGAGCCACTTCACCTTTGAGCACTCCGTCGGGGTTTCACGTCTGGCCCGTCACTTAGCCGAGCAGTCAAGTTTACCCTTCGATACCTGTGAGCGTATCGAAGTGGCAGGACTGCTCCATGATCTGGGTAAGTTGCGGGTCCCGGATCAGGTCCTTGACAAGCCGGGACCATTAGACGCCGATGACAAGTTGCTGCTTCACCGACACAGCTTTGAAACCTACCAGGTGTTGCGTGAGATAGAGGGGATCGAGGATATCGCCATATGGGCCGCTTATCATCATGAAGCGCCGAATGGCCAGGGATACCCATTCCGTCGAACCGGCGAGGAGCTGACACGGGAGGCCAGGATCATCGCAGTGGCCGATGTCTTTCAGGCGCTGGCCCAGGATCGGCCCTATCGTGCTGCGATGTCGTTACCTAAGATACTTGAGTTAGTTGGAGAAATGGCTGAATCGGGCCAGTTAGATGCCGAATTGGTGGAGCTTGTGAAGGCGGAGCCAGAGGTATGTCTAAAGCTAGCTGTTTCGATATTTGAATAATTCACCCTGGGACGACCTCAAGTTAATAACCTGGTGACCTGCAATTATATCCTCGAATCCAGCAGACATGGCGCCAAACTCGCTGAAAACCCACCCTCTATTTAATGCAAATTCAATCCATTCCAGCCATCCAGCATAGTGACTCCCTACTAGTGGGCCATGCGGTAAATAAGGTAATGGTCATTTAATGTAGGCATCACCTGCTCATCTTCATCATCACGCAGAAAGGGGTATACAGGGTTGCCAGACTGTTGCCATGCCACAGTGATAGAGGACACCTAATAAAATATTATCCAAGCGACAAGAGTGGGGTAGTGTTACTCGATACTCATCAAAGACAACAAGGAGGTTGTGATGACACGCGCTCCCATTCGAGCAGGATTGGCAAAGACACCGGAAGGCTCGGATTTCACCTCGATCCAAGAATGTATCGAGGCTATGCCAAGCGGCAGAAATCGAGCAAAGCCAATCGGGGCATCAAAAAACAACCCACAAAAATTCAACCCTTTGAGAACACGAAAAAGAGTGAATCCGCAAAGGGTATCGATTTTGAACTGAATGACTACCTACGCCTGGTAGACTGGACAGGACGAGCCATACGAAACGACAAAAAAGCGCGATCCCCGCCGATCTTGCCCCAATCCTCGAAGGTCTGGGCTTGAATCCCGATGCCTGAGTGAAGAGCGTCAGTCACTACCATCAACATTACTTCTCGGTGTTGGGTGCAATCGATCGAATCAAGGCGTATGCCCAGGTCCAGAAAAAATGTTGGCACCGAGGTCAGAGGGCGGCACTGCATAGTTATCGTCTGGTTCTCGCATAGTATAGGTATTTAACTGTTTGTAGAGAGGAAACAATTTGCGGGTGTCCCCTAATGCCTGATGTGGAAACATTGCAGTGGAATGCTACGTCAAGCCAATCCAGAGTATCTCTTTGTTAGAAGCAGGGGTAAGGAATGGTACTGCATAATATGAATTATACTACTAACAAGCATGCTATAGACATTTACGGGCAATGGAAGGATAGCTATCAGTTCAGGATTCCATAAAAGTGCCGCATTATCAGGTACAGATTGAATAATCCACTTGCGAAACGGATTTCAGCATTCTATGCGCAAACTGAAATCGGTGGTGTTCTTGTTAGATGGCTGAAATCTATTCGCAAACAATCCAGGCAATTCTCCCGCTTGCTGTATTACTCTTGTTGGGTCTGGTCATCTATTTCTGGTTTTTCTATCCCGGGAGCCCGAGTTGGGCGGCATCCAGGCACGACGAAAAGTACCGAAATTTGTTCGAACAGGCCGGTGACGGCATCATTGTTCACGATCTAGAGGGAAAAATCCTCGACGCCAACCCCGCTGTCTGTGAGCTGTTCGGCTACACACTCGAAGCGTTTTGCCAATTGCATGTTGATCAGCTGCACCCTGCTGATCCCGCTGTACTGGATATAAGCCGCACGGCTTTCGAGTCCATCGCCCGGGATGGAAAGGTGAGGTTTGAGAACGAGTTTGTCACCCGCAGCGGTGAACTTCTCAACGGAGAGGTTACCTCGACCCTCATCCACGAGCCTCGGGGAAACTACGTTCATGCCGTGTTTCGCAATGCAACAGCTCGTAGAGTGGCGGAAGCGGCACTACAGAAGCAAAACCAGTTATATCTCTCCCTGCTTGAGAACATGAATGCCATCAGCTGGGAGCTCGAACTGAGCAATACCCAGTTTAACTACGTGTCACCCAATGCAGAGCGAATTCTGGGCTATGCCTCAAGCAATTGGATCGATATGCAGTTCTGGCTCTCCATGGTTGTTGAAGAGGATAGGGAATTTGCCAGTCATTTCTGCTCTGTGGAGACCCTCGCTGGTAGAGATCATACATTCGAATATCGTATGCGCAAGCAGAACGGGGATGTCATCTGGGTGATGGACGTGGTCAGGGTCGTCAAGAACGAGGCTGGTGAGCCGGTGAAATTGGCCGGCTTTATCTTTGATCACACAGAACAGCATAAAATGGCCAAAGAGCTGGAGGAGAGTCGACGGGCCTACAAGGAGGCTCAGGAGACGGCAAAGCTTGGCTATTGGCAGTTGGATATCAAGACCGGTAAGGCCTTCTGGTCTGACGATATCTATAAAATGCTCAATCTGGAGCCGCAAAAGGAGGTGGGTCCCGAGTTTCTCTCTTCTATCGTAAACCCTGAGGACTGGCCAGCGGTATCAACTTCACTTGAAGCAGCGATGCGCAGTGGCAGCAAGCACGAAGTGGAATATCGTGTTAAGAGTCATTTACCTGGTACTAGTGAACACTGGGTTTATTGTAAGGCTGAATGCATGCGTGATGCGAAGGGGGTTCCGGAGAGACTAACGGGGATCATCCAGGATATTACCGAACGCAAGCAAACCGAGCTTGCACTACGTGATAGCGAGTCTTTTCTGAATGATGTCTTTAATGCTATCCAGAACGGGATCAGTGTATTGGATACGGATTTTAATATCATCAGAAACAATCGTTGGATGGATCAACACTATAGCGATCAGTTGCCGCTAACTGGTCGTAAGTGTTACGAGGTCTACCAGAGCAGGGATACAATCTGCGAGTTTTGCCCAAACAGAGACGTTATCAAGAGCGGTCAGCCAAAAACGGAAGTGATTCAGGTACCACTGAGTAATGGGCAGAAGGGGTGGATGGAGCTGTCTCTTTATCCGGTAAAAGACGATGTAGGCAGGGTGATCAATGTTATCGAGTACGTAAAAGATATCACCGACAGAAAAATTGCAGAGCAGAAACTGGAACGTTTCAGAAAGCTTCTGGACCAGTCCAATGACGGCATTTTTATCATTAGTGTTGACGATGGAAACTTCCTGGATGTCAACATGGCTGCCTGTAGTAGTCTGGGGTATGAGCCAGCGGACTTGCTGGAAATGCACGTCTGGGACATTGACGGAAAGGTACAAAACGAGGGTGCATGGCGTGATCTGATACGCGAGATTGAGACAAACAGGACTTCGGTATATGAAAGCAGCCATCAAAACAAAAATGGCGGTCAAATACCGGTAGAGGTCAATGCGCAACTGGTTGAGCAAGATAACGCACGATACCTGATCGCAATTGCTCGCGACCTGAGTGATATCGAAAGAGTTCGCGAACAGCTGGTTAAGAGCGAACACGAAATGCGCACAATTCTCGACAATGTGGATGCGTATATCTATCTGAAAGACACAGAGGGGAAGTATCTATTTGCGAATCGCCCAGTGCGTGATCTCTGGCATGCTGACATGGACGAGATTATCGGTTATGGCGATGAAAAGTTCTTCGATGAGGAGAGCGCGACTACCATCCGCATCAACGATCAGAAGGTTTTGCAGGAGGGACAGACGGTACGTGCCGTTGAGATCAATACTGTACCGCAAACCGGTCAAACCGCCGTTTATCACTCCACAAAACTGCCTTTGAAGCATGAAGACAGCACGACCTACGCACTGTGCGGGATCTCACTGGATATTACTGATCAAAAGCGGGCGGAAGATGCACTGAAGGAGAGCGAACAGCGCTTCAGAATAGCAGGACGTGCCGCCTATGATCTGATCTACGAATGGGACGTCATGACCGATGAGCTTAAGTGGTATGGCGACGTAGACCACATTCTTGGTTATGAACAGGGCTTTCTGGCAAACGATCTTTCCAAGTGGCTTAGTTTGATACATCCCGACGACTTGCAGCTGATGACTGATAGCGTTGAGTTACATCGCAATTCGACCAAGGAGATCCAGTATGAATACCGCATCCAGCATGTAGACGGCTCCTATCGATACTGGAAAGACCATGCGCTGCCGCTTCTGGGTGAAGATGGCAAGCCCTATCGTTGGGTAGGTGTCTGTAACGATATCACCCTGCAGAAGGAGCACCAGTTACAACTGGAGTACAATGCCAACCACGATATGCTGACAGGACTGCCGAACAGAGCCTTGTTGAGCGACAGACTGACCCAGGCCATGAAACGCCGGATGCAGAGACTGGCCGTGGTCTATATCGATCTGGATGGTTTTAAGGATATCAACGATCGCTACGGCCATGACGTTGGTGACCAAGTGCTAGTCAGTATGTCGAAGCGGTTTGAGAAGGTACTGCGCCAGGGAGATACCATTGCAAGATTCGGTGGTGATGAGTTTGTTGCCGTTCTGAACGATGTGGGAAGCCGTGAAGCCTGCTACTCGATGTTGAAACGCTTGCTGGAAGCCGCCATCCGCCCAATTCAGCTTGAAGCTCTGCTGATCCAGGTTAGCGCCAGTCTTGGCCTTACCCTCTATCCCCAGGAAGAGGAGGTCAGTGGCGACCAGTTGTTAAGACAGGCGGATCAGGCCATGTATCAGGCCAAACTGGCGGGTAAGAATCGCTATAGTTTTTTTGATACTGAGTATGATCGCAGTCTCAGGGTAAAAAAGGAGGACCTGCTGAGGATTCGCAGAGGATTGCTCGATAATGAGTTTGTGCTCTTCTATCAACCGAAAGTCAGTATGAGGCATGGTGACGTCATTGGTGTTGAAGCCCTGATTCGCTGGCAGCACCCCAATCAGGGCCTGTTGTTGCCGATCAGCTTTCTTCCCGTCATAGAGGATCATGATCTTGCGGTAGAGCTGGGAGAGTGGGTATTGAACCGGGCGCTTGCCCAACTGAGTCAGTGGGATGAATTGGGACTGACAACCACTGTCAGTGTCAATATCGGTGCGCAGCAGCTGCAAAGAACGGATTTTGTCGAGCAACTCAAACAGATCATACAGCGATATCCCACAATAGCGCCTGAGCGTTTGCAGTTGGAGATACTTGAGACCAGTGCTCTCGATGATATGAATCATGTTTCGAAAATTATCCACGAGTGCCTGGAATTCGGCGTCAGCTTCGCTTTGGATGATTTCGGCACTGGTTACTCCTCACTCTCTTATCTGAAGCATCTACCGGCGACTACAATCAAGATTGATCGTTCGTTTGTGCGCGATATGCTGATCGATCCGGACGACCTGGCCATTTTGGAAGGCATTCTTGGTATGGCCACTGCTTTCCGGCGCAGCATCATCGCCGAGGGTGTGGAAACTACCGAGCATGGCGATCTGCTGCTTAAGTTGGGCTGTGATCACGCCCAGGGATACGGTATCGCCAAACCGATGCCGCCCGAGGAATTTCCTGGTTGGGTCGAAAAATGGCAGCCTCACGAAAGTTGGCAACATCAGCAGAGGCTAAGTCGTGATGACTTGTCCCTGTTGTTTGCCGCCAGTGAGCACCGCGCATGGATTTATAGCATAGAGGAGGCTATCCATAATGAAGATGGTGAGTTTCCAGTGCTGGATCATGAGCAGTGCCGTTTCAATGCCTGGTTGAATGGTGATGGAAAGCGTTATAGTCATCTGTTGGTTTATCAGCAAATTACGATGCTGCATGAGGAGATACATGAACAGGCAAAGGTGTTATACCAATGGAAGCAGCAGGGTAAGCTGGAGGCGTCAGTTACTGGACTCGGTATGTTGCACGACAAGAAACAGCAGCTCTTGCAGCTTTTGGATGTACTGATGTGTAGTAGTCACGAGTTGAGCTAATCGTTGCAAGTCAGTTGGAGTGAATAAGGTCACCAAAATCGTGATTCCCGACGGTCAAATCTGGCATTGATGACTAGTTCGGTAACCACTCTTTTCTTTCAGTCCATGGAGCCGTGAGAGTTCACTGACATTGGCGATTACTACCATTAGGTCATTCGCGAGTGCATGAGCGGCAATCAGTAGATCGTTTCGCTCGATGTGTGTTCCCTGGCGTGTGAGGTGATGGCGTACTGCCGTGTATTGTTGGTCGGCAGGTGTTTCCAACGGTAGTATTTCCATTGTGGAGAGAATTAAGTCGATACGTTCTGCTACTAAACCTTGAGGATTGTGGGTAAGAGCGGACAGGATGTTCGTGTCTAACAAATACGCAAGCGATGCACTCACAATTGCACGTCATCCACTGGAAACAGGCCGTTATCGATATCGGGGAAGGATCAGCCAGGGGGTTAGGGAAGCTAGCAGTGCCGACAGTCTGCCTTTACGAATCGGCTCTACGATCAGTCGGTCACCATCCTTGTAGATGACTGCTTTCTCACCTTGCAGCTCGAATTCGCGAGCAATCCATGTGCCAGTGGGATTTAGGTTTCTTGTTTGCCACCAGACCCAAGGTAATGGGGTGGGTGTCAAATGAATGCCTTCATGTCACTAGCTGAAATTCTGTTCTGGTGTTCAATAGGAAGATGGCGGTCTATACTGCCTAGAGAGCCTCTTAACAAACTGTAACCTCACATCGTGGGTTTGGAATCCGCCACTTTTCTGATATTCCTCGTCGTCGCGATAGTTGGCTGATGCGTGCTATTTGCTCCTTGAATTGACAGGCTCTGATAACAAATTCTTTCTGGCCAGACTTTATTTAAAGGCTCCCTAATACCGCCTACTCAATGGGGATACAAATTCGTGACAGCAGAAAACATAATGAGCTTTCAGCTGAGAAAGCTCAGTCCAACGGATAAGGTGTGCGATGCCCTCCAGATAATGCATACCCATCAGATACGTAATCTCCCTGTGGTTGATGACGAAGACCAATTCATCGGTCTGTTCGGTATCCGCCGGATCATTTCGCTATTGTTACCCAAAGCGGCGCAGATCGACTACGGTCTGAAAGACTTGAGTTTTATGTCGGATGAGGTGGAGGAATTATATAAGCGGTTGGGCGATATCGGACAAAAACCGGTTACCGATTTCCTTGAGAAAAAGAAAATGCTGGTGTTCTGCAAACCATCTACTCCCTTTCCAGAAGTACTGGAACTTCTTGATCAAAATCCGGATACGAGTCTGCCGGTGATTATTGTGAAGGGCAAAAAACGAAAGCTGGTGGGAATGCTCTCTTCTTGGGATGTTCTGGATAAACTGGTCATGAATATGATTTCCGGCAATCAAGATGGGGATCTGCAACATATATGTGGTGATGCAATGAAGGTAGAGGCAGATGAGGGTGTTGATACAAGTTCCGGTAGTGAGACTTAGTCACTTATGCATGGAGAGATAGAAACCGTTTCGCAGGTCGTCTTTGGATGGGACCCGTTGTGGGTCTCAGCCATAATCTTTGTCATCACTTATGTCGTTATAGTGACCGAACGGATCAACCGAGCGATTATTGCTGGGCTTGGTGCCGGACTGATGATTACCCTCGGGGTATTGAATCAGAAACAGGCGATTGCAGGTGTGGACTTCAATACCCTTGGACTGCTGACCGGTATGATGGTGATTGTGGCAATAACCCGACGTTGTGGGGTTTTTCAGTTTGTCGCGGTCTGGTCGGCTAAGAAGGTGTCGGCGAAACCCTGGGGAATTATGCTGATGTTATCCGTGGTTACAGCGGTTTTTTCAGCACTCCTGGACAACGTGACTACAGTATTGCTAATTGCACCGGTCACTCTGCTGATCACTGAAGAGCTGGACGTGAATCCCTATCCTTATTTGTTTGCCGAAATCTTCGCTTCGAATATTGGCGGGACAGCGACACTTATTGGCGATCCGCCGAACATCATGATCGGTTCTGCTGTCGGCCTTAGCTTCAATGACTTTTTGCTGAATCTCGGTCCGATTTCATTGTTGATCCTTGTTGTGATGCTGACCCTTTTTTATTTCATGTGGGGAAAGGATCTGCAGGCAACAGATGAGGCACGTCATCGGATAATGCAATTCAGAGAGCGAGATGCCATTACAGATAGCCGACTGCTGAAACAGTCCCTGTTCGTTTTAGCCCTGGTCGTTACTGGCTTTGTACTAGCCCATCCGCTGCAGCTGGAACCGGCGACCATTGCCATGTTTGGCGCCGGTCTGCTGATGTTGTTGGTTAATATAGGTAAAAAAGCAGAGGAGCAGAGCGAGGATGTACATCACTCATTTGGCGAAGTGGAATGGGTGACCATTTTCTTCTTTGTCGGACTCTTTATCGTGGTGAGCGGAATTGAACATGCGGGCTTGCTGGGTAAGCTGGCAAATTATGTCGTTAACCTGACCGGTGGGGATATGACGGTGACGGCAATCTCGATTATCTGGGTGTCGGCCATCGCCTCTGCAGTGGTGGATAACATTCCCTTTGTGGCGACCATGATCCCGATGATCGAGTCGATGGCATCGAGCTTTGGCGGCGATGAGCATCTTATGCCGCTGTGGTGGTCACTGGCTCTTGGGGCATGCTTGGGTGGCAACGGCTCTTTAATTGGTGCCAGTGCAAATCTGATTGTGGCGGGCTTTGCTGAACGGGCAGGCCATAGAATTCGCTTTTTGCCTTTCATGGCGATGGCTTTTCCGTTGATGTTGCTGAGCGTCGCAATCGCGAGTATCTATCTTTACCTTCGATATCTTTAATGCTGTCAGGTTTTACCACTAAGGGGTAGGCTGGGTAATAACATGCTGGTAAGTGACGTCTTGATAAGAACCAAGGTTGTCAAAAACGGAATGCTTGTGCGTGATGTATTTGCGGAATGTGGACGTGCGCATGTTCAGTCATTACCATTCATCGACGGCCATGGAAAGATCAGCGGCAGGGTAACGCTGAAGAATATTATGGAGTTTTCATGTCTGCCGGAACATATGGTGGACATGGCACCACTATTAGGCAGTTTTCTCTCTTGTGTGAATAACGCGGAGGAGAAGGTTAAGGAAGTGCTTTGTTCATCAGTGGACAAGTATGTTCGCGATGCCGGTCAGTTTATCAATTCCGGAGCCCCTGCTATTAAGGCACTGGCATTTATGGAGAAGAATGATACCAGTTACATCTTTGTCGTGGATGAAGGCCAATATATGGGCATTGTCACCATTCAAGGCATCGCGGCGCGGATGTCAGAAATGGCCGAGTGTCCATTGACTGGTGCAAGACCTGAGTAGTTTTTTCTTGCCACTAAACACAGATCTGGTTGCCTAAGATAATGGGTTTGACTATCCCTGAGGCGATAATGGTTTGAGTAAGGTCTACGTTTTTGATAATCCAATTGCACACGTGAAAGTCACCCGTATCTAAAAAAGAGGATAACTCATAATGAGGGATCTGCCCCTGGTTGGTTGTCTTAAAGACAACTACCAGGGGTAAGGTGACTACTGTGGAAGTATTAAGGTTAGAAGAAAAAGGGGGCAGTAACTTTTAACCATTTTACTCAGTACAATCATCATTCACCAGCTATTCGAACATGGACGTTCAAATACCCAGAAAACTCGGTCCAAAAAAAAGGGGTCAGTACCCTTTAACCCAAGTTTGTGCTTGGCAACGGGAGATCGATCCCGCCATCGAGGCCTACCTGGTAGTGCTGCATCAGACAGTGGAGTTGCAGGTAGTTGAAACCGTGTCTCCAGCAGCTCAGCCAAAGCTCGACTGTCTACCAGCCGGAGCAGGGCGTGCGTCTTTGATCGACGATTTGTCGTTGTTGTGCGAGGTCGTCTGCGAGCTGCTGGGGTGCGCCGAAGTCGGTCTTCGTCTCGCACGAGTGAGGCAAGCCATGTGCCCTGGCTGGCACGTCGACCATACCAGTATCCGTTTCGTATGCACCTACCAGGGCCCGGGTACGCAATGGCTAGATAACCAGGATATCGATCGTCGCGATCTTCATTCTGGCCGGCTGGGAGAAGGCGCCTTTCTTCAGGCCGTCCCGGGGGAGGTCGTACTGCTCAAGGGCGACCTGTGGCAGGGCCATGACGTGTTCGGTGCCGTGCATCGTTCACCAGAGCTCGCTCCTGACTATGCATTGCGGACACTGGTTACACTATATCCACTGTGGCGCGAATGAGCTGGTCGTTCACAGGATATTACAGTATGGCTGTATTGACAGATGGCGATCTGTTTCGCGACCGGGGTACAAGCCCATCCCCACCATTGGATCGATGTATTCGTCGAGTGACTGTCATGGGTGCAGTCGTCTAGTAGTTTACTAATACGGCAATACAAGTAATCGCATGAACCGTTTGTCGCCAATCTGAAGAAATAAAATGTGTTAGCGCTTCTTGCAGAATACCAAATCCTGGTGATTCATAATCCCTTTTTTTATAATTTTATCTATTTGGAAATAGTTACTCCAATGCTCTTGGATATAGGCATCTGTATGGAAGGTGGTTTGGTAAAAATCCGGTAAGCCATCAGTCCCATCTCCTTTTGAGTAAAGGAATCCAGCATTCTTTAGTTTCTTTTGATATCTTTTTGGCGCTTTGTCGAGTAACTCTTCACCATGGGTTGTAAGTAAAAGGTAACCGCCTCTTTTTGTGATACGTCCCAGTTCCTCAAGCCATGCAAACTGCATCTCTTCTGGTAAGTGTGTAAATACAGATATTGAGTAAATTACATCAAAATAGTTATCGTCAAAAGGTAAAGGAGGCATAACCTTGTTGGTTAAAAACTTTCCCAGATTTGATAATTCATTTTGACACCACGTTATCGCTTCATCATCTATATCTGTCCCATAGAAGTTATTATTATCAGAAAATCGAGAGAGATATTTTATTACTCGACCGCAGCCACAGCCAAAGTCTAGGATTCGTTTATTTTCGTATGATTCGTTTATTGAATGGATAGAGGAGTGAATATTGTAGGATATCAATCTACCGGCATTCTCGAAATTAGAGAGGCTTTCATCACCGTGAACTCTTTTTCGAAGATGTTCGGGTGGTGATGACTCTAACGGAGAGTAGAGCATATGCTCCTTTATTGATTGAGGTATACCTGGTCGATCTTCGTCGAGACCATGTGAGATACAGTGCTCTAATCCGGAATTAAATGAACGAGTTTTGACAGCTTCAAAAACGTCTGGATTTAATTCTAAATATGTTGCTTCATCAAAGTCCTTAAATAAAAATATTGCGTCATGCATGTCTCATTCCCTTTGTGCTAAAAAATACAACCGTTTGTATGACTTGGTTTGTCAGTTGTATTTACATCCTGATGTGCAAGTTTATCAAATTTCTGTGATATGTAAAACAAGGGTGTCAGTGAAATAGGATGATCCTAACATTAGTGCAGCAATCAAATTAAAGATGATTGTATCTTGATTATTAAGCACCATTATTTTAAGTTAATACGAGCGATGGTCTTTTCGAGAATTTGATAGAAATATCTGTTGCGTTAAGTTTTCATCTAATTATTTTTAGTTACGATCAATAAAGATGAAATTAACCAAAGCAGAGCCGAATAGGTAAATTAATGCTGGTCTTGTTTTAACGGGTTCTGGAACCACATAGCTAGAAAACAAAACTTATCTGGACGCCCACTCCTAAATTATTCGAATTGTTAATAGGCCGATTGTTTTTAGATTTTTGCCTGGTCTTGTATGTTGAATAGGCATGATTGGTGTGTTTCCAACATATTATCTACTCCTGAAAAGGGGGTAGCACCCTTTAACTATATACGCTAGTAGTTCATGAACTCATAAAGTGTAAACGATGTCCCGGTTGCACAGGGAGACAAGTTTTAATGTCTGCTTCTGGCGAGATTAAGGGTTAACGGGTTAGCTGCTTTTATATACTTCATCTTGATAACCTGTGGGTTTATATCCTGTCCAATGCTGGTCCAGGCTTGACGCTGGTGGCAAAGGCGGTAGAGTTAAACCTGAACCCACGGATTAAAGTTAATCATTTACATGGGGGGTTCCAGGCTTATGGCAATTAACGCGGTAGAAGTACCCGACTTGGTCGAACGCATGCCCGCTTTTCCCCAGGGGGTGACCAAGGTGCTGGACCTTGCCTCCCGTACCGATTGTGCCCCCAAGGCTTTGGTTCAGGTCATTGAGCACGATCCGGTGATGACCATGAAGGTGCTGAAACTGGTCAATTCTGCCTATTTCGGTCTGTCACGCCCTATCAACTCCATCAACCATGGCGTGGTTTACGTGGGGATCAATACCATCAAGAATCTGGCCCTCTCGATTGCCGCCATTGGTATGCTGCCCAAGAGTAATCAAGCGGGGTTTGACATGAATCAGTTTCTGGTCCATTCACTGGGTGTGGCTTCGGTGGCCAAGTTGCTTGCAACACACCTGGGTGTGCCGGATAAAGATGCCACGGATTTCTTTGTGGCCGGGCTATTACACGATTTTGGAAAAGTCGTGTTGGCACAGTTCAAACCCGAGGAGTTCCGTCTCTGTCTGGACCAAGCCGCAGAGCAGGATCGCAGCTTGCATGAGGTCGAGATGGAGACACAAGGGATTAGCCACGATGAAATTGGCGGACGCTTGGCTGAGGTTTGGAAATTGCCCCCGGCATTGGTGCACGCCATTCATCACCACCACCACCCCGAGCTTGGGGTTGAAGTAGCCAATGACGGTATGTGTGAAGCGGTGTTTGCTGCCAACCAGATTGTACGTTCCTTGGGCTTTGGCAATGCCGGCAATCCACTGATTGTCGATTTTCCATCCACGGTATCTGAACGGTTTAGCAATGATTTATCGGGTTTGATGTCATCACTTGGAGATCTCAATGGAGAGATGGAAAAGGCCCGTTTGTTCACACAGCTTTAAATGATGGCTTTTGGTATTTACATGATATTTGATTTTGAATGGGTGCAAGGCCCCTGTTTTTTACCAGTGGACAAGGATAATCAAAGTGCGTTTTAAATTTTGGGGTGTGCGTGGTTCCATTCCATCACCCGGACCCAAGACCGTTCATTATGGGGGCAATACCACCTGTATCGAGGTGCGTGGAGACAATAACGAACTGCTGATATTGGACGGTGGCACGGGCATTTTTCCTCTAGGTCAGATGCTGATTCCCGAGTTTCCCCTCAAGGCTTATATCTTTATCACCCACACCCATTGGGACCATATTCAAGGCTTACCGATGTTTTTACCCATTTTCGTACCGGGAAACGAGGTTACGATCCATGGTCCTGCTGACCCCATTACACAGCGGGACATAGGTGAAGTGTTGGCTCGACAAATGGAATATGCCTATTTTCCAGTGCGTGAGGCCGAACTCAATGCCCGAATGACCTATCAGAACATACTAGAGGGCCATGATGTGCAAGTCGGTGGGGTCAATGTGTGCTGCATGTTGTTAAACCATCCTGTGCTGAACTTCGGTTATCGCTTGGAATGCAATGGCAAGGTGTTTGTCTTTACTGGTGATCATGAATGGCCATACAACATTTATAACCAGGATGACGCGGGTTACGCCGATTACCAGCAGATGGTGGATGAGCAACGGAGCAGAGTGCTGGATTTTTTCCGCGGCGCCGATGTTCTGGTGATCGATACGGCATACACTGATGCCGAGTACCCCGCGCGCAGAGGCTGGGGTCATGGCACCTTTGCCTCCAGTATCGAGGCAGCGCGGGAAGCTGGTGTTAAGCGGGTATTTCTCACTCATCATGAACCAACGCGTAGTGATGCTGATCTAGATGCGGTATTCGAAGAAGCCAGGAAGACCCATAGCGTCGGAAGTGAAGGGGAACCCCGGTTTGAATTGGCGCAGGAAGGGTTAATGATAGAGATCTTATAAATATAAAAGGGGTCAGTACCCTTTAACCATTTCAATCAACGTACATTCAGGTCAGTACCCTTTAACCACTATATCAATCATACCTATGGAAAATCTGGTACCTTGTGGGAAGGCCGCCACAAGGGCTGCGTGGTCGACAGTGATGAGTATCTGTTGAATTGTATGCGTTACATTGAACTCAACCCGGTTCGGGCAGGTATGGTAAAAGATCCGATTGACTATCGTTGGTCTAGTTATCGGGGTAACGCTACACACTACACTGATGAGCTGACTATTCCTCATGCCTTGTATTCACAACTCGCCAAGGATTGCCAAAATAGGGAATTTGTCTATCGTGAATTGTTCCGTATTACACTACAGGAAGATCATGTTCACGATATTCGTGCGACCGTTCAAACAGGTACACCTCTTGGAGAGATAAAAAGGGTACTGACCCCTTTTACAGAAAACCTCGTTTCTATTTGCCTGACATCCCGGCCCATGTGATCCAGCGTGGCAATAGCCGCCAACCAGTATTCTTTGAATCTTGTGACTACCAGGCCTACTTAACGTGGTTAAAAGAGGGAGCGGACAAGCACGGCTGTGCCATCCACGCCTATTGCTTAATGACTAACCATGTCCATTTACTCCTGACTCCAGGATCTTCAGAGGCCATCAATAAAACCATACGGTTCCGAATATGAGTTATCTCAGTATTGAATTGTGTACAGCGTCGGCTATTTCGTCTGCCAATGCGGGGTCTTGAACTGCACGCGCCAGGGTTACGCCGCCGATCAGCAGGGCTATATCGGCCCATACGGTGGGTGGCACCCGGTCATGTGTAGAATCCAGCGCTCCGTTGGTGAATGATTCGGCCGCTTTCAGCAATGCAGTTTGGTAGGTTGAACGTATTTTCTCTCCAGAGCGAGTGACCTCAGGCGTTAGGCTCTGCAGGCCGCAACTGTCTCCAAGTTCGGCACAGCGTTTTTCACCCAGGTAGAAGCGGGCAAACTCATTCAGCCAGCTGTCGCCGTACTTTTCCTGGAACATCTCAACAGCACTCTGGAACTCCCCGACACCCCGCGCGACGGACTCTCGGAAAGCATCATCCTTGGACTTGAAGTGCTTGTAGAAGGCACCAGAGGTCACCCCTGCATCCTTTGCCAGGCCATCTACCCCCAGGCCACTGAAGCCCTGACGCCGAAAGCCGCGGTGGGCTGCTTCCAGGATCTTCTCCCTGGTGACTTGTTTCTGTTCCTGACTGTATCGCATGTTCTGCTGTCTCATATCGAATTAGTTAAACATTATAGTTGACAGGATAACGATCGTCATCTATCGTATAGATAACGATCACAATCTAAGGCGAATGGCGGAAGCTTCCGTCATTTTTTTTAATCTAAAGGATAACGATCGTTACCTTAAAAAACTCTCTAAATATTAAGAAGGAGCATTAAATGCCAATCAGTATCACCCTTACAGAAGGCGTCCTTCCTGTAGGACAGGAAGCTGTCGCTGTCTCAAAAATAACAGAGTCCTTTCTCAAACATCACGATCTGGGTGGAAACAAAGTGATGTCTCCAAATATAACTACTCATCTCAACATTCTGCCCAAGGGGCAGACCTTTGCTGGAGGAGAGCCTGTCGAGGGTGCTTGGGTTGAAACTAAAACCCCATCTTTCGCGCTAGCAAGCCACGACATTCAGACGGCATTTTTCGGTGAGGCAACACAAATTCTGCTCGAGCTTTCAGGAGGGAAACTCACCAAGGAACGAATCTGGTCAAACGGGGTTTATGCGGAGGACGGAACCTGGAATCTCGACGGTAAGGCTATGACCAATGAAGAGCTTGGTCAGGCAATTTCCGCCGGCTGATCTGGATCCATCAACCAGTAACCAAGTTTTCTCAGCGAGAGACGAGGCGGTAGGTAGGAAATCTAATCCCGAGCTGCCGCCTCGTACAACACTACGTCGGAAGCTGTGAGGCGTTGGTGCTAGTGAGTAACTGTATTGAAGTTTTTCGCATTGAGAACTGCCTGTTTAGCGGAAATCTCCTGATAGGTTTGGTTCGCCACATAAGGAAGATTTGTAACTGTCCTATCTACGCCGTCGACGGATGCTTTAGACAGCACCGCTTCTAATGCAGAGGAATAACACACTATGTTAAGTGATAAACAACTGGACAAGGGCGGTGCTCTCCCCTCACGCATCCTCTATACCATGATCCGTGTCGGCGATTTAAAACGCTCCGTGGCCTTTTATAGTGACCTGCTCGGTATGCATGAACTGCGTCGTGAAACTTTTACTGAAGGACGCTTCACGCTGGTATTCCTGGGTTATGGGGAAGAATCGCCGCACGCATATATAGAGCTCACCTACAACTGGGATCAGGACAGCTACGAGATCGGTACAGGCTATGGACATGTAGCACTTGAGGTCTCGGATATCTACGCTACCTGCGATCGGCTGGAACGGGCAGGGGTGCCGGTCATCCTCAGACCGGGGCCGATGACCTACGCCCCTGACGAGACCGGCCATCGCGAAGTAATTGCGTTCATCGAAGATCCAGACGGCTATAAGGTCGAGCTGATTGAGGCCGCGGAAGTCTAATGTATAAGGAGAATCAGTAATGAAAAAGTTAGAGAAAAAAATCAACAGTGCAGCGATCAACCGTCGAGTCGTACTAAAAGTGGGTGCAGCTACAATCGCGGCCTCGATGATGGGTGGGCTGTCATCGATTACGAATGCGACACCCACAGGCAAGACAGCAGAGCGTAGTGGTGAAAGTGCAAAGGCCTTTGTCTACACTGAGTTACAGCTGTCAGTGCCGTTCCATCAGGTGCCCTGGCAGACGATCAACAAAGAACTTCTGCAGCAACCTGGTCTGATGAACAAGACCTGGTTTGCTGGTGAGGGCAACGATTCACTAGGTGGTTTTTACGCCTTCGACAGCATCGACAACGCACTGAGCTTTGTGACCGGCTACTTACCGGCCAAGGCAAAGAGCCTGGGAGCGGCTCAAGCTTCACGTATTTTCGATGCGCTCGTGGTGGAGGAGGCGAGCCGAGAATTGGGATCACCCCATTTTGGGGTTGCCTTGAAACAGAACCCCGGCGCCTTCGTCTATACCGAGGTACAGGTGAACGTACCATTCGAAAAGGCGCCGTGGCGCAAGCGCAACTCTGTGTTGAAACAGCAATCAGGTCTGCTGGCGAAGACCTGGTTGAGTGGTCTGCATACTCACACCCTCGGAGGCATTGATGTCTTTGATAGTGTGGAACAGGCCAGACGCTTTGCTTTGGAGGTTTTTCCAGAGACTGCGAAACGTCTTAATGCAGCATTTTATACGCGTGTCTTCGATGCCAGTGTTACCGAAAAGGCAAGCCGGCAAATGCGCTCTCCGTATTTCGCTTAGGAGAGTGATCATGCAAAAAATAGAGATGCTTCATACCATGCTTCGAGTAGGTGACCTACAGCGCTCAATAGACTTCTACTGTGGCGTGATGGGGATGCGGTTGTTACGCACTTTTGATAAGTCGGACGACTTCTCATTGGCCTTCCTTGGATACGGTGAAGAGAACGAAACCTGTGTTCTGGAGCTTACCTATAACTATGGTGTGGATAGCTATGAAATGGGCAATGCCTATGGTCATGTCGCGTTCGGTGTGCAGGATTGTGAGCAGGCCTGTACTGAGGTAGCAGCGCGAGGTGGTGAGGTGATCTATGGACCGGCCTTAATGGAGGGTTTGAATGAGATGATCGCCTTCATCAAAGACCCTGATGGTTATCAGATTGAATTGATCGAAAAGTCACTATCTTAATGAACCTGCCCGCCTAATAGGACATATTCTGATGTAACCCCGCAGGGCCAAAACCTTTTAGCCCTGCGGCGTTTTCAGTCGTTTTTGCAGGCCAGTTATATGGCACGCTTTCTGTCTGGCAGGGGAGAAGATGGTTGTGGCAGTGACGAACAAATTAGTTTTACTGGCCGTGGTTGCTGTTCAGGAGTGCTGTCTTTGATAGTGGCCTGATACCTTGGCCCGGTTGCCACAGGTTTCCATACTGCACCATCGCCTTTTTCGACTACGTGAAGTGTCCACGAATAGCAAGATGCAGTCGGGGTTACTGCATCGCTTCAATTGTTCCGCCTGGTTGGAGGTCAGTAGTGTGGCGCCTGTGTGGGCAAGATATTCCAGCAGCATAGCTACCTTAAGCTTGCTATTGTCCGGCACCAGAACGTATTTGTTCTCTTTAACTGTTAGCACTTGGTGTGTCGTATAGCGCAACAGATGCCTGTTGATCGTATCCAGTACCTGTTGTGTGCCTTGCTGTCCATCGATCCGGGCCGAGAAGATTTTACTCAACGCGTTTCTAAGAACTAGTGCATCTGTAAAGCTCTTCTGACTGACTGGGAGATCGAGCGGTAAGTTTGCCTTTTCAGCCCATCGCGCCAGATCCTCGGCGGTGGGCAGTAGATCGACTCGTTGACCACGCATGATGACTTCGGTATTGACGAAGTCCACGGCAGGATTGTTTCCAAGGAATACGAAAGTCGAATTTGTCTCATTCATCTAACCAGTATAACAGCTATTGACAGGTTAGTT
The DNA here is from genome assembly GCA_040506275.1 of Candidatus Thiodiazotropha sp. DIVDIV. GTDB lineage: Bacteria > Pseudomonadota > Gammaproteobacteria > Chromatiales > Chromatiaceae > Thiodiazotropha. The sequence goes on from JBEVXD010000016.1 coordinate 58,112, forward strand.
TTGCGGGTCTAAGATTCTAACCGTTATTAATTGTAAATAACGGTTAGAATGAGGTGGCATGCTTATCGTGACCTATTGGTTGGCAGCAGCCTCACACACTAGGAGTAAAATTTATGAATCTAATGAGAAACGTACAGTTTGTCTTGTTGGCGCTGTTCTTGATCCTGATCGGAAATCCGCTTTATGCAGCAACTGAATCGACCAATATTCGTTACGGTTACGAAAAAGTTGGTGAGCTGGATATTTTCTACCGTGAGGCAGGAGATCCGGCAAAACCTGTACTGGTGCTGCTACACGGCTTCCCTACTTCTTCACATATGTATCGCGAGGTATTACAGGGGTTGTCGGACAGCTACTACCTGATTGCGCCGGACTACCCTGGCTTCGGTAACAGCAGCTTTCCGTCGCCTGATACTTTCGCCTATACCTTTGATCACCTGGCTGAAATCATGGGTCAATTCTTGGAGCAGCGTGGTCTAAAACGGTATTCGCTGATGATCCAGGACTATGGTGCTCCGATAGGTTTCCGGATTGCCAGGGCGCATCCAGAACGGGTGCAGTCGATCATTACCCAGAACGGCAATGCCTATGAAGAAGGTATCAGTCCGGCAGGATGGGGGCCGGTTCTAGACTACTGGAAAGGTAAGACACCGGAGCTGGAAAAAACCATCATCGATAATGTCTTTTCCTACGAAGCCTTAAAGTGGGAGTACACCCATGGCACGCGTAATCCGGAGTCCATCCTGCCCGATAACTGGGACCTGGATCATGTCAAGATGTCCCGCTCCGGTCAGTACCGCATGCATCTGGACTTGTTCTACGACTACCAGAACAATCTGAAGCTGTATCCGTTGTGGCAGCGTTATCTGCGTGATCATCAACCACCGGTATTGGTGGTTTGGGGTAAGCACGACGCTTTTTTTCCAGAGCCGGGTGCCGAGGGTTACAAGCGTGACGTAAAGGACATAGACTACAACATTCTCGACACCGGCCATTTTGCGCTGGAGGAGGAGCACGCTTTCATCAATTCCAAGATCCGCGAGTTCCTGGGTAAGAGAAACATCAAATAGCACACATTGTATAAATGGGGTCTGTATAAATGGGGTCAGTACCCTTTAACCATTTTACTCAGTACAATCATCGTACATTAGCTATTCGAACATGGACGTTCAAATGCCCAGAAAACCTCGTTTCTATTTGCCTGACATCCCGGCCCATGTGATCCAGCGTGGCAATAGCCGCCAACCAGTATTCTTTGAATCTTGTGACTACCAGGCCTACTTAACGTGGTTAAAAGAGGGAGCGGACAAGCACGGCTGTGCCATCCACGCCTATTGCTTAATGACTAACCATGTCCATTTACTCCTGACTCCAGGATCTTCAGAGGCCATCAGCAAAACCATACAGTTCGTGGGTCGCCATTACGTTCCCTATATCAATCATACCTATGGAAAATCTGGTACCTTGTGGGAAGGCCGCCACAAGGGCTGCGTGGTCGACAGTGATGAGTATCTGTTGAATTGTATGCGTTACATTGAACTCAACCCGGTTCGGGCAGGTATGGTAAAAGATCCGATTGACTATCGTTGGTCTAGTTATCGGGGTAACGCTACACACTACACTGATGAGCTGACTATTCCTCATGCCTTGTATTCACAACTCGCCAAGGATTGCCAAAATAGGGAATTTGTCTATCGTGAATTGTTCCGTATTACACTACAGGAAGATCATGTTCACGATATTCGTGCGACCGTTCAAACAGGTACACCTCTTGGCAACGCTCGCTTTCATAAGCAGATTGAAAATCAGTTAAAGTGTAAAGTAGGTCAGGCCAAAAGAGGGCGACCTGAAGGAAGGAAAACGGAGAGATAAAAAGGGTACTGACCCCTTTTATGTTGGACTATTCCTCATGCCTTGTATTCACAACTCGCCAAGGATTGCCAAAATAGGGAATTTGTCTATCGTGAATTGTTCCGTATTACACTACAGGAAGATCATGTTCACG
>JBEVXD010000017.1:0-45842 GCA_040506275.1 Candidatus Thiodiazotropha sp. DIVDIV
AGGGTGCGGCCTGCCGCACCATACCAAGGGTGAGCTAAGGCTAACGCATTGATTTTAAAGATCCCATCAGCTTGAATCTCTCCCTGAGTTCTGGATTGCAAAGGTAAAAGGCCGCTGCCATTCCCTCACCTCCTCGCAAAGTGTGAGAGTGAGATAATCAAATTCTCAGCAAGACAAAAACCATAATAATTGCGAATGCACAATAATTGGTTATAATGTGCATATGCAATACCTAGGAGACGATTATGTCTAATCCCTGTTTAGCATCAATACCGAACAAGGCAATGACGCTGGGTGAGGCCGTTCTGAATGCGGGAGCCAAACTTGGTCTATCCCCTGCGGAAGTGGGGCATATTGTAGGTCGTAACCGTACCACAATCGTACGAAATGGGGTCGACCCATCCACACCGAATGGCCAATTGGCGCTGCTATTGGTTCGGGTTTATCGAGGCCTCTACGTGCTGGTGGGTGGGCGAGAAGACGAAATGAACCATTGGATGCATACCAGGATCCGCTCACTTGACGGAGTACCGGCGGAATTGATCAACAACGTCACGGGGTTGGTGCGTGTTGTTGAATACATAGATGGGATTCGAGGTAAGACTTGAGCGAAATATGGAATGATGTAGGTGGTGATGGAGTCATTCATGCCATCGGTGGACAAGGATTTCGCATGGTTGAGTCCCAGGAAATGGTGGCATCATCGGAAATCGTCTCATCTCTTGAGAAACAGGCTGCACTCGAAGAGATGTTGGAGATGGACTCAAAGCCTGACTACCCCGTTGGTACAGAACATCTGCACTATCTCCTCTCCTCACCTTTTCGTTATCCACCGCTAAAACACGGTAGTCGTTTCGGCGGACGTTTTGAACCAAGTCTGTTCTATGGCGGAACCACTGAATATGCCACATTGTGCGAAAGCGCATTCTATCGTTTCTTTTTCTACTACGACATGGAAGTGCCCCCACTTCATGGCGCACTTCAATCCCAGCACACCCTGTTCAAATTCCATTACCAAACTGAGCTCGGGGTGAAACTACAAGACGATCCATTCGCTAGCTACCAGAACACTCTGCGTGATCCGGTGAGCTACAGCGCCACACAAGCCCTCGGAAGCGCAATGAGGGAGGCAGGTATAAAGGGTTTTGAGTATCGATCAGCCAGAGATCAGGATGGCAGGATCAACTTAGCCCTTTATGATGCAACGCCGTTAACCCGCAACAAACCACTTGATGAAAAGCAGTGCCTGGTCCAGGTTAGTAAAACTGAAGTCATCTTCAGTATTGAACGAAACATCACACGTTTCACATTGGAGCAGTTTCTTGTTGGGGACTCATTGCCCATGCCAGCTGCATAAATTGGATTTCGGATAAACTCAACAGCTAAGTTCTGTGCAACTGACACAATGCTGCACTCGTAAAAATTTACACACTACAGTTCGTGCAGATCTGCTTTGCAAACGCGGTATATTTAGTCGCTAGCGCACTGAAGAAGAGATACATTATCAAGCTAATCTCTATATCAAATCTGTTTTATCGATCGCTTACATTTTTGTCGCATCACTACTTTCATTGAAAAAGTTGAATTACCCTGGTCACTCTAATACGTTGGATGGCGCTTCGCTTATCCGACCTACAAAAAGTCCTAATACGGGGATATTTGCAACGGTATGTTAGATTGCGATTTGTATTATTCAGTATCAATTACAACCGTCGTTTCTACTTTGACATACTGTCAATCTTCCTTCGCAGGCAGTAGCTTAGCTTTTTGCCTCACAAGTATCCGTTTCATGAGCCTGAGCCAACCATGCCAGCGGTTCACTTGAAGCTCTGTTGTGGTGGACTTTAACTGATTGCCGACCATAACCGCTTCAGGTACGCGCTTCCGTATAGCAAGCGCCACCTCACGGCAGAGTCCCGGCTCAGGTAACACTGTTACCCAGACTACGTTGAGTTTCAGATTGATATCGGTGAAAACTATTTTTTCGCCAAATTCACTTACCACCGCTTCAAGCATCTTCTGTAGATGGATGAATTTTACTTCTGAGTAATCTTTCAGTCCGGGGATCAGCATCATTAAATCTGCCAGAGCTGCGCCATCAGCCTGTTTATTCGGCGCACGTTGCCATAGTGGAGCAGATGGCTGCCAGCGGGATTGTGAGAGTGCAGCTGTTTTTTGTCTATTCATACAATAACAAAAGTCATTAACATGAGGTTTAATACATCTGGCAAGTTAGTGTTGCTAGCCTGTTTAAAACGATTGGCATTCAAGAAAGCATAGATCACCTTTCAACAGGGCGTGAAGATCTGCCAACAGTCGACAAACACAGCTTGTGGCGTTGTAAAGTGTTGATATTAAACGAAAATAAACTTAAAAAAGGCGCTCGGCAGGGTTAAAAGCCCGGTTTTTTGAGTATAAATGGTAATTATAAGTGAATTCAGGAGAAGGCATTAGAAAATGTAGTGGAGTCATTTGGCGAAACCAAATCTTGTTCACCCGGCACCTTAATAGGTAGGTTCAACATTTTAAAGCTTATTCCGCCGCAAGCACCCAGACTTCCATGGTCTGTATAGCCAGTAAAAAGGTTATGGCTTATATCCCCAAACAGCAAAAACTGGATCAGAGAAGGGGGTTTGTCCAGCATGTGGATCATCTGCAGGCCGTGGCCAGCCACGTGATGAGAAGGTGTGCAACCGGGTATAGCCTGCTCGTTGCATCCATTGTGTAACCATACCCACACGCTCGAACATATGAAGTTCACTCCAAACCCGGATTGCTTTTGTAGGAAACCAGCGATTGCTGAAGCTAAGTACAGTAAGACCACCTGGGCGCAGAATTCGTAGCGCCTCAGCCAGAATCTCTGTAGGCTGGGTCAGATACTCTATGGATGCGGTAGATATAATTGCATCCAAGCTGTTGTTCTCGTAAGGGAGAGTAGGAGAGTCATTCAGGTCTTGCACAACGCTACTACTCGCTGCTTGATTTGATGATAGCTCTTTGGCATTCATACCCAAAAGGTGCAATGTGGAATAGTCTGTACCCTGCAAGTGGGAGTCGAAACTTGCCATTAAATCGAGTACCTCAGATTGCGAGGGAATCAGTCGTTTGTATAACCCGTTTACAGTTTGCAGCGCTCTTGAGTCCAGATGTTGAACCATGCGGGGATTGGCGTAAAAGCTGTCGTCAGAACGTTCATCCATACGTGACAGGCCATTCGCATCATCTCCGTAATCGGTTTCCTGCCCATCTTTCAGTGGTGCTGCCAATCCTGGAAATTGCAGCAATTCATCCAGAGGGCTCGTGCAACGTCCTCCTCGTTGATCGTAACCAGGAAGAATCTCATCCAGGTAGAATTTGATCTCCAGGGGATAGCCTGCCATGGGCCGATTCAGGTCAATCTTCATGCGCTCGCTGGTCAGTTCAATGATACGAGCGGGCTCAATGGCTTCGCTGTAAATACCCTGAACTCCCTTGAAAAAACCTTGAGGGTAGAAACGTCCAATACGGGGCTCTACTTCCAATCCTCTGCGATGGTGGCGGTCGAAAGATGCCGGTTTGGTAGAAAACTGTTGTGCGGAGCTCCAGCTGTCAATGATCTCGCCAGCCCCAACTTTGGCCTGAGCCTGATCAGTTGAGCGCATACCAACGATATTCTGGGCAATTTCGAAAGGCAACATGTCTGCTTCGCGCCAAACGCTGAATTTCTCCACATGCAGCTGCTCCTCATGGCTTGCCTGATCATCTACCCAGTTGGCTGTCAAAGTGATTGAGGCCAGGCCATGTGGGTCTAATAGAGCCTTTTTATCATCTCTTGAGGGTGTCGTCGCATTCATTAGGAGCACTCGCTTCTGGAAAATCACTTAGTATCTCAATGGTACAAATAATATTACAAAAACTTGTACAAAACAAAAAATATTGTACAATTTTAATACTATCAAACCCTCTGGGTTTTATGTTTTTTCAGGCAGATGAGAAGAGTTGTAGAAAGACTGGTCTACTGATTAGTGCGACACAACGCCAAGCTCAATCATCATTCCACTACGCCTGAAGCTGACGAAAGTAAGGTATTCATATGAATGGTGTAGATCCCATCGCTTATTTGAATCAGGTCTCAACCAAAATGGATAGATTGACCCAACGCCAGGAGATTGAGACTGTGCTGGATGAGGTCGAGTACCTGTTTGAGGTGATTCCTCCAGAACTGCAGGATCTCGCAGAGCCGATAATCGAAGAGCTGCGCAAGCGGTTGACTGACTGCAAATGAACACACAAACAAGCATCAGCTTGTATGCCATTCGCAGGTTGAATCCGTTTTTAGGTGTGTTGCAGATTATTGAAACTGAAGGCGGGCGGGCCTCCACAACCAATGGCCTGGTCTGGCATATAGAGCTTCACAAGAGCAGACCGGCAGACTGGGGAAGCCTGAATGTTTCAGATGAGCAAAAAAGTTGGTATCTGTTTGGTCTCTGGTCTGAGAAGGAGGGATTGATAAAAGCGCCCACCTCTTCGAGCAGCGGTGGCTTGATCGTTCAGCAACTGGTTAAAGCTATTCAGGATCACCAACACGAACTACCCTTTCCTTTAAACGATCATCGCGAGTTGTGGTTACTCGATGGAGTGGAGCAAAAGCCTTTGGCGCTATTGATGTCGATGGTGCCAGGAAGCGATTTCAGCAATCAAAAGCCTCGTTACTGGAGAGGTTGTCTGGAAAAGCAGGGGATAGGTGGCCAACATCAATTTGCTGAAATTGATCCTCTGGAAAGGGAGGTGAGAAAAAGGGCTGGATTCAACATCAGTCGCTTATGGGTGACCTGGGATTCACTACGTACGGAAGCGGAAACTGACCAAGGTGTGCGATTCAGTCGAGATGTTTTTCCATCCTTTGGGATCTCTGAGCATTGGCAGGAAGAGAGAAATTACAAATTAGTGCAGCGTTATATCGATTGGATTTCCCCGGCATTGTTAACACTGCCGAACCTGAATGAAACCGAACGCGCAAGGCTTGAATCGAGTCTTGATAGGCGTGCTTGTCGTATCGAATATTACTGGCGACTCTATCCAAAAATATTGGATACTAAAAAAATAGTCTCTGCCCGTGTGCAGGCAAGACTGCAGACAGGGAAGGGGTTTTAGTGAGTGATAAAATAACCGGGATAGCAGATGATTGAACTGGGCCATGTTGCTTTGTATGTGAAAGATCTGGATAACTCTGTGAGATTTTACACTGAAGGGTTGGGGCTAGAGCTACAAGGTAATATTTTTGCCGGAAAAGCTGCAGTTTTGACAGGTGGTCACACGCATCACGAACTGCTGCTGATAGAGGTGGGGGATGCACCAGTCCCCATACCAGGCAGACGTATCGGTATGTACCACATGGGATGGAAAGTCGGTAATGATCTGGATGCACTGAAACAAATCTATCAGCGGATCAATGAGGCAGGTATTGTGATCAATGGATTAGCGGATCATACCATCAGCCAGAGTATCTATTTGCAGGATCCTGATGGTAATGAGGTGGAAGTGTACGTTGATGATCCAGCCGTTGATTGGCGTAAAGACAAACAGTGGATGCGCGAACCGGTAAAACCTTTAGATCTCGGATGATGTTGTTGAGTAACCGAATTATTACTCTGAAACTGTTGGTTCTTTTTACTCTATCGAGCTTTACTGTTGTTGTATTTGCAAAAGATCTGCAAGAATTGGAAACAGTGTCACAGGTGGATCTGAATCTTTATCAAGGGAGCTGGTTTGAAATTGCCAGACTGCCTAACCGGTTTCAGGATCAATGTGCCGGAAATGTAACCGCCAATTACAAACAGTTGGATGATGGCAATATAGAGGTAATCAACCGCTGTCTCGATGATCAGGGCAGGATGGATGAAGCACAAGGTGTTGCACGAATTATAAATAAATCAACCAATGCAAAATTGGAAGTCAGCTTCGTCTCCCTGTTTGGTTGGAATCTGTTTTGGGGTGATTACTGGATAATAGGGCTTGGTGACAGTTACAAGTATGCGGTAATTGGTACGCCAAACCGTAGCTACGCATGGGTTCTTTCACGTAGCGACCATGTGATCCCAGAACAATGGCAACTTATTCAACAAGTTTTGCTTCAATCCGGCTATGATCCGAATGAATTAGTAATGACAAAACATAGGCTAGTTGCCACTCCTTAATGTACTCAATAGATAACCCAGAGTAGGTCGGATAAGCGAAGTGCCTTCCTATGTCCAGTATGGGATTGACGGATGTGTGTTGATTATCCGACCCCTAACAATATGATTTTTAAAAGAGAGGCACACTTCGGCTGAAAACAACATACTTAGTCGCCGGGTTAATAGGTTATGGCTCCTTACCCAAATGCAGTATGAAATAACAGTCAAGTTTCCAATAGGTCTTGTGTAATTTGTCACAAACCTGAAATGGACTAGGTCACTTCAGTTTTTATTTGAACATCTATTATTTAATTAAAGATGAAATAAAAAAAGATTTTTTGCACGGAGTTGATTGAGTAGGTTAGTGGTACAGCAGTGATCTTTGATGACTACGAAGCATCTTGCTGAACTTAGATCAATTATATCGGGGGATTGATATGTTGAGTAACAAGGAACTGATTCAAAGCCTTAATCGGCAGAGATCCAGACGGAGGGATGACCGGAACCTGTTCAAACAGATCTCCGTTCGTGAACTGGAAAGTCTGGCAGGTGAGTTGCGCGCTGTTGGCGATGAGGTTAGTGCAGAGAATCTGGAGTGTCAGGTCATTGAGCTGCTGGACAAGAAAATTTGCAGAAAGATCCTTCAGCAAAGCCGCAGGACACGGCGGGGAACTGGCAATCTGCTAGGGCCACTGATGGAGGGGATCGGTTAGCAACTACTGCAACGATTTTCACAGTAGTTATTCAGTCAAATCTTCTTTCGACCTCGATTTCACCCTGCTCAGAACGGATTAAGATGGCAGGGTGTTTATGCATGATTTGAAAGAATTCAAATCGAATTGGAGATCTCAATCAAGTTGTTGTCAGGATCACGCAGGTAGATTGAAAGGATAGGTCCATTGGCTCCGGTCCGTTCAATCGGCCACTGTATGATTTCAACTGAGTTCTGTTTAAGGTGCGCCTCAACTTCATCCAGCGGTGTAGTGGTGAGGAAGCATAGATCGGCTGATCCTGGCGTAGGTTCAGCTGCTTTTGGCTCGAACTCTTTCCGGTATTCGTGCAGGTTGATCTTTTGTGTACCGAATTTTAAAGCCTTTCGGTCTCCTGCAAATTCGATTAACTGCATTCCCAGTATCCGAGTATAAAAATCGCAACTTTTTTGGATGTTCCTGACAGTAAGTACCAGGTGATCGAGATTTGATATCTGCATAGTTGAGAAGAGGGGATGCTCGTTAAGCTGATGTAAGTACGAAGTACCCTAGGCTAATTCTTCTGTGGGTCATGCTGGGTACGTGGCCCAAATTCTGAGGAGAGGCGCTGATCAATAAGGTAGCGTACCTTCTGCTCCAGAGTGTCATCAAGCTCATCGTGTAGTGTTCGCACTATCTGTTCTCCTGCCTCCTCAATAGCGCGATTCAGGGCGTTTTGAATCGTAGCTCGGAGATCCTCTACCAACTGTTGAGCGATCTCATCCCGCATCGCGAGCAGTACTTCGTCATACTCAGGGATGCCGCTGTCTTCTGAAGGCTCAGCGCTGTCGACAAACGGATGAAATTCGGAGGCTATCTCATCTGCGGTGATGACATCTTCCAATAGGGGAATATCGGAAACAATATCCTGTTTTTGCTCGTTATCGTTCATTTGTCGATATCATGTTTTTTTAGTGGGTAGCCCCGATCACGGTAGAAGCGGAAACGTTCCCGCCCAGCAGTCACTACTGGTGGTTCCTGGTCGATAATTTCAGCGACTCTTTCGAAGCGACTGAAAAAATTGGGAACCTCCTGGCTCAGATTGATCAAAACATCTTTCTCCGTTCCCGCTTCCTGCTGGTGAGTGATGATCACAGGAGTGGCTAAGGCGTCGCAATTGTCGGCAATCCCGTGTGGAACGAAGCTGCCCTGGCGAAAGGTCCATAATAACCGGTCGAGATGTCGTGTCTCATCCTCTGAGCCGGTGTGTATGAGAATTCTACGCCCTTGGTGGTAGATCTTCTCACACAGTCGGCATGTCAAAGTATAGCGGTTGCCTCTGACTCCTTCACTGAGTATGTAAAAATCCACTTGAGTCATGGATTTATCTCAACCTCTTGGAGGCGATTTTCAATCATGGGGTTCACTCTCCGCAGCGTCCCATGAGAAATCGGGTCAGTAGAGGAACAGGGCGTCCTGTGGCGCCTTTGGCAGCTCCAGAGCGCCAGGCAGTGCCTGCTATATCAAGATGAGCCCATTTGAATTGTTTGGTGTAGCGGGAGAGAAAACAGGCGGCGGTTATGGTGCCGGCTCCCTTTCCACCGATATTGGCCATATCGGCAAAATTACTGTCGAGCTGCTCCTGGTACTCATCCCAGAGTGGTAGTTGCCAAACCCGGTCACCACTATGAGATCCTGCACCAAGCAGCTCTTCTGCCAGTGGCTCGTTATTGGACATCAGCCCAGATGCCTGGTTACCCAGAGCAACGATGCAGGCACCTGTCAGGGTGGCGATGTCAATTACGGCCGCAGGTTTGAAACGTTCGCAATAGGTCAAGGCATCACAGAGTATCAATCGACCCTCAGCATCGGTATTAAGAATCTCAATGGTCTGTCCGGACATGCTGGTTACCACATCCCCTGGCTTGTTGGCATCTCCATCCGGTAGATTCTCCGAACTGGGTACAACACCAATCAGATTAATTGGCAGCTTCATCTCAACACAAGCCAGCAGAGCACCGAATACAGAGGCACCACCACACATGTCGTACTTCATTTCATCCATGGCGGGGGATGGCTTGAGGGAGATGCCACCTGCATCAAAGGTCAATCCCTTGCCAACCAGTACCACCGGTTTGGCACCAGGTTTACCGCCCTGATAGTTCATTACAATCAGTTTTGCCGGTTGACGGCTACCCCGGGAAACAGATAGCAGTGACCCCATACCGAGTTTCTGCATCTGTTTTTCGTCCAGTACCTGCACCTTGAGCTGATCATGGTTTCGGCCTAGTTTTTTTGCTTGATCAGCCAGATAGGTGGGCGTGCAGTGATTACCGGGCAGGTTGCTCAGATCCTTGGTCAGTTTGATGCCATTGGCAATGGCTTTACCCTGGGCAAGACTTTTCTGGGCCGCTTTGAGCTGACGTCGGTCGGGCAGCAAAAATGCGAGACGCTTGAGTGGACGCTGTGCCTTTTTGACAACACTCTTGGTTTCAGTGAATTGATAAAGGCTCTCTTCAGCCTTAATCACAGTTTCACGAATCACCTCAGGAGCCGGGATATCGCTGATTACCAGATCACTAAGGCCCCAGATTGCTTCAATGGAATGACCTTTATTAAGACTTTTAATCGCAGATGATACTGCTTTCATATACTGTTTTCGGTTCAGTTCTAACGCTGCACCCAATCCCAACAGTAGAACCCGCTCGGCATCGATTCCAGGAATATCATAAAGCATCAGGTGTTGTCCGCATTCCCCTGTCATATCACCTCGTTTGAGGATGCTTTGCAGGAATCCTTTGCTCGCTTTATCGACCTTTTGAGCCAAAGGGGATAGCTGACGTTTTGCAAATACCCCCAGTATCAAACAGGCTGTACGTTGCTTGATGGGATCACCGGATTTGATGCTGTATTCCATGAAGACTCTGGCCTCTCTCTGTTTTGTATGGTTTATATAGTTTTACATATTATGGGAGGTTTGGGTGGTCGACAACCTGAAATAGTGAAGGGAATGAATAGATATTTGCTGGTTTGTTCAGGCATCCGCTGAAAACCGCAATCGAAAACTGCCTGATTGGCACGAGCACGATATACTAGGGTGGAATGACTAAATCCCTAATGAGCACAGGAACACCATTTGATCACGCTGATTGACCGTTATCTGCTGAAAGAGGTTCTTAAGGCGATGTCGGCGATCCTGCTGGTATTGACCCTGATCTTGTCGAGCAACAGTTTTATCAAATTGCTCAAGGAGGTCGCGACCGGGGATCTGAATACTGAGCTGCTGGCTCAGGCATTGGCCCTTCAAATGGTGGTTTACTTCTCCCGTCTGATTCCCCCGGCCTTCTTTTTTGCAGTGCTTTATGTGGTTGGAAGAATGTACCGGGATAGCGAGATGGTGGCGCTAGAGTCCTGTGGTATAGGGGGTATGAGAATCTACCGGTCAATGATTCTGGTGGTTATTCCCGTTGCCTTGATCACTGGATGGCTCTCTCTCTATGTAACTCCCTGGGCCGGTCGAATGAGTGCCGAGTTGTTGAGCAGTCAACGGGGACAGGCAATGGAGTTAGCAGGTGTCAGTGCTGGACGTTTCAATGAGTACAGTCAGGGTGATCTTGTACTCTATGTAGAGTCAATCACAAACAAAACCCGCATGGAGAATGTTTTCGTTCAGCAGCGAAAAGATGGGGAGTTGACGCTGGTCAGCGCAAAACGTGGCTATCAGCGCTTCGATGCCAAATCAGGGGATCGCTATCTGGTGTTGGAAGAGGGTTTGCGCTATGCAGGTTCGCCGGGGCAGGCCGATTATCAGGTCAGTGAGTTCAACCAATATGCGCTTTTAATCAAGGCCGCTACGGGCGGTGAAACAAAAGTGACGCGAAGATCCCTCTCCAGCCAAGCCCTGCTGAATTCCGATTCGATCAAGGACAGGGCTGAGTTCCAGGTGCGCTTGTCTCAGGTTTTGGGATTATTGGTATTTGCCATATTGAGCTTACCACTCAGTCGAACCATGCCACGGCAAGGGCCGTTTGGCAGGTTGGTATTCGCCTTTGTGCTCTATACCGTCTACCTGAGTCTTCAAGGGGCGGCAGAAAACTGGATGGTCAAAGCCACCACGCCTGAGTGGCTGGGTATTTGGTGGGTACATCTGTTACTGGCGATCACCGGGTTATTGCTACTGCTGCCGGACACCCCGCTATTTAGAAGAGTGAGGCGTCGATTTAGGATGCAGGCAGTATGATCACTATCTTCGATCGTTATATTGGCCGCGCGGTTTTGACCGGCATAGTGGCGGTGTTACTCCTGCTGCTGGTATTGATCGGTTTTTTTGAAGTGGTGGCAGAACTCGAGGATGTGGAACACGGGTACACCACTGGAATGGCGTATACCTATGTATTTCTGGGTTTGCCCCGCTACAGCTACGAGTTGTTTCCGGTAGCTACCCTGTTGGGTAGCTTGATTGGACTGGGAGTTTTAGCCAATAATTCGGAGTTGATGGCGATGCGTGCTGCGGGTGTCTCTATTCCCAGAATCGTCCTCTCAGTTTTGAAGGCGGGACTCCTGGTATTGTGTACAGTGGTTTGGATTGGAGAATATTTAGCGCCACAGGCCGAACAGCAAGCCCAGCGTATGAAGATGGAGGCACTCTCCGATCAGGTCAGTCTGAAGACCAAATATGGATTCTGGTCCAGGGATGGAAATACCTATATCAATATCCGTCAAGTTCTTCCTGATGCTCAATTGGCTGACCTTTCACTTTATGAATACGATGATCAGACCAGATTGCAACGGGCGGTATATGCTGAACGGGCAAGTTATAAATTTGACGGGTGGGTGTTACAAGGGGTGTCGATGAGCACCTTTAGCGATGAACGTGTCCAGGTCAGTCAGCAGGAATCAATGGCTTGGCAAACTCAACTACAACCCTCATCACTGGATGTTTTGACTGTTAAACCGCATATGCTTGCTGCCTGGGATCTTTGGCGTTATATCGACTATTTGCGCAATAATGGTCAGTCATCTGTCAGTTACGAGGTTGCTTTTTGGGGGAAGCTGGCGGCTCCATTGGTTACCTTGGTGATGCTATTTCTGAGTATACCCTTCGTGTTCGGCTCCCTGCGTAGTGCTGGCGTTGGGCAACGGATATTTGTTGGGGCCATGCTTGGGATTATATTCTATCTGTTGAACAGGGCCTTCTCCTATATGGCTGTCGTCTATTCCATGGATGCGCTGTTTGCCGTAACTTTTCCGCTACTGCTATTTTTAGGAGTGGCGTTGTGGATGTTCAGGCGGGTTTCCTGAATACGATTGTTGTTAACACGATATTTCCGCTAATTATCCACTATCAGTATGGTTCTAATGCTTTATTGCAGCTGAAGACTCCACCTTGCACAGGTATAAGGTTTTATTATCAGGATCATCTTGAAGCAGGAAGTTTGTTGGATAGTCGCAATCAAAACCATGTTCATATTATTTAGCATGACGTTACTCTGTGCTTGGTAATGATATACTGCCAATGGCGGGACGAATTTATAAAATAGGGAGTGTTTTATTTATGTCGTGCCAGATGGCCTAGAACACGTGGATATTTTAGTTGCAATCAGTGTCTCTCTTTTTGATGCTGATGACGATGAGATATGGGATGGACAGTATGTCCGACATATTTATCCTCTGGTCCCCGAAGCGACTATTAAAGACGAAATGAAAATGAGAGCAATACTGGTGCCGGGTTAATAAAAACACCGGATGATGGTTTGGAAGTATTCCAGGCAAAAATGCCAGATTTTCTAGTGTTGAGTGGCATACATATATTTTCACAGGATACTGTTACAACAAAACCAGCTTTTGTTCCAAAGAATGTAGAGTTCTCCCCTTAAGTCTCACTCTATATAATGGTTATTCTGCCACTATTGCCTCACAAACATACCCTGCTTCAAGATGAGATTGAGCAGCAAGTTTGAACCCTGAGTAGGGTGGTGCCATGCTCCATCAAAGAGGTAGGGGTTGGAAGTTAACGAATCCTGGTTGTTTAGGTGAGTAGATACTATTCTGTCTTAAGTGGTGGGGTGTGGTCCCACCCTTTTTTTGTTAATTCAAGAAGGGTTGCCGAATCGATCTATGTCATGCTTAAGGAGATGAAAATCATAATTTATTTCCAGTGTACAGTGAGTTGCAGTCCAAGATAGTCTTTAACGATTGGGTCGACTCTCTGACGATAAGGATCATCCCATTCCATGTTGTCTAGTGTTTTAAAAGTTGGGCTACGATAGAAGGAGCGTACCTCCAGTTCACTATCAGTCTCGATAAAACCATCCACTACCTCGTTGAGGGAGCCTAGTGGGTCAGTCAGGGCGAGGACAGTTTTATCCCAAAAGCTAAAGGATGATTGGCTTTTAATTTCCCGTCGGGTGTCTTCGAAATACCACCCCAATAGCGACCCCAGTCCTGGCGTAAAAATCATATCTTGGATAGAGACGGGTTCGAACAGCGCTTCCAGTCCAAATTCATAGATGGAGGAGAGGGTGAAGGAGTACCAGAATGCACCAGTTTCACTGAGACCCCGTTCCCTGCCGCGGGTGTAGTAGGTCATGCCCCAGTATGGATGGAGGATATAGTTGATATACCACTCATCCGGATCCCAACGGGGGTGGGTTACATTGTCCCACCATTTATTAACGGTGTAATCTTCTTTCTGTTCATCTGTCCAGGCGGAGATCTCTTCCGGAAGAACATACAACAGGCCGACGATAAAAAACTGGTAACCAAAAAAATAACCCGCATCCCGTTTAAGACCGGAATAGTCTGCCGGGCTGTTATCATCAAGTTCTCTGCCGAATCCATATGGTCGATCGATTTTATCCCCTGAGCGATTCAACGCGATGGTTTTTGTCAGCCCTAATGTAGAGGTGTGTGCGAAAAGTGCCTCACGCTCCTGCTCAGTCTCGTAGAATGAGACTGGACTTGTGGGCAACCAATCCCCGCTATAAGCCGATGATGAGAACAGAATAGTGATGATCAAAGGGATAATAGAGCGAAACACTAATCCAGCATTGGTTAAGTCTGATTGTCTCATCAAATCGTTCATACAGAAGTAATTCGTAGCTTAGCTAGAGTGTTTTTGCCTCGACTATGCATAAGCGTCTGGCTGGATTGTGATTGCTCAGACAGAGGTTCTTAACTCGAAGGTGACTGTCAGCGGTCACGGAGAGGAGTATCAGAAGAGCCAAAAGGCGCGATTATAGCGGATTGATGCAGTAGAGCCCACTAGTTCTTCGGGGTTATGACAATCAGTTGGTTTTGCGTAAGTTTTCCAGATTATTGAGTACTCGTTGTGCTCGTTGAATCTTGTCTCTTGCTCTTAGATCCTGAGGATCGAGGGCCAGAGCAGCACGCCAGGTTGCCTTGGCGCTCTCAATTTCACCATCCCGGTAGAGGCGATCTCCTGCACTGAGCAGGTTCTCGATATACCTTTGAAGCTGCGTGTTAACGCTATTTAGCATCTCTTTGGCTTTGGTGTTTTTGGGCGCATCTTTCAGGATCGCCTTGAGGGCACGCTTGGCATCACGTAACTGGCCGCTCTCGGATAACCTGCTGGCCTCGGCAAGTCGTTTGTTCATACGCTTGCTCCAGCGTTTTTGGCGATCCGTTTTCTCTTTTTTCTCCAGGGCCTTCTTGTTTTGGCTCTGCTCTTTCAGCAGATGATCCATCAGACTTTGATCAGATTCATCCAGCTCAAGGGAGAGCGCGATGCTCAAGCAGTCCTTCGCCAGGGCATTATTTCGCTTGTAGTGGCGCCAACCACATTCGGAGAGGGCACGACGCATGCTTTGTAGCTGGGCCTTTGTCTGGACTAACAGTTGTTCATATTGGGGATTTGAGCTGGACTTAGTGAGCTTTTCCAGGATAGGCATTTGATTCTTTAGGGCGGAGGTATTGCTGATCAGAAGCTGGTCGTTCAGCTCCTCCTCTATAACCTTCTGCTGGCCACGAAGGTTTTTCAGTTCATTGATATAGCTTTGACTCTTGTTCTTACCGAGGCTGGCTTCGTTAAGTAGCTGTATGGCCTCACTATAACGTCCTTTGGCCACCAGTTGACGGCTGTAATTCAGAGAGTCCTCTACCACAGGGGCGGGCGTTTCCCGAGGTGCAAGCAATTGACATCCGCTCAGGAGAATCTGACACAGGCAGACTGTGTAAAGGGGCAGTAAGGACTTCATCCAGGGTGTTTATTCAATATATAGGCCATGGTGCGCATCAACCATTGACCAAATTCTCGCGAAGGTGTTCCCGCGATTGAGGGTGAAACGAGATTTTTTTTGCCTCTGATTTTCAGTTCAGGTTGCTGGTGCAGCTCCACCATCTCACTGACTCCAGGAAATTCTGCTGTAGTCTGACTCATCATAATGCCATCTGCAGGAGCGGCACCACACAGGCGCGAAGCAAGGTTTACGCTATCGCCAACAACGGTGTACTCCAATCTGTCAGGGATGCCAATATTGCCTGCAAGCATAACGCCACTGTTGACGCCGATGCGCAGCATTATTGGCTCTTTGCCCTCTTGTCTACGCTGTTTGTTGATATGGCGAACCAGAGCTTGGATCAACCAGGCACAACGCACTGCCTGTGCACCATGTTCCATGTCGGCTTCCGGGACTCCAAACAGGATCATAGCACTGTCACCGATGAATTTATCTACCACACCGCGGCAACGGTGTGCTGCGTCAGCGATAGCCCCCAGGTAGAGGTTGAGCAAAGAGGCCACTTCATCCGCTCTCAGATCCTCTGAGAGCTGGGTAAAACCGACTATGTCACAGAACAGTACACTCCCAACCATCTCCTGATTGGCGAGTCGGGGCTGGGAGAGATTGGAGAGTATCTTTTCCGCTACAACCGGGGAGACGTAGCGGGACAGGGCGTCCTCGACCTGGCGTTTCTCCAGCATACCAGCTGACATTCGCTCGAAATGGGCGTAAACCTGGCCGATTTCATCTTTACGTTTTTCATCACCTTCGAAGATCAGTAGGCCTGCTTCCGGTTGCTGCCGTCCCGCCTGGGCAAGTAGGGTGATAGGACGACTCAGCCGTTTACTCAATACGTAGGAGAGTATACCTGCGATCAGAATCAAGCCGATGGTTGCAAAGCTGATAATCCGTATGGTGCGTTTCTGATTGCGGTCGAGGAACGCCCGGTCGAGTGTGATCACGGCGTGACCTGCTACGACATCGCGGAAGTTGATGGGGCTGAAAAAGGTGATTGCCGGGTGTCGCCTGTTTTCCTCATCCCGCCAGGACCAGATCATCGGACTAAGCTCATCTGTTGTAGGCAACTGATGAGGTACATTTCCCGATATAACCCAGTTTTTATCCGTGGGGACTATGGCTGCTCCAACCACATTGTCATTCTGGGTCTGACGGCTCACCAGGCCTTGTAGGTTGAACTGATCATCAGCCAGTAGCGGTTCACTCGCTGAGTGCGCCAACTGCTCAACCAACACTTCACCGAAACCTTTGACTTCCCGCATGTGAAAGCTGGTCTGCTGAGTTATCAGAAACCACCCAAGTATACCCATGACCATTGTGATCAGGGTGCCAATATAGATCGTCCACTTAATGGAGATCGGTACAGGTGCTTTACGAAATAGTCGAACCAGCCAGTTTATCAAGTCGATAATCCAATATATTCAAAGGAATAGTGTGTGTTTATATTGGTTTAATTAATGGGCTTGGGGTTGCCCAAGGGGGTCAGATTATAACCACATTTTCTTGTGCTGTCGCAGACAGATGAACAGAATGGGTCAGGCCACACGTTTAATATGCTGCATCAGTCTTGCTGAAATCTCTTCAATAGACATGGAAGTCGTTTCGAGATACGGGATGTTATAGTGCTTAAACAGGTCTTCGGCCAGTTTGACCTCCATCTTGCACTGCTCCAGGGAGGAGTAGCGACGGCCTGGACGTCGTTCTTGACGTATACGTTGCAACTGCTGGGGATCGATGGTCAGTCCATACAGCTTGTCCCGATAGGCTGTCAGGGCTTTGGGTAGCAGATCACTGTGCAGATCATCATCGGTGAGGGGGTAATTGGCGGCCAGAATACTATGCTGGAGACCTAAAAACAGGCAGGTTGGGGTTTTGCCGCTGCGTGAAACACCAACCAGAATCAGTTCTGCTGTTTCGTAGTTTTTAGTGATCGCGCCATCGTCATTGTTGAGCGCAAAATTGACTGCATGGATGCGCTGATCGTAGGCGCGCCCGTTGTTTGTCGTATGAAATCGGCCCAAGGCGTGGGAGGAGGGTATTTTCAGTTCATCTTCCAAGCGCGTAGTGAAGGTCTCAAAGAAGTCCATCACTGGCACATCAAGGGTTTTGAAATAGTCCCGGATTGAAGGATCGACCAAGGTTGTAAAGACAATCGGCTTCTGACCGGATTCTATGGTTGTCTGATTGATTCGTTCAGCAACACGTCTTGCCTTGTCCAGGTTGTCGATGAATGGCCAATGTACTGTCTCATACTCAAATCCATCAAATTGACTCAACAGCGAGCGTCCCATTGCTTCGACGGTGATTCCGGTATGGTCAGCCAGGAAGTAGACAGTGCGCTTCATCGGATAATCTGCTCAAGCAAAAGAGGGGTGAGGGTGTGAAACCATTTTAGCCAGGGGGACATGCCCCCTGGCAGATAGATGGACTAGCTTTTTACACCAGCCAAAAGTCGCCATGTATCGATAACCGTGTCGGGGTTTAGAGAGATGCTGGCAATCTTCTGTTCAACCAACCATTCAGCGAGATCGGGGTAGTCAGATGGCCCCTGGCCACAGATGCCCACATACTTACCCGCTTTATTACAGGCTTGAATAGCCATGCTGAGCATCTTCTTAACGGCCGGGTTGCGTTCATCAAAGCTACCGGCAACCAGTCCGGAATCCCGGTCAAGCCCTAGGGTCAGCTGGGTCATGTCGTTTGAGCCGATAGAGAAACCATCAAAATACTCGAGGAACTCATCAGCCAGAACCGCGTTGGATGGCAATTCACACATCATGATTACGCGCAGCTCATTTTCACCCCGCTTAAGACCATTTTCTGCCAGTAGATGCATCACACCTGCAGCTTCATCCAGGGTGCGAACAAAAGGAATCATGATCTCCACATTGGTGAAGCCCATCTCTTCCCGAACCCGCTTGAGTGCACGGCATTCCAGTTCGAAACAGGGTCTGAAACTTTCAGAAATATAACGAGAGGCACCACGGAAGCCGATCATTGGATTCTCTTCAGAGGGCTCATAGAGTTTACCGCCGATCAGGTTGGCGTACTCATTGGATTTGAAATCGGACATGCGCACGATCACCGGCTTGCCTTCAAAGGCGGCAGCCAGTGTAGAGATGCCTTCCACCAATTTCTCTACATAAAACTCAACAGGATCGCTGTATCCATCTATCTGTTCCTGCGCTTTAGCCTTGATATCCTCTGGCAGGCTTTCGAACTCCATCAAAGCACGTGGATGCACGCCAATGGTGGTATTGATGATGAACTCCAGTCTTGCCAGGCCGATACCGCCGTTAGGTATGCGGCTGAAGGCAAAAGCGCGGCTCGGATTGGCCACATTCATCATGATTTTTGCTGGTGCTTCCGGCAGAGTGGTGACATCCCCCTGGGTGACTGAAAATTTCAGCAAACCTTCGTAGATGAAACCGTCATCACCTTCAGCGCAGGAGACCGTAACTTCCTGGCCTTCCTGCAGGGTTTCAGTGGCATCGTTACAGCCTACTACTGCAGGGATACCCAACTCACGGGCGATAATTGCAGCATGGCAGGTACGTCCGCCACGATTGGTGACGATGGCTGAGGCTTTTTTCATGACAGGTTCCCAATCCGGGTCAGTCATGTCAGTAATCAGCACATCACCGGCTTCGACCTTTGCCATCTCACTGGAATCACTGATGACCTTGGCTACACCACTACCGATACGTTGTCCTATCGCACGACCCTGAGCCAATACTTTAGCGCCGGTCTGTTCGAGTTTGAAACGCTCCACTGAAGCGGTGTCGACCCGACTCTCAACAGTCTCTGGACGGGCCTGGAGGATGTAGAGCTGACCATCGTTGCCATCTAAGCCCCATTCGATATCCATCGGGCGCTGATAGTGTTTTTCGATGGTGATAGCCATTTTAGCCAGACTTTCAATCTGTTCGCTGGTGAGGGAAAATTGCCGCTGATCCTGTTGATCAACATCGACAGTTATCACGCGCTCTTCATCAGCCTGGCCATACACCATCTTGATTGCTTTGCTACCCAGGTTACGTCGAAGGATGGCGGGTCTGCCAGCTTCAATATTGCCCTTATGTACATAGAACTCGTCAGGATTTACTGCGCCTTGGACTACAGTTTCCCCCAGACCGTAAGAGCTGGTGATGAATACTGCTTCCTTGAATCCTGACTCTGTATCCAGGGTAAACATAACACCGGCTGAACCGATGTCAGAGCGCACCATTCGTTGAATGCCAGCGGAAAGGGCAACATCCTCATGGGCAAAGCCCTGATGAACCCGATAGGAGATAGCACGATCGTTGTAGAGCGAGGCAAATACCTCTTTGATGGCGATCAGTACACTCTCAAGTCCCTCGACATTGAGAAAGGTCTCCTGCTGACCGGCAAAAGAGGCATCAGGCAGATCCTCAGCAGTCGCTGAAGAGCGGACAGCTACTGAAGGAACTGAATCTGCGTCACCGGTCAGTTTCTTGTAGGCAGCGGTGACAGCATTCTCTAACTCCTCAGGAAATTCGGCTTCAACCACCCATTCACGGATAGTCTTGCCCGCTTCAGCAAGGGCTGTCACGTCACTCACATCAAGTTGCTGCAATAAGGGGTCGATTCTTTCTGCAAGACGGTTGTGGCGTAGAAATTCACGAAAGGCGTGTGCCGTGGTGGCAAAACCACCGGGTACAGAAACCCCCGCATCAGCAAGACCGCTGATCATCTCACCCAAGGAGGCGTTTTTACCGCCAACCTGATCAACATCGCCCATTTTCAGGTTTTCGAACCAGATTATTTGCTCATTCACCGCTTGCCCCCGGCTTGTGGATTGATTAGATGGTTCATTCATTTCATTTAACCTCTGAGGTGGTCTCCTTGACGTTGGCAGCTGTCTCCGCTGCACAGACAGCTTTTACCGCAACCTGTGCCCTCTTCCTTATGAGGTCCAAGCTCTGGATGCAGTTTCGAATAGCGACGTGTGATGGACTGGACGATCAGCCAGCCCACCAACAAAATGGGGATAATGGTCATGGCGATGAGATAATCGAGCATCGAATCAGCCTCCCAGTCCAGCGAAGCCCATAAAAGAGAGGGAAAGCAGCCCGCCCAACATTAAACTGACCGCCGCGCCTTGGGTGATACTGGGCATGGTCGAAAGCTCAAGCTTCTCTCGCAGGCCGGCCATCAGCAGAATGGCCAGGATGAAACCAGCTCCGGCACCCAGTGCATAAACCAATGATTGCAGAAAATTGTACTCTTTGAAGGTCTGGAAAAGTGCCAGTCCAAGGATTGCACAGTTGGTGGTGATCAACGGCAGAAAGATGCCCAGAGAGCGAAACAGGGCGGGGGTAAACTTTTTAAGCGCCATTTCAACCAGCTGCACCGCACTGGCGATTACTGCAATATAGGCAATCAGGCGTAGAAATTCGATCTCGAAGCTTACCAGGACCTCATTGATTAAAAAGGCACAAACCGAACTTACCAACATGACAAACAGGGTTGCCAATCCCATTGGCAGGGCAGTATTGATTTTCCCTGAGACACCGAGAAAAGGGCATAAGCCTAGAAACAGGGCAAGCACGAAGTTATTTGCCAATACAGCGTTGAGGAATATAAAGCTGAGGGTTTCTGTCGCCATAGTGGTCACTTTAAGTTGTAAGAGGCATTAAAATACGGCATTGCTCTATACAGACATTGACCTGTTTCACGCATCAAGGCTGTCAGGGCGATATTCATCAGTTCGGTTGTTCTGATCATGATTCTGTCGCAGGATCTAACTCTGTCTCAGATTTACGCTGTTTGAACCATTCAAAAAGCAGCAACCAAGCGCCTAAAACAAGAAACCCTCCTGCAGGTAACACCATGACTACCCAAGGTTCAAACCTGGGGCCAAACAGATCAATACCAAACAGACTGCCGGCACCTAGGATCTCACGCACAACACCGAGACAGAGTAGGGCCAAGGTGAATCCCAGACCCATGCCTGTGGCATTGACAATGGATTTCAGGGGAGGATTTCTGGAAGAGTAGGCTTCCGCTCGTCCTAGTATCATGCAGTTTGCAACGATCAACTGGATAAAGGCACCCAGGGCGTTGTAGAGATCGAGTGAGATCGCCTGTATGGCATAGTCGACGATGGTAACGAATGTGGCGATGATGACGATGTATGTCGCGATACGCACCTGTTTTGGAATACTGTGGCGCAGCAGAGAGATCAAGGTACCGGAGGCAAGCAGTACAAATGTAGTGGCTACACCCATCGCAAGCGCATTGATCGCAGAGTTGGTCACAGCCAGAACCGGGCACATGCCCAGCAGCATGACAAACACAGGGTTTTCACGCCATAAGCCTTCACTGAAGGTATCCCACCTGATGGTGTTATCTTGTTTCTTAGCCATGGTTCTCAATTAATGCTAATCAGTTATTGTCAATCAATCGGTCTCTGTCTTACCTTGCGCGTAATCAATTAAAACAGGCATAGGTTACAGGTCCGCTCCATTTTCAGGCTCGACTTCATTGGTCTGTGGTGGTGTTTTGCTTAGTTCATCAATTCCCGGCATCAACCGGGGCAGTAAATACTTGGCTGATTGATTCAACGCCTTACCGACAGCCTTGGCGGAGATGGTCGCACCAGAGATGGCATCGATCTCCCAGGGGTGCTTTTTGGTGCCATGTTTTACCGTCACAATCTCATTCGCCAGAGTCTCTCCGCTTGCATTCAGTTTTGCTTCCAGGGCATCAAAGTTGGCAACAAAATTGGCATCGGTAATAATCTTGTCTCCCAGACCTGGGGTCTCAGCGAGTTTCAAAACCTTGATGCCGCGAATACACTGGCATATCGGGTCATAGCCATAGAGTAGGTGGATCATATCGGCGTAACCCTGGGCTCCCGCCTTGGCTGCAACACCTTTCAATTGTCCTTGTTGGTCATAACCGGCATAAACCAGGGTGCCTTCTTTAGGTGTATCCTCTGTAACAGCGACCACTCCGCTCTCTGTGACTAAAAAATCACGACGGGAGACCGCTCCGGGTATCACTTGAAACACAGCGGCTTCAATGGCCCGGCGCTGGTTTTCTGCAATGATCGGTTTGGTTAACTGATAGGTCAGCACAACCAGGAAGCCAGAGAGCATGGCGATACCCATCAGGGTACGGATCATCGGGCCTGCTGGGGTCGATGGCTGTACAGCTTGAGCTTCAGGGGTACTCATTTATCAGCCCTCTGTTGCCCGAACACCCTGGGTTGGGTGATCTGATCAATCAGCGGTGTGGCTGCATTCCCCAGCAGAATGGCATACATCACGCCCTCTGTAAGACCGCCAAACAGCCTGATAATCACCGTCAGAAAACCGATCATCAAGGCATAAATCACGACCCCAAGTGGCGTTACAGGCGAACCGACCATATCACTGGCCATGAACCAGGCACCGAGCATCAAGCCACCTGAAAGGACGACAAACAAAGGATCTGGATATTTAACCGGGTCGATCAGGAAGAATACCCCGGCAGTGAGTGCTGCACCGAGTAAGACCAATACTGGAATGCGCCAATCAAGCATCCGTCTAGCGGCAAGATAGAGGCCACCTGCAAGGATTAGCAGCGCTGAGGTCTCACCCGCGGAACCTGCGGTAGTGCCCAGCAGCATATCCATGTGATCAGTGACAACACCTTCGAACTTTTGCAGTGCCAGCGGGGTTGCGCCACTGAAAGAATCGACAGTGACCTTAGTAACCCATTCACTAACCCCTGGGGGCTGCAGAAAAGGTGGGGTGAGGGTGGTGGGGATAAACTGGTTGAACCGACCATCGAAAAAAGCAGGGGTCCAGGTTGTGATGGCAACAGGAAAGGCTGCTTGTACGAATGCCCGCCCGATCAGTGCAGGATTCATAGCATTCATGCCCAGACCACCAAACATCGCCTTGCCCATAGCCACGCCGATGAATGCAGCAACAGCACCCATCCACAGAGGGAAGCCAGGTGGCAGGGTCATTGCCAGAAGTAGGCCGGTAATGGTGGCCGACCAGTCACCAAGGCTGTTGGCTTTGCCACTTAACTTATTGAACAGACGTTCACTGAGCAGGCAGGTCGCAGTTACGACAACTAACAGGGCCAGGGCACTGAGGCCAAACTGCCAGATTGTGAAGGCACAGATCGGTAACAGGGCATAGACCACATTGCGCATGATAACGATGACATCTTCCCCGGCATGGGCATGTGGAGAGGTGCGCAATTCAATGGTTGGTTTTTTACTCATGTTTATTTTTTAGCTCTATAACATCGGCTATCCGGGTTAAGCCGCCTGCTCCCGGTTGATCGCTTTAGCGATACGGAAATACTGTACCAAAGGAATGTTCGAGGGGCAGACATAGGAGCAACAGCCACATTCGAAACAATCGTTCAGATGATAGTCCAGACCCATCTCTTCATATTTTCGCTTGGCAGCAAGCAATCCCAACATTGAGGGATTGAGATGCATGGGGCAGGCATTGACACATCGGGCACAGCGAATGCAGGGCCAGATTTTATGCCCTTCATCCTCAATGGAGGGTTCATTGAGTACCAGCAGACCAGAGGTGCCCTTGGTGATTGGTGTGTCCAGGGCCGATACAGCAGGGCCCATCATAGGGCCACCTAAAATGAACTCGGTGCGAGAGCCTTCATAGCCGACATGCTCGAGGATATGTCTGATCGGGGTGCCCAAAGGAACCAGGTAGTTCGCCGGTTTATCTATTCCAGGGCCAGCTACGGTTATCACCCGCTCTATCAAACCCCGGCCTTGGGGCAGCAGATCTCCGAGACCTGCCAGTGTACCTACATTGTTGACCACCACCCCAACATCGGAAGGCAAGCCACCGGTAGGGACTTCCCGGTCAAGCGCAGATTTGATCAACATCTTTTCAGAGCCCTGAGGATATTTGGTCTCTACTGCCTTTACCTCAACTGCACTCCCCTTGGATAGGTGGCTCTTGAGTACCTCCACCGCATCCATTTTGTTGTCTTCCACTCCAATGATCGCTTTCTTGGTACCGGTAGCACGCATGGCATAACGGATGCCGCGTAAAAGCGCTTTCGGATGCTCCAGCATGATACGGTGATCACAGGTCAGATAGGGTTCGCATTCACAGCCGTTGATAACCAGTGTATCTACTTCCTTGTCTTGCGGAATCGTCAGTTTCATGTGGGAGGGAAAGGCTGCACCCCCCAGACCCACCATGCCACAATCCTGGATGGCCTGAATGATCTCATCTGGGCTCAACTCGCTCATATCACGTGGTTGTTCCCAGAGTACTTCCTGTGTTGAGCCTTCGTAGACATCAATAACGATGGCATTGGTTTTCGGGCCCTTAGGCGTAGGCATCAACTCAATGCCACGTATCCTGCCTGTGGCAGGTGCATGCAAGGGTACCGAAAAATTGCCATCGGCTTTAGCAATCGGCTCACCACGCACCACCTCCTGGCCTTTGTGGACCAGAGGTAGTGCCGGCTTACCGATGTGTTGATCCAGCGGTAGTACCAATTGGGGGGGAAAGGGTAGACGACGGATCGGTTTATCCGCCGTATCCTTATGATAGGGTGGATGGATTCCGTGAGTGAAACCTTTCTGCCCAAACAGCAGGTTGAACAATCCCATAGCTTTCTGTTTCTTTAACAGGCGGAGCCGAAGCTCCGCTCACTGTTATTGTTGGTGATCATACTGGTAGACCCAGGCCTAAGAACTACTGAAATTTAGCTGCACGTTTAACAAACTTGTCCAGATCTTTTTCAGATGAATTCCAGGGGGTTCCCGGATGGATACAGGCAGCTGTACACTTCTCAGCAGCCTTTACGATATCCTTGAATTGACCACCTTTAGGATCGACGATAACCGCTTTCTTCTCATCATTATACGAGAAGATCTTGGGGTTGATTTCGATACACTCATCGCAGGCGGTACATTCAGGCGTCTCTATCCAAACTGGGTCGTAGTCAGCCGCGGCACCATTGCCGCCATCGGCTGAAACCGCACTACCGTTGGCAGAGATCGAGCCTGCCAAAGCGCCTGCGTTACCGCTTGCAGCCATGGAGAGCAGGGTAGAGCTGAGTCGGTTGGCCATATCGACCTTGGCCTGATCAACCAGTGCATCCACGTCAACCTTATTCATCTCTCCGGCAATACCCTTGAGTTGATGCCAGAACTGGCGACGTTCGTCACATGAGTTGGCAATTTCCGGAGCACAGATGATACGCATCAGACGGTTCTTGCTATCGACACCCCAGATGTACGGGAATTTGCCTTCACGGTCATCCATGTCCAGGTCAAGGAACTCTTCCATGGGGACCATGTCGTCATTCCAGGTCTCTGGCGGTGCCATGCGGAACTGTTTACGGAATCGTCCCTCAGTGACAGCAAAGTCAGCGAAGGTCATCGGCACTTCCAGTTTAGACTCTTCACCTTTGTCGTTAAGATAGTCGATGGTATAGGTAGGCCAATCTTCATCCATTGCCGGGTTGCCTTCCAGATCGATACACTCTTCAATGGTGTCGCCTGCATCCGGGTCGTACTTCATCAAAGGATAGGCGCGAGACTCAACTGCCATCTTGGATTGCTTGTAGGCGATGTCATCACCCACGCCATGCTCTGGTGGGCATACTGCATAGATGTTGAACAGAGCCGGACGGCGACTGTTGAGACCGTCGATGTAACCTTCCAATAAGTGAGTGGTATTACTGATCGTACCCTGCAGTACATAGGTAGTCCTGTGAGCGATACCAATCAACGAAACTTCTTTACGGATCTCTTCCTTACCTTTCCAGGCCTTACCATAAGGGCTCATATCCGCTACCTGGCCAATATAGCCAGAGGTACAGGCCTGGCCACCGGTGTTGGAGTAGACCTGGGTATCGAGTACCAGGACTTTGATGGGCATACCCGATGCCAATGCACGGGAGAGGTTCTGGAAGCCGATGTCATACATCGCACCATCACCACCGACCGATACCACTGGTGGGCAGAGTTGCCATTCCTCTTCGTCGAACTGTTTCCAGTTGAACTGTTGGAAGAAGCTATCGTGCTCCGCAGAGTTAAATTTACCAGAGAGTTCAAGCTCAGCTTTACGAATCGCTGCAAAGCCATTTGCCATCTTACGCATGTGGCCTTCGAAAAGACCCATGGCAACTGATGGGCTATCCTGGAACAGATGACTGGCCCAAGGGAACGGGTAGGGATTATATGGATAGGTTGAACCCCAGACTGAAGTACAGCCAGTGGCGTTTACAATACCCATCTCGGCGCGTCCATTGTTGGTTACACCATCGGTATAGCGCCATTTCAGGTCACGCAATTCATCCAGCAGTTGTGTCACAGACTGCAACCATTCGCGATCAATAACAGTCTTCTCGCGATTACTGTCAAGGTTGTCACTCAGGTTTGAGAGAGTCAGATCACTCTCCTCGTCACCTCCAACGGCCTCTGCAATAGCTTGCGAATTGCTCAGGTCGACGCCTTCAGCCAGTTTTAGTCTGATGTGCTGCTCTAGTTGTTCGATCAGTTTATCGATCTTCTCGATCTGCTGTTTAACCCTAGGCTGCATCAATGCGGTTACAGTCGCGGTGAAGAGATGGATGATGGTCTTCTCACCACAACCCAGGCAGGCGCCGTCGCCACAAACCATGGAGTTGTAATTATCTTTGTCCAGCAACAGGGTTTGCAGAGCGCCAACCTTCTCATCCAGGTCATCGATGCGATTAAATGAAGTGTCACTGGTTGGAAGATCGAGCCAGAAGTTCCAGTCATCACGCAATTTCTCGATTGCCTCTTCATCCTGAAGGGTCGCGACCAAAGCATCATCTTCACAGATCGTGACACACTCCATGCAGCCCTTACAGGTATAAGGGTTGACGGTGATGGAGAAGAGTCCACCACTGTTTTTGTTCTTCTTCTCCATGTTGCCCCAGTAGGGTTTGGTAACGGAGAAATCGAACTTACCCAGCGCCTGGATAAACAGGCCAAACTCTTCTTCCAGGCCAGCGCGGGCCTCTTCTTCGACCTCGGCGGCAGCAATCACTTCAAGTACTGCCTGGTCCAGCATTGACCGCACATCGGCAGCCTCACCGTTATCATTCAGTAGTTCGCGCAGACGTTTCTCGACGTTGCGGCTCTCTCTTCGCAGATATTGAGTCGGGCGACCGCCGGTTTCTATGCGATCGATGGCGGTGTTGAAAACGTCGCTGACTGTATTGACCAGACCGGGAATAGCGCTGTCAGGACAGATGGTGTAACAGTCTCCGCAGGCGGTACAGTTTTCAGCAACCCACTTCGGGTAATCGAAGCGGATTTGAGTCATGTCTCGAAAAACACCAGTAGATGCTGGGATCAGTGACAGTGCCTGATAGGGGTCAGCCAGATTTTCATTACCTTTACCAGAAGCATAAAAACTACCGGTCTGTTCCCAGAAACGGTGTACATCGGAGACGCCGCCTTCCGACTCTGGAAGCTGCTTGAGCATTACCGGCATCCCGATCTCTTTCTTAACCGGCATCTGAGCAGTAGCCCCGACAACCTTATCGGTGATTTCGTGAATCTCATCAAAACCACGGCGTACCACACGCAGATTATCCTCAACCACGCGACGTCCCTTGCTGCCGAACTTGGCCTCAAGCTGGGCTTCAATGGCGGAGAACAGTTTCTTCTCATCCAGACCTGACATCTCCATCAGGGGCGATCCGGCGAAAAAGGCGCCCTGAAAGGCATTACCCTGCATACGTAGCTGCAGTTCAACGTCTGAGGCTTCTTCACGGGCGATTTTGAAACCGTCTACGTAAAACACATGGATCTCGTTGTCGATGACCTGTTGCTGCATCCAGCGTGGGAACGATTCCCATACTTCATCGGCTGTGTCTAGATTTGATTGGATAATCAGTGTTCCGCCCTTCTTTAATCCTGCCAGGGGATTAGAGTGACCAAACACATTTGGATCCGGGCTCAACACCACGTCCACATAGTGATACTCACAGTTCAGCGGAATTGGGGTAGGTGCCGCAGAGAGATAGTAGGTGGTGGGCTGTCCCTTTTTCTCTGAACCATACTTCGGGTTTGCCTTGATCTCATAACCCAACAGATCATAGAGAGTCATGACCAGGTTTTTACCGGTTGTGATAGCACCCCAGCCACCGACCGAATGCATACGCACAGTGATCGAGCCTTCCGGCATCAGGTTGGGATTTTCAGAACCACGCAGGGCCATATCAGCAATATTTGGATAGGCTTCCTTCAGTTTCTGGAGTTGGATCTCCTGCTTTGGCGTTTCTGCATCGCGAACAAAGTCTATACCCAGGTAGAAAAACTTACGCTGGCTGCCCGCAGGGAGCATATTTTCTACAGCGGCTATCAGAGCCTCCGGCTGCAGATCACGGGAGCCTAGACCGTAGGCACCTGAGTAGAGATGGGGGGCATCAGCAAAACTGGAATAGCTGTCATACTTTTCATAGGGCTGAGCGAGATTGCCCGCTTTGGCCTGACCGTTTTCGATACATTTTGAAATCGCAGAACGAACTTCACGCATCAATGGCAGATCTTCGGCCAGAGGTTGGTCGGTACGTTCCAGTACACAGACGCCTTTTTTACCTTTCAGAACCTGACCCAGCAGATCGCCAGGGAAAGGGCGGAACATAGTGATATCGACAACACCGACTTTCAGTTTGCGGGTCTTCTCAAGATAGTCTGCAACACCATGGGCTTGAACAATCATCGAACCCATGCCCACGATGAGGTAGTCAGCCTTTTCTGCGTTGTAGCAGCCCAGACGGTTATAGCGACGACCTGTCAGCTCATAGAACTCATCCATCGCCTTGTCAGCAATCTCAGGGATATGCTGGAAAAAGTAGGGACGTTGAGCTGCAGTAGTCTGCATGTAGGCATCTTGATTCTGTACTGAACCGGAGAGCATGGGGTTATCCACGTCCCAGATGGCCGGTACACGACGACGGGTTTCGCCGAAGAGCAATTGTTGCGCTGGTGTTGGGCATTCGATCTCATCATCCGGACGGCCAAGATATTCGGCAATCATCTCCCGCTCCGGAACCATCAGTGGCTCAATCAGATGGGTGGTGAGAAAGCCATCTTGGGCAACAGCAGCTGGCGTCAGAGATAGTTCTGCAATCTTACGACCAATCAGATTCAGATCCGCTGCCCCCTGGGCGTTGTTTGCAAATACCTGAAAAAAACCGGTGTCGTCGATACAGTGATAGTCATCATGACCACAGTGAACGTTCAGCGAGGCTTTGGTAATCGCACGACAGCCAATGTTGAGCACGTAAGGCAGACGTTTACCCACTGCTGCGTACAGGGATTCGTGCATGAATGCCACACCCTGAGCTGAAGAGAAGTTGGTAGAACGCAGACCTGTCATGGACATGCCAGCTGTTACTGCCGCGGCAGCATGCTCCGATTCCGGTTCAATGAAGATCAGTGAACGATCTGAAATATTGATATGACCTTTGGCTGTCTCTTCTGCCCAGTATTCACCCATCTGCGTTGAGGGCGTGATGGGATAGGCACCAGCTGCGTCAGAGGCTTCCCTCTCACACATGATGACTGCTCCGTTGCCATCCATTGCCATACGTATACCGGGGTATTTGAAGCTCTTCTCTTCTTTCTTACCGAACATGGAAACTTCTCTTTGCTAGGTTTGCAATTTACTTTCTGCTTCTAAGGCAACAGGTTGTTATCAATAGAAAACAAAAAGCATGGGCTTAAAGGGTCTGTCTACCATCAGACAGGTAGTGCTTCTTTGCGCACAATGCGTTTGGCTTGATGGCCTTTTACCACACCTTTGGTCTCATCAAGCCAGACAATGGCCCCTGTAGGGCAGCGCTCAGTTGCAATCGGGGAGGCAAGACTAATCTTGTTATAGTCGATCACAGCCAAGTTGTCTTGAATCATAATTAATCCTTCGGGGGAATCCTTTACACAACGCTCACAGGCGGTGCATGCGACTTCGCAATCATTTTCTGCGCTATCGCCGTGTTCCAGATTCTTGCAGGCTACCCACAATCTATGGGCGGCGTCATGGATCGAAAATAGGTCTTTCGGACAGATATCAACACAATCACCGCAGGCGGTGCATTTTGCATTGTCCACAACGGGTAATCCGTAGTGATCCATGGTAATGGCATCAAAATCACACACCTCAGCGCAATCGGCCAGGCCGATGCAGCCCCAGGTACAGCTTTTCGGGCCACCTGCAACCACTGCAGCGGCTCGACAGGTCTCAAGACCTTTATACTGGGCGCGCATACGTGCGACATGATTACCGCCTGCGCAGGCCAGTCGAGCGACACGCTTTATTACATCGCCACTATCTACTCCCAGGTAGTCCGCGATCTCTTCTATTGCGTCGGCACTACTGACCGTGCATTGGGCCGGAGTGACTTCACCGGATATCAACGCCTCAGCAAAGGGGCGACAACCCGCATTCCCACAAGCACCACAGTTGGTGGCAGGTAGCATGCCTTCTAGCTCGTCGATACGAGGGTCTTCAAACACCCAGAGCTTTTTGTTGGCAAAAACCAGCATAGAGGAGAGTAATAGGCCGAGGACGCCCATAAAAAGGATAGCGGTCGTGACGTTTAGTGCGATCTCAATATCCATTTCCATTACCAGATGTCATGCGTGAGTAACCTAACTGAAACCTTACTTATTCTAATGTTGGGGTTAGTATTGGTCTATGGAATGGGTTTAATAGAAAGTATTAATTTTTATAAATACTCGGATAGCATTGAAAACATTAATGATCACATAAGTACCCCGCAGTATTAGTAACTAGTTTGGTATACACAACTCTATACCCAAGAATGGGGAATTCAACCATGACGTCTTATCGGGGAAATATAGCGGCAAATTTCAAACATTCTAAAATAGAAAGTACTTATATTAACCTTGTACCTAAATTAGGTTGATGCCGGGTTACAAATGGGTCAGATTGGGCAACTTATGGTCTTGGTGGCTGAGTGACAGGTCAAAATGGCCACCATCCTGAACCACGTTCAAGTTCGGCACGGCAACTGGCAATCTGGGCGCGATACCGCTTGGCATTTTTTTCAACTTTGCGGGCAACCTTAATCAGCCAGGGCTTCTTATTGTAGCTTCCCTTTTTATAGCCGCCATGACCTTCGTGGTAGGCAAGATACTGACGATACGGATCCCACTTTGAGATCCCAAGCTTTTTATTACTGTAATTGGCGTACCAGCCAATGAAGTCAACCGCGTCATCGTAGTCATCACGATCAGCCCACCTGTTGCCGGTCTGCTTGCGGTACCAATCCCAGGTGGAGTCTTTGACCTGAGCATACCCGTAGGCTGAGGATTTTCTAAACCAGGGAATAAACCAAAACAGCTTTTTTCTCGGTGGTTTGGCGTCATGTTCAAATCTGGATTCCTGGTGGATTATGGCCAGTTGCAGATGGATAGGAACACCCCATTTCTCAAATGACTCTTGAGACGCTTCGTACCAGTCATCTTTTTCGTCAAAGATGTTGCAGGCGTTTCCAGTGTTCTTCGGTGGCGAGCTGGAGCAGCTGGTAATCAGCAAGATCGACAGTAATGACATGATCCTAAGTTTTTTATTATAAAGGGAAATAGCTCTGTTCCTAAGGTTTTGCATGAGGTTTGGAAATGCCTAAAATTAGAGATTTTCAGACGCCAGAATAGATCAGTTTCTCCGGACTGTTATACAGGAGGACGATTCAGTCCAGGTCACGTATAATAGCGCCGGTTTTGACCTTGGTCCGAGCGTAAATATCCCGATATGGGGATTATATTTCCGCTGGCCTTACAAATAACATGAAATGAAAAAAACAACTATCAGGAGCGATCAATAATGAAGCTAATACTTTTGGGTGCGCCAGGTGCGGGAAAGGGTACAGTTGCTAAGGAACTTACCAAGCTGGACGGCTCTGTGCAGATCTCTACAGGTGATATTTTACGCGGTGCGGTACAGGCAGGCACTGAACTTGGAAAACAGGCTGAAGCATTTATGAAGGCTGGTGATCTTGTGCCGGATGATTTGATTATGGGTATTATGGAACAGCGTCTGCAGGAGCCCGATTGTGAGAATGGTTTTCTTCTTGACGGTTTTCCTCGCACTATACCTCAGGCCGAGGCATTGGGTGTGTTGTTGAAAAATATCGGTGTTGATCTCGATTTTGCGGTTGAGATCGATGTTCCCCGTGAGGTGATATTGGATCGATTGACGACCCGCCGTACCTGCGAAGCGTGTGGTGCCATATATAATGTCAAGAGTATGCCTACCAAGGTAGAGGGCGTCTGTGATAAATGCGGTGGCAATGTTGTTCAGCGTGATGATGAGACCGAAGAAGCGATTTCAAATCGCCTGGATGTATACCAGGATAAAACGGCCCCGCTGGTCGGTTACTACAAAAACGAAAATATGCTGTTGACAGTCAACGCCACTTCGAGTGAAGCGGTAGTTAATGCC
This sequence comes from Candidatus Thiodiazotropha sp. DIVDIV, assembly GCA_040506275.1. Taxonomy (GTDB): domain Bacteria; phylum Pseudomonadota; class Gammaproteobacteria; order Chromatiales; family Chromatiaceae; genus Thiodiazotropha. The sequence goes on from JBEVXD010000017.1 coordinate 32,568, forward strand.
ATTCAGGAAAGATTGAACAGCTGATTCTGGTATCGAATCACTGTTTAGACAATAAATCCGCTCAATGGGCGGGTTTGTTGTTGACCAGGAGACCGTTCGGTAGGTTTACTAAAAAAAGTAGCACGGTAAGTGAATGATTTTTTGTTGTTTTCAGTTGGAAGTGATTCAGAATCAAGTTGTGGTTCGTATAGCGGTTCAATCAATTGGGAGAGAATCTGATGCCTGAGCTCGGTAATCCATTCTTGCTTGAAGAGTATACGTTGGAAGATCTTAAACGGTATCCTATTCTGGTCTGGGCCGAACATAAAATAGCCGATAAAGAGATGAAATATCTGACGCCGCTACTTAATACCAGAAATCTCACCAGCGAATTCAATCACGCTAAGATTCTCTTGACTGTTGGCGATACAGGGTTATTTGCAGAGGCCAGCTACAATGTCGAAGACAGTTGTATCTACTCGTTGTTGATTTGGGATGGGGACTACTCTGTTGAGGTGGAAGATAGTGATCTGGAGTCACCTGTCACTCTCCATGCGGTGCCTGAGATCGAAGGGGAAGCCAATGTGGCATTCGTTCTTGAGTCCAAAGAGGACTACTATGCCTATCGTGAAGTAAAGTAGGGCTGAATAGTTTAGGAAGTTTTGAACAGGCCATGAGTCACCTGTTGTCACTGAGATACTAGTTTTGCGGTGTGGTTGAAAATAATAGATGGATCATATCAAGACATATTCAAAGGAAAGGCTGGTGCGTTCAGTTAAGGATAATGTAATATGCCTCCGATTGGATGGTTCAATCGAATGATTTCTAGTATCTACCAGCGAGAGTTAACGCAGCTTAAGTCATGATCAAGCTTTTTGGAATCTATATCTCAAAGGCGGTTGTTCTCCTAGCGGTGGCTGAGATACTGATTTTATTCACCTCTCTACATGGCGCCATCCTACTCCACTTTCAACTAGCAAATCACACGCATGTTCTGACCAATATTGAAGCCAATCTGGCTGTGATTTACTCGTTGGTAATGTTCTCTTCAATGACCGCACTGGGACTCTACCAAAAGGGTTCGATGGCAACCTCCTCAGGTTTCCTTTTACGCATAATTCTCGCTTTTTTTGTGGGTGGCTCAGTGATGGCCTTGCTACTCGTTGTCGTGCCAATGTTCGATGGTCATGGTAGATCAATACTGACCTATGCTTTGACCCTGTCGATACTGGGCGTTCTGGTGGCCAGGACAATCTTTGTACGGGTAACCTCCGATAAGATATTGAAACGTCGAGTGCTTGTGTTGGGTGTGGGCATCAACGCAGATCGTATAGAGGAGTCAATCAAGAAAAAAGATACCCTGGGTGTTGTTGTGGTCGCCTACGTCAATCAAGGTGACCGGATCGAGTTGATCGACAAAGACAGGCAGATTGTAAAGGATCAATCACTACTGGAGATATCTAATCGTCTGGCTGTGGATGAGATCGTTGTGGCGGTTGATGATCGACGTAAAAAGCTACCCAATCATGAGCTACTTGAATGCAAAATCAAGGGCATACAAATTCTTGATTTGCTGACATTCTTTGAGAAAGAATTATCAATAATCAATATTGATCTGCTCTATCCCAGTTGGATGCTCTATGCAGAAGGGTATCGTCAAAGAACACTGAACCGAGCCATAAAAAAAACCTTTGATATGTCTGTGGGTATATTCATCTTTGTATTTGCAGCACCACTAATGGTTTTGGTTACCATCGCCAGCCTGATCGAATCCGGGGGCAGGGATCCGATTCTATATAACCAGGTTCGTGTGGGAAAGAACGGCAAGCTTTTCAAGGTCTATAAATTTCGCAGTATGCGGACTGATGCTGAAGCGGATGGTGTGGCGAGATGGGCGCAGAAGAACGATGCGCGCATAACCAAGCTAGGTGGTTTTCTGCGCAAGACCCGCTTGGACGAATTACCTCAGATTTATAATATTCTAAATGGAGATATGAGTTTGGTCGGACCGCGTCCAGAAAGGCCAGAATTCGTCATGCAGCTTTCGAATGACATACCATATTATCCTCAGCGCCATTGGGTTAAACCCGGATTAACCGGCTGGGCGCAGATGCTCTATCCCTATGGGGCCTCAGAAGAAGATGCCAAAAGAAAGCTTGAGTATGATCTTTACTATGTGAAGAATGCCAGCACCATGCTTGATTTCGTCATACTGCTGCAAACCATTGAGGTTGTGTTACTGGGTAAGGGGGCTCAGTAGTTAGACTTTTTGCCTTTTACTGAGATCTACGAATTAGATCCAGAGGAATCCGGTTCTTGTAAATGGAATCCGATCAAAGGTTATCTTAGACCGTGTGAAAACCATGGTATATCATCAATAGGTCGCATCAAACCCTACCGGTATAAGACTTCCGGTGTCGTAATAGCATTGGATCGCTTGAATATGGGTGCCGTTGCACCCGTTAGAATCATAGTTTTATCAATAAAGCGATCCTATCCAATGAAGCGTATCGACATTTTCCCCTGGGATGAAAATTTCAATACCGGCCTTCCCGCTATCGATGAGCAACACTGTAGATTGGTGCAGATGCTGAATGAGCTGGCGACCCAGTTTGCATTCGATTCGGGGCAGATAGACCTTAACAAGGTTTTTAATGGCCTGTTGGATTACACGGCCTACCACTTCGAAACAGAAGAGGCGATCTGGAGCGAGTATCTACCAGATGAGGAGATTGGAGCCGATCATCAACAGGCACACAAAATCTTTATCAATCAGCTTAAGGAGCTGATCGATAAAGCGCAGAGTAGATCTTCGCGTGAGGTTGCTGAGAATACCCTGGAGTTTCTTGTGCGGTGGCTTGCCTCCCACATTCTCGAATCGGATCGGCACCTAGCCTATATCGTGCATGGCCTGCAGCAGGGTCTCTCTATTGATGAGGCCAAGTATCATGCATTGGGGGAGATGAGCGGCTTTACCCGCAAGATGATCGATATCATCCTAACGAGCTATGGTGTCCTCTCAAGCAATACGTTGAGACTGATGCAGGAGCTGGTTCAGCAGAAGCAACTGGAGGCAAAACTGCAGCAGCAGAGCGGTTTTCTCAAAGTATTGATACAGACTTTGCCTGACTTGATTTGGTTGAAAGATCCCGATGGGGTTTATTTGGCTTGTAACCCACGATTTGAAGATTTTTTCGGTCTCCCCGAAGAGAAGATTCTCGGAAGACCTGATTCAGATTTTATATCTACTGAAGAGGCTGCTTTTTTTCGCAAGCATGACCTCAAGGCCATAGAACATGGTGGGCCAAGGATCAACGAAGAGTGGATCACCTTTGCTGATGGGCATCGGGAACTGTTGGAGACTACCAAGACCCCAATGCATGATGAGCAGGGTAACCTGATCGGTATATTGGGTATTGGGCACGACATTACGGCGCGTAGAGAGTCAGAAGATCAATTACGCCAGGCAGCCAGTGTCTTTGCCTCAGCCAGGGAAGGTATATTGATAACCGATCCTGACGGAACCATTCTTGACGTCAACAGCGCCTTCAGCCGTATTACAGATTACAGCCGGGAAGATGTGTTGGGCAAGAATCCCAGGATATTATCATCTGGGCGCCACGACACTGCTTTCTATGCGGGTTTGTGGCAGGCGTTGCAGAAACATGGGCACTGGTCAGGAGAAGTCTGGAATCGGCGCAAAAATGGTGAGGTCTATGCTGAATTGCTGACCATCAGCACTGTTTATGATGACCAGGGTCACCTGCAATATTACGTAGGGCTCTTTTCTGATATTACGCCACTCAAGGAACAGCAGAAAAAGCTGGAGAGAATCGCCCATTATGATGTTTTGACAGGACTGCCCAACCGGGCCTTATTGGCAGATCGTCTCTATCAAGCGATGCTCCAGGCGCAACGACGTAATACCTTGGTGGGCATCGTCTATCTGGATCTGGATGGCTTCAAGCATGTCAATGATACCTATGGGCATGATGTGGGAGACATGTTTTTGATACAACTCGCGGAGCGTATGAAACAAGCACTGAGAGAGGGAGACACCCTCTCGCGCCTAGGTGGGGATGAGTTTGTCGCTGTGCTGATGGATCTGGAGGATCATGCTGCCAGCGTCAATGTTATTGAGCGTCTTATGGCCTCTGCAGCGGAACCTGTCCATACCAGATGCATGGAGTTGAAGGTTTCGGCCAGTCTGGGTGTGACCTTTTTTCCGCAAACAGAAGTGTTGGATGCTGACCAGCTGCTACGTCAGGCAGATCAGGCTATGTATCAGGCCAAGCAGGCGGGGAAAAACCGTTACCATATCTTCGATGCTGAGCACGACAGGACAGTTCGTGGATACCATGAGAGTCTGGAGAGGATTCGCGTTGCCCTTAATAGTGATGAGATGGTGCTCTATTATCAGCCTAAAGTGAATATGCAGAGTGGTGCTGTGCTGGGTATGGAGGCGCTTATACGTTGGCATCACCCTGAGCGAGGTGTGCTGTTACCTGGGGCTTTCATGTCCGTCATAGAGCAACACCCTTTTGCGGTTCAACTTGGTGAGTGGGTGTTGGATACAGCCCTAGGGCAGATCAGTGAATGGCGGCGGGCAGGAGAACCGCTTCCGGTCAGCGTCAATATCGATGCGATGCACCTGCAGCAACCAGATTTTGTTGAAAGACTGCGTTATCTGATTGCCAAGCACCCTGATGTGGAATCGGGTGACCTGGAGTTGGAAGTGCTTGAAACCAGTGCCTTGGAAGAGATCGATCAGGTATCAGAAATAATACATGAGTGTCGCGATCTGGGGGTCGGCTTTGCCTTGGATGATTTTGGAACCGGTTACTCCTCATTAACCTATCTCAAACGACTTCCGGCAAGACTACTTAAGATCGATCAGAGTTTTATAAGGGATATGCTTGACGACCCAGATGATCTCGCAATACTGGAAGGCGTGATGGGGCTGGCTACTGCATTCAATCGCTATGCCATCGCTGAAGGTGTTGAAACCCGTGCCCATGGTGAAATGCTGCTTAAATTAGGGTGTGTGCTGGGACAGGGTTACGCCATTGCGCGACCTATGCCGGCAGAGCAGGTGCTTGATTGGCTAAAAAAATGGAAACCGGATAAGTGCTGGACAGATGCAGTCAGACTCAGTCGTGATGATCAGCCACTGCTGTTTGCCGCTGTGGAACACCGGGCTTGGATTGCCCACCTGATCCAGTACATCAAAGGTGAAAAAACAGTACCGCCGATTCTAAACAAGCATCAGTGCCGTTTTGGTCAATGGCTTGAAGGTGAGGCTAAAGGCAGATTCGCCAATTCACCCTTATTTCAGAAGATCGTATCCATACATGACGCCATTCACCATTCAGCCGAGGGGCTGGTCACTCAACAGACGCGGGTTGAGGTTGAGCAATTATTAACAGAAATCGAGTCATTCGAATCTGGTCGTGATGAGTTGTTGCTATTGTTGAATGAGCTTATGGCACAGTGCAGGCTACATGGAATATCCAAGCCTGATGAATAGATCCAATTGGACCGATTTCAACTAAAGTGCCCCGGCTGCCAATAGTTGCTCTGTTCCCTTGGTTTGCTCGAGGTTTTGGGAAAATCTGAGTTTCTGTGGATAGGGAAACACATCTGCCTGCATACCAGCAGCCAGGCACTCCTGAGCATTTTTCCAGCTACTGCTATCAAACAGATCTGGGTGTAATTCCATCAACATCTTGCGTATTTTTGGATCGGTACTGACAAAAGTGATGAACTCCTCTGGAAAAATATCGTTGGGATTGACGCTGTACCAGGGCTCATCTCTAAACAGATCCAGAGAGCTGCGGGGAGTGGGGATCTTGCGAAAGTTGCACTCGCTGAGATAGCAGATTTCGTCATAGTCGTAAAACACCACCTTTTGCTGACAGTTGACGCCAAAGTTTTTAAAAAGTAGATCCCCTGGGAAAATGTTGACCCCCATCAACTGTTTCAAAGAGAGGCCCCAATCGTCGAGAATCTCTCTGGCCTGTTGCTCATCAACCTCCTCCAGGTAGAGGTTGAGTGGGGTCATCCTGCGCTCGATATAGAGATGCCTGATGACAAGTTTGTCACCATCAACTTCGAGCTGATTGGCGATCGTGTTCTGTAACTCCTCCAACAGTGATGGCTCTATCCGATCCAGGGGAAGGGCAACATCGGCAAAATCCAGGGTGTCTGCCATACGCCCGATACGGTCATGTTTTTTGACCTGTAGGTAACGCTCCTTGATCAGCTTGTGAGTAACCTCTTTTTGAGGTGGAAATTTATCGCGTATCACCTTGAATACATAGGGAAAAGAGGGGAGCGTAAAAACCTGCATCACTAGCCCAGGTGTGCCAGCTGCCCTGATAAATTGGTCCTCGCTCTCATCAAGATGGGTTAATAGATCTCGATAAAATTCATTTTTTGCCTGTTTGTGCAGACCGATACTCATATAGAGTTCAGACAGGGTTTTGTAGGGCATAATGCTTTTCAAAAAAGCCACAGTCGCTGTAGGGACTGGGGTTTTTGCCATGAAATAGGCTCGGGCAAAATTGAAAGTCGCCTCCACATGTCTGCCACGAATGAGCAGGGCGTCGACATAAAGACCCCCCTGTTCATTGTTAACCAAGGGTAATATGAAGGGCCGAACCTTATCGTCGTAGACCATTCGACCGATCAGATAGGCCGCTTTATTGCGATAAAAGGGAGACTCCAGAATGTCAAACCTAAGGCCTTTGGGAAGGGTTTTAAATCCACTTTGCTCCATCAGAGAATCGGCAATGCGTTCACAGTCCCGCTTAATATCTTCATAGGGCAGGGAAAAATAGAAGGCAGAAAGCATGTCCCATATGCAGCCATTCAAACCGCCATCATCAACGTGGAAAGACATATAGACACGATAGCGCTCTGACAGCTCCTGTCGGTTAACCTGTGAGGCTATAAAGATCTTATCGTTATTATAGTAACGTCTATCAAAGAGTCGGCAAAATACTGAATTATAAAATGTTTCTGCTAGCTCTGGCCTGCTGTGAGAACGTAGCATTCCAGTGTAGACCTGTTTCACTTCCTTCCAGAAATTCTCATCCAGAGAGTCAACATCAAAGCTCGCTTTCAGGCGTTCAATAGCCTCCTTGACTCGGAGATCATAAAAACTGATTCGCTTTGCTGAGGCTTCACGTACGGCCTGCCAATCAGCATGCTCGAAACGCTGACGGGCGGCACTACTGATCTCCTGAAAGAATGAAAAGTGTCTTTCGAATCCTGTCAGGATCGATTGGGCAATCTGTTGAGGCTGATTATGCATTGTTTTGGTGCGTACGTTTATTTCGTTGGACTCAGATACCTGAGCAATTAAGTAAGGTTTAGCAGGTTTTTTTGCACTGCACTATTTTTTTTATCAAAGCTAACTATTGATATTTTTATAAAAATAATCTTGACCTTTTCACTATGCTTTAACGCAGTGCACAAAAAATTGAACACGCCTCAGAGAAAGGCGGGTTAATCATTAAGCCGCAAAATATGCACCGACCGAGTGCGCGGCAAACGAGATGAGGAGATTTAATACCATGACCAGTACGTCATCGAGCCTCTGGCATCAGAGCCAGGAGATCAGGATAACCGGCAACATGGAGCCGGAATACCAGGAGATTCTCACACCGGAGGCTCTCCATTTTATCGCTGAGCTGGAGCGTTTGTTCGGAGATACCCGACGTGAGCTGATGAAACAGCGCGGATTACGGCAGCAACGACTGAATGCAGGCGTACTACCTGATTTTCTCGAAGGTACTTCAGGCATACGTCAATCTGATTGGAAGGTGCGACCTGCACCCCAGGATCTGCAAGACCGCCGGGTTGAAATTACAGGCCCTGTAGACCAAAAGATGTTGATCAATGCCCTTAATTCCGGGGCAAAGTGTTTCATGGCGGACCTGGAAGATGCCCACTCCCCACACTGGAATACCACTGTAGAGGGGCAGATCAATCTTCGTGAGGCGGTTAATCGTTCTCTGAATTACACCAGTCCTGAAGGAAAGCGCTATCAGCTTAACGAGCAGCTTGCCACCCTGATTGTTCGTCCCCGAGGATGGCATCTGGAAGAGAAGCACGTGAGTGTGGATGGGAGACGGCTCTCCGGCGCTTTCTTTGATTTCGGGCTATATCTGTTCCATAACGCTGAAACACTGCTTGAAATGGGCAGCGGACCCTACTTCTACCTGCCAAAGATGGAGAGTTATCTGGAAGCACGCCTATGGCGGGATGTATTTGCCTGGGCGGAACAGGAGCTTGGTCTGGAGCAAGGGACCATACGTTGCACCGTGCTGATAGAGACCATCACTGCTGTATTTGAGATGGATGAAATTCTTTATGAACTGAGAGATTACATCTGCGGACTCAATTGTGGCCGTTGGGACTATATCTTCAGCTTCATCAAACGTTTTCATGCCCATCCAGAGTGTGTATTTCCCGATCGCAGTCAGGTCACCATGACGGTGCCATTTCTCAGGTCATATTCGAAATTGCTGATAAACACCTGTCATCGTCGCGGCGCTCATGCCATGGGCGGTATGGCAGCTCAGATTCCGATTCGCGATGATCCTGAAGCTGATGCCGCAGCTAAAGAGAAGGTTAGGCAAGATAAAGAGCGTGAAGCCGGCGATGGCCACGATGGTACCTGGGTCGCTCATCCAGGCCTGGTATCGGTAGCAATGGAGGTATTTGACCGACATATGCCATCGGCCAATCAACTTGATCACATCGATCAATCGTTGGATATAAAGCCAACTGATCTGCTGCAGGTTCCTGATGGTGAGATAACTGAAAATGGTCTGCGTAACAACGTCAGTGCCGCACTTCGTTATACCGCAGCTTGGATCAATGGTAGGGGGGCGGTACCTATCCATCATCTGATGGAGGATGCCGCCACTGCCGAGATCGCAAGATCCCAGATCTGGCAATGGATCCGTTACCCCAAGGGGATTTTAAACGATGGACGCAAGGTCACATATCAACTTTTCGATCAGGTCGTGGATGACGAGCTGATCGAAATCAGCAAAGAGATTGGCGAGCTGGCTTTTGAGTCAGGGGAGTTTGGTCAGGCAGCTGAACTGCTAAGAAAGATCGTTGCCAATGATGAATTTGAGGAGTTCCTCACCATACCGGCATACGAGCAACTTGATTGATGGCTCGAAGCATAAGCCACCAAGAAGACACAACTAGTGATAAGACTGGAGACGACACACATGACACGTAATGAACAGATCGAAGCTTTGAAAAAGGATTGGGCAGAAAATCCCCGTTGGACCGATGTAGAGCGCGGTTATAGCGCGGAAGATGTAGTCCGTCTGCGCGGCTCCGTTCAACCGGAATATACCTATGCGCAGAATGGCGCAGAGAAGCTTTGGAACCTGGTTCGCGGTGACGCCAAAAAAGGTTATGTGAACTGCATGGGCGCCATCACAGGTGGTCAGGCAATGCAACAGGCTAAGGCGGGAATCGAAGCGATCTACCTTTCAGGTTGGCAGGTTGCTGCGGATGGCAATACCTCTGAAACCATGTATCCCGATCAGTCTCTGTATGCCTATGACTCGGTACCCACCATGGTGCGCCGCATCAACAGTACCTTCAAGCGTGCTGATGAAATCCAGTGGTCAAAAGACCTGCAACCTGGAGATGAAGGCTATAGTGACTATTTTCTACCCATCGTAGCCGATGCAGAAGCTGGTTTTGGTGGTGTACTTAACGCATTCGAGCTGATGAAGAACATGATTGCAGCTGGTGCAGCAGGTGTTCACTTCGAAGATCAACTGGCAGCGGTTAAAAAATGTGGCCATATGGGTGGCAAGGTACTGGTTCCAACTCAGGAAGCGGTTCAAAAACTGATTGCTGCACGTCTGGCTGCAGATGTAATGGGCGTACCCACCCTGGTTTTGGCACGTACTGATTCAGAAGCCGCCAACCTGTTGACCTCAGATGTTGATCCAAATGACCAACCCTTCCTGGTCGGCGATCGTACTGCTGAAGGTTTCTATCGGGTTAAGAATGGTCTTGAACAGGCCATCTCCCGTGGTTTGGCTTATGCGCCTTATGCTGACCTGGTGTGGTGTGAAACCGGTACGCCGGATCTGGGTTTTGCTCGTGAATTTGCTCAGGCAGTACTTGCTGAGAATCCAAATAAACTTCTGGCATACAACTGTTCACCTTCGTTCAACTGGAAGAAAAACCTGGATGACGCCACCATTGCCAAGTTCCAGGATGAGCTGGCTGATATGGGTTACAAATATCAGTTCATCACCCTCGCAGGTATCCATAACATGTGGTTCAACATGTTCGACCTGGCATATGACTATGCGCGTGGCGAAGGCATGAAACACTATGTTGAAAAGGTACAGGAGCCGGAATTTGCTGCACGAGACAAAGGTTATACCTTTGCATCTCACCAACAAGAGGTGGGTGCCGGCTATTTTGATGATGTCACCACTGTTATTCAGGGTGGCGCTTCTTCCGTGACTGCTTTGACCGGATCTACTGAAGAAGAGCAGTTCGACAGCGCATCTGGCATGTAATCAATTCAGACTGTAGGTGATCATGAAATTGATTGAATAGATCAATAGTCATGTATCACCTCACTCTTAATCCAGTTTTCTGCCCTTCGGCCGTGCTTATCAGCACGGCTTTTTTTTCTTCATGAATCATGCGAAAAAACTATGACAGTTAGTAGACGAAAAACCAAAAGTTAATCGGAAATGCTATAAGTTTCATTAGCGATACCAATAATTATGAGAGGTGCAAGATGAGTACGAGTGAAAGCAAACTGAAGACAGCTGATCTCTACGATGTGCATGAAGAGGCATTACAGATCTGCTATCCAGGATTTCGCCACTACGGCGGACACCATACCTTTCATGGCCAAATCGCGACTTTGAAATGCTTCGAAGACAACTCATTGGTTAGAGATGAACTGGATCAATCTGGTATGGGCAGGGTATTAGTGGTCGATGCGGGTGGTTCACTTCGCTGTGCCATGCTGGGGGATCTGCTGGCTCAGAAGGCAGTAGACAATGGCTGGGCGGGGATTCTAATGCATGGTTGCATAAGGGATGCCGCCGAGATCAGTGAGATGCCTCTTGGAGTGATGGCAATGGCAACCAATCCACGTAAGAGTGTTAAGAAAGGTGTGGGTGAGGTTGGAGGTGCACTCTATTTTTCAGGGGTTACCTTTAAACCAGGTGAATGGCTCTATGCTGATGAAGATGGGATTGTGGTGTTGGATAAGCCAGCGATTTGATTGGGTAAGGTTTTCAGGAATGGTCTGGTTTTGTGCGTCACTTTTTAATCCTGCTCAATATCAAGCTAAAAATGCAGTGTCTTATCATTTAGGTACTGTTCGTGGTGTTGATTGATCAACTCTGACAGTCAGCTGTTAGTGAATTATTCTGTTGAAATCTGTATAAACTGAAGACAATATATTTTAATCGATGGTGTCTTCATGCTTTTGCTTATTGTCTATGTCTCAATAGCGTTGGGTTTTTCATTTCTCTGCTCTGTTGCAGAGGCCGTCATTCTTAGTGTCACCCATCCCTATATTTCAGTATTAGAGAAGGAGGGGCATAACTCGGCTGATCTATTGCGGCGAATGAAGCAGAACATTAATGATCCATTGGCTGCAATTCTTACTCTGAATACCACCGCCCATACCATCGGCGCTGCTGGTGCAGGTGCCCAGGCTGCCGCTGTCTTTGGCAATGCTTATGTGGGTGTTGCCTCAGCGATTCTGACGCTATTGATTCTGGTTTTTTCTGAGATTATTCCAAAGACATTGGGGGCCCACTATTGGCGGCAGCTGGCACCATTAACCGCTTATACGCTACAGATTCTGATCTGGATACTCTATCCTTTTATCTGGATGTCGGCGTTATTGACCAAATTGTTATCAGGTGGACACAGTCACGGGCAATTCAGACGGGATGAGTTTGCTGCCATGGCAGAAGCGGGAGCCGAGGAGGGTAAACTCGAAGAGCACGAATCTTTGATCCTGAAAAACCTGCTACTGCTGCGGGAGACCCGTGTAAGTGATGTCATGACACCCCGTACTGTGGTCTTTTCCCTGGATGAGAAGCTACTGGTGAAAGACTATCTCGAACAATATAACAGTAGTCGTTTTTCACGCATACCGATCTATGAGGAAAATCGTGATCATGTTACAGGTTTCGTGCTTCGAAATGATCTGCTGCTCTCCCATGCCAGAGGTAATTCTGAAAATCCACTGACTGTCTACCGTAGAGAGATAGTTGCTGTACCCCATTCCAGCTCACTGCAAACGACCTTTGAGATGTTCATGCAAAAGCGCAGTCATATCATGTTGGTTGTGGATGAGTATGGCAGCATGGAGGGTATACTGACTCTGGAAGATATCCTGGAGACCCTGCTGGGGATGGAGATCATTGATGAAGGCGATAAGATTGATGATATGCGTAAGCTGGCCAGGCGGCTTTGGAAAAAGAGAGCAGCTGCGATGGGGATAGAGATTGATGATTCGGATGATGAGAAATAGATAGTGAGACTGAATCACCTGCTTGACTGGGCTGATCCGGTATACCTTAAGACGAAAGGTTACTTATCCCGCTGTTCGCGACAGTATGCTTTTGATTTCATATCAGCAGCCATGGGATCTATCCCTTGGCTGACATACTCTTCTGTCATCTGCTTGCGACAACCTTGATAATTAAAAAGTTTAACATCCACTTGTTCAGAACAACCTGTTATCAATAAAACTCCAGCCAGAAAAACAGATTTCATCAGCTAACTCCTTAGAAAAACATACATCCTATAGCTATTCCATCCAGACCATCCATACCCCGGAGTGTCGGGGTATGGGTGGTCTGGTTAGTAAGTGTGGTATGTCGTGCGCTCTAAAGCAAATATGATCTATTATGGATATCGTAAACAGGGTGGGGCCATGCCCCACCAAAATCAGAATGAGTTGTAGGGTGCGGCCTGCCGCACCATCGGGGTGTTGATTTTCGAAGAAACCCAGATACTTTGTTCACCACCAGCAGTGTCTGTAATCCGAATTGTCTGGTAATTTCGTTGTAGTTGGGCATGGTGCGGCAGGCCGCACCCTACAGTTGAATTTATTCGAGTGAGTACCCATTCATTGTTGCTTTCCAGTCATCACGCTACTGTTTCGCCCCCTCGGGCGAGTCACTTTTCTTTTTCGCCAAAAGAAAAGTAACCAAAAGAAAGGGCGCCCGTATGTCACGCCCCTTCGGGTCCGCTGCGATGCTC
>JBEVXD010000018.1:0-19917 GCA_040506275.1 Candidatus Thiodiazotropha sp. DIVDIV
TATCATGGATGCGTGTTTAGCAAGGAATGTGAGATGCGCAACACACTGAAAAGATATATGAAATTTTATAACCATAAGCGGTTACACTCAGGCTTAGGCTACACTACACCTGTAGAATATGAGGCAATGGCTGCGTGAAATGAATAAGTGTCCACTTATTTGGGGGAATATTCCTTCGGCGCTATCGCGCCGCCGCCGGTTAGCTAAACGTTATGTGACGAAACAATGAAGTGGAATCGAATAGGAATTGGAAAGCGACTGATTATTTCAGGGAAATATAGGAAGGCAAAAAAAATGCTGCGTCCCATAGCTGAAAATGGAAATGCTGATGCACAATACATGCTTGGTTACCTATATTATGGTGGTGATTCTGAAACAAACAGTAAAGATGCAAAATATTGGTTAACTAAAGCAGCAAAACAAGGGCATCCTGATGCTCTAGCTGAAATTGCTGCAACCGATTTTAAATTTGGTGGGTGGTCAACAACACCAGAAACCCCAAGGGGGATCAAACAGTTAGAAAAGGCCGCAAAAAAAGGGTCAGCTGATGCTCAGCGAAATTTGGCATGTACTTATGCTGTTGGTGAGGCTGTCAATACAGATTTAGAAAAGGCAGCATATTGGTATACAAAAGCAGCAAAGCAAGGGCATGCTGAGGCACAAAATGACATTGCTGGCATGTGGCTAGATGGTGAGGCAGGATCAATTGATTTAGAGCAAGCAATTTACTGGTATAAAAAATGTGCAGCCTTAGACAAGAATGTCCCTTATGCCCAATGGGCGGCAGAGGCATTGTCTAATATTTATGGTGGTAAATTCTATGATTCTCACAACGACAAATCAAAAGAAAAGCACTGGAAATCAAGAGCTAAATATCTATCAAAGATTAAATTTAGGGCGTATCCAGATTGGTTTTATGAATGAGAAATCACATAACAAAGCCATGCACCTGACGTTCCAGTCGCTAGAAACTTCCGCTCGGGTGATGGCAGGCGTTATGTGTCATAGAGGAAAGAATGGATATATTAATAGCTAAAAAATATATCGAAGCGCTAGCTTGGCTCGAAGTACCGTGCGGCCGATTGGATACACTTCTTCTGGAATTAGAAGAGAACGAAAGAGAAAAATTTAAGAATGCACTAGGAAATATATTGAGAGGGCATTTCGAAATGCTCATGCCAATTATCAATAAGTACCCAGAGCTAGACCCAGATGGTGATGGTGAAGTGTTTTATAATGAAATGCGAAGTAAATATTTACCGAATAACACATAACCAGGCAATTTCAATCGGATGCCTCGCTATAGCTCGGCTCCGGTGAATTGCGACGTTAAGCACAAAAGGATGAAGCGTGGTTCTTGATAGAGAAACACTAATTGAAAGGCTAAAAGAACTCGAATTGTGGCCCGAGCTAGAAGAAGAACTGCATAGATATCTGGGCAATGCTGTTTATTCTAAAGACTTTGAGTATATTCAAGCTTTATTGAAGGCAGGCGCAAATCCAAACCCGAAGGATAACCTTGATTGCTATATTCAACATTATTTACACGAATACCAAGTAGAGAAAACAACTAAGGGAAGATTAATATTGGAAATTGTAGAGTTACTTCTAAAATATGGAGCTAATCCAAATAGGGTATGGTGTAACAATCAGAGAGCATACGACTATGCAAAGGCATGGCATGTCTCACCCTTCGTGGAGCTACTTAAAAAATACGGGGCTGACACTAAAGAGAGGGAGTATATATAGTGCTTAACAAATCATTCCAGCGGACAAGCCGCTGAAAGCGGCGTTAGGTGTTATAAAAATCGTGAAGGAGATATTTAGAACCATAATTGAAAATATAAGTTGGTGGTTTCCAAGATCATTATCAGTAAGACAAGGGCCATTAACAAAACCGAATTTAATAGAAAAAAATAACGGAGTAGTAATAAAAGTAACGGAGTGGGAAGGTAAATCTATTGAAGGTAAAGCTTGCGGGGGTGCTAAAGAAGCAGAGGTAAAACTTAACAATGGAAACACAGTAGATGTTTTTATTCCGCCACGTTGCAATATTCATGAGGGCGAGAACATAACTATAGCTCTTTTGAAAAGTGAAGGTTCTGAGCATATGTTTTACGTGTACAGTAAACACCTAACCAGACGCTCAAGTGGAACGCCGCAAGGCGGCGCCACTTAACTTTATCGTTAGGGAATAAATAATTTATGTCTGCGGAACGTCTTTTCGAACTAATAAAAACGCATAGGGAGAACCACGATCTAATTGTCTTGTATGGCGTAATACTCTACACAAAAGGCAATGCAAATGTCGTCAAAGTGTTGGCAGATAACGAATACTGGGATTCATTTGATGTGCTGTCGGGTAAACACTGGATGGTTTATGCAATAAGAAAGGATTCAGCGGATATGAAAACAGCCATAAAGAATTTGGTGATTTCAGAACTTCAAGATACTCTGAATTTGGTTATCCCTGATGACAATGAAATTTCTGGGTTTATTAAATCTATTGGAAATAGAATTTCTCAAACCAAGTCAATAATGCAGGTTCTCGAAATAAGCGAAAGCGAAAAGCTCCCCCTGCTTCTGCTGTTCTCGCAAGATCCAAGTGGCGATATAATGAAATTGACCCTTCCTATCAAAGACGAAACAATAGAAAATACTTACGACTGTATAAGGCAATATTTCTTAGTTATTTCCGCTGCAGCGGAGAATATTTCTGCGGAAAATCGAAAGAACCCAGAAGGCGTGTACGGCGCCATTCATCTAGCGATCGATCACCACACGAATTGGGAGCGGCTAAAGAATAGCTTTAATCTGCTCAAGGTTATCCGATCTCTGGGAAAAGTAGTTGGACTATGAATTTCCCTAACAATGCAATTTCACTCAGACGCCTCATTGCGTTCGGCTCTGGTGAATTGCGCCGTTAAGTGCAAATATGGATAAGAACATTTCTCCAGTTGGTTGGTATGTCGGAACATACTTGGCGAGATTCATTGAAATCGAAGATCCGTCAAATAATGACCTCGAAGCCCGATTTGCCACATGGGAGAACACAGTAATCGTCAAGGCAGAAGATCTCGAAGAAGCCTACGACAAGGTTGAAAAAATAGGCATCGAACATGGCGAGCCTTATAAAGGGGGTAAAGAGGGTATCCCAGTTGAGTTGGAATATCTGGGTATCGTTGAGTTACTTCCCATCTACGAAGAACTTGAAGATGGTTCAGAAATTATGTGGGCATCAAACTCTCCACGTAAGCTAAAGAACCTACAAGTAATGGTTAAAACAAAGAATGAGTTTCAGCAACAGAAAAGCACTTAACAATCAGCTGCACAGGATTCGCTCCCTTCGGTAGCTCTCCTGTGAGCTGGGGCGTTAAGCAATAAATATATAGAGACCTAGCATGGAAAGTAATCCTTACCAACCCCCAAAATCATCAGCCAAGTCGAGTTCAGGTAAATTTAAATTATGTGGTACAGGTATTGGATTGAGCATTGCAGCCTCGTCAATATTACTTCCAGCTACATACCTGTTTGGAAGCTTATTCTTTGGAAAACTTTTCAATCAAGCGCCAATTCTTGTACTAGCTATTATCACTGTTGCTATATTTTATACAGTTATTAGTAAAGTGTGTCGTATACGAGAAGAAGAATAACTAATGGACATATTACTAAATAATAGAGGTTTAAATGCTTAACCAGAACATCAATTCGCTGACTCTCGTTCGCTGGGACGCTGTGCTCCGGCTGCCCGTTACCGCAACGTTATGTTCAAATAAAATGAAAACACTACTCATAACCTTATCCCTTTTATTATTTATGTCAGCCTGTGGCAGTGATTCCTCATCGGTTGCTTCGCCCTCACCTGAACAAGTCACATTTACAGGCTCAGGTGATCTAGGTATTTTCGATCCATCTATAACTCGTGATCCTGACACTGGAAAACTATGGATGAGTTATTCATCTGTGGAAACGTCAGCTCTTTATGACCCTTCACTTTATTGGGCAGTATCGATTCGATTGGCGTCTTCCAATGATAATGGAACTACTTGGCAGAGTGAGGGTTTAGTAGCAGATAATGTGGAAACTACATTTGGTGCAATAACTGTTCATGAAGGGAGCATTGCTGCAGATGATCAAGGTATCTGGCAGAGTGAAACATCTTCATTGATTTACGATCCATCTGCCAATTTGGGCGAAGAGTGGAAGTTAATCTGGTTTCAGTATATGCATGCAAACTCAATCTCATATTTTGCAAGCTATAGCTGGATTGCAATGAAAACGGCAGCAACACCTGAGGGATTAGCCGCAGCAACAACAGTTAAATTATTTGGTGGTGCTGGGTTGTCATCCGATAATAATATTACCGGTACGCCAGTATTTTCACCTGTTGCTGGTTTACCAGCAATACAGCTAAACTCGGAGCTAACAAATACAGCAGTTGGAGCTGCTTTATCAGACTTGAATTTATGTGTTTTTGCTGAGCCAGGTTTGCATGCCACGAATAGTGCAGTGTATCTGGCTATTTTCTGTGCTGATGCCACAACCATGCCAATTACTGAATACCTTGTTTATTTCCGCTGCGCTAGTCCGTGCAACATGATCAATGCTGCAAGTTGGGAATACCTAGGCCGTTTGTTAACACCCGCAGATGCCCAAGCTGCTACTGGTGATGATCATTTTCAGGCGCCAGCATTGGTAGAAAAGAATGCTAAAACCTATTTAATAGTAACGCCTGTGGATACTACTTCAGGTAATCGTTATAACGGTTGTCGGGTATATGAATTTAGCGATGTTAATAGTAACCAGTTACGCCGTAATCTTGGTCAACTGGTCGAAGTGACACGTGTTGATGGTAGTACCGGCACACATAATGGTGCCTGTACTGCTTATAGTGGGCTGAGTGGTGATATTTTGTTAAGCCAGTTCGAAGCGGCAAGCACTACGGAGACGTTTAAAGTTTATAAAAGTCAGGTGAGTTTACCTTAAAGAAAACAGGGTCAGATTACAGGAGGTAGAGCGCAATTTTCGCTAATATTAGAAACAACTGGGATCTGACCCCAAAAGTGCATAATTGGCAAGGTAACAAAACCAGGGAAGCTTATGATATTGAAATTAAGCAAAACACATAGCAAATCAATCAAGTTCGCCCACAATCAAGGCGGGCCGGACGCTGCGCATAAGATGTGCAGCGCCACTAATTTCAAATGTTGAAGCTGTAGAAAAACCTAAGGGATATTTACTTATCGTGTTCTACTTTAATGAAACTGGTTTTTTCTATGTGATGTACTTAAAGAATTACGCAGGAACGTAAAAAATGGATAATAACAGGTCAATATCCAGCACAGTAAATTTTTCATAGGTTTTTCTACATCTTCGTAATAGTTGTAAAAAAATATGTGGATAACTCATTGATTTGGAAATATGGAGCGGAGAGCTTCGTTAATACTTATTAGCAGAAGTAAAGTAACTTACATTTCACGTATGTTCGCAATACTAAGAATATAATTCTTTCTAAAAATAGGGCTGGCCTTTGTCTACAGTCTCGTTAGAAGTAATCTTCTTGAAAAAGGTGGCCACTTTTAATTGTCACTAAGGAGAATAAAATGGAGCAATCATTCATAGATTTAGTAGATCAAGAATTTAGTGACCTTGCCGTTTTTCCAGGAACGAGTTGGACGGTTCTTGCTGAACCTGTCGAACAAGGCTCAATAGAGTCAAAAAGAGAAATCATGTGGATTGCATTTAGGCTTGTCGGACTCAATTTAGCCGTGAAATGCGTATTGGAGTTACCTTAGCTAATCAGCTCACTGCGGTTTGTATTATCAGCTAGGCCAGAAATAATATTCGAAACCTCGGGTGATGAATTTGCTTTAAAAGCAGCTGTAAAGGTAATAAACAACACTCTCATTGCAGTTGCACTCTATGGTATCGGCAGCTACTATTTTCTTAGGCGAGGTAAGCCGTATTCAAACAAATTCGTGTTCCATCCTCTAATGAAAAAAAACTCAAACAAGGTCATTAACACCGTTCGCTATCGCGCACAATAGCATTTATTAACTTGTACAATCTTATGCAGTTTACGTTGGCTATGCGCTTGATGTCTGGTGTGGGTAGTATGCCTAAGCAACACTAAGGAAGAGATATGAAGATCTATGCAATTAGAATTCTTGTAACTGATTGGTTGTCAGCTTGTGAATTCTATGAGCATACACTGAATTTACCACTAGAATTCAAGAGTGATGAGTTCGGTTGGGCTGAATTCGATGTTGGTGGTGCAAAATTCGGAATTGAAAGAGTAGATGCTGATGCTAACCCTGAGGACAAGGCGCTTATAGGTAGGTTTTTAGATGTCTCTCTTCAGGTAGAAGATGTTGAAATAAAGTATAAAGAGTTAATTGCAAAGGGTGTGAAATTTACAGGAGCACCAGAAAAACAAGAATGAGGCGGTGTTTTAGCACATTTCGAAGATACTAGTGGTAACGTAATTACACTGATGAGTGAAGAAGCATATTAATTCTAAAAGAGTTACCACATTTAAGATGTGTTTATCTAAAGCGATTGCTTTCTGTTACACCCCATTGATCTAATAATACTTAGATTAGATCAATACAAATGAAAGAATAATTACTAATAGAGCTATACCATTCAGAGTATATTTTTATACATATAAAATGGAGAGAGAGGTAATATGTGCTCGAGAAGGTATTACCTTATTATTTAAGGCGACATAGAGTGCATCCTGAATTAGAAGGACTACTTAACAGGTTCAAAGGAAAAAACTTAAATGTAGAGTCATATAGCTGACTGGATAGAATTGCAAAGGAAGTTCTGTCCACAAGGGAGTATGTTCTTGAAGCAAATGAGCTCGTTGTTCATTTTTCTGCAATAAAGTGGGAAGGATTATGAGTTGAGCGGGATGAAAACAATATAAGCTTTATGAAATGAGATTGTAAATAGCTATACCAATATGCATATTTGGCTAGATATCATAACCTGGCATTACTGTTTCCTTGAGCCACAATACGTCCCTATTATTTGTCAGGGTAAAGTTTAAACACTACCCATCTAGCCTTCTATACTCAGCGTATAAAGAGACGAAAGGAGATTGCCATGGGCAAAAAACAGATTTATCACTTTAAGGGTACGGAGGTTGAAGTTGAATGGGACGAACGACTTTGTATTCACATAGGTGAGTGCGGCTATTCGAAAGGTGATCTTTTCATTGCGGGAAGAGATCCCTGGTGCCAGCCTGATCTTTCATCCCTTAGAGAGGTAAAGGAGATTGTGGAACGCTGTCCAAGTGGCGCACTTGTCTACAGAACCAAAGATGGAGAGGTAACTGAATCAGCAACGTCAGAAAATGTCGTAACTGTAAGTTATCAGGGGCCCTACTTTTTAATAGGAGACTTGGCAATAGAAGATTCCCCAACTGATATGCCAGGCATTCGATTTCGAGCTGCGCTATGCCGCTGTGGTTTGTCCAAAAACAAGCCCTTTTGCGACAATAGCCATGAAGGACAATTTAAAGACTATGGGGCAGTAGGTGAAACAGGCGAGCCATTAAAGGAGACAGGCGGTAGATTAAACATTAAACCACGACAAAATGGTCCACTGCTGCTATTGGGAAATGTCACTATTAAGGCTAGCAGTGGACGTGTTGCCTGGCAAGGTAACAACCTGGCTCTTTGTCGTTGTGGTGCTTCTAAAAACAAACCGTTTTGTGATGGTGCACATAAAGCAATTGGGTTTAAAAGTGATTAGCCATGAAGTACGTAGAATATAGTATGCAGAGACATACTTCTGCAGAGCTACTGTTCGTAGACGCTTGAGTGAGTATAAAACTAGTATCACAATGGGTAAAGGCGGGACTGTATGATAAAGCTCACCTAGTCCAACAATTTGATTTCTTGTTGTAGCTCTGTGTTACAACTACATGTGTTGCCGCTTTTTCTCTGTCCGCCTCTTCCCGTGGGACCCGTAACGTAATTTCAGTGTAACACCAGGAAAATATGGAGATATCCACCATTTAAATAGAACATTTAGGCGTCCTATTGTCCTGACTATAAGAATTTAAAAGATTGCTATAGAAATTTAGCTATTTGCTAATATAACAATTACCAGCATTAAAACATCTGACCTGTGAGCTGATTAATCTTGAAGCTGGGGGAGTAATATGGTGATTATAAATAATGATAGTCCCAGTCGTATCAGGCCTGGTCATTAGTGGTTGTAATAAAGGGTATATATGAAAGAAATCATTGGCATCAATCATTTAGGTATCAGAGTAGCCAACCTTGACAGCGCAAGAGTATTCTATGAGCAATTGGGCTTTGAATTCATCGCAGGCCCTATGGGGCCAGAACCTATTGCAATAATGAAGCATCCATCAGGTGTCAATTTAAATTTAATACTCAATGCTGATACAAAGACTCTTAAAAATATCCTTATGGATGTAACAGAGAGGTATCCAGGGTATACCCATGTCGCCTTAGACGTAAACGATATTAAAGCTGTGCATGAACAATTAGAAAAATTGGGTATCCATATTACTGAGGGTCCAATAACATTACCAAATGGTGGTGTGATGTTATTTATTAGAGATCAGGATAATAATGTAATAGAGTTTCATCAAAATGGTTAATGTAACAGCTAACAAATCGTTCATAAGTGACCTTCGCTTCGGACACTTAACTTGAACGTTATGCACTTAAGGAATATTCATGCAAGAAGTAGATGACGAATTTTACAAAAGAGCTGATGCTCATATTCACCTTTCCAATAGTCAAATGTCAGAAGATATTGGCAGAGGTAAGGTAAGTGCCTCGAATATGTATGCGACTGCCCGATTCAATGCTTGGGTTAGCGCATGTGGCTGGGGCAGCGGCGAAGAAATGGCCGAATCAAAAGCAGAGACTATTGAATATTTCGTCAAAGAGTTTTCCAAAATGCTTGAAGAAAACCTTGATGACTATATCAAAAACTTTGACTCTTATATGCAGGCACCTGAGTCAAAAGCATAACAAGCACATTGAAAATCGCACCACTTCGCATCACTTGATATAGCTGTTGCACCCACCTTTTATGTGGGTAGGAGCAGTGTCTACAAAAACCGTCAATTAAGGATCTAGTGTGATAAGAATTTCAGTAAGCATTGATGTATCAGAATTAAAGCAAGCAGAAATCTTTTATATAGAAGCGCTCGGTTGTAAAAAGATCAGAGACCAAGGTGATGCTATGTCTGTAATTTCAACTGAAAATTGCGATATATATTTACAGGAAAAGGAGGCGGGAACAGAGCCAATTCCATTAGAGGGTGTTAAACGTCACTATGGCCGTCATTGGACGCCGGTTCATTTGGACTTTATAACAGAAAACGTAAATGAAATCGTTGAAAGAATAGTTCAATTAGGTGGAATACATGAAGGTGGTGAAAGCGGTGATTGGGGTTCCATAGCTTATTGCGCCGATCCATTCGGTAACGGTTTTTGTGTAATAAATGAATAAAACAGTTAACCAGCAAGTGTAAGTCACTCCAACTACAAATAAGATTATTTCCGTTAGAACTGTCGCAACGAGCCAGCCCCTTAACCAAGCGCTATGCGTAGAAAGAGAACAACCCAATGAGTGCATCACTAAAGTACATTGGCCATATCAAATCACCCTATGAAGCGATTGAGGATTGCCCAAACAACATTGATCTGAAAGGACCCATTTGCCAACTGGTTCTTGATGACGAATTTCAAAAGGGCCTATCTGGTCTGGAAATTGGCCAAGTAATTCTTATCCTGTACTGGTTTGATAACACAGACAGAAACGAACTCGTAGTGCCATCGGATGACGACGGTGAACCGATAGGAACGTTTGCTTTACGCTCCCCCAATCGTCCCAATCCAATTGTAGCCGCCACTCTCCCCATTATTTCTATAGAAAGTGGTGTGGTTTCAGTGCAGGGCCTTGATTGCTTGAATGGCACTCCCCTACTAGATATCAAGCCAGCAATTATGCTTGAGAATACGGGTGAATAGAGATAACAAGAGGATCCTGTCACAGCTCAACACGCAGTTCGGACGATTGTGGGAGTGGTTCTCACTGGCTTTGATAGTTCACTTGCACTAGAGGAAGCTGACTGAAGTGTAAACATAACAAGTGCTTCACAGGTGTTACCTACTATGTCGCTCTATTGTGAACGATCCGTTGCTGTGCGGTTACCTGCACTTTAAATAGGCGGTGAAGCTGTAGAGTGTATAAGCAAGACCAAATAATACTGCTTCCCTCTCCATCGATTTGAGATGTTATGTTTAACAAGAAAACAGAGGGATAACAGAGATGCGGTAGATCAGTACTTTAAATCTCATACTGGTTCTGCGGTGTTATTCAGTTTTGTGTTGCCACAACCTCTGCGATCTCTTTCTCTCTGTCTGCCTCTTCTTTCAGAACCCGCAAAGTGATTTCCGCTGTTCTCATAATGTGTTGTTCTATGGCATCGCAGGCAAGTTGCTTATCCCTGGCCAGGGCAGCGTTGCGTAGTGCTTCATGTTCCTGGTGCAGATCCCGGGGGATCTCTGTGCTCAAGGCGATGTTGCGATAGCGTTTGTGCTGATCATAGAGGATGCCATAAAAGCGACGCAGCCATTTTGAGGTGCATCCGGCAATCAGCGCTTCATGAAAATCGTGATTGCGAAGCTCCCACTCTGCCGGGTCCCTCTTTTCGGACTCTTCTACTTTCTCAAGTTGATAAAAGGTTGCCACGATCTGGGATTCCCAGGCATCGTCTCCATGTTCGATGCTCTGACTCAGGGCCTGTTTCTCCAGCAGGATACGCATGCGGGTAATGTCGGCGAGGTCTGTCTCTGACATGGGAGCAACACGAAAGCCGCGCTGCCCCTCGGCTGTGACAAATCCATCTGCGGTAAGGCGGCTTAAGGCTTCACGAAGTGGGCTTGCACCAACGCCGTAACTCTCCCTCAGGTGCTCAATGCGTAGTTTCTCTTCCGGCATTAACACCCCATGAATGATGTCGGATCTTAGCTTTAGATAGGCCTGGTCGGTCAGGGTCTTGGCACCGTTCTGTCTATTGCCATCATTGTAAGTTCTTGCCATAGCAGCATTTTCCGGTTAACGACTGTGAGGGGAGAGCAAACTATACCCTACCTTCTATTTATATGCTCAACAGTGACTTTTATCAATATTCTAGTCGTTTAATATGGATTTACAAAAAATATCGATAATAATCTTGCAAATCGACAAAATATCGCTATTCTTGTGTTTATCGATATTTTGGAGCGATTACCATGTCCTACCAACTTACCATCGAACCCACCGGTGACGAGGTCGAAGTCGAAGAGGGTCAGAACATCCTCGATGCCTGTCTTCGAGCGGGTATCTGGATGCCTCATGCTTGCTGCCATGGTCTTTGCGGTACCTGCAAAGTTGAGGTGGTTGATGGTGATGTGGAGATTGGAGACGCCTCAAATTTTGCTCTGATGGATATGGAACGGGATGAGGGCAAAGTGTTGGCCTGCTGCGCAACCCTTCAGTCGGATACGGTAATCGAGGCCGACATCGATGAGGAGCCCGATGCCCGGATTATTCCGGTCAGGGATTTCGAAGCCGAGATCGTCAGGTTGGAAAACCTGACCCACGATGTGAAGGGGCTATGGTTGCAGTTGGATGGTGAAGGTATCGACTTTCAGGCCGGTCAATATATCAATCTGCATGTACCTGGCATTGAGGTACCACGCGCCTTCTCTCTGGCCAATAAACCTTCTGACAGCAATCTGATCGAATTACAGATCCGTCTGGTTGCCGATGGTCAAGCGACGCCGGTTATCCATAACGACTTAACCGTTGGTGACAAGCTTAAAGTCACTGGGCCCTATGGTCGTTTTTTCGTGCGCAAGTCTCGAGCTGATCCAATGATTTTTATCGCTGGGGGGACAGGTCTTTCAAGCCCCAAGTCGATGATTCTCGATCTGTTGGAGGCTGGTTCAACAATCCCGATCACTCTGATGCATGGGGTACGGGCGAAACGGGATCTCTACGACTATGAATTGTTTGGCGCTCTGGCCGAAGAGCACTCGAATTTCAACTATGTCCCTGTGCTCTCACAGATGGAAGAGGGGGAAGAATGGACGGGCGAGACCGGTTTTGTCCATGAGGCGGCACAACGTCTGTTCGACAACAGCTTTGCGGGGAACACCGCCTATCTCTGCGGTCCTCCGGTAATGATCGAGGCAGCGATACGCGCCTTGATGCAGGGCCGCTTGTTTGAGAACGATATTTTTACCGAGCGCTTTCTCACCAAGGAAGAGGAGAGTCGTAAGCGCAGTCCGGTGTTCAAGAGGCTCTGAGCATGTCTATGCGATTTGAAATCACTGTCGAGGACCAGGATACCCGTTTCCATTGTGGTGATGAGCAGCGGTTGTTGCATGCGATGCAGGCTCAGGGTTTAGGCTCGATTCCGGTTGGTTGCAAAGGCGGCGGCTGTGGCGTCTGTCGTATCCAGATCACCAAAGGGGATTACGAGACCCGCAAGATGAGCCGCACCCATGTTAGTGAGGAAGATGAACGCCGGGGCATTGTTTTGTCGTGCCGTGTCGTTCCCAAGAGCGACCTCTCTCTGAGGTTGGCACCGAAACCGAATCAAGAAGCATCTGAGAGCGCAGCATAGCGTTCCGTCAATACAACAAGCATAAGCACTATATCAACGAGAGTGGGTGAAGACCCAATAGGAGGAGTTCATGGCTGTAACGAGCAACGATCAGGCTGTTCGGTTTATCCAGATCACCCTGGGCGAGGTGGGTGTCTCAAGGGACCAGTTAAAGATCGATGGTTTCACTGAAACCGGTCACAAAGAGAATACCCGTCAATTTATGAAGAGCTGGAGTGAATTCGACTGCAGTGATGGTTCTAGACATCAGCGAAAAGAGAAGAAATAAGGATGACTGTAATAACTGTCAGCGCAAAAAGTCTGCATTGCCAAAGTGCCATGGAGGTGGTGATGGCCGCCAACCGGCGGGCTGAGGAGATGGGAGTCACGGTGAATGCCGCTGTTGTTGATCGGGGGGGCAATCTGCTCGCCTTTCAACGTCACAACGGTGCTGCTCTGCACTCTATCTCGATTGCAATCGACAAGGCCTATACCGCAGTTAGTTTCGGTTTTCCCACTTCAGAGTGGATGTCAGCGATCGGTGATCAACCGGCACTTCGTGAAGGTCTGGTGCAACGTGATCGTCTGGTGATTTTCGGTGGTGGTCTGCCTATCCGGGTGGATGGTGAACTGGTGGGTGCGGTCGGTGTATCCGGTGCTTCTGAAGCTGAGGACGAGCAGTGTGCTTTGGCTGGACTGGAAGCTATCGGTATTGCCACGAATAAAGAAAAAACCCCCGATGCGAGCAGCGGGAAATCTTAGGACATAGGCGTAATGACGGTGAATAGAATGAAAGAGGTCAAGCACTTCATCAATGGTGAATTTGTCGGATCAGCTTCGGGCAAGCTGTTCGACAACATAAACCCGGCGACCGGGGAGAAGATCGGTATTGTGCATGAAGCAGGCGCTCCAGAGGTGGACGCAGCAGTGAATGCAGCCCGTGCAGCTATGCAGGGGGATTGGGGCAAGATGCCAATGGCGGAACGGACCAATCTGTTGCACAAACTGGCTGATGGCATCACCGCACGTTTCGATGAGTTCCTTGAGGCGGAGTGTCTAGATACGGGTAAGCCGCAAAAGCTGGCCTGTCATATCGATATCCCAAGAGGTGCAGCCAACTTCAAAATCTTTGCCGACGTGGTGAAGAATGTGCCGACTGAGAGTTTTATGTTGGATACCCCGGATGGGCAGGGAGCACTCAACTATTCAGTCCGTAAACCGAAAGGTGTGATTGCAGTGATCAGTCCCTGGAACCTGCCCTTGCTGCTGATGACCTGGAAAGTGGGTCCGGCACTGGCCTGTGGCAATGCAGTGGTGGTCAAGCCATCGGAAGAGACCCCGTTTACCACTGCTCTTCTGGGTGAAGTAATGAACCAGGTGGGGATTCCGAAGGGCGTCTACAACGTGGTACACGGTTTCGGTCCCAATTCAGCTGGAGAGTTTCTCACCCGACACAAAGGGGTGGATGGCATTACCTTCACCGGAGAAACCGGAACAGGTTCCGCGATCATGAAGGCGGCGGCTGATGATATTACCGACATCTCATTTGAACTGGGAGGTAAAAACCCAGCCCTGATCTTTGCAGATTGCGATATGGATAAGGCAATTGAAGGGACCCTTCGCTCAGCTTTTGCCAACTGTGGGCAGGTCTGTCTGGGTACAGAGCGAGTCTATGTTGAGCGACCGATCTACGAAACCTTTGTTGAGCGGTTGAAACAGGGCGCTGAGGATTTGAAGCTCGGCCAGTGGGATGACCCGGAAACCGATTTGGGACCACTGATCAGTGAAGAACATCGTAGCAAGGTGCTCTCCTACTATCGTAAAGCGGAAGAGGAGGGAGCCACTGTTGTCACCGGCGGCAAGGCGCCTGACATGCCCAATTCCCTGGCAGGTGGTGCCTGGGTAGAACCTACCATCTGGACCGATCTACCTGACGATGCTGCTTGTGTTAGGGAAGAGATCTTTGGTCCCTGTTGCCACGTTCGCCCCTTCGACAGTGAAGAGGAAGCTGTAGCTTTAGCCAACGATACCGAATATGGCTTGGCGACGGCGATCTGGACTGAGAACAGCTCACGCGCTCATCGGGTCGCGGCTCAGGTAGACGCAGGAATCGCCTGGGTAAACTCCTGGTTTTTGCGAGATCTTCGCACGCCCTTCGGTGGTAGCAAGCAGTCGGGTATCGGCCGTGAAGGTGGTGTCCACTCCCTGGAGTTCTACACCGAACTCAAAAATATCTGTATCAAGCTTTGAGGAGTTATCGATGCTGAATGAACAACGCATCCATGAACTGGGCGACGAACTCTTCGATGCCCTGAGCCAACGCCACATGATCGATCCGATAACGGAACGGGAACCGGAGATCACAATGGAGGATGCCTACCACATCTCTCTGCGTATGGTGAACCGGCGTGTGGAAAACGGCGAATCGATCATCGGTAAGAAGATCGGTGTTACCTCCATGGCGGTGCAGAACATGCTTAATGTGCACCAGCCCGACTTTGGTTATCTCACCGATCGCATGGTGTTTGGCAATGGTGACGAGATGCCGATCAGTGAACAGCTGATACAGCCTCGAGCGGAGGGAGAGATCGCCTTCATGTTGAAGCGGGACCTGATCGGCCCCGGTGTCAGCAATGCTGATGTGTTGCGAGCCACCGAGGCGGTAATCCCCTGCTTTGAAATCGTCGATTCACGCATCCGTGACTGGAAGATAAAGATCCAGGACACGGTGGCGGACAACGCCTCATGTGGACTCTTCGTACTGGGTGACAAGGCGGTCGATCCACGTAAGGTCGATCTCGCAACTGCCGGCATGGTGGTTGAGAAGAACGGTCAACTGCTCTCTACCGGCGCAGGTGCTGCAGCACTTGGTTCACCGGTTAATTGTGTCGCCTGGCTGGCCAATACTCTGGGCAGCTTCGGCATTCCCCTGAAAGCGGGTGAGGTGATTCTCTCTGGCTCCCTGGTACCTCTGGAGCCGGTGGTGGCGGGAGACTTCATGCGAGTTGAGATCGGTGGTATCGGTTCCGCTTCAGTCCGTTTCACCTGATTTTCCATGAGGAGCTGAGATGAGCCGTCTAACACCCTTGCCATTAGATCAGCATGCTGAGTTGGCTGAGCGCTTCGCCTTCTTTGAGAAGACTCTGGGTTTTGTCCCCAACAGCCTGCTTACCATGCAACGAAAACCAAAACTGGTGGATGCCTTTATTCAGTTCAGTGCGGCAGTCTATGACCCGGATGGTGAGGTTGATCTGGGCTTTAAACGCCTGGTTGCCCATGTCGCTAGCAGCGCTGCAGGCTGTCAGTACTGCAAGGCCCACACTGCGGTGAGTGCCAAGCGCCACGGGATTGCAGTGGAGAAACTAGAGGATATCTGGAACTACCGCAGCAGTCCCCACTACTCCGAAGCTGAACGGGTGGCCCTCGATTTCGCCCTGGCAGCCGCCTCACAGCCTAACGATGTGACCGATGAACTGTTTGATCAGCTGCGTCAGCACTGGAGCGAAGATGCGGTGGTGGAGATGCTCTCGGTGATCGGCCTGTTCGGCTTTTTCAATCGTTGGAACGATAGCCTGGCTACACCCCTGGAGGTGTTGCCAATGGAGACCGCACAAGTGCATCTGACCAAGGGTGGTTGGGATGCAGGTAAACATAAGAGCAAGGGCTAAGGCCCTGTTAAATCTACGAGGTTAGGATTAATGAATAAAATCAATGCCGCCCTGATCGGCTCCGGCAACATAGGCACCGACCTGCTCTACAAGGCACTACGCAGTGACTGGATCAATCCGGTCTGGATGGTGGGTATAGATGCCGCTTCCGAGGGGCTGGAGAGAGCCCGCAAGCTGGGTCTGAAGACCACCCACGAAGGGGTGGATGGACTGGTGCCGCATATGCAACAGGACAATATTCAGATCTGTTTCGATGCCACCTCTGCCTACGTACATGCTGAAAACAATCGCAAAGTACAGGAGCAGGGCTCGATCATGATCGACCTGACACCAGCCGCGGTCGGCCCCTTCTGTGTACCGCCAGTCAATTTGAAGGACCATGTGGGCAAACGGGAGCTGAACGTCAACATGGTGACCTGCGGTGGTCAGGCGACCATTCCGATGGTGGCAGCGGTCAGTCGGGTACAGCCGGTGGCTTATGGTGAGATTGTGGCCACGGTTTCATCCCGTTCGGCGGGTCCGGGCACACGCAAAAATATCGATGAGTTCACCCAGACCACATCCGGTGCAGTGGAGAAGGTTGGCGGTGCTAAAAAAGGCAAGGCGATCATCATCCTAAATCCAGCGGAGCCGCCTTTGATGATGCGCGATACGGTGCACTGTATTACCGAAGATGAGCCTGACCAGGCAGCCATAACTGAGTCGATTGAAGCGATGATCAAAGAGGTACAGAAGTATGTGCCAGGTTACCGCCTGAAAAACGGTCCGGTGTTTGATGGTAATCGGGTTTCGGTGTTCATGGAAGTGGAGGGGTTAGGCGACTACCTGCCCAAGTATGCCGGCAATCTGGACATTATGACTGCCGCCGGTCTGCGAACCGCAGAGATGTTTGCGGAAGAGATCGTCAATGGCACGCTGGTATTACAAGCAGAATCTGCTTGAGGAGTTAATCATGAATCTATCCGGTAAGAAAATAACCATCCATGACATGAGCCTGCGTGACGGCATGCATGCCAAACGCCATCAGATCAGCCTTGATGAGATGGTTGCTGTGGCCTCGGGCCTGGATGAGTCAGGAGTACCGATGATCGAAGTCACCCATGGCGATGGCTTGGCCGGGGCCTCGGTGAACTACGGTTTTCCCGCGCACACTGACGAAGAGTATCTGCGTGCGGTACGCCCCCATGTGAAACGGGCAAAGATCTCAGCACTGTTGCTACCCGGTATCGGTACTGTACCTGAACTGGAGATGGCTGCTGACTGCGGTGTGGACACCATCCGTGTGGCCACTCACTGTACTGAAGCCGATGTCTCCGAGCAGCACATCACCAAGTCCTGCGAACTGGGGCTCGACACCGTTGGCTTTCTGATGATGTCCCATATGGTCGGGCCTGAAAAGCTGATTGAACAGGCCAAACTGATGGAGGGATTCGGCGCCAACTGTATCTATGTCACCGACTCCGCAGGCTACATGCTGCCCGATGATGTGACGTTGAGATTAAGTGCTGTGCGGGGTGCGCTGTTGCCGGAAACCGAACTGGGTTTCCATGGACACCACAACCTCTCGTTGGGTGTGATCAACTCACTGGCAGCAGTAGAAGCCGGTGCAAATCGTATTGATGGCTCAGCGGCGGGTATGGGCGCAGGTGCCGGTAATACCCCCCTTGAGGTGTTTGTCGCGGTAGCCGAGCGCATGGGTGTGGAGACCGGTGTCGATCTGTTCAAGCTGATGGATGTGGCAGAAGACCTGGTTGTGCCGATGTTGGACCACCCCATCCGTGTGGACCGGGATGCGCTGACCCTGGGCTATGCCGGTGTCTACTCCTCCTTCCTACTTTTTGCAAAGCGGGCTCAGGAGCGTTACGGCGTCTCCTCCCGGGATGTACTGGTTGAGCTGGGTAAACGGGGCATGATCGGTGGCCAGGAGGATATGATCGAAGATGTGGCGATGGAGATGGCCAAGGCGCAGGGGGCTAGCTGATGGGTACCCTGACAGAAACACAGATTGTTGAATTGGCGGAATATCTGGAAACCAGTGAGCTGGAAGCGAAGGATGCCACCAAGATCACCAGCCAATACCCTGATATGGATTTTGAGGATGCCTACGACATCCAGTTCGAGATCCGTCGTCGCAAGGAGGCAAGAGGTACCAAGATCATCGGCCTGAAGGTAGGACTTACCTCTCGGGCCAAGATGAAGCAGATGGGGGTGGAGACACCGATCTACGGTTTTCTTGCCGACTATTTCGACCGCCCTGATGGCGGCGAGATCGAGACCGATCAGCTGATTCATCCCAAAGTTGAGGCCGAGCTGGCCTTTATCACCAAGGCACCGTTGCGTGGTCCGGGTTGCCATATCGGCAATGTATTGGCGGCGACGGATTTCGTCATCCCGGCGGTGGAGATTATCGACTCCCGCTATGAAAACTTTCGCTTCGACCTGATCAGCGTCATTGCCGATAACGCTTCATCATCCCGTTTTGTACTGGGGGGGCAGATGGCCGATCCCGCTGATGTGGATATGCGTACCCTCGGGGTTGTGATGGAGAAAAATGGTCAGGTTGTGGAGTTGGGAGCCGGTGCAGCTGTGCTGGGTCATCCTGCCGCTAGTGTGGCGCTGTTGGCCAACATGCTCGGTGAGCGGGGCGAGGAGATCCCAGCCGGCACCCTGATTCTTACGGGTGGTATTACTGCGGCTGTAGCAATGGAAAAGGGAGATTGCCTGAATGTGCGCTACCAGGGAATGGGCAGTGTTGGTATGCGGTTTGTGTGAAGTGAGATTGAGATGGCGTTCCGAGGTGAGACATCGATGGTGCGGCAGGGCCACACCCTACAGAGGCTTGGTGGGCAGGGTGCGGCCCTGCCGCACCGAATAGTGATACTTAGTGGCGGCATCACCGCTGCTGTAGCAATGGAAAAGGGAGATTGCCTGAATGTGCGCTACCAGGGAATGGGCAGTGTTGGTATGCGGTTTGTGTGAAGTGAGATTGAGATGGCGTTCCGAGGTGAGACATCGATGGTGCGGCAGGGCCACACCCTACAGAGGATTGGTGGGCAGGGTGCGGCCCTGGCGCACCGAATAGTGATACTTAGTGGCGGCATCACCGCTGCTGTGGCGATGGAGAAGGGAGATTGCCTGAATGTGAGATACCAGGGACTGGGCAGTGTCGGGATACGGTTTGTGTGAAGTGAGATTGAGATGGCGTTCCGAGGTGAGACATCGATGGTGCGGCAGGGCCACACCCTACAGAGGATTGGTGGGCAGGGTGCGGCCCTGCCGCACCGAATAGTGATACTTAGTGTCGGCATCACCGCTGCTGTGGCAATGGAGAAGGGTGACTGCCTGAATGTGCGCTACCAGGGACTGGGCAGTGTTGGCATGCGGTTTGTGTGAAGTGAGTTTGAGATGGAGTTCCGAAGTGAGACAGCGATGGTGCGGCAGGGCCACACCCTACAGAGGATCGGTGGGTAGGGTGCGGCCCTGCCGCACCGAATCCTGATACTCAATGGCGGCATCACCGCTGCTGTGGCAATGGAGAAGGGTGACTGCCTGAATGTGCGCTACCAGGGACTGGGCAGTGTTGGCATGCGGTTTGTGTGA
>JBEVXD010000018.1:20017-44320 GCA_040506275.1 Candidatus Thiodiazotropha sp. DIVDIV
CGGCATCACCGCTGCTGTGGCAATGGAGAAGGGTGACTGCCTGAATGTGCGCTACCAGGGACTGGGCAGTGTTGGCATGCGGTTTGTGTGAAGTGAGTTTGAGATGGAGTTCCGAAGTGAGACAGCGATGGTGCGGCCCTGCCGCACCGAATCCTGATACTCAGTGGCGGCATTACAGCTGCTGTGGCAATGGAGAAGGGTAATTGCCTGAATGTGGGCTACCAGGGAATGGACAGTGTAGGTATGCGGTTTGTGCAGGGTTCGGCCCTGCAGAACTGCATAGATATGAAAATGATAACCACCCATTCCGAAACTGAACGGGTTGGAGACAAGAGGATCAGCAGATGAGTAAACATCATCGAACGAAACCACACAACCCTTGGCATGCCGTCCCCTGGTTGTTCATAACGCTATTGATTGGTGGCTGCGAAGCCCCTCTGGATCTGACCCTGGTTGAACGGGAGATAGAGAAACCGATCTACCGTTTCGATCAGCTGAAGGCAGCTGCCGCCAACCATCACCGGATCATTGCAGTAGGCGATTACGGTACGGTCTTGACCAGCCTCGATATGGGTGAGACTTGGCAGCGCACACAACTGCCGACCAAGTCCTCCCTGGTCGCCGTGGCCAGCTGTGAAGACGGTAGCTTTGCCGCCATCGATACTGTACGCAAGGTATGGATCTCTGATGCCAAAGGTAGCGAGTGGCAATCGAGTCAGCTGGAGACCATGGAGAGTCCGATGGCAATCAGCTGCGATCCACGGGGGCGTTTCTGGATAACCGCCAGTTTCAGTACCCTGATCCATAGTGATGAGAGCCAGGGTAATTGGCAGGAGGTCTCTCAGCAGGAGGATATGCAGTTCACCTCAATACAATGGCTCGATCGTGATAATGGAGTGGTTGCCGGAGAGTTTGGTTCGCTCTATTTCACCCATGATGGCGGAGAGAGTTGGGAACGAGGCAACGACAT
The DNA here is from genome assembly GCA_040506275.1 of Candidatus Thiodiazotropha sp. DIVDIV. GTDB lineage: Bacteria > Pseudomonadota > Gammaproteobacteria > Chromatiales > Chromatiaceae > Thiodiazotropha. The sequence goes on from JBEVXD010000018.1 coordinate 20,988, forward strand.
TCCCAACGAGTTCTACCCTATGGCGGCATGGTTCCGATCCCTGGACGAGGGTTGGGTTGCCGGGTTGAGCGGCACCATCCTACATACCAAGGACGGAGGAGAGAGTTGGCAACGTCAGGCTTCAGTCAGTAAAGCGCCTATCTATAGCCTGATTTCACAGGGAGACCGGCTCTACGCCACCGGTGATAACGGTACCCTGCTGCATCTGCAAGGTGATCGCTGGGAAAAGGTGCCAGATGCACCCCGTCTCTTCTCCTACCTGATCACAGCTATACCCCAGGGTGACGAGCGTCTGCTGGTAATGGGTGGGCAGGGAACCATCAGTCCCATCACTACCGGATCAGAAGGAGCAGTCCAATGACTATGCACGCCTTCTCCCACTGGTTGAAAAACATCGACGACCTGGTGTTCAAGTTCCCCAAGGTCTTTCTCACTGTGATTGCGGCACTGACCCTCTTCTTTGCCTTCCAGGTTCCAAAGGTGCAGATGTACTCTGATTTTGCCGACCTGCTGCCCCAGGAACATGAGTACATCAAGCTGCACAATTCGATTCGCGACACCTTTGGCGGTGCCAATAATGTGGTGATGGCGGTAGTGGTGGATAAGGGTGATATATTCAGTCAGGAGACCCTGGCCCGTATTCACCGTATTACCCAATCGGTTGATAACGTCAGCGGTGTTAACCATAACCTGCTCGCCAGTCTGACCCACAGAACTTCACGCAAGGTCTGGCTGACCGATACCGGAGATGTCAATTCTCAGCCCTATTTTGATCCGCTCAAGGAGAGTTGGACGGAAGATGAGCTGAACAAACTTCGCGATGATGTAATGAGTAATCCGCGGGTCTTTGGACTGCTGGTCTCCCCGGATCTTAAAGCGGCACTGATCAAGGCTCAGTTCAATGAAGGGCAGTTGAACTATGATGAAATATTCACTCAACTGCAGCAGATAAGGGATCAGGAACAGGCTGCAGGGGTGTCGATTTACGCCACCGGTCAGCCGATGCTTTGGGGCTGGGTCTACAGTTATCTCGATCAGCTGTTTCTCATCTTCACCACCACAGTGGGTATTATGTTGTTCCTGCTGATCATCTATTTCCGTCGTGCCTACGGTATTTTGCTGCCGATGTTCGGCATCGCCATCTCTGCGATCTGGGGGCTCGGCATTCTCTCCCTGCTCGACTACAACCTGGATCCTCTTACACTGGTAATACCCTTTCTGATTTCCGCCAGGGCTATGTCCCACGCCATCCAATTGGTGCAACGTTTCTATGGTGAATTGGAAGAGGTGGGTGACTCCAGGGAGGCTGCCCATCGTACCTTTGACTCCCTGTTTCGGCCCGGTAGCCTGGGCATTGTGTCCGATGCCATTGGCTTGTTACTGATCGCCCTTGGCTCAGTACCGATCAATGTGAAGCTGGGTATCTACGCATCCCTTTGGGCGGTCTGTGTAGTGTTTACCGTACTGATTGCTGTACCCCTGATGCTCTCCCTGTTGCCCAAACCAAAACCTGCAGCCAAACGCCTGGCAGCGGAAGATGCCCTGTTTGGCCGGGTGGCATCGCTGGTGGCAAAACGACGGGGTGGGGTGATCGTCCTCAGCTTGGCTGGTGTGATCCTGCTATTAGGTGCACAACAGAGTAGCCGGGTGCAGATTGGTGAATCGGAACCCGGTTCACCAATACTCTATCTCGATCACGACTACAACGTCTCTTCCAAGGTGATCAACGAGCGATTCCCCGGTTCCGAAGAGCTCTATATCGTTGCCAGGACCGATGAGAAGGGGGGGATGAAACGGCCGGATGTTCTACAGTCCATCGAGGCTTTTCAGAACCATATGCTGCTCGATCCGGAGCTGGGTGGTGCCAAGGCGGTGCCTGATCTGGTGAAGCAGGTCAATCGGATCTTTCACTCCGACGATCCCCGTTGGGCGATTATTCCTGATACCGAAGCCTATGTGGGCGGTCTGATGTTTGCCTATATGGCATCCAGTCCGGTGCCAGGCGCCCTTAAGGAGTTTGTTGATACCGATGATCGGGTGGCCAATATCGTCTTCTTCTACAAGGATCACCAGGCGAAGACCATTCGTCGGGCGATTCATCGTGCCAAGGAGTGGATCAACGATCCTGGAAATAAAGTTGAAGGGTTGCATATCGAACTCGCCGGCGGTCTGGTGGGCGTTACCGCTGCGATGAACGAATCGGCCTATGAGAGCAACATGTTGATCATTCCTCTGGTGCTGGCTCTGATCTTTGTCTTTGTCACCTGGTTCTATATGTCCCTCCACGCAGGATTCATTATGTTTCTGGCGATGATGTTCTGTACTGTCTCCACCTACGCATACATGGGGCTGGCGTCGATCGGCATCAATGTCAATACCGTGCCGATAATCGCGGTGGGTATAGGTGTCGGTATCGACTATTCGATCTATATCATGGACCGGATTCGTGAGGAGACTGCAAAAGCTTCCGGTGATCTGCAACGGGCGGTGCTAACTTCCATTGCGACTACCGGTAAGGCGATCGGTTTTACAGCTGCCTGTCTGATCGGCGGCGTGATCATGTGGGTCTTCATCTCTGATCTCCGCTTCCAGGCCGATGCAGCCCTGTTGCTGGTGGTGATGTTAATACTCAATGCTCTTGCGGCGATGTTCCTGGTGCCCGCCTGGGTGATGATTTTCCGGCCGAGTTTCATTGGCAGTGCGCGTTACGATGAAGACGGCGTACTCTATGCTGACAAGCCTCATCGGGACATGGCGCTTACTTAACCAGTATCTGGTGGGGCATGGCCCCACCCTACACTCTGAATTCAACAGTAGGGTGGGGCCATGCCCCACCAAAACCATTTGAAGAACTATATGCATGAGTCTCTTTGCGCTTAAGTAAGCACTTTTCGCCTCAGATGGCGTAAATATCTGAAAGCTTCTGATCCCTCCCTCGGCCGGAAATGTTTTCCGGCCTTTTTTTGTCTGTGAAATATTATCGAAATAATCACTAATTATCATTTGATTAAATAAAATATCGATATTTTGATGATATCCTTAATCAATTGGTTTTCACGCTAATAATATCTAAGTATAACAATAGGTTAGGAATTGGCACGCCTGCTGCATAGTTAACTTTTACTTACATAATAGTAAAGAGGAGGAGGCTAGGATGTTCCTAGACAGTCACAAATTACAACCGGGAAGGGAACATCCGGTATTTAAAGCCACACTGCTGGCGGCTGCTGTCACGGCCTGTCTGAGCGGAGGCCAGGTCCTGGCCTATAGCTCGGAAGACGGCACCACGCAGGTCAACGGATTTGTTGAAAACGCCACCTACAGCCGCCAAAACGTCGGTCTGAGCAAGATGCGTAACACGGTGTTGATCGAAGGCTCCAAGGATTATGGCGAACAGGGGGCGTTTTCAAACATCAGTTTCGTCGGTGCTTTCCGCGCGACCTACGATGGGGTCTACGACCTTAATGATGATGAATTTGGTGATAATGCCGGTGGTTCCATCAACATGCAGTCTGTGGGCGGCGCCGGCAGTACCGCCTGGGGTCAATCCGACGTTTCAACCGGTGTGCTGGGGTTCGGTTTTGACACTACGGAAAATCCCAATGAAGGCATGGTAAATCTGGGCCACACACTGCACGACACGGATGGGGGTGTCGGGTTGGGTGTTCCGGTTCGACCCTGCGACGTGGACTCCCGTGGTTGTATCGATGACTATCTCGATTTTTCAGAGAGTGATCTGAAATACCCGGAATTCAACGACCGACTCGATTTTCTTCGAGAGGCCTATATCGACGCAACCCTGCCGACAGATAGTGCCGCAACCTGGAACTTCCGCCTCGGTAGACAACAGGTGGTCTGGGGGCGTACAGATCTATTTCGGGTCCTCGACGTGATCAACCCGGTGGACTACTCCAGACATAACATCTACGACGAGCTGGAGGATATCCGTATCCCGATGTGGATGGCCACTGGTGAATACCGGATGGGGGCAACCGAGACCTTCGATGATCTGAACATGCAGTTTCTCTGGAACTTTGACAAGTTCCGGCCCAACAGCCTCGGTCAGGGCGGTACACCCTATGCGATCCTCGATGCAGGTAGTTTTTTCCGGGCGATGAAGAACTGTTGGGATAACGGCTGTTCTGTTTCCAACTTTGCCGGAGGCGCGCTCTCTACCGATTTTCCAAAACATGTGATCGGTATCCGCGATGTACATCTTCCAGACTGGTCATTGAGCAACTCCCAGGTGGGCGTAAAGGTTGAGGGTGATTATTCGGGTGTTGGCTTCTCGTTGAATGCCTTGACCTACCGTTCGCAAATGCCCTCTCTGCGTGCGGTAGTGGATAACGCGGACAATCCGTTCACTCCGGAAATCGAGTCACAGAGCTACGACTATCTGATCGCCTTCGATATGTATTTTCCCAGGGTCAACCTAGTCGGCGGTTCTCTCGACTTCTATGTGGATGACATCAAGTCGGTGTTTCGAGTCGAAGCTGCCTATACCCAAGGCGAGGAGTTTGCCAATACGCTGCGACCGGAACTCTACTCAGAGTCTGATATGTTCCGTTATGTACTGGGTTGGGATCGCCCAACATTCATCCCATTCCTCAACGATAAACGTGCCTTTCTGTTATCGGCGCAGCTGTTCGGCGAGTACATGGTCGATCACGAGCGGGAGAAGGTCAACGGTATCGAAGCGGGTAATCCCAATTGGGAGATCAACCACGTGGGTACCTTGCTCGTTAAAGGCTGGTATCAGAACGACCAGGTCAGTCCCCAGGTCATCATGGCCCATGATTTCAAGGCCCATGCCAGTGTCATTGCCCCTTCTGTCGATTGGCTGATCAGTGACAATCTGCGACTGACTGTCGGTGCCAACTTCAAGGTTGGTGACGGCGCACAAGAGTATGACGATTGTCGCTCCTGTAACCCTTTTCCCCCGTTCACCGGAAATGGCGAACCGGGTGATCTAGCACTGCGTAATCTTGCGGGATATGAACCCCTTGGTCGTTTCCGTTCCGGACCGATCGGTATGGCTCAGGCCGAGGATGAGTTTCAGATCACCCTGCGATATCGCTTCTAAGTTTTGTTATGGAGGTTTTAAAAATGCGTTTGCTTAATACAACGCTGATGGCGGGCTTGATGATAGCCGCCAACTTTCCCGCACAGGCGGCAACTGCGGAAGATGTGGAGAACAGCTTCTACCCTTACAAAAACGGTATCCCCACCCACGACGGATTAGAGGTGGGCATGGTGATCGATCAGTCGAACGTGGCCCAATTCAAAGAGGTCATCGATCCGGCAATGTTCGAGTTTGTCAGTCAGGGGTGGACCAAGATCACGGTGGGTGAAACCACCTCTTTCGATCTGCATCCCAACTATGTTCAAGCCACCAGAGATGGTCTGGGTAAAGTAAAACTGGGTGAAAAGTCAGGTGAGATAGAGGGCTTCGTAGCCGGTCGGCCCTTTCCTGAAGAGCCGTCGATGGATGATCCTCGGGTGGGGGAAAAACTCGCCTGGAACTACAAGTATGGCTACAACTGGGGCGACAATGCCGCGATCTATCCTTTCTACTGGAAATATAAGGATTTGAAGTCGGGGAAACTGGAAAGAACCATCAAGTTCAACTTCCATTTTCTGAACTATATGCACCGGGTAAACCAGGAGCCCCTGCCTGAGATCACCCCAAATCCGTCAAAACTGTTCCGTGCCATCTACGTTCAGGCGCTGGAGCCGTTTGATGTTAAGGATACCCAGTTGCTGATTCACCGTTATGAGGACGATCTTAAGCGCGACAGCGCCTGGCTCTATCTTGGCTTCCAGCGTCGGGTACGTCGTCTGGCCTCCGGGCAGGTAACGGATGCCTTTCTCGGCTCTGACGTCATGATCGAGGATTTCGAGGGCTATAACGGCCGCATCAATGATATGGAGTGGACCTTTAAAGGCACAAAAAACATTCTGGTACCTTTCTACAATCACAATGCGCTGCCTAATCTCTCTGAAGAGCATAAAGAGTCAGATGGTTATCAGTTCGTACATATGGGCGATAAGGGTGACTGCTTTCCACAGATCACTTGGCAGTTGCGTAAGGTCTATGAGCTAGAAAACAAGGCGAAAGATCCAAACCATCCGATCAGTAAGCGGGTGCACTTTATCGATGCTCAGACTTTCACCATCCCTCGTACATTGACCTACGACCGTAAAGGGGACCTTTGGAAGAGCTGGCAAATAGGTCAGGCCCACCCCGATCATCACCTGCCGAAGAACAAGGGAACCGGCGTGGCAATCGATGACTCCTTTACCATGATCGATGTGCAGGCGATGCACTGCACCACCGGGCAGTTCAAGGGTCAGGTCGATCCCAAACTGAACCCCGCCAGAAAATTTACAGTACAGAACTTGAGAGCTTCCGGTCGTTGATACCGTGCTGTTGTCTGGCGGCAGGTGCCGCCAGACATTTTTTGGAAATATCGGAAAGCTGAAAACAGAGTGAATATCAGCTTTTACAAATAATGGGCTTTCCCATGTTTCCAGGTTTCCATTAAGGATCTTGATGATGGTTGAACCGACAGACGTCACCCTCTACTTTAATTTCCGCAGTCCATACTGTTATCTCGCCACCAAGACCCTGTGGTCGATTTTCGATGACTACAATGTGCGCATGGTTTGGCGTCCATTGGGCGGTTGGGATGGCCGTTCACCACCAGAGGTGGCAGTAAAAAAACTACCGCTCGCAAGACAGGATATGGCGCGATTTGCCCGGCGTCTGGGTATTCCTGTCAATCCACCACCGAAAACCACCGATCCGACCCTGGCGGGCGCCGGTTCGTTGCTGGCTGAAAAGCGAGGTCTGCTCAGACCCTATATCAATGAAGTGATGCGCAAGGAGTGGGCTGAAGGTAGTGACATAGGACAACTCGATACCCTTTTAGAGGTTGGAGAGGCTGTCGGGCTCGGCCGGGATGAGTTGGCAGCTGCCGCTAATGATGCAGACAATCAGGCTCAACTGGTCAGTAACTGGCAAGAGGCTGATGAGCGGGGTGCGGTCGGTGTGCCGACTTTCATTGTCGGCGAAGAGATCTTTTGGGGGCAGGATCGTATCGATTTTGTATTGGAACATCTACGGGAATTAAGGCTCTCCCGCTTATGACTTCCCATGCCCTGCTCTATGATAAAGAAGAGTGTCCGTTCTGTTGGCGTGTGCGGATGGCCTTGCATCGTTGCGGGGTGGAATATCAGCGTCGTGCCTATGATGAGTACGAACATGAGTGGGCCCAGCTAACACCATATAGTACGGTGCCGGTACTCAAAACAGGTGATTTGGCGATACAGGACTCCTCGGTGATGTTGGAGTTTCTCGACGAAAGCTATGGTGGTCTGTGGCCGACTTCCCCTGAATCGCGTGCTTTAGCTCGGGGTATTGCACTGTATGCAGATAGTACGGTTGGACGACCGGTTAGGGATCTGGTTTTTCAGCGGCGGGATCGGTCACCCGTCGAGTGGGACGAGGAGGTCATTGCGAGTGCCATGAGGCAGTGGCATCAAGCAATGCCGTATCTTGAAGAGCGCTTGGACAGCTCGGACTATTTTGTAGCTGGTGGTGGCATCACCGATTATATATTGGCTTCACGTTTCGGGTTGGCGCTGGCTTATGACATGCCATCTCCCCGAAGCCCGGGCTTGATGAGCTGGTTTGAGAGAATCTCTACTCAGACTCTATTTTCTGAGACTGCTCCGGGTATAGTAAGAGAGAAATTGGATCGAGGCTGGTTGAGATGACTGACAATCAAGGGTTCACAACTGACAACAGTGATGAGGGTGATCCACCGGTTACGGTTATGGTGACTCGAAAGCCGGTAGACGGTAAAGAGTCCGAGTTCGAAGACTATGTCGCTGGCATAACCCAGGCTGCGATGCAGTGGCCGGGACATATGGGCACCAACGTGTTCAGGCCTGACAAACCCGATGGCAGTTACCGGATTGTTTTCAAATTTGATCACCTCAGTAATCTCGAAAAGTGGGAAAACTCAAAGGAGCGTGGTGAGTGGCGGGAGATTGCGGAACAGGTTAGTCAGCCCCGGGAGATTCAGACCATCACCGGCATGGAGGCCTGGTTTACCCTGCCGGATTGCGCCATCAATGTGCATCCACCGAAATACAAAATGGCGTTTCTTGTCTGGCTGGGGGTCTTCACTTTGGTAACCCTATTGAGCATGCTGATCGGACCTTATATTGAAGGTCTGCCATTGGTGCTTAAGACGTTTACTTTAACCATTATCGTCGTGCCTACTTTGACCTATTTTGTGTTGCCGTTTTTAACCCGGTTGTTTTCGCGCTGGCTGTATCCTTCTGGTTCAAATAAAACTTGAGTTTTATCTCATTGCCGTGCCCTGTGTGTGAATACATTTCAATATTAACTCCCACGCTCTTATCAGCAGTAGGGTGCGGCCTGCCGCACCTTCAGAGTTTGGAATCCCAATAATCCCCGGATACTTTGCTCATGACCAGCAGCGTCTGTAAACCGGCTTGTCAGGTGGTAATAGTTTCAGTTGGGCATGGTGCGGCAGGGCCACACCCTACACGTGAGATTATTTGGGCAATAGAGCGGACTGGAGCATGGGGACCAGGGTGCACAGCTATCACACTCGATCGTAATGGGAATAAATAGATCGTAGATGTCTTTACCTGACTACTCTTTCAGCTATTGCAAACCAAACACAGCAAAAAGATTAAGGACCAAAATGGACAGTACCACCATCACTGCAGCATAGAGACCATTCCATCTCAGGCTATCCGCCCCTTGCTGGTTGTAGCGCCCCTGCATCGCCAGGTTGATGCCGGAGAAGGGGCTGGCTCCAGTACCAATGGCCCAGGCCGAAATAAAGGTCATGGCCAATAGAGAGCCATCAGGGTTCAAGGGTGCCAGCAGTGTTCCCAAGGCGGCAATATTGATCACCGGATGCACCCCTAGGATCGAGGTCGATACCATGAACAGTAATACCAGGGAAGCTTCGATACCGGTGAACTGATCAAAGGGTAGCCAACCGCCAGCGGCGGCGAAAACCGCATTCAATCCCGCCGCCATGACCCCGGCCGCAAGAAATAGGGTCAACTCATTCTGCATACCGGGCAGCTCTTTGGTGATATGTTCCACTGTACGTATGTGGGGACGTGGATGTCGGATCGAGGTGACAGCCAGTGATAATGTGGGTGCAAGTAGCGCGATGATGCCGAGAATATGCCAGTCGCTATGCCACTGGTGTAGTAACAAGACAAACAACGCAAGGATGCCAGGCAGGATGAGGGCAGATGGATGCATGGGATAGCCAGTGAACTGATCGTTGCCCTGGCATCCCAGGGCGGTAAGCAGCAACGCGCTCGCAGCCAGGGGAATGCCCATTAGCCAGATCTGTGGCAGTGAAGCACCCGGTGCATAGGTCAGGGCGGCAGCCATCGCCGCAAAGAAGGGAGACCAGAATGCCGCAGCGGTAAAGCCCCGTGTCAGAACAATGGTTTGTGCCTGGTTGAGGCGCCCAAGACGGCTGATCCGGTCACCCATGATAAACACCGATGATAGATTGATTACCGAGCCGAAGAGGTGTACGCCGAAGAGGGTTGACCAGACCGCACGCCTGCCGGAGGGTAGGGTCTCTCCCCTCTCAGTGTCCGGTCTGGTGATCAGTCGCAGGAAGCTGACAGCAGCGAGCATGCTTAGTAGCAGGGCATTACCTGAAAGTATCATCCGCCAGTCCGGTGAAATCTGATGCACCATACCCCAGGCTATACCTGTCAGACCTATACCTACCAGGATTAAGATCTGACGCCGGGTCTGGATAGATATGTCAGGTATGAGCAACAGACCGGCTCCCCAGGTCAGTACGCCGACCAGGGTTTTGGGGAAATCATCTGCAAGGGTGTGGATTACAGCGGCGATTACTGCGGTAGAGAGCAGCCAACCGGCAACAGCACGACGATTCAAAGGATGAAGGCCAGGGCTAGTGGAATCACCGCCAGGCTAGCGAGATTGCCGAAGGCCACCATAGAAGCCACCTCATCCGATGCAAGCTGATAGCGTTCGGCCAGGAGAAAATTCATCACTGCAGGGGGAAGTACAGAGAAGAGCAACAGGATTTTGCTCATCTCCTCAGAAGGCTGCAATAAAATGATCGCAGCTGCTGCGCTGATCACTCCGGTGGCTGGGCAGAGCAGAGCGCCAGCCAAGCCGGCTTTCCAGTGGCTGATATCGATGTGAACCAGGCGCACGCCCAGCGCCACCAGCATCAGTGGAATTGCTACCTTGGAGACCATTTCAAGTCCTGGCAACATCAATGCCGGTGTATGCCAGTCGCTGATGTGGGCGATGATACCGGCAGCCGTTGCGAGAAACACTGGATTTTTCAACAGACTCATGGGATCGAGGCGTCCGCTGACCAGCCAGATCCCGAGGCTGAAATGGAGACTGGTGGAGACCACGAAGGCGACGACAGCAAAGGGTAACATCCCGTCACCAAAGGCCAATGCTGCCAACGGCAAACCCAGGTTGCCTGAGTTGTTGAACATCATCGGGGGTAAAATAACCCGGGAGGGGAATCGTAACAGCCGAACCAGCGGCCAGGTCAATAATCCTGATCCCAGTACGATGATCACTGTGCCCCAGGCAATGGAGCGCCACTCAGGTGAATTGGGGATCTTCTCCGAAAGTACATAAAACAGCAGTGCCGGCACGAAAAGATTCATATTGACCCGATTGGCGGAGTCCATATCGCTGCCGTTGAGTCGGCCGTAGAGATAGCCCAGCAGGGCAATGCCAAATACCGGCAGGGTGACTTCAAGTATTTGGCTGAACATCTCGTCTATCTCGTTAATGTTGAGGTACTGTTATATGCCACTTCAATCTGTAAGCACAAGCCAGGCTTATGCCGATGATTTTGTGGCCAGATGTAACTGACCCCGTCATCGCGATGCAGATTAATGCCTGGATTAACTTCAAGCAATGTAGGGTGCGGCCCTGCCGCACCATCCGGGATTGGATTCCACTGAAATGCCAAATACTTTCATCGTTACCATCAGTTTCTGTTGAAGCAAGCTGTCTGTTGAGCGGCTTATCGTTTCAGCTGGGTGCGGTGCGGCAGGCCGCACCCTTCGCGCTTCAATTTACATGAAGATCTAACAGTTCCTTAAGGTGGGCATCAGCGAACTTGTACATATTGGCGGACGAAAAAACGAGCATAGACATCCATCCAGTGCTCACTTTTAACGGCCGTGCCCGATCACTATTCCTCATCCCTTTTTTTAAGCCTGTAGGCCAATTGGGGGCGAGTCATGCCGAGCAGTCTGGCGGCCTGACTGAGATTGCCATTGGCTTTGTCGACAGCGGATTCAAGTATCAGTGTCTCTACCGCTTCGAGGCTACCGGATTGGTCTAGCACCTGCTCAACCAGCGAGTCGAGAGGTTGTGATTCCTGTGATGGGGAGAGTATTGTGCTTGGTGCATCTTTACTCATATTGAGGCAGGGGAAGAGATCTTTGAGGTCGATGGCATGGCCATTGGTTACGATGATCACTCCTCGCTCGATCATATTCTCAAGCTCCCGGATATTGCCTGGCCAGTTGTAGTCATGCAGTGATTGCATTGCTGGCTCAGTAATACCATCGACCCGTTTACCATGTCTTGCCGTATATTTTTCCAGAAAGCGTTCCACTAGCAGAATGATATCGTCCTTCCGCTCTCTCAAGGGAGGAATGATCACTGGGTATATATTTAATCGGTAGTAGAGATCGGAGCGGAAACGCCCTGCGGCAACCGCCTCTTGGAGATCTACATTGGTGGCGGCAATCACCCGCACATCGACCTTACGGGTTTTGGTGTCACCGACACGCTCGATCTCCCCCTCCTGAAGTACCCGTAACAGCTTAGCCTGGGCATTCATCGATAGATCTCCGACCTCATCGAGAAAGAGGGTGCCTCCGTGGGCTCGCTCAAATCGTCCCGGACGGGATTGCAAAGCGCCGGTAAATGCCCCCTTCTCAACTCCGAACAGCTCAGACTCAATCAGCTCTTCCGGAATGGTGGTGCAGTTGATGGCGACGAAGGGGCTTTTCTCCTGGGGACTGATGCTGTGTAGCGCTCTGGCAAACATCTCTTTACCGACACCGGTCTCCCCAAGTAAGAGTACAGTGACATGACTCTCTGCCACTTTGCGTAGCATGTCGCAGGCGTCCTTAAACGCAGGAGAGGTTCCAACCATGTCGCCGATACCCGTCTGCTCCTGCAGAGAGTCCCGCAGATGGCTGACCTCATCCTGCAGTGCCAGCAGCTGTTCAGCCATGGGGTCGGGCCGGTAGTGACGCCGCTCCTCATCCGCATCTTCCCACTCTTCAATGGGTTTACCAATGATGCGACAGTGACGGTCACCCTTGGCATGACACTCCACCTCCCGATAGGCGATGAATCGACCCATGATCTCACTGGTGTAACCCGAGGCGTAGCCAATCTGCGTCCAGCAGACTGGTTCAGTATGAATGCCGAACAGTTTCAGATGTTCAGAAGCCTCATGAGAGTTCTCCCAAAGGAACTCCCCATAGAAATGGCGTTGGCGAATATCGATATCGATCTTGATCGGCTTGACATGCACTACGCCCTCCAGGGTGTGCAACCGCGGACCCATCAAGAGCATATCCTCGTCATTGCCTTCCGGTAGTAGTTTGCGCGCCAGGTCCGCATCCTTCGCACCGGAGGCATAACCCATTCGTGTCAGTACACCCCGTGCCCTGTCATGACCAAGCGTATCCATCAGTTCCTTACGCAGAGCCCCCATGGCATGGGTATGCATTAACACCATTCGGTGGTCGTTGAGCAGGATCTTTCCCGCGTCGAAAGTCAGGTGCAGATTTCGGTCCTCCATGGGAAGACCTGAGATACTCAATTGAGATGACATCTATCCTCCACCCCGTCTTTCATGATGTTCGGGGATATTGTTTGGTATAAAAAATCATCCGTGAATGGCGTATGACTTGTTGGTATTTTTTTTGGAGATCTAATGTCTCCTGCATACGCTACTTACTTTTTATAGTGCCAACTCAGTTTTTAATCAAATAATAAATTTACTGGGATTAAAACCAGGATTCATCATATTTGTTGCAGCCAGATATATGTTTTTGTGCGATCGCAGCATAACTGATCGTTTGCGTTGAACTATTTGATCAAATTTTCCAAATGATTAACTGAGTTTGATTTTATCGTTAAGACCGGTCCCTGCCATTTAACTTCAAAATTTCATAATATATATATTTATCAAGTAGTTATGGTTTTTGGCATAGCTTCTGCAACTCTAATCTGACCAGAACATAGAGGGGCCGGATTAGAGGCCTCCATTTTGAGAACAGGAGGATGTCATGCGGGAGTATGTCCCCAAAATTGGCCAGGCCTACATAAGGGTTACCGGTGAGCGGCTCGGAAAGTTCATCGAATTTGAGTTCTCCATCAATGATGAAGACCTGACTGTTGAGCTGATCCTCCCCCATGAAGCTTTCAAGATCTTTTGTGACAAACATCAGGCACGAATAATCGATGCCCAGGATGAGATCGGGCAGGACAAACGCCCAGGTCTCTACCGAGAGTCGCCGCTTCAATAGTGGAAGATCAGATATCCCAGGAGGAATAGAACAGCGATGAGTATAGAAATCAAAACCATGAATGTGGAACCTAAGCGCCACACCTTCGCGCATGTGGCAAGGCGACTCGGTTCTGACGCCCCTGCCACACGTTATGAAGAGGGGGTCTATGATCTGCAGGCCACCACCCATTTCCACTACCGGCCACTATGGGGGCCAGAGCTATGGCACTTCGATGAGGGCCGTACCGCAATCAAGATGACAGATTGGTACAAGTTCAAGGATCCCCGTCAGTACTACTACGGTACCTACACCATCGCCCGTGCCAACATGCATCAGACAACGGATCGCAACTTCGCCTTCGAAGATAAAAGGAACATGCTGGCCAACATTGATCCCGCCTGGCGGGAGATGATCGTCAACTATCTGATTCCCCTGCGCCACTATGAATGGGGCGCCAATATGAATGCCTGTTCGATCAGTGATGCGGGCTACGGTACCGCGATCACCTCGGCTGCGATTTTTACGGCGGGTGATCGTTTGGGTATAGCACAGATTCTATCCCGTATCGGTATGGCTCTTGGCGGTGGTACCGGAGAACTTCTCGATCAGGCTAAAAGCCAATGGATGGATGCCGAGGTCTGGCAAGGCTCACGCAAAATGGTGGAGGACAGCCTGGTGTTGAAGGATTGGTTCGAAGCCCTGCTGGCCCAGTTTCTGGTAATGGATGGATTGGTCTATCCCCTGGTCTACAACCATATTGATAATGAAGGCCAGAGACACGGTGCAGCGGCCATCTCAATACTGTGTGAGTTCATGGTCGACTGGAGTGCTGAGCACAACCGCTGGGTCGATGCGGTGATCAAAGTGGCAGCTAAGGAATCTGAAGAGAACCAGAAACTCCTTTCTCAATGGTATAGCCAGTGGCGGGAAGTGGCGGTTGAGGCCCTGCAGCCCCTTGCGGCAATGGTCTTGGGAGATAACGCAGAATCTGCACTCGCTGAAGTAAGTGAACAACTCGATCTCCGGGCCGGCAAGCTCGGCTTGACCGTATAACAGGAGGCCGAGATGGCTGGCATTGTTTCCATAACCCTGCAAAACAACGATGAGGCTCGTCCCGTGATTGAGTCCATTCTACAAGACAACCCCAGCGCCGATGCTAACTATATGCCTGGTGTGGTCAAGATCGACTGCCCGGAGCGTTTGGTGGTCAAGGCCGAGTCGGTGTCAGAGCGCATCGGCCGAGACTGGGACCCACAGGAGATCCATCTCACTATTGTCTCCATGGGCGGTAGCCTGGATGAGGACGATGATGAGCTGGTTCTCTCCTGGGGTGCTTAAACCAAATGTTTCACCCGGCCACTTTTCAATTATGCAAACACACTGTTTTTAAGATGTTTGTTCAGATATTAGCAAGTCACGATCTGTTACCGGCAATCGCTGAACGTCGAGAACGGCACGATCATCGCGTTCCCGGATGAAATATTCGGGTTAATACCGGAGGAGCAATTCATATGACACCCCCACGCAAGAAAAAAATGAACCTGAAAAAGCGCTATGCGCTGATGACCCGAGGTCTCGATTGGGAGACCAGTTACCAGAAGATGGATGATGTCTTTCCCTATGACACATTTGAAGGGATCAAGATCACCGACTGGTCCAAATGGGAAGACCCATTCCGTCTCACTATGGACGCCTACTGGAAATACCAGGGGGAGAAAGAGCGCAAACTCTATGCAGTGCTCGACTCCTTTGCCCAGAACAATGGTCAGCTCGGTATTTCCGATGCCCGCTACGTCAATGCCATCAAACTCTTTCTAACCGGCGTAACACCGTTGGAGTATCAGGCCCATCGTCACTTCGCTCATCTTGGGCGGCATATTCGCGGTGTCGGTCCTCGGGTTGCAGCGCAGATGCAATCCCTGGATGAGCTGCGTCATGCACAGACCCAGATTCATACCATCAGTCACTACAACAAATATTTTGACGGGTTTTCCGAGTTCCCCCATATGCACGACCGGGTCTGGTATCTGTCGGTACCGAAGTCGTTCTTTGATGATGCCTGCAGCGCAGGACCTTTCGAGTTCTTTACTGCGATCTCATTTGCTTTTGAGTATGTGCTGACCAATCTGCTGTTTGTCCCCTTCATGTCCGGTGCGGCTTATAACGGTGATCTGGCAACGGTCACCTTCGGTTTTTCCGCTCAGTCGGACGAAGCGCGCCATATGACCCTAGGCATTGAAGTGATCAAATTCATGCTGGAGCAACACCCGGACAATCTGCCTATCGTGCAGAAGTGGGTCGACAAGTGGTTCTGGCGTGGTCACAAACTCCTTGGGTTGGTGGCGATGATGATGGACTACATGCTGCCGAAACGCATCATGTCCTGGAAGGAGGCCTGGGAGATCTATTTCACAGAGGCGGGTGGCGCGCTGTTTGAAGACCTTTCTCGCTATGGCCTGCGGGTACCCAAATACGCAGACATCGCTACCGAAGAGGCGGAGCACATCTCCCATCAGAATTGGGCGATCTTCTATCAATACACCCAGGCAGCCGGTTTTCACACCTGGTTGCCAACCGATGAAGAGATGGCTTGGCTGTCGGAGAAATATCCCAATACCTTTGATAAATACTACCGCCCACGCTTCGAAATGTGGCGGGAGATGGAGGCCAAAGGGGAGCGTTTCTACAACAACGCACTGCCCCAGCTTTGCCAGACCTGTCAGATTCCCATGGGCTACACCGAGCCCGGTGATCCTACGAAGATTGGCTTCCGCAGCACTGAATACCAGGGCGAGCGTTACCACTTCTGTTCAGACGGCTGTAAGGACATTTTCGAGAATGAGCCGGAGAAGTTTGCCCAGGCCTGGTTGCCGGTACACCAGATATTTCAAGGCAATTGCGGCGGTGCAGATCTGAGTGATGTGCTGAAGTGGTACCACATGGATCATGGTAACGACAATCTGGACTACACCGGCTCGCCGGATCAGAAGCAGTGGGATGCCTGGCAGGCGGCCCGTAAGAGAGTGGCCGGATAATCCGCGCTCCTGAACCTGTCCGCTATCAGGATTACTGGTGGCGGGCGGAAAAGAGAATTAGAGAGAGGAGGTATTTATGGCTGTTGTTGCGCTTAAGCCCGGATATGCGGATGCCGTTGAATTCCGTGATAAGAAAGAGAATTTTCATGGTAATCAGGTGGTGTATCTCCACTGGGAGGAGCACTTGAGTTTCTGTTCCGCGATTGCCTTTCCGCTACCACCTGAGATGCCTTTCGCGGCACTCAAAGATGAGCTGATTGCAAAGTTCTATGGCATGCACCCCGACTACAAATCAGTCAACTGGGAGCAGGTCGAGTGGAAGATAGACGGTGAACCGGCAACCCCGGATATGAGCAAGAGCCTGGCTGAAAACGGTGTAGGACATAAATCTCTGATCTGTTTCCGTACACCAGGACTCAATGGATACAGAGGTTCCTGCTCGTAATAAAAAACAAAGACCGGTCTATAACGGGCCGGTTTGAATGACTTTATTTTATACCTGCCGTATTTGGATGCGGCACCCATAGGAGGATTCACTGATGGCAATTAAAGGTGTCATGCGACCGGGACACGTCTCCCTGCGCGTACTCGATCTCGATGAAGCACTGGTCCACTATAAAGAACGGTTGGGCCTGATTGAAACAGACCGCGATGAGAAAGGGCGTGTCTACCTCAAAGGATGGGATGAGCAGGACTGGTTCTCGGTGGTACTGAGGGAGTCAGATTCCACCGGGATGGATTTCATGGGCTTCAAAGTCGACAGTGTAGAGACCATGAACGAACTCGAACAAAAGCTGAAGGATTTTGGCTGCAATGTTGAAACGATCCCTGCCGGTGAGCTTAACCACTGCGGTGAACGGATCCGCTTTGATTCGCCCACCGGTCACCTGTTTGAACTGTATGCCAACAAAGATGTGAAAGGCACAGATATGGGACGGGTCAATCCCGATCCCTGGCCTGACAACCTCAAAGGCATGCAGGTACAGCGATTCGACCACTGTCTGCTTTACGGTGACGATCTCGACGGCAGCGTCAAACTCTTCACCGAAGTACTCGGTTTCGATGAGACTGAAAAGGTGGTGGATGGGGAGCTGCAGCTCGCCTCATTCCTCACCTGCGGCATGAAAGCCCACGATCTGGCCATCATCCGCCACGAGGAGAAGGGCAAACTTCACCATGCCTCATTTTTGCTCGGTTCATGGGAAGAGGTGCTTCGAGCTGCCGATATCATTGGCAAGAACAAAATTTCCATCGATATCGGACCGACCCGTCATGGCATTACTCGGGGGCGTACCATCTACTTCTTTGATCCGTCCGGGAATCGTAATGAAGTATTTCACGGCTCTTACGACTGGTACCCTGATCACGAGCCCATTACCTGGACCGCTGATGAATTGGGAGGGGCGATTTTCTTTCACGACCAGAAACTGAATGAGCGCTTCCTCTCCGTTGTTACCTGACTATTTGCAGCTTACAAAATGCGCCCCTGATACCAGGGGCGTACTTCCAAAGTCCGGGTATTGAGAAATAGATGCTCACATGTCCGTTATTGTATGCACGCTGATTCAAATGGGCAGAACAGGTTCATCCCACAATAATAAATTGGATATCACTGCAGTCCCGATTACTTCCTCTGCCTCCGGTAGAGGGCAGGGGGGAGGGAATTAGAGAAGCTAACGCTTTGATTATTCAAACCCACCCTCGCCCTCCCCCGGAGGGATAAGGGATGTACAGCGTCGATAATGATGTCTCACGATCATAGGCAAATCAAAATCACTTCTGAACAATCCGTTGCACTAATATTAAATTTAGTTAACAGGACAGTATTGATTGCATAGGCAGATGATTGCGCCAAACTTAGGAGATTCTGAAGATATTCAGTGAAGGTTCCAGGTCGGTATCTCCTTGTATTATAAAAAGTATATTATCTGATGCTCTATGACCTAAAAACCGAGCCTGAGCCGTAGCCAGGTATTTTTTTGTCGCATTTGCTACACACTTCAGTTCAATTCAATTTAACAGAGTCAGTTACTTAACGGCTCCATTTTGTTTAAACTCCCCGCATTAAGCAGTACGCTTTAGGAGCCTCTGACTGCTTCTGGTACGAGTAGATGGCGAGCTATCGTGTTTCAACCTAGTGCAAAACGCATTTAATGGCCTGAAATTGTGAAGCTTTTCAACGCAAAGCCGGGAGAGTTCAGACGTTACGCGCCGATTCATGAATTGATCAGAGGCTCCTTTACGATAACTATTGTTACCGATCCCGTTTCAATCATGTGACAGGTGATATGGCTCGAATTGATCTCGGCCCAATACACCAATAACCAGCTCTCATTAAGAGGGAATAGGACCTTTGCCATGTCGAAAGATCAATCCGGATCCACTAAGAAAGTAGGACACATCTGTAATCCTTTGGAACCACTGCCACCATTAGGTATGGATGCAGAAGCGATCTCATTCGATTTCCGACGCTATTTTGCTCACACTTTGGGTAGAGATGATCACTGTACCTCGAGCCACTATCCCTACAAAGCACTTGCGCTGGCTATTCGTGATCGATTGATCGAAAGGTGGAAATTGACCCGCTTGAACTACGAGGATTCTGATTCTAAGCGCACCTTCTACCTCTCTCTTGAATTTCTCATGGGGCGGACACTGAGCAACGCGATCCTGAATCTTAATATCTGTGATGATGTGGATAAAGCCTTCATTGATCTTGGTATAAATCTGGATCACATCAGAGAGAGCGAACCGGATGCCGGGCTGGGGAATGGCGGACTTGGACGGCTTGCAGCCTGTTTCCTCGACAGCTGTGCTACTTTGCAGTTGCCGGTTCGTGGCTATGGATTACGTTATGAATACGGCATGTTCCGGCAGCATATAGCCAATGGTCAACAGATTGAAGATCCTGATCATTGGCTTCGGGATGGTAATCCCTGGGAGCTTGAGCGTCCTGAATATACACAGCAGATCAAATTCTGTGGTCGCACAGAACATATCAACGGCCAGGTTCGATGGGTGGATACTCAGGATGTATTGGCAGTGCCTTACGATCTGCCGGTACCCGGATACCGGAATGGTACGGTGAACACATTAAGGCTTTGGAAGGCAGCAGCAACAGATGAGTTCAATCTGGAGGAGTTCAATGCTGGCAGTTACACAGAATCGGTAGAGGCGAAAAACAACGCTGAACACATAACCATGGTGCTCTATCCTAATGATGCCAGTGAGAATGGTAAGGAGCTTCGTTTACGCCAACAGTACTTTCTCGCATCCGCAAGTATTCGAGATGTGATGCGAGAGTGGAAAGAAGGGCATTCAAACTTTGATGACTTTGCAGATAAAAACTGCTTTCAGTTGAATGATACCCACCCCAGTGTCTCAGTCGCTGAATTGATGAGGCAATTGATGGATGAGCAGAATATCTCCTGGGATGGAGCTTGGGAGATTACCTCGAAAACCATGGCCTACACCAACCACACACTTCTACCTGAAGCGCTTGAACGGTGGCCGGTGAAGCTATTCAGCTGTTTGCTGCCCAGGCTGTTGGAGATCATCTATGAGATCAATGCAAGGTTCCTTAGTGAGGTTGCGCTGCGTTGGCCGGGAGATAGTGATCGTCTACGGCGTATGTCTATCATCGAAGAAGGGGATGAGCCGATGGTAAGAATGGCTTATCTGGCCATTGTCGGTAGTTTTTCCATTAACGGTGTAGCAGCGCTACACACTGAGTTACTCAAAAAGGGATTGTTCCTCGACTTTTATGAACTCTGGCCTGAACGTTTCAATAACAAAACCAATGGTGTTACACCGCGTCGTTGGCTAGCGGCTTCAAACATTGGTTTACGTAAGCTTATTGATGAAACGGTTGGAAATGGTTGGATATCCGATCTGCAACAGCTGGAACAACTGAAGGAGCTTGCTGACGATAAGGCGTTTCAAAAAAAGTGGCAACAGATCAAATTAGAGAATAAGCGCCATTTAGCTGAGCTTATAAAGGTTGATTGCAGTGTTGAGTTTGATCCTGAGGCGATGTTTGATGTTCAGGTAAAGCGCATACATGAATATAAACGACAACTGCTTAATGTTTTGCACATCATTCATCTCTACTGCCGAATTCGTGCTGGCGATACTGATGAATGGACGCCCCGCTGTGTATTGATTGGCGGTAAAGCTGCGCCCGGTTATCAAATGGCAAAACTGACCATCAAATTGATTAATAGTGTCGCGAATATTATTAACAATGACAAAGTGGTTGGTGATCGACTGAAAGTGGCATTTCTTCCAAACTATCGGGTTACTGCGATGGAAGTCATTGCACCAGGTACCGATCTTTCTGAGCAGATATCTACAGCAGGAAAAGAGGCATCGGGTACAGGAAATATGAAGTTCATGATGAACGGGGCTGTGACAATAGGAACCCTGGATGGGGCCAATATAGAAATCCTGGAAGAGGTTGGTGAAGATAATTTCTTTCTCTTTGGTCTGACCAGTGAGGAGGTCGAGGTAAGTCGAACGCACTATTCACCAAACAGTATCATTGAGAGTGACAAGGATTTTAAACGAGTCATGCACCTGTTGGAGAGCGGTTATTTCAACCAGTTCGAACCTGGAATATTCGATTCTGTTGTAGAGTCTATCCGTAATCCCTATGACCCCTGGATGACGGCGGCAGATTTTCGTAGTTACATCGATGCTCAGGAGAGAGTGGCAAAGGCCTACAGAGATAAGCCGTTATGGACGCACATGAGTATTATTAACAGCGCCAGATGTGGACGCTTTTCAACAGACAGAACCATCAGCGAATACAATCGGGATATATGGAAGTTGGACGCTGTGCCTGCACCAGCTGTCAATGGCTTCTAGAGGTATCGATTGATGGAGTTAAACTGTTGGGTATATCGCAGTCCACGGAAGGATGAAATGTATTTGTACGTAGCAAAGGAAGATGATTTTTCCAGTGTTCCAAATGTGTTGCTTGAAAAGTTTGGAACGCCGGCGAAAGTGATGGCGTTGACGTTGAACTCTAATCGAACCCTGGCGAGAGAAGATGTAGCGGTAGTCATGGAAAATATTACCCACCAGGGTTTTCACCTGCAAATGCCGCTAAAGATGGATGTTGATCTCTATACTGGAGATTAGTTTTATGTCAGCGATTATTGGTGTCGCATGGATCTCCTAAGTCTGAAATGGGTATAGTGGATCTAACCTTGATCCTCGGGTGGAGTTGAGGTCATTACCTACCAATCATACTGAAAGAGAGTCCAGTAAATTTACACTGACTGTTGAAGTAAGTGGCATTTCCTGCAGTATTTATTAAACGCTGATTTAATTGAGAATGTTACAGGAGTGTAAAATTACTTCGTTCAATTGTACTCATTTGTAGTTAAGTTGTAGCAATTTTGTGAACAATATCGATATTGAGCTTAATTGTTTTGTAAGCAAAAATATTTAGTGGTAGTTTATTTCCTGAAGGAGCCACGTATCTGGAGTGGTTTATCTAGTACCATTTTTTTTAAGGACGAAGATTATGAAGATCTTAGCTCTACGTTCAGTCGCGCTGTTAACTATCCTGTTGGTTGTTTCTCTTGGTGCAAATGCTGCATCGTATGAAGCGGGCAGTTTCTCTAATCTTGGAGATACATACGCCACCCCGCAGCCTAGTGGCAATTTTCTCGACTCCTACCATTTTACTGTTGATGCACCTCTGTTGGACATTACCATCGGTGGAACCCATGAAGGCATGTTTCAGGATGATTTACTGTTAACTAATTTAAATTCCAATGAACAGTACCACTTGGGCACCAGTTTTCTTGAGACATTAAGTTTAACTGCTGGTGAATATATCTTTACGATATCCGGTTTTGCATTAAACGCTATCGACCCAAAAATGAACTCAGATTACGATTTAACTATGAGTGCTGTTCCACTTCCAGCAGCTGCATGGCTGTTTGGTTCTGCACTTATTGGATTCGTCTCATATAGTAGAAGACGTTCTGTATAGGATTTATCGCATGATGTTTACAGTTTTGTGCTGATAGAGTCAGGTACTTTGTTTATAAACATATTTAACCGGCCCAATTTACAGGCCGGTTTTATTTTGGAATGGTTTTTGGATTGATAGTAGCTGTTGGCAGCAATGCCAGGTTATTGGGCTTTATCAGTTGTTCGTATTTTTGTGCGGACATTGGGCGGTGATAGTAGTATCCCTGGATGATGTTACAGCCATTATCCTTTAACCAGTCAACCTGATCCTTTTTTTCTGCACCTTCACCAATAGTCTTAATGTCCAGGCTCTTTGCTAGAGAGATAATGGAATTTACCACAGCTATTGTTTTGCGATCCTTGGGTAGTTTGTTAATAAAGGATTTATCAATTTTAATGACATCTATGGGTAACTCGCTTAGGTAACTAAGTGATGAAAAACCGGTGCCGAAATCATCCACTGCAATTGAAAATCCAGTACGTTTTAGTGCATTGATAATTGGAAGATTACTACCTTCTTTGCTGACAAGTACATGCTCAGTAAACTCCAGCTGTATCTGATAAGGTTCAATATCATATTCTATAAGAGTGTTTTCCAGGCGCTCTATAAATTGCTTATCAAGCAGCTCATTGCCTGAAACGTTGATGGAGACCTTGGTATTATTATTCCACTGTTTAAGTTGACGGCAGACCTGG
>JBEVXD010000019.1:0-41771 GCA_040506275.1 Candidatus Thiodiazotropha sp. DIVDIV
GTGCTTTGGCGTGCTCAAGCACCAGCAAAGTTACTCCCCACAAGTGGCTAAATAGCAACTTGCGGGGGTAAGGGAGAGATGGTATCTACGAAGCTACGTTATTTAGCTTAGGCGTGCTTCGGTAACGGTAGGTGCCAAGGTACTAATCGCCTGAGTTAATCATTTACGGGTAAGTTAAAATTGGTGGATGCGCATCACTTATCCACCAGCATCACTGGTACCTGACTATGCTGTGTCACATTCTATATAAACCATTGCTTTCGTGGTTATTAGGGTAATGGTTCTTCGCTTCGTAGGGTGCGGCCTGCCGCACCTTAACTCGATGCCTTGGTGCCCAAGGCCATTTTCCCACTGGTTCTAGAAGTAAAATATCAACTGCTGCAAGTAGCTTGGAACACCGCGTGGTGCGGCAGGCCGCACCCTACGAAGCTACGTTATTTAGCTTAGGCGTGCTCTGGTAACGGAAGGTGCCAAGCTCCTAATCGCCTTAGTTAATCATTTAAGGGTAAGTTAGAAATTGGTGGATGCGCATCGCTTATCCACCAGCATCACTGGTACCTGACTATGCTGTGTCACATTCTATATAAACCATTGCTATCGTGGTTATTAGGGTAATGGTTAATAGTATAAGCAAACTGTTTTATTCCCTATTCTCCACTAAGCTTAAAGGGACTCAGATTATTCTGGCTTGGAGATTTATGGGTTCTCTTCAGGGATGTGGGGCTCTATTTAATCTGGCTGTTAAGAAGTTTCTATATACATCTGAATAGCCTTTTTCTGCCAGAATATTTTAATAAATCATAGCGGTATTCAGCAGGTATAGAATAACGATCCAGTATGCGGGTTGTAATTTGATGCGGTTACTAAGGTGTTATCGGATTAGTTTAGTTGTGTTGCTGTTTTTGGCTTCGCTTGGCGTGGCCAATAGCGCTCCCCGGCTGGTGGAAAAACAGGGGCTGGTAGTGCCTCTAATCACAGATCTGCCTAAAGGGTTAGGACTCGATTGGCCGCAGTTGGAACTTTTTTATGAAACCCAGCAGCAGCGTTTTGTCTGGCATGATGAGTCGCAACTCAACACCCGTGGAAAGATGCTCTTCGAATGGCTTGCTTCGTCTGTTCAGCAGGGATTGAATCCGCGGGACTACCATGTGGATCAGTTGCGCTATCTGATGAACAGCTTTCAACCCAGCCACAGCTTTCTTCGTGAGCTACTGCTTACAGAAGGTTATCTACGTCTGGCAAAAGACCTGCGTCTCGGCAGCATTGATCCACAGCTTGTCGATCCCCAGTGGCAGCTTTCTGGTGATCAATTTGACCCATTGGCACTCCTTGTAGAAGCGTTACAGGAGAACAATCTTTCTGTTCTGCTGACAAAGCTTAAGCCGGAAAGTGAGGCATATTGGCGTCTTTCCAAAGCATTGAATTACTATCGGGCCATTCAAGTGTATGGTGGATGGAAATCGCTCACAGGTGAACAGACGCTGCGCCCTGGGGATCATCATGTCCATGTCTCCGCCCTGCGCAGGCGGTTGGCAGTTGAACAGCATCGGCCGCAACAACCAGTGGATGATGCTGAATACTTTGATCAGAGCTTAGCTGCGGATTTACGCCAATTTCAACGACGCATGGGATTGAAAGATGACGGCATTCTCGGCAAGGATACTCGCCAGGCGCTGAATGTTTCAGTTGAAACTCGAATCGCTCAAATTCGAGTTAACCTTGAACGTTGGCGTTGGTTACCAAATGAGTTGGCTTCCCGGTATCTGCTGGTCAATACCGCTGGTTTTGAGATTGAGTTGATTGATGAGGGGCGCACCCTGTTTCATGTACGTACAGTGAATGGTCGTAAAGAGCGACAAACCCCGTCGTTTGACAGCCTGGTCACGCATCTTGTGTTTAATCCTCAGTGGACTGTGCCCAGATCCATCGCAGTTAAGGATATGTTGCCGAAGTTGCAGGTAGACGAGGAGTACTTGCAGCAAAAACGCATTAGCGTCTATCGGAGAGTAGAAGGTGAATGGCAAGAGGTTGATGGATCGCAAATCGATTGGCTTACTTACCACCAAGACAACTTTCCTTTTGTACTAAAGCAGGAGGCCGGTGCGGGTAATAGCTTAGGACGTATCAAGTTTCATATGCCGAATCAGCATGATATCTATCTGCACGATACTTCTTCACCAGGACTCTTCAATCGTCAGAGTCGTGCCTTCAGTTCAGGCTGTGTACGGGTGGAATCAGCAGATCAACTGGCTCGTTTACTGATGGAAGACCAGACTTTTCAAGAGTTATCGATAGATGAGTTACTCGATTCAGACAATACACACCTGACCTCCCTGGCTAATCCTATACCAGTCTATCTAACCTATTTTACCAGCTGGGTGGATGAGTCGGGACAAGTCAATTTTCGCCCGGATATCTATCATCGCGATTGGCAATTGATGATGTCGATGGGAGAGGGGATGGGGCATTTTACTGCTGAGCGTGAAGCAACCGCAGTAGAGACATCGCTCTGAGTTTGTAGGGTCTGGGATTAATAAGTTTCTGTCGAGGTAACCGGGCTTTATGCTTGATAGTTAAGCCGTGGTTACAAAACACCCATTACGATTGCACTTTCCTGGTCTTTTTAGGTTAAGATGGCCACAACTCGATATTACCTGGTTCTCATTGGGGTAAACCCTTAACACTCAGTAGGTTACTGTGATCCCAGTCACACGACCCGTGCGCCTGTGTGCTGTTTATTGAACTCTGTCTGGATTTTTTTCTGGATCTGCCGAAAATATCGTCAACTCCTATCAGTAGAGTAAAACAACAGTCATGGCGATTTCTCAATCATCACAGCTCACCCGCTTGAGTCGAAGAGCATTTTTAGGTGGATGCCTTTCGGTCGGGGGTATGCTGGTCACCTCGCCATTGATGGCTGGATTAGTCCGGGATAATCAACGAACACTCTCTTTTCGACACACTCATACCGGTGAAAAACAGAAGATCACCTACTGGCGTGATGGGCACTACCTTAGCCAGGAGTTGCAGCGCCTCAATCACCTGTTGAGGGATCACCGAACTGGTGAAGTTGCAACCATGGATACCGGTCTGCTGGATCTGTTGTACGCGTTGCAGCTAAAAGTCGACATGAGAGGCGAATATGAGATCATCTCAGCTTATCGTTCTCCAAAAACAAACCAGATGCTGCGCAGCAAGAGCAATGGGGTAGCGAAAAAGAGTTTTCACATGCAGGGAAAGGCGATAGATGTCAGGCTCTGCGACTGTGACTTAAAGCATCTCAGGGATAGTGCTGTCGCTTTGAAGGCTGGGGGGGTAGGTTTCTACCCGAAATCCGGCTTTCTCCACCTTGATACAGGTCGGGTCAGACGCTGGTGATCGTCGGCTTGTACACTTTTAACTGAGTTACTCCTTAAATCTTCAACCTGAATCTGTAGGTTCAGGTTCAATTCACTCAGAGATAAATTTATAGCACGGGTATTGTTATTACCTGTTTCATATTCTATAGTTCGAAACATGTCGAATTATAGAAAAGATGATGAGCAGTTGTCCGAGATGTTCAAGGCCTTGGGTAATTCCCATCGGTTACTGATCTTCAAGCGCTTGAGCAGTTGTTGCCAGCCTGGTACCCGATGTGATTTAGAACAGGCCATATCTTTCAGTGTGGGAGAGTTAGGCGAAGGGCTTGGTATCGCCCCTTCTACACTCTCGCACCACCTGAAAGAGCTGCACCGATCCGGATTGATTGAAATGGAGAGGCAGGGAAAACGTGTAGTTTGCTGGATCGACCCCGAGACATTGAAAAATCTCAGTAACTTTTTTAATACCGAATTCCGAGAGTAACACCCTGGAGAAGATTATGACTGATAAAACAAGCTGTTGCGGAACAGAGTCAAAGCAGGATGTCGGCGAGGATAGTCATCGCCAACAAGTACGTGAAGCCTATACACAGGTTGCAATCGCCAACAATGAAGGTGGTTGTTGCGGGGTTGAATCAAGTTGTTGTGGTGTTTCAGATGATGCCTCGATCAATACTCTGATTTCCACCCGCCTCGGATATAGCGAGACAGATCTCCAGCATGTACCCAAAGGTGCAGACATGGGGTTGGGTTGTGGAAACCCTAAGGCAATTGCATCTTTACAACCGGGAGAGACGGTTGTCGATCTGGGCTCGGGTGGCGGTTTCGACTGCTTTCTGGCTGCGGCGGAAGTGGGGGAAGAGGGGGTCGTGATCGGTGTCGATATGACACCTGAAATGTTATCTAAAGCTCGGGGTAATGCTGTTAAAGGAAATTACGACAATGTTGAGTTCCGTCTGGGTGAAATTGAAGCACTTCCGATTGCTGATAACACCGCAGATGTGATTATTTCCAACTGTGTGATCAATTTATCACCAGACAAGGCCAGGGTTTTCAAAGACGCCTATCGGGTATTAAAACCAGGTGGTCGTCTGGCTATCTCCGATGTGGTAGCGACTGTGGAGCTGCCCGATGAGATGCGAAATGACCCTCAACTCATCGCCGGTTGCATGGGTAATGCGTCATTGATTGAGACCCTGGAGGGCTGGATAGAAGCAGCAGGTTTTGAGTCAATTCAAATTCAGCCCAAAGATGATTCACGGGATTTTATTTCTGATTGGGCACCAGGACGTGGCGTTGAGGATTATGTGGTTTCGGCAACCATTGAGGCGAAAAAGCCGATAAATGGCTGATTGATTCAGCAAACCACACCACAAAGCGATGGAAGTAAAACAAGCTCAGACATACAAGGGTGGGGCCATGCCCCACCACTAAACGACGGTGGTACGCCAATAGTGGAAAAATAGAGGCAATTTCATACTACATCCCGCCTTATTTGGTGGGGCATGGCCCCACCCTACAGATCAAGAAGAGATGTAGTTGTTGCGCTTGGTCCAGCCTCAGCAGTCAATGCAGCGTTGTACTCCTTGGAAAGGGCTTGCCATTCCCTGCGGAGTACGCCTTGCCTTGACTGATGAGCGGAGCTCTGATCGTTACCTTATTTACCGCATGGCCCACTAGAGTAGGGTGGGGCCCTGCCCCACCACTAGGCGTTAGAAGCACGCCGATTGTGGATAATTAGTGGATCTTGAATGAAAAGTGGAGGCAACACTATATTGTTCTTTACCTTTCATGGTGGGGCATGGCCCCACCCTACGGCTCGAGCAGGGACAGAGTAAGCCTTGTATTCCGAGTCGGAATTTAGCTCGAGTAGTGTTGCAGGATACTACTAATTAAAAAATGGATACGCTTCATTTTGATCAGCTGATTTCTTGAATGCTCTATCCATTCTGTCAGGTTATATTGCCGATTCCACTGCCCATCTTCACTATCGACCCTGGGGTGAAATCCTCAAACCACTCCACTGCATCCTTGGCAAACAGCAGGATTACAGTAGAGCCCATGTTGAATCGTCCCATCTCTTCCCCTTTATCCAGTTCGACAGCAGCAGGTTCCTGTTCAGGCCCATAGTTCCAACTTGAGACTCTCAATTGGCTGGGTGTGACTGTGCCTGCCCAGACTGTTTCGATGCTGGAGACAAAGATAGCACCTACAAGGATCATGGCCATTGGTCCAGACGGGGTTTCAAAAAGGCTGATCACCCTTTCGTTGCGGGCGAAAAGACGGGGCACTTGGTTACAGGTGGTCTCGTTGACACTGAACAGACGCCCAGGCACGTGTACCATTTTTTTCAGTTTTCCGCCTAAGGGCATATGCAGCCGATGGTAATCCCTGGGGGAGAGGTAGATGGTGGCGAAATGCCCCTCATCAAACAATCGGGTCATCTCCAAATCACCACCCAGTAGCTCGAACAGTGAATAATCGTGTCCCTTAGCCTGAAACAGATAACCGGCTTCAATGTCACCTGCCTGGCTGAGGGTGCCATCTGCAGGGCTGGCAATTTCATTTGCTTGCTGAGTGACTGGACGGGCATCCGGTTGTAAGGCGCGGGTGAAAAAATCGTTGAAACTGCGGTAGCGGGTGGGATCGCTTTCCATTGCTTCCTGCATATCGACCTTGTACCAGTCTACAACGCGTCGTATCAGCATGTCTTTGACCGACTTGGTTTCTATCCGGGTCAGACTATGCATTAGACGGGATAGCAGGTGGTGGGGGAGCAGGTATTGGAGGGTCACAAACAGACCTTCAAGAAATCTTTGCGGAAACTCTTTTCGTGTGGATTCAGTTTGATTCATGTTTGACTGCTGGTTTGAACCTGAATGTGTGACTTCAAGTTGAAGTTAATATCTGGATTAAATCCTTGGCGATAGTAGCTGCATCCACCTCATCGGTAAATAGGGCGTGTAAGTTACCTTCAGGGCCGATCAAGTAGAGCACAGGGTCTGAGCTGTTAAGATCGACACCAAATCTGTTAAAGGTCTCTTCTATTTGTGAAGGGGATCCCTGCAATCCAAAGATATTGC
This sequence comes from Candidatus Thiodiazotropha sp. DIVDIV, assembly GCA_040506275.1. GTDB lineage: Bacteria > Pseudomonadota > Gammaproteobacteria > Chromatiales > Chromatiaceae > Thiodiazotropha. The sequence continues at coordinate 6,443 of JBEVXD010000019.1, forward strand.
TACTGAGTTGAGTGATTGTATGGTCCAGAACTGCTTCAGCGGATTTTGGCAGATAGAGGTAGTGTGCCTTTTGTTGTAGCTCAGGGTGATCTGCTATGCGATTGTGAACTTTCAGCAGACGTGTGAAGGCGGATGTAGGTTGTGAACTCCCGCCTGGGTCAAACATCAGCAGGCTCCAATGATTATTCAGTCGCTGATTATCAAATGGTTGTTGCGCTTGGTCCAGCAGTTCGAATGTGGGGACGGGGGTGGGGGGGTAGATGCTGATGCCATGGATATTTGGGATATCCCGACTGGATTTATGTGAGATACCCGCATAATAGGCGAGGCCAAAAGTTAACAGTGCCAAAGTCAGAATAACAAACCGGCGCTGTATGGATGAAGGACGTCTCATGTGGTGATTTTTGGTGTGTCATCCCGGTTACCCCAGTCAGACCATGATCCTGGATATCCTCTGCACCGCTCAAATCCCAGATATTGAAGCACAAACCAGGTCAGGGATGAGCGATGGTGGGTCTGACAATAGGTAATGACCTCTTTGTCAGATGTTATGCCCAGTTCAGAAAGCAGAGCCCTCAGTGTGGACTCTGGTTTCAGGCGTAGATTCTGTTGTCGATCCATCACTTCCAACCAGTCCAGGTTGACCGCACCGGGGATATGCCCTGGATATTGGGCAAATCTGGAGATGCCTTTGAATTCATTGATGCTTCGGGCATCCCATAACGCCAGATCCGGTGAGTCCAACCTCTCCTGGATGTAGTCGCTGGTTGCGACAACCTGGTGATCAGGATTTGTTTGGTAGCTGGCGGGGGAGGGCGTGGCGGCATCCCGGCTGCAAGGGTTACCTTCATTCGCCCATGCATGCAGACCCCCATTCAGCAGAGAGTAGTGTTTATGCCCCATGGCATGCAAAGTCCATAACAGGCGTGATGCATTGCCCCCTCCTTCATCATCATAGGCTACGACATGAGTGTCGTTACCGATGCCATGTTCAGAAAAGACCTGCTGCAGGTGCTCCGGATCGGGTAGCAATCCATGAGTCGGGTGGTCCGAGAGGGTGATGGCAGAATATGCAAGATGCACCGATCCCGGGATATGTAGTTCCCGGTAGGTGCTATCTTTGCAAAGATCCACTACTCGGAGGTTTTCAGCCTGTTGATTCAAACAGGCACTCAAATCCTCCGGTTCAATCAGAAGTGGGAGTTGAGGTTTCAACTTTCTGATGAAAGGGATTTCTGTACTGCCGCCAGTGCAACGCCTCGATTGATCGGTGCATTCATCTCACTTAATACCGCTTCCAGTGAGCTCACACAAAGTAGTATGTTCTCAGCTCTTGCGCTATGGCCCATAAGGCCGATACGCCAAACTTTACCTGCCAGGGCACCTAATCCTGCCCCCACTTCGAGATTGTATTCATTGAGCAAGCGACTACGTACTGCTGCATCATCGACACCTTCTGGAATGGAAACGGCGTTTAATTGTGGTAGACGGTGGGCTTCATCAACGATGAAATCGAGCCCCATTGCTTCCAGACCTGCTTTTAGAGCACTGTGCATTTTTTTATGGCGTGCCCAGGCATTTTCCAGCCCTTCTGCCTCTAGTATGCAAAGTGCTTCATGTAGTCCGTAGAGCCCATTCACCGGTGCGGTGTGGTGATAGGCGCGCTTTTGGCCGCTTCCCCAATAGCCCATGACCAGATTTAGATCGAGAAACCAACTCTGTACCTTCTGTTTTCGGTTTCTAACTTTGTCCAATGCACGTTCGTTGAAGCTGATGGGAGAGATGCCGGGGGTGCAAGAGAGACACTTCTGCGTCCCCGAATAGATGCTGTCTATTCCCCATTCATCGACTTTGAGTTCACTGCCTCCCAGGGATGTGACAGTATCGACGATGGTTAAGCAGTCGTGACGATGTGCCAGGTCTACCAGCTCCTTAGCATCGGATCTGGCGCCTGTGGAGGTTTCAGCGTGGACAAACGCCACGATTTTCGCATCACTGTGTGACTGCAAAGCGGCTTCAACTTTTTCCAGGTCAACAGCACTGCCCCACTCATCTTCAACCATGATTGGTGTGCCGCCACAACGCTCGACATTCTCCTTCATGCGTCCGCCAAAAACCCCGTTCTGACAAACAATGACCTTGTCACCAGGTTCAACAAGATTGACAAAGCAGGTCTCCATGCCGGCTGAGCCTGGCGCAGAGACAGGCATGGTCAGTGCATTTTCTGTCTGGAAGGCGTACTGCAGTAGCGCCTTGGTCTGTTCCATCATATCCACGAACAGTGGGTCCAGATGGCCTATTGTGGGGCGAGACAAGGCTTCCAGAATTCTAGGATGGACGTCTGAAGGGCCTGGTCCCATCAATGTGCGGATAGGGGGGTTAAAGCTTGGAGTAGTCATGGAAAACTGCCTTATTGTTAGAGAGTATGAAACAAAGTCACTAATTCCGGATGCTGAGTATAAGTGTCGAGCCGATTCAGCATCAAGTTATTACAGCCTGACGAGCTATAGGGTATTGATGGAAAAGGTGATTCTTGTTAAGCCTGATCTGATGATTTGTGGTTGTGGTCTCCAGTATATTTATGCGTTGTTTAATTCCGAGCTCTCCAGTAGGTTTTTTATGCTTTGAGAAATCAAGCAGTCTATCTATATGAGCTTTGTTTAATAAGCAGTGTAGAGTTTTATATCTACATGAATTTACTTGGTTTTTAGAGACCGAAAAGAAGCTTCCAATAATGAGAAGAATGTCGTTCATTTATGTGATCTAGTTCCTCAAGGTAACGGTAATATTCCCTTACTCTATGTGCCATCGCGTCATTGAGGCCACACGAATGAAATCGTTACAAGTCATATTATCAGCTTTTGCACTAAGTCTGGTCCTTAGTGCATGTGGTGGAAGCAGTGATCCAGAATCAAATGAGACGGCCGGCAATGCCGAAGACGAGACTGCAGTTTCCAGTGGTGGTGAAACATCTGAAGATACTTCTGATCAAGGCACTGATCAAAATTCTGGAGATGCACCAAGCGGTGATCAGGGTAGTGATACTTCGACTCCAGTAGTTCCGCCAACTGCTCCCGTAGCTCCGGAACCGACTAAGCCAGCTGATCCGGTTACGCCAACTAACCCTACTCAACCGTCTGAGCCAGCAGATCCTGCTCCAGAGGAGAGTGCTGATACAACGCCTCCCGCTGATAATGCAGATCCGGCACCTGAAGAGCCTGTGGCAACAACTCCTTCTGTGGGTGCAGCTCAGCTGAACTCGGCAACAGTTTCAGCAGATAACATTGTTTTAAACTGGATCCATGATTTCGATACTCCTGAGGGAGGATACGATGTCATTATAGATGGGCTGGACATGGGTACTGACCGTACCATGTCAACAGTCGCCACCATCAGTGGCTTGGATCTGGCGGAGCGACATTGTTTTATTATCGAAGCACGCTATACAGATATACCTGAATCCAGGCTTTCGAATGAAGTTTGTACTGAAGCACAAGCAGCGGCTAATCAGGCACCTACAATCAGCGGAAATCCTGCAGCATCAGTCGATGTAGGGGTTGAGTACAGCTTTTCGCCTGTTGCTGATGATGCCGACAATGACACGCTAACCTTCTCTGTCACAAATCTTCCTGCTTGGGCAAGCTTTAATCGTAATAACGGTAGCTTGAGTGGTACACCTTCAGCACAGGATGTTGGTGACTACAACAATATTCAGATCAGTGTCAGCGATGGTACTGACAGTGTAAACCTGTCGTCATTCAGCATTCGTGTCAACAGTGTGCAAGTAGTAGCGACAACAGGTTCTATGTCACTTAGATGGACTGCACCGACTACACGTACAGATGGTTCGTCACTGAATTTGTCTGAGATCAATGGCTACCATATCTACATTGGTACTTCTCCAAACAATTTACAGATGCATGTTGACCTTGGCCAGGGTGACCTGAGTAACTACACCGTTGATAACCTGGATTTAGGGGATTACTATGTAGCCATCGCTGCATATGACCGGACAGGTAATACAAGTGATCTTTCGAATACAGTTCAGAAAAGTGTTGTGAATTAACTGAGATTGTTAATTAAGCCAGTAAGCTCTACTTTCTGAAGACAGCGATCCTGAGGGTTGGTATTTGAATACTGATTCTCGGGATTTTTTTTTGTGATAGGGTTTTATGTCTTAAAGCTTTATCATTAAATCAAGGGATAGCTGATTGACGGACCATGTGAGGGACTACGACGAATATGTATGAGTCGTATTTTGGATTCAAGGATACGCCATTTCGATTAAGTGCGGACGAAAAGTTTCGCTATGCGCACAAGAACTATCTGAGAGCATCCGCATACTTAGCTTACGCTTTACAACAGAGCGAAGGCTTTGTGATGATTACCGGACAGCCTGGTTCAGGTAAAACAACCCTGGTCAGGGATGTTATTTCTGAAATTGATGCTACCAGGTTCAATGCAATGAATCTGGTTACCAGCCAACTACAAGCCGAAGAGTTATTGAGAAAGGTTGCTCTTGAGTACGGTTTACCTGCTGAATCTTACAACAAAGCAACGCTACTAACCTGTATTAACAAGCATCTCTCTGCATTGCATGAGCAAGGGAAGCGTTCGATTCTTTTTCTTGATGAAGCGCAGAATCTTTCATTGAACGGGCTTGAAGAGTTGCGTCTACTCTCAAATCTCCAGACGGGTAACAGTTCTCTACTTCAAATTGTTCTGATCGGGCATGATGAGTTAAGAGAGCTTGTGCTTGGCCCCAATATGGAACACATACAGCAAAGGCTAATAGCGACCTGTCAGATCAAGCCGATGTCTGACGAACAGACCCGTGAATATATAAAGCATCGTTTAAGTGTGGTTGGATGGCATGATGATCCCCGCATAGATGAAAATGTATTTTTGTTGATCCACAAGGCAGCGCAGGGTGTGCCAAGAAAGATCAATCATCTTATGAGTCGAATATTACTTTTTGCCTCTTTGGAAGAGAAGCATGAATTGATAGATGAAGATGCCCTTGAAATTATTGAGGAGTTAGTAGAGGAACAACGTATCTCTCTACCTGAGAATGAATCGTTTGAAGATTTTGTGCATGAATACAAGCTGGAAAAGGTAGAACAGGCAGAAGCCCAGCAGGTCACTTATCAGAAAGCAGCAGTACATGATATTTTCGAAAATAAGCCCCTTCAAGAACAGTTTTTTGATGAAGCCGAAATAGAGAAGCGCAAAGAGGATATTGCCAATACTAGCTTTATTACTGAGAATTTGCTCTCTGCGATCGACGCCACCGATCAGGATTTCGAAGAGGCTTGGGATTTGCCGGATTCTGATTGGAGTGACTGGGATAGTGATCTAACCGTAATTAAGAGAATGCTTCCTTCGGTTGATAAAGAAGAGCATGAAACTGAATCAGATGATAAAAGATTTTCTAAAAATGATGATGTTGATCTGTTCCCTGAAGATGAAGCATTAAATCATGCGCTGCCAAGTGCTGATGATATTTGGAATAATAAACTCGAATCTATCGATATGGATTCCCTCATTTCCGGTAATCAAAAGCAGCAAAAACCAAGTGTAACTGAAATAAAGCGGATTCATGCTGATAATAAGCTCCCTTCAATTGAGAACGAACATCGATGGGGGGGTGTTTGGTGGATGTCCAGTGAGAATCAGAATGGTTCCCATATCGACGAAAGCGATATAGATAGTTTTGGTGATCGCGGTAAACATCAATCTTCCAGGCGAACTAAAAAAACGAATAATACAATTGTTGTAGAAGAGAATCTGAGTATGCCTTCTATGTGGGTCGAAGGTTGCCCGGAAGTTGTTGAACCTGAAACGGCTCATCTCCGTAATTTAAATCCCAATCCGAAGCTGTTCAGGAGTTCAATCTTTCATGTGGTTGCTTGGGTGGGTGTCGGATTGCTGATTATGATGACCTACGCTTTTTATTCAAATCAAATTAATGGTTACTTTAACGTCTTTGCTGATCGTATAGATAGTATTGTGGTCGGAAATCCTCAATTAACTATTTCTAAAAAGTCCGATGATTTGCTTTCTCCTGGTGCTGATCTGCATGCTGAGACGGAAGTGAAATCGTTGATTGAAGATAATGAATTTGTTGAACAGTCTAATACCGTGGCTGAAGATCATAGCTGGGGAGAGACGCTGTTACGTTCAGACTTTTCTGATATCGATACCATCAAGAATATAGAGTTAGCAACACGGTATGCTGTGTTTTTTGATTTTAACAAATCGGCTATTCCGACCAAATATGTAACTTTATTAAAATCCGTTCAATATAAAATGTTGACCAAAGAAGATACTTTTCTGCGCATCATCGGTTATGCAGATACCCAAGGGGACAGCGGCTATAACTATCGTCTCTCATTGAAACGGGCCGATGAGGTTAAGCAGTTTTTAACTAAGCGTGGTCTATCCGGTGAACGTTTGCATGTGACTGCAATAGGTGCAGCTGATGAAGAAGAGCAGGGGGTTTTAACACGGAATGAATCTGCCAAAAGAAGACGGGTTGAATTGATCCTGTTTCCAAATTGAGTGGAGTTCAATTTGATCGGGATGTTTGTCAGGAGCGTATAAATAAATTGCAGGTACAGTTTGAATTGGTTTTTTTAAAGAGTAGTTCAATGTACGGGATTTTATGTATTGTTCCCATGAAATATAAATGATAGCTTCAGATGTGCAGGTACAGTCAGGCAAGATTGTATCTTTTCACAATAATCTTTTAAGGACGAAGATAATGAAGAAGTTGCTTATACGTTCAGTTGCCCTGGTTGCCTTTCTGGCATTTTCAACAGTGGGCGCGCAGGCTGCATCCTACGATGCAGGTACCTTTTCCGATCATGGGGATAGTTTCAGTACCCCCCAGCCAATTGGAAATTTCCTTGATTCCTACAGTCTGACTGTTGATTCCGCTACACTGGACATCAATATTTCAGGCACACATCAAGGTATGTTCGAAGATGATCTGTTGTTGACTAATATCAATACTAATGAACAGTATCACCTGGGAACCACATTTTCTGAAACTCTGAGTCTGGGAGCAGGAGATTACATCTTTACCATCTCCGGCTTTGCTCTTAATTCGATTGATACCACACTCAATTCAGATTATGACTTGACCATGAGTGCGGTACCACTGCCTGCTGCTGCTTGGTTGTTTGGTTCTGCACTGCTGGGATTTGTCTCTTTCAGCAGAAGACGTAGAGTCTAATATAACTACGAATCTATAATTTCGTATGAATAGCCATGGAAGGTTATCGCTTCCATGGTTTTTTTATGAGTACCAGAAGCTAACCCTCTTCTAGTGGGCCATGCGGTGCATAAGGTAACAATCAGCCTGTCCCACTAGATATTAATCTGGGATTAGAGTGGATTTCAATGACGGGTAGGTTGGATAAGCGGAGCGCCATCCAACATTTTCAGGTGGTTCCCGCAGGAGATTGTCGGATGGCGCTCCGCTTATCCGACCTACATCAGGTTATGCATTAAGCCATCTAGGAGACAGACACATTCTTACTAAATGAAATATTTAGGACTGGCCGGCCAATTCAAGTGAGTGCAACGACGCTGCTGAGGCTTGTGGGCCGGCCCGAAGGGCAGTCAATGCTGTGTTGTACTCCTTGGAAAGGGCTTGCCATTCCCTGCGGAGTACGCCTTGCCTTGACTGATGAGCGGGGCTCTGATCGTTACCTTATTTACCGCATGGCCCACTAGTCTACCTCGTCATAGATTATTAGCCTTCAGAGTTACCCCAATAGTATTTGTAAATTCAGTATCCTTACTGAGTCACGACACATTGTGCATTTCAGAAATTTCTTAGGCTCTATTATATTTCCCGCAAACCCTCAGATGGCTCAATATGGGATGCCCTGAAACCGGCAAGCGTTGCTGCTATTACAGATGACCCCACGGTAAGCAGCAGAGCTATGAGGAAGTGTTCTGGTAAGAGCTGACAGACTTGTTCGTTGTTGTTAAGTTGAGCTGCAAAAATATGGTTGATTGTTATGCTCACTCCCATGTAGATCAAGGAGGCGAAGGCCCAGCCAAGAACAGCAGTGAATAGAGATTGAAAGACCGGAAACCAGACAATTTCAGCAGTGCGAAAACCAACAAGACGTAGCACGCTCAACTCTTTGCGTTTTCGGTCGACGTTGGCCCAAAGACTGGCGCCGAGGGAAAACGAAAAACCGGCAAGACCTATGATCGCAATCAACCAGAATACCAGACTCAAATTGCGATCCATGCTTCGAACAATTTCGATATCCGCTGCGCGGGTGCTGACCTCTATATCCAACCTTTCCAGCGCATCACTGATACGACTGACATTGTAGATTGAGTCGGTATAAAGTCTGAAACTGGGGTATTTACGGTTATTTGTATTGGGCTGGCTACCTTTCCAGCCAAATTCAGTTACAGAACGTCCGTCACGAAAATCCTCTGCACTTTCAACCAGGGTCAGCGGAGCAAAGGCGCCATCGCGGGCAAAACTGGTGGTATCAGCAATATCTACAACATTGAGTTTCAGGTGTACCCTTTCACTGCGACCTTTAAATCGGCGAGCCAGGCTGCCAGCGATTTCATCGCCTACTTTAACATTTAGTTTTTTTGCAGCATGGGTTGATAAAACTAATTCCGTCGATGTTTTAGGTATATTCCGATTTTTCAGTAATGGGTCTCCAGGACCAGTAGGGATCATCTCCACAGAAATGATTCGTTTTGACGTTTCGCTCTTAAGGTCTATGGTGGCTGCAATGGCTCTTGTACGGGGAACTATGAATTTAACTTCAGATCTATCTTTCAACTGATCAAACCAGGCTTGATCGTAACGCCCGCTACCTATCGGCCGAATCTCCCGGTTACGAGGGTCTTCGATCAGGTTATCAAGCATACTGCCCACAATTCCAAATTTGAGGGCGAAAAGAATCATCATCGGGCCAAGTACTGCAGCGAGCGCAAGAACGAAGAAGCCTGACATCTGCCACTCGTTGCTGTAGTCCCTGCTGGCCAGCCAGACAATATCTTTCAAACGATGCCGCATCAGCCGCTTACCACCGTTTCAGTCATGGAGCCATCCTCCTTTCGTTCAGTATGATGTTCCAAATGTCGCAACCCAAGCCGATTGATATGGCGCCAGGCGTGGCTAGCCAGGATTACAGTGATATGGAGTTCATCCACCAGTTCAATAAAAAGAGACATGATGCGTTCAGCAGCAATCGGATCGAGAGAGGCGGTTGGTTCATCGGCTATGACAATTGAGGGCCGGTGAGCCAGGGCTCTGCCTATGGCGACCCGTTGGCGCTCTCCTACGGAGAGTTTGTGTGGCAGCTTGTCCAGGTGTTGTCTGATGCCCAGATCCTTTGTGAGCTCTTCAACCAGACCATCGTCGTGCATATCAAGCAATCTTCTGGATAGATTGATGTTCTCGCGTACAGTCAGGTAGGGGAGAAGTCCACCGGTTTGCATCACATAACCTATACGCAGACGACGAAGATCTCCCAGTTGATTGAGTTGCCTCTTCTTCCAGAGTGTTGAGATGTCAACTGGTTCAGCGCCTTGTTCTGGACGAAAGCGGAACGATCCGATCTCAGTCGGGCGCAGAATCATTGAAAGCATATCTAGCAGAGTGCTTTTGCCACAGCCACTTTCACCGATCAAAGCGATCTTTTCACCTAATGCAATTTGCAGACTAGGTACTCGTAAACGGAATGCGGTGCCCTCGGCTTCACGCGTTTTTATAACATCGCGTAAGTGATATATAAGGACACGATCACTCGTCAGGCTCGCTCCTGCTTGAGCTTCAGGGTTAGTCATTTCAGTGTCGTGTTGTGTTAAGGCAGCAATTCCAGGCCGACAGGAAATACCGAGTCACCAGTGATTGGCCCTCCATCCAGGGAGACCCACAGATCGGTATGGTCATGTAGTACTTGGTAGTAATTAATCTTCTCTTCAAGCCGGTTAATAAAAGCGATCTGATCCTTGGCTCGCCAGTCCTGCCAGTTTTCAAGTGAGAGGCTCATCACTTCACCGGTATAGGGTAAATCCTCAATGTACTCACGCATGAAGCCCATGTCTGCCAGGTTGCCTTCCCTTGCACCTGTTGCGCGGGTTGTGCTGCCCAGTTGATCAGGGTCACGAGCAATAGTTGCAGCAAGACTTTTCAGGTCATTGAGAAAGCTGCGAGGCGATAAGAGTCCCTCTTCTGCAGTGAGAAGTACCTGCCTCATGATGGCGTGCAGATCGCTGAGTTGATCACGAGTAAGAAGCACCCTGACATCCAGTGTTTGACGTTGTGGATCCTGAATATCTCTATCCACCAGCCAGGCATTGAAGATATTGGGTATCTGCTGTTTTTCACCCTTTTGCAGGTAGCGCATTCTCAGGGCGTATCCCAGCTTTGCCACTTTTGCCTGAAACTGGGCCAGTTGATCTGATGATTCATCAGCTTTCTGAGAAACTTCCCTGGCTTGACGCTCTTCTGCAAGAACTTTTCCCGCTGCTGCCATGGCAGCCAGCTTAACCTGCTCAGTGATCTGTTGGGAGAGGGCATCTAAAACACGTCCAAAACGTTCGACGTCCCCTGTTTCAACGCCAAAATAGAAGCTGCCAATACCTGGATAGTATGAGAGGTCACGGTAGGTCTCTTCGGCTTTGGTATGGTCCGACATTACACTCGGAGTCAATAAGTGTAATACAGAGAGTGCGATACCTTTATTTTGAGCCAGGCTCCTCAATGCAGTACTGGACAGGCCTGTACCGGAGAGGGCGTCACCGGCCTCCCTGGGGCCTGCATCGGTGACCAAAACAACGTAACGGGCGTCCTGACCTTCCCAGTTGATACCGGCGATCGCTTCATTAACTCCAGCATAACTGTCCTCTTTGAAATCCCGGCTGGATACCGTAGCCGCTTTCAGGGTGGAGACTTGTGAAAAAAAACTGTCTGCGTCCTGACCCTGCTCAAGATCGACATAGGTTTGTGTAAGGTAGTCAAGGCCGGGTGCTACCTCAGGATTATCCCGAAAGGCAACCAGTCCAAAACTGACATCACCAGTCAGATCCTCTTTGGTTATGGTGTCGTAAATCTTACGCACTGCTTCACGAGTACGGTCGATATAGGGGTCCATCGAGAGGGTAGAGTCGATAACAAATACTACTGCTGAACGAAATGAGCGCTTGTTAGGTTCAACTTTTCGAGTAGCTGGGGCCTTTTTTTCAGTAGCGGTCTGTAGCGGCTGAAGGGGTACACTGGATATATGCAGCATTCGCGCTTGTTCACTGCCGATATAGATATCCTCATGGTCACGGATGGGTACCAGATAGAAATCCTTCAGTATATCGATATGGGTTCTCGGCTGTATCGCGACGACGGGTGAATCTGTCTCCAGTTTTCCAGCTTCCGCAGCGGCATAAAGCTGTCGGTATGTGGTTTTGTCCTGATCGTCAATCAGCTGTTTCAACTTGCTCTTATCATTGAAGAGTAACACTCTGTCGCTGCCCAGAGGATCTCGGAATGCAACCGTAAGTCCTTGATTCCAAGGGATGGTGTCGATTTCAGGTATCCAACCTTCGATCGTGCCATGCCGGTTCAGTCCGACCTTGATCCAGCTGGAGCCGTTCTGCTGCTTGCGAGAATAGACGTAGTAGACACTGAAGGGAACAGAAGGCGAGCCACTGCCCTGTTGGATTTTATCAAATAGATTTGCACCCGGTTTGCTCAGCACCCGTTGATAGAGGGACTGCTTTCCTTCCATCAGGAGCGGACGATCCTGGGGGGCAGAAACTATTGGTGCAGAGAACACAATCGCTGCAAAAATGAAGGGGGCCGAATTAAGCCATTTCATCGGAGTGATCCTGATAATTGTGGTTTATTTCCAGTTCAACAACAGACGTTGAGCGGTAGGGTCTCCTGACTCCGCCTGCATCTCAGTTTTTCTTTGCAGGTTATCGAGTCGCTCCTGCGCTCCGGCGATCTGTTGTCTAGCTGCTTCCTTGTACCATTTATGTGCCTGAAAAATGTCTGATTTTTCCAATAGCTCGTTGCCTTCTTTAAAGTGTTCTGGATCATAAAGGCTGGCAAGTGCAAAGGCCGCTTGGCCATCTCCCTCACGTGCGGCATAGAAGAGTAGCAGGTAGGTGTCTGTGAGTCGTCCTTGCTCGGTAAACTGTTTGGATTTCTCAACCAGTTCCACAGCGCTGAGTGACAGCTCTCCGCTACGTAGTTTGGAGATCATTTGCCGGGCGGTTTCACTCTCTTGCGATCGGTTAACCATAGCAGCAGACTCAGCCTGTGAGACAATCGTATCTTCACCATCACCGTACTCCTCTGTCAAAGGTGCTTTTTCGGTTTCCACAGGGGAGCTGGTGATTTGAGATACCTGCTCAGTCTCTTTTGCTGCTTCTATTTGGCCCCGAATTACAGGGTCGATCTGGCTCTCCTCAATGGGAGGTTCCAATTCGATCTTCTCTTCAGGTGCAAACAGGAAATAGATGCCGACCAGAATCAGTAAAGCGACAGTTATCTCAATAGCTACCCTAAAGCGGCCTGAGGTATTGGTGATTTCTGCACTATCGGCGAAATCGTCGGTTAGTTTGGAATCCGAGTTGGTCATACCACCAGAATTTAGTTGTAATTTATCTGGGGAATACCTGCTTAAATTATGGATCGGCTTGTGGAGGCTGAAAGATCCCGGTTCCGGGGCAAAAAGCTCTTCAATAGCGGACTATCAGCTGCGCTTTTTAACCTCACCAAATACTCGATCCAGAGCTTAATCAGAGTTCCCTGGTTATTTGATGGCTCTGTGCTAGTTCAATCAGAGCTGTAACGCTACATTTCAACAGAACAGGCCTCTAAAATCTACTCGATGGATAAATCAGATCTACTCAGCCGATAAGAATTGGTACCAGAGGCCGGACTCGAACCGGCACGCCCGTGAAGGCAACGGATTTTGAATCCGTCATGTCTACCAATTTCATCACTCTGGCATTTATTTGACTTCGTACTATTTCTGACCGTAACGACTGAACCAACTAGCCCCCAGGGCCTCTGATTCCACCTCGTCAGGCTGGAAAGCCGCACAGTATACCTCGATTTTTTGGATTATGCAGAAAAATTTGCGGGGCTATTATTATCTGTTATTTGATCTAGTGAGGCGGATGGTTTGCCAAAAAAGTAGCCTTGGCCATAGTGGAATCCGAGTTGTTTCAACTGCGCTACAGTTGATTCAGATTCAATCCCCTCGGCGACTAAAATATAGCCGGATTCAGTGATCATTTGCGCTAAGTGATTGAGAATTGGATTGGCATCTTCACTATCGGCCATTTGAGTCAGCGTGATATCAAATTTCACAACATCAACAGGCATGGCTCCGAGATATCTCAGAGAGGAGTAGCCACTGCCAAAGTCGTCCAAGGCGATACGGAATCCCATTGACCTCAATTTGTTAAGATTAATGCGAGCAGTTTCAAGTTGGGTGATAAGTGCTGTCTCTGTGACTTCAATCAGAAGTTTGTAATCGCTCATGAAGGGCACGAAATCTTCAAGCCAGTTGGGTAGTTCACTGTCAATAATCGAAGGTGCTGAGAGGTTTATCGAGACACCCGAACCCTGTGGAATTTTATGATCTTTCAAATCGGCCATGATTTTACGGATAATCTGTCGATCCAGATCGTGTTCGAGTCTTCTCGCCTCCACCAGAGGAAAAATATGTGACGGCATGATTAATTGCCCGTCATGTAAAATCCGCATCAGCACTTCGTAGTACACCGGTTTGTTGTTACCAAGGTCAACAATGGGTTGGTAGTGCAAGACCAGACCGTTACCGTTGGAGATCGCCTCGAAAACAACACTATGTGTGCGATTTGAGTAGAGTCCCTGTGCATGTTTGGCCAATTCTGCAGAGAAGCTGACAATATTTGAGTGTCCAGGCCGTTTGGCGAAATGGACTGCTACATCTGCTTGCCATTGCAGGGAATCCAGACTCGAGTCATCATCGGGGGCTGTATGAGCTACTCCGACACTCATGCGTACAGGTTCCATGATACCGTGTTTTTCAAATGGATAGTTTGAAATTGCAATTTGGCACTGCTTTGCCAGTTGCATCGCTTTGCGGTGGTTGCAGCCAATTAATATGGTTGCAAATTCATCTCCGCCAAGTCGAAATAACCGCTGTCTGCTACGTAATATATTGTTGATTAGACTGGATATGGCGATCAGCACAGCATCTCCGGCCTGGTGCCCATAAGAATCATTGAGCGCCTTGAAATGGTTGATATCGAAGATGATCAGGCAGGTTTGACTATTGCTGTTTTCAAACAGATGGCAGACTTCCTGCCAAAAGTCATCGAAGGCGCTTCGGTTCATTACACCAGTTAAAGGATCTATTTGGGCCAGGTTTTGCAGTTCCTGAGTTTTCTGGTCCAGTGATGTGTTTACCTGGTTGAGTTGATTATGGTAACTGTTCAGAGATTCGCGAATGTTATCCAGTTCTGTGATTAAAAGATGATCCTGGTTTTTGGTAACCACAGGATCATATGGGTGGCATTTCAGTTGGTTGATGTGTTGTGTGATCTCCATAATTGGTCGACTTACCAACCAAGCGGCCAAGGGAAAGATCAGAAGGGTTAAAATTGCACTTATACTCGCCAGCCTGAAAAGGAAATCTGTCATTTCAGCTTGAACTGCTTCCGTGTATGGAGCGCTGGTAAGCTTGTAGTACAGGTGATTTTTAAGTACTTCACTTGATATGCGGTCAGTCTGATCTATTTCGATACTGAGGGTTTTACGATCCACTCTGCTGAAGTGCCGTGTTACCACAATCGGTATGAGTCTGTTAAGCGTGGCTATATATCCCAGTATCTTTTGGGAATTCTTGTCTTTGATGGCGTTGATGACCGTTACGAAGGGTTCGTATTCACTGATACGAATATAGTGTCCATTTAGGATGGGCTTGATATGCTCAGGTAACAGTGAAGTGTTGATATGTGACAACACATCACCATTTTCATCGTAAAGTGCCAGATCCAGGATGTGCTCAGAGATAAACCGGTTGTCTTTGGCTCTATGGCGGTACCAGTAGGTATAGTAAGTGGGGTCTATAAGTTGTTGGGTGATCTCTTCCCAACTCGCCATTTGTTCTGTTTTTTTGCTGATGATCTGCATCGACTCTTCAATTGCCGCATCGATCTCTTCATCAGCCTGCTGCTGGTTAGCGTTTTCGAAGCTGCTATTCAGCTTTTCAACTTGTAGATATGTGATGCGCCCCAAGCTGAACAGCAGAATCAGGAAGATTGCAATGAAGATCGTGGTAAAAACGGTCAGTGAAATTGGTCTGATTCGCATACCCATGGTATTTACAGCTTAGTCTAAGATCGGTTAAAGCAACTCAACGATTGTTTCGAACAAGTCGAATTCGTGTGCATGGTCGAAAAAATGGTTAGCATCCTCTATCTCAATCACATTGGCCTTGATTTTGTTTAGCAACGGCTTCCACTCCGGGCTAAGCCGATTATCTTTGCTACCTAGAATAATACTCGGTTTTTTTGTTAATCCAAGCAGTGCTTCAGTGACAAGGGTTTGATCCCATCTGAGATAAGAGAGGTAGTGGTCGGGGCGGGTCGGATAGATGTCGCAATAGGCCAGACGATAGTTATAAATGCCTTGCTTATCCGCTTCAAAATCCTTTTCTGCGCGATATTTCTCCGCTAGGTTTTCCTTGGCAATCGGGCCTTGTGAATAAGCTATCAGGCTTACCAGAATACTCTGTTTGATGGTGCTATTTGAAGGCTTGTCGTGAAGATAGGCCAGCAAGGTCAGACTACCAATACTATGACCAATCAGGGTTACAGGCTTAGAGGTTTTTTGGGACAACCAATTTACCCACAATGCGACTTCATCCCGATCCTGTTCCATGTTATGGGTATGAATCGCTTCACAGGCCAGACTTTGGCTGCGTTGTTCAATGCCTAACGATAGGTTGGGCAGCAGAACAGTATGACCGTCGTCATGTAGTGCATCAGCAATTCGTCGAACGGTAAAAAAATCTCTGGTCTGCAGAAAGCCATGCAAGATCAGTATTGGAGACTCATCACTACCAGAGTCCAGGTACTCTGCTGTTGCGAGTAGGCCATTCGGCATGCGTTGATGAACTATTTCGCCATGGCAAGGCAAGGATAAGAGAAGCAGGCCGGTGAGTGCCAGTTTGAATAGTGATTGGAAGCAGGTTTCCCCTAAAACACTAATCATCCTCAACCTCCAGGCTATTATCATGCTTTAAATTTGCACTGTAATTGATTTTCTTAGCATATTGATAATCCGAAGCCTTGCATCCCGAAGAACCGATTCATGAATTGATCAGAGTCTCAGTAGTTCATGCCACCCAGGTTACTGGCCATGTGGATCATCTTATCAGATACCATACTATATAGGGGGCGCAAAATATCTATGGGATTCACCATAATACCAAGTCAAAAAAAGTCAGACTGTATGGGTGAAATAAAATGACCTTATGCTGTATATGAAGTGCGGCGTTATTATTAACCCTGAAGACGACATACTTAGTCGCCGGGTTAATAGTAGCCTAAATATCTGCTTTTCATCTGGTTTCTCAGTATGACTATGAGTCGCTGCGTGATACTCCTTGTGCTACCATCCGCGCCCTATGCGCTTGTCAGACTTCGATTACTTACTGCCGGATGAACTAATTGCCCAGTACCCTCCTGAGGAACGTGGGTTGAGTCGACTATTGGGGCTGCTGCCAGGTCGAGCCGAGCCTGAAGATTTAATGTTCGCTGATCTACCCTCACTGTTATCACCAGGTGATCTGTTGATCTTTAATGATACTCGTGTGATGAAAGCGAGGCTCCATGGGCTGAAAGAGACCGGGGGACGGGTCGAGGTATTGATAGAACGGGTAACCGAGCCTACAAAAGCTCTGGCCCAAGTGCGTGCCAGTAAGTCACCTAAGGTCGGTAGCCAACTATTGCTTGGGCAGAAAAAAACGCCTGTTGAAATAGAAGGCAGGGATGGTGAGTTTTTTCTATTACGAGCAGTGGATGAAGATTTTTTTCAGCTCATGGAACAGCAAGGAAGCATGCCACTGCCGCCATACATTACCCGCGCAGATGAAGCGGTGGATGAGACGCGATACCAGACAGTCTATGCAGAAAAGACCGGGGCTGTGGCTGCGCCAACAGCGGGCCTGCATTTCACCCGGTCGATGCTTGAACAGTTGACTGCAAAAGGTGTGAAACAGGCCAGAGTGACCCTACATGTTGGGGCTGGAACATTTCAACCGGTCAGGGTATCAGACCTCGATCAACACGTGATGCATCGGGAATATGCCGAAATTGATGAAGCAGTTTGTGAACAAATTGCCGAAACGAAGCGTGAAAATGGTCGTGTCATTGCAGTCGGTACCACAAGTGTACGCACACTGGAATCGGCCTCGCAAAGTGGCGACTTGAAGCCATTCAAAGGGGATACTCGTCTGTTTATCCGTCCGGGATATGAGTTTCAGACGGTGGACGCTATGATCACCAACTTTCATCTACCTCAGTCTACTCTGTTGATGCTGGTATCTGCATTTTCAGGGTATGAGCGTGTGATGCAGGCCTATCAGCATGCCGTTGCCCAGCAATATCGCTTTTTTAGCTATGGAGATGCGATGTTCCTGACGCCGGGTTAATAACTTGATTTTAGACAAAAAAAAGCGCGGCAGGGGTGCCGCGCTAAAAATTCCACCAAAGGAGGATGGAGGAGTGTGTGCCGATGCATGATGATCAGCACATAAACATTTTCTAATATATTAAGATGCTTTGTCAAGTATTATTAGGGATTTCCCTAATACGGGTTCACAGAAAGTAACATTTCAGATCCTACGGGTGACGATGCATATAATGGTCACCGCAAATAGCAGTTTTTCAGGTCCAGTTTAGCTATGAAATTTGATGTTTTTCAGACAGATGGCGCCGCTCGTCGCGGCCAGTTGAATTTTCAGCGAGGCACCATAGAGACGCCAGCGTTTATGCCGGTTGGTACCTATGGCACAGTCAAGGCGATGACCCCAGAGGAGATTGTCGACTTAGGAGCCGAAATCATCCTCGGAAATACCTTCCATCTGATGCTCAGACCTGGCACCCAGGTGATACAGGCTCATGGTGATCTGCACGACTTTATGCATTGGCAAAAACCGATTCTCACCGATTCAGGGGGATTTCAGGTATTCAGCCTTGGAGATATGCGCAAGATTACTGAAGAGGGGGTGCATTTCCGTTCCCCTATTGACGGTAGCAAGGTGTTTATGGGGCCGGAAGAGTCGATGCAGGTTCAGCGGGCGCTCGGATCTGACATTGTCATGATATTTGATGAGTGCACACCCTATCCTGCGACTGAGGATGAGGCGCGTGAATCGATGGCGCTCTCTCTTCGTTGGGCCAAGCGCAGTCGGGAGGCTCATGGTGACAACCCCTCTGCACTCTTCGGAATCGTACAAGGCGGTATGTATGAATCCTTACGTGAGACCTCACTTCAGGGGCTCATCGATATCGGATTTGATGGTTATGCCATAGGCGGCTTATCTGTAGGTGAACCACCAGCTGATCGATGGAGAGTGTTGGATCACCTCAGTAGCCGATTGCCTGCCGATAAGCCGCACTATTTGATGGGGGTAGGGACTCCTGAAGACATTGTTGAATCAGTGGTTCGAGGCATTGATATGTTTGATTGTGTAATGCCAACTCGAAATGCGCGCAACGGTCATCTGTTTACCCATCAGGGAGCAGTGCGTATTCGGCACGCGGCACATCAGTATGATGACTCACCAGTTGACCCACTTTGCGACTGTTATACATGCCGAAACTATAGCCGCGCCTATCTTCGTCACCTGGATAAATGTAATGAGATTCTAGGGGCGCGGCTGAATACCATTCACAATCTCTACTACTATCAGAAATTGATGCGTGATATTCGTGCTGCGATTGAGACTCAGACATTTCTGCAGTTCCGTAAATCATTCTATGAGATGCGTGGCTCTGCACCAAACTAACTAGCATGAAGTCTCAACGAGGGTTATTCAGACTCTTGACTAAGATTTGCCAGGCCTTTTGAAGAGAGAAGGTGACCTTGATTGTCAATGATCACCGCTTCCACATCGTCTAGACGGTCGACTAAAGCCATTCCAGCCTCAGCACCCAATACAAATATACTGGTCGACAGGGCGTCAGTTCGAGTGGTGTTAGGTCCGAGAATGGTTACACTCTGAACATCTCTGGCAGAATTCCCGGTCTTGGGTGTGATGATGTGATGGTATCTGATCCCATCAGCTTCGAAGAATCGCTCATAGTCACCTGATGTAGAGATGGCGGTATCCGAGAGGGGAAGTACTGCCGCCATTGCCTCTTGATTTCTTGGTGCCTGAATCCCGATATGCCAGGGTCTTCCCTGGTGGTCACCAATCAATCGGCTATCACCACCTGCACTGATCAAGGCGTGGTCTATGCCTCTTTCGCGCAGCAGTTCAATACCTTGATCGACTGCATAACCCTTGGCGATGCCTCCTAAGTCGATGCGTACACCGGCCTTGCGGAATAGCACGCTGTGATCTTCTGACTTGAGTTGAATATGTCGATAGTCGATCAATGGCAGGGTTTGAGCTGTACTCTCCCGGCTGGGTTTTTTGCCTGTTCGATAGTCATATTGGTGGCCGATGGAGGCGAAAGTGATATCGAATGCCCCCTGGGTTAATTCTGCATATTTCTGTGACTCTTCGAGAAGATGAAACAGCTCTCCCGAAATAGAGACAGACCCTTCGGCTGCCATGCGGTTGACCAGAGAGAGTTCACTGCTCTCTTTGTAAGGACTGAGTTTTTCATCCAGGCGTCTGAACTCATCCATTACAGCAGCTACGGCCAGTTCACCCATCTGGCGGTCTTTATGCCAGAGCTCCACCCCTATTTGGGTTCCCATGATGTTGGCCTTGTCACTGACCCATTCGGCATATAAAAGGGAGGGGAAGAGTATGATCAGGAGTAGGGTATATCTACCCATGTTTGTCCATGACATGGGTATGTTTACCTGAATCTGAATGGTCCTGGGTGCCTTGCCCTCATGCTCAAGAGGGCAGGAAGTCGATGGGGTAGGAGACAATCGCTTTATCTACATCCTTAGGCTGAAATTTGAACAGTTTTATGCGCGATACCAGTTTGCGTTCCAGTTTGGGATTGTTCAGTTCTGATGAGAGGATCCTGCAGTTTGTCACCTTACCGGAAGGGGTAATGGTCAATTCCAACACAACCTTGCCCCTTAGTGAGGGATCTTTACGCAATGCTCTGTTGTAGAGTGCATAGACTGCCCCTTTGTTCTGGTCAAACACCAACTGTATCTCTTCTCTGGTGCGGTTGCCTTTGTTGTTTTTGCCCCGGGTTTTGCCACTGTTCCCAGCCGCCTCACTACCCTGGGTGATGTCCTTACTCGCAACTTGTGTTGTGGTTCTTGTACTCAGGCCGCTGCCACCAGTCTCACGACTCAGTGCTGATGTATTGATGCCTCCACTTCCCTTGGCTGCACCTGAGGAGATGATCGAACGCCGGTTGGTGTAGGTCTTCTGACCTTTTTTAGAGAGTTTCTGGGAGCCCCGAACGCTGGAGACTACTGGTTCCTCTCGCAGGTCGGCCAACTGATCAGCAAAGGCCAATAGACCGGCACTGGCTGCTTTTTTGCGGGCGGCTTCCGGGTTGGGCTTTTTCTTTGCCACTTGCTTGACTGGTGGCTTGGCCGGTTCGGGTTTCTTTTTCGCTTCCGGTTTCTTTTCAGGTTTAGGTTTTGGCTTGGGCTTAGGAAGCTCTTTTTTTACCACCTTTTTTGGTTTCGGTGGTGGGGTCTTTTTCTGCTCAATTATCAAACGTGCAAGCCGTGGAGGAAGCGTTTGCTTTTTGAAGCGTTCTTTCTCTGGGAGCTCAATCATGGGGATCAACAAACCCAGCATCGTGGCAATAAGCACGGCGGTGACGAAAATAATCTGAAATCGACGTTCGTCAGAACTGGCAGTATTCCAAGGTAGGTTGGAGGAATGTCGGTATGAGACTCTCACAGGGTCTGTCCTCCATTGTCTTTCTCAGCCCTTCGCAGCACAGCCAGGGAGACATGGGGGTATTCTGATTCAGCGCAGGTCGCCATCACCCGCTTTAATAGCGTGTAGGGGATGCCCTTATCACCCATGATGGTGATTTTGCCTTTGAAAGGTTCCAGAGTGCTGCTTTTAGATCGCTCGGCATGACGCTGTAACTCATCCTGCAAAGCAGGCAGGAGTGTGCCTTGGGGAAGTGGCATGGACAGATCGATAACCCGGTGTCCCTGCACCAGGATCTCATTTCTGTTAACCATAACGACCAATGTCTCTTTAGGTTTCAGCTCTGCCAGGGATTCGGGCAGACTCAGGGCCTTGGCATTGGGCAGGACCTGTACTTCTCCTGAGTTAACCAACAGAAAGAAAACCAGGATGGTGAAGATATCCATCAATGAGACCAGGTTCAGAACCGCTGATCCTCTGTTTCTTCTGTGGTGACGATCCATGCGTTTTGCACGACGCGACATCTTCATGAGGCG
Source organism: Candidatus Thiodiazotropha sp. DIVDIV (assembly GCA_040506275.1). Lineage (GTDB taxonomy): Bacteria > Pseudomonadota > Gammaproteobacteria > Chromatiales > Chromatiaceae > Thiodiazotropha. The sequence goes on from JBEVXD010000019.1 coordinate 28,065, forward strand.
TTACCTTCATCCAATTTTCTGGCTGTAGCCGGGGGTGCGTCCCCGAGAGAGATTTCAGGAAACAGTTCGTATTGGACTACAGAACCGGCTTCAACATTCTCTGTCATGCGCACCGCATCCATGACCTGTACCATGGTTTCGTAGTTGGTCTCTGGCTCAGAGAGAATGAACACATTGCGCTTGTCCTGGAAGCGGACTTTGATCTGCACAAGCAGTTCATTCAATGCTTTGACATCGTATCCGTCACTGGTATTCGGGATACTTCTAATCAACCCACCCTGGCGATCAGCAACCTCAAGACCCTCCTTTCGAATGATGACCTCCAATTGCAGCTCTTTGATCTGCTTCAAGCTACCTTCACTTGCAGGTGGCAGGTAGAGCTCGATAATTGAAAAGCGTGAAAACGCTGCGGTTATCAATAGAAAAGGGATCAGGATCACCATCAAATTAAGAAAAGCGGTAATATTCAACTCCGCTTCTTTGTGATGGTGGCGAAATCTTCCCCTCATGCCTTGCTCCTGGTGGAATAGGCTTTTTCATTGAAGATGTTGAGAAATTTAACCGAGGCCATCTCCAGGCTATCGACAATTGCTGTGGTCTTGCTTTGCAGCAGTGCGTAGACAAGAAGCAGGGGAATCGCTGCCATCAAGCCAAATGCAGTAGTGTTCATGGCAACTGAGATACTGGCAGATAGCAGATCAGCCTTCTCCGCCGGGTCGGCGTTGGAGACTGCGGTAAAGGCTTGAATAAGTCCGATGATGGTGCCCAGCAGTCCCAGAAGTGTGGCAATGTTGGCCAATGTGCTGAGATAGTGGGTTCGTTTTTCCATACGGGGTATGGCTTCCATCAGGCCCTCTTCCATAGCGACCTCGACATCATCCCTGCGTCTGGCAGTTCTAGCTCTGGCCAAGCCATAGGTAAGCATGGTGCCAATTGCAGTTTTAGACTTGTTGGCTGCCTCCATTGCTGTTTTGAAGTCTCCTTCGTTGAGATGCGGCAGCACTTTTTTCCAAGTCCGTTTGTTACTGCCGGTAGCCAGGGTCAGGTAGACCCAGCGTTCTATGGCGATTGCGACACCTCCAGCGAAGATCAGCAGTATTGGGTACATGAATAGTCCGCCTTCCTGAAAGAAACGGATGATCGTGTCGATGAGCTCCATAGGGTTCTCCGTTGTTACTCGACGTGGGTTTCGATAAAATTCGGGTTGTATGCCATAGGGCATAACATGACAATTTCTTTAGGGTTTTTCACCATATCTCTGATACCAATCTATCTGTCTGCGAAATACATCACGGTCCAGTGGGGAAAGCAATTCATCCCGTCGACCGGTCTCCGGTGGCATCATGCCGGTTAATCGTTTAGCCGAGCGCCAAGGCACCACATACAGCACATTGGGCGACTCTTTATTACCAAAAATTGCAGTACCTTCCAGATCGAGGCGTTGCTCAGCCAGACAGGTATTGGCGGTGAAGAGTGACACTGTCAGCAGCAAGGCACTACAGGTTGTGAGTCTTCGATTTGACATCAGTATCACCTCTATTTACCGATTCTGCGCTGCAGGTCAATAATCCAGTTTTCAATCTCTTTATCTTTTGTTCCGGCAAGTGTCTGGTAACGCTGGTAGTGTTGTAAAGCCAACTCAGGTTTTGCCAGATAGAGATCATATAGGATGCCTAGGTTTCTATGTGCCAAATCATAAGCGGGCTCATGCTTCAGCGCTGCCTGATAGGCTTGCTCAGCTTCAGTGAATCGACCCTGCATTCTCAAAGCAACGCCTAGTTGATTGTGAGCAGGTGGATTCTGTTTATCTATCTCCAGTGCCGCTTTGAAAGATTTCTCAGCAGCCTCAGGATCGTCTTCGCTGAGTTGTATGATACCCAGGTTGATATGGGGAGCAGCCTGATTGGGATTCTGTTTGATCAACTCTTGAAGCTCTGTTTTGGCCTGTTTTACCTTTTTCTTTTCGAACAGCTGATGAGCAGATTGAAGTGCCTGACTAAGCTTCGGGTTCTTAGCCGAGCCTGTACTGACTCGGTTTTCAGATCCACCCTGTTGAGTGGCTGTCATGCTACTGCAGCCTGTAATCAACAGGATCAGGGTAAGGTTACAAAGCAGTGGGCTAATTGATCGCATCGACCCACACCTCCCATTTTTCCCGCTTCGCATATCGGCCAGGTATGAGATTGGCAAGTTCAGTAAAACTCTTTTTTACCCATTCGTCATAGATTCCCTGTGGGGTTCTCTCAATATTCGATTGGTAGAGCGTGATTGCCTTCTCTTCAAAAGGATAAGCCTGCTCTTCAAGTAGGATATCGTATTGTTCAAGCTCTTCTGCATTCAATCCTTTCGGTCGTTCGGATGCCATCAGAGCTGTACCGAAATGTTGGTAGATTTCTCCAATTCTGTGGGTGGCAGCAGTCGTAACCTCAGCCACGCCATATTCGGCAGCTCTCTTATAGGCATTTATTGCAGTCTCCATTTTGCTCTTTTTCGCTTTCAGGTTCTTCTCCAGCGGTGCCTTTAACTTAACCCTGCGAAAAGCTTTGCGTGATGGTTCGGCCAATTCAATGCTGGCAGTTGCAGCAAGATATCGGCTGCGGTCGGTGCGCTGTTTTCCTGCTTTGGCATCTACTTTTACAATCTGCTTCATCCACCAGTCTCGCTTACCCTGTTCACCGGTCTGTTGATAGAGGCCAACCAGCTTCTGTCTTGCTTCCAATGCTTGATCAAAAGGTTTTGGAAACTGTTTAACATAGCGTTTGTAGCTTTTGATGGCTTGACGCTTTTTACCTGCTTTCTCATACAGTTCTGCCGCTTGCCAGCCGGCTTCTCTCTGAAGATCAATATTTCCACCCTGTTTGGAAATTACCGTCAATTGTGCAGCGGCTTTGAGCGGCTGCCCGGTCTCCATATAAGCTACCGCCAACTTACTGTTTACCTCTGGTATCAATTCGCTTTTGGGATAGCTCTTTTTGTAAGACTCGAGGATCTTCACTGAACCTGCCCAGTTTCCTGCAGCGATCATACTTGCAGCGGCATCATATTCAGCCGTGGCGAGAATGGAAGAGGCGGGAGCCAGTGCAGCGATTCTCAGGAACTGCTTTGCTGCACCGCTATGGTCGCCCTGGGTTCTACTGTCTGAACCCTGTTGGTAGATACTAGCCGCCAAACGCTCCTCGAGTTGACCTCTCTGCTTGCTCTTCTTGCTGCTTAGAGAGAGGGCTTTTTGATAGGCCTGTTCGGCGGCGGCAAAGTCCTTCTGCTCAAATGCGGCATGTGCTGCAACTGTCCAGGCGGTACGCTGGAGTCCCTTTTCTGCAGGGGGCTTGAGGTTGGCAACTTGCAGCGCGGCACCTCGGGCACGACCAAGGTCTTTCAGGTCAAGGAGCTGATCGGCTGCTTCTGTTAAAACTCTGGCACGACGGGAATCATTCGGGAAGGTATCGCAGAATCGCAAAGCACTCTCTACCCCCTGTTTTCGCCAGGCATCACCAGGATCACTGCTTAGATTCTTCTGTTCAGCAGCATAGGCAAGCAGTGAGGCATAACCGGCTTCTGCTCTCTGTTTATGGGTTGGCAGGTGATAGGCACTCTGTTCATAAGCTGCCACTGCATCAGGGTAGTTCTTCAACTCAAAAAGAAGCTCTCCGAGCAAGAAGCTGATGTTGCCTGCCTTCGGATCGGTAGGGAAGGCATCAAGATAGAGTCGGTACCAATGGGCAGCTTCACGACCTTGTTTGGCCTGTTCAGCAGTAATTTTTTTATTACCCTTTTTGCGATTTCTCTGGGCAAGGGCATGGTGGTATTCAGCTAGCTCCTTGAGGTAGACCCGTAGTTGATCATTCAGCCAGGTCTGATCACTTTGCCCCAGTTTTTTCCAGGCATCACCTGATACAGCATAATGTTGGGTGAAAGCTTTCTTGCTTTCAATAGCCTTGGCAGGAAATCCATTCTTAGTGTAGATATCTACGACTTCTACTGAGAGTCGTGGAGATTGAGGGTGAGCGGGGTTGAGATTAACAAACGCCAGATAAGCGTCGGCAGCATCCTGAATACGCTCCTGCTTAAGATATAGATTGCCCAGTCCCTGATAGATCATGTATTCGTAGCTTCGGTGACCATGTCTATTGAAATATTGGCTTATCCGCTGTGCGCCACCCAGCTCTGAAAAGGTCAGGCTGATGACTCTCAGAGTCTCTTTCAACAGTTCCTGGTCAGCTGGGGAGAGCTTGTTGGTATCAATCTCATCTGTGCTGCTGAGGTTTCTGTCAAGCAGTTGGGTGAAAGAGTCCAGGCCCTGTTCTACCTTGTTCAGTTTGAATAGTGACCAGCCATGCTTAAACAAGGAACGGTCATAGTACGGGGTATCACTCTTTTGCTTCAGAATGTCGCCATAAGCCTGTTCAGCTGATCGGAACTTCTGCTCTACAAAGAATCTCTCACCCTGCCTGAATCTGGCTTCCTGCCAATACTCACTTTGAGGATACTTCGTGATCATGGTATCCAGAGCCTGCATCATCTCAGGCATATCGCCCTTTAACTCATAGGCTCTGGCAAGCTGATACAGTACAAGATCACTGGCAGCATAGTTGGGGTCTTTATCGATCAATCCTTTATAAAGCTCAATGGATTGGTCCAACTCACTGTCGGATAGGGTTACCTCGTCTTCACTGAGCAACTTGGTTTCACTGCGTTCCAATTCCAGGTCCGCAAGACGTCGGGTGGCTTCGCTATGCAGACGCTGATCTGGTTTGAGTTTCAACAAGGCACGATAATTATCTATTACCTCATCACGTTCTGAAGGCGCGATAGCGCTTTTTTCTATCTTGACCGGCTCACTTTTGAGATCCGCAAGGGTTGCTTCTTGAGGCCCCTTTTTTGATAAAGGTGATGAACAGCCAGTGATAATGGCCAGGCTCAGAAGAGATAGGTAGAGTGAATGTTTCACTGCTTTGGTACCCCTCTTTCAGTGCTGATGTCTAGAAGACTGGCCACACCGAAACGTGCCTGGATAAGGTAGTTGTTGACCAGGGTTTTGCGTTGCTCCAGTTTTGCCAAAGCCATCTTCTGAAGTCGCTCTGCCTCAGCTTTTCGTAGTGCTGTTACCTGCTTGAGTAGATCGGGGATATCTGCTTGCACTGCGTCTATCCGCCCGGAAAGGTTGCCAAAGCGGGTTTCAGCCTGCTGTCGGGCAGCCGCCAGCTCTGTCTGTTGAGTTTTGGCACTCTCAATATTCTGTGTTAAGTCGTTCATCTGTTTTTTGAGATTCCACAGACGTACTGGATGTTCCGTAACCGTTTTCCATGTCAGAATGCCCTTCATCAGTTGAGCGATCTCTTTTTGGACCTGAAACTGTTCTGGCGCACCCGATTTCTCGATCAGGTCGTCTATACGTTGCAGTCGGGCGATTAGTCGTTTTTCTTCACCTGAGGCAAGGATAAATGGTGGCTCCTCTTCAGAAGCGGCTATTTCGTACTTTTTGCCCAATTTGGTCTGCTCTGTCGCCAATACTTCCAGTTTGTCACCTTTAAGAAAGGCTTCAACCTTGGGCAGTTGCTGATCATAGGCCTGCTGTTGATTCTGCAGCATGGTCAAATAGGCTTTAACCTTCTCCTGCCACTCCTGCAGGTTGTTCTCAAGTGCAAGTAGATCCTGATAGTCTTGGAATCCTTCCTGAAACTGGTTGCCAGTGAGCAGGAAGGGCAGCAGGGTATGCAAGCTGCTGTCGCTTCCATCCTCTGCTTCTCTCTCTTTGCTGATAATCAGACTATCTGGAAAACCACCTTGATCAATTTGCTGAATGATCTGTTCCACTGAACCCAGCGCATGATCGTAGGTACTGATTGCATCCTGATAGGCCTCCAATGATTGTTTTTCAGCTTCAAGCAGGGCGAAAACATAGGGGATAGCCAATTTGGCTTCCAATACTGATGGGTCATTGGGATTCCGTTCAGCGAGCATCTGCCAGGGAGACAGAGTTCCTACACGATCACCCATCTGCAGAGAAGCCCAACCCAATCCCAGCAGGGCCTGGTTGCTAGCAGAACCCTTCAATCGTACTTTTTGCAGAGATGCTTGTGCTGGTTGAGGCTGCTGTGTTTCCAGCAACAGATAGCCTCTTGTGAGATTTGCCCTATCCCGTATTGACTTGGCTTCTTCGTTATCCTGATCTGTGTGACCATCACCAATGGTCTTCAGAATTTCCAGGGCCTCGGCAGACTGTTCATTTCCTAATAGTGCCAATGCCTGATTAAAGCGGCCATAAAGGGACCAGTCGCTCTCGCTGGAGATCCCTGAAAGGGATTCAAGTGCCTGATCAGAGTTGCTTTGCTCCAGTGCAATCAACCCTTCCAGGTGCTGTTTTTCATCCTTTGCTTCGGTAATCTGATCACTTCCAATCTGTCCCAGTGCCTTGATGGCTGCCTGGCCCTCACCTCTACGGTATCTGGATTTACCAAGCTGTAACCAGGCTTTATTTTGGATTTCAGGGATGGCGGCATTACTTAAGACCCGATTGAAGAGGTTTTCTGCCGTGTCGGGCATGCCGTAGGCCAGATAGAGTCCACCCAGTAATAGTTCTGGTTCATCTGCATAGGCTTTCATCAGCCCCTGTTTTCTAGCCGAGAGCAATCGAATGATCGCTGGGAAATACTCTTTTTGATAGAGATGGAAAAGTGCCTCACCATAGTGTAAGTCTCGCAATGCCTGAGGTTCGCCAGCACGTATCTCCGCTGTTGCGGAGAGTGGGAGAGCGAGACAGGTCGTGAGGAGCAGGCGGGGAATCAAGCCGGTTTGCACCTATATCACTCCCACTCCCGGATTTCGAAATCCGGCTGTTGCAGGGCGGCACTGTCGACGATTTTCAACTCCAGGTATTTCGGCCCTATGCCTTTGTCAAAGCTGACTGTTGCGCCTCGTTTGTAGTCCCGGCCTTTGGGGCCGACACCGGTAAAGAATGCGACCAGTTCGTGGCTGCCCGCTTTGAGGTTGCCCAGATAGATGCGCTGAACACCACCCCGTTGCAGTGCTTTTAATTCCCGCTCTGTATAGAGGTGGTTGGTCAACTCCTTATTATCAATCTGAAGCTGAACCGAATCGAGTTTAAAGTAGGTGCCTATATCCAGAGAGAGAAACACTGAGACTTGGGTGTTACCTGGGAATAGAAGCTCCTCTTCAAGTATGAAAAGCTCACGGTTGAGTTCTATCACAGCCTTTTTCAAGCTCTCGACCTGCTTGTCCAGTCCCTTATCTTCCTCTGCCTGCGCATCAGCGGCCCAGAGTGGTAGGCTTAAACAGAACATGAGGAGAAATGTATAACGGAATAAGATCTTCAAGGTGACGTTTCCCGGGTCGTGAATATAACTGTGTTATGAAGTAACAAATCTATATGAATTAGTGTGTTGCGTTTGCGATCATAGTCACAGGTTGATCTAGGGAGTTGGTAAAAAATGCCCAAATACAAAGATCATAGGTGATGTTAGATCTAATCGCTACGAATTCCTATTGTTCAGGGTTTGTTTCCTCCAGTAATTACCTTTCGGTCAAACCTCATTAATATTGAGCTTGATGTGAGAACCAATTAGTATTTTCGAGATTAAAGCCGAGTCTACCACCGTGTCTCATAAAAATAATTGATATCAATGTGACGCTAAGCGACTAGCCGCGCTCCCCATGGAGAAGCATACCCTTTCAACTGAATATTAAGGAGCCACCGGAGAAGTTTGCTCCGGGATCTTGCTGCCATATTACGCCGTTTCCGAGTTGTGGATCATTCTGATCAGCTTGCTGATAAGTAGGGTCAGCACCTTAAGCCTAGAAAACGATCTGACCGCTCCATTCTAATCATAGATAACTGATTTTAAAGAAAATTACTTCGATCTATATGGTCACCGATTGGGAGAGTAACACTACAGCAGGAATTGCACACTTCACACTCTCCAACTGATCTTTTTAGGTTAAAGAAAGAGATTTTGATTGGCAATCTGTTCAGCCCAGACTAATTCAGAGAGTCGTAAACTGAATTTATTACAAAACTCAGGGTCATAGCTGTGACTGAGTATGGGGTTTATATAGTAATATATACAGCGCAGTAACCACTGAACAAGAACAAAATCACTGTCTATCAAACTCTTTTTGATGGACTCAACTGCCGTTTCTTAGTTTTTCATGCACAAAAAATGTCACCGCAATGGATCCTTCACAGGATTTATCAATTATTTCATAAGTTCCAGTATTCTCGGGCTACTACCAGGGTTGCTGCTCTGTTCTTCGGCAGCGCTGGGTCACTCCGCTCAGCCTGAGCCTTTCCATGTGCGTAACATGAACCCCTTTACCCTATTGCATGGCTTACCAGTCGCAACTTCGTCAGATCTTCTTGAAGATAAGGTCTCCAGCCTGCGTATTCAGTGGGATGTTGCGAATACATCAATGGAGAGAGTTACCGAGAATGGACAGGTAACACTGGATGGTGAGACCAACCGGGTTGCATTGACCTGGAAACGGGGACTGGGTTCAGGCTGGCAAATAGGGGCAGAGGTACCCTATCTTTCCCATCGAGGCGGGGGGTTGGATAGCCTGATAGAGAACTGGCACGACCTGTTCGGATTTTCCAATTCTGACAGGGATGACTGGGATCAGAATCGACTGCGCTATCTCTATATCAAAGATGGTGAAACCAAGGTCTCTGTTACCGAAGAGAGCAGAGGTATTGGTGATATTCAGTTACTGCTTTCCCGTGGACTATCCTTGGCCAACGAAGAGCAAAGTGCATCTTTTCATTTCAGTGTGAAGTTGCCGACTGGTGATGAAGCGTCACTACTGGGTAGTGGGGCGCCAGATATGGCCGTCTGGTTAAGTGGTTCGGATCGAAGAATAGTTGAGCAGTGGCCTATAGGGGGTTACGGACAGATCGGCATTTTACTCATGGGAAAAGCCGAAATCCTCGAACAAGAGCAACGAGAGTTCGCTCTCTTTAGCACCCTGGGCGCTAGTTGGCGAGTCTACGATTGGCTCGATCTGAAACTACAATTTGATGCGCATACACCATTCTATAAAAGCAGGTTTGATCAACTGGGTGGTTCCGCTGTGATGTTTACCTTTGGTGGTACGATTCCATTTAAGGATGGCAGTCAGATCGATCTCTCTTTGGGAGAGAACATGACCACAGACATGGTACCGGATTTGATTATCAATCTTGGTTACAAAGCGCAGTTTTGAAAATGGGGTCAGCGTTAATGTTGATTAGTTAAACTGTAAGCCACTTAATAATGTGGGCTCTCTCCAAATCGTGTGGGTAGGTTAGCGTAGACGCCAATAAGAGATAAAGATCTATAAGCCGAGATATTAGTCATCAAGACTCAGGCCAAAAAACACCCTTTTCAAGATCAAACCGGTTTAGTTCGCCTGCTGTAATCGTCAAAGGGATAAGATCAAATATATTGGTAAGCGCAACAGTGTTAAATATACGGCTATAACGCTTTTAATATTACTGCTAGATAAAACATGCCGCTGGAGAAATGTGAAAAGAATCACGTTTTGTGCGGTCTAACGAAACTGACCAGTATGCAGAACCATTAATATTACATTGTTTAATCTGTATTTAATGAACACGTATACAAATAATTTTCATAGAGATGACAAATAGCTATGATTGAACAGTGCTTGTAATTATCTGTTTTTTGGCAATTCTTTTCATAAAGCACAATGGAATTAGATTCTTGTCCATTAAGAATGTGCATCATATAATCAGATTACTCTTCAAGACTACCTGGCGAGGATCAAAGGATAGAACAATAAACCACGGATAGGTGTTAACCCTAGCTAGGGCAATTCCCGATTTTCCAACACCCCCGTATCGCATAAATTAGAGTCGTCATCTGAATGAACTGGGTGGCAATCGAAAGTAAGCTGGCATGGAAGCTAATTTGATGCCGCTGAGTTCAAATGATTTATTAATAAGCTTATGGAGAATTTAAAATGGGTATGTTAGGAAGCATTGGTGGAATGGTCGGTGGCGTTGTAGGGGGCATGTTTGGTGGTCCCTTGGGTGCACAGCTTGGCTCACAGATCGGTGGCGGTATTGGCGGAATGCTTGAAGGCCTGATCTCGCAACATGGACAGTCTAATGTTCAGGGCGCGATGAACAACAACATGATGGGATCGCTTGTCAGTCAACTGGGTCAGGCAATTCAGAGTGCACCTGGTATCCCGCAGTTCGCGAGAGATGAAATGTGCCAGGGATTACAGAGCGCTCATCAGAGCTGCCCTCAGGAGCCTACACCACCAGGATGTCAGCGGGATACTGACGATGCGATGAGTGGTTTAATTGATAAGATCGTAGACAAAGTTGTTGATCAGATCATGGACAAGCTTCAAGGCGGCGAGTGTGAGTCTGGTGATTTTGGAGATTTGCTTCGTGATGCGGTTGAAGATGTGGTTCGTGAGAAAATCGACGGTGGTTGTGATGGTAATGGTGATACTGCCACTGCAGATCCAGTACCTGGAGATGGTGGTAGTTGTACACGAACTGAGGGAGATAGCGACACAGCTGATGCTCATACTAATGCTGCTTATTCCACAGCAGAAGCTGGCGCTGAAGAGAATGAAGATAAATGTGGATCAGAAGGAAATTGGCTTGTAGCTCTCGCTGGTGCTTTAGCAAAGGTTCAGCAAAAGTTTCTCAATGCTGCAATGGAAAACATGGCTACTATGGAAAAGAACGGAGACTCAGCAGTTTCTGGTAGTGACCAAACTGATGCTGAGAAGGAGACTCAAAGAAACGATTTTCTTGAAGCGCAGTCTCAGTATCAAGCAAATATGCAGATGTTTAACATGGTTGCAAATATGACTGCTACTTCGCTAAAAACCCTTGGTGAAGGTCTGACATCAATTGCGCGTAAACAATAATAGAACTAGTACTTTCATCACTAAAGCCAGAGGTCGAGTAGGCCTCTGGCTTTTTGCATTAATAGTGAATTGAGGAATATCAAATGTTTCAATATTCAAAATTACTGTCATTAATGATATTGGTATTTATTATGAATGCTTGTGGTGGTGGTGGTGGTGGTGGTGGTGGTGATACTGAACCAGTAGAAGAAACAACTCCTGTTAACAGAAGCTTAAATGGATTCCTGTTTTCGCAAGAACCAGGAGATATCGCATATTTGATAGATGTGTCAACTGGTAAAACTATATTAATACCAAATACAGATTGGGAAAACCAGAATGACACATTTCCAAACGGAGTGTCTCAGTATAGAAAGAGTTCTATTCAAAATAATCACACTGCATTTATAGTAAATGTTTTGTATTGTAAGAAAGAAAATCCTGACGCGCTTGCTAGAGATCTGTCTTGTATATACCTTCAAGATTATAATGGTAATTATTTAGGAGGCCTCGAATTACTTTATGATGTAACTAAAGTTCAGGTATCTGAAGATATGCAGTATGCTGCATTGTTCAGGAATTATAATTCAGGATCAACAGGTCGAGAATGGCTTGAGATATTTTCCATTGATGGCACTCTTATAAGTGATAGAAAGATGGATAGGAGAAAAATTCAATGGTTTAGAAACAAATCGCTTCTCCTTGTTAATGGGCCTAATTTTATATTTACAATGCCATTGTCAACTGATACTGATTACACTCTTACTCTTCCAGAGAATATTAGCAATGGTGGCTGGATTAATGATTTTGATATCAGTCCAGACCAAACACAGATAGCTTTTACAGTTGCTACAGAGAGTACTGCATTTACATCTGTTCAGGCTAAAGCATACATAATGGATATCTCTGGCAATAATATTCGGTTGTTGGCAGATGTTCCAAATGGAGAAGCATACATAGCTTCTCCATCATGGTCACCAGATGGAAGATGGATACTCTTAGAGGAAGGTCATGTGTCAGGTCAAGATCGAGATACTATTGGAACGGCTGGAAATCTATATGTTGTTCCATCTGAGAATTTAGGAAAAGCATTCATGCTAACTATGGATGATAGTAAGCGTTCTCAAGAGGTAATTTTACTGCATCATGATCATGATGGCCCGGGTCCAGGCACTAATTTAAGTACAAACTCTGCAGGTGAAAACTACGACTGGATCCCATAATCAATAATATGCAATGAATACTTTAATATGTAAGACTCCCCGGCAATTATTTGATAAATAATAAGGTATGATCTAGGGTTTATCTAGAGAACTTGAATCAATAAAAGAAAGATATGGGACACCTGTAAATATATTCTTCTGGAACTTTTGTTGGGTTAGATATCACTACGATATCTACATGTATTAGATAACAGTTACTAAAGAGTAGGGAGTCCTCGATTCCTACATTTTTTAGATGGACTGTATACATGCCAAGGGGTCGGTAAAGGCCTTATCCCGTAAGAAACAGATCTGTCTGGAAGAAACCCCCTACCTATAACTGCTTATCCCGTTGCGTTCGGCGTGCTTTTCTGTGTTGTTAAAATCAGTTTTCAGGCTGTAGTTAAGAACATCGCAGAGACTGGGTAGTTGAATAGATCAAACGTCTGCCCAATTACTTTGAAATATAAACAATACACACATCCTTAGAATCATGAGCATGGTTAATCGTTGTAGCCTCAAGCAGAATCTTTAGCAGCAATTATAATGTGCAATTTAAGAATTAGACAGATATTGAACAAAAAATAACGAGGACACACAATTATTTTTAAAGAAACTCAATCATGAGTTACTGTTGAATCACATGGACTGTAACATGTCAAGGAGCAGGCAATGACCATATCCCGTAAGAAACAGATTAGACGATGACTGTCTAAGTCAATCATACATAATAACCCTATTAGGGTAACTCCCAGTTTACAATAAACTCCTATATACATACATTGGAAATAACACCTAACAAAACACGGAGGGAATCGTGACCACCCCAAGCCTAATCACCCAACGGATGGCTATTCAGCCGAATTCAGCCGCTAGCATCCATTCGGATAGCGCGCAAAACATAACCGGACAAGCGCTCTATCAACAAGCCAGCCAAAGCCAATACCCCTATGCTCTGATCAAAAAACAATTCGGACAAAGCACCCAAAGCCAGAAAACTAAAGTTGCCGACGAATTCGTCAGCGCGGCGGGCCAAGAAGGCCTAAACCAGCTAGCAGCAACACCAGACGGACAGCATGCCCTTGCAGTAGTCTACGACCATGCAGGTGACGATACCCGTCATTTTATGCAGCAGGTCCATGAAGAACAAGGAAATACAGCTGTTGACTACACGAATAAAGAGGGCGGTGAAGGTCTAGATACTAAATCGTTTGTCAAATACGACATGGAAACGTTCGGTACAGTCATGAGCGAAGAAAAAATGAGCCTAGCGACAAATGATCCTGTTAGAATGGCCGATACACTTGGTGCAAAAATTATTTCACGTAATGAAGCATTAGGGCTGCCTCACACCGATAGCAATACCAGAGAAATAAACTTAGGAGAACAACCAGTTGAAGTAAATATTGAGACAAGCAAACTACTTTCTGTAAGAACTGGAGATAAAATATTTAGTAGAAAAGTGGCAGGCGTCAGCTTGTTTGAAGGTAAAGACGTGCGTGGAGTAATAAGGTTGGAACCAGATCAGGCGCAAGAAGTAAGCACTCTAGTGAATCTTAAAGAATCACTTAAGGGTGAGTTAATTGATCTACAGCACGCACGTAAAAATATAGAAGTAGAC
>JBEVXD010000020.1:0-39563 GCA_040506275.1 Candidatus Thiodiazotropha sp. DIVDIV
TGTTGTATGGAATGGATAAACATAAAATGCTCGCATTTTTTAGAATTGGAGAAGCTGTGGCTAATCTGGTCTTGAGTATTGTCCTCCTGCATCTCTACGGGATTGCCGGGGTGGCACTTGGTACAGCTATTCCACATATAATTTTAACTGCCATCATTCTGCCAATTTACACAACCAGAGTGATAGGCATGGATTTGTTCAGATACTATCTATTGGGTTATGTCAGACCGATTATTGCAGCATTACCCTTCTTGGCAATAGTCTTATACATCAATCACTATCTTACATTTGACAATTTGGGTGTTTTTTTTGGTGTGGTTATTGGCGCCTCTTTGATCTATTTGATTATCTCCTTTTGGATTATATTCTCTGTCAGAGAAAGACAGGATATATACAACAAAATTAAACCGTTGCTGAAGCGAGTGCAAAATTGAAAAAGACAAAAATCGTCTATTTAGAACATTGCATTGATCATACTATCGGTGGATCCCACTACTGCTTACTGGAAATATGTCGTGCGCTTGATAAAGAACGTTATGATGCCACAGTAGTTTTCTACGAAGAGAATGATCTGGTCTCAGAGTTCAGAGAGACTGGGTTTAAGGTAAGAATTGAAAAACCATTCCAGGCTTCTAAGTTTGGCCAGAACTTACCTGCACCACTGGGTAGAGTATTAAGGTTACCGGTCAACTATTTCAATATGATGGTATTGAGGGTGTTCAAATGGCGACAAATCCTGCAACAGGAAAAGGCAGATGTTTTACACCTCAATAATACATTTTCCACTGACCACGATGCTTTAATCGCTGCGAAATCCTTGAAAATCCCCGTCGTTTCGCATGTGCGAGGGATTGAACCTAGAATCAATAAACTCGGACTTCTGTTCGGTCGATATCTAGACAGGATTATTGCGATTTCAAATGCTGTTAAACAGAATCTGCTGAATCAGGGTGTTTCTGATAATAACATAACGCTGATTTACGATGGGATTAACGAAAACAGAATTACAGATGGAGTCAAGGAGAACTACATAAACACCGAGTATGACCTAAAAGCAGGCCATACGATATTTGGTGTTGTTGGAAATATAAAACCGTGGAAAGGGCAAAAGCTGCTGGTTGAGGCAGTCGCTTTATTGAAGGAAAAATATAATAATTTCAGCTGTTTTTTGATTGGAGATATCACTGACACACACTATCGTGCTGAAATAGAGGCATTGATCGAAAAGCATGATATCCAGGATCATATTGTCATCACCGGTTATCAAAAAAATGTACCGGATTTCGTTAACTCATTTGATGTGTTTGTCCATACATCTGTGGAGCCTGAGCCTTTTGGAATCGTCATCATTGAAGCACTTGCTTTAAAGAAAGCAGTCATTGTTTCCAATATCGGAGCACCGCAAGAGATTATAGAAGATGGAAAATCCGGACTCCTATTCAATATTGAGTCAGTCACAGATTTGGCAGATAAATTAGATTCCCTGATTCGGGATGAGGCGCGCAGAAAAGCGCTGGGTGAGGCGGGTTACCTGAGGTTTAGAGAGAATTTTACGATTAGTATAAATGTTGAGGGTATCTGCGGTGTATACGATGAGGTCAAAAAAACGTAGATTTACAAAATCAGCGCAAAGGTTAGAATAAAGGGATGGAATTAAACAGCTAAGTTATTCTTAGTGGGAATAAAATTCTGGAAGAATGGGCAAATAATGCAATCAAAGGTTGTTGTACTGGATATTAGAGACTCGCCCTGGTGTGATGGTCCTGGGAGGACAATAATTGAAGTAGCGCGAGGATTAAGGGAACGAGGGATCGAAATTAAGATTGCCAGCTTTGTCTCAGCTAATCGCCGTGAATCAGATTACCTTGATAAGGCAAGAGAGGATGGTCTGGACTGTCTAGAGATAGAGGAGTCCAAAACTTTGGATTTCACGATCATCGGCCAGATTCTTGAGTACAACAAAAAGACGCCGATCGATATCATTCACACCCATGATCTGAGATCTAATCTATATGGATTGCTTGCGGCAAAAAAATTAAAAGTGCCCATTGTCACCACCGCGCATGGATGGGTTGCCAATACTCTATTGAGAAAAATCGAAATATTTGTGGATAAGCTCCTATTGTCCTATTTTTTCGATACTGTTATTACAGTTTCCGACCAGACACAGAAAAAACTCAGGAAATTTCGTCCGAATAGCACTCGCTTGGTTACGGTTCATAACGCACTTGAAACTCAAAACTATTGTGTTGAAGACACCGGTAAGTTACGAGAATCTCTGAATATTACGAAAAAGACCCCCCTGTTTGCAAAAATTGGTAGGTTAAGCCCGGAAAAGCGCCAGCATTTGTTGATCTCTTCTGTCAAACAACTTGTCGATGAGGGGTATGACTTTCGTTTGCTGCTGATTGGCATCGGCCCTGATGAGAGTCATCTCAGAGAGGTGACAGATTCATTGGGATTAACTGGTGTCATTGAATTTACAGGATTTATTCGAGACATGCAGCCTGTCTACAGTGAGCTGGATTTGGTGATTCAAACCTCTTCAACTGAAGGTATGCCTAACGTTGTTTTGGAATCTATGCTCATGCGGGTGCCTGTAATAGCTACAGATGTGGGGGGTACTGCGGAGATAATCAACAGTGAGGATGTGGGTACTTTGATCGAAGCTGATAACGAGCTGCAGTTGGTCGATGAGCTCAGGTCTTTTCTGGACAATCCTGAGAGGTATAAGCAAAAAGTGGAAATGGGTGAGCGGCGCATCCGGGAAGAGTTCGACTCTTCTGTACGCTTGGAAAAGATGGCCTCTGTCTATAACAAAATGGTCTGAGTTTAGTCGTTACCTTCTACCTGAGCCGGTGTGTTGATGGTGACTGCAGAGTGTATGAAATCAGTCTTCCAGTGGAATCAAAAAATCTTAGCTTCACACATAGGTTAAGCGGGAATTCTTTAAACAGCTAGGGACTCAATAGGTTGAGCTATGTGCCGTCAGAAACTCACAGATTCAGGTTCTAGTCACAGTTTCAGCAGTACTTTCAAAATTGAGATGCTCCTGCCTAGGAAGTAGAAATAGAAGATCAGACTGTTGATCAGGACCAGTTTTGGCTTAGGTCCAAACTTGTAGAGTGCGGATGCAAGCAATAATAATACGATAGATATGAGGATGACAGACGTGAACGCTGTCAACTGCATAGCAATAGTGTAGATTAAGCTGATATGTAAAATCAGAAATATATTTGTAGCAAATTGAACATTTGAGCAGCAAATGACATCAAAGAATTTTCTCGTTCTGGTGCCATGCCAAGCCTCCCTCTTAACAAATGTATAGAGGTCATTTGGATAGCCGTGGTGTAAGACCTTTAATTTCTGATTGTTGATGATTCTAGCGTTTTGAGTGGTTTTTGCTCGTATAGATAGATCTGTGTCTTCCCCTGTAACCAGATCAGGATCAAATCCATTAATTTTATCAAAAAGCGCCTTATGGATTATAAGGTGACCACTGTTGATGTAGTTTCCTGATTCTCCCTGACTGGATGAGAACCAATATTTTTCAAGAAAATTATCTTCATTTGCGATGCTGCATTTTGAACCGGTGATAATATTTCGATCTTGTTCGAGCATCTGTCGTGTTGCGGGAAACTCTTGAGACCACGCCTCAGTCAACTCTACATCACCATCAAGAAAGATATAGATAGTGCCACTGCTTTGTGCCGCACCAGCATTTCGCAGGCCAGCAATTTTCAGTTCTGGTTCAAGTAGTACTACAGCACCTTTCTCTTCGGCGATTGACCGGGTTTTATCGGTCGATCCGTTATCCACAACAAGAACTTCGTGCGCAATCTGTTTGCTGTGCTGATGAATTGAGTCTATTAGACGACCGATATTTTCCTCTTCATTCATTGTAGGAATAATGAATGAGAGCACTATATTCTCGTCATTTGAGTCGGTGGTGGAATCCATATCGATATTATTACTGAGGCTCAGGTTAAATCGCTCTATTGCCGAGCAAAGCATAGGTTGCATGAACATAGGTGGTGCCGAAGATTTATTCTCCAACCGGATGCGAAATGTCTCATCAAGTTAAACCAGACACGGAATATCCTTCGCTTGGACCAGCCCAGCCCATTCTATTACCGTTCTTGCATATGAGGCAAATAGCCTGTCAGGTATTAGCGAAGCAAGGCCCGATGGCCATTCTTTCTACATTTGCGCTCTAGTCTGACTTCAGAAATATGGATTGAGCTAACCATTCTACATGGTTAAAAGATAGTAATGGTTGTTACAAAACAAACATAGAAATGGCATAATTACTTGACCTTTCTTAGAAAATATATAGTTTTTTTATATACAGAGATATTATGGAATTTGTGCTTTGGGGCTCATTCTTTTTGGTTTTCTACGCCTATTTTGGATACCCAGTTCTGTTGTCCTTAATCAACAGGTTCAGTTCTGAAATCGACTATAAAGCCCTTGATTTTCCAGTAGATATTTCTGTATCTCTAATCATTCCTGTGCACAACGAAGAAGCGGTTATTTCGAGAAAGCTGGATAATACACGGGAACTGGACTTCACTGGTGATCTGCAGGTGGTAATCATCTCTGATGGATCAACGGATGGGACTGCGAAGATCGTGCAGTCATATGAAGGACTGAAGAAGATAACCTTCATTGAGCTGGATGAGCGAAAAGGCAAAGCTAATGCTCTTAATGCAGGTTTGGAAGCCGCTACTGGAGATGTTGTTGTCTTTTCAGATGCCTCCATCATGCTGGATTCCCAAGCGATTACTGAGCTGGTACGGCCTTTTGCTGTAACGCAAATCGGCTGTGTCTCTGGAGAGGATCTCATAGAGGGAGATAGTGGTGAGGGACTGTATGGTAAATATGAACTGTTTCTGCGTAGACAGGAGTCTGCGACAGGTTCAATTGTTGGAGCAAGCGGATCCCTCTACGCCCAGAGAAGAGGGATAGTCTCACCATTTATCGAGGGTGTGGCCCCCGATTTTTATTCGGTTCTTAATACCGTAGAACAAGACTACAGAGCGATTTCAATATCTGAATCATTCGGGTATATGAAGGCAGCCAAATCTCAAAAAGATGAATTCAACCGAAAAGTGCGTACCTTCATACGGGGTATCACGGCACTTTTCAAGAAATCCAATCTGCTGAACCCCTTTAGATACCCCCGTTTCTCCCTATACCTGATATCCCATAAACTGATCAGATGGTTGGTGCCCTTTTTCCTGATCTCCCTGTTGATCAGTAATTTCTTTCTGATAAACGAAGGTTTTTACGGCTTTTTGTTTCTCCTGCAGATTGCATTCTATGGCGTTGCAGCTGTTGCGGCACTGAATGAGTCAGTTGTGAATAAAATACCGCTTATCAAGGTCCCACTGTTTTTTGTCTCAGTGAATATATCGATACTCAAAGCCTGGGTGAAATATCTCTCTGGCACCCGGCAAGAGATTTGGACCCCAACTAAACGTTCTTAAGGCTCGCAACTCTAGTAATCTGTAGGATTACTGATCAAAATAATTCTGTTTCTGATCGAGACGGAGACTATCCAAATAAGTTTTTTCATTAAAAAACACTCAGGGTTTATCAGATGAAATATGTTGGAGCACATGTCAGTGCATCGGGGGGAGTTCAAAATGCACCCCTCAATGCGCAGTCAATAGGTGCCAGAGCCTTTGCTCTGTTTACTAAGAATCAGCGTCAATGGAAGGCAAAGCCATTGAGTGAAGAGACGATACAGGAGTTTAAGACAAATCTTAAACGTGTTGGTATCTTAAGTCAGCACGTGCTTCCACACGACAGCTATTTGATCAATCTTGGGCATCCTGAAAACGAAGGGCTTGAGAAATCCCGAGCTGCGTTTCTGGAAGAGATGCAAAGATGTGAGCTGCTTGGGCTTCCGCTGCTCAACTTTCATCCTGGGGCTACCTTGAGAAAAATTGGTGAAGAGGAGAGTTTGCAACGGGTTGCCGATTCGATCAATTGGTGTCTCGATCAGAGTCAGGGTGTGACTGCGGTTATAGAAAATACTGCAGGCCAGGGAAGCACTTTAGGTTATGACTTTGAACACCTCGCACAGATCATCGATGGGGTTGATGATAAAAGCCGGATTGGTGTCTGTCTCGATACCTGTCATACCTTTGTAGCAGGCTACGATTTACGTACAGCTGATGCCTGTGAAAAAACATTTGAAGAATTTGCTCGTGTAGTGGGGTTTAAATACCTGTGTGGTATGCACCTGAATGACAGCAAACCGGACTTGGGGGCACGAGTCGATCGTCACCATAGTCTCGGGCAGGGAAATATTGGATGGGAGCTGTTTCGTTACATTATGCAGGATGACCGTTTTGACGATATTCCCCTCATCCTGGAGACCATAGATGACTCACTATGGGCTGAGGAGATTGCAACTCTTTATGGTTTTCAGATTTAAATTCCTCTCTGGCGACTTGAATTGGTCAGTTATGCAGATACTCGGTAGAATAGCCACTACAGAACCTTGGGATAGGGAAGTTATAGGACTCTGCCATGTCACTTTTGGAAAATTTAAAAGAAGAAGCCCGTAAACGACAAGAAGTTGAGGGCGCCAACTGCGAAGCCACCAGGCTCGAAGAGCTATACCAGTCGCGCTTCAAATCCCCGATGCAATCCGTCATGAGATATCTCTCTGAGCTGACTGAACAGCTGAAGATTCTCGAACATGAGGTGAGGCACGATTACACCCTGCCCGGGCTTGGTCGGGTAGCGGGTTTGCTGAATTCAGACTATGTTGTGAATGCAGATAGTTCAGAGAATACAAAGGTTGTTCGATTAAGATTCAATTGTATTTCTGACAATGAAATGACTTTTGCGATCACCCCCAAATCAAAGGCAGATGAAGCCTGCGCCTTCCTGGATTCCCAGACCATGCGTTATGCTGAGTGGCCGATACGGGATCATGAACAGCGGGTTGTTGGCCTGAATTTGCAACTGAGTGTAAAGGTTAAGGTGAATTTCCTGTTTCAGGCCGATCCGGAGTTGGGTTCGATACGAATGTTCGTCTCCAATTTTAATGGCTTTAAGGTGGAGAAGAGTCTTATACAGCCGGAAAAGCTGGATGAAGCCTGGCTGGATAATCTGGGTAATTACATTCTGCGTAACCGTGCCAATATGTATGATCTGGAAATGGACGAATCTCAGAGAAATACCATTCGTCAACGTCTGGAGGCGGCCAAACAGCAGCGTGAGGCCGAGTTACAGGAGGCACTGATTCGTGAGCAAGTTGAGCGAGATCAGGCTAGAGAAAAAACGTTGGTAGGTAAGTTGAAATCTCTAGCCGATCGACGTGACCGTGAATAATCCAGTATGCAACTGATCTGAATTCTCATGACAATCCCTGCAGCTGCTTGCTCTGGAATCAACTCCTTATCGATAATCGGCTGAAGTGGGGCTGATAACTTGTCAGAATCGGGATTTTCACATACTCTCAGTGAATGACCATTTTCGGTGATTCAATCCGCTACCTATCTATCTTAGGGCTGCTTTCGTTACAGTTTGTTTTCTCTTCAATGGCGTATGCCGATACTGTCCGTATTGGTGTGCTTAGCCATCGGGGAGATCAGGCTACGCTTAGAATGTGGGGGCCTACCGCTGAGTATCTTAGCGCCAGTATTCCCCTGCATGATTTTATTATTAGACCCTTGAAATTTGATGAAGTTAATCCGGTTGTAGATGCAGGAGAGGTGGACTTTGTTCTGGTCAATCCAGGGATATATGTCAATCTTGAAGTGAAATACCGGGTCTCGCGAATAGCCACACTCTATAATCGACGCAATGATGTGCCCTACAAGATTTTTGGAGGTGTAATCTTCACCCGTCATGATCATTCTGAAATCAATACACTTGAGGATCTCCGTGGACATACCATGATGGCAGTCTATACCACCTCACTGGGTGGGTTTCAGATGGCCATGCGTGAAATGGTTGAGCATGATATCGATCCATATGCAGATCTCAAAGAACTTAGATTTGGTGGAATTCATGATCGAGTGGTGATGTCTGTTTTAAATGGTGAAGTAGATATTGGTACAGTTCGAACCGATATTTTGGAGCGTATGGCCTCAGCAGGAACCATCGACCTGAAAGATTTCCGCATAATTAATCCTCAGGAGGTTGCTGAATTTCCGTTTGCTCTGAGTACCCGACTCTACCCCGAATGGCCTTTCAGCAAGGTTGCCCATACTGCAGATAATCTGGCGCAGCAGGTAGCAGTGGCGCTACTGAATATGCCTCATGATCATCATGCTGCCCTGGCTGGGGCCTATGCCGGGTGGACCATACCGCTTGATTATCAACCGGTACATGATCTCTTCATGTCACTGAAATTACCTCCCTATCAGTATCTGGGCAAGTTTACCTTGGTGGATGCGATCAGTCGCTATCGCTACTGGTTGATGGGCGGATTGTTGATGTTGCTGTTTATGGTTTTGATGACATTATGGGTGATGCGCCTGAATAACGAATTGCAGAAGGCTAAAGATCGCCTTGAGTTACAACATGAGTTAATTCTCGATTCAGTTGCCGACGGCATCTATGGTGTGGATATGAACGGTCGATCCACCTTTTTCAATAAGGCTGCTGAAAGGATTACCGGCTGGGAAGCGGATGATGTGATTGGACAAAACCAACATGAGATCCTGCACCACTCCCATAAGGATGGCTCTCCTCATCGTGCAATGGACTGTCCTGTTTACCAAACTTTTCGTGACAATAAAGCCCGATACATCTCGGATGATGTTTTTTGGCGTAAGGACAGCACCAGTTTTCCTGTGGAATACAGTAGTACGCCGATACGGGGTGAAGGGGATAAAACCGTTGGTAGTGTTGTGGTGTTTCGAGATATCACCAGACGTAAAAATGCTGAGGAGAAGGCGCGACAGCATCAGATTGAGTTAGCACGAGCAGGTCGTTTGAGTACGCTGGGTGAGATGGCTTCCGGGATAGCTCATGAGCTTAATCAGCCTCTGACGGCGATTTCGACAAATGCTCAGGCAACTATGCGTATCCTGGAATCAGACAGAACCAATGTAAATGTCTGTGTTGATGTAATGGAAAAGATCGCCGCTCAGGCGGATCGTGCCGGTGAGATTATCCGACAGTTACGACGATTGGTTCGCAAAGAGCCGTTGGAAAATACAGAAGTTGATGTAAACGACTTGGTCAATGCAGTTGCTGTTCTGATCTGGCCGGAAATAAATCGTGCAGAGGTGCGACTAGACCTGGATTTACAGCAGCCATTGCCGAAAGTATTTGCGCAACCAATACAGATAGAGCAGGTTATTCTGAATCTAGCCCGAAATGCGATAGAGGCCTTAGCTGAACTGACCGATCGAGATCGGATATTGCATATCGGCACAAGAGAGGATTCGAAAGGTGCTATACGACTCTGGGTAAGAGATAATGGGCCTGGTATCAAAACAGAACTTGAATCCACCCTGTTCGATCCCTTTGTGACAGGCAAGTCGGATGGTATGGGTCTCGGTCTTTCCATCAGTTATGGGATCATAGAGGCCCACGGTGGTAAACTCTCGATTAATCCGGACTATCGTACCGGGGCTGAGTTCAGTTTCTATTTGCCAATCGGGGAAGCAGGTTAGCGCGATGGATCAAAGCATGCCAACAGTATTTGTGGTTGATGATGACGAAGAGGTGCGGAGTGCATTGAAGTTATTATTTGAATCGGTTGGCTTGCCGGTGATCTGTTTTGCATCGGCACTCGAATATCTGGATCGATTCGATGGCTCACTGCCTGGCTGTCTGGTGGTGGATATCCGCATGCCTGGTATGAGTGGCCTCGATATGCAGGAAAAGCTGAGCGAATACCCTATTTTTCCGCCGGTGATTATCATTACCGGGCATGGGGATGTACCGATGGCAGTGCGCGCAGTTCAGGCCGGTGCTGTGGATTTCATTGAAAAGCCTTTTCGTGATCAGATTTTGCTGGATAGCGTACATAGAGCGATCGAGATGGACGCGAAGAAGCGGGGAGAGGCTTCTCGCTTGTCGGAGATTCGTGAGCATCTTGATCAGCTGACACCTAGAGAACGCGAGGTGCTCGATCTAGTGATCAGCGGAATGCGCAATAAGAATATTTCGGAGCAGCTGGGAATTACCCTTTCCACTGTTGAGGCCCATCGCTCAAGAGTTATGGAGAAGATGCAGGCAGATTCCCTCTCTCATTTGATGCGGATGATGTTGACTCTGGAACAGGAGTAGATCCACACTTTGGTACCGTGTCAGCTATATTATGTCGGAACCTACCTGTTAAGGTGCCGGGTTAATAACTCACGGCGACCAGTATAGAGAGCGGTGGCTTTTGAATAATTGAGTTGTGGAAAACCACAACCGCCAGTCGAGTATGCTGGTATTTCAAGAAGCAGCAAAGGGTTGGATAATGGCGCTTCCCTATCAACGCCCGGAGCGATGAACGGGGATGTCGACGCCAGTTGGATGGCTGGAAGGCTTTATATAAACAGGCGCCTTCCGGTGATTCAACTGGTTTTTTTTAGACCGGCAACCTAATCGATTGGTTTCAATGTCTCTATGACGGCTGGTGGAGCAACACCCGATCTATTAGATTGCTGGGTTAATAAAACAAAATGAAATCAATCAGGGATGAATCGGCGTGTTTGTCGAGGAACCTCTCTAATTTGGTTCCCCAAACGTTGATATGTGCGAACCCCAAGTGCAGTCTGTCTAGAGCCATTCGGGTTCAGCATCCCAAATAACCGGAGGATGAGAGAAGAATGAGTATTTCACGACGAGAATTCCTACGCCTGATGGGGCTTGCCGGAGCAGCCGGCATGATGCCTTCATCTGTCTTTGCGGCCGCCAAGCAGCCTGCAGATCTGTATGAGGTTCCCAAGTTTGGCAATCTCTCACTGATGCATATCACTGATACCCATGCCCAGCTCAACCCGATCTATTTTCGTGAGCCGAATGTCAATCTGGGGATTGGCTATGCCTTCAATAAGGCGCCCCATCTGGTGGGAGACAACCTTCTGAAGCATTTCGGTATCACCCCAGGCAGTATCGAATCCCATGCCTTCAGTTATCTCGATTTCGATTCCTCTGCAGGCAAATTTGGCAGGGTTGGTGGTTTTGCCCACCTCAAGACCCTAGTGCAACGTCTTCGTGACGAGCGTGGCCCTGGCAACAGTTTGTTGCTGGATGGCGGAGATACCTGGCAGGGTTCAGGGACAGCCTACTGGACTCGTGGCAAGGATATGGTGGGTGCCTGCAACCGGTTGGGTGTTGATGTGATGACCGGCCATTGGGAATTCACCTATCTGGACAATGAGGTGATTGAGAATGTTAACGAATTCGAGGGCGAATTCGTCGCCCAGAACGTTAGGGTTCGAGATGAGGCGTTATTCGACTACAAATATGCCGATTTTGAAGGTTTTGACGAGGACGAAGGGAATGCCTTCAAACCCTATGTCATCAAGCAGGTTGGTGGTGCCCGTGTTGCTGTGATCGGTCAGGCCTTCCCCTATACCCCAATTGCCAACCCGCAGCGCTTCATACCCGATTGGACCTTCGGTATCCAGGATGACCTGATGCAGGGTGTTGTCGACAGTGTACGGGAAAATGAGAAACCCGATGTAGTGGTTGTCCTCTCCCATAACGGAATGGATGTCGATCTTAAGATGGCGTCCCGGGTAAGCGGTATTGATGTGATATTTGGTGGTCATACCCATGATGGTATGCCTGCACCCACCATTGTTAAGAACTCAGGAGGAAAGACCCTGGTAACCAATGCCGGGTCGAACGGTAAATTCCTTGGGGTTATGGATCTGGATGTTAAGGGTGGCAAAGTAAGGGATTTCCGCTATCGATTGTTACCGATATTCTCAAATATCCTGCCAGCGGATAAGCAGATGCAGGCCTATATTGATGAGGTGAGGGCGCCCTATGCGAAACAGCTTACTGAGGAGCTGGCTGTTACCGAGGAGACGCTCTACCGTCGGGGTAATTTTAACGGTACTTTTGACCAGGTGATCTGTGATGCTTTAACTACAGTGAATGATGCTCAGATCTCCCTATCTCCCGGTTTTCGTTGGGGTACTAGCGTACTGCCAGGACAGAAGATCACCATGGATAATGTCATGGATCAGACTTGTATCACCTATCCAGAGACCTATCGCAGGGAGATGAAGGGGAGTGAGATCAAGGCAATCCTAGAGGACGTTAGTGACAATCTGTTTAATAAGGACCCCTACTATCAACAGGGTGGAGATATGGTGCGCGTAGGTGGACTCGATTATGTTTGTGAGCCTGGCGCGGGATTTGGTAAGCGCATAACCGATATGGCCCTGAATGATGGAACCAAAGTTGAGGCGAATAAGAGTTACACAGTTTCAGGTTGGGCAACAGTGGGGTCCAAATCCCCTGGTGAGCCGATCTGGGATGTAGTGGCGACATATCTGCGTGACCAGAAAACTGTCAAAATCGACAAACTCAATACTCCCAAGCTGGTTGGTGTTAAGGGTAATCCTGGTTTGGCAGATTATCCTTACTAAAGATTGAATTTGTTGGACCAAATACCTCTTGCTCCCTCTCCCTCCGGGAGAGGGTTGGCTTGTGGAACCTTAGTGAAGTCAGCAGAATTCCACCTCTGAATAGGTACCAAAATATCCCAATCTGCAGGCCTTCAAGCAACGCTGCCTTTGCCAGCTGGTGATGATATGTTGTTCTGTTTTACGGTGGGTGTCATCCAACAGAATGATGCAATCATCTGAAAGCTGTCTGCCCATAATGGGCAGGAGCCCATAGCGACCGCCAGGGATACTTCCCGGTGGGCCGTCACAGATAACGAGTTCAAACTTAGGGCTTTTATCCAGTGCGGGAATCTGATACCAGCGATATTCGCCATAGTCGATTAGTGGCGCATAGATCAATTTCACATGGTTTAAACCAAGCTTTTGGAGAATACGTTTCAGGTGTTTGAACCATTCGAGGTTGTGTTCAAATATAACGAATGGACGTTGTTGTGATTGAGTCAATACAGCAATCAGAAGTGTGGTGGCGCCAGAGCCGCATTCAAGAATGGGGCCGCGAGATTTTTGAACACGTTCTCCCGCGTGACGTAGATAGGAGACCCCTGCTGCATATCCGATATTTCCCCAAGCTATAGCCAGTAAAAAAATATCGATTCGGTTGATTACGCCAGCCCGAGTTGTCTCTTTCAAACGGGCACAAACCAGGGAGAGCAACCAGATTTTGAAGGAGAGGAGATATTCTTTTAGATCGGTCATGGTTTAAAACTGCCTAAACTACATAGATGATTGATGATTCTGCTTCACTTACCAATCGGTTGCATTTTTAATACAAGTTCACACCAATCACATCTAACTTTCACTTGTAAAATGATCTTAACCCAAGGCTGTTACATTAGTGTTAACGGGCACTTCAACCACTATTAACCTCTGATTAATTCACTAACTGGTTGATGGATTGGTCACTGGTTGCTTACTTGCGGGGTTAAAATGATCGAATGGGAATGTCTTGACAGAGATGAGCAGATCAAGCTTCGGGAAGAGTTTGGTTATTATCTTGATAGATTGCCTCCAACTTGCTCCCTTGATATGAAAATTGCCCGTTTCAAGGATTGGTTGAGTGAGCGGGGTATTCACATTGAGATGGAATGACTTCTATTCAAACCTGATGGTCTTTTATGTATAGAACATTTATGCCGGGAAATCCGAAGAGTAATTCGGTGTTTTTTGTGTGATTGTTGTGGGAATGTCGGATGGCGCTCCGCTTATCCGACCTACGGCTCTGTATAAAAGCGTGAATAATGGGGACGTGGTTTGGTTAAGTGAGAAGGGTATTTACATCTGAGGTTGAAATCGAGGTAGATGGCTCCCTTATTGAAGTGGTAACTCGATGGCGACGCAAACTTCATTGTTCATATTTTCTGCCCAGGCACGGCCTTGGTGAAACTCGGCGATCAGGCGTACCAGATAGAGACCGAGTCCAAGATGAGGATCTTGTCTGTGGGAGCTGGGACGTTGGCTGCTCATTGAGTTAAACAGATTTTGTTGTATTGATTCTTCAAGTGGCGGACCCTGGTTGATCACCTTAAGAATTGCCAAGCCATCAGTTTCTAGGTCCAATTCGATACGGATGGGTGTATCTGGTTGATGAAAATCGACTGCATTGCTGATCATTTTATCTAACGCCTGGCTGATCAGATCCGGGGAGATAAGAGTTCTGATCGGTGTGTCGGGGAGTGTGGGTTCAAACACTGCTTTCTGGTAACTGTCGGTGTATCCCTGGCAGAGTGCGCTCAACAGGGCATTCAGATCGGTGTCTATCACTTCTGTATCATTCAGCGCTTGCTCCAGCCTCGTGGCTTCTCGCAATCGGGTCAGTATTTGATTGAGCCTGCGGGTACCCTCCTGAGCACGGGTGGCATAGGTCAAGGCGTTAGACTGTTCATCTGGATTAGACTCAATCTCAACTTGTAGATTCTCTAAGGACGATTGAATCACGGTCAGGGGTGTTCGAAATTCATGTGCAAGTCGAGAGGCCATGGATTCCAGATAGTGGCTGTACTCTTTTGTTCGTTTCAGCACGGCGTTTAGGCTGGTATCGAGCTGACCCAATTCATCTCTCTCGGGGGTGGTGGTCAATTCCATGAGGATGCGCCCATCCTTACTTACCGCCTGTTGGTACTTACGGCTGAGCCGAGTGATACGGCTGGTTATGGATGAGGCTAACAGTAACAGGCTTCCGCCGGTGACAATAAACAGCCCCAGGCTGATCAACAACAGATCCTCTATGGCACTCTGCTGCAGGATCAATATCTCCTGAGTACTCTGTTCGACTACCAGGGCGCCCTGGATCGATCCCTGGACGCGGATAGGGTGCGCGCTCGAAAGCATCATCAGGTTTGTGCCTGGGGATTGGTATCGATATACCCCACCTTTTCCCGAGAGTGCGCGACGAATTTCCGGGCCATCAAGGCGCCCCAGTTTCTCTCGCTTATTGAATAACTCTTCTCCTGAGTCCGACAGTAATAGTGAGGCCAGACGTTGTGGCAGGCTGTCACCATTGTTAGAGGATATGGAGATGGTGCCATGTCGTCCGACGACCTGGCGCTGTCGATTGAGCAGCGTGTAGCGATGGCTGTTGCTCTCCAGACCCTGTAACAGCTGCTCAGCTTTTAGTGTTGGCAGGGTGAGGTATGCGAGGCTTTGGTTTTGCTGCCAGCCTGATGTGGAGGCGACACCAGTTGGTTGTTGCCCGCTCTGGTCGATATCGATAGCGACCAGTGAGAGTCTTCCGTTGGCCAACATACGGGGGATATGCAATTCAACTCGATAACCTGAATCAGTCTCTTGCCACTCTCCAAAAATACGCGATTGGGAGGGGTTGCTGTCGACCTCTTTTGCCTTGATCCAGCCAGGAGAAGGTGTGCCTAAAAGGAAACGCCGAGTTTTTCCTTCTGCTCCAGGAAATGCGAGCACCAGGTGGTCTCCTGTCTCAAGTCGTTGTTCGCTGCGAGGATAGATCAGATGCTCATCATATACCTCAATCAACAGATAGAGACTCTGGTCGTGAAATCCGGCCAACCAATCGAAAGCGACGGCCTGATTTGTAGCGCTGCTGGCACTGAATCGTTCCGCCTGTGCTTTCAGATCCAACCAATCTTCAGCATAGCCATCAATAACCGGTGGCCCATCCAGCGGAAAAGCATAAAGTGATCTTGAAGTGGCCGGGGTGTCAGGTTGGCTCTGCTGCAGCCATTCACCTGCCTCGGATGCAAGCATGTTGGCAAGGATTTCAGCGCGATTCATGAGCAAACGCTGCTGGGCTTCTCTGAGGGTGTTCTCCATACCCTGGAGATAGTGATAACCGGCCCAGGGGATGAGCCATAAGGTGAATGACGCCAGCAGTAGCTTAAAACGCAGTGACCGGAAGAAGCTGGGGGAGTCTTGCATGCCAGCCCGTATCAGGATTTCCAGCGGTATCCAGCGCCGTAAACGGTGTCGATATTTAGGAAATCAGGGTCGATCTCCTCAAATTTTCGACGAATGCGCTTTATATGGGTGGAAATACTGCTGCTATCCACAAAGATTTGGGCCTCTTCCATAAGTTGATCCCGGCTGCGAACGTGACCAGGGTGGCGAACCAAGGCATGAAGCATCCAGAACTCGGTGACAGTCAGGTTGAGTGGAACACCCTGCCACTCCGCCAGTAATCTGTCGATGTCCAACTGTAGATCGTTTCGTTGCAGAGGCTGCTGTTGACTAACCGGCTCCTGCATAGCCTGAATTCGTCGAAACAGTGCGGCGATACGTGCTACCAGATGGGGGAGGCTGGTCTCTTTACTGACGTAATCATCTGCTCCCAGACGTAAGCCGGCAACAGTATCGAAATCGCTATCCCGGGCAGTGAGAAAAATGATCGGCAGCTTAGTGGAGCGACTTCGTAACTCCCGGCAGAGTTCAAATCCCCCATCCACATCATCAGCCAGTCCGATGTCCAGGATAACCAGATCAGGCAGAACATCTACGAATGCTGCAAGGGCCTCTGGGCGTGATGCGTAGCCTTTGACGCTGTAGCCTTGACGGACCAGGTAGTCGATATAGTTATCCTGTATCGCCTGTTCGTCTTCAATGATGGCAATTTCTCTTTTAGCCACTGTGTTGTCTGATCATCAGTATGGTTGAGTTAAGCGGAATGATTATAACTCGATACTGAATAAGTACCTACTAAGGTGCCGAGTTAATAAGCTGACACGAACAATAGTTCGCGCAAAAACTGTCCCACAATCCTCTCCAGCCTAAACATAGTAGTAAAACATGTGGTCTACCCAGGTAGGGTGGGGCCATGCCCCACCAAAAGGGATTGGATGTTCACAAAAGTAGTTATCTTAAGAATCGATTGTTAATGAAAATAGAGACTGCTTTACTCTATTTTCACTTTATCCGGTGGGGCATGGCCCCACCCTACCGTATGGCTGAACCCTACTGCGTGGCCAACCAGAAGTAGTAGGTATCTAAAAAACCAACCACAACAAACCAGACTGAGTAACGGCAACAGATTCTATGGTGTGGAAGTGAGGTTGTGTGATTTCAAAACTATCGCCATTCAGTGCCCTTACCGACTGAAAACAGCACCTTTTCTTTGTGCTAAGGGATTGACTGCAGCTCTGCGGAATCGCTCTTTTCTCTGTTAAATCCATGCACCGGAATTTCCGGTGAAGGTCGTCCGATATAGTACCCCTGGGCATAGATAACGCCGATCTCTTTGAGGAGTATCAGGGTCGCTTCATCTTCGACAAATTCCGCTACCGTATCTTTTCCCAGAGCATTCGCCATTTCAGTCAACGCCTTGACGAAAACCTGATCCATTGAATTGGTTGGTAGTTGCCTGATAAACGAGCCGTCAATCTTGACAATGTCCAAAGGCAGCTCACGTAAATAGTAAAATGAGGAGAAGCCAACACCAAAATCATCGAGGGCAAAGCGGCAGCCAATAGCCTGTAGTTCCCTCATCAGCCGCTCAGCTGCATTGACGTCAGCAAGGGCGGCAGTTTCGGTTAATTCAAAAACCAATCGGGTTGGATCTATGTCATTGCTGTTCACAAGCTGGGTCAGTTGAGGAAGAAGTTCAGGGTCGTCAATGACTCTACCCGATAAGTTGATCGACAAGGTTATATCGACATCATGTTGGTTGAGACTGGCCAGTTTTTCAACGGATGCGCGCAATACATAACGATTGATACGGTGAATAAGGCCGGTGCGCTCGGCTACAGGAATGAACTCTCCGGGCATGGCGATGGAACCATCTTTTTCTACCATTCTGATCAGCACTTCATAGTGCGAGATAATGCCGCTGCTGATCTCCAGGATTGGCTGAAAATAGAGTATGAACCGATTGTCAGTGAGGGCTTGTTCGATCTTGTCTTTCCAAGTGGCGCGGGCGCTCATCTGCTCTCTTGCCTGTTCGCTGCTGGAGAAGAGATGCCACTGATCACGTCCAGACTCCTTGGCTTGATACATGGCTAAATCTGCATTTGAAAGCAGTTCGTTGGCATTGCTGCCGTGATTGGGGTAGGCCACAATTCCGATACTTGCCGAGACACGATGGCTATGTCCCTTTAGTGGAATAGTGATTTTCTTAAGCTCAGTAAGTATCTTGTCTGCATAATTGGTAGCTGAGGGAATATCCGCTTCGGGAATTACAATGGCAAACTCATCACCACCCAAACGGGCTATGAGATCGGTTGACCGTGTAATCTCACGCAGCTTTCTGGCTACAATCTGTAGCATCGCATCTCCGGTATGGTGCCCACTCGAATCGTTGATGTACTTAAACTGGTCCAGGTCAAAAAACAGCAGTGCACTGGAGTGGTTATAACGCTCAGCCAGGGTAATGATTTTTTCAAATTCAGATTGAAAATAGCGGCGATTGTTCAGCTCGGTAAGCGGATCGTGATTGGCAAGCCAGGCCAGACGTTGCTCTGCCAGTTCCCGGTCGGTGATATCGAGTCCGATGGAGAGTACCACTGGTATGCCTGCAACCGGCTTTTCTATCAGGTTGGAGTGTACCCAGGATATGGTTTTATTCTGTCCGTCTGATGAGAAGGCTGATGCATCATGCTGATAGACGTGGATCATGCCTTGCCTCAAGCCGTTCATAACGGGAAGCATTTCACCGGCAACCTCCGCATTCATGAAAAGGTCACCGAAATACCCACTGCTCTGTCGATAATCGTTGATGCCTATGAATTTACACCCTTCTGTATTCATGGTCAGGATGGCACCTTCGATGTCCTGGGTGAGTATGATCACCTGGGCGCTGTTCATGATAGTGCTGAGAAAATCCCTCTCCTGTGCCAGCTCTTTGCTACGCTTGATCAGACTGTTGGTGTTGTGTGCTATCTCTTCGTTGAGGCTCTCCAGGGTATAGGTTAACTCTATTGCTGAATCACTGGCGACATCAATCTCATCCTGGTACCAGTTGTGGTGTTTTAAAGCTAAGGTTTGGCGTACTTGGTCAAAGGCATTTTTTGCCAGCAAGGGTAGGCTGTCGGAGATCATCAACAGGCGTTTCATCGGTTGCCACAATACCGCAGCCAACAGCAGTTCTGAGAGAATGAATCCGAGAATGCCGATCAGAACAGATTGAGTCGTGGCCTTGTTGATCTGATCTACAACAGGCGTGATGTTGCTTACCAGTATGAAATCGGCTGACAACACAGAGGTGTCGCTGCTTGCAGGGACCAGATTGAATGTGTAGTCCTCTCCATTGTGGTTGGAGGTATAGCCGCTGTCGATCAGTGACATTAAGTCGACTTTTTCTGCGGTGTTCTGAAGTAGGGGCAGTAGTCGCTTGAGGTTGCTTGAAGCACTGATATATCGCTCCCAGTTACTCAGGTATCGGGTGTGGGCGTTCAACCGGGAGGTGTTTTCGATATGGCTGATCACAGCGATGTCAGTTTTCGCGAGTTCGTTGAATTCGATGATCAAGTCTGCGATCGATCGCCCCACCAGTATGACTCCGGCATGCTCTCCCTTATAGAGCAAAGGGGAAGCGACATACTGACTGCAGCGAATGTTACATTGCAACATAGTTAGTGGTGTCTCTAATTCGTTGACTGAGTTAATCAACTCTTTGAAGGGGGCACCTAATGAGCCTGTCTGCCATTTAAACTGCAGGATATTATCCTTGCTATAGTATGCCGCCTCTTCGAGTCCCCACTCCATCTCCAAAGTGACTGCACTATGCATGAAGAATCGCTGTAATTTATCACTTAACGGTGTATTGCTGGTTTGAGTCGCTGCTTCTGCAAGGGATGGAATCATCAATGCGATCTGTTCCAGGCGATAGAAGCTTGTGTCCAGAAGTGATTTAACCTGTCTGTTCTGCTGCTCCTTGATCTGAATTTGGTAGGTGTCGAATAGTTTGAGTTGTTGCAGATATCCCATGCCGGCAAGTCCAGCGTTCATGATCAGAACCACAAGACTGAACATCAGCATGACTTTCCATTTCAGACTGAGAAAATAGAGATCCTTTTCCTCATGATGATGATTGATAATTCCATTTACATCGTTAGATTGCATCTAATTTCTCAAAAACTGTAGGAGACGAGCAGTGAAAATAGATTCCATTCACGGGACTTGTCATTCGGTGAGGGATTCTCCAGATTGGAGAGAAAAATTGTACCATCGACCCTACTGAACTCAGTACGTAATATCAGTCCATCTGTTACCTCCCAGAGAAGACCCAGGGTAGTGAGTCTGCTGTAGAAGTTGTGCGCATCGAGGCCTATTCGCTGACCCGTTTTTTTGCCTCTTTTATCTCCTTTGTCATAATGACTCTCTTCGTATCTGGCTATCAGCTCCAGGTCATCCCGCAGACGATAAGTTCCCTGCAGGTAGTAACCATCCAGGGTTGTATCGGCAATATCCAACGCCCCGCCAAAACCTGAGTAATCCAGAGGCTCCTGCATGTATTCTGCGGTTAGACTCCAGCCGCCACTATTATACTGAGCTGAGAGTACCCGGTAGTCGATGTCGATGGTGCCGTCGGGTAGCAGGTTTGTTTCACCATCGAGTTGTAGCGAAGCACTGCTGTATGCGAGTTTGAAACGACCACCGTCCCACTCATAAAGCAACCGTCCGCCCACAGTTAGGCCATCCTGCTTTAATTCAGGGTCAAGGAGTGGGTTAAGGTAAGACTTTTCAACATTTTCGTCGATCGGCGTTCTGCCTCCGATCAGTCGTAGAGAGAAACGGTGAGAATCGATCTGCAGATCGCCAAACAGTTGAGCGCCATCATTCGACAACACCATATTGCGTACGCGATCCCAGTAGATAGCCTGTGGCATGAAAATACCGGGTCTGGTTGCAGCTACATCTCGTGTGTCGTTGTAAAGGCCAAAGGGGTTTTTATATCTACCCAGGATGACGCCAAAGCGATCTGTGTCTTGCATATAGAGTGTTGTATCAATCTGAGCGTAGTCCAGGTCCAGAGAGCCGTCATACATCTCTCCTGCATCACGGGAGAGTATTTGTGCAGAGGCAAGAAAATGAGGTGAAAATCGGTAGGAGCTGTTGAGGCCCAATTCTCTGAAATCCCAACTACCATCCTGGCTGTCTCCAAAAAAACTGTTTTCAGTTGTTTTTACATAAGCCTGAGTCAGGAATCCATGTACCTGAAAAGCTCCGTCCATTCCAATAAACTCAGACGCCATCAAGCCACTCATAGGCTGATGTAGTAGTGCGAACAGCAACGCGGCCCAGCACTTATTCAACTGAGAGTTTCCGTACACGCTCATTGATGAAGTCCTCGGAAAGATAGCCAATAGCTCCAGACGTGTTTTCAATCTGCTTTAACATCTCAGTCTCAGACTGAACCTTGATCGGTGCTTGCCCCATACCGGAATAGATCTGCCGATTCCAGGCACGGCGAAGCTGATGTGGAAAGACGCCTAAAATGTGTTTTGTGAATTCGGCATGTAGTGAGGTTTTGTCTCCCATAACAAAGACCCTGATGGGGGTGCCATTCGGCCACTGGGTCGTACGCATACTGAAAATAGAGCGCAAGGTATTGCGCGAGACGATCTCAGAATCGATGTCCCGGTTAGCGACTAGGTCGACGGAAGATGCTGTGTTACATAAACAGAGCAACAAACCGACTGCAAATGCTCGATAGGCAGTTATCATTTTTTAAAAGGCAATTCCTTGCAGTTGCAAGTCCATGTCGGCATCCCTTAAAGGTAACTTTAGCCCATAAATTTATAATGGTTTTTATACGGTTTAATTTAATGCTGTTTGAATGGCCCTAAAATTGTCGCTTTTTTCAGGAAACCGGGCCTATGTTGATCTCTTACAGCGAGTGAATCAACTACTGCCATTTTTCTGCCAACTTTTGTCATTGGATAGCCCTCATTTTGTACCTAATAGGCCAACTCTATGGCTTTTAATAACACTCGGTAATCAAAGAACACCGGCGCTGGCATGGACTGCCACTCCCACCAAGGATGGTGCGCTGGTTCAACATCCGGGAGTTAAAAAATGAAAAAACATCTTATTGTCGTAAGTCTTGCCAGTCTGTTTCTATGTCAACCTGCAGCCGCTCAGGATCAGCCTGAACCTGTAGACAGAGAGACATTTCATAGTTCCCTGATAGGGCTTCTTGCCGGAGGACTTCTTGGTGGTCCCCCTGGGGCTGTTATTGGTTATGCAAGCGGCGCAGTGATCGGAGATCTCGGGTCAAAGAATCGACAACTCGAGGAGAGATCCAATGCCCTGGTTGAGAATCAATCTAGCCACGATCACCTGTCTGATCAAGCACAACAACATCAGCTCGATTTTCAGCAGCAGAAATCTCAAGAACTCAATCAATTGGCAGCATTAAAAGAGGGTTTTCGCTTCTGCTTGGGTTTTCGTACCGGTAGCAGTGCTATCGAACCGAAGATGGCTGAACAACTGGATGCCTTGGCTAAGATGATTAAAGCCTTCCCGCAATTTCAACTGTTGATCGAGGCGGGTGCCGATCAGCGGGGTTCAGAATCATTTAATCATGATTTAAGTCGTGCGCGAGCTGAAGCGGTTGCCAAGCTGCTGACCGATGCAGGACTCCCCAGTAATCGTTTAACCACACTTTATAAGGGTGAGTCGGCTGCAGAATACCCGATGAATGATGTTGAGGGGCTGGCTTTTGATCGCATGGTGCAACTCACTCTGCTACATGGGGAATCCTCATGAAGAGTAGACGCCAGCCATTGAGTGAAGCCTTTGTTTATGGCTCACCGGAACAGGTGCCAGGATTCAGTTTTCGCTGGGCCTGTACAGATTTACGCCAGACAGAGAAGTTGAAAAAACGACAAACAGGAGGCAGAGATGAGCGTAAGTCCAGAAACTGATCTCAAAATGCCTCTGAAAAGCCTCTGCAATCCAGACTTTGTAAAAGATATGTTGTTGACGCTACTGGCTGCAGTAATGACCGGTGTATCAGGTAGTATGCTGTTGATAATACTTGTATTTTCATGGGGTAGTGCACAGGCAGAGTCTGCGGAAAGATATGGTGCCCAGCTGCAGTTGAGGAGCCTCAATGGGCAGAGTATCGAAATGGCTCCGCTGCTCAATACCGAGGTAAGTATCGAGGTGAGCGGTATGCTGGCCTGGATCAAAGTGGAGCAGGTATTCACCAATCCAACCCGATCATGGATGGAGGGTAGCTACCAGTTTCCACTGCCTGAGGGATCAGCAGTGGAGCGTATGAAGATGGAGATAGGGGATCGTCAAATCGAAGGGGTGATTGAGGAAAAGGCAGCCGCAAAGCGGATCTTTAAAAAGGCCAGAGCGGAGGGTAAAAAGGCCAGCCTGTTGACCCAGCAACGTCCCAATATCTTTACCTTGGCAGCGACCAACATTGCCCCGGGTGAAACAGTGCGGATCAATATCGAGTATCAGCAAAGAGTTCACTACTCAGGGAAAAGGTTTGAATTGCGCTTTCCTATGGTTGTGGCGCCCCGTTACCTCCCAAAAAGTCTACAAGCGACTGAAGATAATCAAATATCTCCACCATACATTGCCCAGCGAGCGGGGCTGATCAATCCTTTGTCGATGGAGATAGATATCGATGCGGGAGTACCTCTGGCAGAGGTGATCAGTCACCATCATAAAATGGTGGAGCAGCGGGATGGACAAGGTGTAGTCAGACTCAAACTGGTTGATGGCGAGGTAGAAGCAGATCGAGACTTCGTCATCAGTTGGCGTCCCGAAGTTGGTGCAGAGCCGGAGCTGGCGCTTTTTCGTGAGCATTGGCAGGAGGAGGATTACGCATTGCTGATGCTGATGCCTCCCGATGCATCAAAACCTGATGAAATCCTCTCTAGAGAGCTGATCTTTGTCATCGACCACTCTGGATCGATGAAGGGAGCCTCGATTCTACAAGCCAAGGCAGCTTTAAGGATGGCAGTCAGGCGTCTCAAGGTGAGAGACCGATTTAATTTGATCGCCTTCAATAGTCGCAGTGAGACCCTCTTTTCATCACCCCAGAGTGCCACGCGAAACAATCAGAAGCGTGCTCTCGACTTTATTGATCAGCTTAGGGCCAGTGGGGGCACAGAGATGATGCCGGCGCTTGAATTGGCTCTGAAACAGTCTGAGGATGCTAATTTACTGAGACAGGTTGTCTTTCTGACAGATGGTAGTCTGGGTAATGAGCAGGAACTGTTCGCTCTTATTCAACACAGTTTGGGGCAGAGTCGTCTTTTTACGGTCGGTATAGGCTCTGCACCGAACAGCCATTTCATGCAACGTGCCGCAGATTTTGGACGCGGCTCATTCAGCTATATCGGAGATCAGTCTGAAGTTACGCGAACCATGCAGATGCTATTTGAAAAGCTTGAATATCCAAGCATGAGGAATATTCAACTCGAATGGCGGGGCAAGGGGCAAATTGAGGTCGAGCCACAACGACTACCCGATCTCTATTTGGGTGAGCCCCTGCAACTCGCGCTAAAGGGGGATGATCTGGAAGGCAGGCTGATTGTTACGGGGGACCGGGATGGTAAGCCTTGGACGCGCGATATCGAAATCAGCAGGGGACAGAACCATCGGACAGGGGTTCATTCCCTCTGGGCAAGAGAGCGAATCAAAACAGTCATGGCATCAACCGCCACCACAACCAAGGAGGAGAGACGGGAGCAGGTCTTGCAGCTCGCCATGGATCATAAATTGATCTCTGCCTATACGAGCCTTGTAGCGGTGGAGAAGAGACCGGTTCGGCCACTGGATGAAGATCTTCAGGGCGGGGTGATACCCGTAAGTCTACCTGCGGGCTGGTCACCAAAGGCTGTTTTTGGGCGTTTGCCACAGACTGCCACCACTGGACCGCTCTACCTGTTGAGTGGGGTACTACTGATCCTGCTGGCCTGGTTAGTCTACGGTATCGGGTCGAAAATGAGCGGTAAACAAAAACCTGGATTCTGCAATTGATCGCTGAAATCTGACGTAAGGTAATAGTAGATTGAATCAATTAATGGGTTTTATCCTCACCCACTGGGTGAACTTAATTACGGTACATCTATTTGTGTAAGATCTCAGCATGCTCTTCAGCGTTGTCGTTCTTGTTAAGGGAGTAGCCATTAACTGCGAACGACTCCTTGCCGGGCATGCCGAGATTCTCCACAAATCCACGTTCAACTACGGATTCCAGGGATGATGGGTGTGAGGATTTTAGCGCTACTGTTATGTCTGCTCGGTGGGGGTATGTTATTTAAGTCCTTCTGGATTGAAGCCAAGGCATGGTTGGCTGAGGGACTGATCGAAACTGCTTGGCAGCATACGTTGGCAGGAGAAGGGCCTACTGCCCCATGGCCCTGGGCAGATACCTGGCCAGTAGCACGACTCGAGTCACCTCGCCTGGGTATAACCCGTTTAGTGTTGAATGGAGACAGTGGTGCAGCCATGGCATTTGGACCAGGCTGGACTGAGCATACGACACTACCTGGGGAGGAGGGACGCAGTTTTATCTCTGGACATCGTGATACCCACTTTCGGTTTCTTAAAGATTTGTTGATTGGTGATGAGCTGAAAGTGCAGAGAGCTGATGGAAAGATTGTTGTTTTTAGAGTTGCCGAGAGTCAGATTGTCGACCAGCAACAGGGATGGCATATCTCTCTTGAAGGTCCCCAGGAGCTGCTGCTTGTCACTTGCTATCCGTTTGATGCCGTGATGCCGGGCGGTCCGATGCGATATATCGTCCGCGCAGAAAAAACGGTTGAGTCGGGGGGCCCTCATATCCCTTATCCAGAAGACATTTAGGGATTCCCGATTTCCTCAAAACCTCGGCAAGTTATTCGGAGGCTTCTTAATTGTGTGGTAATAGTGCGT
Organism: Candidatus Thiodiazotropha sp. DIVDIV; assembly: GCA_040506275.1. Classification (GTDB taxonomy): domain Bacteria; phylum Pseudomonadota; class Gammaproteobacteria; order Chromatiales; family Chromatiaceae; genus Thiodiazotropha. Next base: position 25,914 of record JBEVXD010000020.1, read on the forward strand.
TTCAGGTTAGAATCATATTCAACGACTGAATAACTGCAATTATTGATGAAGCCAATCCGCATTTTCCGACATCTGGTCTGCAAACCTCCTGGCTATCTGGGGGACTATCTGCAGCAGCGCGACATACCCTGGGAAGTGGAGTGTGTCGATGAATCCCATGGCATAAATCCAAGAACAGACGATGTTTCCGCCCTGGTTTTTATGGGAGCCGGAGTCAGTGTAAATGATCAACTCTCCTGGATGGACGGAGAATTGACACTGATTCGCAAAGCGCTTCAGGAAGATCTGCCCATATTGGGTGTCTGTTTCGGTGCACAGATGATGAGCCGGGCCATGGGTGGCGAGGTCACTCGGGGTGGGGAAATGGAGATTGGCTGGCACCCTGTTCGTGGTATCCCAGAGAATGATCATGAGGAGTGGCTTGGTGGGTTGCCTGAGCGTTTTATGGCATTTCACTGGCATGCTGATACCTTCACTTTACCGAAAGGTAGCCGATGGATAATGGAGAGCGACTGTTATCCCCACCAGGGATTTACTCTGGGAGACCATCTTGGCTTGCAGTTTCACCTTGAGATGACCCCGGAGATGGTGAAAGGCTGGATTGACCGCTACGGCAGTGATCTGCAGCCTAATTCAACATGTTGCCAATCGGCCGAGAACATCCTGCAGGATCTTGAGCAACATATAGCTCAACTGCATGAGATCTCCGCCATAATCTACGGTAACTGGCTGGAGAGGGTTTTACGCAGGCAATGAGAATAGTGGCTATCACACTGATGTTGGGTTGGGCATTCATGGCTCAGGCTGTTAACCACACCCCGCTGCAGGCTGTAATGGATAAGCTTGATACGGATGCAGCGCAGCGTATTGCAGACCGTTTTGAATTGGCTGGTGTCGATTTTCCTCCCCAGCGGGTTCAGTTGATTGCCTTGAAAGAGAGCCGGCGACTGGAACTCTGGGCATACTCTGAGGCACAGTGGTGGTTCATCCACGATTACGCCATCTTTGCAGCCAGTGGAGAGGCCGGGCCAAAACTGAGGGAAGGTGACAAGCAGGTGCCGGAAGGTTTCTACCGTATTGTTTCCCTTAATCCCAACAGCCATTTTCATCTATCGATGAAGTTAAACTACCCAAATACCTTCGATTCGATTCAGGCCGACCTGGAAGGCAGACATTCACCAGGATCCAATATTTACATACATGGTAGCGCCTGGTCTGCGGGATGTCTGGCAGTCGGAAATCACTATATCGAAGAGCTCTTTTATCTGGTAGCCAAGGTTGGAACCGAAAGAGCGAATGTATTGATTGCACCCTACGATTTTCGTACCAGACCAATGACTATAGCGGATGAGCCGGTCTGGCTGGAGGAGCTCTACACCTATTTGAAGCTACGTCTTGCGAAGTTTCCGCTGTCAGAGAAGATGTCAGCTTGTGGTCAGGGTTGTGCCAATGCAGGGCTACGCCAACAGCTAGGTCGTTATTGAGATGTTATATCAATAAGTGAGTAGGCATGAATGTAGAACTGCAGCAGAGGATTATCGAATTTATCAATGATCTTCAGTCAGTAGCGCCTGAGCAAGTAAAGATTATTAATTCAGTCAGAGCGTTGTTTAATAAAGCCAACAAACCATTAGATGAAGAGATAAAATATGGTGGTTTAGTATTTCTCAAATCTGGCAAGCTCATTGGAGGCATCTTTCCATACAAAAACCACATATCAATTGAATTTAGTGACGGTGCAGACTTTTCTGACCCACAAGGGTTATTACAAGGAAGTGGTAAAAGAAGAAGGCATTTAAAGATTAATCGTTTTCAAGATATTGAGCAGAGTAATGCCCTCTACTTTATTGAGCAGTCAGTAGCAGAATGACCTAATTGAGAATGGCACAACAACGCCTATCAATTCAGGTTGGCAAGATAGGTGGCTACTGCATCCATGTCCCGGTCACTGAGACGGATGGCAACACCGGTCATCCAGACATTGGTTCGTCTGCCAGTGCGGTCACGGAACTCTTTCAACATTTTAACCACGTAATCAAAGCGCTGTCCTGCAAGGCGGGCATAACCCTCCTGGCCACGGCCATTTTCTCCATGACACTCTACACAGACCTTTTTGTATACCTGTTGGCCCTCTTGCAACAACTCAGGAATTCCACCACCAGATGCTTTCATCTCCATTTCATTGTAGTAGAGTGCAATCTTGATCTTATCTTCCAAAGAGAATGTCTTGGCCAGATTAGTCATTAGATAGTCGTTGCGTCGACCGTCACCGAACCGCTGGAACTGGTCAACGATGTAAACTGGATTCTGACCCGCTAAATTAGGTGTCACTGGCTGGATTGCAATGCCGTCTTGACCATGGCAGGTCTTACACAATATGGTTCTGTCCCGTCCCTCTTTGACCATGCGCTTTTTTAGTTTTTTATCGTTGGCGATCTCAGCAATGCGGTTTTCGAGCATATTTCTGAGTTGCATCGCCTCATCCGTATTCACCTCTGCTCCTATTACAGGTTGAATCAACACCAACAGGAGGATAGGTAGTAGTAACAACCTGAAAAAAAGTGACTGCATGTGGATCGTCCTAACAATGTTCAGTTATCTTGATTCTAAATAGCGACCGTTATTTTTGAGACTTGATTCACGAAACAGCAGTTTAGGCATTTATTGCCTTATAGGCTCTATAAGTAGACTTGAAAATACTCTGCAGGCTGCGGAATCCTCGCTAACACCCCCAACTACTTTTAGGTAAGCTACTGGCCATATCTCAAGTGGCAGGAACAGTAATAGACAGTTTATGGCGAAACGGCGTAAAAAAACCGGTCGGAAGCAGTCCAAACCAAAGCGGAGTGGTGCTTTGCGTCGTTGGTTGCTGTTGGGCGTGATGACGCTTCTACTCGCAGCACTGCTCTATAGTCTCTACCTGGATCGGCTGGTACAGGCACGTTTTGAAGGTCAGCGCTGGTCCTTGCCGGCAAAAGTCTATGGTCGCTCCCTTGATCTCTATCCTGGTGCACCAGTCACCCTTACCCATTTGAAGCAGACTCTGGCAGGATTGGGTTATCGTAAAGTAAAGCATCCAGATCGACCTGGTGAATATTCGAGCTATCGTGGGCGTGTACTGCTGCGTACCAGGGCTTTCAGATTCCCGGATATCGATCGCTCCAGTGACTATTTGGAAGTGGTTTTGAGCGACCAGGGTGTCGATTCGTTGAAAAGGGCAGCCAGTGGTGAACCTGTTGGGCACTATCGAGTCGAGCCCAGGTTGATCGGAAGCCTGAGATCCGCCCAAGGTGAAGATAGAATTTTACTGACTCGGGATGAACTGCCAGAGATGTTGGTCTCTGCATTGATTGCTGTGGAGGATCGGAATTTCCACCAACATTTTGGGATCGACCCCATCGCCATAGGACGTGCATTGTGGGCCAATATACGCGCCAATAGAGTTGTTCAGGGGGGCAGTACCCTAACCCAGCAATTGGTGAAGAACTTTTTTCTCACCTCAGAACGGACGCTTTGGCGTAAATTCAACGAAGCATTGATGGCGGTGATCATCGACATGCGCTTCAGTAAGGATGATATTCTCGAAGCCTATGCCAATGAGATCTATCTGGGACAGCAGGGTGGACGGGCAATCCATGGTTTTGCTTTGGCCAGCCGGTTCTACTTTAACCGGCCACTAGAGGAGTTGGATCTGCCACGGCTTTCGATGTTGGTAACCCTGGTACGTGGACCCTCAGCATACGATCCCCGGCGGCATCCGAAACGAGCCAGTCAACGTCGTCACCTGGTACTTCAGTTGATGGAAGAACGGGGCGTAATCACTGCCGCTCAAGCCGCTAGCGCAAGCGAGGCGCCATTGGGTGTAGAGCAGGGTAGTTTGCGTAGCTCGGGAAGTCCCGCGTTCATGGATCTTGTAAAGCGCCAATTGCGTCGAGATTATAAGGAAAAGGACCTAAATGCAGGTGGTTTAAGGGTTTTCTCAACCCTTGATCCCTGGCTTCAGGAGCGGGCCGAATTAGCCCTCTCACAGCAGTTAAAGTCTTTGGAGAAAGCACGAGGCATCCCCTCTGGAACACTTCAAGGTGCAGTTACTCTGGCTGATGTTGAGACGGGTGAAGTGACCGCTCTGGTTGGTGATAGGAACCCCAGATATGCAGGTTTTAACAGGGCGCTCGATGCTGTTCGCCCAGTGGGCTCACTGATCAAGCCAGCGGTCTATCTCAGTGCCTTGTCTCAGCCTGGTCGCTATAACTTGTTTACCCGATTGGAAGATAAGCCGGTTCGTATCAAAGGGGATAACGGTGAGATCTGGGCCCCTGAAAATTACGATAAACGGAGTCATGAGAATGTTAACCTGCAGCAGGCACTGGCTGAGTCTCTGAATCTGGCTACAGTCCATCTAGGTCTTTCTATTGGCTTAAAGCCAGTCACCGAAAGCCTCTATGATTTGGGAATTCGGCGTCCCATGTCTGCCTATCCTTCTCTACTTCTCGGGGCAGTATCTCTCTCTCCTCTAGAGATGACTCAGATGTATCAAACGCTTGCCAATGGGGGGTTTAGTGCGACGCTGAAATCGATTCGGGAGGTAACTGATGACAAGGGTGAGCCCCTGTCACGATATCCACTGGAGATTGAATCCAGAGCCGATGCTCGGGCTGTCTATCTGTTGAGAAGTGCACTCAACGAGGTCACACGCAGTGGAACAGGTAAGGCATTGCAATGGTTGCTGTCAGAAGAGGTTGAAGTGGCGGGTAAGACAGGAACTACCGATAAACTGCGCGATAGCTGGTTTGCCGGATTTGACAGACGACGGGTGTCTGTGGCCTGGATAGGACGTGATGATAATGCGCCTACCGGCCTGACCGGGTCGTCCGGGGCCATGCGGGTCTGGGCTGAATTGATGAAAAGCATCGGTATCTACTCTTTGACTGATGAGTTGCCACGTGGGGTGGAGATGGTGGCTATCGACCCGACGACTGGCCTGCGCGGTGAGGGGTGTCGAGGTATGGTCAGCTATCCCTTCATCAGTGGTAGTATGGCACTGGAATCTGCACCATGTGCCCGCTCATTTTCGCTCATGGATGATGGGGTTGAATGGCTACAGGGCCTTTTCAAAAAGAAGTGAGATATCAATAGCTGTGAACAGGACGGGTAGATGAATAGATGCGCTATCTATTTGAATCATGCGAAAATAGTAAAAGATAGGCTACAATCCCGCCTGAACCTCATCTTAGTGCCAGGAGTTATTGCTTGACCGTATATGCAGCCGATAAGTTGATTGCCCAGGCTCGTGTGTTAGCCGCCGAGTATCGGCGTACAATGGGCAAGCCCCTTCCTGGGATCAGCAATGAAATTGCGGAATTCGATGCAATGAAGTTGCTCCAGCTTGAACCCAACAGCAGCGGTGAAGGCGGGTATAACGCAATCGATCCTGCCCGTGGTGATAAGCGCATTCAGATTAAATCCCGTACCATTTTCGATGAAAGTAAGTCGGGGCAGCGTATTGGCCAACTCAAGCTTGAAAAGGCGTGGGACAGTGTGGTGTTGGTACTCATGGATGAGGATTACCAACCTTATGAGATCTATGAATCCGAGCGGGACGATATCCTGGAATATATCGAAGAGAGCAGTAGTAATCGAGCAAAACGAGGTGCTATGTCTGTGGCACGCTTCAAAATTATCGGCCGGCTGGCATGGACAAAAGAGAGTGGTCTTGAAGCGGAAGTCTGGGATAATCAGACAGATTGATTTTGGCAACAAGCAGCACACTTCAACAGGCAAACGATCGGATTGCCGTCTCAATGATTCCATCTCCGGGTATTAGAATATGACCGATATTGCCGAGATATTCGGCCCTGAAGGTTGGCTGGCCAGTCGTATTGAAGGCTTCTCATATCGACCGCAACAGCAGGAGATGGCGCAAGCGGTTGCTGACATTATTCAGCGTAGTGGCGTTTTGATCTGTGAGGCTGGGACAGGTACCGGAAAAACCTTTGCCTATCTGGTACCGGCATTGATGTCGGGGCGCAAGGTGATCATCTCTACCGGAACAAAAAACCTTCAGGATCAGCTCTATCATCGCGATTTGCCAAAAGTTCGGCAGAGTCTTTCAAGCCCGGTATCCACAGCACTATTGAAAGGGCGAGCCAACTATCTCTGTATTCATCGCTTGGAAAATACTCTGGTGGAAGAGATACGCCTCACCCGGGAGCAGTTGGGGCAATTGGAGCAGATACGTCGGTGGTCGACAGCCACAAAAAGTGGTGATGTCAGTGAAATGCCGGAGATTCCTGAGGATGCGGCTGTCTGGCCGGTGGTCACATCGAATGCAGATAACTGTTTGGGACAAGAGTGCTCAGCCTACAGTAAATGCCATTTGGTTGAGGCGCGCAAACGGGCTCAGGAAGCTGATCTGGTGGTGATTAATCATCATCTGTTGTGTGCAGATCTGGCGCTCAAGGAGGAGGGGTTTGGCGAACTTCTACCCAGCGCGGACTGTTTTATCCTGGATGAGGCCCATCAATTACCGGAAGTGGCGGGCAACTTTTTTGGCGTAACAATGAGTGGACGACAATTAAGCGAACTGGCTCGGGATTGTATTACCGAATACCATCGTGAAGCGAAGGATACCCCACAACTGCTGGAACGTGCCGAGCGATTAAAGCAGGCCTCTCAGGATCTGCGTCTGGCCTTTGGACTGGAAGTTAGAAGAGGTGCCTGGTCAGAACTCTCTGACAATCCATCAGTGAGCATACACCTTGAACATTTAGCTGAAGCCCTCAATGATTTGCTTGAGGCGTTGGCTGCAATTGAGGGCCGCGATAAAGGGCTCGACAGCTGCAAGGAGCGGTGCGAACTTCAGATTCAACGTCTGCAAAGTCTGCTGGATGAAAATGATACAGAGTCGATCCGCTGGTATGAGACTCAGCGGCAGAGTTATCGTCTCAACCGCACACCTTTGGAGATAGCCAAAATATTCCGTGGTGTCATGCAGGAGCACCATGCTGCCTGGGTATTTACCTCAGCCACCCTCGCTGTTGGAGATAGTTTTGAACACTTTTCCAGTCAACTCGGATTGCAGGAAGCTGAAACTCACTGCTGGGATAGTCCGTTCGACTATCCGATGCAAGCAGTATGGTATGTTCCCCAGGGGTTGCCAGATCCGTCAGACCGGTCTTTCAATCGTGCCGTATCCGATCTCTCTCTACCTATCCTAAAGGCGAGTAACGGCAGAGCTTTTCTGCTCTATACTAGCCACCGCGCCCTGCAGGAAGCTGCAGAATATCTTGAAGATAAACTCGACTATCCCATGCTGGTACAGGGTACTGCACCACGAACAGAACTCGTAGAGCAGTTTCGTCAACTGGGGAACGCGGTTTTGTTGGGGACTTCAAGTTTCTGGGAAGGTATCGATGTTCGTGGGGAAGCGTTGTCCTGCGTCATTATTGACAAATTGCCCTTTGCCTCTCCTGGTGATCCGGTACTCCAGGCACGTATCGATGCCCTGCGACAGCGAGGCGGTAATCCTTTTATGACTTTTCAGTTGCCACAAGCTGCGATCGCATTGAAGCAGGGAGCAGGACGTTTGATTCGAGACGAAACAGACCGTGGTGTACTGGCGATCTGTGATCCGCGCCTATTGAGCAAGCCCTACGGCAAAATATTTATTCGTAGCTTGCCACCAATGACAAAGACTCGCGATCTGGATGTTGTTGAACGTTTCTTCTCATTAAAAGATTAAAGATTCGAGTTGATGGTCTCAATCATGAGGGGATTCATGGAGCGGGATTCTGGCCGAAATTAGCTTGAAGTAGCGATAGGTCGGTTGGCTGACGAACTCGGAATTGTTGGAATACTTATATTCTGACAGGACAATATAAGAGAGGCATAGCCGCCCTTATATTGCATGTATTGATCAGAGCTGGGTGAAATCAGTATTGGCCTAAAGGTAATTCGACTTCACTTAATATTTTTCGTATGCCGCCATTAATCTCGCTCACAGCTTTAATAGTGACATAATAATCATTACCTTTTCCGCCTGAACAGGGGGAAGATAAGCACCTTCCATATCCCAGCTGGGCGCCCTCTGGGCTTCAATAAGAAAAAAGTCATCGGTTACTCCAACCCCGGTATTGTCGAAGAGAATCTCTCCCACTTCGGCACAGAGTCATCGGCCATATCGTCTATTGCAATATTTGGCTGTCTGGTGCCACCCTACGACTTGATGTTTCATACTCCTATGATCAATGGAAAATTACAATTGGATATAGTCTATCGCCGGTCGTGTTTCAAAAATATTGAAGAACAGTTTATCCAGCCGTTTATTCATGAAATGGAACGTTTACTGATAGATGTCCCTAAAGGATATGGTAAAAGTTAATTCGCTTATTTGAATTCAAAAAAATACTCCGAGGCGGGGGAGCTCTCGGAGTATCAAGACGATGGAAAGATGATCAACCAGGGACAGCTTCCTTTGCTATAAAAGCCCGTTAGGGAAAGTACAGCAGAGTCTGTGCATAATATTATGTTTTGATGCAGCCCAATTCACCTTATCGTATTCAGCGGCTCTCTAGTTACTCAGTGCTGAACTGTAACTTCTATCGATGACCGGGATATGGTGGTCGAGCCAATTTTTTATAAACACCATTGTTCCGTCTTCAATGTCCGCTTCACCAGCATGAAACTTCTTTTGAAGGTCAGCGCAGGTCTGCACCAATTGACTGTGTTCCTGACGGTGTGCATCGAGTCCTTTGTAACCGCGTTCCTCCATCAAACGTTCTTCTGATTCAAAATGCTCTACTACATAATCGATAAGACTGTCCAGGCGATTACCAACTTCCGGTCGAGCACCTGTAGAAACAGCATCATTGAGTGCGTTGACACGATTAAATAGTTCCTTGTGTTGGTTGTCACAAATGTCAACCTTGGTGCTGTATTTCTCGTCTATCCATTGCATTAATGCCATGTTTAAGTTCCTCTTTTAGGTTATTTCCATATATGTTTTTTATTAATTGCACAGCTGTGAATCTAGAACTTACATTTCGGAAAGCTTTAGGTTTGTATTATTTTAGGATTTGGCATTCCGATGCTGTTCTATTCATGACTGGTCAGTTATTCACTCAAAGTTATTGTTAGAGTGTTACGACTACCAAGCGCTAACGCAGTCAACTCACAGGAATGATTAATAACAAGATGTAGTCGTATTGAGTGAAATCAAGGTGACATGCGCGATACTGTTTTTCGCTGCATGAAAATTACGATGTTGTTTACAAAGCAAAACTATGTTCAATATTTCCTTCCCTGATGGAATATCGTATCAATCAAAAGGACGATAACTTAAATGACTACTCAGCTATCGTTATGGGAAATAAATTCTTATATAAATTTGCTCACATGTAAAGTGTTTGAATATAACACCGTAGCAATCCGCTAAAATCTTGATAATTATTACTAGTAAGGTGCCGGGTTATTACTAAACGCCAATATCCAGATACGATCGGGCAAGTTTTTGTAATGCGATGATGTAGGCAGCTGTACGATAGTCTTCAATTTCAGGCATGCGCTTACGGATATCGATGATCTCTTGCAGCGCAAGACGCATACTGTCATCCAGGCCGGATCGCACCAGGTCGAGTTCATCAGCACCCTTCGAGAGATTTGCACTTATCCAATCAGGAACGGTGTGACCACTGGTGTGTTCAAGTGCTGCGAGGATATGTCGTCCACGAGACTCGTCCAACCGCCGTTCGATGCGTCCAAAGCGCATATGGCTGAGATTGCGTATCCACTCAAAATAGGAGACCACCACTCCACCGGCATTTACATAGGCATCGGGCAGGATGGTAATGCCTCTGCTCCGCAGAATACGATCAGCCTCGAAAGTTATCGGTCCATTCGCTGCTTCAGCGATCAAATTTGTTTTAATCCTGGGTGCATTGCTTTCCGTAATGGCTGACTCCATGGCAGCAGGAATCAGGATGTCGCACTCGTGTTCGAGAACAGATGCACCGTCTTCTATGAACTCTCCACCAGCAAATCCCTTCAGTCCACCGTGAGCACATCGATGGTAGTAGGCCTCTTCGACATGGATACCCTCCGGATTGACGATAGCGCCATCACGGACAATGATGCCGATAATCTTGGCTCCATCCTCTTCGGTGAGAAATTTTGCGGCGTGGTATCCAACATTACCCAAACCCTGGATTATGATGCGCTTTCCTTCCAGTTCGCCATCCAGACCACAGGTACGTAACTCTTCCTTGTGACGGAAAAACTCCTGCAGTGAGTACTGCACACCCCGTCCGGTAGCTTCTGTACGACCATTGACCCCCCCGTGTGCCACCGGTTTACCAGTGACACAGGCGAGGGCATTGATATCCTCCGGATTTAGATGTTTATAGGTGTCAGCAATCCAGGCCATCTCACGTTGACCTGTACCCATGTCTGGAGCGGGAACGTTGGTGGAGGGGCTGAGGAAACCCGCACTGGCTAACTCACGGGCGAAACGTCGAGTGATGATTTTTAACTCATCCCGACTGTACTCTTTAGGATTGATATATAAACCACCCTTTGAACCGCCGAATGGTACATCGACAATGGCACACTTATAGGTCATCAAGGCCGCCAGAGCTTCCACCTCTTGTTGATCAACTGATACCGAATAGCGCAGCCCCCCTTTGGCGGGTAGTCGATGAATGCTATGTACCGCTCGCCAGCCGGTGAATACTTCAATTTTGCCGCGGATTTCGACTGGGAAACTGACCTGGAGTACAGAAGTGCAGCTTTTTATGGCATTGGCAATGCCGGGATCGAGATCCATATAGGAGAGCGCCCGGTCAACCATATGATCAACACTTTGTCTGAAAGTCAGTCCTGAGATTGTTTCATTCATCTTTAAGGTTTCCGATTATTATTGTTGAAGCGTTCTACCACCATCGACCGGGATGATCTGTCCTGTGATGTAGGGTGCATCCCGGTGTAAAAACAGAAGGGTGCGGACGATATCCTCTTCACTGCCTGGACGTTTCAGGGCGGTACGGTTGAGGATAGTTTGACGTGCCTCATCACTCAATCCCTGCTCTGGCCAAAGAATAGCGCCAGGCGCAATACCATTGACCCTGATTTCCGGTCCTAGTTCTCGGGCCAGGGTTTTAATCAACATCGCGTTGCCAGCCTTGGCAATGGAGTAGATAGGATGGGCTTTCAATGGACGCAGTGCATGAATATCCACCAGATTGACGATCGACCCATTGTATTTGCGCAGTAGTGGTGCGGCCGCTTTTGAGAGAAAAAAGGGGGCCTTTAGATTGCTGCCCATCAGGTCATCCCAATCGGCTTCTGTAGCATCCTCCAGCGGTGTGGGGTAGAAACTGGATGCGTTGTTAACCAATAGATCAAGGCGTTGATAGCTCTTCTGGGCCTGGTCAATCAATCCAGGTAACTGGGTGGTATCGTTCAAGTCGGCCTGCAGCAGTCTGACAGAATCAGGACGTAGCTTCTCCAGCTGCTGTTTAAGGTTTTCAGCGCCCACTTTCGATCGCCTGTAGTGCAGCAGGATATCCATTCCCTGATTATGTAACTCGGTGGCGATAGCTGCTCCTATTCGATGTGCTGCTCCCGTAATCAAGGCAGTTTGACCTGACAGACTGGAACGGTTTTGCGTCATCAAGGGACTCCGTGGTTGAATGGTGTTGTCTACTCTAACGGATTCAAATGGGTTTCTGTACTATGCCGGACTGTCTTACAGCACAATCAGCCAATTCGCGGGCGACCTTGCCTATGCCGGATGCCAAAGCGCAAGCGGTAAGCGAACGATTGATGCGTCAAATTATTCGCACCATTGACCAATCAGGCGGAGCCATTCCTTTCGACCGGTTCATGGAGATGGCCCTCTATGCTCCGGGGCTGGGGTACTATGTTGCAGGCAGTCGAAAATTTGGTGCTCAGGGTGATTTTATCACGGCGCCTGAGGTCTCATCGCTGTTTGCACAATGTCTGGCAAGACAGATAGCTCAGGTGTTGTCTGCAGTACCTGGTGGTGAGATTCTGGAGTTTGGCGCAGGTTCCGGTGTACTGGCAGCGGATACTCTGACCGAATTGGCAGCGCTGGAACAGTTGCCCTCCCATTATCTGATTCTGGAAGTCAGCCCAGAGTTGCGAGGACGTCAAAAAGAGATATTGAGCGAGCGGGTACCTGATTTGATTGAACGGGTCATTTGGCTTGATGCGATGCCGAAGGGTTTTTCCGGTTGTGTGGTGGCGAATGAGCTCCTGGATGCGATGCCAGTCAGCCGCTTTCGAGTATTGGATGGGGAAATACAGGAGTGTTTTGTTCATCTTGATGGGGAGAATTTAAAGGCCTGTTTTCAAGCACCGATCACTCCGGGACTCACTGAAGAAGTGGCTCAGTTACAAGGCAATCTTGGGCCATTTGAATCGGGGTATGTATCTGAGATTAATCTTCGACAGGTGGCCTGGTTGAAGTCCCTATCTGAATCAATCAAGCAAGGTGCTGTTTTTTTGGTTGATTATGGTTACAGCAGTGCTGAGTATTACCACCCGCAACGGAGTGAAGGGACCCTGATGTGTCACTATCGCCACCGTGCTCATAGTGATCCATTTCGATGGGTGGGGATTCAGGATATTACTTGCCAGGTCGATTTTACATCGGCCGCCAAGGTTGCCCTGGAGTCGGGTTTCAGATTAGGGGGATATACCACCCAGGCTCATTTTCTGATAGCAAACGGACTCGATACCCTATTGGCTGCATCTGATCCTGAGGATGTGGTTCGTCACATGTCCCTGATGCAGGGCGTAAAGCGTCTCACCCTGCCATCGGAGATGGGAGAGCGTTTCAAAGTATTGGGGTTATTGAAGAACCTACAGCTCGCTCTGCAGGGTTTTTCCATGCGGGACATGTGTGAGCGTTTGTAGTCTTCTTTATATGACATATAGCAAGGATAGAGCTTCACTCCCTTAACGAGCTGTAGGCCCCACTAAAAGCCATAACGAGGCGTAGGGTGCGGCCTGCCGCACCTCTTCAGGTTATTCGTCAGAATTAATTCTCATGTTAAGGCATTAAAGCGTGTACCCACTCTTTATTACCATCAACTCATCACGCTACTGTTTCGCCCCCTTGGGCGAGTCACTTTTCTTTTTCGCCAAAAGAAAAGTAACCAAAAGAAAGGGCGCCCGTATGTCACGCCCCTACGGGTCCGCTGCGATGCTCGGAAAAACCGGCAGGCCTGAAACTCGCTGCGCTCAAACAGTCAGGCCCGCTGATCGGTTTTTCCTGCGCTTCTCGCTCGTGTCACAACGGGATATCAAGAGGTGCGCTGCTCGAATTTGTCACGTTAGACGTAGGGTGGGGCCATGCCCCACCAAAAAGCCATAGTGAGTCGTAGGATGCGGCCTGCCGCACCATCAGGGTATAGATTTTCGAAGAAACCCAGATACTTTGTTCACCAACAGCAGTGTCTGTAATCCGAATTGTCAGGTGATTTCGTTGCAGTTGGGCATGGTGCGGCGGGCCGCACCCTACCTGAGTTTATTCGGGGGAGTACCCTGTCTTTATTACCATCAACTCATCACGCTACTGTTTCGCCCCCCTGGGCGAGTCACTTTTCTTTTTCGCCAAAAGAAAAGTAACCA
>JBEVXD010000021.1:0-7862 GCA_040506275.1 Candidatus Thiodiazotropha sp. DIVDIV
AGGCCTGAAACTCGCTGCGCTCAAACAGTCAGGCCCGCTGATCGGTTTTTCCTGTGCTTCTCACTCGTGTCAAAACGGGATACCAAGAGGTGCGCTGATCAAATCTGTCACTTTAATCGTAGGGTGCGGCCTGCCGCACCATCGGTGCGTAGATTCTCGAAGAAACCCAGATACTTTGCTCACAACCAGCAGTGTCTGTAGTCCGAATTGTCTGGTAATTTCGTTGCAGTTGGGCGTGGTGCGGCAGGCCGCACCCTACCTGAGTTTATTCTGGGGAGTACCCTGTCTTTATTGCCATCAACTCATCACGCTACTGTTTCGCCCCCCTGGGCGAGTCACTTTTCTTTTTCGCCAAAAGAAAAGTAACCAAAAGAAAGGGCGCCCGTATGCCACGCCCCTACGGGTCCGCTGCGATGCTCGGAAAAACCGGCAGGCCTGAAACTCGCTGCGCTCAAACAGTCAGGCCCGCTGATCGGTTTTTCCTGCGCTTCTCGCTCGTGTCACAACGGGATATCAAGAGGTGCGCTGCTCGAATTTGTCACGTTAGACGTAGGGTGGGGCCATGCCCCACCAAAAAGCCATAGTGAGTCGTAGGATGCGGCCTGCCGCACCATCGGTGCGTAGATTCTCAAAAAATCCCAGATATTTGCTCACCACCAGCAGTGTCTGTAATCCGAATTGTCTGGTGATTTCGTTGCAGTTGGGCGTGGTGCGGCAGGCCGCACCCTACACTTGAGTTTTTTCAGGAGAGTACCCTGTCTTTATTGTCATTAAATCATCACGCTATTGTTTCACCCCCCTGATCGGTTTTTCCTGCGCTTCACTGTAAGCCATAACGATTCGTAGGGTGCGGCCTGCCGCACCATGCCGAGGGCAGATAAAGAGATAGTGATGATCAACTGTTAAATTGGTTATATTGAAATTGAAGGATATCAGTCCGATCTCATAGGATTCATATTATTTGAAGGTTTCAGGCGGTATAGTATCGCCTCGTTTTCTACCCCGAGATTTAATTCGATGTTATGGATTAAAAGGCTGATGTTTGCAGGGATGCTGCTCCCCCTACTCAGTTGCAGCAAAGGCCCGCAGGATCATCAACAGACTCTGTTGGTATTTGGTACTCTGCTGGATATCCAAGCCTACACAGATCAACCCGAGACTTTCAATAATGCAGTGCAGAGCCTGGATGACACCTTCCAGCAGATGCATCGTGAGTGGCATGCCTGGAAAGGGGAGGGCGAATTGGTTCGGTTGAACCGGGCGATCTCTCAGGGGCGGAGTCTTGAGGTCTCCCCTGAGTTGGTGTTGCTCCTGGAACAATCGAAACGATACGCATCACAGAGTGAGCAACTGTTCAATCCAGCGATTGGCGGGCTGATCGCTTTGTGGGGGTTTCACAGCGATCAGCCACCGGGTGGCCCACCACCTGAAAGCGATCGAATCGAGTCATTGTTGCAGAGCAATCCCTCAATGGAAGATGTCGCTTTCGAGGGTAACCAGATCTCATCCAAAAATTCCCATGTCGCTATCGATCTGGGTGCATTTGCCAAAGGCTATGCCTTGAATCTGGCCATCGATGAGCTAAAGCGATTTGGTATCGATAATGCGATTATCAATGCAGGGGGGGATCTTTGTGTGTCGGGTCAGCATGGTGATCGCCCCTGGATGATCGGTATCCGTCATCCTCTTGGTGAAGGGGTGATAGCCTCGGTGGGTGTAGCCAATGGTGAGTGTGTGCTTACTTCAGGCAACTACGAGCGCTACCGGGAGTATGAAGGGATACGCTATGCGCATATTATCGACCCGCGCAGTGGTTATCCGGTGGCTCATGTCGCTTCTGCTACCGTAATCAGTCCAGAAGGGGGGTTGGCTGATGCGGCTGCGACGGCATTGAGTGTTGCCGGCCCTGAAGGGTGGGAGCGGATCGCTACCCAAATGGGTCTCTCTGAGGTGATGTTGGTGGATGATGCCGGTGTGGTCTATCTTACTCCGGAGATGAATGCCCGAATCAAGTTGCAGCAGAAGGTGGATCAGGTGGTGGTATCTGGCGCTGTTGTGAAATAGGAGACAGAGCTTTTAGAGTGACGTGGGCCAGAATCGGAGGTCGGATGGCGCTTCACTTATCCGACCTACAAGGACGTCTGGAACCAGACTGACTATTCAGCCCCAGATTGGGCAGTTTTCCACAACATCCACAACGGCTGTGGTGAGTTTCTCCAGCTCTTCCTCATTGATGATAAACGGTGGCATCAGATAGACCAGTTTGCCGAAGGGACGTACCCAGACGCCCGCATCAACGAAGCACTCCTGGATTACTTTCATATCCACCGGCTTCTTAAGCTCTACTACCCCAATGGCACCCAACACCCGGACCTCCTCCACCTGAGGTAACTCCCTGCAGGGTGACAGTCCCGCTTCGAGAGAGGATTCAATTTTTTGGATACGCTCCTGCCAGGGCGAGTCGAGTAAAAGGTCTATGCTGGTCAAGGCTGTACGGCAGGCCAATGGATTGGCCATAAAGGTCGGGCCATGCATAAATAGTCCAGGCTCACCGTGGCTGATGGTCTTGCTAACCTCCTCTGTGGTCAGTGTGGCAGCGAGGCTCATATAACCGCCGGTCAGGGATTTACCCACACACATGATGTCAGGGGTAACGCCTGCATGTTCACAGGCAAAAAGCTTTCCTGTGCGACCAAAGCCAGTAGCGATCTCATCAAGTATCAGCAGTACTCCAAACTGATCGCAGAGTCGACGGGCTTCCTGGAGGTACTCCACAGAGTAGAAGCGCATGCCGCCGGTCCCCTGCACAATGGGCTCAAGCACCAGGGCGGCGATTTCACTATGGTGTTGTTTCAGCTTTTCAGTCAGGTCTTTAGCGCCATCACCTTTGCAGGGATGTCCGAAATAGCAGCTTGGCGCATCGGAAAAGTGCTGTTTTGGCAGGATTTCAGAGAACAGGCTGTGCATACCGGTATCAGGATCGCATAGCGACATGGCACCGAAGGTGTCGCCGTGATAGCCCTTGCGTATTGTAAGAAAGCGCTGTTTTTCCGGTAGTCCTTTGTCGTGCCAGTACTGGATTGCCATCTTCATGGCAACTTCAACAGAGACAGATCCAGAGTCAGAAAAGAAGACTGTTTGCAGAGGACCAGGGGTGATTTCTATCAGCTTTTCCGCCAGATCAGCTGCAGGTTGATGGGTCAGGCCACCGAACATGATATGAGCCAGCTCTCCGGCTTGTTCAGCTATGGCCTGGTTGATCTGTGGATGATTATAGCCGTGGATCGCACACCACCAGGAAGACATACCATCGATCAAGGTTCTGCCATCGGCCAGTTTGATGCGCACACCGTCGGCAGAGACTACTGGATAGACCGGTAGATCGGCGCCAATTGAGCTATAGGGGTGCCACACATGCTGCTTGTCGAAGGTTATCCAATCGTCACTATCACTCATCGTAAAGCTGTTCTTTATTTCGGGATGGAGAGATTAACAGATAATTATCGAGGATGTTGTTGTGTTTTTTTGACCTGGCTTGAATGTTTTGTCCTGGACAGTGTTGATTGTGCTGGGTTTGTCGTTCGGTTGAAGGCAGGTGTATGAGAGTACCTAACTGATAATCTAGGAACCAGGTTCAAAACAGCAGATCAGCTCTATTTTCAAGGTTGTAGGAATAATATTCAGGATGGCCCGGCCAATGGTTTTATTTCACTGCTTTATGTGGTACCAATGGCCACTTCTTCATAAGAACAAACCGCATTTCTCATCGGGATAGGGATTTTTCAGACGTGGGTTTTTGCGTGGTCGTCCATCGTGCCAGTCAAAATAACAGAGGAGATAATAATGGAAAAACCTGTAGTAGCTGCTAAACAGCCAATCGATGTCGATCTGGTGGCAGGCAAAGAGTATTGGTGGTGTGCTTGCGGGCGTTCCGCAGAACAACCTTTTTGCGATGGCTCACACCGTGGAACAGGTATCGAGCCGCTTGGATTCAAGGCTGAAAAAAATGGTGAAGCCTGGCTGTGTCGCTGCAAGCAGACAAAAACGCCGCCCTATTGCGATGGCAGCCATAAGCAGGTTGAGGATTAACTGAAGTAGACCGGGTTTCATCCTGTATTGGGGTTGGCAGTAGATTGGTGCGGCAGGCCGGCACCCTACAAGTGGTTCGATAGGTATCTGAGGGGATAAGGGAGAGAGCCAAATCGTAGGTCGGATAAGCGGAGCGCCATCCGACAAACCGGCGGGAATGACCTGAAAATGTTGGATGGCGCTCCGCTTATCCAACCTACAACGGGTTGTCTGATTGCTGGGAGTTGATGTTAATCACAAACAATTCCAGCGCTTCCCTTAGCGTGCTTTGCGCCTTTGCGAGAGATTTATTTGTAGGGAATCATGCCCAGCTATTGTTATGTAGAATCAATTTAGGACGCTAGGCTCCTCTTTTGCTGGGAATGATGCCATCTTTACTTGGTGGCTCATCCTTCCCTTCCGGGACCTCATATTCAATTCTGTTTCTACCGTTTGCTTTCGCGACATAGAGTGCCTGGTCAGCGCTGGCCAGCAGATGAGTGCCAAGCTCTTTATGATGAGTCTTTCCGAGCATGGGCAGTGTTTCACTGACACCGATAGAGACGCTTATCTGCAGGCTTGAACCATCTTCCAGAGCAATTGGGTTAGCGTATACTTCGACACGAATACGCTCGGCCAGCAACAGTGCGTCAGAGAGGTTGGTCTGAGGCAATAATATTGCGAACTCCTCCCCGCCATAGCGGGTAGCCACATCACTGGCACGCAGCTGTGAGCGGATGCGATTTGCCAGTTCCCGTAGAACCAGATCTCCAACAGGATGACCATAGCTATCGTTGATGCGCTTAAAATGGTCTGCATCAATGAACAGGCAACTTAATGGTTGACGGTAACGGCTGGCTCGTGCGAGCTCCTCATCCAGGCGTCGGTCGAGGTAACGTCGATTGTGCAGCTCTGTAAGTGGATCAGTTAGACCACTGATCAGTAGACGTTCGCGATTAGTGACATTCTCCAGGCAGACACCGCAAATTGTTGCCAGTCGGGCCAGGAAATCAGTGGCGTGTTGTCGTGTAAATCGGTTTTTATCATAACTGCCGAGGTTAATGCTGCCGACCAGATGGTTGCTACAGATCAGCGGCAGAATGGCAATACTGCCAAGATTATTATATTGATCAAAAAGGTTGTTGTACTCGGGGGTGAGAAAGGGGCCAAGCCAAGGGCTTTTCAGTCGTAGGAAGCGTTGATTTATCATCCCCAGGTCATCCACAAACCGAACATAGGGAAAGGCATCTTCCGGTATGCTGTTATTGTTCAGCAGATGGCGGATTTCGTGGTCTGGATCGAGCATCAGAACCTGAATGCTGTCGACATCAAAAGAGTTCAACAACCCTTCACTTATCCCGCTTAACAGCTCGGCCAGGGTCTCTGCGCTGAGCAATTCCAGTTCCCGCGCATAGAAGCGTCCCAGGGTCTCCTGGTTCTCCTGGGCCTTGCATGTCAACTCCTTCAGGCGGAGACGCAAGATTCGGTTCTCTTCTTTTAGGTCCATTTTATTGTGCGGTGGGCCGTTTCTAATTCGTGCGACAACACGGACGCCCCCTGAAAACGTCTATTTATATAAGAGACTTCACATGCTGCTGTAGCGGCCACACTGTGGTGATCTTGAATCTTGGATCAGTTACTGCTGCCAACCCGCCAGCGTTGATAATCGGGTTGATTCAGGTACCCGCGGCTGGTGATGTAGTTGATTACGTTGCGCAACCGATAGAAGCGAACCACTGAATCGACACGTATAATCTCTCTGCCCCGCTCATCAAAAAACAGCAGTGACGGGGTGTAGAATAGCCCCAGATCTTTGGCCCATTCGCTGGCATTCGTTCTAAGACCATTAGGGGTGATAACCGGGGTTTTTGAACCTATATCCAGCTGTACATTATCAAATGCACTGACCAGTTTGTGGATTGCCGGATCTTGAAGTGGCTGGCCGTGCAGTACATCACAAGCATGGCAGTTTCCCTGTTCAAAGAAGACCACAAGTGGGCGTTGTCCAGGAAAACGGCTACGATCCAGGTTGTGGGGAGGCGGGATGAAGAAATCCTCTTCATTGAGATCAGTCGGTTCAAAGGCGGTGCTGGACTCTCCCCGGGCTAGATAATCAGGGAAGGATTCGTTCTGAAAGTGCTGATCAGCAACATACTCCAGTGCAGCGCGAAACTTGTAGGGGGGATAGTAGCCTCGCAGACGCAGCACCTCTTCTCCTTTGGGATCAAAAAATATCAGCGACGGGGTGAAGTTGGTCTTTTCACGCAGGGCGTATTCCCGTTGTGTCAGCGTCTCCCCCTCAAGGGTGGTTACCTCCTCGGTACTCCATATATCGATTGGAATGATGTCAAAATGGTGTTGGGTATAGGTGCTGATGTCGCTCAAGCCGAAATTAACCTCCAGGAGCATCTTGCAGTAGGCGCAGCGTTTTTGGCCAAAGTAGAGAATGATGCCCTGTTTGCCCTCATCCACTGCATCCTCCATGTCAGCAGGCAGATCGAGAAAACTCTTTTTAAACCACTCAGGGTATTGCAATAACTCTTCCAGTGGGAAATCGTCGAAGGTAAACACGTCATCTTCGGATTCGATGGCGTAGACCTTCTGCTGTAGGACAAAAAGCAGAATCACCCACAGGCCAATAGAAAGGGTTCTGAATCGGTTGGTCATATTATCGGCTCATATTTGGAGCCCGGAGCTTGTAGATCTCAACCGCGCCTGAATCAAATATTCGGTATAACCGATAGGAAACAAGTACAGTTATGTTTTATTATTGAGTACCCTGAATGATTAAAACCTTAGCAGTTGTTCTACTCAGCGATCAGAGATAACTCGGTGTTGTTTTGTCTTCAGCATAGCTGACTTGGGGGGAAAGCTGAATAGGTAATGGTTTTCACACTAAAATTAGCAATTGTTTTCTCAGAATTTCAGGAACGGAGAAATTAAGATGAAAAAAATCACTATGCTGATAGCTACTGCAGCACTTGTCTCGTCCGTATCAGCAATGGCGGAGGGTGACCCGGCCGCATACTGCAAGCAGGCAGCCAAGCTCTATCAGGAAAAAGATATACAAGGTGCTGTGGAGGAGGCGAAATGGTGCCTGGAGTCGCTGGAGCAGATTCAGCAATCCCAAAAGGGTGATCGCTTCGCAAAAGATGTTGCTGGCTGGAAACGGGGTGAGGTATCCAAGCAAAAAGCTATGGGTATGTCGATAATAGAGACTGAATACAGTAAAGGCGGGAAGAATATCCAGGCCAGCTATAACAGTGGTATGGGTGGCATGGGCGCCATGTTCAACCAGATGGGACTTGCTGGAGGGGGGAAGAAGATACGCCTTGGACGTTATACCGGCCTGATCATGGAAAAGGGCAGAAGCAATGAGATAATGATTGGTCTGAAAATGACCCAGGGGATGGTCACACTTTCATCGAATAGTGCAAGCATGGATGAATTGATCGCCTTTGCTAAGGCCTTTCCGGTGAAGGATATCGATCAGTAGCGAATACAGATTTTTATCACTGTCCCGCTAATTCTTACGCCAGAAGCGGGTGTAAAAACCCCTCTCACTTGATGGGAGGGGGTGCGCGTCGAGCGTTTGATGAAATTGAAGCGTAAACGACACTCGTTCATCAATTCTTGTACTGCTGAGTATTGATGTGGATATTGTTGATGAACAACCCCTCTCCCCCAGCCCCTCTCCCGCAAGGGGAGAGGGGAGTAAGCGAAGTCCCGGTTTTACAAAAGCCTCTCTTCCTTGACGGGAGAGGGGAGTAAGCGAAGTCCCGGTTTTACAAAAG
>JBEVXD010000021.1:7962-36780 GCA_040506275.1 Candidatus Thiodiazotropha sp. DIVDIV
GGGAGAGGGGAGTAAGCGAAGTCCCGGTTTTACAAAAGCCTCTCTTCCTTGACGGGAGAGGGGAGTAAGCGAAGTCCCGGTTTTACAAAAGCCTCTCTTCCTTGACGGGAGAGGGGAGTAAGCGAAGTCCCGGTTTTACAAAAGCCCCTCTCCCTTGACGGGAGAGGGGTTGGGGAGAGGGTGTGCGCCAAGCGCTAAATGAAACTGGAATGTAAGCAATACTATCCAATCAATCTATGTAGTGCTGAGTATTGTGCAGATGATGGTGCTGATGAGCACCCCTCTCCCACAAAGGGAGAGGGGGTAAGCAATGTCCCGGTCGCACAGTTACTCTCCCCTTGTAATTTCTACTCTGGTGATTTGCGTTTTTCATCCCCACACCCTGTGCTGTGTGATGCTTTTTCATCTCTCTAACCTCTCTAGACACGAGAAGCCAAGCAAAATTAACCAGATAACACACTAGTGATCGAACTTCAGGGTGCTGTATTGAGGTTTTTTTAGACAATTGAGGACTCCCAACGGGGTTGAGATCCCTCAGGGGTCAATCCAGATATTCTGACCAGTCGACAGAAGAGTCACCAAATACCAGAAAGTAGGGATTCAGTAATGAGTCCTTGGTGTTGTACTTGAGCGGTGCCATATCCAGGGTCGTTACCTGGCCCCCAGCCGCCTCAACCACTGCCTGTGCCGCTGCTGTATCCCACTCAGAGGTGGGGCCTAAACGGGGGTAGATGTCGGCTTTGCCTTCTGCGACCAGGCAAAGCTTGAGTGAACTGCCCATGCTAACCAGTTCATGTTCACCCAATTTATCCAGGAAACGTTTGAGAGAGTCACCAGCATGGGAGCGACTGCCAGCAACCAGGGTCGGTTGTCGGCGCTCAGTTGCCACACTGATTGGTTGAGGGGGTTCATTGCCTATCTGCTTGCTCGCACCTCTGCCAGGGATGCCGTAGTAGAGTGTTTTCATAACCGGCGCGTAGACAGCACCAAATACGGGTCTACCATCCTCAATCAAAGCGATGTTGACGGTGAATTCCCCATTTCTTTTTACAAACTCACGGGTGCCGTCCAGTGGATCAATGAGCCAGTAGCGGTTCCATGTCTCCCTTATCTCATAGGAGATTTTCGCTGACTCTTCAGAGAGTACCGGGATCTCAGGTGTAAGCTTTTCCAGATTGGATACGATTAAATTATGTGCGGCCAGATCGGCAGCTGTGAGCGGGGAGTTATCCGCTTTGGTTTCGATTTCAAACTCGGTATCGTAGATCTGCAGGATCGCCTCTCCTGCTTGTTGAATCAGATCCAGAAGTTGGTCGAGTTGGAGTGGTAAAGTCATAACAAAACATTCCTTGCCAGGCAAAGCGCTGCGATGGAGCGTGCCTCCGTTAAATCCGGTTGTGCGAGTAAGTTATCCAAGTCAGAGAGTTTCCAGGGAACCACTTCGATGGGCTCTGGCTCATCACCTGTCAACTTGTCAGGATAAAGATCCTGGGCAAGGATAGCATAGGTATGGTGTTGGATGTAGGCAGGCGCAATGGTGAAGGTTTTCAGTAATCTAAGCGCTCTTGCAGCATAACCAACCTCCTCGCGCATCTCCCTGTTGGCAGCCTGTAGCGGGTCTTCCCCCTCTTCCATCCTGCCCTTGGGGAGGGCGAGCTGGTAGTCCTGGCTACCCGCCGAATATTCGCGAATCATCAACACGGTATCATCATCCAGCATGGGGATTACCAGCACAGAACCCCTCTCGCCGCCGAGAAGTCGTTCATAGGTTCGTTTTTCACCATTGCTGAACTCCAATCCAAGTTGTTCGACACGGAATATTCGTGTTTCAGCAATTAATTGTTGTGAGACTATTTTTGGTTTGATCACGGTTTCTTTTGTTAATAGTGAAGAGTAGTGTTTTCAGAATAGCGTTGATTCTAATCTGTCATGCCAGGGCCTGTCTGCAATAAATCAATCAGTTATGAGATCGGTGTTGTGCGTCAGGAGTTATTTAGCAAATTGCCACATAGTCGGTTTTTGAGCTGGAAATTGATGGTCGACTGCGAATTTTCATACAGTATGAGACAATGGCGGTATCAAAGCAGCATCAGAGCAATATCATGATTCCCTGGAAAGAGATTGATTGTGTTTTACTGGATATGGATGGCACCTTGCTGGATCTCCATTTCGACAACCACTTTTGGCTGGAGCATGTGCCAGCACGATATGCCGAGGCAAAAGGGATTCCTCTCGCTGAGGCCACTGAAGAGTTGCTGGGTCGATACAAAAGCGTCGAAGGGACCCTCGACTGGTACTGTGTGGATCACTGGAGCAGAGAGCTGGGGCTCGATATTGTGCTGCTGAAGGAGGAGGTCGATCATCTGATCTCTGTGCATCCTCATGTCGTCGATTTTCTAGATCAGCTGATGTGTGCCGGCAAAGAGCGTGTACTGGTTACCAACGCCCATCAGAAGACATTGGCGCTGAAGATGGAAAAGACCCGTCTGGCAGGTTTTTTCAACCAAGTGGTCTCATCTCATCAGTTAGGTCTGCCTAAAGAACATCCGGAGTTCTGGAATCGATTTCAGAACCTCCACCCCTTTGATCCCAAGCGCACCCTGTTTGTCGATGACAGCCCTGCTGTACTTGAGTCAGCCAAAGCCTATGGCATAGGGTGGGTTCTGGCGATTCTAAAGCCCGATTCGAAACAGCCGGTGAGAGAAAACCGGGAGTTTCTTGCGGTCAACGATTTCTCTGAAATTTCTGCCGGGCTTAGGTGTGAGATTTAAGGCGATCTGAAGGGGTTAATGGTTGGGTAAGGGTATTTATTTCGACACCGAATTATCAGACTCCTTTTTAGCCGCTTCCCAGGCCAGCATTGCCAGTTTTCTATCATTTCCCCAACGGTAAATCCCCGTATCACCATTGCCTCTAATCACCCGGTGACAGGGGATTAGATAGCCAATCTGGTTCTCTGCAAGTGCGCTGCCGACAGCCCGTTGTGCCTTGGGTGAGCCCGCCATTTGGGCGAGGGATGAGTAAGAGATGATCCTGGAGGTACCAATATTCAACAGCGCTTCCCAAACTTTGACCTGAAAATTGGTGCCACTTAACAACAGATGTAGTTTTCCTGGCTCAGGCTTGTGGTAGAAAATCTGCTTGAGCAACTTGCGGGCAGCTCTGTCATTAGCACTTATTGTGGCTTCAGGCCATGATTGGGCTAAGCCTTTTTCTTGTTCAGATCTGCTCTGATCACAAAAACTTAGCGCGCAGATTCCACGGTCTGTCCAGGCGATCAAACTATTTCCGAAAGGAGAGTCAGCGGTGCCAAACGATATGGTCAGGCCCCGACCACGTTGTTTAATCTCACCCGGACTCATAGCCTCACAAGTGATCATCAGATCATGTAATCTTCCCGGGCCAGAGAGCCCACTTTCCAGACTGGCTGAGAGCAGATCCCCGGATTCCATGAGAGCCTGTCTGGCGTACTCCTTGGTGAGATATTGCAGGAAACGTTTTGGGGAAATGCCAGCCCATTCGCTGAAGATGCGTTGCAGATGGTATTCGCTGAGATGGACAGCTGCTGCAATCTCGGCAAGGGAGGGCTGTTTGCGTGAGTTGGATCGAATGTACTCAATGGCTTTTGCGATGCGAGTGTAGTTGTTCAGATCTGAGTACTTATCAGCTACCTGCATCGAGTCATTATTCGATTCGTGAGTCATACTTTTTTCAATGGTGTGGTTGTGTAGAGTAAGTAGAGTCTCTACCTGTTTGAATCAGGATACCACCCGTTTCTTGCGTAATGTCGCTGTAAGATGGTGGATGTTCTTGGCAGTCTTATAGTCTATCTAGGTTTAATCATCTAACTTACGTCTACGAGTCGATCAAGTGGGCTTCTCGCACCTTGCCCTCCCCTTCCAATGACATGGGTGTAGATCATCGTTGTCGAGACATCAGCGTGACCCAGCAACTCCTGTACAGTACGGATATCAGCGCCAGCCTCAAGAACATGTGTTGCAAACGAGTGGCGTAAGGTGTGGCTGGTTACCCGCTTATGAATCTCAGCTGCCTCAACGGTGCGCTTTACCATCTTTTGAATGGTAGATTGGTGCAAGTGATGACGGCGCATTTCACCTGTACGAGGGTCCTGTGCAATCTGGCTAGCGGGGAAGAGATATTGCCAGCGCAATTCCTTATCGGCATTTGGATATTTGCGTGAAAGTGCATTAGGTAAAAAAACTGACCCGAATCCAGCAGCAAGATCTGTTTCGTGTTGCTCCTTTACTTTTTCTATTTGACTTTGCAGGGCCTCAATCAAAACATCTGGCATAGGTACGGTACGATCTTTCTTCCCTTTTCCAGCCCGTACGACTATGTGACGATAATCGAAATCGAGATCAAGAAGTCTAAGCCGAACACATTCCATAACGCGCATACCGGTGCCGTACATAAGGTGTAAAATTAGCCAATTAAGTCCAGTTACCTTCATTAGTAAGGCGTTTATTTCCTTTGGACTCAAAACTGTAGGTATCCGCTTGGGTTTTGTTGAGTGTGCGAAGGAGCCAATTTTACCTAAAGGTCTTTCTAAAACATGGGCATAGAAAAAAACAATTGAATTGAGGGCCAGAGACTGAGTTGCACTTGCAACCTTGCGTTTAAGCGTTAAATGTTCTAGAAAGGAGGCAACTTCAGGTTCATTGCAATCACAGGGATGCCTATTATTGTGAAAACGAAGGAAGCGGTTGATCCAGCCAAGATAGCTCTTTTCCGTGTTCATGGCGTAATCAGGGAGTCGGATGGCAACCAAAAAGCGCCGGTAGAGGTCAGGATAACGCTTCGCCATATAGTTTTTAGGGTCTTCAACCGACTTTTCGATCATTTCATAGGTGCGTGCAATCGTTGTGTGGTCACTCTCAAGCGCACGTGCACCATTCAGCCAGCGATCCCAATCGAAGTCGTAGCACCAGCTTGTTTTCAAATAATGGCCGAACAAAATTCTCAGAGCATCGACTTTTTGTCGATATTGCCAAGTGTTGATATTGGTATCCCTACCAAGATGTTCAAGCCAGGAATTAACACTCTCAGCGGAGTGAGATCTGAGTTTTATACGAGAGTTTTCAGCCAAAAAGCCTTCAATATGGTATCGATACCAGGGGATAGCCCCCTTCGGGATTCGAAAGCTTTTAAGCAAAGCTGTGTAGTTATCCCAAAATTTGGTGATTCGAGGGTCAGTTGTGTCGTTCTGTTCCATGAGCAAATACTCTTTAGTCCAGGCTCATCCATGAGTGAGTACATTTATAGTACATTTGTCGGGGTAACGCAATACTTGTGTCGTCGTCATAAGTCATTTTTTGTGACGTCCACATAATCCACTGTTAAGTGCAATATGAGCGTAGAAGAAATTGAAAAAGCACTACCGAACGGATTGCATGATGCCATTATGCTCAGACACGTCGTCGACTATGAAAAACGAACATTGGAATTTTATATCAATGTTTGGGTTGGTGACCTAGATTCGAGCGTAGAGGTTGAAAGGGAGCGTTATAAAGAAGGTGTGCTTAAGTTCGAAGGGTTGGAATATTTCGTGATAGAACCGCCTGGCGAAGTTAAATTATTGTTTGAGCCTTTTTCATTTAGCGCAGGAAATCCAGAAATAGACAAAATAAAGCCTGTTGTTATCCTTCCAGAATCACCGGAAGGCACGTTTAAGGCATTTATCTGTATTTATAAGTTAGAAGCTTTCATGCATATTTGTGCTTCTAAGGTGGAGTTTAAATATGGCACTTAACCAGGCGCTCAACATCGACGCTCGTACCTCGCGCGAGTTAGCGCGACGTTATACCTAGGAAACCATCATGACTTGTCTCGAAATTCTTATAAATGGAGAAAAGGTTTGCATTGCGGGTGTACCACTTGAAAATCGGTTGGCAGCCGATGTATATATTTTGCCAAATAGCGAAACTCCATGTGTTTTTGTATCTGGTGATTCTTATAATGATGACAAAACATGGAAACAGCGTTTTATATTTGGGCAACAGGAGCTTAAAGTTGGTGACGAAGTTTTAATTCGTGCCATTGATGACTGTGTTGCAGATCAACCAATAGATACTCACGAAGTTAATTATTCAAAAGATAGCGAGGACTTGGTTGATAGAATAGTACAAAGTACTGCGAAACTCTGGCTTGAACGATTGCTTTCTGGGAAGCCGATTTCAATCGCTGGTAAAAAAGATACAGAAGATGATTCGAATGCACCAAAGGACTATGTTTGTTCATTTTGCGGGAAGAAAAACGGTGATGTAGAGAAGTTAATCTCTGGTCCAAACGTTTTAATATGCAATGAATGTGTAAACTTATGCGTTGAAATACTTCAAGAAAAACCGTGCGATAATACTGAGGAAGAAGAGCAGAAAAAGGTGAAGGCGCGTTGGCCAACACATGATTGAAATAAATAGGTATAACCAGGCCATTGAGTTGACCGCGCAAACCTATAGCCTTTATTTAGGTATCGGCAGGCGGCAACTCATGGCAAACGTTAGGCCACAAAACTAAATGACATGCTAACTCTCGCTGAAATACTTGATGACTATGCTGCACTTTTAGGTAGTGCAGCAGAAGTCAATGTTTTAACCCGAGGGCCAGACGGCAGTACGTGCCTCCACTGGCTAGCAACCCTCGGCGACACTAACGCAATTAAATTACTGGTTAATGCGGGTGTAAAACTATTGGCAACTGATAACCAAGGAAATACTCCTCTTCATGAAGCAGTGATGAACAGGCAAACCCTGGCAGCTAAAATACTTATTGAGTTGGGTGCGAGTGAGAATATTGCCAATATTGCCGGTCAAACACCGCAAGACATTGCTAGGAGTGATAATTTCACACCAACTATAGAGTTGTTTGAGGAACGGTGATGTGTTGGCCTAACAAGCACATCAAGATCGTTCGCTATCGCTCACTGGGACGCCGCATACTGCGCGGCGCCCCTTATGTAAAACGTTAGGTTTATAAATGAATTACACGGATGGTAAAGAAGTTCAACTCGGTGATTTAATCGAAATTGACATGCCAAAAGGTTTAGAGCTGGCAAGAGTCGTTATGCTCGGTGAAAATTATCAACACCTAGAATTGGAGCAAAGTTTTAAAGAGTGGGTGTTAAAGGAACAAATACTTGAAACTAATTCAATTGTAGTTGAATGGGTTGGTAAAAACCCCCTAGAACATAACAATCCAGAGTATGCGCCGGTAGGTAATTACATGTTTACAGAAATCAGTACAGATGTAA
Source organism: Candidatus Thiodiazotropha sp. DIVDIV (assembly GCA_040506275.1). GTDB lineage: Bacteria > Pseudomonadota > Gammaproteobacteria > Chromatiales > Chromatiaceae > Thiodiazotropha. The sequence continues at coordinate 15,230 of JBEVXD010000021.1, forward strand.
AACTTAGGGAAAGGGCCTAACTATGCATGGAAAACCTAACCAGCGGGTCAAGATCGCTCCCTTCGGTCACCGGGACCTACGCTTCGCTACGGCCCCTTACCCAAAACGTTAGCGTGAAAAATATGGATATGAATACCGAGTTACTTAGCGAAATAAACAGTGCTTTATGGATTCTTGTGTATTTAGTTGGTACCGCCGTCATTTTTTATGTAATAAAAACAATAATTCTCTCAATTAAAGAATATAGAAAATTGATGGAAAATAAATTCTATGAAACAGCTAATGTCTTTTTTGAGGATGGCGAGTTTAATGAAGTGGTTCGTATAAGCGAAGAACAAATACAGAAAAAGCCAAAAGATGCTTATGGGTATTGGTTTATGGGTAAGGCTCAGTATGAACTAGGAAATCATGAATCTGCACTTTCTAATTTTAATAAGGTTGCAGAAATTCACCCAAGCTGGGTAAAGGAGTGGGTACAGCCTTACTATGAGAAAATTGGAAATGCAAAAGAAAACGCTAACAAATAGCTCCACCGGACAAAATACTCGCTGCACTCGTATTTTTCCGGTGAGCTAAGCGTTAGGGGCAAGAAGGATGTTGAGCAGAATTCTATTAAGTTATAAACCTGGGGCAAAACTTAAAAGGATTGAGTTCTTGGTTGGACAGATGCTATTTAGCACAGCGTCCTTTGCTATCATTTGGTTGTATCATAATTTTCATGAGCCTAACCAAATAGATGTAAGCTACTTAATTGGCAAATCACTGCTCGGGATTGTCTTAAGTATATTAATATTACCTCTTCTTATTGCCAGGTTGCGTGATATGGGATGGAATCCCCTTTGGTCTATTTTGGTTTTCTTAGCCCAATTAGTGCAGGCAAGGAATCTTGTTATATATATGGAGTTAAATGGAATGAAGTCACTAAACTCACTTACTTTTTTTACCGTAGAGGCATTATTCGCACTAATGGTGATTATTCTCTTAATTTGCATGTTATTAGTAAAATCAGCCCCTAACAATTCATCACAGCGGACAAGCCGCTGAATGCGGCGTTAGGCGAACATAAAGTATGGCCCATCTTAAGATCATAATTGGTATCTTACTCGGAGCACTCATAGGTATATATTTGCCGCAATTTATTCCTTCGCCACAAAATATGGGTGTTGAGATAACAGATCCTTCCGCTGTAATGGTATTTATGCTTATCGGTTTTGGCTTAGGTATGGCTGCGGGGTACACAACTTGCTATATCAATAGAAGCGATGAAGATTTAATTAGGTTCATAGAAAAATATGCGAATCTGTGGGTTCTAACTGTGGTTGCTGTAATTACAGCATTTATTAAAGTTCATATGGAGTATGAAGGTTTTTTACCAGTATCAGGTCCTGTAATTCAAAAGTATCAGCTCCTATTAGCTTTGAGTGCTATAGGATTAAGCGCAATTATATGTTTTTTTCAAAAGCGCAGTGCAAGCAAGCAGTAATAATAATGAAATTATATACTACGCGCCTAACCAGTACTTTATCTACACGCCTATCGGCGTCGGACGCTGCTTCGTCGCGCCGGTTAAGTAAGCGTTATGCGACTCAAACATAGGACAGACGTATGCCCGAAACACAACGCACAAAACTTACGGGGCAAGTGATTTCCATCGAGACGGGAGACGTCTCTCATAGAGACGAATGGTGGGTGGATATTGGCCTGAAACTCATCGATGGCAATTTTGTGAACGTCAATTACCACTTTAATAGAAAAAGCGTCCGCGACAATATTGTCAACAGTATCGAGAAGGGAATGACAATCACTGTTACTGCTCGCAGCGAAGTAAACATCGACGAGAAATTTGATTATTCAGGTATTGGCGGTATTCAGATTCAAGATCTATCAAAGGAACTCGACCGATACATAAGGAAAAAGTTTCGACAATCAGAGGATAGTTATTTCTCAGAACAAGAGGTACGCTTATTCAGCGAATGTTGGATAGCGCAGGAGATCGAATTAGGGAGTCATTTGATCCCGGTGAAGAGGCGATGGAGAAGGTCGAAGAACATCTCGACTCTTTGGCTCGAAAAACTCCATCAGCAACGAAGTACGATTGGAGGCGATTGTTCGTTTCTTGCGTCGTAAGTGTTTCAATCGATCTCGGCTTCGGAGCATCCGTTCCAGAAGCACTTTATAATTTGTTCAAAAAACTTGCGGAAGAGTTCGTAGGTCTTATGCTTCCGCCACCTTGAGTGTTAAGCAATTGATTAAGGCATAACAAAACCATAAACTCGGATAATTTACTCTGCTACGCGCCGCAAATTCCCGGTGATGCAGGGCGTTATGCCTCAAAGAGCTTGGAAGAGACATCCATGTGTTTATGAAGAATTCGAATTATCTCTACGCATTCGGTACCAGAGATCCTGTAATAGATTACGTGGCTAATCACTGGGAATTTTCTATATCCAGGTCTTATATAGTCACAAGCACTTCCGAGGTTTGGGTTGTCTGCCAACTGATGAAAGGAATCGTCAAATTGATGCAAGTATTTGTTGCGCTGATTTCTACCCCATCGCTTTTGGGTGAAAACGGCAATCGCCTTCAAATCAACTTTCGCTCTGGCTTTAAGCTTGAAGGTGGGCATCAATGAGAATCGTCATCAAGTTCAGAAATCAGCCCGTCGAGGGAATACTCTACAAAATCGCTAGATTCGCCTTCATCCAGCATTTTTCGAAGTGCAACAAGTTTTGTCTCCTCTTCCTCAAGCAACCTCAAACCTGCACGCACAACCTCACTGGTAGAAGAAAATCTTCCGTTTTTCAATTGGTTATCAATAAAAGAGTTAAAGTGTTCATTAAGGGTAATGCTCGTGTTCTTGCTCATCTGCTTAGCCTAAGGTTGATACCAATATTTGGTACTATAGTCAGGCATAACAAGGGGGTCAAGCCGCTCGTTGCACTCGCTAGGACACTCCGCAGCTATGCTGCTCCGTGCCTCTTACCCCAACGTTAGGTTTCCAAAATGAAAATGAAAATGAAAATGAAAAGGAAAATTCTTACATTTATCACAGCTCTGTTTGGTATTTCTGGATTGGTAGTAGCTGCAGTTCCATTTATAGGGTCGTTGAATGTTAGTGAGCGAGCGTTAGCAAATCGACCGCATATTACGATCGACCACATTGGAGAAGGTGAATCTGAGATAATTACCTCCGAAGGAGCTACCTATTCGATGACATTTATGGTGTATCGATCATTGAAGGGAGATGTGCGTGTTTGGAAAATCCCAGTTTATAAAGGAAAAATAATCCTTCCAGACATTCATTGGGGAAGGTGGGCAATGTTATGTGATGAATTCACACTAGATAAAGTGAAAAATGTTTTTAGATGCCTAGATGAGCATTTACAACAATATAGTTGGGTTACAGATGAGATGCTGTGGGATGTAGATGGGAAGAATTTAGGTAAATTCACTGAAGATATGATTCTAGCAGAAGGAGTTCACTATTCTAAATACTTCGTAGTTGGTAGACCAAAAATAAAACCTAACCAGCAGCGCAACACTGACTTCGGCGCTGGCGCGCCTCCGCCAGTTCGCTGAACGTTATGTGTAAAAAGGAATTAGCAAATTGAATCTTTTTAAAGTAGCAACATTTTCACTATCAATTCTCTTATCAACAACAGTATTTGGTGGTTGGGTAGATAAGCAAGGGAATAAAATACCTGATTCAGATCACATGAAATCGGTAGGTAATTTGATTGCACGTCAGGTGATTACTGATAATGAAGCACAGGCACTCAAAAACTGGGGAACACCATCTGAGAGCGTATATTTCCCAACAGCAGACAAAATAGAAAGAAATAAAATAATTACAGCATTCATTGTCTTCGGTGGTTGTTCAGCGGATGACAAGGGTCTTTGTGATCTGAGGATGCAAATTACTGTATACCAACCTGATGGTAAAATTTACTCAAAGCTACCTGTTATGGAAGTCTGGTCAAATAAGCCTGTACCCCCAAATCGAACTCTTGGCCTAAGCGTAGGTTACATGCGAGTCCTCATTGAAGATGGTGAGCAACTAGGTAAGTATAAAGTAGCAACAAAGGTAATGGATAAAGTTAGTGGTAACAGTATGTTGCTAACGTCATACTTTACTGCGATTGAGGCTCAATGAATGAAAACACATAACAAGAAAATTATGTTGCTCACTATCGTTCGCTGGGATGCTGTCACTCTCGCTCCAGCGCCCCATATTTAGGCGTTAAGTGACAATGAAATTTATAGAAAATTACCAAGATCGACAATGGGCAGCACTTGCCCTTTCACCAGAGGAACGTGATGAATTAAAAAAACGTCTTGAAAGTGGTAATGACGACATAGAAATTGAAGACATGTTCGATGACGATCAATATAAAATAGAAAGAATAAGAATCGTAACAGATTGGAGTGAATTCAAGAACGAATCAGAAGAAATAGATACAAATGTAAAATGGAGTACTAGAGCTTTTTGGGCAGTTATCTTTTTCGCCCTTATTGGAGTTTATAGTGTTATTAAATACGTCACTTAACCAGTCGCTCAAGTTCGACGCGCGAAAAGCGCGCGCGTCTTAGCTTAAACGTTGAGGTTGTCGAAAAAGTAAAAAAATATGGAAAATTAAATATTTATAGCGATGAGAGATAATGAAGCAGTAGATATGAGACACGCAATATCTATATGGGTGTATATCGCTTGATATTCATTCTGTGGCAAATATTATGACTGACCAAAGAAAAAGATATTTTTTGAAGAAAATTCAAAATCCTGCTTTTTTAGGTTTTCGACAACCTCGTTATGCATTTATAATTTCATGCCAATAGCTTCACTTAGGGATTTTGTTGATGTATATAGAAAAGATCACATCAACAGAAGAATATCTTGATCTTATTACGAGATTGTTAAGAACAGGGCATATTCTTCGTGGGATGTCGGCAGAATACTATGAGTTAATACCCGCCTTTGGAAGAAAAGAGTACCTTGAGACTTATTCAATAAAAGCTGAAAAGCATCTTCTTCGTTTGTTCAAGCAACGCGATATGGCATTTATTCGGCATAAACCAGACTCGTCTTTAGAATGGCTTGCGTTAGGGCAGTATCCTGTTAGTGACTATTGTGGATTTTCGACGCCCTTTAGATCAAAATTGATAAATCTACCTCATTAGGATACCTGGTTAGAATTTTATGATGAATATATTCATTGCAGTATTTGCATATCTATGAGCGTAACAAATAAGTTTTTGACACAATTAGTAATGGGAATACTTTTTTTAGTTTTTGTTTTAATTATTCAGCAGATACAAAAAGGTAAGAAGTCACTAAAAGAAGTAAGAAATTATCTGCTTTTTAGGTTTGTTGAGTTGAAGATTATAATCGTTTGGTGTGTGTAGTTGATTATAAGCTACTTGCGGTGTTGCTACTAGCGACTGTTAATCTGCTTGTGAGGCAGTTTTCGTTTCAGTTGGGCATGGTGCGGCAGGCCGCACCCTACACTTTGAATTTAATGGGTGTTCAACGGAGTGACGGGTTTGGTGAATAGGCTACCATTTTCAGGCGAAGCGTGTCTGCCTATTAAGATGCCGGGTTAATAACTTCTATCTTGATAAAAGCGAGATGATGTAGGGTGCGGCCTGCCGTACCTTCAGGTATGTGTTCCTAATACAGCCTGATACTTTTCCCGTTGCATTAATATCTGTAAACGTGAGTTACCTGTTAATCTGCTTGTAAGGCGGTTTTGTTTCAGTTGGGCATGGTGCGGCAGGCCGCACCCTACGCTTGAATTTAAGGATATTCAACGGAGTGACCTGGTTGGTGAAGAAACTACAGTTTTTCAGAAGAGGTGAACTAGTGATCTCTAGAAAGAGAGCACCCCTTTTATCCAGTCCATGAGGTCGTAGACGCGGCCAAAAAATGTATCCTTAGGACGATACCCCTTGCTCAAGGTGGAACATGCTGACTCTTCAATTGCATCGAATAACTTGTTTAAACGTCGCTGGTGGATTCCGGTTGCTGTTTGAACAGGATCATGAATGAGCCCGGAGAAGGCAGCCACTATGGCTATTATGGTCATGATCACTATCAGGCTTATGAGTATCACAATTATCGATGGTGTGACTGGAACAAGGGTGTAGTAGAGCTTTCCAAGGGTTTCTCCGAACAGAAATCCATTGATCGCCTGATCCGTAGCGATCTCTTTGGCAATGAGTGACCCCGCTGAAATGGAGCCAGGAGTGAACTGGTGGAAAAAGATTAATCCCAGGATTGCTGCCAGTGTCCCTGCGGTGATGTCAGCGGCGACATTACGAGTCTGAATGTAGAGTTTTGATGGCTCACCAGCTGCAGTGATAATTAAGTTGTGGATTGAGCTTTCCTGAGGTTTTTTATATTCAGGCAGTTTAAGCAGGTCGTTATTGAGAGTTGATAGCAGATGCTGTTGGATCCTGGTGGAAAATCCTAGATGAAGATGGCTGAGCCAATGGGCAATACGCTTCAGTTTTAGAAATTCAAACAGCAGGGCCATCAGCCTTACCAGAAAGTTGGGGAAGCCGAGAATAAAGTTGACTGGTGCTATGGCAATATCCCAACCCCAAGCCCTTCGATTCAGATGCCATGCCCCTGGCCAGGCATAGTTGTCTTTTATAAATTGGGGGATTCGTTCACGACAGGCAGAGATATGGGCTGTAACCTGTAGTTGCAGCTCTGCCTGTTGCGACGGATTTTTCTCAGTTTTGATTTGCTCACTCATGGCTGCTGGTGCTTGGTATTTTCCCGGTGTTGTTCGGGCTACTCCTGCTTAACAGCGCCTCCCTGTTGCTGAGTGAGCTGCTCGAGCATCTTTTCCATTTTGACAAGTCTTTGTTCCATGTCTGCTGTACGACTGTCGATACGGTGTACTTCACCTGCTTCCCCCTCACCACTTTCACGGGAGAACTCTTCATGCTCCTGCTGCAGCGTCTCAAGTACGATACCGATCATCATGTTAAGGAATACGAACGCAACGATAAAGATAAATGATAAGTAGAAAAACCAGCTTAGAGGAAAGACCTCCATGGTCTCATACATTACATCGGTCCAGTCCTCAAAGGTGGCTATCCGAAACAGGGTCAGCATGGCGATGGTGATATTACCCCATAACTCCGAGTTTATATTGTGGAAAAACATGCTGCCCATCGCGGCATAGATGTAGAAGATGATAAACATCAGCAGTGAGACATAACCCATGCGGGGTATGGCTGTGACAAAGGCGTTCAGCAGCACTCTCAGTTCTGGGATGATGGAGACCAGTCGCAACACTCTGAATATTCGTAGCAGTCGTCCCAGGAGCGCAGCCTCACTGTCATCCACTGGAATCAGACTTGCGGTGACGATAAGGAAGTCGAACACATTCCAAGCCTTGGAGAAGAAGCGCTTGATGCTGTTTTCCGCAATTAGGCGAATTATGATTTCAACCAGAAAAAAGATGGTGATGCCGATATCGAGCAGACGCAGTGCTTTAGCGGCAGTATCAGGGATTGGATAGGTCTTGGCACCGATCATCAGTGCTGAAATCACGATAACCAGAATGACAAAGGTTTCAAAAACCTTGTTTTCGCGAAGATGTTCTAACTTTTGCTGTAATTGGACTGCTGTAAAGGGCATGGTTGGTCTGGTTGCTGTCAGAAAAAGTGGGATTATAACCAAATTTTTGGATAAAGATTGTTTCGTGCATGCCACTAAGCTCGCACAGAACTATTTCAAAATGGTTAAAAGTGTAGTGTCTCGTAGGCCGGATAAGCGCAGCGCCATCCGACAATCTACTACTGGAATTACCTGAATGTCGGTGGCGCTTCAATGATCCGATCTACAACAGGCTTTGTGTTCGCTGGGACGAAATGTTATTCAGGAACTATGTTGCTTTTCCCTTGGGTTGCTTTAGCGAGAGTTTTAAACAACAAGCCGTATCTTCCCGTACAGCAGCAATCGAGCAGGCCACCATCTGTCTGCTATTTACTCAAACGGAAAGGGTTATTTACCCCAGCTTTTGAAACGCTTTTTGCAATAGGTAAGTAGTTCGTTGTAATTACGGAAGTAGAGTTCAAAGCCATCTTCTGCAGGGGCGTCGAACTCACACCAGTCATTGTCATAGTCACGGCAGATCTGTGGACGCTGGTCGTAGATGCCGCAGCCACCACCGGGCTTTAGATGCTCACATTTTCCGCCGATCAGTAGAAACCAGCCGTCATCGTCTTTGTAGATCTCCACTCCGGCATGGGAGACCTGCCAGAGTAGATGTTGAAAGTCGTTTTTTGACCGCGGGGCGGCACCGATCGCTTCTGTGGTGTAAGTGCAGCACTTGGAATTGGTGCAGCGTTGACACTTATTCTCCATGGTTACTCACTGGAATTTTGTGGTGGCTTTGGGCCGCGACGGTGGTGACGGTGCCTGCCTTCCCCTTTTGGTTTGTGGCCTCTGTGGTGATGACCTTTGCCATGGCTTTTCTGTCCATCCTTGTGCCTTTGTCTGGCACCTTTTTCTGGATAGACACGGCTTTTTGGATCCACCTCGGCCAGCAGTTCTGTGGAGACGGACTGGGTGGGTATGGCGTGACCGACGTAGGTCTCTATATCGGGCAGAGAGAAGGCGTGAGTTTCGCAGGCGAAGCTGATGGCCTCACCGCTGGCACCGGCACGGGCTGTGCGGCCGATACGGTGTACATAGTCTTCGGCATCTTCCGGCAGATCGAAATTGACTACATGGGTCACATCCGGGATGTGCAGACCGCGTGCTGCGACATCGGTGGCTACCAGTGCAGGTAGTTCGCCATTCTGGAACTTATTCAACAGACTCAGGCGCTTCTTTTGGGGTACGTCACCGGAAAGTACGGCTGTGTCGATGCCGTTGCCTTGTAGGAACCCCCAAACCTTGTCGGCGGTCCGCTTGGTGTTGACGAATACGATTGTTCTCGCATCCTCAAGATTCTTGAGCAGACCCAATAGCAGAGGAATTTTCTCCTCATTCGCAGTCATGTAGCAGGTCTCGGTGATCTTTTCAGCGGTGACCTGTTCAGGTTCCACCTCGACACTTTGAGGGTTGTTCATGTGCTCATACGCCAGCTCCTTGACCCGATAGGAGAGGGTTGCTGAAAAGAGCATACCCAGCCTTTTGTTCGGAGGCGGGCAGCGGCGAAGCATGAATCGGATATCTTTTATGAAGCCCAGATCAAACATCCGGTCCGCCTCATCCAGCACGATAACCTGAATCTCTTTCAGGTCGTAAACCCGCTGTTTTAGATAGTCAATCAGTCGGCCGGGTGTGCCTATCAGGATGTCGACACCCTGTTCGATCTGTTTACGCTGTGTTTCATACCCGGTTCCACCATATACAGCAGCTGTTGTTAAATCGGTGTGTCGGGTTAATGCCTGGGCATCATTATAAATTTGTACTGCCAGCTCCCGAGTGGGGGCAAGGATCAGTGTGCGTGGCTGGTTGGGCTTGCGCTGCTCTTTTGGGGGATTGTGCAAAAGATAGTTGATGGCCGCGATAAGAAAGGCAGCAGTTTTACCTGTTCCTGTCTGGGCCTGACCCGCCAGATCTTTTCCGGTCAGTGCAATGGGGAGAGTTTCGGCCTGGATTGGGGTGCAGTATTCGAAGCCAGCCTCTTGGATTCCGAGTTGTACCTGTTGATCCAGATCGAAGTCGGAAAAACGTGTTTCAGTCAAGTGTTTATTGCTCATGGGGCGGAAGCATACCTTATATTAGGATTGACTACGATTTTGCCTGCTTCTGTCGATTGTTTAGAGGTTCCCGTTGTTCTCGGTTTGTTGCTCCAGTTGGCTCAAAAAGTTTTAATAAATACCCAATCCATTCAGACATTCCAGTACACTATGGCCTGTTAACGCTAATCTGATCATCACTGCCATGACCATTTTTTGTCCTGCAAGGCGGAGGGAGTGCCGTGTAGCCGGCCTACTGAGGTACCGGGTTAATAACAGATCCTAGACGTCTTAATCATGAATATTTATCTTGTTTCAATCGGAAACCGTATGCCGCACTGGGTAACAGAGGGATATGAAGAGTATGCCCGGCGTCTGACTGGTGAATGCCGCCTGCAATTGCTGGAGGTGGCCCCTGGGCATCGTGGCCGCAAGGCTGATATCAAGCGTATTCTTAAGGACGAGGGTGAGCGGATGCTGAAAGCAATACCCAAGGGGTGCCAGATCATGGCATTGGACGTAAGAGGTAGTGCCTGGAGCACTGAACAGCTATCCAGCAAACTTGAATCCTGGATGGGAGATGGTCGGGATCTGGCGCTGTTGGTTGGTGGGCCAGAAGGTATTTCAGCAGATTGTCTGAGTCAGGCGGAAGGCCGCTGGTCTCTGTCTCCTTTGACCTTACCCCATCCGCTGGTGAGGGTTGTGGTTGCCGAGCAGATTTATCGTGCTTGGAGTATATTGCGCAACCACCCCTATCATCGCGCAGGGTAGTTCGTGCGTAGTCAACATACACTCTATCTGGCCTCCCGCTCTCCGCGTCGTCGGGAACTGCTGCAGCAGATCGGCATCGAACATCAGCTGCTCGATATTGAGGTTGATGAGGGTCAGCTACTTAACGAGCTGCCTGGTGATTACGTACAACGAGTGTCTGAGGATAAGGCCAGGGCAGGATTTGAAAAGATTGCCATGAATGAAGAAAGCCTGGTTTTGGCCGCCGATACCAGTGTGGTGATCAATGGTCAGATTCTGGGTAAGCCGGAAAATCGGGATCAAGGGATATGGATGCTGAATCAACTCTCGGATAGCACTCATGAGGTCTATAGCGCAGTAACCCTCTCTACACCATCTCTGGAAACCCTGGTCTCTGTCAGTAGCGTCACATTCCGAAATTTGAGCGAGCGTGAAATGAATGACTATTGGGAAACTGGAGAGCCTGCCGATAAAGCTGGGAGTTATGCCATCCAGGGGCTTGGTGCACAGTTTATTGCCCGGCTCGAAGGCAGTTATTCCGGGGTGATGGGACTGCCTCTGTTTGAAACAGCGGAATTACTTGGGCGAGTTGGCATCAAAATAGTGTAGTGTTTGTCCCTTAACCCGGCACCACTATAGATAATTTTCAGGGCTTCTAGAGGGCCGTTGATCAAGATGTAGCTTGCAGTTAAGGGTTACAACCAACCCGGCATGCACTGATTGGGCGAAGGATGATGTTTGCAGGGAAAAAACATAATGAGAATAACGAAGTCTTTGATATGAGTGAAGAAATTCTAATTAATGTAACACCCCCTGAGACCCGTGTGGCAGTTATAGAGAATGGCGCGGTCCAGGAAATTATTATTGAACGGTCAGGGAAGCGAGGTTTGGTTGGCAATATCTATAAGGGGAAGGTTTGCCGGGTTCTTCCGGGTATGCAAGCGGCCTTTGTCGATATTGGTCTGGAACGAGCGGCCTTCCTGCATGTCTCAGATATTGGCGACTCCACGGACAAACCCAAGACAGATAATATCCATGAACTTTTAAGGGAAGGCGAGCTGGTTATCGTCCAGGTCTTAAAAGATCCCATTGGTACCAAGGGTGCCAGGTTAACCACCAATATCTCGATTCCATCCAGACATCTGGTGTTTATGCCCTCCCTGGGCAACATGGGTATATCGCAAAGGATTGAAGCAGAGGAGGAGCGTCAACGGTTGCGTGAGTTGCTCAATCAGGTTGCAGAAACTGGTGAAATATCAGGTGGATACATTGCGCGTACCGCGGCAGAAGGTGTGGATGAATCATCACTGAAAGCGGATATGCGCTTTCTTGCAAGGCTATGGAGTTCAATTCAGGAGCGAAGCAAGCTGGCAAAAAGTATTGAATTGATACACGAGGATCTCTCTTTGCCCCTCAGGTCACTGCGTGATCTGGTTGGGCCGGATGTCGAGAAGGTGCGAATCGACTCAAAAGAGACCCACCAAAAGTCCATCAGCTTTGCTCAGAAGTTCATTCCCGACATCAAACACTGTATTGAGTACTATCCGGGGGAGCGTCCTCTTTTCGATCTGTATGGGGTGGAGGATGAGATACAAAAGGCCCTGGAACGGAAGGTTCAGCTTAAATCGGGTGGGCATCTGGTGATCGACCAGACTGAGGCGATGACTACGATTGACGTCAATACGGGGGCATTTGTAGGCCATCGTAATCTTGAAGAGACTATCTTCAAGACCAATTTAGAGGCTGCTCAGGCGATCTGTCGGCAACTTAGAATTCGCAATCTAGGAGGGATTATAATTATCGATTTCATCGATATGCTCGATCCGGAACACCGGCGTCAGGTTTTGCGTGCATTGGAAAAGTGTCTTGCACACGACCATGCCCGAACCCATATCACAGAGGTCTCTTCACTTGGATTGGTTGAGATGACCCGCAAACGCATCCGTGAATCCCTAGAGCATGTTTTGTGTGAGCCTTGCACGTGCTGTAGTGGTCGTGGCTCCATGAAGACAGCAGAGACTACCTGTTACGAGATTTTCCGCGAGATCCTGCGAGAGTCCAGACAATTTGATGTTGAATCCCTATTGGTGTTGGCTTCACAAGAGGTGATAGATCGCTTATTGGATGAAGAGTCGACACATTTGGCCGAGTTGGAGCAGTTTATTGGTCATCCCATCAAGTTACAGGCAGAGCAACTCTACAGTCAGGAGCACTACGACGTCGTGCTTGTCTGACTACCTCTCTATGTTGTTTCCATGTTGACCGTCGCAAAATATGTCCACACAAAGTTTTGGCAGACCCTGGGTTGGCTGACCATCCTGTTTGCGTTATTGCTGACTGCACTGAGACTGGTGCTACCAGGAATCGATCTTGAACCCTATCGGCATGAGATTGAGCGGGTAGCCGAACAAAAATCTGAGTTATCACTGAATATTGGTGCAATTCAGGCACAGCTCAGAGGTTCCCATCTGGTACTCAGATTTGCTGATGTCTCTGCTCTGGATAAAGAGAGTGGTGATGCCTTGCTCTTCTCTCCAGAAGTGTTTGTTGAAGTCCGGATACTGGAAAGCTTGTTCACGGGACAATTGGTATTGGGCGGAGCCAAGGTTGTAGGCACCAAGCTGAAGATGGAGCGATTCTCAGACGGATCGTTTGCACTACAGGGTATGGAAAAGACCACCGATTCCAATCCCGCGGCTGTAATGGGCATTTTTCTTGGGCAGAACCGGCTTAGAATGATTGATACGGAAATTCACATTAAAAGTGCCGTTCCGGGTCAGCCACCACTGAGACTGAGTGGGCTTGAAGTGGATCTGCTGAACGATGGATTGCACCATCAGATTTCGATCTCAAGTCGAATTGGTCGTGATGCAAAAGAGCGGATTCATCTGATTGCCGACCTTCTTCAGGAGAGTTCGAGTTCACTGGAGATGAGTGGTGAGTTCTATTTCAAGTGCGAAGATCTCCAGTTAGGTGGCCGTCTGAGTGAATGGCTTCCTGAGGGTTACCAGCTTGATCAGGCGCAGGCGAACCTGGAAATCTGGGGAGCGGTTGATCATGGGGTAGTTCAAAACATAAGTGGACATACCGAGCTGAGTGAGCTTCAGGTTTCAGGACAGCATGATAAGCCCCCGTTCTCTTTGCAGAATCTATCTACCCAGGTTGACTTGTCGAGACATGATACGGGATGGGTTCTCTTATTTGATCAGTTTTCTCTACGCCATAAAGATCAGTCCTGGCCTTCAGGGCATCTTGAAATAGCCTGGTGGGAGGAGTCTGAGCAAGATGCTGGTTTTCATCTGCAGGTGGATTATCTTTCGTTGGGTACAATCCACGACTTCTTTTCGAGTGTGGATTTTCCGGTCAGGGATCTGCATATAGCGCTGTTAGGACTTTCTCCGAAAGGGGCTCTAACTGGCCTGGATTTCACATTACGGAAATCTGTGGAAGACAAAGTCGACTGGCAATTAAGAGGAGAAATCGAAGGATTTTCATCTACGCCCTGGGAGAGTATTCCTGGAACTGCCGGGGTCAACATGGCCTTCGATGGCAGCCAGTCCGGTGGCTGGCTTAAAGTTGATAGCGACAACCTGACCATCAACTATCCTCAACTTTTTCGCAGGCCATTGAAAGCCGATCGTGCAATCGGTGATTTTTTATGGAACTTCGATCTCCAGTCGGGATTGCATATGCAAACCGACTACTTGGAGATGAGTAATCCTGACCTGGAAACACTGTCAAGAATTGAACTGCAAATTCCGATCACTGGACAGGATCTTTTTGCAGACATCCAGACTGACTTTTGGAATGCGGATGGTTCACGTAAGAGCGACTATCTGCCTGTAACTGTTATGCCGGAGCCATTAGTCGAGTGGTTGGACAAGTCGTTGATCGGTGGGGAGATAAAATCGGGTAGTTTTCTGCTTTATGGGCCTGTGACTGAGTTTCCTTTCAAAGCACAAGAGGGACGGTTTGAAGTTTGGTTCGGTATCGAAGATTTAATCCTGGATTATATGCCGGAGTGGCCCCACCTCTCAGAGGCATCAGCTGAAATCCATTTCATTAATAATGGTCTTAAAGCCAAACTTCAAAATGGTGTGATGTTGAATAGCCGTTTGAAGGATGTGTCGATCAATATTGATGAGCTGAGAAATCCCACGCCATTAGAGATCAAAGGAGAGGCCAAAGGTCCGTTTCAAGATATTTTGGCGATATTGGGTGATACCCCACTGAAGGAGGATTTTCAGCCCTTCGTTGATGCTGTCTCAGTGGGAGGAAATTCCCGTACTCTAGTCGATTTGGCTATTCCACTCGAGGAGGGGCGAGGTGAATTAAGCGTCAACGGCGAGATCAATTTCTTACGATCCGCTCTGACAGTAAAACAGGCGGATATTGACCTGAAAGCTCTGAAAGGTAAGTTGAAATTTGATGGTTCCGGGGTAAAAGGAGAAGGGTTAGAGGCTCGTTTTCTGGATGAAACTGTCCGTTTTGATGTTTCTCCCCATCACCACCAGGGTAAGGATTGGACCCATATCAAAGGCAATACCTTGCTGAATATGGAACGGATGCATAGAAAATTCCCTGACTGGTATCTGGAGTATTTCGAAGGTAACGGGGAGACTGAATTGGAGTTCAGCATTGCTCATCAACCCAGTCGCATACCGGTACGGATGAACCTGAAATCGGATCTCAGAGGCGTGGAGGTTAATCTACCTGAACCCTTGGGTAAAGGAGCTGAGGAGCCAAGATCTCTCGATATGGGGGTGGATATCCTGCAGGATCTGAGTACTGAATTGAGAATTCTTTATGGCGATGACACCCATGCTCTGTTGCGATTTTATGAGGATCAGGAGAAGCCCTGGGTTGCCGCAATAGGATTTGAACAGCAACCGCTCAGTCTTGATGGTCTCGATGGTTTTCATCTCACTGGTCAACTCGATAATCTTAATGCGGATCAATGGATCACCTGGGTCAATAATCTGCCTTCATCTGGAGATGGCCGCTTACCGCGTATCGAGATGAATCTACGTGTTGATGAGCTTATTGCGTTGAGTACATCTTGCCCTCAAACCCAATTCTCTTATAAAAATTATGCGAATGGTTATCGGGTTAACTTAACCTCGGATACTGTTCAGGGCACCATGCAGGTACCTGGTGACCTGCAGCAGCAACCTATCCTGGGTCGGTTCGACTTCATAAAACTGAATCTTGAAGAGCTGGCAAGTGCTATTACCGGCGAGTCCAATGAGAAACCTGAGGCTAATCTGGATCCGCGCAATGTGCCAGCCGTAAATTTCTCAGTGGAGAGGCTCTATATCAATGATCATCCAATTGGCAAGGGGAACCTGACCTGGAGTAAAGAGAATAACGGTATCACCATTAACAATCTTACCCTGGTTGGAAACAGTATCGATCTGTCGGGGCAGGGCTATTGGAGGCTGTCGCCAAAGGGACACAATACGGGACTGAATCTACAGATGAAGACACCAAGTCTCGGGGATCTGCAAAAAGAGCTGGGCCTCACTACGGGAATCGAAGAGGCTGCGACTGAGGTTAAAGCGGAACTCTATTGGCCAACGTCCCCATTGGAAATGGGTGCTGAACAACTATATGGCAGTCTATGGCTGAATGTTGAGAAAGGTGCAGTCGATAATGTTGATCCAGGTGTTGGGCGTTTAATTGGGCTGTTTAGTCTGAATGCACTGGGAAAGAGGTTGGCGCTCGATTTCTCTGATCTGTTTTCAAAAGGTATGGCATTCGACAGTATTCAGGGAAATTTCGTACTCAACGACGGTGATGCCTACACCACAGATTTGGCAATGCGCAGTACAGCTGCGACAGTGGATATTCGCGGACGAACAGGATTGAGTAGCCGAACCTATGACCAGCAGGTGGTGGTCACTCCTCATGTCAGTGCAACTTTACCTCTGGTTGGGGCTTTGGCGATTAATCCCACTGTGGGGGTAGCGCTTGCTGTGACCCAGCAACTGTTTGGAAGACATTTTGATCGCATAGCCATGCGAACCTATGAGGTGACCGGAAGTTGGGATAACCCCCAGTTCAATCAACTTGCTCCTGAGAACGGTGAGCCGGAGAAGGATGCCCATATGCCTGAAATGCCCGGAGATTAAGGTGGTAATAAGTCGCTGAGGTCGGCCTGGGTTAGCTGGCGGTTTGTTGTTGCATGATGCTATGCTCGCAACTTAACTGGAATTTTGTTTGCCAGCTGATCTGGAAAATATCGTTGGGTAGTGAATATCTCTGATCTGTTAGTGCAGTCTGAGAGCCATTATGCCCTCTACATCCAGGTTAACTGGTAGAGTTCCCAAATTGGGTTTACACACAGATAGATCAAAATATGAGTGGTAAGAAGAATCAAGTTGCCGCCATCCAGATGGCGTCTAGCCCGAATGTCAGTGCCAATCTTTTGGAAGCTGAACGGCTTATTAGTGAGGCCAGTGATGGTGGTGCCGGTCTGGTAGTACTACCTGAGAACTTTGCCTTCAAAGGGGAGCATGATCATGACATGCTGACCCTGTGTGAGGATCCAGAGGATGGACCTTTACAAGGCTTTCTGAGCCAGATGGCCAAACGTTATGGTGTTTGGATCGTTGGTGGCACTATACCTTTACGTGCCAGCCAAGGTGGCAAGGTACGGGCGGCCTGTCTGGTAATTGACGACAGAGGCAGGCAGGTAGCGCGATACGATAAAATCCATCTTTTCGATGTGCATCTTGTGGAAACCGATGAGCGCTATATAGAGTCAGGCACAATTCAACCTGGGGATCAGACGGTTGTAGTGGATACACCGTTTGGCAGATTGGGAATTGCTGTCTGCTATGATCTCCGCTTTCCTGAGATGTTCCGAAAACTGCTGGATCAGGGAGCAGAGCTGTTTGCTGTACCCTCATCTTTCACTGCCATGACAGGTAAGGCGCACTGGAAAACATTGGTACGGGCAAGGGCAATTGAAAATCTTGCGTTTGTTATTGCAGCCGCACAAGGTGGATACCATATCAGTGGTCGTGAGACCCATGGACACAGCATGATTGTAGACCCATGGGGTACTGTTCTGACACAGGTACCGAGAGGTACTGGCTTCGTCAGTGTTGAACTCGATCGGGATTATCAGAAGACTATCAGACGAACCTTCCCAACCATCGACCACCGGCAATTATAAGATATGGGTTCATCTCCTTGTGACCGAGTTTCTCGGCCTGCACACTGCGTATTACCTTTAAGTAGTCGTCAGTGCGCTATCGATAAAGACTGGTATACACAACTTTCCGTCATCCTCTAACAGCCAGCCGGCTGGAACTAAAAAAATGTCAGATCTGATTCAAATTGCACAACAGAATATTCTTGCTCCGGTGGGGCTGGTAGAGAGCGACCTCGACCGAATGCTTGGTGAATTGACAGGCCAGGGCGTTGATGCTGCTGATCTCTATTTCCAGACCAGTCGACTCGAGTCATGGGTTCTGGAAGACGGGATTATCAAGGAAGGTGCCCACAATATAGAGCAGGGCGCAGGGATTCGGGTGATCAGTGGCGAGAAAACAGGTTTTGCATACTCCGACGAGTTGCAGTTACCGACCCTGCAGGAGGCTGCAAGAGCTGCACGGGCGATTACCCGCAGTGGTGCCAGTCAAAGTGTTCAAATCGCTGGTACACCGGCGCCAAGTCAGCTCTATGCACCGATTAACCCTCTCCCAAGCCTGAATGAGGCGGACAAGGTCGACCTGTTGCGACAGCTTGATAGTGAGGCGAGAAAACAGGACCCACGGGTCAAGCAGGTTATTGTCAGTCTGGTAGCAGCGCAGGACATTATCCTGGTGGCCGCTATCGATGGCACCCTCAGTGCTGATGTGAGACCTCTGGTGCGCATGAATGTGAATGTGATTGCAGAACAAGGGGGTCGAAGAGAACAGGGCAGCAGTGGTGGTGGTGCACGTGAAAGTCTCGATTATTTTATTCAGGAAGGTCGTGGTTTGAGCTATGCCCGGGAAGCGGTACGTCAGGCATTGGTCAATCTGGAAGCGGTGGATGCACCTGCCGGGGCTCTACCCGTAGTGCTTGGGCCTGGGTGGCCGGGCGTGCTGCTACATGAAGCGGTAGGACACGGTTTGGAAGGGGATTTCAATCGCAAGGGAACCTCAGCTTTCAGTGGGCGTATCGGTGAACAGGTGGCGTCTTCCTGCTGCACAGTGGTTGATGATGGCACCCTGCCAGGTCGAAGAGGTTCACTGAATATTGATGATGAGGGAACCGCCAGTCAGAACACAGTATTGATCGAAAACGGAATTCTCAAAGGGTATATGCAGGATAAGCACAATGCACGATTGATGAATACTGACACAACAGGGAATGGACGGCGGGAATCCTACGCACATCTTCCCATGCCACGAATGACCAACACCTATATGTTGCCTGGTGAGTACAAACCGGATGAGATTATTGCCTCGGTCAAGCGAGGTTTATATGCAGTAAATTTTGGTGGTGGCCAAGTTGATATAACATCGGGTCGGTTTGTCTTTTCAGCCAGTGAGGCCTATCTGATTGAGAATGGAAAAATAACCCATCCGGTTAAAGGCGCCACCTTAATCGGCAATGGTCCAGAAGCGATGAACCGAATCAGTATGGTTGGAGATGACCTTAAACTGGATAGTGGTATTGGCGTTTGTGGCAAGGAGGGGCAAAGTGTCCCTGTGGGCGTCGGGCAGCCAACACTGAAACTGGATGAGTTGACTGTCGGAGGGACAGAGCAGTGACCGATATGATTTCGCGACAGCAGCAACTACAGCAATTGGTCGAAGATCTGCTGAAAGAGGCAAAGAGCCAGGGTGCCAGTGCTGCGGAAGCGGCGGTGAGCAGTGATGCCGGCCTCTCTGTAACGGTACGCCTAGGCGAGACGGAAACCATCGAACATACTCGGGACAATGGCCTTGGGGTAACCGTCTATTTCGACAAGCGCAAAGGCTCGGCCAGTACCTCTGATCTCTCACCCCAGGCAATCAAAGAGACGGTGGAAGCGGCTTGTAATTTTGCTCGCTACACATCTGAGGATCCCTGCTCAGGGTTGGCTGACAAAGATTTGATGGCCACTGAATTTCCTGATCTCGATCTATACCATCCGTGGGATCAGAGTGTTGAGCAGGCCATCGATCAGGCGATACGTTGTGAGTCTGCAGCCCGGGAGGCCGACGCTCGAATATTCAACTCCGAGGGCGCAACCCTCAATTCTCATAACGGCCTGCAGGTATATGGCAATACCAATGGTTTTATCGGTGGGTATCCCTCTTCGCGTCATAGTCTGAGTTGCTCGGTTGTGGCCAAGGAGGGTGAAAGCATGCAGCGTGACTACTGGTATACCCTGTCCCGTAAAGGCGAGCTGCTTCAGGATGCAGAGCTGGTAGGCGAGATGGCTGCACAGCGAACGGTTGCCAGACTCAATGCGCAACAAGTGAAGACTCAGCAGGCACCGGTTCTATTCCAAGCAGATGTTGCTGTCGGTTTGCTACGTGGTTTTATCGGTGCTGTTCGAGGTTCATCGCTCTACCGAAAGGCGAGTTTTCTACTCGACCATTTAGGGAAGCCTGTTTTCCCGTCTCAGATCAATATACACGAGGAGCCTCGTCTACCGATGGGGCTGGCAAGTTCTGCCTATGATAATGAAGGGGTGACAACCAACCGGCGGGATTTTATTAAAGATGGTGTGTTGTCGAGCTATGTTCTCGATAGTTATTCCGCCAGAAAGCTGGGTATGCAGACAACCGGTAATTCCGGCGGTGTAAGAAATCTGCGAATAAACAGTGGCAACCTGGATCGAGATGGATTGTTGAAAACCATGGGACGGGGCCTGATTGTTACTGAGTTGATGGGGCAGGGCGTTAACATGGTGACAGGGGACTACTCCCGTGGTGCAGCGGGTTTCTGGGTGGAAAACGGAGAGATTCAATTTCCAGTGGAAGAGATCACCATTGCCGGCAATATGAAGGATATGTTGATGGGACTGCAAGAGGTCGGTACAGATGTCGAGACGCGAACCAGTGTACAGACAGGTTCCTGGTTGATCGACAAAATGATGATTGCCGGAGAGTAGCGGGCGGCCCCCTGTTGTCCGGAATTAATTTGACCAGCTGAGCCATGCCCCACCAGAAGCCATATCGATTCGTAGGGTGCGGCCTGCCGCACCATTCCAAGACTGGCTAACGTCGCGAGTCACTGAGCATAATTCATCACCATTAAATCTCTCGCAAAGACACAAAGAACGCTAAGGGAGTAGTAATATTGTTTTTGATTAACCCCAACTCCCAGCGAACAGATACCACGATGTAGGTCGGATAAGCGCAGCGCCATCCGACAATCTTCTGCGGGATCCACCTAAAAATGTCGGATGGCGCTGCGCTTATCCGACCTACAATTCCGGCCCTCTCCTTCAGGTAGCGATAGAATCACTCGTAGGGTGCGGCCTGCCGCACCATCGGTGTGACGATTCTCCAGAATCCCAGATACTTTGTTCACCAACAGCAGAGTCTGTAATCCGAATTGTCAGGTGATTTCGTTACAGTTGGGCGTGGTGCGGCAGGCCGCACCCTACCTGAGTTTATTCGGGGGAGTACCCTGTCTTTATTGCCATCAACTCATCACGCTACTGTTTCGCCCCCCTGGGCGAGTCACTTTTCTTTTTCGCCAAAAGAAAAGTAACCAAAAGAAAGGGCGCCCGTATGTCACGCCCCTACGGGTCCGCTGCGATGCTCGGAAAAACCGGCAGGCCTGAAACTCGCTGCGCTCAAACAGTCAGGCCCGCTGATCGGTTTTTCCTGCGCTTCTCGCTCGTGTCAAAACGGGATACCAAGAGGTACGCTGATCAAATCTGTCACTTTAATCGTAGGGTGCGGCCTGCCGCACCATCAGGGTATAGATACACCAGAAATCCCAGATACCTTGTTCACCAACAGCAGAGTCTGTAATCCGAATTGTCAGGTGATTTCGTTGCAGTTGGGCATGGTGCGGCAGGCCGCACCCTACCTGAGTTTATTCTGGGGAGTACCCTGTCTTTATTGCCATCAACTCATCACGCTACTGTTTCGCCCCCT
>JBEVXD010000022.1:0-32984 GCA_040506275.1 Candidatus Thiodiazotropha sp. DIVDIV
TTGGCGTGCTCAAGCACCAGCAAAGTTACTCCCCACAAGTGGCTAAATAGCAACTTGCGGGGGTAAGGGAGAGATGGTATCTACGACTCATTATGTGGTCTGCCGCACCAAACCTTAGCTTGATCGCTCGGTAAGCAAATCCTGTTTTGGGTCTGACACTTCCTCATCACTCTCCTGTTCAGCATTGTGATCTTTCGCCATCAGCACATAGATCGAAGGCAACACAAACAGGGTAAACAGGGTGCCCACTGCCATACCGCCAACCAGTACCAAACCGATCGAGTTACGAGCAGCAGCTCCAGCTCCGGTTACCAGGGTGAGCGGGAAGTGACCTGCCACGGTGGCAAAGGTGGTCATCAGAATCGGACGCAACCGGGTCATAGAGGCCTCCTGCACAGCTTCGATCTTGCTCAATCCCTGCTCCTGGAGTTTATTGGCGAACTCGACGATGAGGATGCCGTTCTTGGCAATCAACCCGACTAGTGTCACCAACCCAACCTGGGCATAGATGTTGAGTGTGGTGGTCCATCCACTGGTCCAGAAGGGCAGGTTGGGATTGGGCATTTTCAGAAAAGTGAACAGCAATGCGCCGAACATGGCCAGAGGCACGGAGCCGAAAAGGATGATGCCCGGATCCCTGAATGAGTTGAACTGCACGGCTAGGGCGAGAAAGATCAACACGATTGCCAGAGCAAAGGCGGGTAAAAATTTATTCCCCTCCTGTCTCAACTGACGGGACTCACCGGTATAGTCAATGGAGTACCCCGCGGGGAGCACTTCAGTTGCAGCCTCCTCCAGCACAGTCAGGGCTTGATCCAGGGTACGGTTGGTCATACCTGACAGCTTCACTGCATTTAGCTGCTGGAAGCGGTTAAGCGAACGAGGCACTGTGGTGTTTTCGATATGGGCGACGGTACTCAGAGGGATCAGTACACCCTCAGGGCCATTGATATAGATATCTGTCAGCTGATCCGGGTTGAGTCTCTGTGAACGCTCAATCTGTGGGATGACCTTATAACTCCGGCCTGCGATGTTGAAACGATTGACATAGTTACCCCCTAGGGCGGCAGCCATATCCTGACCCACTTGATTCAGATCCAGTCCGAGTGAGCCGATTTTGTCCCTGTCGAGTACCACCTGGGCCTGGGGTTGGTCATATTTGAGGTCTATCTGCGGCGGAAAGAGAAACATGCCGCTCTCAGTCGCTTTGCCCTGTATCTGTTCAGCAAACTCGAGCAGACGTTTGGAATCTGCCGTCGATGTGATCAGGAACTCGATGGGGAAGTTACTGCCACCAGGCAGTGCCGGTGGGGTTGTGGCAAAGATCTGGAAGCCGGGGATAGCCGACACCTTCCCCTGGATCTCCTGTTGGATCTCGAAAACCGTTCGCTCTCTAGGATTGTGCCAGGGTTTTACTACCACGCCGGAGAAGCCATCGGTATCGAAGGCGGCACCTACCGAGGGGGCAAACAGAATCTGGAAGCTCAGGTCAGCCTCCTCCACCTCCAGAAATGCCTTCTCGACAGCAGCACCATAAAAGCGCTTCTGGTCAGCTGTGGCATTCGCTGCCGCATTGATGATGCCGAATACCACACTCTGATCTTCGCTTGGTGCAAGCTCTTTGGGAGACTGCATGTACATGGGGATGGCTGCCGCAGCGACAACCAGCCAGACCACATAGACATAGGGGCGTGCATTTAAGGTATGCCCGATGAGTCGGCCATAGGCTTGGCGAAGGCGGTCAAAGTGGTGGTTTACCCAGCCGGTGAAGCCCTTCTCCTCATCGTCGGCGCTTTTCAGCATATGGGCGGACATCATCGGTGACAGAGTGATAGCGACGATGCCGGAGATGGTGACTGTACCCGCCAGGGTCAGTGCAAATTCACGGAACAAGGCGCCGGTCAGGCCACCCTGAAGCGCAACAGGTATATAGACCGCTGCAAGTGTGATGGTCATGGCGATTACCGGGCCGAGTAGTTCCCGGGCACCAAGTATCGCTGCTTCACGCTTGCTCCGGCCTTCCCGAAGATGGCGCTCGATGTTTTCCACCACCACAATCGCATCATCCACCACCAGCCCTACAGAGAGTACAATCGCCAGTAGGGTAAGCAGATTCAGAGTGAAGCCGAAAATCTGCATCAGAAAGATACTGCCGATCAGCGAAACCGGTATAGCAATAGTGGGCACCAGTGCTGAGCGTATCGATCCCAGGAACAGAAATATAACCGCAATTACAATCAGCAGGGTGTCACCCAGAGTCTTGGTGACTTCAGTGATCGCATTGGCAATGTACTCTGAGGCGTCATAGCCGATATTCACATCCAGACCCGAAGGCAGGTCCTTGGCGATAGCGTCAATTTCAGTCCGAACCAGTTTTATGACATCAATGGTATTGGCGCTTGGCAGAGGGAAGATTCCCATGAATACCGCGGTCTGGCCGGTATATCGCACCGAGGTGTCATAGTCTTCGGCCCCCAGGGTAACATCGGCAATATCCTCCAGGCGCACAATAGTGTCACCGTCATGCCGTATCACAAGCTGCTCGAACTCCTCGACTGAGTGAAGATCGGTGTTAGCCGTCATGTTGACTTGCACCAATGAGCCTTTGGTAGTGCCTATGGCCGCAAGAAAGTTGTTGGCGGCCAGGGCCTGCTGAACCTGAGACGGACTGATATGCAGTGCCGCCATTTTGTCCGGTTTAAGCCACACGCGCATGGCGAATATGCGTGCACCTAACACCTCCGCACGTTGAACGCCTGCAATCGCGGCAAGTCGTGGCTGTACCACACGAATGAGGTAGTCGGTGATCTCCGCCTGAGAGAGAATATCAGAGGCAAAACTGAGGTAGGCTGAGGCAAATTGTGAATCAGCTGACTGTATCGAGAGTGCTGGCACCTGGGCTTCAGTGGGCAGGTCATTGCGCACCTGGTTCACCTTGGCGGTGATCTCTGCCAGTGCCTTGGTTGGAGGATAGTTGAGCTTCAACCGGGCATTGATCATGGAGAAGCCCTGGAGGCTCTTAGATTCAATATATTCAATGCCATCCGCTGAGGCAATGGCCTGTTCCAGCGGTGTAGTGATGAAGCCGCGTACCAGCTCCGCATTGGCCCCCACATAAACAGTGGAGATATTGATTGTGGAGTTTTCACTCAGAGGGTACTGGCGAATATTCAGACTGTTCCAGGCTTGTATACCTGCTATTACAATCAGCAGATTGACCACGATCGCGAGAACGGGGCGCTGAATGAATAGATCGGTGAAGACTTTTATCTTACCCACGACATTAATATCCCTGTGCAGTTTGAAGGGTCAAACCGACCCTCTGAAATGTGCTATTCATTGGGTGGTTGAGGATCCAGACTAGCGTCAAGGGCAAGGGTGTTATCAATGGACACGGCCATGTTGGGCCGTAATTTGAACACCCCGCTGGTTACCACAGACTCACCCTCTTTCAAACCTGTAGTCACCGCTACATAGTCGCCTCTAGTCGCACCCAGGCGGATGATTTGCTGGCGAAGTACTTGTGACTCTTCACCACTTGTTTCATCTTTTTTCGTATCAATCACGAACACAGTATCGCCATAGGGCGCGTAGAGTACCGAGGTTGCCGGTATGGCTAAAACTTCATTAACTTGGGGAAGGATTACCTCGACATTGGCAAACATACCGGGGCGCAAAAGTTCACCCTCATTGGTCAGTGAGGATCTTACCCGAACGCTCCTGGTTGATTGATCGATCTCTGGGTTCACCGCTATGATTTTTCCACTAAAGGTTTTATCCGGTGCTGCATCGGTTGTGATATTTACCTCGTTGCCGACTGCTAAGCTGGAGAAGCGCTGTTGTGGCAGGGAGAAGTCGGCATAGATCGGATTGATTGTCTGCAGAGTCACAACCGGAGTGCCCTGTTCGATGATCTGTCCCAGATTGACCTGACGTAGCCCTAGCTGTCCGGAGAAGGGTGCGCGCATGGTCTTCTTGGCGATGGTGGCACGAACATTCTCCACCTGAGCTGAGGTCTGTTTTTGGTTGGCTATAGCAGTGTCCAGGTCAGCTTGAGAAACTGTTTTGTTGGCGCGCAGGCCTCGAGTTCGATCGAGGTTGATTCGCGCCAGTTTGGCTGCCGCTTCAGCAGAACGCAGTTGCGCCTCTTCGGCAGTTGTGTCGAGACGCACCAACAGGTCGTCAGCTTTGACCCGATCGCCGGATTTGAAAGCGATTTCCTTTATCTTGCCCCCCAGCTCCGCGCTCATGGTTACCCCTTGTACAGCGACCAGGGATCCGGTAGCGGATATTGAGTTGGGCCAGCTCTGCTTACGCACCTGATCGGCAGTAACAATTTCAGGTGGCATAACCATTTGCATCTCAGCCATGGCCTGAAATTGCTGTAGTTTTATTACTGTAGGGATACCAATTAGCACGCCCAGTCCGATGATCGTCAGGGTCAATCTTTTCAGCATGAGGTCTCCATCTCAGTTATTCTGTTTCGATCCGGGTGATATCTGCGCAAGAAGGCATATCGGCAAAAAGTCCATTAGTCTCAACTGCTGGAATATCTGATTTCAACGCCAGGTTAAATATGCCGCTATGAGAGTTTAATTTTGTATCTGCGTCAAGTATTGGATTGCTAAGACAACTCATTAATCAGAAGGTGCCTGAAATAACCAGCAATGATATGGAAGGCGGCGCTTAAAATCCTCAGGTACGACCTGCTGAGTGATCTCTTCGCATCCGGCTTTGTTGCTGAGATCGGGTGAAAGTTTAAAACCTCGACGATTGGTTGAAAAGATCAATTCACCACCTGGATTGAGTAGGTTCAGGCAAGCGTCTATCAACTGCTCCTGGTCCCGTTGTATATCGAGTGTATCCGCCATTCGTTTTGAATTTGAAAAACTAGGTGGGTCAAGTACGATCAGACCGAAACGCCGGCGCTCTCTGTTTGCCCGCTCGAGATATTGGAAAGCATCTTCCCTGACCAGTTCGTGGTTGTCGTTGTTAAATCCATTTAGTTGCAGGTTTCGTCGGGTCCATTCCTGATAGGTGTTGGATAGATCTACGCTGACTGTGGAGAGAGCTCCCCCCGCTGCGGCGTATACGGAAAAACTACCGGTGTAGGCAAACAGGTTAAGCATCCGTTTGCCGGCACATCGCTCCCGAACCAGATTCCGGGTGTTTCTATGATCCAGAAACAGTCCGGTATCAAGGTAGGTATAGAGTTCAACCTCGAACTGTAATCCCCCCTCCTTCACCACCATAGGTCTTCCACTTGCACCAGTCTTCTCATACTGATTCAGCCCCCTCTGACGCTGGCGGGTCTTTACTGCCAGATGGTGCGGTGGAATCTCCAGTGTTTCACTGGCTGCCTGTGTGATCTGTTGCTGCTGTTCATCATTCAGTGGCTCCAGGCCTTTACGTGCGAAAATCTGCAGATGGGCCTGGCCATCATACCAATCGATCGCCAGCGGAAATTCAGGTATGTCCCGGTCATATATACGATAGCAACTGATCTCCCTGCGACGGGCCCACTTGCTCCAGTGCCGCTGGTTCTTTCGTAGCCGGTTCGTGAAAGCGTTTAGATCCATCAGCGGTTGGGCAGGCGCCAGGCGCCAATGATCAATGATAACCATCCTGCCATAAAGGCAGTGCCCCCAAGCGGGGTTAACATAGCCAGGATACGAATATCGGTGAGTGCCATCAGATAGAGACTGCCGGAAAAAAGTACAATGCCTGCCACGAACAACCAGCCCGACAACATCAGTGCACGTACGGGATGGTGCGGTATCAATAGACCTACGCCGAGCAGAGCCAGGGTATGTATGCCCTGATAGTGAACGGCCTTCTGCCACCAGATCAGGTGTGAGGGTGGAACAGAGCGCTCCAGGGCGTGGGCACCAAAGGCTCCTAGTGCAACCAGCAGAAATCCACTCATCGCAGCGATGATAATAAAGCGCCTCGACATGTTACTTTTCCTCTTGCATCCGCTTCAATTCGTCCAATATCCCAAGCACCATAGACTCTGTACGACTATCCATATCCTTGCACAGTATGTGTGGGTCTCGTTCACCATTGATTAGCGGGCGAATTACTGCCGCAAGCCTTGCCATAGGGCCGCCGGCTCGGCTCATTTGATCTGCCATTTCAGCGATTATCTGTAGTGCCTGTGCGTTACCTGAGCCAGCCGCATGGACCATGCTGGCGATGCCTGGGGCTGCCATTGCAGGATCAGGCTTGGCATCGGGGTCGGGCAGGGTGGAGGGGTCCTGAAGACCGAGTAGTATTGCCTCAGCAATGAACTGATCCTCCTCATCAAGAGGATTCAGTAGCTCTATGTCGCGGCGTCCCTGGTGGAAGATTTTTCGAATGCAGTCAGTCAGATCATTCCATCCGCTATCATCGGCCATTTTTAACAACTGCTCGAAATCGTCCTTACGATCGGGCTGCTGTCCGGTCATCACAACCTGATTGATAAACTGGGCATGTACCGCCAGTATCTGATCCCGTTTGTTCATTGCATCTGTTCCACTAGGTAAAGCGGGGAATCTACACTAATTCCAATGAATCTGCTGCAATCTCCCTGACATCTGGATGGTTGTCCTTGAGCAGATTGGTCAGTGTGGATCTGGCTTTGGGTGAGTGGGTCAAGCCCAGAAAATGTGCCGCATCGGCACGAATGTTTGCATGCTCAGACCGACTGAGTAGGATCATTGTATCCAATGCCTGTTCGAGCCGTGGGTCTCCTTCAAGCTGTTCCATTACGACGCCAACACCGATTCGAGAAGCCATTGGTGTGGATTCATCCTCTAGCAGCCCAAGCATCTGATTCAGGTTTTCCGGATTGCGCTCGAGCCAGGAGATAACCTTATCTGGTCTCTGGGCCTCGAGAGACTCGCTGAAGTAGTCGGAGATGCCCTCTCCAGTTGATGCCCGTGTAACCCACTCATCCACCTCTTTGGGGGTTAAAGCACCGTCCAGTTCGAACTTGCCGATTCTGCTCCAGGGAACACTGCGTACATTGAGTTCGCGGGCTATGTCTGGTCTGTTCATGATATTGACAGACTCCAGTCGTCCGATCCTGCCCTCTTTAAGGAGTTGGGTCAGGCGCTCCAGCACCACAGGACAGTGATGGCAGCCGGTTGCAAGTAAAAAGAGGACGTCTGGTGCTTCCCTGTGAGGCATGATTTTGACTCGAAAAAAGGCGTAACTCTACCCGAAACTCTGGCTCAGTTTTACTACAGATTGATCCGGACATCATGCATGGGTAATAGATTTTCACCATATTTAGCGATTTAACTGTAGGGGATATGCCTGGAAAACCTATCAAAATGGTGATCAAAATCGGGAATTTAGTCTGATTTATCTATCTCCCATGGGATAGATGGACTCTTACGTGTTATGGCTAACGGTTGGTTTTGAAAAAGACCATGATCCCATTATTGGTAATTTTGTTCGTATAAATAGGGGGTTAGTTACCGCAGTAAAATGCTAGGTTTTACAGTGGGCTAGGTTAATAAGCGTATTTTATGTGCCCTCATTAAAAAATTGTTTGGCTAAAGCCTGCTCAAGGCATTAATGTTTGTCGCCCGAATTCCGGATCACGCGTGTGCGTGCGAGGGAGTGCCCGACGAAGTGGTCTGGCTGAGTCGGGTTCGAATCACGATCTGTTTAGCATTAGCTCAGATCAAGAGAGAATTAAAATGAACTACGCCGGAAATTTCCGGTTGTGCTTCAAAGTCGCTGTAATATGCGGCGGCTGAATCACTGCAGTGAAAACCCTTAGGAGAAAACACCATGCCTACATTTGTGCGTACTGAGAAGTGCGATGGCTGTAAAGGCCAGGACAGGACAGCTTGCATGTACATCTGTCCCCACGACCTGATGAAGCTGGATAAAGACGGCTCTGAAACCGGTCATGCCATGAAGTCATTCAACCAAGAGCCTGAGCAGTGCTGGGAGTGCTATTCCTGCATCAAGATCTGCCCTCAGCAGGCTATCGAAGCCCGTCCTTACGCCGATATCGTACCTCTGGGCGCCTCTGTACAGCCTCTGCGCGGAACCGACTCAATTATGTGGACTATCAAGTTCCGTAACGGCACCATGAAGCGCTTCAAATTCCCGATCCGTACTACTCCTGAAGGTTCTATTGATCCTTACGGCGGTAAGGCTGCTGCGGAAATGGCGAAGATCGGCGAGCCCGGTTTCTTCAACCATAACGAGCAGAACGGCTACCGTGCCGGCGATCCAAGTGAGCTGATCCGCAAGTAAGCAGGATTCAGTCTGATTATTTCAGGAATATAGATAATTCGAGGTATATGTAATGGCTGAATTCGGAAATCCGGAAGTCGTCCAAGAAGAGGTAGACATCCTCCTGATCGGTGGTGGCATGGCGTGTAGTGGTGCTGCTTACGAGATTGGTCCTTGGGTGCAAGCTGCTGGCGGTGACATCAGTGTCAAGCTGGTTGATAAGGCTGCAATGGATCGTTCTGGTGCGGTTGCCCAGGGTCTGTCTGCGATCAACACCTACATTGGTTCTGAGCAGGATCCTGCTGACTACGCCCGTATGGTCTCCAACGACCTGATGGGTATCACCCGTGATGATCTGGCCTATGACCTGGGCCGTCACGTTGACGAATCTGTTCATCTGTTCGAAGAGTGGGGTCTGCCTATCTGGAAGACTGACGAGAACGGTGAGCGTCACGATGGTTCTAAAGGTATGCCTTTACTGAAAGACGGCGGCAAGCCCGTACGTTCTGGTAAGTGGCAGATCATGATCAACGGTGAGTCCTACAAGTGGATCGTTGCTGAAGCAGCAAAGAAAGCACTGGGCATGGACAACATCGAAGAGCGTATCTTCATTGTTAAGCTGGTTAACGATAAGAACGATCCTAACCGCATCGCTGGTGCTGTTGGCTTCTCTGTTCGTGACCACAAACTGCTTGTCATCAAAGCAAAAGCCATCCTGTTGGCTGCTGGTGGTTGTGTAAACATCTTCCGTCCACGCTCTGTGGGTGAGGGTCAGGGTCGTGCCTGGTATCCAGTATGGAATGCTGGTTCCACCTACGCCATGGCTGCTGAGGCTGGCGCTGAGCTGACCATGATGGAAAACCGCTTCGTACCTACCCGTTTCAAAGACGGTTACGGTCCTGTTGGCGCATGGTTCCTGCTGTTCAAATCAAAAGCTACCAACGCTTTTGGTGAAGTCTACATGGACCGCAATAAGGAGATGCTCGACGACTATCCTCCTTATGGCCAGGCTGCTGTACCTGCATCCTGCCTGCGTAACCACTTGATGCTGAAAGAGATGAAGGAAGGTCGTGGTCCTATCTGGATGGACACCGTTACCGCCCTTGCCAACCTGCGTGAGACTCTGTCTCCTCGTGAGGTTAAGCATCTGGAAGCAGAAGCTTGGGAAGACTTCCTCGACATGTGTATCGGCCAGTGTGGTATCTGGGCTGGTGAGAACATCGAGCCTGAGAAGAAAAACTCTGAGCTGATGCCTACCGAACCCTACCTGTTGGGCTCTCACTCTGGCTGCTGCGGCATCTGGACCTCTGGTCCTGAAGATGTTGGTGCACCTACCGAAGAGACCGAAGCTGGCGTGCCTGAGCATCTGCCACAGGGCTGGAACTGGGGCTACCGTGGTATGACCACTGTTTCCGGTCTGTTCACCGCTGGTGACGGCGTGGGCGCTTCTGGTCACAAATTCTCTTCTGGTTCACACGCTGAAGGCCGTATGGCTGCTAAAGCGATGGTTAAATACGTCATGGACAACAAGGATTTCACTCCTGAGTTGGACACCGATGTTGATACCCTGATCGAAGAGATCTACCGTCCAGTCCGTAACTACCTTGAGCACAAGGACTACTCAACTGCGATTGATGTTAACCCTAACTACATCACTCCTCGTATGTTGCAGTTCCGCCTGCAGAAGGTTATGGATGAGTACGTTGCCGGTGTTGCTACTTACTACACCACCAACGAGCACATGCTGGACCTGGCTGAGCAGAAGCTGGAAATGCTGAAGGAAGATGCATTGAAGATGCGTGCTAAAGACCTCCACGAACTACTTCGTGCGTGGGAAAACTATCACCGCATCCTGACTGCTGAAGCTCACATGAAACACATTCAGTTCCGTCAAGAGTCTCGTTATCCTGGTTTTTACTACCGCATGGATAAGAACTTTGTCGACGAAGAGAACTGGAAGTGCTTCGTGAACTCTGTCTATGACAAAGAGGCTAAGACCTATAAGTGCTTCAAGCGCGCTCACGTCGACATCGTCGACAAGTCTAAGCTGTTCAAGTAAGACAGCTATAGGCCATAGGGCTTAGAAAAGTCCGGACGTCCTTGCGGCGTTCGGGCTTTTTCTGTCTTAGGACAGTTGCCTGCAAAGCCGGAGATTTCTTGGGGCTTTGCTACTATTTGCAAAATATTGATAAAAAATAGTTGTCAGTATTTACTACTACGACCGGTTCGATACCCGGATGAGTGTTGTTGCTCTCGGTTTCGGAGCATTACACAGTTAGACTCGCAGCAATCCCTGTCGGCTTGCAACGCGAACCAGCCGATATTCTATCGGAGGCCAATAATGAGTGAAAAATTCGATATTCCCTTTAAGAGCAGTTTTGTTCCATCGGTTCTTGAGCCGGGTGCGAAGATCAAATTCAACTGCCACAAGGGGATCTCTTGCTTTAATGCGTGCTGTAAACACGCGGATATTCAGTTGACGCCCTACGATATTTTGCGGCTGAAGGATAATCTTGGCGTCAGTGCCACCGAGTTCCTCAAAGACCACACAGTGCCCTACGAAATGGACAAAGATGGCGTGCCGGGCATCAAGTTGCGTACAGACGATGATGGCGCCTGCAAGTTTGTCACTGAAGAGGGTTGTAGCGTCTATAAAGACAGACCTACCGCCTGTCGTTATTACCCTATCGGCCACATGGCTATGAAAGAGGCAGGTGCGACAGAAGATGAAGCTCGCTATTTCCTGATTCAGGAAGATCACTGTAAGGGCCATGAGGAAGACCGTGAGGTCTCAGTGCATGACTATCGCAAGGAGCAGGAGGTTGAGCTATACGATCAGATCAATCGGGAGTGGCTGCAACTGATGCTGAAAAAGAAATCTGCCGGGCCGGCTATTGGACGCCCTTCAGACACCAGTCTTCAGTTCTTTTTCATGTGTTCGTATGATGTAGACCGGTTACGCCGTTTCGTCCTGGCGGACTCTTTCAAATCCTCCTACGACATGGAAGATTCATTCTATGAGACGGTTGAAAAAGAGGATCTGGCACTGATGCAGTTTGGTGTCAGGCTCCTGAAACAGGTTCTTTTTGGTGATAACACCATACCTGTTAAGGAAAATGCTGCAGAGAAACGCGTCGAGGAACGTAAAGATATCCTGGAGATGCGTAAACAAGCGGAGATCGAGCTGCATAAGCAGAAGCAGGAGCAGCAGATGAAGGATGCGCTCTCCTGATAGGTACCTTAAGGTGTGGCCCTGCCGCACCTTAAGGCTATGATTCCTAATAATTATATCTTTTACTAAGTAGCCTCCGATAGTGGCCAGCCCGCTGGGTCACACCCTAACCTGTTCGGGCAATCTCATCGGTTTTCGCTGCCATGATGAAGTCGTTGCGATGAAGACCTTTGATCTTGTGTGACCACCAGGTTACTGTGGTTTTACCCCACTCAGTCAACAGAGCGGGATGGTGTCCCTCATCTTCAGCAAGTTCGCCAATCTTATTGGTAAAATCCAAAGCCGCAGTGAAAGTCTTGAAACTATAGGTTTTCTCAAGCTGCATAATGGTGTCCCGAACTTCGATATTCCAATCCGGAATGGCGTTAATCAGTTCAGCAAGCTCTTCTTCACTGACTTTTGGTGCATCAGCGCGACACGCCTCACACTTTTCATGTGTTAAGGTTTCCATTTGGATATTTCCTCTCACGGTTTATGTCGGATATAGTTTAATTACGAGTCCTAGGTCAATACTTAGGGCCGATACAAGGATTATCATGTAGTTTGCTGGAATAGCATACATAGAAACAACAGGGGAAAGGTTGGCGCCGTGACAGGAACAGCAAATAAAAAAGCGCTCATCGTAGATGACTCAAAAACAGCTCGTAAGGTGCTGTCGAGCAAACTCAAAAACTATGGCGTTGCTGTGGACACACGAGAGTCTGCTGCCGCTGCTATCGACTATCTCTACGAAAATGCTCCGGATGCCATCTTTATGGACTATGAAATGCCAGGAATGGATGGATTCCAGGCATTGAAGGTCATCAAGTCAAATCCAAATACCGCCGTTATACCTGTAATGATGTATACCTCCAAAGCCGGAGGTCTTGAATTGAGTCAGGCTCGCGCGCTTGGTGCTATTGGCGTGTTGCCAAAACAGCTTGAATCTAAGGATTTCGAAGGTGTTCTTAACTCCCTGCATTTATTGCCAGAGCAGGAATCCCTGGTCCATGGATTTAAAAATGAAGGTATGGAATCTGTCCGGCAGGTACACCGTCCGGACAATGTTCACCCTATTTCTGATCATGAGCGTCACAAGCCAGCCTTAGTTGAAACAGTTAGCTTGCCAATGGATGACTTTCAGCAGGGGCTCTCTTCACATGAGTCATTGAAACGCTTCTTTCGCAAAGAACACAATATGGCTGAAGAGCGGTTGCAACAACAGCTGGATAAACAGTTTTCTGAGTTACGTGGCGAGATGTATGAGCTTGAAGCCATGCAGGAGGAACATAACTCTGGTGGTTGGAGGAGCTTTCTGGTTGGCGCGCTTGGTGGAATCGTTGCTCTGGCTGGCGTCTCCATGGCCTATTTCAGCATGGATGGATCAGAGTTGATGGTTATGGATAAGGGTCAGATTGAGCAAGATGGGCAGCTTGTTAAAATGCTCTCTGATCAAAATGAACAGATTGAGCGTTTGACTCAGCAGTTAAATAATCCAGAAAGTAGTCCGGTCGGTGAGGATGAGGTGGTCTTGCCATTGAGACTTATCGAATGGGCCGCCAATCAGGGTACGGAGTTCAGTTTTGGAGAACAGCCTTTCAGTGATGAGAAGGCGCTCTGGTTATCTGAACTGGTAGGGCAACTCAAAGAGTCAGGATTTCGGGGCACCATTGAACTACGGGCCAACCACGGGAATTTTTGTCTGCAAAAGGGCTCTTCAGAAGGGTTAGCATTAGCTAAAAATGATCTTGATATTAAAAGTTGTCAATTTGCAGTTGACCATCGCGGTAGTAATGACTGGTTGAATGATCAATCTGTTGCATTTGCCAATTATATTAATGTTGAATTGGCCAGAAGTGGTGGTGAGATAGAGATTATTCTATTCAGCAACGGTTTTGATGAACCGCTGATGCCCTATCCAGCTTTATACGAAGTCAGTAGTGCCGGAGATTGGAATGCTATTGCGGCTCAAAATCAACGGGTGCAGGTAAATCTCTACAGCAATTGATCTGACAGTGCCAATGATGCTGTGGAAGCCCCTAAAAAACTCATCTAGTGATATTCGACGTCAGATTGAACGATTAGGTAATTAATTTTGGGAGTAAGGTGTAGGGTGCGGCCTGCCGCACCATGTCGAGGGTCATTTTTATTCATTATGACTCGAGTGTTTAAACCTTACCTGAGTAAGGTTCACTTATCCCAAAGGCATATGCATAATTTAGATCAGTACATAGGGTTACCATTCTTTGACTCATCAGGTATAGCTTGAATTGAGTCCCAATGTTCGACAATTTTACCGCTCTTATCAAAGCGAAAAAAATCCATCGTCACGTATCGCTCTTCACCTGGCCATATTTGTAGGGTATGAAGAGCCACTAAATCACCCTGTGCTACTGCTCTGATAAACTCAATACTTTTATCGGGATAGTCTCTAGCCATTTCATCAAAATAGTCTATGAATGCTTGCTTTCCATTCCCAACAAGTGGATTGTGTTGAATGTATTCATCACCAACAAAAAGCGCTACTGCCTTGGTTGGGTTTCCCATGTATGCTGTTCTATAAAAGTCTATTGCATTACTTTTATTGGTCTCTAAGTTATTAACCATCATTTGAATGACCTTATTCAATGTTGACGTTGATGAATATAGTTTTGGCAGCATAGAAACTAACAGGGTATAAAAACACGCTAGTTGTCCTGCAACTCCCTCTCCCTTTAGGAGAGGGTTGGGTTGAGGGAAATTATGAAGTTATCGCTTAGATTATTCTAACCCCGTACCCTCACCCTACCTTCTCCCAGAGGGATCAGGCATACATACAATCTAGAATGATGTTTCATGTGACCACTAGTATAGAAAATATTTTTGTGGGTAATCAGTTATATTGTTATTGAGTGATGTTAGAGGGAGGGAGCAGTGAATAACTGCTATGTGAGCAAGTCAGTGAACTCATGAATTGTTTTGAGGCTATTTAGATTTGAAAATATTCTACGCAGAAAAAAAGCAAGCCAATAAGGCTTGCCTTTTCTAGTGATAATATTTTGCTATTAGGTAGGTACGATATTTTCGGCTTGAGGTCCCTTTTGGCCCTGAGTTACTGTGAACTCAACGGTCTGACCTTCTGTTAGAGTTTTAAAGCCGGAGCCAGTGATAGCACTAAAATGTGCGAAAACATCTGGGCCGGATTGCTGCTCGATAAAACCAAAACCCTTTGATTCATTGAACCATTTTACGGTACCCGTAATTGTATTAGACATATATTAAATTCCTGTAGAATTGATTTAACTATACCTTGTAGAGGCATGAATAGCGGAAAAAAGACTGAAATTTAAAACTGCAGGACGAAGAATTACGAGAATGCATCGGAATGGAGAATATAAATAAAGACTTACTTTCTAGCTGAGCGAAACGTATACGCAATGGACATTAATGTCAAATGGGATGAAAGAGATAGTGAAATGTGGAAATACACTGGTGATGTAAAATGCTAAGTTTAGGAAATATAGAATATATGGTGCTTCAGTCTAAATGATTGAATTTAATGGAATATTTTTAGTAAGTTAAAGCCTTGTCAAAGTAGTAATATTGTTTAGTTTAAATGATATAGTTAACCCTGAATTGGCAGGGAGATGATGTGGAATTTCAGTTTACTCTTCTATATTTGCCTTTTTAACACGAATTTTATGGTCATGTAGTTCAGTGGCGTTCAGTTTTTTGATAGCTGCTTTTGCCTCTCCAGCACGGGGCATTTCAACAAAACCAAACCCTTTTGATTTTCCTGTCTCTTTATCTTGTACGATCTTGCAGGACTGAACAGCACCACACTCTTTGAATAGAGGTATTAACTCTTCTTCAGTCAAATCCCTTGGTAAATTACGAATGAGTATTTTCATTATTTGCTTGTTGCCTTTAGTGGTTAGGTTATGAGTAATTTAGAGTAAGGGGTGATCTTTAGGTAGCTGTTTTGAATACCAAATGGCTAACTTGTGCTTTACGGATTGTTGAGAGACTTGGTCTTCCGGAAGTGCTTGAATGATTTTATCGTGAACTAGTAATCTATAGATATAGAGCATTTTATCACTGGCAGAATCAGTAGGTTCGAAAACTGCAGCGCCACGTTTCTCGGCATATCTTATTCCGAAAAGAATAGCTTGTTTGGCTAGTTCTGCTTCATTTTTGAGCTTTTTCATGAATGTACCAACCGCTTATGGAGTATCCCTATACATTAACAGTACTTCATACTATTAACCACTATGCGCATGCCGTAATGTTTGTCTATTAGTAAGTATATTTTGATGGTCAGGGCATATTACCAAAATATCAATCAGCACCTCGGTGTCGCCTTAAAGAAAATGTATGTGTCTATTTTCTGTCAAGTTCCCAGTACGTTTAAGACCACAAAAATGCCTTAACCGGGCTTTGTATTCGGTTTTGACAATAGCGAAGAGGGAGTTTCAATTAAGGGTTGTAGTATTCTAGAGGATGAATATTGAATTTCATTAATTTCAATACATTCAATTTGTTTTAGAATTTATTCTGAAATCTATTCTATTAGGATGCTATACGTACCTGTTGTTCTTTTTAGTCTGGTTATCTTTTGGTACCCCAATGAACCAGTATAGATAATGGTGATTAATCTTCGTTGCTAATTGTTAATATAAGTCAGATAGAAGCAGTGAAATGATTCTGCAAGGTATCTATTTTTACAATTTATATCCTAAAAGGCGGATGATTGTTTGCGTCTATTAAAGTATGGGAAGAAGCTGTGTCATTGATTGAATAGCGTGAATGATAAATGAAATAATAGTTATGCGATGTGGTATGTCGATGCACTTGAGATATCAACTAGCCCTGTCTATCAGAATAAAATTAAATTGAGCGGCCAGTTCTACAGGCTCATTGTTACTTGGTTTGAATTTTGCCTGGACCAGTGGGCGTAATTCGCTGGGTATGCGTTGGAAGAGGAAATCATTACTATTACGCGGTTCTCCCTCGATGTAGATCTGGGTTACAAAAGGCTTCATTCCAGATCTGAATATCGCTGCATGAATATGTGGTGTCCGGCCTGGGTAGGGAACAGGAAGTATGGTGCGAAAACGATAGCGGCCCATCTGGTCAGTGACACTATGACCTAAGCCCTGAAAGTTCTTGTCCATCGGTTCTGAGTTATCATCGCGACTGTGTCGGTAACGGCCATTATGATCACATTGCCAGATCTCGATACGAACACCCGCTAATGGTGAGCCGTTAATGTTTACCAGATGTCCGCTAAGCTCTGAGATTATTCCTTCTGCAATACCGTCACGACCAGCTATCCGGGTGAGGTCGTTATCCTGATCGAGAATTGGTAGATCAGGGTAGAAGGGGCCGGGTGTCTGGCTAGGGGTTAATAGATCCTGTGCATGGGCTGGTAGTGTAAGTAGGCAGGCTGCGCCACAAATCAGCGTCCTACGACGGTTGTCGATGGTCTCAGGCATTGACTATCCCTCCTCCCAGGCTTGTTGTCTTAATCATTGCGACAGCATATATGGCTTTCTGTTCATTGGGCGTATAAGAGTTGGGTATCTAGATGTCTGTCCTCTAGCGCATTTTCGAAGCAATGATCTCAAAAGAATACTATATAAGCGTAAGCTTTATATAGAGTCTAGGCTTTGTACATCATGCAGTTTTGCACATGGTTATCAAGCTTTTCATTAAACCATGCTAGAGTTTCAGTGCGTTTACCTTTGGCAGGGTTTGGGTCATTAATGAATACAGAGCCTTTATCGACGCCTGTCAAAACAACAATATGTGGTACGCCATCCCATCGACCAGCGCACCAGATAGGGCCGTTATTTCTAAGAAAAATTTCCAATTGTTGCTCTGTCAGCTTCGAAGCTGGAGATTTTATTGAGACTAATCCTTCAGCTTGTGCAAGTTTGACAAAGTCGTTCAAGTTGATACCACTGTTGGCCTTCCATTTTTCTGGTAGGCCTAAGCGAGGGCCCGCTTCACGATAGTAGGCGACCATACAAACAGATGCATACCAGCAGGACATTTTAGTTAGTTGTTTGACGAGGGGGACATTGAGTTTAATTCCCATTTGAATAGCTCCAGTGGTTAAGTGTGAATATTTTATGACACTTAAAGGTATATCAGCATGTTTTGACCAAGAGATTCGGATGATCAGAAACATGTCAACTTGTTGGTTTATTAAATGCGTTTATCTGGTTTTAGTCTAACTTAATATTTATGCAAGTCATGTGAAATATTCACGATTTAAAAAAAATAGGTTTAACCCTTGTTTTGGTATAGAAATAGAAGTTAAATTAGAGGCTTAATAAATAATAAGGGATGAGTAATAAATACCATGAACAAAAAATTGATATGCATTAATAAATTTACATTTTTAGGCGTGATACTATTAACGTTACTCTACGGCTGTGGTGGATCCACAGGCGGAACCAAGTCTGTGGATAGTAGCAAACAGGCGGTAACAGTAAGCAAATCCACCAACTCTACCAGCTCCACCAAACCCACCAGTTCCTCCGCGGTAAGTATATCTAATCGTATAGCCTATGCCGCAGGTTCTGGTGCGCCAGACAAAGTGAAAGCGGAGTGTGTGATTGATACACAGTTACCGACATATATAGGATCATTTGCCAGTCAAAGCGATATCGCTGTGGTAAAGAAGGACGGTGCTGTTAATAAAAAGGCTAAAGGGCGTGTCCTGGCTTTGGAGATTAGCAACGTTATTGGATCGGGCGGAGGTGCCTGGAGTGGGTCAAAGTCTGTTGCTGTAACCGGCGAACTATTTGAAAACGGTAAGAAGATTGGTAGTTTCAATGGTCGTCGTTCTTCTGGAGGCGGATTTTTTGGTGCGTATAAGGGCACCTGCAAAATTCTAGATCGCTGTGTGAAGGCCTTGGGTAAAGATATCGCGATCTGGCTTATCGATCCGACAATGGACGCCCATATAGGTGAGTAGGTGAGATTTAATCTCTAATCTTTGACATGGATAATGTAACTATGCAGTCCACCACATGGTGGACTGCATAAGTGATGTTTTTATTGTTTCTGTCAGCTTATAGTTTTCTACCCTTGTTAGATGTCTCTGTTCTAACACTGGATTAATTCAACTTCTTCTTCAGCTGCTTTAGCTAAAAGCACTCTATCAATGCCTAAAACTTTAAATACCCTTGGCACTACACCATGTTCTATGGCAGCTGCTGCAATTAATACATGAGCCCCTAATAAAGGATGATCTTTGTCCTCTTTTTTTAGAGCATAAAGAGATTTCATTAAGTCCTGGCCTGAAGGTTGTGAATCATGAAATATCTCGCTCGATACTATAGGCTCAGGATCTGTTTCGATAGTATCCTGGCTAATAAAAAAAGAACTTAGCGCTTCTTCATATTGTGTTTTAATCGCTTCTCTGAATTTTGCCGAGTCTATTTCAAGCTTTTCGAAGGTGCGTTTAGCAGTACCATCTTCGAGATTGAGAGCAGATAGGATAAAGTGTTCTGCACCTGGTTTCTCTTCGCCCACCATATTAGCCTCTTTATCTGCACCCGGCATTAGTTTTCCGATAGTTTTCATATCATGGAAGCGCAGTAAGATTCGTTTAAACATCGTCTTTTCCTTGTTTACGACTCTTTGTATTATGAGTGTTATATTTTTGCATATTGCTCATTTATGTAGCTGTAGAACTCTTCTGGGTTTTCCAGCTTGGTTTCTGGAAAAACATAGGCATACGCAGTATCAAGAAAAATAAGAATCATTCCATTAGTGCGCTCAATACGCTGAACAAGCGACCAACTATGACTTGCCTCATAACCGTGGCCTTTTGATTTTTATTCCTTCCTCATCAAAGACAAACCTATGCTCTCCCACAAACACACCATTTTCAGAAGGTGCGCAAGCCCTTTTAAACTTGTTCAGATTAAATATGAAGAGGATCAACATAAGAATGAAGAATGCAGACGCTACACCAACGCTTGGCCAATGAACCTCGCCAATATTTTGAAATATGGTCATGAAGAAAAAGGCTAATACAGCCCAGAGAACAAGATTGAACCAAAAACTGTTTGTCCAAGACTTTTCGGTCTTTGGTATTTCTTTCTCAAGATACGACTGGAATTGATACCAGTCTTTTACTTCCAGTTTGATTGATATATCCATAGTTCAAAAAATATAATGCAAAAGCTGTGCAGCGGAGCAAAATATCCGTGTGAAGCTGATTGTTATGGCTCTTGATAATGGTCAGTTCACTGCTGATCAGTTATACCCCAAAGATCCTCAAATGAAAGCAAGGCTGGTGTACGACCGCTAGAAGGACGTAACTCAACAATTACACCAGCTTGTTTCAGTATCCTAATATATTGTGCGGCCCTCTGGCGTTGAATGCCTAAACGTTTATGTAATTCATTTGCACGAAACACTGGCGTATCAAACAGCATGTCAAGAATGTAAATGGCTTGATCGGAGTGCAATAAATCGGATATCTCACGCTTCTTTTCTTCGTATAGAGCAATGATTTTTCTTATCAAGGCTAGATTATTCTCTGATTGTGAAATCACTGCGTTCAAAAAGAAATTGATCCAACCGAACCAATCACCATTTTTCGAAATACTTTCTAAATGCCCATAGTATGTGTCTCTATTCCTCTCTAGATAACCACTAAGATACAGTGAAGGGCTAATGATGCTTCCTTTCCTTACCAAGAATAGGGGTATAAGTATTCGTCCAATCCTTCCATTGCCATCATCAAAGGGATGGATTAACTCAAACTGCGCATGTATTAGTGCAGCCTGAACGATTGGGTCTAGTGAATCATTATCTATATTTGTATACGCAACTAACTGCTCTAGAAGGTCATTAACTAGGAGAGACGATGGAGGCACATAGGTAGCCTCTTCACGACTGCAGCCTCTTGATCCAATCCAGTTTTGGGTATTCCTAAACATACCGGGATTTTTATCCTGGCCGCGAACTCCCTGCATTAAATTTGCATGCATTTGTCTTAAAAGATGGAGGGAAAATGGTGTCTCTTTAATTCCGCTACCAGCATATCTCAGGGTGCTTCGGTAGTTCAGAATTTCTTGGATATCCGCATCTTTTTCTGGCGCAAATTTTTCGCCTGCCTGCTGTTGATAGACTTCGTTAGCAGTTGCTATCGTGCCTTCTATTCGTGAAGATAGTTCTGCCTCCTTCATAACTAGCGGTGAAAGAAGAACGTCTGGATTGACAAGGCTTTCTAATAATCCATCATATCTCGATAAACTTGCATTTGCTCGCCCCACAAGAGCGACCATACGCTCTAAGCCTATGTTTTCAGGGGGGAAATTCCGCGGATAACCCAAGGGCATTGTGTAATCTCCAATAGACACAATTCAGTTTGTGTATGCTATTCTCTTTCTTCGGCATACACAAATTAAATTGTGTCATATGCGGCATATACTAAATATAGTGGTCTACTCTTGGAGTTAGCGCTATCGGTGGTTATAGTCATTTTGAGCCATAACGCCTCAGCTCAGTGGGGCTACCGATAGCGAGCATCCACTGTAACCGCTGGTTATGTGTGCTAGCTGTAAATATACATGCCAAACAAATAGCCAGCTACTCCTATAAGAAAAAGTAGCTTTTCCGCATGTTTGGATAAACTACGATTACTAATACTATAACCAACAAAAATAAGCCAAACTGAAACCAATACTGCTGTTTGTACTGCGTTAGCATGAAAATACAAAATT
Source organism: Candidatus Thiodiazotropha sp. DIVDIV (assembly GCA_040506275.1). Classification (GTDB taxonomy): domain Bacteria; phylum Pseudomonadota; class Gammaproteobacteria; order Chromatiales; family Chromatiaceae; genus Thiodiazotropha. Next base: position 21,178 of record JBEVXD010000022.1, read on the forward strand.
GGTCCCATTAACACACCGGTGAGTAGAAGTACTATTTTCTTATCTTTTTCTGTTTTTTTGGGTGCTTGCGACAGTACAAAGTAATAAATATACAAAATAAGTATTCCGAGGCCTGCAGCTAAACTTAATATTTTAGATAATACTTCCATTATTGTTTACACATAACGTTGCAGTAACCGGCAGCCGCAGCGCAGCGTAGGCTGTCCGAGTGAGCGACAGCGAGCGTTGTTGACTGCCTTGTTAAGTGAGGCTTTCCAATTGCTTGTCGATCTCATACGCCAATTTCCTCAGACTCAATACAGATTGATTCAATAACTCTTTTGTTACAACTATCTTTTTTCCAACGCAGAATTCTTCTGGGAAGGAAGTACTTAGCTTTTCCTCTACGACACCCTGATTGTGAATTAGACAATTTCTGACTAGGGATATCTTTATTGTATTTTCATCATAAGATGTTGCTAATTTGCGAAAGCCAAGTTTTTCTCTTAGTGTGCCTAAAACCCCTTCTATCGGAAGATAGAGAAAGGCCCTTACTTCTCTTTCAATCATTTTCTCAACAATCTCACTCTTTGACTCGGACTGAAATATTTCTGAGTAATCTACCTTCTTGTTGCCACCCAATAGCTGATTATTGTTTTGGTATCGGATTCTTATTACTTCTGAAACATATGCCTCAAAAAGCGAATACGCATGCACCATGCCTAAACCAAGCATGAATTCTGGTACTTCTTTCTCAAGATTGTGAATCCCGCTTGTAAACGCTCCAAAATAGTAGAATTCATCTTCCTGCACTTCCATAACAGATGCATTTTTAGTGGAGTTGCCGCAGTAGTCAGTGACAAGATGATCGTGCTCACCAGGTTGTAGAATTCTATGCTCTCCATCCTCGCTGATTCTTGCTACTACTACAGGTTCATCATCTACTATTCCACCCAACCCTTTTACGTAATCATCATAAGTTTCACGGGGTTGTCCTTCACGTTGCTTGTGCAATGTCTCAAACGTAATGGATAACAATCCATATTCATGTAGGAGCTGCTTAATTAGTTCCGTCATACGATACCTGCTAGAGAACTCTGTGCATTTATCACTTAACAGTGGATTATGTGGACGTCATAAATATTGACTTATGACGACGTCACAAGTAACGGGATAAGCAGACAAGATTGTGGGTTACATACCTGGCCTGTTCGCAGGTAGACAAAACTCACTATGTTTTGTAGCAATCGATGGAAAGAGGCGGAGACGACCTTCGGCTGACATTTCTGATCCCTTGTGTTCACTTCAGTGATCCTTTTGATGATGCATTGTTAGCTCTTTGTTTTTTTAGACTATTTACTGAACCAGTGCAAGGTTACATGAGGATCTCCTTTTGCAGCCGCAATAAAAAATAGGGGCACCACAAAAAATCCTGCCAAAGAGAGGAGATCCAGAATCAAGGTGGATGTGCCCGCCGATTCTCTTTTGACTTTGTTATACGGCTCTCTGGTGATTCCTAACTCAGGCCCTGGAATTAAGAGGTTAGGGAGGTTATGATGAAAACATAGTTGAATTTCGAGGGATCGATCATGGAAAAAAGGCTACCATCAACACTACGCTTCCTGTCACTGGGGCTCTTATTCGCATTTACCCCGTACTGCACAGCTGCTGATCCTACCAACCAAGCATCAGTTACAACCTCAGGTGGACCGGCTGATGCCACCATGTCGTGGTCTCTCTCAACAGTAGAGTCGGACCAATACTCCGCTTTGTACGATACAACTGATTCTATTGCAGTTGAGCTTAGTATCAGTGTAGATACAGCCTCAGTCGGCTCTGAACGCAATCTCTACCTGGTTGCCCGAGCCCAGGATAATTGGCATATGCGGGATAGCCAGGGGCGGTGGCTCAACTGGAATGGCCAGGTGGGTGACCTGGTTCCGTTCATGCGCAAGACCCTCGTATCGACCGAGGTGATTGATGTGCATCATGGCTCACCCTTGCCGCCGGGAGAGTTTGCCGTCTATGGTGGTTACGAAGCGGAAGATGGCGCCGTTATCTATAATCGGCAGCCCTTAACATTTATTGTTTTCGATACCGAGAATCCTACGCTGCATCGGTTTCGCCACAATGTCATGCTGGAAAATTACTTATCCGAGGCGATGATAGCGGCCTATGCCACTGATCGTGAACTGCCTACAGGCAGTACTGATGACTTTAGTCCGGCTCCGATAGACAGCTCTAACCCTATATCTTTAACCAATACACAGGAGCAGGGGGTAGATGAGGCGGACTTGATCAAATCCGATGGCCAATATTTATATAACATGGGTCGGTGTAGCTCAAATCTCTATAGCAGTTACCAAAATTGCATTTTCACTTACGCCATTGAGGAGCAGCCTGCCTCAAACCGCTTGTTAAGTGAGATCCTGATACCCGGTGAAACACCCTCTGAAGGCATCTATCTACTTAATCAGCGCGGCGAAGGGCTTTCCGATATGGTTGTGACAGTAGGAGGTGAAACTGCCAATAACTATGTAGACTTTGGATTCACTGGTTCGTTATCGGTTTGGGATGAGCCTAGATATTGGTCACACGGCACCAGTGAGGTTAATCTGTTTAGCTTGGACTCAGCGGATACTCCCACCCATGAACGTACTTTGAGCTTCGATGGGGCAATGATCTCCAGTCGTGTGATAGGCGATACACTCTATATGGTTACCCGCCACACCCCGATAGTTGATGAACTCAATGAATACGCCTATTCGGCACCATCGTTCGATCGCAATCGTACCCTGTTGGAGAGCGCTTCACTGAGTCAGTTGATCCCGACCGCAACCACCGGTGATCAACCGCAGCCTCTTATCGACACGGAAAGTTGCTATCTTGCGCCAAGCGCCACCGTTGGTATGCCGGACCCTACCATAATCAACATCATTGCCATCTCAATGGCGGATCCTGACAACTTTCAAACCAGTTGTTTCATAGGTTCATCAGAAGTGCTCTATGCCTCTCAACAGGCTATCTATCTGGTTGCAGAGGGTGCTGGTCATTCCTTTCTGGAGAACGGTGAATATGCCCAGATAAACGAGGTTCATAAACTGGCCTTGAACGGTGATTCAGAAAGCGGGAAGGCAGCTGAATACAGGGGTTCAGCTCAGGTGGTTGGCCATCTTGGCTACGAACCTGAGTACAAATCCTACCGTATGGGCGAGTATCAGGGAGTGTTCCGTATTGCGACATCCATTGGCGGCTTAGGTTCGCAGAACAGCTCTACCAGCGTGACCCTATTACGTGAGGTTGCTGCTGGTGGTCGACTCGAAGTGGCCGGCCGACTTGATGGCTTAGGACGTCCGGGAGAAGCGCTCTATGCCAGTCGTTTTATTGGCAACCGGGGCTACCTGATCACCTTCAAGAAAGTTGATCCCCTCTATGTGCTGGATCTCTCCGATCCCGAAAATCCCGTCTCATTAGGCGAACTGGAGGTCTCGGGTTACTCGGAATATCTCCACCCTGTGGGAGAGAATTATCTTCTCGGCATTGGCAAAGAGGCTGTCGATGCTGAGAATTCGGGTGACAGAGGTGGGCTGGGTTTTGCCTGGTATCAAGGAGTGAAGGTCTCTCTGTTCGATGTCTCGGATCCAACCATGCCTACTGAAGTAAACTCACTTGTGCTGGGCCACAGGGGAACCAATTCGACGATCCTCACCCAGCCCCATGGTTTTGCCTCATTGCCCCAAACAGATAATTTGCCGATGCGCTTCTCTATCCCAGTTGATTTATACAACGAGTACCCCGGTACTGTTAGCCCGCAACCCTATACAAGATGGGGGTGGACTCATACTGGTCTCTATACCTTTGATGTTCAAGTGGGAAATACCCCCGGTGTAGAGCTCGTAGACCAGTTCATAGTGAGCCAGAATAGCGATGATAGCTATTCGAGTGGTGTGTGGGATGACAGGTCTATGATCCTGGGGGATAGCGTCCACTACCTGCACAACCAGGAGCTCCACTCATCGAGTCTTCCAGCAAGAGAGTAACAGATTGTACTAATCAGTCTATTTGTTAATCCAGTGGGCAAATGGTTATATTTGATACTGAGTGAATTCAGTAAGTGGCTCTTAAATATTTTAAGATGAATCCAGGTTATTGATTCAATCTGAACATGCTGATTTATCTCCAGATGTCACTTCTTAGTGAGTTTGGTGATAGGAGCATTTCTCGATGCGGTCATAACACTGCTTTTCTCATGCTATAAAATCAGGATGAGGTGTATCGAATTTAAACTTGATGATGAATGGCGTGGTGATATGTTAAAAACACCTGTCTAAGTAGTGAGTTTAGAAAAGCTTGGATGCTTGATAGTAAGGCATTATATGCCTACTCAATCACTTGAACGCCTTTCCAGAAGGCCACCATACCCTCTATGTTTTTCGCCTCTTCCTTTGGCTTTGGGTAAAACCAGGCTGCATCTCTATTAAGTTTTCCATTTACACTCAGTGAATAATAGTGCGCTTCACCTTTCCAATGGCAAACAGTTGTTGTCTCGCTAGCAAGATAGAATGCTTCGACAATTGAGTCGCGGGGAAAGTAATGATTTGATTCAATAACTATCGTTTCACTACTTTCGGCAATAATCTGGTTGTTCCAAATGGCTTTCACTTAAATTGATCCTATTTGGACTGAATCCTGTGATGCTGAGTATGATTAACAGAATAGCTTAGCTATTAGTGATTTTGAAGGTACACAAATATATTCAGTGGGAGATGAAAATAAAGGTTTTATAGAATGGATGTCATATTATTATAATTTTAGAAAATTTATTGAGTTTGAAGTTATATGGGAATTTAGATACTTAGAGTTAAATCAGAAGAAAGGAGTTGTGATGGATAATGTAGATAATCTACTAGATTGCACAACTGAACAATAAACTGGTAATCAGTTCTTTTAAATACCTAGTAGAAATAAGATCAACGCATGCTTGCGTCTTATTGTGTGAACCTACCCAAAACTTAACATTGTGCAACTTAAATGCCTTTAAGAAATCACTTAAATCAGTCCATATTGCTTTATCAACTCATATTTGAAGGGATGACCAATTTGATTCATTTACAGATGAAACTGAAGGGTTACTAGAGTAGGTCTCTTAATAATCTTTTTTTATCTGTTAACTAATAGTTAAATAGTGCTAGGTGTTTCTGTTTTTTTGTGCTCAGTGTGATTGCCAATCCAAGGGATACCAGATTCATTCATTCGTAAGGGGCAACATCTTCCGCTTGTAACTGATAACCGGCAGTTGCAAGGTCGCTGCTGAAAGATTTAGCACTCAATACACCGGTTACCCAGACGGTATCAAAGGCATTACGTATTTTGGCATCACCGTTTGGGACTTTCACATAAACGGTCTGATTTGCCGGGGGAGGAGGTACGTGAATGCAGGCACCATAGTAGGGTACTAAAAGAAATTCGCTCAGTTCTATGCCGTCACCCTCAAGCGGGACCACGAAACCCGGCAGTTTAACTCTTTTGCCATCTAAGTTTTCTACGACCGGTGCTTTGCTCCAGGCGGCAGTGAGCTCGTCCATAATCTGTTGTGCCCTGGGATCATTGTCATCCAGTTCGTTGATGTCACCAAACTGATTCATAATCTTGTCCGGACGGAAGTCCGCGGGAATCATGGCATCCCACTCCAGCTCTTGGGCCGGTTCTGCGGAGGCCGCGTCAAAGGAGACCAAGAATGCATAGATCAGGGGTATGGCAAACCAGATTTTCATTGATGGACCTCTAGTGTCGTAATGGGTGCTTCTATAATCACGTATCAGTATGAAGCTCTACACTAGATACGTATACTCATGCCATCGGAAAGTGAATACCGATAAGCACGATAGCCTGGAATTAGGCCGATGATCAGGCCGGAAGTTCCTACCAACCCAAGTAACAGCCACTCTCGTAACGAGGGTAGGCTGATTGGCAGGTGAAGGCCATAGTGACTCTCTATAATGGGCTGGCCCACAATCAGACCTGTGTAGAAAATCAGTATGCCGAAGGCGATTCCAACAATACTCAACAGTAAACTCTCACCGGTAACCAGCAGCAGGATATGTCCAGGGCGTGCCCCTAAGGATCGCAGAATCGCCATTTCTCGCCGTCGTTCATTAAGACCAGCAAGCATCACTGTCAACATACCGATCAATCCAACGATGACCACTAAGGCGGTGACGACCATCAGGGCATTTTCAGCCACGCTCATCAAATCCCATAGCTGTTGAAGTGACACTCCGGGCAAGATCGCGAGCAAGGGTTCCTTACGGTAGTCATTGACCTCGCGTTGAACCCTGAAGGTTGCGATTTTACTCTTTAGCCCAACCAGGAAGGCAGTGATCGCCTTGGGTGTCAGATTTTTTTCAAGAGCCTCTTCAGCGCTAATCTTCATGCCGGCCACCTGTCTGCCAGCAATCCAATCCTTGTGGATCGCTTCAATACCTTCTAACGGAATGTGGACGGTGCGATCGACAGGTGTAGCGGTGGGTTTAAGTATGCCCACAACCTCAAATGGCTTATCCTCGTGCAGAGTAAAACTGGTTTTACCTGCACCATGGGCTACGATGATCTTCTCTCCAATCTGATAGCCGAGCTTCTGAGCCACATCATGTCCCAATACGGCTTGATAGACCTGGTCAAATGGTTTTCCCTGATCAAACGTTAAATTGCTCTTCCTGCCGTACTTATAATAATGGAAGTAATCCTGAGTGGTTCCCATTACCCGGTAACCCATGTGTGAGTCACCCAGTGATATAGGAATAGTCCACTCAACCATGGGATGGCTGGAAAACTTTTTGTAGCTTTTCCAGGAGATATTATTGGTGGCATCGCCAATTCGGAATACCGAGTAAAGTAACAGGTTGATGGCACCGCTGCGGGCACCAACCACAAGATCAGTACCTGAGATAGTATTGGCAAAGCTGTTTCGCGACTCAACCCGTAAACGCTCTACACTCAGCAGTAGCGAAACACTTAATGCAATGCTGATTAAGATCAGACTCGCTGTGAAACGGCGGTTTAATAAGCTTTTTATTGCTAGAGAGATAATCGCCATCACAACATTTCCGGTTGAATCAGATTAATATCATCCAGGGCGATATGGCGTTCGAATTGTGACTCAAGCTGTTGGTCATGGCTGACGAAGAGTAGTGTTGAGCCTGTCTCCTCACACTCTTGAAACAGTAACCTGAGAAAAGTTTTCCGCATGTCGTTATCAAGCGCAGATGTCGGTTCATCTGCGATGATGATCTCGGGGCCGCCGATCAGTGCTCTTGCGGTAGCGACTCGTTGCTGTTGACCGACACTCAACTCAGTAACCGGGCGGTGCAGCAGTGATTCATGCCCCATATCCAGATGTTTCAGTAGGCGCACCGCTTCTATTTGAAGCTGCTCTCCTGCTGCGGTTGCTTTCTGCTTACGCAGGCTGGAAAAGCGACATGGCAGCATGACATTCTCCAAAACAGAGAGATATGGGATAAGGTTGAAAAGTTGGAAGACAAAACCGATATGATCGGATCGAAAGTGATCCCGTTTTGAACCACTGAGGTGGTTGATCAGACTTCCAAGGACCTCTATTTCACCACTGGTCGGTATGTTAACGCCTGCGAGAAGAGCCAGCAGAGTGCTTTTGCCACTGCCACTGGCACCGCGAATAAAAACACGTTCTCCTCGAGCTACCTCAAGTTCAGGTATGTGCAGTACCTGCGGAAGATCTCTACGCCATCCAAAACGAAGATCCTTAACTTGTATCACCGTTGTATCTGACATAAAGATCCGTGTAGCTTACAGGCAGACTTAAAGTTCCAGAGTAGTGTGGCCGGGGGTTAAGTCTATCTTCTGTTGGCCCCGTTTTGAAATAGTCTGTGCCTGAATGGCCTCAGTGCCTTGGAACAGCTTAAAAAGTTCGACTCCAATCCTCTCCAGCTGCTGAATGTCAGTGCATTTATAGTGATAATGCCCCGTAAAGTCATTATGGCCTTCTTCTTCGTGATGGTGTATGCCATGGTCGTGCATCTCATGGTCGACAGGTGGTGATTCCACCTCGATAGATTCTGCTGTACATTTTGCGGCAGGAGATATAGTGAATAGCAAGTCTGGTCGTTTCAGGGTGTCGGTTGCAGATGCGATGGCCTCTATTTGGGCCTCATTGCGTGGTTGGTGCTCAAATCCCACAATGTTCATAGCCGGGCTAAGAAATTCGATTTCAAGGCTATCTCCCTCGATGGCAACCAGCAACTGAGCTTCTCCATGAACATGGGATCCATGCTGCTCATGCTCTACTTCAGATGCAAAAAGTCCGCTTGAACTGACAAGCAGGATGGTGGATAGGGAGATCACTCCCCTTTTGAAAGCTTTCATTGTAACCAGAACTCCTCTCTCAATTCAGTAATGTTATAACATAACGCTTATTGGTGGGTCGAGCCTCCTTTGGGTTTAAGCGAAGTAGAGCACGCAAAATCTCAGTTTGTATTAAACCATTATGACTATATGCTCAGTCTGTAATCACAATGACATCTGTATTGGTGACTATCCCTACCGGAAATAAGGATAACGAATTGGATCTTGTCCAGGATGCGATGATGAGACTGACAGTCCGATATCCACAGTGCACTTCTGCTTATTGTGAACTGCAGTCAACAGAGAATACTCAGACTTCCTGATTGACCAGGGTATGTGTCAACGGTGTCGCAAGTGCAATGCTATGCCTGTCTGCCGACTGCCAGATTATTTCCCGGAAATGTTGTCGAACTTTGATCAGGTTGCGTACATCTTTGGTGTAGTAATAGACCGCCCATTCAACTGCATGATCGGCAGTGTCATTAACCCGAACTTCAAGTTCGTACTGTTTCTCGATGCCACTGTCGGCGCTCTGTGTTATCTCCTCATAGGCTTCACCGAACATCTCCCGCACCTTATCAGCTGCCACGTCATAACCGATCTTGAAGCTCATTTTTTCACGTAAACCCTTGGCAGAGGCGAATTTTGAGAGGTTGTGGATTGTGTAATCCCTGAATTTTGCATTCTTCAGCATGATGCGATGGTTATTAACCAAGTTGAGGATCTCGGTATGGAACATCTTGGTCTTATAGACCACGCCGATATAGGGTGTACCTTCGGTAATCTCAATTACATCCCCCTCTTCAGCCATACCGCTGTTGAGGATGATCAGGCCACTGAAGATATCCGGCGCCCAGGCGTTGTGAGTCAGGGCCAGAAAGACACCGATAAAACCGATCACACCCCCCGCCTCCAGCAGACCACTGAAGCCAAGAATCTGCACTACTGAAATTAAAACAATAATGGAGATAAAGATACCTGATAAGAGAGTCATCAGGCGGCTGTTGTATGTCTCGACGCTCTTTTTGACACCATTGATCTCCCTGGTTTTACCGAATTTGCGGCGTGCTATATAGCCGATGATATAAGCGAAGAGATAGCCAAGATAGATAACTACAAACACTGAAAGCAGCTTCAAGCCAATACCTCTGTCCCCCATTGGAAGGTAGAGATGGTAATAGCCAAATGAGAGAATGATGAGCAGATTCAGGGCGCGGAAGACATGTACTCGGTTGAGGCTGCGATTGGCACTTACGTTGTCGTGGTAAATCAGCTCTAAGATTCGCCTGGCAAAGATCATCAGTAGAATGTTAACTGTGATAACGACGAAGTCGAGTGGGCCAAGACGAGTGATTATGTCGGCATAGTCACCGATCATGCCTCTGAAAAGTTCTACCATAGCATCCATAATTTAGCCCAGGAAAGTGAAGATAACTCAGTAAGGGGAGGTTTCCAAGCGGAACATAATGTCCGTATGAAGTGTATTGTTATGACGAAATTTCATCTTTTGATATTTCCATAAAACGCATCCAAACATCGTTTGGCTTCCATGATTCTAGTATTACCTTGCGTGCTTCTTCTGTGGTGCTATTTTTTACGAGCTTCATATACAAGAATAAAAATGCTGACGCACGATAATTAACAACACAATGCACCCAAACTTTCTTATCATTATAAGCATTCATTACAGAAATAAAGTCTCTAATATTGACTGGGGTTGGTGCATCAAATAGCACAGGAATATGTATATATTGCATTTTTCGTGCAGTAACAATGTAACCTTCCTCTGGGATTGCATTCTCAGAATTTGGCATAGCCAAATTAATAACCACCTCAAATCCAGCCTGAGCTATATCTTTAAATTCAAACTCCTTAGGTTGCCCTGAGGAGGCAATTCTGTTAGAGACGTGTATATAGTTTGTTATTTCTTCTATAGCCATTTTTATTCGTTATAACGCCTAGCTCACCAGTTGGCCAATGATGTATAGATAGGAACCAGCGGCGTAGTTTTGGATAATCAGTTGAAGCTCCATGTTATGGTGAATTTGCATTAAGAGTAAAATAACATGTCAAGCAATATACAGAACCAAACACAATGCCAGCCTTAACAAATGACTTTGGAATTATAATTGAATCGACATTATCTATTGTATCAACCTGCGACATTATTTTTCCTGCTGCTATCCAACCTGTAATATTGTAGCTCAAATATCCTACGGCAATAATTTGACCAATTAACGTGAAATCGTAATTCAATAAATAGTATATCGTTGCAAAAAACCAAGAAAACTCTATTAGAGATGTGGTTCCGCTATACTTGTCAATTTTTCCAGAAGATCGTAGCAGTAAAACACTATCAATAACCTGAATAATACCTACTACGATTCCAATCAATAAATATGTTGCCATTTATCCCCTATGTATCATATCGCCAGTTTCAGCACAGAAAAAATCCGCTGGAAACAAAAGATACGCTGCTTGAATGTAAAATATTACAGATATTTGGCCATTCTAATAAGCACAGTTGGAAGAAATCTTGAATTTGGCCACGTCGAGGACTCGACCATTCCAAGTCGTTTGTATAATCTTCTTGCACCATCATTATTTGTTGAAACATCTAAACTTAGTCTGACTGATCCGCTTGCTTTAGCCCGGTTTTCAATGTCGTTCATGAGAAGTGAACCAATACCTACTCCTCTAAGTTCCGGTTTGATAGCGATACCCTGCAGGTAGAAATCACCCTCGGGGATAGTCTCAAGGATACGCCATACTGGTGCAAAAAGAGTCTGTACTAGCTTCAGTCGAATAGCGTTCTTTTTCGCGGCCCGCCGCAATGGCTCATCAGAAAACATCCGCTGTTGTTTTTCAGTAAACGTTGAACTCATACCAACTATTTTAGTTTCAACCTCAGCAAATATCACGTTCTCATAGGAGAGTGCATGGCCTGAATCGATGAATGCAGTAGCTATAATGCTTTCTGATTCAGGGCCCAGCATAAATCGAAAAAATCCTTCTGCAGCCTGATCGAGGTATTGAGCGAATTGTAAACCTTCGCCAAAATCTGGTTGGGCCGGTCTAAGTAATATTGATTGTTTTTTTATATCCATCTTCAATATGATTTGATGAACTATTTATTTGTTGATTACCGTTAAAGTTCACCAGATTCGAGCGATAGCGAGTCAGATGTAAAGCATTGTTAGGCGATATGTGTTTCATGGGCACGAGCATCGACCTCCAATGGTGCATTTTCATATCCATACTCTACGATTTGTTGCGTATAGACAGGCAGAAACTTCTCAATTGATCCGAGAGTTTCATACTGGAAGACGGGCGGTAAACCGGACACCCAGTCCTAATTCCAATCCTAATTTGCCAAAATCCACACTGTATGGCAATCTTCAGTGACCATCCGTTATCAAGGAGCGATACGATGCCCAAACCAAGGAAAG
>JBEVXD010000023.1:0-31644 GCA_040506275.1 Candidatus Thiodiazotropha sp. DIVDIV
GTTCATACAGTTTTGATGCCTCCAGTTATGAGGGGTTGGGAGCAGGAGAAACTGAAACCTTTGAAGTGCCCGTTACTGTTACAGATGACCAGGGTGGTACAGCAGAGACCACACTGACCCTAACAGTCACAGGAGCGAATGATGCGCCTGTTGCTAGTGCAGAAGAGACACCTGTAGGAGAAGGTGAAGTTGTAACCGGTCAGCTTGAGGCAAGTGATGTTGATCTTGCAGATGGTGCAGTACTGACCTTTTCAACTGACTCCGAAGTTGAGGGCTTATCCCTTAGCGATGATGGTTCATACAGTTTTGATGCCTCCAGTTATGAGGGGTTGGGAGCAGGAGAAACTGAAACCTTTGAAGTGCCCGTTACTGTTACAGATGACCAGGGTGGTACAGCAGAGACCACACTGACCCTAACAGTCACAGGAGCGAATGATGTGCCTGTTGCTAGTGCAGAAGAGACATCAGTAGAAGAAGGTGAAGTTGTAACCGGTCAGCTTGAGGCAAGTGATGTTGATCTTGCGGATGGTGCAGTACTGACCTTTTCAACTGATTCCGAAGTTGAAGGCTTAATCCTTAACGAGGATGGCTCATATAGCTTTGACGCAAATGGTTATGAAACACTTGGTGAAGGGGAATCACAAACATTTGAAGTACCCGTTACTGTTACAGATGACCAGGGTGCCACAGCAGAGACTACGTTAACCATCTCAGTTCATGGAACCAATGATCTACCTACCGTAACAGCAGCTGAAACTTCAGTAGATGAGGGTGCAATTGTTAAAGGGCAGATGGAAGCCAGTGATGTTGATTTGGCTGATGGCGCTTCGCTGACTTATTCAACCTCTTCTGAGGTTGAGGGACTCATTCTAAATGAGGATGGTTCATACAGTTTCGATGCCTCAAGCTATGAAGCATTGGGTGCAGGAGAAACTGAAACCTTTGAAGTACCCGTTACTGTTACAGATGACCAGGGTGCCACAGCAGAGACTACGTTAACCATCTCAGTTCAAGGAACTAATGATCTACCTACCGTAACAGCAGCAAAGACTTCAGTAGATGAGGGTGCTGTTGTTAAAGGGCAGATGGAAGCCAGTGATGTTGATCTGGCAGAGGGCGCTTCGCTGACTTATTCAACCTCTTCTGAGGTTGAGGGACTCATTCTAAATGAGGATGGTTCATACAGTTTCGATGCCTCAAGCTATGAAGCATTGGGTGCAGGAGAAACTGAAACCTTTGAAGTACCCGTTACTGTTACAGATGACCAGGGAGGCACCGCAGAGACTACGTTAACCATCTCAGTTCAAGGAACCAATGATCTACCTACCGTAACAGCAGCAAAGACTTCAGTAGATGAGGGTGCTGTTGTTAAAGGGCAGATGGAAGCCAGTGATGTTGATCTGGCAGAGGGCGCTTCGCTGACTTATTCAACCTCTTCTGAGGTTGAGGGACTCATTCTAAATGAGGATGGATCATATAGTTTCGATGCTTCAAGTTATGAAGAACTAGATAGTGGTGAATCGGACACTATCACTGTGCCGGTAACCGTTAGTGATGATCGAGGAGGGACCGCAGAGACTACGTTGACTATAAATGTAAGGGGTTTAGACAGTGACTCAGAGTTTATAGAAGAAGAGCGGGATCGTGATGAGCGAGAAGATCGGGACCGTGGCGACGTAGAAGATAGGGAAGAGAATCGAGGCCGTGGCGATAGAGAAGATCGGGACGAAGACCAGGGTCGTGGTGACAGAGAAGATCGGGAAGAGAATCGAGGCCGAGGTGATCGAGAGGATCGGGAAGAGCACCGGGGCCGTGGCGACCGAGAAGATCGTGAAGAACACCGGGGTCGCGGTGATCGAGAAGATCGTGAAGAACACCGGGGTCGTGGCGACCAAGAAGATCGGGAAGAGCACCGGGGCCCTGGCGATAGAGAAGATAGGGAAGAGAATCGAGGCCGAGGTGATCGAGAAGATCGGGAAGAGCACCGGGGTCGTGGCGACCGAGAAGATCGGGAAGAGCACCGGGGTCGTGGCGACCGAGAAGATTGGGACGAAGACCGGGGTCGAGGTGACCGAGAAGATCGGGAAGAGCATCGGGGCCGTGGCGACCGAGAAGACCGTGAAGAACACCGGGGTCGAGGTGATCGAGAAGATCGTGAAGAACACCGGGGTCGAGGTGACCGAGAAGATCGGGAAGAGCACCGGGGCCGTGGCGACCGAGAAGATCGTGAAGAACACCGGGGTCGCGGTGATCGAGAAGATCGTGAAGAACACCGGGGTCGTGGCGACCAAGAAGATCGGGAAGAGCACCGGGGCCCTGGCGATAGAGAAGATAGGGAAGTGAATCGAGGCCGAGGTGATCGAGAAGATCGTGAAGAACACCGGGGTCGCGGTGATCGAGAAGATCGTGAAGAACACCGGGGTCGTGGCGAACGAGAAGACAGGGATGAACACCATGATCAAGATGATGCACAGCTTGATGGTATCAACGATGAGAGGGTAGACGATCCATTTGATGGGGCAGACTACTTTGATGAAGGTGGAGGTGATGGCTGGGCGGACATCGTTCAGCAGAGTCCAGATACAGATACGAATGATGATCCCTCAAATCCATGGGCATCTGCAGAAGATAGCGAACAATCTCAATATGAAATGGCAGACAACGCGCTCTCTGTTAATCCGGAAACAAGTGGTGAAGCTGGACTTTCCGATGGCTCTGAGTTGTCAGGTGATGGTGTGGATGGTCTTGAGTGGTAAGTGTTATCTTTTTATTGAATTAATGTATCACTGCTGTCCCGCTTACTCCCTCTCCCTTCGGGAGAGGGCAGAGAGGGAATTAGAAAAGCTAACGCTTTGATTATTCTAACCTCCCTCATTCTATCCTTCTCCCAGAGGAGGGTGTTGTAAAAGTATGTCGCTAATATTCGTAATAGATTTTGAGTTCAACAGAACGCAAGTTTTACAGGTTTCAACCCTTAATGGTGGGGCAGGGCCCCACCCTACGACTTTTGCGACACCCTCCAGAGGGAGAAGGGATGCATTAAATCGATTATGTTGTCTCACGAGATCATCAGCAAAACAAAACCACGTCTGGACAATCAGCTACATTGATATTAATTAAAGTTAGCTGGACAGCAGTAAAATGCTATATGAATTTGTAACCTGTAATTCACCTCAAATTATCTGTGGAACTACAGGATACATCCATATTTCCTTGGTGTTTAAATGTCAGACAGAGTGGAAAAGTGAAGCGCATCCACCCTGCCGGTCTAGCATCTTGGCTGGTTACCTTCAATAGATCTCTATATGCACCAGGCCTATAAATCTGATCGTGGTGTTTAGCTATATCTTTCCAAGTAGTGTGCTTTTGTAATGCCCTCCGAAGGGTGAAGATGTACACAGGTATCCAGTTAAAACTATTAAATCACTCAGAGATGATGTGAGGTTTGTTTACACGCTTCCTCACGCAATATTTCCAATTTAAGTTCCATCTCTCTCATCTTTTTTTTTAACCATAGAGCGTTTTGTTTCATGCCTCTAACGGCAAAACTACTAATGGTGTCATGGTGTGTTGCAATATGGTCAAAAGCATTGCAAAGCTGTTCGCAACGATGGTTAAACTCGGAAAACTCATCGCAATAGCTTATTAACTTGTTAATAGTCGCGGGGTGTTTTTTATGGCTTCCATTGTGCAAGATTACTTCCCTATAGTTGTTGTTACTGTTTGTTAATTTGGAGGAGGCTTTCGGCCCTTGTTAAAAAATCTATTCTTCAGGATATAGGTCAGGTCGCAGTTCGAATCGGGTCAATTTGCCCTGCGAGTATCGCTCAAGTAACAGGGTCAATCGGCCACTGGGTTTTCTGAAGCCGGAAGCAATCTGAGTCAGGTAGATATATTTGGTACCTGTTTTGACAGCTAAATGTTTTGCAGCTTCGCGACCTTCCATTTCTATAAAAGTTTTCATATCCATATTGTTCGGGAATTTTAGCTCGATGCTAAAAAAATAGCAATATGTACATGGATTGATCTATAGCAAGTTGCTATTATCCGCGAACAATGAATATCAAGACGATACGGAAAGCCAATCTTGTGGAACAGATCGCCTGTTTTCATTCCCAACGGGAATTTTCTGAGCAGGTTGGGTTAACTCCGGCCCATGTAAGCCAGATGGTAACCGGTAGGCGGAACATGGGTGATGTGGTTGCCAGGCGTATAGAGTCAGGTATGGAACTACCGGAAGGGTATATGGATGTGCAACATCCGGTGGATGGCGTGGAGTATCAGTATCCTAAGATAAAAGGTCGCAAACAGTCAGCTGTCTCCGATGGGGATAACCTGGAAACTCTGCTGATGACAGTGCGTCAGATGAATCAGAGACTCTCGCCAAAAACCCGTGAAGTCGTTGCGAAAATTGAGCGGGCAGCTCTGAATGGAAAGCTGAAAGATGAGGACTGGGCAACCCTGGAGCGGTTATTGAACTGTTTTGAGAAGGGTTGTTGAGCAACCACTAGCGTCGTGTTAAAAGCTAATGTGGGATTACAGCGCGTCGCCCTGTTATTGATTGGACCCAGAAGCTGACGGGTCAGAATCGTAGGTCGGATAAGCGGAGCGCCATCCGACATTTTTAGGTAATTCCCGCAGGAGATTGTCGGATGGCGCTGCGCTTATCCGACCTACACGGGCTTGCTGGGAGCTAGAATCAATTTAGGACGCTGAACTAGCCGAGCGCCGGGTCAAGTGTAAGGTAAGAGAAGGGCTGTATCTCTACCTGATCTCCGCTTTCAACACCGGCACAGCTTTCCGGCAACAGTATGAAGCAGTTTCCGCGGCTCATCGAGGTGAGGATTCCCGATCCCTGCTGCCCAACGGACTCTACTGAGATCTTTCCATTCTCACCAGTTGAAAAAATACCTCTGATAAACTCATACCGTCCTGGTCGTTTGCGGATATCATTGTTGCTAGCGGCGGAGAGTGTAAAGGGGTGATAGGGCTTACCGGTTGCGAGATAGTGGATTGCCGGGAGTACGAATTGATAGAAGGTAACCATCACCGCCACTGGGTTGCCGGGTAGACCAAAGAAGAGGGTTTCGCCCAGTTTTCCGAAGGCCAGGGGGCGACCAGGTTTCATGGCGATTTTCCAAAAATGAATCTTACCCAGCTGTTGCAGAATGTTTTTTGTGTAGTCTGCCTCACCCACGGAGACACCACCTGAGGAGATCACAATATCCGCCACTTCTGCTGCGGTCTGAAAGGCCTGGCGTAATGCTTCAGGATCATCTTTGATGACACCCATGTCGAGCAGGTCTGCACCACACTCTTTCAACATGCCGTAGAGGCTGTAGCGGTTGCTGTCGTAAACATCCCCCTCGTTCAGCGTTTCGCCAAGACCGCGCAATTCGTCTCCTGTCGAGAAGAACGCGATGCGGGGCTTGCGCCTGACGCTGACCTCACCAAAACCAAGAGATGCCATCACACCCAGATCTGCAGCTGTTAATCGTCTGCCAGGCTGCAGTACAGAACTGCCTTTGGGGATATCCTCTCCTGCATGGCGCACGTTCTGCCCCGGTTTATGTTGTGATGTGAAGCTAACCATTTGATGCTCATCGAGCTTTGCCTGCTCCTGCATGATGACCGTGTCGGTTCCTGATGGCATAGGAGCGCCAGTCATAATGCGTACGCACTCACCAGAATTGCATCGGGTTTTAAAGGGCTTACCGGCGACTGTAGTGCCAATCAGCTTAAACTTGTCTAACTCGGATGATTGCAGGTCCTCACCTTTAAGGGCATAACCATCCATAGCGGAATTGGTATGTCCGGGAACATCGAGAGGGGAGATGATATCTTCAGCCAGTACCCGACCCAACGCCTCACGCAGAGCTAGTCTCTGGGTGGTGAGGATGGGTTTGATACCTGTCTGGATAGCCTCTCTGGCAGCCGTGACTCTTAGGGTTGTGGACTGTTCGGGATCAGCGCAGCTGGCTTGAGGGTCGTTGTCTTGCCGGGTCATGGATTGAGCGTTCTCCGAATCGATAGAGCTGTTGGCGAATGAAGTTTGCAATTGCTTCGGGTTGGTTTAAATCCAAAACCGGTAACCCCTCGGGTAGAGAGCATATCGCTTCATCAGTAGCGATGGCAATGATGTTGGAGTCGTTGAGGCAGAGCAGGGGTTTGCCCAGTTTGGGACGGTGCAGCTCGATTTTGTGAATAGGTGCATGCTTGAAGCCTTCCACCAGCACCAGGTCGAGTGTTCGATGGTCGAGATGGGGCAGTGAGGATTGCAGGCTGGGTTCATGGTGGCTATCGGTTTCCGCTATCAATGCCATCCGACCTCTGGAAGCTAGCAGCATTTGGGTTGCGCCAGACATACGCAGCTCGTAACTATCCTTTTGTGGATGGTCTATCTCGAACTGGTGCTGGGCATGTTTGACCACCGCAATTCGCAGGCCATCAGCTTTCAGTATCGGCAGAAGTTTTGTCAGCAGGGTGGTTTTACCCGTACCACTGTAGGCACTGAAACCAAGCAGGGGAATTGGGTAGTCGATCATCCCGGTATCCTCATTGCTATGCAAAACGGGGTTGCTCAAACTCATTCCGGTCTTCTGGTGTATTGATATTCATAAAGGTCTCTGGAATATCTGAGAAGTCAGCTTTGGCCATCTTATGCTGGGCATACCAAAGATCAATTTTCCGGTCACCGCCGTCGAGATAGGTCAGAAGGCTCTGTTGCAGTCTGGTGGGGATCAAAGCGTATACCGGCTGCAGACGCTTGCCATCGTAAGCGACAGCGATATCGGCTGATTCCCGCTGCCGGGCGGATGCTAGCCTTTCAACCAGATCTGCAGGCAGTTTTGGGCCGTCACAGGGCACAGTAATCAGATCCGGGCCATCGATAAATTCCAGCGCGGCATAGATGCCGGCCAATGGTCCCTGGTATCCACTTAACTCATCCGGAATGACCGGGTAACCAAATTTCTGATATTCGGGAAGATTGCGATTGGCGTTGATAATCAGTTGATCTACCTGTGGGGCGATGGCTGTGATGACATGTTCAATCAACAGTTTGCCATCGAGCTGAACCAGGCCCTTGTCACTGCCGCCCATACGACTCCCCCGACCGCCGGCTAATATGACTGCAGTTAAATTCGGCCGGCTGTTCATGCAGTACTCCTGAGGTTGGTGTGGTTTGCGTCGGGCATCGGTGGATTCTGTTTGTCTATGCGTATCAGTTTACCCTGATCCAGATGCAGGTGTTGATCGATCAGTGATGGAAAATGCATCGGGTCGTGACTTGCCAGTAACATGGCGGTGCCACTGCTCTTAAATGCCTCCAGCAAGCTGAGGGTACGATACCTCGATTCTTGGTCCAGGTTGGCTGTGGGTTCGTCAAGCAACAGAATATCAGGTCTTTTCAACCAGGCCCTGGCCAGGGAGACGCGTTGTTTTTCACCCCCAGAGAGAGACTTTGCTGGGGCAGCAGCGAGATCCTTCAGGTCAGCCCACTCCAAAGCCTCATCAATCTGTCGTCTACGTTCATGTTTTGTCAGTTTCTCAGAAATTGCGTAGTTCAGGTTGTAACTTACAGTGCCATCGAACATATAGGGATGCTGATGTAGATAGAGGCTGTGGTGTTGAAGATCCTTTTTGATGCCGCGCCAGTTGAGTAGTCCCCTACCAAGATCGACCTGGATGCTATCCGGTTTTTCCAGTCCTGCGAGGATACGCAATAAGGTGGTTTTGCCAGCACCATTATCACCACTCAGCAGATGTGTACGACCCGATTCCAGAGAGAAGCTGATCTCATGCAGAACAGGTCGTTTGGCAAAATGTTTTTTCAAGGAGTGGACCTTGAATGTTTTTGGTATAACCATCAGGCTGGTTGCCCCTTTCCTTGAAAGTGCTGTAGAAAGGCGTTGAGGGAGAAGGCCAGCACTAGCAACACAAGACCTAAGGCTATGCCTTGGGCAAACTCCCCTTTACTCGACTCCAGGGCGATGGCAGTTGGTATGTTGCGTGTGTAGTGTAGGATGTTACCGCCGAGCATCATTGATGCCCCGACCTCTGCGATGATTCGCCCATAGGCAGCAAGCAGTGCAGCCATCAGACCAAATCTGGCTTCCCGCATGATCGTTAACAAAGCTCGAAATGGGTTTGCACCAAGTGTGCGGGCTGTCTCCCAGGCGCGTCTATCGCAGGCCTGTAGAGCAGAGTGCCCCATTGCCACTAGAATCGGGAAAGCGAGTGCGATCTGGCCAAGAATCATAGCAGTCTGGGTAAATAGCAGTTTCCACTCTCCGAGTGGGCCTTGCCGGGAGAGCAGAATGAAAAGTGTCAAACCAACCACGACAGCAGGTACAGAGAGTAAAGTACTGTTAAGTGAAATCAGTAGCCTTCTACCTGGGAAATGGTAATAACTTAGAATAAAAGCGACCAACAACGCTGGCGGCGTGGCCACCAGGATGGCAATACCTGAGACCTGAAAGGAGATTGCAATAATTTCCCACAGTTCAGGGTTCCCACTGAGCAACAGCTCCAAAGCGGCCAGTGTAGTGGTCGTCAGTGTCTCCATATCAGTTGTTGTGGTTGGATACTGCAAATTCTCCCGCATCGGCAGAAGGCGTAAACAGGCGGTTATCACCAATACGGAAATTATTAATGCGCTCCTGACCCTCTGCTGAGATAAGCCAGTCAATCAGAGCCTGGGCACCCTTATGGTTGGTGTCTGGATATTTGTTTGGGTTTACCGCAATGATTCCGTAGGGGTTAAACAGCAGTGGGTCACCCTCAAAGCCGATTTTCAACGGTGACTTTTTCTCATAAGCAAGCCATGTGCCCCGGTCGGTAAGCGTATAGGCATTCATCTCTGCAGCGATCTGGAGTACTTTTCCCATACCCTGGCCCGCTTCGCGATACCACTGTCCTGTCGGAGTTACTCCCGCTTTTTTCCAGAGACCCAGCTCCTTTTTATGTGTTCCAGAATCATCACCCCTCGATACAAAGGTTGCATTGTGAGCAGCCAGCAGGCGTAGGGCACTAGTTACATCCTTGGCATTTGCTATTCCTGCAGGATCCTCTTTAGGGCCTACCACGACGAAATCGTTGTACATGACGCCATAACGTTTTTCGCCATGCCCCTGGCTTACAAATTCATCTTCCGCGGCACGGGCGTGTACCAGCACCAGATCCACATCTCCATCACGCCCCAAGCGGAGTGCTTTACCTGTGCCTACGGCAATGACATGTACGTTGTATCCCGTATCAGCTTGAAACTCCGGGAGAAGCGAATTCAACAGTCCTGAATTATCTGTACTGGTAGTGGTGGCCAGTCTAATACTTTGATCGTTATCGGCATTTGCAATACCTATGCTGAACAGCAGGCAGAGCAGGAGAGGTTTTAGAAGATGTATCGATAGAGCGTTTTTCATTATCAGCCTCATAGGGTATTCAAAAGATTTAAATAACAGGTTATTTTTATGGTTGTTTGGCTGTGTCCTTCAGTTATAACGTCCAAAAAACCTAGTAGAAGCAGATTTCGTTTTTTTCGTTCCGTCTTGATATTGGGCAGTCAATTAAGACTTAAATACTACAAAAGCAACCAGAAAACGTAACTTCAAAAAATTACGCTGCAAAAGTAGTGCCACAGTGGTGTTTTGATGCCCTACGGCAAGCTATTAAATGACGGCTGAGTCTATTGATACTTATGACCTGGCTACTATCTGTTGCGGTTGTCATGGTATTTGCAATAGTAATTGGCTTTGTATTGTCTACTATGTAGTGATGATAGGACTATAAAAACAAATTCTGCGTTCAATGACTGTCAGTTTCTCCCTTTGCTGTTCAAGGGAGTCCAAAATTGAGACAAATGTTCCCAGAATGACACACTTTGAGTTAGTCATTTTGTCTCAGTTGGTATACAGCTGACAGCCTTAATCCATAGCTGAGCTAGAACAGTAATCGATGAATATAAAAACTGATGAACTAGTGGCAGGGAGTGAGCCCATAGCAGTTCAACGCAAGGAAGGTGGTACATCCCGAATGACTTCTGTGCTCATTGTCGATGATGAGCCAGGTATCCTCAGTTTTTTACAGAAGGGTCTTAGGCGGTTTTTTGGACTGGTTGAGACAGCCAAGGATGTAGCAACAGCAGAAGAGCTGAGGCAGCACTGTCACTTTGACCTGATCATCACTGATATTCGTCTGCCCGGCCGCACCGGTGGTGTTGAATGGGTGAGAGAGCTACGGGAGCAGGGTGGCAACACGGGGGTTATCTTTATGACTGCCCATGCTGATCTGGAAACAGCTATCGCAGCGCTGAGAGCTGGTGCTGAAGACTTCATAATGAAGCCGTTCCGAATGGAGCAGATGGTCGCCTCGGTGGAACGCTACCTTGAACGTCAGAAGATGCAGCGGGAAAACTTTGTTCTGCGTCGACAGGTTGATCAGATCTACGACAGTTCGGGGATCGTCGGTGAGTGTCAACAGATGCACTCCCTGTGTGAAGTGGTCAAGCGCGTTGCACCGATGCCCTCAACGGTTTTGATCGAAGGGGAGTCTGGAACAGGGAAGGAGCTGGCAGCACGGGCCATACATGACTTGAGCGGAAGATCTGGCAGCTTTGTACCGGTCAACTGCGGAGCAATGTCCGCTGAGTTGCTGGAGAGTGAACTGTTTGGTCACGTTAAGGGTGCCTTTACCGGTGCTCATCTTTCCAGAGATGGTCTGTTCACCTATGCGAATGGCGGGACGCTGTTTCTTGATGAAATTGGTGAGATGCCACTTTCAATGCAAGCACATCTGTTGCGCTCACTCGAAGAGCGCACCATTCGCCCGGTTGGATCCAACCGCGAGGTTCCCATTGACGTGCGCATTATAGCCGCGACTAACCGTGACCTGAGCGAAGAGGTCCAACAGGGGGGATTTCGAGAAGACCTCTATTATCGGCTCAACGTTCTCTCTTTGCGTATGCCGGCACTACGGGAGAGACGTGAAGATATTCCCCTGCTGGCAAACCACTTTATCAATACCCTGGCTTCAGATCTTGGTATCGAAGTGCCCCATTTGGGAGAGAGTGAGGTCGAGATGCTGTTGCACTATGACTGGCCCGGAAATGTGCGTGAATTGAAGAATGTGATTGAGCGATGTCTACTGTTAAATCAATCCCCGAGTCTCTGTATAACCGGTGCCGGTATTCAACAAGGCCAGGCCACAGCCCAGAGATCAGAAGCATCGCAACTTCTGGAGTCGGTGGAGAAGCACCATATTTTAAAAGTATTGGAACTGCACAACGGTAATAAATCTGCTGCAGCACGAGTGTTAGGTATCTCACGCAAGACTCTAGAGCGCAAAGCGCATGCTTGGGGTATAGCCTGATCCGTGTTGAAACTCATCCGGATCATTCGAAGCACCTTGCGTTACAAAATGCTGGTGCTGGTCTTGTTTCCTATTTTGCTGATCATGCCGATCGCTCTGGGTTTGGCAATCTACTGGGGTTCTCAGTTCAGCTATGAACAGCTCTTCATTAAGGTCAATACCGACTTATCAGTAGCGGAGGATAACTTTCACCGACTTCAGGAAGACTATCTCAATACATTGGGACGGCTGGCAGAGTCGCATATCTTCTACACCGCGATGGAGTCCAGTAGCAGTCGTGTAATCAAAAGGCAACTTGAAAAGATAAGAGAGGATCAAGGTTTCTCATATCTGCATCTGCTTGGTAAGGATGCCAAACTGCTGTTCCAGCCAGACACAACAAAGCCTCAACGGGCTCACCCCTCTCCATCGTTATTGGTTGCACTGCAAGGATCACCGAAAGTTGAGATAGAGATATTCTCTGCTATGGATCTGGAAGCTCAATCACCAGGATTGGCCAGTCAGGTTGCTTTGCCGCTGCTTGCAACACCCCGGGCCAGACCTTCAGATCAGCAGGTGGAGGAGCGGGGTATGATGATCAGGGCAGTCTATCCTGTAAAAAACTCAAGGGGGGAGGTGGTAGCTGTACTGGATGGCGGTGTGCTGTTGAATGGTAATTTTCAGTTTGTTGATACTATACGGGACCTTGTCTATGGCCCAGGAAGTTTACATGATGGAAGTATCGGTACGGTAACAGTCTTTCTAGACGATGTCAGAATAACCACCAATGTGCCTCGCACCTCAAATGAACGTGCCCAGGGTACGCGGGTTTCCGATGAGGTGAGAACCCAGGTTCTTGATCATGGGAAAATATGGATTGATCGTGCCTTCGTTGTGAATGACTGGTATATCTCAGCCTATCAACCCATCATTGATGTGAATGGTGATCGGGTCGGCATGTTGTATGCCGGTTTTCTTGAGGCCCCGTCACGCAACGCTCTTTGGCAGGCACTTTTTGTTTTAATACTGTTCTTTTTGGTTTTGATGTTGTTCTCATCATGGCTTTCGATCAGGGGTGCAAAATCAATTTTCAAACCATTGGAAATGATGATGAGTGTGGTGCGCGCCACCAGTGAGGGGCAGACCAGACGCATCGGGTTTATCGCATCCACTGATGAGATTGGCGATTTAGCCAGAGAGTTTGATCTGCTTTTGGATCTTTTGCAGGAACGCAATCAGCAGATGCAGCAGTGGGCGGACCAGCTTGAAGAGAAGGTGGATGAAAGGACGGCTGAACTGAAGTTGAAAAACAGCAGGCTGGTAACAGCTATACAGACCGTAGAAGAGACCAGAGCTCAACTGATCAATGCGGAAAAGCTGGCAGCTTTGGGAGAACTGACGGCAGGTGTCGCACATGAAATCAATAACCCGACAGCTGTTATGCTGGGTAATCTCGATCTGTTGGTGGCTGAATTAGGGGCGGATGCTGATCCAGTCAAGCATGAAATCGATCTGGTGATAGAGCAGATTTTTCGTATCAAGGACATTATCAACAGTTTGTTGCAATATGCCCGCCCCGATCAGATAGGTGGAGAAACCTCTTTGATCAATGTCAATGAAGTCATAGAGCATACCCTTGTATTAGTACGTCATCTGCGTAGCAAAACAGAGTTTGAGATTGAGTTGGATTTGAAAGCGACTCATGAGGTAAAGATAAACCCACAAGAGTTGCAGCAGGTTTTAGTTAATCTTGTTGTCAATGCAGTGCATGCCTTGGAGAAGGGGCCGGGAACTGTATGCATCAGAAGTTATGATTGGAATGATAGTGGTGTGGCGATAGAGGTGATCGACGACGGGAGTGGCATTGCCCAAGGCCATATGAGGTCTATTTTCAATCCCTTCAATAGTGGAAAGAGTACGGGAGAAGGTACCGGTTTAGGACTCTCTGTCAGCTATAGTCTGATAAAAAAATATGGTGGTGATATCAGTGTCGAATCTGAACTGGGTAGAGGTTCTGTTTTTACAATATGGCTCCATAAAGAGGGGAAATCCATTGAGGAAGAGAGTGTATGGATAGAGATGCAGAACTGATCAGAGATTTAATAACAAACAGCAGGTTACCGAGTTAATAGGCCTAACAATGGAAAACAACCAACTGCCACTCATTACCAGAGCGCTACTGTTTGCAGCACGAAAACACCGTGACCAGCGCCGTAAGGATGTTCAGTCAACACCCTATGTCAACCACCCGATTATGTTGATGGATATATTGGTAAATGAAGCCGGTGTATATGATGCAGAGATCCTGATAGCGGCGTTGCTGCATGATACCATTGAGGATACAGAAACCACTGTTGAAGAGATTGAGAGTGAGTTTGGGCTTGTTATCGCCGGTTTGGTGATGGAAGTGACTGATGATAATACACTCACAAAACTAGAGCGCAAAGCGATGCAGATAGATCATGCGCCTGAACTCTCGCCCAAAGCAAAACTGGTTAAACTTGCTGATAAAATTGCAAATCTTCGAGATGTTCAACAGAGCCCGCCTATAGGTTGGGATCTGTCGAGAAGACAGTCCTATTTTGATTGGGCCAAGGATGTGATCGACGGCCTGAGAGGTGCACATCAACAACTCGAAGAACTGTTCGACGCTATTTATGCAAAGCGTCCCAGGTAATATTATTAACCCGGCGACTAAGTATGTCGTCTTCAGGGTTTCAAGCCTGCTCTTAATATTAGGTGCCGGATTAATAACAGCTTTATTATAAAGAAATATACAGAGCAACTAAGCTCAACAGCCCGAGACCCAGGAGTCTGTAAGAATGAGTAATGAACATCAGTTTATACCCCTGAATATCAGTGTATTGACCGTTTCCGATACCAGAAAAGAAGAGAATGACAAGTCGGGTCATAAACTCAAGAGTATGCTGGAAAAAGATGGCCATATATTGGCGGATAAGCAGATCGTGCGAGATGATCGATATGAAATCAGAGCCGTTGTCTCAGAGTGGATTGCCAATTCTGATGTCCAGGTGATTATCACTACAGGGGGTACTGGACTGACTGGAAGGGATGGCACCCCGGAAGCGGTTGAGCCTCTGTTAGACAAGGTGATTGAAGGTTTTGGTGAGATGTTTCGGGTTTTATCATTTGAAACCATAGGTACTTCGACAATGCAGTCACGCGCTGTAGCTGGGGTAGCTAATGGTACATTCATCTTTTGCCTCCCAGGATCAACGGGTGCCTGCATGGATGGATGGACTAAGTTAATCTCAGCCCAGCTTGACTATAGGACGAGTCCCTGCAATCTGGTTGAACTTATGCCCAGATTATTAGAGACCTGATCACCTCTACTATATCTTCGTTACAACTGACTTAGGGTGGATGAGCTTCGCTTATCCACCCTTACCAGCCTGTAGCTTGGCCGATTACCATCAGAACCTCCCGGTTGCTTGATTTTGACGGTACATTTAGGAACAGGTCCAAACAGTAATAATCTGTCTATAGGGTAGGGTGGGGCCATGCCCCACCAATCAAGGCCGAATAAGCATGGACCTATTCGATTTTAAGTTAATAAGTAAGTGCTTTGTTTAAAGGGCTGTACCATTTGTAGTCCCCCCACTTATTCTCTGCAATGAGATCAATAGCTGAGAATTGATGGTGAACAGGTAACTATTTATCAGGTCAATGTGAATTGAGTTTATCTTTTGCACATGAATTCAAAATGCTAGAGGAATCCCTAGTATTCCTTTTAGTTCAACCACTATATCCTCTCCAGGGAGGCGCATTGTGAATGATTGATTAGCAGCGGAAGCTAACTAACATCCCCATTACCAGAATCGCATCTAAAGAAAGGGAGTTTTTATAGATGACGTTCCAGTACATCGAAAAATCAATTCTAAATCGTTCTCGTTTAGATAGTACCTCGTGCGTGCATACCGCTATTCACGATCAAGTCTGAACTACTACAAATCACAAAGTTGTGTATATAGCGATCAAGCCGGACAATTAATCACTATTTAGACAGATTGCTATCCCGGTGAATGGGGAGGTACCTGTAATCACTCAGCCTATGTATCCAGAAGACATTACTATAGAGTGATGTTGTGTGTCCCTAATACCGGGAGAGCCAATATCTTTTAATTATTATTATCAATATTTACGGTGATGGATACTAATCCTGTAATATATTGAAATGATGATTTGAGTGTGTACAAATGGTAGATGTACCGGTTAGTGAAATGACTATTCATGAATAGTTCTGTTTACACTGCGATAGAGTTCAATTACCTCGCCTAACTGAGCAGGCCCAACCTCAGCCGCCATGGTTGCGAAGCCGATAACTGGAACTCCTGTCCACTCATTTATTTCTGAGCCAATCCCCTCGGTAGTTTCTGTAATGTTGGTTATAGTATATGTTTTATAATCGTAACCGCCATCGAAAGAGATATTTACCCAACCTGCTTCAAAGTCGGAATCAAGTTGCCAGTTGTAAACATTCTCGGCTGGCGTGCCTAAAATTGGTTGATTTCCACCAGTTGCACGCTTTACAGAAACCACATTGACAGTACGATGCAGTACGTCTTCATAAAACCAGGGGCCAATAGGCGCAACACCGAAGTCAGGTGGCTCAAGATCGTATACGCTATCCTTTTCCTCGTAATCATAATAAAAGAATGCGATCTCGATATCTCTTCCAATGTAGTAATATCCCGCGTTCGTACAATGGGCGCCAGTACTATCATGTGGGTAGTCGTTGACCTGAGCGTTTAGTGTTTCCAGCGTTACAGTTTGTCCATCGTTAACACTATCATATAGATCACCCTGACATGCTTCCATGCCTTCACGTCCATCCAGGTCATTGGTCACCATACCGCCGTTCCAAATACCATATTTTTGCATTGGAAAAGTCAGTACAATATCGGTCTCACCGTTAACGCCTGATTCTGAATAATAGGGTGAGGCAACCGAATCAGCACTGAGAACAAGTGCAACTGGCAACGGATTAGAGCCCATTGGTATCGATGGGTTAGGGGAGATATCGAAAAGAGAACCGGTATCGTATTCGGTAAGAGGTAAAACAATACTCTTCACTGCATTGCCATCAGAGCTCAGCATATTCGCTCGTTGTACATTGCCAGAAGCGAGTGAGGGCAGTTGAGAGTTTACTAGATCATCAGGTCTGTAGTGCTGGGCAACTGTAGTGTAATTTTCAATATGAGTGGCCTGCTGAACAAAGGCGGCACCACTGGCTACATTGATCATGATCGAATAAACTTTGATGCCGCCAGTCGGCTCAACCAATCCAGCATTCGTACTATCAGCGTAGGGGTTGTTAACGTCGCCTGGATCTTGTGCCACACCGGTGGATGATAGCTCGCCAGTCTCAAAACCATTGATTTGCTCATCGGCATCACCGGCATGCCAGGCATCCGAAACTACCGAACAATCATTCGGCATACCGCTTGTGTCATGTTGCAGTCCATCAATAATTGACCTGTCACCACCGCTTATTATTCCATCAGCACTTCCATCGACATCAATCTCCGCATAAAGATCACTGTCTAATGCAGGACCATATTGACCATCTGCGATGACGCCCATTTCAATAATTTCCACATAACCTTCAGTCAAGTCTTCATTGGTAGTAGCACTGTAGGTATTATTGAAGTCGATTCCATTTTGTAGTGCATTCTTATCAGGATAGGTACAAGACTCATCTTCCGTGATTATGTTTGGAAGTCCGCTCGATCTATTAAGACGTAATGAGGCGTTCCAAATATCGTAGGGCGCCAGGTAGACATTGAAGTCGAAGACGTCTGCCCCAATGCGTGATTCATGAAACCTGACTTTGAC
This sequence comes from Candidatus Thiodiazotropha sp. DIVDIV, assembly GCA_040506275.1. Taxonomy (GTDB): domain Bacteria; phylum Pseudomonadota; class Gammaproteobacteria; order Chromatiales; family Chromatiaceae; genus Thiodiazotropha. The sequence goes on from JBEVXD010000023.1 coordinate 17,203, forward strand.
CGCTTTATAAAGGTCTGTTGTGTTGGTGATCGTGAGGTTAGTGATGAAATTGTTGTTGACATTGTAATAGGGCAACAGGGCAATTTGACCAGCCCCATCTGAATTGACGTGTACGGCTTTGGCTCCAACTGCAGCAAGCAGTAAGGTTGTGAAGATGGTTGATTTAAGTAACATTGTTAATCCTTTATAAATATGTCGGAATATTTTGCACATTAATATTCGTAACAAAAGTATTTCTTGTCCGTTGTATTAATTATTTGATATCCCTGTATCGATTGAGATGGCAGGTCAGAGATGCGCCCTTTCCCGATTATAAATATCTGGGATATCCAATATTTTATTGATTTAATGATGTTAATGGCAAATGCTAAAGATGGATATACGGTTGATTAAAACCTATGATTTCTAAACTACAAATTGCTATTTCCATGTCAGAACCAAATGGTAAAGACGTAGGAGGAAAGAATTCTGGTGTGTAGATATAAATAGTCAGGCTTGTTCGGGCTTCTTTTCCCTTTATTAGAATAATTCAAACGTCTGTGAGCAGCATTATTCTTGATAATTTACCACAAGAATGCAAATGATGGTTGTCCTGATATTTTTCAACGTGGAAAGGTGGTCAGTAAAGCTTGGTAGGAAGCATAAATGCCCTTTCTATCCCGTTAAGCAATCTTACTGATGATCACTGATGCATTGACCCCACCAAAACCGAAACCGTTGCAAAGCGTATGCTGAATGGTACCTGCACGAGAATTGTTTGGCACAAAATCCAGGTCCTGCATCGACACATCAGCATTATCCATGTTAATCGTCGGGGGTAATCTATCGTTGATAACCGCCAGGGCCGAAAAAATTGCTTCTATACCACCTGCGGCGCCCAGAAGGTGACCAGTCGCAGACTTGGTCGAGGAGATCGGGATCTGTGGCAGGAGCTGACCGAAGACACTGCGCAGGGAGGCGATTTCAGCCGCATCGCCAACCGGTGTAGAAGTCGCGTGGGCATTGATGTAATCAATGGCTTCGGGTTCTAAACCCGCCATTTTCAGGGCATTTCTGACCGCCACAGCCGCACCCGAACCATCACTACGGCCTGACGTGATGTGATATGCATCAGAACTGGTCCCATAACCGCTCAGAATCGCCAGCGGGGTCGCACCACGTTGCTGCGCGTGTTCCAGAGTTTCGATGACGAGAAGGCCTGAACCTTCGCCCATGACAAAACCATTACGATCTCGATCGAAAGGCCGTGAGGCTCTTTTTGGCTCCTCACTCACAGTCGAAAGTGCTTTTAAGGCATTGAAACTGGCCAGAGCCAGTGGTTCGACACAGGCTTCAGCGCCACCCACCAGGGCTACCTCGGCCTCACCTGTGCGAATTAATCTCATACCATCACCAATTGACTGCAAACCGGCTGCACAGGCGGTGACAGGGCAACCCAGCGGGCCCTTGAAGCCATATTTAATTGATAGGTTACCCGAGGCCATATTGGCTAGAAAAGCTGGTGCAGTAAATGGTGATATGCGTTTAAAACCACGGCTTTCAAGGGTCTTTTGAGCTTGAATGATGGTATTAAATCCGCCGATCCCGGTCGCTACGATCGTAGCCGTGGCCAGTCTGTCCGGTTCATTCTGGGGAAACCAGTTGGCCTGGGTTAGTGCCTCATGCCCAGCAGCTAAAGCATAAATCGTGAATAGATCTAGCTTTTTCAAGTCTTTCGCCACAACAAGCTGATCGATATCGAAACCTGCTTCCGGATCATCAGTTATGCCAGGCACCAGTCCAGCGATCTTAACTGGTTCATTCTCGATATCGAAGCGATCGATCAAACTGATACCCGACTGTCCTGAACTTAAGCGCTGCCAGACTGGCTTGACACCATTTCCCAGGGGGCTAATCATACCCATACCTGTAATAACGATTGGCGAATTCATTGGTTCTCCACTGATATCAAGTCTTCCATTGAAATTAACATCAGGCACGATATTATCAAGATAATATGGTGACTGATGGAGGGGGGTGGCATATGCCTTGTCCTAAAGATCGTAAAGCAAAATCGAGAGATCTGATTCTGAATACTGCGGTCGAGCTATTTTCTCGCTATGGCTTTGATAAGGTGTCGATCGGACAGATCATGAAAGCGGCTAAAATGACCCATGGTGCGTTTTATGCCCACTTTGAGTCAAAAGAAGTCTTGTTTCGGGCCTCTTTCCTGGAAACCCTCAAGAGAAGTCGAGCTGCGCGCTTAATAAAAGCCCCCCTATCGATAAATCATTTGACTTCATTGGTTACCAACTACTGGAACCTGAGCGAACTCGAACAGAAAAGCAGGCCTGGTCTGGAAACAATCCTGTTCAATGAGATCGGCAACAGCAATTCCAGCATCAAGCGCTTGTTCGAGGAGTCTTACGATAACCTCAAAAAGATGATCGAAACCCGCATCACCGCACTGATCAAACTCAAACAACTGCCCTTGGAGTACGACCGCGAGATAATATCTGAAAAATCGCGTGCCATCCTGGCATCCCTGGTTGGTGCAGTCGCCGTGGCCAAAAATCTATCCTGCGAAGATGAACAGCGCCATGTGCTGGAGTCGACGCAAAAACAGATACTCAACATGCTGGGAGTGAAGGAGAGTGAATTGGTCACTAACAGTATCGATGAAAGCCACCTATAAGGTGGAGTAGTTCTGACAAGGATAAACCACCATCGCACATGTCGAAGTGAATCTGCTTTTTAGGACATACATAGGGCGTCCATATATGTCCCTGTTATGTGTTCTACAGGTCCGGTATCTTGGACGATTACCTAGTCCGAATAGTTTTATATTGCACTAGCGCCGCAAATCACCTGCGGCAAAAAGCAGAGTAGAGCGGCGCTTTTTACCATCAGGGTGAATCTGCTTCGCTGTGTGGTTTGAATTCCGACAAAGAAAGAACTGACTATACTCACGGTAGATATCTTTCTTCAGCTTCGCTGTAGTTATATGTAACCGATCAACCAAATGTACCCATCGGTCCGGGATAACTTACCTCATTAATTTTCCCAGTATCAACATCGTAGATAAATCCTCTTACTGTAACGGCATCAGAGCCCTCAGTCGGAATCCATGGATGATTCATGATTCTGGATATCGAACGCCTGACATCCCAACCAAGTCGTTCATCCTGTCCTTCACTTCTAGGAGCATCCAGCGGCTCTAGCGCTCCTCGAAAGGCATGAAACTGATCAGGCGTTCCAGAGCTACATTGACAGCTGGTGAATGCGCGACCTGTCGCTTTACCTAATAGTTCCTCTGACGCAGGATCTCCTTCCAGACCAGCTTTGAGCAGGTCATCGGTAAAAGCGAGCATCCCACAACGAGTGTGATGTATTAGTATGATTTCATCGGTATTAAGTAAGTGATGAGAAATGATCAGACAACGCAATGCGTCCTCAGTAACAACTCCTCCTGCATTTCGGATTATATGTGCGTCACCAGTTTGTAACCCAAGCAAGTCCTCTACATCCATTCGAGCATCCATACAGGCAACAACTGCCACATTTTTGCCAGGGTTAATCGGTTGCTCACCCGGATGTGAAGCGGTGTGAATCGCTTCACCATTGGCATATCGTTTGTTGTTTTCCAGAAATTTATCAGTGTGATTATTAGCCATGCTCCTACCTCCAATTGGATTGAATCATACGCTCAAGAATTATCATCCACACTCTTGTAACGCCACACCAATTAACGGTGTAGATGGGAGTATAGTAGTTTTCGATGGAGGTAGAGGTTAGTTCTGGTTTTGCAATGATGAAGATGTATATACGTGAAAACCCACATAAGGGGCACTGGAGCGCTAGCGACAACGTCCCAACGAAGGAGAGTGGGTAACTAAATGTAATTATTTTGTTACATGATTTAGTATATGATATTTAATATAAAAAATAACGATCATAAGTACAGCAATCGCAAGATACATAAGTTTACCCAGCCCTACACGATAACCCTTTCTTTGCTTTAAAACTATTTCAAGCTTTTGATCAGATATTCCTGTGCATCTAGGGCATTCATCTTCATATATATCGTATAATAGTCCGCATCTTTCACAAAATTGTTGGTTATTTCTTTTTCTGATTTTTTCATCAAGTATTTTTGCAAAATACCACATTATTTAATGCCTGCATCCTTATGGAGTGATCATCCACATTGTTGCTTCTAAACATAACAGGTGATTATATGGGCGTCACGAATATCTCCATGTTATGTTGTGGCACTGTTATAGCACAAGGGTATTGTTTAGCAGATCGTCTCTATCTCAGATCATACCCAGACATGAAAACATATTAGAGTCTATACGACTGCTATCCGACTAAATATTCTCAATATAATCGAATTGATTGTTCAGAAGTACTATTACTTTAGCGATAAGCTCTTGAGTTATCGCTCTCAATTTTGTGTATCTCTTCTCCTTCAGGGAGAAGGAGAGGAGGGGGTAGAATAATCAAAGTGCTTGCTTTTTAAATCTCTTCATCCAAGCCTCTCCTGAAGGAAGAGAGCGTAAGCAAAACAATAACCCTGCAAATAGAGATCCACCTAATGAGCAAGTTTGCGAACAACTTTTATCTACAGTGTTTAACCCTAATGAAGTGGACGTCAGGTTAAACTATGTTCAACTCTATCTACACTCCCCAATGGAGCCTTCAGCGCAGACCCGTCCATCGGTCCAGGTTGCATTGTCGAATTTAGCTTTGATCAAAATGGCTCCCAGTAGATTGGCACCACGCAGGTTGGCGCCGCTGAGATCAGCATCAAAAAGACTGGCGCCAGTCAGGTTGGCCAGCATCAGGTTAGCATTCTGTAAATTAACTCCGTGAAGATGGGCATACTCCAGATTGCTTAGCATCAGATTGGTATCTTTAAGATTGGCCAATTGAAAGATCGAGCGAGAAAAGTTTGCCCGTTCAAAATTTGATCTATCGAGTCGTGCGGATGCTAGTGAGGATTCGCGCATATCCACACCCGGTGCCGTTACGTCTATTAGGATAGCCCAGGAACATTGTGCTTCTGGCTCCAATTTACAGATGCTATTGACGTATGCTGTTTCGGTGATGTTTTCAGTCCAGGCCATGGCCTGCATAAACCACATGATAGACACAGCAAAGATAAAAAACCGGCTAATATTAGTGCGTATCGATCTACTCATATATTCGCTCCCTGTTGTGAAGTTAGATATCGCGTATCTACTGCAGGGTCGCGATAGTGAAGACCTATGTCATGCATAGGTATGCTATTAACCCGGCGACTAAGTATGTCGTCTTCAGGGTTTCAAGCCTGCCCTTGATCAAGGTGAGGCTCGCAGGCAATGGTTGTTCCCTTGTCAAGAGCCGCAACACCGAGCAAGGGCAGGCTTGAAACCCCTAACAATATGATTATTTTAAAAGACAGGCCGAAGTGTGCCTGCCTGCAGACTGCGTTATCAAAACTTGCTGTAGGAGTGCTACAGCGGCGTTTTGATGCCTTGCCGCAGGCAGGCACACTTCGGCTGAAGACGACATACTTAGTCACCGGGTTAATAATAGTAGATAAGAACTCCATTTTGATCGCTAAATGAAAGGCTTCTTTGATCTATAACAATTAGCATTTGCTTCTGGAGTTATTATATATAGCCAGTTTGGTATTGCATTGATCAAAGGTTTTGATAGAAATATCGTGACAGCCAACATTTATTAGTAATAGCAACGGTGAATAATTACCCTGTATGTTATTGAGGCGATGATGCTTTAGATGAATGCAAATAATGTGCGTCCCTGTTATCTTTCTTAGGTTGCATTTTTTATGCCCAACCTTTTGATGATTTGAAGTGAGCTTGCATTGTTTCCTTGAATAAAGAAATAACATCTTCCTGGAATTGGTTGGGTGGACCATCGAAGGTTGATATGTGGGTGATAAGTTCATATGCAGATTTTGCTTGTTCTTCAGTAAATTTATCAATACTTGGCGCCAGTAGTTTGCCCATATATTTTACAGAAGACATCTCTTCTTTTAGTAAAAAGACAGATGATGTTATTAATGATGTGGCTTTATCTTCATCTAAGTGAAATGCTTCCTTGAATTTAACCTTTATTTCATTTTTTTGATCTGAACTCATATCCCCCTCGCTTTTTGCAATGGCCACCATTAATAAGCCGGTTACATCCATTGGGCTTTGTATAGAGTAAATAGGACTTGCGTGATACTTCTTAGCCCATTCACGCCTTCTTTTCCATGCAAAAGGGTTTAACCAGCCTATATCAATTCCATTATCAGACAATCTGTTAACCAATATCAGAATGGTAACAATTGCCCCAAGTGCACCCAATACAATATGCATTTCCTATGTCTCCTTTTGATTGTGCCATCGCCTAGCTCACCGGAAAAATGCGAGCGTAGCCAGTATTTTATCCTATGGAGCTATTTGTTAGTGTAAATTGCCATTTCACTTTCATGACGCTCCGGTTTTGGGTCAGTGACAGACTTTATGTTCATGATCTTTTCGATGTATTTCGCAGGCAGTCCATTCTCCTCAGCACCTGTTAATACATGATTTTTATACCAATGGTATGGCTTAAGTTCTAAGCCTATATTGGTAGCGTAATATGTTATAGCTCTAATATTTTCACCGGATACTGTAGTTAACGTTACTTCCTTCTGTTCGTAACCGTCACCAAGCCCTTCTTTTCTATCTAGGATTTGCTTTTCGGATTCCGATATATCGTAGACTACGCCAATAACAGAGTGCTGAGGATTTTTGGTTTCGTATGCGTCACACTTTCCTGAGCCATCTTTACTTATTTTATGAAAGCGTAATTCATGCCTTTGCAATGTGGCCACGGTTTCGAGTTTAGCCGATGGCACTCTATCGACTAGCCTCTTTATAGACATGTTGGAACCATATGAGAAATAGAGCATCTTGCTATCTCTCTATTGACGATATCGGTTTGGGTAAGGAGCGCGCAGCAAAGCGAAGTGTCGAAATGAGCGACAGCGAACGTTCTTGACCCATTGGTTAGCGATTTTTATTTCGTAGTGATTCAAATAAAATACCTGAGATTCCCCAAAATATAGCCACTAGTAACGCTCCCTCAACCCAACCACTAGAAGTCACTTCAAGACTAGATACCACTACCGCAGGGTTTTTTGCTATTTCTTCATATTTTTCTTGTTCTATTTGTCGTCCTATTTCGAATATTCCCCACACAACACTTAAAACTCCTACAACACCTGCCACGATGGACGACGTGACAGATGTTTTCATATACAAAGCTTGTTTATAACGAAGAAATATGAGCATGGGCAGCCATAACAAAGTATTTACTAGAAAAACAATGAATAAGCCGACTACCACACGATTTAATAGTGAGTGAGACGTGCCAGTAAAATAGTCTGCTAATCCAACAGCAATTCCTAGCAACATGCTTACTATAAACCAAGTCCGTATCATCGTTTTCTTTCGCTAACGCCTGTCATAACCGGACGCAAAAATCAGAACAACGATGGAGCGACGCTTTTTTTGGTCCATGTTTATGGTGTTGTTATGCATTTTTAGCCATTTTCTTTAAATCTATGCCGAACCCAAAGAAAGTAGGCTGCAATATCAAGCTGTCACTTATAACAGAGAGAAACTTTTTAACTGTACCTTCCACTTTTCCTGTTTCTAAGAATTCAACGACAGTATCTGCGAACACTGCTGGATGCAGGTCATATTTAGCAACGTATGCAGTGTTTGGGAGAATCTTGTTGTAGTCTTCTATTTGACTGATTATGTTTCCAAATGAAGCCTGAGAATAAAATGCAATTGGGCAGGTTATTTCCATTTCTCTTAACAGGCGTCCTATTAATAACCCAGTAACCATATCTTTGCCATTTCTACACCTACCTGTTTATAAAGGTAGGCGTCTACTTTACGGGGGTAGGTTTCGCGTCCCAGTGAGCGATAGCGAACGATCTTGATGTGTTTGTTAGGCATTAGCCCAATACTCCAATGCTTGCTGTATTTCTTTTTTGTAATAGCCTTCATCATATGATTCGTACCATTGTAGAAATAAAACGATTGCATTTTTGTGTTTTTCTTCAATTAATTGAAAATGATCGTTAAACCAACTACCAGCATTATGATTGCTAAGTGAGAATATGCTAGGAATATTTTCGATGTCTTTATATGGAATATTTCGCCAATCGTTTTTCTCGTCAAATTCACGTGCCTTGTTTAGATTTTTCTTACTCTCATGGCTATCTATTCCTTTTGCTTCACGTAAAGAAATGCCATCGTTTAGAGAGTAAGTATTAAACGCTTGTTCAATTAAAGCTAATATTTCTGCCTCACTGTCCATTTGAATGCCTAACGATTAAGCCCAGCCGCAGCCTGCGAAGTGGGCTGTCGGATGGGGCGCATGGTTAGGGTTCATGAACTTCGCGGATACGTAAATGCTTTTCCATTTTTTCCGGCTCCGCCTCCCATTTGCCATCCCATGCGACTTCAAAGACTTTGTGTTTCTGTGAACTGTAATTATCCGCCTCTATGGCTAACTCATAACGGACCGCTTCACCAGCCCTTACATATCCAGAAAAGTTGTTTGGCGTTGAGTAAAGAGCCGGGCGAAATGCATCATCTCCTTCCTGGACATTCCCGAGGTCAACAATCTGCTGCCTTGTCACAGTCGCCATGATCGGAGCAAAGCTTGCCGGCGCCCAGACTAGTTGAGATGGAACAACCATCGGATAAGGATGGAACATGTTGTCTGGACCTCTGCGGCTCAATCCGACAAGGAGGACTCTACAGTTCTTGACGGGCAACCAAGGCCTTTTGTTAACCACTTTAAGGTGGAAGTACATAGCGCTACCGACGCGCTGGCCAGACGGCGTTGTAAGAACATTTGGATCGCCACGCAGATTGTTGTGAGGCTCAATTTCTAGCTTCGGTGGCGCTAACCATGCCCGTACGCGCTCACCCCAAATTGCCAATATGGCAACCGTGACGGTAGCGACGGCAATCGCGCTGTCAATTATGATCGTAGTGCAGCTCTCTGTTGCCATATTGAACCCTAACAGCTTTATTAACGAGACCCCGTGTCTCGTTATTCATTTTTATGACTTTGGATCGATTTTGACTGGTATATAGAAACCATTAATATTTTCCTTTGTAAAAGCCACGTTAGGACTAAATTTGGTAAAACCTTCCCCTTTAAAATAGAGGCTAATATCCATATGCCCCTGTTCTATGTACTGCCTAGCAACAGACATAGGCAATAGCTTGACTGTGGCTTTTAAACTGGAATTAGCAGGTATAACCAAGCCATTATTTTTTTGTTCTGCTTCTGAATAGGTAACTTCAAATGTATATACTTCGTGATACGCTCCGGCCCCTGGATGCCAATAAAACACGTCGCCTCTATTATATAAAATAACGTCATCCTTTCGTTCGTTGGTAAGCTCCACGACGATACTTACATCTTCTATTACAGGCGGTGACTGGTTAAGCATCTGTGAAATGCCGTACCCTTTTTCTATCAGATACGCTGTAAACCCCAGTACGCCAACCAACGTCCCAATAGCAGTAAGCTTTGATGGTAATGACCAGTTTTTCCATTGCTGCTTTCTGGGTATCAATGTGTACTCCCCACTGGTTTTTAGTCATAACAGGTGATTATGTGGACGTCGCATATATCGGGTTATACCGAAATTTGTGTTTAATAATTCATTTTCGATAAATATACTGAACACCATATAATTCTTGGATGTAAAAGCATCTTTCACGGATATTGCCATCCGATGTTTGCTGCAAGCTGAATGAGGGGGGTCTCAATGATACGCAACCTCCATGTACCTTATACATAAGGAATCTCAGAACATGTCGAGAATCGACATCTTACTGATAAAATATGCCGCTACTACCTCGCGGATCTTAGCAATAACCAGGTGATTAGGTGCGATCCACGCTTTGACTCGACCTGTTCAGAACTGGCTGAAACGGACTTTCTATAAATTCCCAATCTTATTGAACTACTAAACTAAACCGGTTGGTTATTAATGTCCAGTATCTTAAATCTGCAAATTTCTTCTGCAATTTTTGGGGGGGATGTAACAGGATTTATCAGTTGCTGATCAACTTGGTTTTATCCTGGTCACCGTGCCCTTACCACCATCCACCTCAATACGCTCACCATCATTGAGCTGTTGTAGAATACCCGGTAAATTGACCACCGATGGGATGCCAAACTCACGAGCCACTATAGCGCCATGGGAGACATAACCACCAGTCTCCATCACCAGTCCGCTGGCTCTTAGGAAAAGGGGTGTCCATGAGGGGTCTGTTGAAGGGGCGACCAGGATTTCGTTTTGTCCCAACCGCTCGCCTTGCTCTGGGCTATGCAGGATTCGCGCAATTCCTGTGGTGCGACCGGCACCTACAGGGATACCCTTAAAACAATCACCAGCTGTCGGTTCTTCATCACCATTCTCGAACTGCTTTATGTTACTACCATCGGGCTGCTGTATGATTACATCTGCTGGCTCTTCTGTCTGCCAGGTTTCAAACAGTCTGATGCGGTCATCTATCCTTGGCTTCAATGCTTCTCCGGGTAGGATATTTTTCAGTACTGCAATAATCTCGTGTTGTAGCAGGTAGAGTATTTCATCCCTCTTCGCAATCCAGCCTGCTTCAACCCAACGTTCACCTAAGTGCAGTAATAACTGACGCAGTGGGTCCAACATGGCGATCATTGCACTGCGAGCCGCTTCTCGTTCGTTGCTGCCGCGTTTAGCTGCACTGACCATGCTGTTGAGCATCAGGCGTTTCCACCAGGGCAGGGCATGTTTCACTTGGTGCAATGCTTTGTATCTTGCCGCTTGCTGGCTAAGCGCCTGGGTCTCCAGGTCGGTTTCTGCCAGATCCAGGAGGTTGTCCAGGAGATAGTCTGGCTGCTCATGCCAGCGGGGATTACGTGTGTAGGTTTCGTAGTTACCACGATGTCCATAACGATTTAGAAAGGTTGTAAAGCCCCCTCGTAGAGGATTGGTTTCAGGCAATTCACGCCAGTCGCTCTCTTTACCTTGCTTACGTTGTTGCAACCACATTTTGGTAAATGGATCAGCCACAGTCTCTTTTGCGAGTGTCACCAGGTCATAACCCATCTGTGCGGTGACACTGCGTGAACCACCTGCCATCAGAGCTGCTGCGAGGGCATGCCCTTCACCAGGTAACTTGTCATCTATTGCATCCACCAGAAAGCTGAGTGCACCGCTGGCAGATCCCTGCAGGAAGTGGAGGTCATGTGCTGCTCGACCATAGCGGGAGTATTTGCGTAGTGTCGAGGCTATTTCCGTATCACTCTCAGGAAGTGGTTCGCTTTTCCATTGTGCTACTTTCTCCATGACCTGATTGACTGCCTCTCGTCCCGCTTTGAGTCTGGCGGGGGACTTGATGAGATAACGCATGAGGTTAATGCCTTGCGCCAATCGCTGGCGATTCGCTAGGGGTAGTTTTATCGTTGGCTGATGACCGCCGATTAGACGATTCATCGCTTCAGGCATGACACCTACTGAGGCATACCCCTCCCACTGTAATAGAGAAATGTTGATGTAGAGTCGTCCATGAAATAGCCCGGCTCGTTGTACCCCTGGTTGAAGTTTCAAACCAGCGAGCTTAAATCCCTCCTTGAGTATTGCGTTGACCAGGCGACGGGATGCGCCCCAGTCGAAAGGTGAGAGGGGGTAGGGTACGACATCTTTTGTGTTGCCTCGTGACCAGATAACAGGTTGGGATGACAGTTCAGGATAGGTGCAAACGTTTACTGCCGTGATAGGCCGGGCTTGAAGCAACCAGAATTGCTTGCCATCCCAGGCCCACTCGAGATCGAAGTCAGGCTTGGTGTAGTCAAGGGCAAAGGCTGCCAGGCGCAGCTGTTCACCCAGTTGCAGAGCTTCAGCTTCACCTAGTGCTGGTGTGTTGTCACTGGGTAGTTGCCGTTCTTCGGTGCCACCATCTGGCTTTGCATCTACTCGCAGTGATTTTTCACCAGGGGTTAACTGCAGCAGCGTCAGGCTGTCATCCAGAAGATCCTCGGCGAAGATGATCTCATCCCCTGTTGTGCGGCCGCTCACCAGGCTCTCACCAAGACCTTGGGTAGCATGGATTACTATCCGGTCATCCCTTCCACTGCGTGGATCTTTGGTGAAGCCAATGCCGCTGACCTTGGCCGGTATCAGTGGCATGATCAGTACTGCCATCGCCGCATCCTCATGGGCCAGACCGATACGCTGCCGATAAGCTATCGCTCTCTCTGTCCAGAGTGAGAGCCAGACAGTGCGAATCGCCTCCTCCATTGCCGATTCACCCTGTACATTAAGACAGGAGGTGTGGATACCAGCGAAGGAGGCGCTGGTGGAATCTTCTTGCGGGGCTGATGAGCGTACGGCCATTGCGCCATCAGTTAGGGTTTTAACATCAACCCCTGTTGGGAGATGGGTTAGATTACCTATTACCTCAATCAGGGCTTTTGCTCTTACTTCTTGGGGGGATTTTGCTACCTCCAGTAGCTGACTCTCTAGTTTGGATTTTTCGAGCCATTGTCGATAGCAATCTATGCTGATCACCTGCCCAGGGGGTATCGTAAATCCGTAGAGATTCAGGCGTGCCAAATTCCATGCCTTACCACCAACCTGCTCTGATCCTGCCTGCATAATTGCTTCCCAGCTGTTAAGGATCATGATTTTAATCCGTAAAGAAACAGATCGAGCATGGTACGAAACTCTTCATGAAGATCGATCTCTGTGCTGTTGAGCCAACGCATCAACGAAGCCAGGTAGAGAAACTCCAGATATTGGGCGGCAGTGGTGGCTTCGAGATCACTGCGAAACTCACCACTCTCCTGACCTTCCTTGATAAAGCCGGAAAAGACCTGCTCAACGCCACTACGTTTCTGGGCCTTGAGGTTGTAGGGGATGCCAGCCTCATTCATTCGCAGACTGAGGTAGGGGCCTATGTGTTGACGATGCGCTATTGACCAGTCTGAACTCAGATCGAGAAACCCCTGCAGACGCTCAGCAGTTGTTGGTAAGTCTGAGAGCTGTTTGAGTATCCCTGGTATGGTCTCGGCCAGTTCGCGGTGAAATTGGTGACGCAGCAGGGCCTCTTTCACCGGGAAGTATTTATAGAGCGTCCCCTTGGCCACATCCGCATTCTCGGCGATTGCCTCCATGGTGACCGCATCGAACCCTTGGGCCTGGAACAGCGACCAGGCGGTATCCGCCAGGTGATCTGCTGTCTGTTGACGTTTGCGTTCGCGGCGGTTTGAGCCACTCATCATGCAACCTCCGTCACGGTCCAGTGCTTCAGTCTGGTGTTTTGTTGCACGACCCTGTTGATGGGTAATTGTTGGGTGGAATGGTTATGAACGTCCGGTGAGGAGCTGGTGAGGTGAATAGCGATAGCGTGGATCTTCTCTGATTTCATGACAATATCCCTATTAAATATACGATGACTAAATATAGACGTCGTATAAAAATATGTCAATCACAGATGCAACTATGTGGGTTTGGCGTTATGCCGTTGTGTGATTACAGCATACTTGCAGGTCTCTCCATCCAGCTAAATGTCATCTGATTTATAGACAGAAGGCAAGTGAACAATGAGAAGATAAGCGATAGGGTAAGGGTTATTATTTATGAGTGATCAGGCTTTGTAGTCGATGGCTGCTTGGTAGTGGTCAGATTGGTTTGCTGGGTGTGGTAAGGCACAAAATCAACTACTGAAAAACCGACATAAATCAGCAATCGAGGTGCCCTTAACTCGACCTGTTTTGATCGTAGCCTGCACTGCCTCGGCTGATTCGGACGTTTCTTAGATGGCTGGTTTTAGTAAGCTAAACTGGTTGGTGTTCAATCTGTTAACCGTTAAGCGTATTCATGACAAAAAATAGTAAGACAAAAAATCCGCCAACAATCATCCAGATGCGATTCTGAATATTATGTCTTTTTTTTAGCTGTGCGGTGTGTGCTTCGATTTCTGCTCTGTCCTGTTCGTTAATTGAAGGATCTATCCATACTTGCTGATGGCGCAGTTGATCTGATTCTATTGCTGAGATGGCATCTTTTATATCAGCTTTGTAGAGGCGGCTGTCAAGGTCGATCAGTTGATGATTCAGTTCACTATGCAAGTGCATCAGGGCGGCTTCGATGTCATCAAATCGTGCTATGTATCGAATCGTTGATCCCTCATCGGAATCCTGGGTGTTGGGAAGCTCGTCCCTGATTCTGGCTCTGATCATGCCTTTATGATTGGGGTGGGTTTCCAGTACCAGATAACCTGTCTTCATTATTCAACCTGTGGATGGGACGGACGTGATTGGCTTTCATTTCATCATAGCACTGTATGTTTTATTAGGTTAAGTGATGGGGTTGTGGGGGTGTGTTTAGTGGGTGTGGTG
>JBEVXD010000024.1:0-29205 GCA_040506275.1 Candidatus Thiodiazotropha sp. DIVDIV
CCGAAATTTTCAATCAAGATCTACTGTATACATCTACTCTAGCAGTGAATATCTAACCCCTGTTGGTGGGGCACGGCCCCACCCTACGACTATTTCGACACCCGCCATCAAGGGAAAAGGGGCATACTGATTTACAAAATGCTTCTCCGTAAGATAGATCAGGTAACAGTTTGTGAATTACTTTGAATAAAATTAGGGCAGACATGCAACCTGCTTGGAGCATATGAATGATTGTCTATCTTCACGGTTTGAACAGTGCGGGGAGTTCTGGAAAAGCGGCCTTTATTAGGCAGGCACTACCAAATATTGAGGTTGTCAGCCCAACCTACCCTGCCCACTCAGCCGATCTGGCGGTCACAAGATTGATGCAGGAAATGTCGGGTCTGTTTGTGGGGGAATCAAAAAATAGTGAGCCACGAATTCTGGTAGGGAGTTCCATGGGAGGATTCTATGGAGCCTGGTTGGCAGGTCGTCTGGGTTTTCACCATCTGATAATGATCAATCCTGCACTGCAGCCCTGGCGTTTACTAAAACAGGTGGTCGGCTGGCAATTCAATGAAGCGTTGGATGAGGGGTATTTTCTCTCCTCGAGGATGATAGCGGCAACCAGAGAGTTTGCCACTGATCCAGGTGAGCTTATCACCCCCGTGACCCTATTACTCGATAAGGGAGATGAGCTTATTGATTATCGAATTGCACGGGATCTATATGGTGAGTCAGCAGAAGTAATCTGCTACGAGGGGGGAAGTCATACCTTTGAGCACATGCAGGAGGCGGTAGAGCTTATTGCGTATAAGCACAGACAGCATACGCAATAAGTATAATTACTCTTCGTAAGGCTCGCTGAATGAGCACTCTTTCTGAGGACAGACCTTTTCACTACCTTTGCGCTTGGTGGTTTTGATGGTCAGTATGGGCCAGCCGCAACTCGGGCAAGGCTCAGAAACCGGTTCGTTCCATATCGCATAGTCACAATCAGGATAGGTGGAGCAGGAGTAGAAAATCTTGCCACGTCTGGATTTTCGCTTCAGCAGATTGCCTTTGTTGCATTTGGGACAGGTTACTTCGGTATCTTCAGGCTTTTCCAGTGGCTCGATGTAACGGCATTTGGGATAGCTGGAACAGCCGATGAACTTACCATAGCGGCCCCGCTTGATCACCAGATCTGATTGGCATTCAGGGCATTTGCGATCTTCGACAATTTCAGGTTCAGTTTTTTCGCTGCTGTCAGCATTGAGATCGCGGGTGTAGTCACAGGTCGGATAGTCGTTGCAACCGATAAAGCGACCGTGTCGACCTAGTCGAATCGAGAGCTGTTTACCACATTTAGGACAGGCTTCATCCAGTGCTTCGTGGGTGACATCGCTGCGTTTTACATTTTCCTGGGTGTGGTCTATGCGCTCTTTGAAAGGGCCCCAGAACTTTGAGAGCAGTGGAACCCACTCCTCCTCACCACGGGAGACAGCATCCAGTTCATCTTCAAGATTAGCTGTGAAGCTGTAATCCACATATCGGGTAAAATACTCAGTGAGAAACTTGTTCACTACCCGGCCAACATCTGTGGGCTGGAAACGTTTCTTTTCGAGTATGACGTACTCACGATCCTGTAACGTCGAAATGATAGAGGCATAGGTTGAAGGACGGCCGATGCCATACTCTTCCAGAGCCTTTACCAGACTGGCTTCACTATAACGTGGTGGTGGTTCTGTGAAATGCTGCTCAGGTCTTACTGCCAGAAGAGGCAGAGTCTCCCCTTCGGCAAGCGGAGGCAGCAGTTTTTCATCACTGTCACTTTTTGCGCCATCGTCCAGGCCTTCCTGATAGACCGCGATAAATCCGGGCTTTGCGATGACCGAGCCATTGGCTCGAAACATATTACCCTCACCACACTGCATATCCGCCGCAACAGTATGAATGGTGGCATGTATCATCTGGCAGGCCACAGAACGCTTCCAGATCAACTCATACAGCTTAGCCTGGTCTTTGCTTAGATGGCTCTTTATCTCTTCAGGGATGCGTTGTACAGAGGTTGGGCGTATGGCCTCGTGGGCTTCCTGTGCATTTTTCGCCTTGGTCTTGAACTCCCTAACCTTGGGAGGAACCTGATCAGAGCCATAACGTTCACTAATAAGATCCCGTATTTCACTGGTTGCCTCGTCAGCCAGATGGACTGAGTCGGTTCTCATATAGGTGATCAGACCGACTGTGCCCTGCCCAACATCCACACCTTCGTAGAGTTGTTGTGCGGTACGCATGGTGCGCTGAGTGGTAAAACCAAGTTTGCGTGCTGCTTCCTGCTGCAGGGTTGATGTCGTGAATGGCGGTGCAGGGTTGCGTTTGCGCTGCTTCTTATCGACTTTGACGACCAGTAGGCCATCGCTGCCATCACTCAGAAGTTTTTGTTCTACAGCTTTTGCAGTCGCTTCATCGGTGATGCTGAACTTTTCAAGTTTGTCGCCTTGATAGTGGGTCAGGCGGGCTGTAAAGGTCTGTTTCTCTTTTTTTGAGTCTGCCTCTACGCTCCAGAACTCTTCTGCCTTAAAGGCTTCAATTTCCTGTTCCCGTTCAACAATCATTCGCAGCGCGGGGCTCTGTACCCGACCGGCGGATAATCCGCGTCGAACTTTTTTCCACAAAAGTGGAGAGAGGTTGAAGCCAACCAGATAGTCCAGTGCCCTTCGCGCTTGCTGAGCATCGACCAAATGGTGAGAGAGTTCTCGCGGATTGGCTATCGCATCATTGACAGCTTTTTTTGTGATTTCGTTGAATACCACACGGAATACAGGCTTATTTTTCAGTTTGCCACGTTCTCTCAATAGCTCTGAAAGATGCCAGGAGATAGCTTCGCCTTCCCGGTCCGGATCAGTTGCCAGGTAGAGTGCTTCAGATTTTTTGAGGGCCTTGGTGATCGCCTGAACATGACGATCATTCCGCTCTATGATCTGATATTTCATGGCGAATTCATTGTCCGGATCGACCGCACCCTCCTTGGGGATCAAGTCTCGAACATGGCCATAAGAAGCCAGTACCTCGAAGTTACCCCCGAGGTATTTTTTAATGGTTTTCGCCTTGGCTGGCGATTCAACAATAACCAGATTCATATGGCCTTTGCGTCTGTTTCAGCTAAAAAATGCGGCACAGTGAACCTTCCCCCGTTGAAGAAATCAAGTTTTTTAGTGTATCCCGCTAAGAATATACAAGTCGAAATCTTGTGGATTTCCATCACAGACGGGTTGTTATCCACTTAATAATATTGGGAATGAGTCAGAATATCCGGCGGAAAATATACCGGTTTTTATAGTATTTAAGACTCCACACCGTACAGATGTTTTTCCGCTTCTTTAATGCAGAAAGACTGGCGCTTCGTTATAGACCATGTCTTCCATGCGAGCGAATGCAGCCTCCTGGCCGGGTTGATTCATCAGAACCAAAAGAATAATCCATTTCAATTCCTCTTCGGAAATGACTGCAGTATCCAGTGCAAGGGCCCGGTCGATGACCAGTTCCCGTGCGGCTAGGGTTAGGATGTCATTCTGTTCCAGAAACATCAGCAGACCACGGGAGTCGACATCCAAGCGGGTCGATTCCTCATCCGTGAATATACGAAGAGAGTGGGATTGCCTCGTTTCACTATGTTGATTTTGAGCGTTTTCAGCCAGCTCATCCAGCCAGTCAAACGCTTTGCTAATCTCAGTTGAGGGGAAGCCAGCCTGGATCAATTCATCTCGCAGTTCGTGTTGATCCGTCGGCGGAGCGTGCTCACCGTCCATGTAGTTTTCATAGAGGTAGATCAAAATATCAACCACGTTTTCGTTCATGTGCTCTCTCTCCCGCTTGGGCGGGATGCAGTTATTACGCGACAGTAGTAGCCGCCAGGAGCCGATGATACATGACCTTCGAGCTCGAGCAATAGCAGCATGGACGAAACTGCCTCCGCGGTCAAACCGGTTCGGGTGATTAATTCATCAACTGAGACAGGATCGAACTCCAGTGCTTCTAATAAACGAGCATATTCCGGGTCAGATTCATGACGAGGTGGAGCGGGGGGAGAATTGTTGTCTGCGGTGTTAAGCTCAAGCAGGCCAGTCAATGGTCCCAGTTCTTCTCCGATGTCTTGCGCGGATTCCACCAGCTTCGCGCCTTGACGTATCAGCGCGTGGCTGCCCTTTGATTGGGGATTATGAATTGAGCCGGGAATGGCAAAAACTTCACGTCCTTGCTCGGCCGCAAGCCTTGCAGTGATTAAAGAACCACTCTGAAGTGTAGCCTCTACTACCAATACTCCCAGCGATAATCCGCTGATGATGCGGTTGCGTCGGGGGAAATTCTCAGCTCTAGCTGGTGTTCCAGGAGGAAATTCGCTTATCAGTAAATTTGTCGATGCAATTTCGTGGGCCAATCGACGATGGCTTGCGGGATAGATTCTGTCTGGCCCAGTACCCATGACTGCCAGGGTGCGGCCCGATTCCATAGCGCCCTTATGGGCTTCACCATCTATACCAAGAGCCAGACCGCTGTTGACCGTCAGTCCTGCCCCGGCGAGGCAACGGGCAAACTCCTTTGCATTGGAGCGTCCTGCGGCCGTTGGGTTACGACTGCCCACTATAGCCAGTTGGGGCTGAAGCAATAGGGTGGGATCACCAATCAGGTAGAGAATAGGGGGTGGATCATCGATCTGCTTCAGTAGCGGTGGGTAATTTGGATCAGCCAGGGTCAACGCTTGATTTCCTGGTTGTGCTAACCAGTTCATCGAGGTTTCAATCCTGGATTTGTCGGGAGTCAGCAGATGGTCAATTGCCGGTTGAGGAATAGAGAGGGACTCAAGTGCTTTTCGGCTCGCACCAAGAATCGCTTCTGGGTTTTGAAAGTGAGTGATGAGCCTTAAAAAATAGCGGCTTCCAATACCTGGGGTGTGGCTGACCTGTAGCCAGGGTTCCAGGTCTATGCTGGTTGTCTGCGGCAAATCATCCATGATGCCTTAGGTATCCATGTCAGTTGTACAGCGGCACGTGATCAGCGTGCCGACTGCAGATAGTGTCATCAATCTACTGGTGGGCGAACCCAGTCAAGCACATGAAGCGGCTTTGTTGCATTCATGACCAGGGCGAAACTTACTTTTTCGAAAGTTCGGAAGATCATCAGGTAACCGGCTTTCTCCAAGGGGAGGGTTACTTTCTCGCCGCGTCCTTTGACGATGTCACGAATCTCATCACCACCCTGCAGGATCTGCAGGACATGTCCAGGTTCGAGGCCGACATTGCTGCCTTTGTTCAGAACCACAACATTGTACTGCCCGATCTGGGAAACGCCGTTAAGTACTGAGATAATACGTCCCTCTACAGGATAGTCGGGTACCCGTGGCTGGAAATCGATCAGTGGTTCCTCATTTCTGGATCTGATCAGACGGTCTCCAATGATTGCCTCCATTTCCGATGAGGTGATCAGCAGCTTTGTCGGGTCACCGGTGCGCTTCAGTTCGGAGGTGCCGATATAGATAGCTTCATAGCCGAGGATCTCGCCGGTGTCAGGATCTTTGTAGGGCTTTTCAGGTCTAACAATGGCGTATTGTTTGGGTTGCTCTTCCATGATGGTGCGGGCGTAATAGCTGATACCTGCACCGCCCACGATGTGGTCATCGAGGAAGTGTACGATGTAAGGGGCCTTCTCCAGCTCATTTTCTTCGACCACATAGGGGCGGGTCAGAAAAGGCGCGATCGCATCAATCGGAATGGTCGGTATGGCTTGATCAAGCGGAGTGGCTCGAATCTTTGGAGAGAGCTTGCCTTTTCGGTCAAGCCTCAGAATAGGTCTGCCATCCAGGTAAGTGAGTACCAACTCATCACCCGGGTAGATCAAATGAGGATTCTCAACCTGGGGATTGACGTACCAGACTTCAGGCCAGAGCCAGGGGTCACGCAGGAACATCGAAGAGATATCCCAAAGTGTGTCGCCCTTCACAACGGTATATCGTTCCGGATGCGATGGATTGAGTGCCACGTGATCAGCGGCAATTGATGCAAAGGAGAGCAGCAAGCCGCTTATGACTCCGATGATTTTGTTGTTAAAATGTGACATGACTATTCCCTTGGGTACGATACGGAAACGCTTTGGTATGGTGAAGGAGCGGGCTGGGGCCATCCCCTGCTGTGACCCTTATTGTCCTCGGTTCAGGTGTTGAAACAGTATGGGACAGTACACCAGTTTCCAGTATGATCATTATGTTAGCGCAATTTCTTGCATTTGTACTATAGATTTTGGATAAAGCAATGGCGATTCTTGACATACTTCATTTTCCCGATCCCAGGTTACGCAACAAAGCCAAGCCTGTGGCAAAGGTTGACGACTCTATACGTCGGCTGATTGACGATATGCTTGAGACAATGTATCAAGCGCCGGGTATTGGCTTGGCTGCAACTCAGGTGAATGTTGCGAAACGAGTGGTCGTGATTGACCTCTCTGAAGAGAAGAATCAACCGCTTTGCCTGATCAATCCAGAGATTCTTGAAAAGGATGGGGTTGAGCAGATGGAGGAGGGCTGTCTCTCTGTTCCCGGGGTATATGAATCGGTAAGTCGGGCTGATCGTATCCGTTTCTCGGCTCTGGACCGGGATGGCGTGCCATTTGAAGAGGAGGCCGAAGGCTTGCTGGCAGTCTGCGTACAGCATGAACTGGATCACCTGGATGGTAAATTGTTTGTCGACTATCTATCCAGCTTAAAACGTCAGCGTATACGCAAGAAACTGGAAAAAGAGGGCCGGCAGCAGGGCACAGGCTCATCTGGTGCTCGCGAGGCTATCTGACGCCGACTCTAAACCAATCTTCATAGTTGATGCGGGATCTGTCTGAGACCCGCATCCCAAACTTGTTAAAAAACAACCGCTAAGGACTATTTTGGATACTACCCCCATGGCAGAACCGTTGAATATTATCTTTGCCGGCACCCCCGATTTCGCAGCCAAGGCAATGGAGGCTTTATTGACTTCAGAGCATAGAATTGTGGCTGTTTATACTCAGCCGGATCGTCCGGCTGGTCGTGGCAGAAAGGTGCAGTTCAGTCCGGTCAAGCAGCTTGCGGTTGATCATGGCTTGGCTGTCTATCAGCCGAAAACACTGAAAGATGCTGAGGCTCAACAAGTGTTAGCTGATCATAAGGCGGACTTGATGGTAGTCGTTGCCTATGGATTACTGCTGCCGCAAGCCGTACTGGATGCTCCCAAGTTGGGTTGCATCAATATCCACGCCTCTTTACTGCCCAGGTGGCGTGGGGCAGCGCCCATACAGCGCTCTATCCTGGCGGGAGATAAGGAGAGCGGTGTAACCATCATGCAGATGGAGGCGGGCCTGGATACCGGGCCGATGTTGAGCATCGTAAAGACCCCAATTCAGAAGGGAGAGACAGGGGGCAGCCTGCATGACAGGCTGGCAGAGCTGGGAGCGCAAGCATTGTTGGCGGTCTTGCCGGGATTACAAGATGGAAGTCTGAAAGGGGAGCCCCAAGACGATAGCCTGGCCAATTATGCCAGTAAGCTCGATAAAGAAGAGGCGAGAATCGATTGGACCCAAACGGCTGAACAGATCGACCGACAGATTCGTGCCTTCAATCCCTGGCCGGTGGCCCAGTCTCTTTTTGGCGATAAGGTCATGAGAATCTGGAATAGCGAGTGTTTGGCGGAAGGAGCGTCTGGAACTCCTGGGCAGGTGGTCGACACAGGTAAAACCTATTTCGATGTTGCCACTGGCGAGGGGGTGCTGCGTATCACCCAACTGCAGATGCCCGGTAAGCGAGCGATGTCAGCAGGAGACTTTCTCAATGCTCATACAATGGATGGTGTGGTGTTGAGTTGATGGGCGGTCGCAAGCGGCCGACAAAGAAGAGTCCCAGGTCAATCTCGGCCAAGGTGATCCAGGGTGTGCTGGCTGGCCAGTCACTCTCTGAATTGATACCGAATCATCTACAGCGGATCGACGACCCAAGGGATGGTGGACTGGTGCAAGAGATTGTTTATGGCGTGATGCGTAACTATCCGCGCCTGGAGGCTTTGGTGAAGTGCCTGCTTGAGCGTCCTTTAAAGAATAAAGACCGTGATGTGTTTGCGCTGATCTTGATCGGACTATACCAATTACTCTACCTGAGAGTGGCTGATCACGCGGCGGTGCATGAAACGGCTGATGCTGCAAAACACCTTGGAAAGCCCTGGGCAGTAGGGTTGATCAATGGAGTTTTACGCAATTTTCAGCGTCGTCGTGAGACCTTGTTGGATCAGGTCGATGGTGAACCAGAGGTGAAGTATGCCCTGCCGGAGTGGTTGCTCTCCGGGCTTACAAAACAGTGGCCGGAGAATTGGCAGGATCGGGCCATGGCGCTCAATAGTCGTCCACCAATGAGTTTGCGGGTGAATCTTACCGCTAACCCACGGGAAGCCTATCAGCAGTTGCTGGAGTCGGAAGGGCTGAAATCGGTCGAAATTCCTCATATCCCTTCAGGATTGACGCTTGAATCCCCTGTGGATGTCGAGCTGTTACCCGGTTTCCGAAAAGGCTGGGTATCTGTCCAGGATGGTGCAGCCCAGCTAGCGGCGGAGCTGCTTGACCTTAAAGCGGGGCAGCAGGTTTTGGATGCTTGTGCCGCACCCGGCGGAAAAAGCTGTCATCTTATAGAACGGGAGCCGGGAATAGAGCTTACAGCAGTGGATCTCAGTCCTGAGCGTCTTCAGCGTGTTGAAGAAAACCTGGCAAGGCTTAATCTACAGGCTGAGGTAGCTGTCGGTGATGCGTCCCAGCCCAGGGGGGCCTGGGCCGACAGGCGCTATGATCGTATTTTACTGGATGTTCCCTGCTCAGCCACCGGCGTGTTGCGTCGTCATCCTGATATCAAATTATTGAGACGAGCTTCGGATATTACCAATCTAGTGCAACTGCAGGGTGAAATTCTCAGGGCCATCTGGCCTCTTCTGGCAGTTGGCGGCAAGATGCTCTATGTCACCTGTTCAATACTGGCCGAGGAGAATGAGCGTCAATTGGAGTGCTTTCTAAGCGAACAGCCCGATGCCAGTGAACTCCCCATGGATGTCAGCTGGGGCGAGGCTCGTTCGGTGGGGCGGCAGATCGCGCCTGGAGAGAGTGACATGGATGGGTTTTTCTACGCATGTTTGGTAAAACAACAGCCATGAAAAGGGTCACCCTCTGGGTTATGTTGCTGATGATCTGTTTTGCTGATGCAAAAGCAGCAAGTTTTTCTGTTAAGGATGTGCAGATCAACAAGCAGGACAATGGCTATTTGCTGAACGCGCGAATCGACTATTCGTTGAGTGAAGAGGCCCATCAGGCACTCAGTAACGGTGTGCCGCTTACCTTGAAGGTGCAACTGGTGGTGGACAAGGTCTGGCGGGGTTTTTGGGAGCCCAGCCCTTTCGCCCAGACACTATGGTTTCAAATTCGCTATCACGCCTTAACGGAACTCTACCGGGTGGTGGATATGCAAACCGGTAGCGAGCAGAACTTCGTCACCCAGGAGGCGGCTCTCTATGCATTGGGGGAGATTAATAATCTGCCTTTGGTGAGATTGGTTCAGCTGATACCGGGTGAAGCCTATCAGCTGCGATTGAGAGGTGACTTGGATATCGAGTCCTTGCCACTGCCTCTACAACCTCTGGCCTATCTGGGCAGAGGTTGGAAATTAACAACGGGATGGACTCAATGGCCCCTTCAACCCTGAGCCGCTTACGCCTGGGCGGACTCTCAGTCGGCTTGCTGCTGATCCTGCTGCTGGTGAGTCTGCACCTGATGAGCAGCGCGGTGCAGAATTCTGCAGAGCTGAGTCGCTATTTTGTGCCTCTGCTGATCTTCAATCTGGCAGGCATGTTTGTCCTGTTTGTGCTGATCACCTACAACTCGATCCGCTTGATAAGGCAGTATCTCAGGCATAGCGCGGGTTCACGTCTCACCTTGCGCATGGTGTTGATTTTTACCCTGATCGCTTTGACCCCGGTGGGTGTCGTCTACTACTACTCATTCAGCTTCCTGCAGGGGGGTATCGATAGCTGGTTCGATGTCCAGATCGATCAGGCTATGGAGGATGCGCGGGAGCTTGGGCAGGCCTCACTCGCACTCAATCAACGGGTATGGTTGAAATATACAGAGCAACAGTTGTTAAGCATTGCTGATACTTCAGAGTCGGCGCTCTCCCTCACCATTGCCAGACTGCGACAGCAATCTGGTGCCCTTGAGCTCTCTTTAAGTGATCCTGGTGGGCAGATTATCGCCTACTCAAATGCGGTTGCAGATGAGCTGGTTCCAGCAAAGCCCGATGACTACATCATGCAGCGATTGAGGGAGGGAAACAGCTATGTCGGTCTGGCAAGGGATAAAGATGAGCTGATGATCCGGGTGGCCGTAGCCGATCCCCTGGGCAGGCCATTGATCATCCAGGGTCTCTATCCGGCTTCTGAACGGGTTAGCGCACTCTCTGAAAAGCTCGAGATAGCCTACAACCGTTACAAAGAACTCTCCTTTTTGCGTCAATCGTTGAAACGCAATTTCGCCCTAACGCTCTCATTGGTGTTGATGTTCGCTGTACTGTCCGCTGTTTGGGCGGCTTTTTTCTCAGCCCGGCGTCTGGTTGCACCCATTGCGAATATCGCGGCAGGCACCAAGGCTGTTGCAGGGGGAGACTATGACAGACAATTGCCCGTGCCGAGAAGGGCCGATGAACTGGCCTTTCTGGTCTCCTCATTCAATGCCATGACCCGCCGTATCCGGCAGGCTCGGGATCAGGCTGGTCAGAGTCAGCGGGAGGTCGAGGGGCAACGTGCTTATCTGGAGACCGTGCTGGCACGTTTGTCCTCTGGTGTTTTGACCTTTGATGCCCAGCGTAAATTGCGTACTGCCAATCCTGCGGCGGGAAAAATCCTGGGGGTAGAGATGATGCAGGTGGCTGGTGAATCCTTATCCAACCTGGGGCAGAATTCACCTATTTTGAGACAGTTTGCCGAAGGCCTGGAAGCCCCTTTAAGAGAGATAGAAACTGAGTGGCGTGGTGAGTTGACACTGCTTGGTAGCGAAGGGCGGAAGGTGATAATTTGCCGCACCACGCCATTTGCGCAGCCAAACGGACGTATAGGTCACATTGTGCTGTTTGATGATGTTACTGCCCTGATTCGTGCACAAAGGGATGCCGCCTGGGGTGAGGTTGCCAGGCGACTGGCCCATGAGATTAAGAACCCCCTGACACCCATTCAGCTCTCTGCAGAGCGCCTGAGACATAAGTACCTCAAGAGTATGCCTGCGGATGATGCTGAGGTTATGGACAGGGCGACCCATACCATTGTGCAACAGGTTGAAGCGATGAAAAGTATGGTTAATGACTTTTCCGAGTACGCCAAGCCGCCCCAAATGGCGGCCAAACCTGTTAAATTGGAGCGATTGATTCATGAGGTTGCAGATCTCTATCGAGGTACTCAGGGGGTGAGTTTCAACGTCGACATGGCGGCGGGCCATGCCCGGGTCGAAGCCGATCCACTTAGAATCAGACAAGTGGTGCATAACCTGATCAAGAATGCGATCGAGGCCCTGGAAGGTAAGGCAGAGGCGGAAGTCAGCCTGATTTCCAGGGTGGTGAATCGGAACGAACATCCAAATTATGAACTTCGGGTGAAGGATAATGGGCCTGGTTTTCCGGAACAGATGTTGCCGCAGATATTTGAGCCCTATGTCACATCAAAACAGAAGGGCACTGGATTGGGTTTGGCTATCGTAAAGAAGATTGTCGAGGAACATGGCGGTATCATCTACGCGGAGAATTGCGATAAGGGTGCCTGCATGGTTGTGCAGTTGCCGATGTTGCTGGAACAAGAGGAGAGTCAAGTATGAGTAAGGCCTACATCCTTGTGGTGGATGATGAGCCGGACATTCGCAATCTTGTCAAAGAGATCCTGCAGGATGAATCCTATGAAGTTTCGATGGCGGAAGATGGCAAGAGCGCTCGACAGGCGTTGCGAGAGCGTCGGCCGGAGTTGATACTGCTCGATATCTGGATGCCCGATGTGGACGGCATAACGCTGCTGAAAGAGTGGGGTGAAGATGAGGTTCTGCCCTGTCCGGTGATTATGATGTCAGGACATGGCACGGTTGAAACCGCGGTGGAGGCCACCCGACTCGGCGCTTATGATTTTCTGGAAAAGCCACTCTCTCTTGCCAAACTGCTGTTGACGGTGGAAAGAGCGCTGGAGGCTGAACAGCTCAAGCAGGAGAATGTTGGTCTGAGGCGGCATGTTCATGCGGTACATGAGCCGACCGGAAGAAGTACAGTCATGCAGCGTCTCAGAGAACAAGTGAAACGTATCGCCCAACACGATACCTGGGTTCTGGTAACTGGTGAGCCGGGCAGTGGTCGTGAAACACTGGCCCGCTATCTACACTCCCAAAGTCTACGTCGCGATCGCCCATTTGTGGAAGTGAATGTCAGCGCGATTGTTCAGGGAAATGCAGCTCAGGAGCTGTTTGGAAGTGAAGAAGATGGACGAATTCACTATGGTCGGTTGGAACAGGCGGCAGGGGGAACCCTGTTTCTTGACGAGGTTGCTGATATGGACCTTGAGGCCCAGTCGCAATTGGTAGGTGCTCTGGATACCGGACGTTTCATGCGTGTCGGTGGTACTGAGCCGGTGAGTATCGATGTGCGAATCATCGCCGCAACCCAGCACAACCTGGATGAGGCCGTACAGGACACTACCTTCCGCGAAGATCTTTTCTATCACCTGAATGTCGTTCCGCTGCACGTCCCGCCTCTACGTGAGCATGCAGAAGATGTACCTGAGTTGCTGAACTTCTATGTGGACTGGTATGTGAACCATGAGAAGCTGCCCTACCGTCATTTCAATGTCGGCGCCCAAAATACCCTGCGTAATCATCCCTGGCACGGTAATGTTCGCGAGCTGAAAAATCTTGTGCAACGGTTATTGATACTGGGTGCTGGTAGTGAGATTTCCCAGGAAGAGGTAGAGTCCTCCCTTGGTGCGCCAGATTTGGGTGGCTCCCTTGTTGGACCTGAATCTCCGGTCTCTCTGGATCAGCCATTACGGCAGGCCAGAGAAGAGTTTGAAAAGGTCTACCTGGAGTATCAGTTGAAGCAGCATGAGGGGAATATCTCACGCATGGCCAAAGAGGTGGGTATGGAGCGCACACATCTCTATCGCAAGCTAAAAACTTTGGAGATTGAGTTCAAGGACAAACGTTGATAATGGACATATCTCAAACATGGTTAGTTTTATAGACTTAATCCGACTTTTTTTACTTAGCATCATTATTGTTGTCAGCGGCTGTGGTGGTAACGACGGTGATGATGATGACGAAGATAACAGCACAGAAGATCCTGTCACGGATAGCCGTCCCTTTCTTATGGGGTCGACGCCATTCAGCATGAGACATAACGGTAGGAATATCGTCATGCCTGACTGGCAATTTGAAAATATGGAAGACCGTGATCTGCTATCTCTCCATGCGGATGACTTTTGGGGAGTGCCCTGGGATTATTGTGATGCCACAGGGTGCTCCAATCTACCTCAAGCCTGGGTTGATCAGTGGCAACAGTTGGCAAATAGTGCTAATGCTACCGGTAAGCCTGTCTATCTTGCTCTATCACCTCTGGAAGAGCGTATAGCTCTTGCCCCTAATGTTCTGCCGGATGGCACTAATCAAGCGAATTGGAATAGTGAAATAGATGCCAACGGCTGTTATCTGTTCGATAGCGATATCAATGCAGAGAGACACAAAGCGTCCTATATCACCTATCTTAGATATTTGATCGATCTTGTGGATCCTGATTACCTCAGCCCTGCAGTTGAGATGAATATACATTTCAGCAAATGTCCAACGCAGCAATCTGCGTGGATCGCCTGGTATAACGATGTCCATGCCACAATTAAAGCCGCTTATCCTCAGCTGGTTGTCTTTCCGACTTTCCAGATGGATTTCATGTATGGCATTGCAGTACCTGAAGCTGCCTGTAGCAGCGGAACAACAACAGAGTGTTTCGAAACTCGTCTGATTGAGGCGCTTGAGATTCCGGCTGATCGACTCGCCTTTTCCACCTATCCTGCGGGTTGGGTCTATCAGGCAGATTACAATCACAGCTTTCCACGCGATAGTCTCTCCATAGCTTCACAACTGACAACTCGAAAAATCTGGATTGCGGAAACCGGATGGCTTGCGCTACCTCTGCTCAGTTCATATGCCCATGGTGTTAATGGTAGCTGTGGTAGTTCAATCTTTCCTGAAACACTGAACATACCGGACGTAGGCACAATTGATGTGGCCAATGATACGGCACAGAATGACTATATCTCCTGGTTACTCGCCAGTGCAGAAGAGAATAACCTTGAAGCTGTTGTCTGGTGGTTGAATCGTGATTATCTCGATGAATCGGTAACAGGTGATGAGTCGTGTCCCTGCGAGCCTGCGGGCAATAGTACCTGTCTTTTGCTAGATGATTTCTATACGATTGGTGGAGATTATATTGAACTCTTGACTCGACTGTTCGGCAATATGGCTTTGCGTCACTACGATGGTAAACCACGACCTGCCCATGCGACCTGGAAAACCTATCTCAACAAGCCATACCAACCCTGATCATCATGAATTATCAGTCAGTTTAATAATCAGATCTCACTTTCTGTTTCTGAATATACACTCAGCCAATTGTTGAAAGCATCAGGAAGTGGGGTAATCTCAGCTTTATCTGTTAAGACATTGATCTCATGACTATAGGCATGGATATCTTCTATACGCTTTTCTGATAGCGGATGTGTGCTGAAGAACTCAGGTATCTTCAACGGCCCTGCTTCCTGTTGCAATACTTCAAAAAGCTGATTTGCGCCGGCGACATGGCCATAGATCGACATCAAGCTCTCAAGTGCTGTCTCATCAGACTTACGCTCCTGATCCCGACTGAAAGTCAGTGCAGTCAGCATACCGGTGTTACCGACAATCTGATCCACCATCATATCCCCCAATGAGTTGTTCACCATCGACAGGGCCAATCCTATGCTGATACCTCGTCCCAGGCTGCGAATAGGGTGGCGGTGTTTTATATGGGCTATCTCATGGGCCAGCACCATCACCAGGGCGTTTTCATTGGGTAGTTTTTCAATCAGGCCGCGATACATGAAGACATGGCCACCCAGGGTGGCGAAAGCGTTCACCGTATCGTCATCTAGATAGTGCACCGTAATCGACATTTCTGGGGGAAGATCCTGAGCAATGACAATTTTATCAGCAAGGCTTTCGAGATAGTCCTGCATGGGGCCCTGTTTTGAATCACCTAGTAACCCGTTGGCGGCAATTTTTTGCTCTATCTTAAACGGGATGTGGTGAGCCATCCGATCGGCGAACAGACCCAGTACCAGAACCGCGATTGCAATAAGACCAATCACGCCGATGGTAAGTAGAAAAAACTCCTTCAGGGGATGCTGTTTACTGGTGTTGATCCCCTCTGGCATTTTTGGATTGCTGTACTTCATATGTGAATCTTATGGTTGTTTTGTCAGTGCTGTGCCATAGGCCAGTACCTCAACAGAACCAATACTGTTCTTAGCCCCTTTGTAGATACTCGAAGTCTCCAGTTTTACATTAAAGATGATATCCGCATTAATCGCCTGGGCTTCGCTTTTCATGCGTAATATCGCCTCACGCCTGGCCCGGTCTACGAGGCTCTCGTATGAGGTGACACGTCCACCTATAAGATTTCTGAGGGCTGCAAGAAAGCGTTTGAAATAGTCAACTGAAATTACAACACTACCACTGACCAGTGCCGCATCGGTCAGGGATTTGTTGACAGGGGGAAATCTGGAGGTGACTACCGGAATTCCGCGCAGTTCGCTCTCCCTGGAGATAATCGACTTGTAGTGTTTCTTTTCTGCATAGGTACCGAAGCCGTAGCCAACCGCCAATAAGGTGACCAGGATTATTAGATCGATCATGTCGTTACTCCAGAATTACAGCTGTTCCGTAGGCAAACAACTCTGCAGCTCCGGCAGCCACACTGGAGGTAGAAAAACGTACATTAAGAATGGCGTTGGCTCCGACTGCCTCCGCCTGTTCAATCATACGGTCCACGGCTTCGGTGCGGGACTCCTGAAGCAGCTCCGTATAGCCTTTCAGTTCACCACCAAAAATGTTTTTAAGACCCGCCATAATATCCCGCCCGACATGTTTGGCGCGAACTGAGCTACCCTGAACTAGCCCCAGGTGTTCCACAATTCGTTTGTCGGGAAGAATCTCAATATTTGTAACAATCATAACCATTCCTTTATTGTCGATAGAGCGTGGTGCTCAATGTAACTCAATAGTGTGACTGGTATCCTTCGTAAAAAAATCAAAGTCAGAATATCTAAAAGCTAAGATGTTTTGCCGCAGAGTATGCAGGGAAAAATATCAGTTCGACTGATCTATCTATTTTCTTTTCTATCAAACCCCAGCGAAAAATGATATTAAAAAACACCGTGGTGAAGGGGCATGCTTCATGACCACGGTGTTTAATAATTAACTGATAGGACGGTAAGGTGCCGGGTTAATAATTACCATCATAGCGCTGTAAGCGATTGTAATTTTCACCCTGGTTGAGATTCATGTTGGGATTGTCCATGGGATCATTGGTTTGGTAGTACATGGTTGAATCATTAGGGTTTACGTAGTTGTTATCATAGTATCCTTCTGTCTCGTACCTGGCGCCTGTAGACGTATCAATCATCTGTTCCCTTTCATGAATGGAATCAATATATGAACTATGAGAACGATCGGATGCCGCACTGTTATTCATGTAGTTGCTATGGGCGCGATCAGACGCCGCGCTTCTTTCCATGTAGCTGTTGTGGCTTCGGTCGAGTGCATCCATGTTGGATTGGTGTATCCGCTGTTGATTAGCCATGAAGGCATTTTGTTTTACAGTCTGATTATTGAGAAATTGCTGGTGCTGTGAATTGGCAGACTGAACCCAACCGCGATCAAATTGGTAGGTGCGAGCGAAACGGATCATCTCTCTGCGCACCCCAGTAAAGTCACGTGAGCCGGACATAGGTGCAGTAAAGCCAATGATATCCACATTCGTTACTGGAGCGCCATTATTGGGTAGGGAGCTGATCACAATTGCCGCTGAACTTTTTTCATTGCTCTGGGCGTCCAGGATATCAAAAGCATAAGTAACAACTTGCTGTCCATTTTTATAGATCAGTTGAGAATCACGTTGCATCATGTGCTGAGTGATCTCCGGGACTCTGTATTGATTGATGATCTCAGATTCAGGGTTCTCAGCGGTGAGTTGCTGTAATATTGAGTTAAAATACTGCTGAGGGTTGACCGGGTTTTGCAGGAAAGTGCCTGTAAGGTGATAGATACGGTTTCCACTACCGGCACAGAAAGCCGTTGGAACGTCTGGAATCTTCACGTTGCAACGAACATCAGCAGGTACTGATACATAAGCTGTAGTGATACCGTTTTCCTGGATCGGTATTGATTTAAGGTTCTGGGCGTGACTGGTATGTGTCAAAATCAAGAGTATAGGTAATAGTGCGGCTGTCAGGCGTTTCATGGCAAGAGTATCCTGTGGTTAGATTTTTTATAACGTTCGTGTTCAGTTTTGTTCAGTAGTTGCTCAAAGCCCGCAATGTCGATTGTATTATGGTACCGGGTTAATAACTGGATCGTGGCTGTATGATAAGGATAGTTTAAGATAGATGAAAACAGTTATTTACCTCAATAAGAGTGCAGGTAGTCGAGAAACTGTTGCGCTGTACACTGAGTGATATGCGCCAGCTGACGCAGGAAGCGAACAGGTTATGGGTAAATGGTGGGCGAATGTGATGGCCAGTCACATGATTTTATTGAAGTTATACCTATAAATAATTACCAATAGAGAAATCGGTATGATGGGTATGATATTTGCTGGAAGCTACTCCTCTCGACTACTGACCAGCGACTGCCAGGTCTCTAGCCTATCCGTAATGCCGACCTCCTGCAGGTAGTCGTGATCAAGTAGAGTCATAGACGGCGTCTCACTTGCATGTTCATGGACCAGTGCATTGGCAACATGCACAACGCTGAGAGTACTGAATACCTTCTCAGCCTGCATTGAGGGTTGGTTGTGTAGTGCCACTGCTTCAACCACAGGTTCGGGCAATCCCCAAAGCCCTAACAGGTAGGCGCCCACCGCACCATGAGTAGCGCTGAAAATTTCTATCTCATTTGGGATTCTGCTCTCCTGGTCAACTGCCAGTTCAGCTTCAAATTGGTTGTAAGCGTCAGGCAGGTTGAGCGCCAGGATCAGTTTTCCGATGTCGTGCAGCATGCCAGCCAGCAGGCAGTCTTCGATACCGGTTGACGTCATTTTCTCCTGTGTGGCGATCATTTTGGCAACTGATCCAACCTGCATACTGTGCGACCAGAGGGAGTCGAGTGTAAACTCTTTTATCGTCAGCTGATCCATTTCAAATTGCTGGAAGATACCAATAGACAATACCAGGGGACTCAGTATTTCCATACCGAGCAATGAAGCGGCATCCACTGGACTGGAGATATGACGGCCCAATCCGAAAAAGGCCGAGTTGACCAGTTGAAGTATTTTAACGGTCATCGCCGGGTCTTTGGCTATCAGTCTACCAACGTCAGCTACAGCAGCATTGGGGTCTTGGATAAGTGTGATCAGTTCGTTGTAGATTGTTGGCAGACTCGGTAGAGAGCGCATGCCAGATACCAATGATTTAACATCACTTTCCCCCAATATGTCACGCAGGGAAAAAGCACGAATCAAGGTGCCTTTGAGTGTGTCTATCTCACAGGGTTTGTTCAGGTATTGATGGGCCGGTCCAACAGTTTTCATCACGGTCTCCTGATCAGATTGACCGGAGAGTACGATACGAACAATATGGGGGTGACGTTGTGCGATGCGATCCAGTAACTGTGCTCCATCCAATCCCGGCATACGCATGTCAGTCACGACCGCATCGAAATGTTCTTCATCAGCATGGGTCAGGGCTTCCTCACCACTACCGACAAATGTCATATCCCAGAGTTTGCGTTGGCTTCGTAGACTGCGCCTGAGTCCTGACAGAATATTCGGTTCGTCGTCGACAAAAAGAATATGTTTTTTTTCAGTTGGATTGTTCAACCCTTCCCTCCGGCTAAAGGTAGTTTGATGATAAATGTCGTACCTACCCCCATCTCAGTCTTAAAGGTAAGTTCACCATCATGTTGATCGACAATAATCTTGTGACTCAGTGACAAGCCCTGTCCAGTTCCCTTGCCGACATCCTTGGTGGTAAAAAAAGGATCGAACACATGATTTCGTGCCTCTTCGGGAATGCCGCTTCCGCTGTCTTTGATTTGGATTACGGCCCAATTATCATCAGTTCCGGTGGAAATAGTGATGTTACCCATCACGTTACTCTCCCCGACCTTATCGGCAATCGCGTGGGCTGCGTTAACAATGATATTTAAAATAACTTCATTGATCGGGCCGGGAATGCAACTGACCTGGGGTAACGCAGGGTCAAGTTCAAGACTCATCTCGGCGTGATACTTCCACACATTTCTGGCAACTGTTACCGTACTCTCAATAGCCTTGTTGATATCGTTTAGGGTCTTCTCATCTGATCCGGGATGTGAAAACTCCTTCATTGCCCTGACAATGGTGGCAACACGATCTATACCATCAGTTGTCTGTTGTATCGATTTTGGTATTTCCTCCTGCAGATATTCCAGATCAACCTCATCTATTGCGTTATCTAGGTGATCAATGAGGTCCAGTGCTACGCTGTTACTCCGTGCCTTCTCAACAACTTTGTTCTGCTCATCAATGATGTCTGAAATATCCTCGAAAGCATCAAGGAGAAAACGGATGTTGTCTCCGACATACTGGATCGGAGTGTTTATTTCATGTGCAATACCAGCCGCCAGTTGCCCGATCGACTGCAATTTCTGTGTTTGCTGCATCTCCGATTCCAGCTGTTTCTGCTCGGTGACATCTTCAATAATCAATAGATAACCATCACTGTCACCATCCCTTTCATGAAATGGTGTGACGCAGATATTGAGTAGACGGTGTGTTCCGTTGGGCTGTTTAAAGCGTGCTTCAAAACGGTCAGAATTTTGTTCATGGCCGAGGCAGCCCAGAATGTTATTTGAGATTTGCTGCCAGTCCCATCCGATGGAACAATCTGCAATTGGTTTACCGAGCGCCTGTTCAGAACTCAGATTGAAGATCTTCTCAGCTTTATCATTCCAGTGATTGATACAATTCTGATTGTTGACACCGATGAGAATGGTGGTCAATGAAGAGAGTAATTGGCTATTTTGTTGATGGGCCTCTTCCAGCTTGTCCTTGGTACGTGCATGCTCGATTATACCCGCCAATGTGTCAGCAACGCCCCGTAAAAAAATGGTCTCATCCTTATTATGCTGATGCCCCTCTTGAAGGTAGATTGCTAGTACACCCAACACACTTCCTCTTGAAATGATTGGCACATTGTAGTGTCCATGGGGCAGCATATCCTTCACTCGGTTGGTGTGCTGATCATCGATGCAGTCGGCAAATTGGATTTCTCTAGTCTCGGCGGCAGAGCCACAGAGACATTGGCCGAATTCAACCGTTTCACACAACGCGATGACTTCAGGGTCTAGGTTTGTTTCAGCTATCATTCTCAGTTGACTTTCGTCATTAACAGTGACGAAGATCGCCCCTTGATGCAGCATATCCGCAAGTGGTGCGGAGATAATAACCTCAAGGCACTCTTTCAATAGCTGATCGAAAGGTATTTCGTTGTGGGAGAGGCTCAGCAAGGTGTTGAGCACATGGTGAGTGCGGCTCTGCTGATGCAGCTTGCTGTAGGTGTGATATCGCTTAATCGCGTATTCCACCATCCGTTTGAATGTTATCTCGTCAACGTCTCCTATGAAGAGGCACTCATCTGCACCTTCTCCGACCCACATGGCGGCCAGCTCAGGATCTTCGTATTTCATGAGTGCGATGATCGGAGCATAGGAGAAGGCATCACGCAAGGCGTGTATGGCGGATGGTGTAGGCATATCTGCCAGTCCCGTATCCAGTAAGATCAAGTCGTAATGGGATTGACTGATTTCGGAGAGAGCATCAGATAACAGCTCGACAGTATGGTGCTCAATGCTCTGTTGAGCATCCATTCGCTGGAGCAGCTGAGCAGTCTCTTCTGCACTGTCGGGGTCGTCATCCACCAACAGCACCCGAATGTCCTCTTTCTGCCGCTGCTGCGAGATATCATGGGGCATAGAGATAATTACTCCTTTGCACCGCCACAATATCCGATGTGGCTAAATTTAAATCATCAGGTACAAATCAATATCAACCATCCCAAGTAAAACAAATAATGGGTTAACCTCCTGTCTGGCTAATCAGTCTATCGGCCGAATAACACGACATCTTTAGATTAAGTGACTGATTATTAACCCGGTACTTTACTAGGTAGGTACCGGGTTAATAGTTACTGAGTATAGCGATTATTCTACCTAGGGAAGCTCAGGTAACGATGCAGGTCCCCTCATCTCACCATCGATGCAGCAATACCAAGAGGGTAAAGATTTGACGAAAGGTAAAGTCTGAATGACGGTTGTAAGGTGCGGCAGGGCCGCACCTTGGGGGGGGGTAGAATAGGCCTGTTACCAGGACAGCCGCATATCCCAGCTGTACTGATGCTCTTGCGGCAGTACCGGTGCGACTTGGGGATCAACTTCCGAATAGACATTCGCTGCCGGTGTGACATTGGCATCACGACCATGTATGAAATCCTGATCACGTACAATCACCATGTAGGCTTTGTTTAAGGTCAATGCACGTTCTGGGCTTGGGGTTATTAGTTCATAGACATCAGCAGTTGAGACCTTCTGCTCATTAACACTGCCATCCTCGTTGAACCATTTTTCGATAATCTCATCATTCTCTCTGAATTCATTACCCCCGCCTGCGATCTTAAGGTAATTGAGAATCTCGCCTTCCGTTCCGCTCACATTTGGTGCGTCTGCCATGCCTTGCAGGTTAATGTATCCCCAGCCATCAGCACCGGTTACCTTTCTGGGAAAGGCAAATGTCTGATCGATGGTGCTGCCTATGCTGGTGTGGCAGCCCATACAGAACAGGGTCTCCTCTTCACTCTGTTTACGCAGATGGCCATCGGCTGCTTCGATGAATCCTAATACCAGCCAACCGAATCCGTTATCCAGACCATTGTCACCACGAGAGACATAGTTTGGCAGGTTGCCGTCGAGTTTCTCCTGCTTCTCATTGCCATATTCGGAGAGCAGGGATTGTGGCGTAAGGAACGTATGTTTACGCATATAGCGGACCTCTTTCATCCGCGCTGGAATGGTGATCGACAGGTCTTCGTTCAGTCCCACATAGCGCACCGTGTGTAAAAACTCTACATTTTCGGGATAGAGCATTGGGGTGACGCTGATATGGGAGGCGTTGCCTACATAGAATTCGGGACGATGAATCTCTTCAATGACACTAAGCTGGCCGTCGCCGTTCAAATCAGCACAGAAGCTGTTTTCATCCACCGCAGGCAGGCTTATCTGTTGCAGATCCTGTATAGCTGCTTCAACAATAGCCAGATTGGCTATATAGGTATCCCTGGAGTAACCACTGCCGTTACAGCTCTGTTCACGAAAATCAGCAGGCAGTCGAAGCATCACGTCATCGGTTGAGCCATTGGTCGGCCAGAAGGTACTGGGCAGAGGTTTGTAGTTGAAGGCCACCCAGTGGCTGCCATCAAGAGCAAAGCCTAGCTCGTCAAAAGCACCGGCACCCAAGTGGAGGTTCTGAATGGCTGGTACAGGCCCATCCCAGGATTCGCTCTGTAACTGTTCCATCAGAGTTGAATAGTTGTCGGTGTAGATATAGTCGATGACCTCCTGATCGGTGATCTGAGAGACCGCCTCTGAACGATCCTCAAACAGGTTTTGCCAATGGTTGGTCACACCAACTTCTGAGAATGAGTATTCTGCCTGCAGTGCACCATCAGCCATATAGTTAGGACGGCTACCGAAGGTATAGGACTGGTGGCATGTCATGCAGGGGTTATGAGTCGCTTCATGCTTGGTGTAGCACTGGGGAGGGACGATCGCCTCCTGATTATATAGCAATCCTGTCTCTACAGGACGCAGTGTACCAGCAGTTGATTTCTCGTAACTAGATGGAAAGATTAGTGATTGGCTTTGTGTATCACTCTGAGTATCAGAGCTGTCTCCTGAGCCACCGCATGCAGTAAGTAATGCAAGCAGCACTAAAGGGATGATCGAAAAAATAACCTTCATTTTTTAATCTCCTGAATGAAAAAAGGGGGTGGCAGCAACCACCCCCCCCTACTTTCCTAATTAGTCATCCTAGACATTCTTAGATCGCTGGGTCATCAAATACCCACACCACGTTGTTCTCGTGGCTGCCGGTATCCTCGCCGATAAGTACCCGGCCATCATCCAAGATCAGCAGGTTATCAGGGTTGGAGATGTTGTTGACGTTACACTGATTGACTGAACGATCAGCGTAGTAAGGTCCGCCAACGATGGCTGGAACCATGGTGTTAACATCAACCTCACCTGAGGCATTGCGCATCAGTTTCATACGGTAGACAACACCACACTTGCCGTTGTCACCATTCAGCTGGATATCACCCTCATCATCGCTCATGGTTTTGTCATAGCTGGACATGGCCATATACATGTAGGCTTGATCACCGTCAGCTGCGCCGGCATTCCACCAGGTTGATGCCAGGCCGTAGTTGATGTTGACGCCTTCCATCTTGCGGAACTCACCGGTAGCACCCAGAGCGACCGCAGCTTTACGGCTCTCCAGATAAGCGACACGGTCATCACTGAAGGGATTGGCATCGACAGTCGCATCTTCATCACAGCTCAGGTCAGCACCGGTTTTAGATTCTGCCCAATCACAAACCTGTTCATCAGTGATGTAGTTAGCATCAGCGAAGGTGCCATCGAAAGAGTCGATAGCGGCTTCGATGTCTGTTTCGCCCATGCTTGCCAGCTCGATCCACTCGATACCCAGTGCAGCTTCAGCAGGATCATTCACACCTGCGGCCTGAGTGATGCTAGCGGCATAGAGGGTACCAGCACTCATGTCACCAGCTACATCGGCAACGAACTTGAAGAATACAACGCCGGTACCGTCGTCACTCAGGAAGACCGTTTTCTGGTCAGGCATGACAACCGAGTTCTCATGAGAGAATCGACCCATGGTTTCCAGCTTGTTGACAGTTGTATTAGCGACAGCTGCGTCAGCAGCATTGCCGATTTCAACAATGTAGCCATAGCGGTAAGGGTTAGGCCAGTCGCCGCTGCCATCGGTGGCATAACCGAAGTAGGTAGCCAGTGACTGAGGATTGCTGAAGTATTCGTATTCAGAGTTGAACCAGTCAGCTGTGTCATCGAAGTAGAGTTCTTCAGATGAGAGCGGGGTGTTCCAGGGGCTCACTGTACCGAAACAGTTGACCCAAGTGCCACCTACACCAGAGAAGTCAATCATGCCTTCCTGGATAATGTTGGCATAACCTGTATCAGTCAGGCCACTGACATGGATACGGCTCATGCTGCCTGGGCGGTCTTCCCAGTTGGTGTAGACATAGAAACCTGTGTCACCATCAGAGATGACGCCGTTGAAATCCGGGTCATTGGAGTTTTTGATCTGGGTGGTGCCGTCAGCAGTCATGATGTCGCCCATTGTCAGGCCGTCATCCAGAGCATCGCCCTGCTGCGCCAGTACCTGGTAGCTGCCTGCAGCGGTCATCACGACCTCTTTTTGAGCAGTTGAAACAGGCAGGTCGAGTGCACCGAAGTTTTCTGGCAGGGCTGAAAAGTCCTGACCGACGATAACACCTACACTGCCTTTGTCGAATATTTTACCGTCAGCGTCTGCAGTTGTGTTACTGCTGCTTGGGTGTTGAACATTCAGGAAAAGAGTGTTGTCGCTATTGAGATAGAGACCGGTAAATTCAGCACCCAGAGGAGCGGTAGCAAGACGCTTCAGTCCTAGTGGAGTATTGGATGAAGCGGTACCATCAGTACCGTCAGTGCCGTCGACACCATCAACACCGTTTTGACCATCGACACCGTCATCACCATCATCACCGTCGCATCCGGTAAGCAGCAGAGATGAACACAGAATTGCTGCCGTGATACCGGCAGGTAAAGCTAACAGACGAAATGATTTCTTTTGCAACATTGAATATGCTCCCCATTAAGGCGTAATACTTATAAGCCGCGAGCATTCTAGGTAGCGGGCATTGCGAAACAGTGTCATATTGGTGTCGCTTTTATGAATGCTATATTTCAATGATATGTAATTGATCGACCAGCTGGATGCTGTCATGCTGGCGGATTAGAGTATTTTTTGTGTGGCTGTGGTTTAGCAGCGGCTTTCTGGTAAATAAGAACACCCGATGAAACAATGAAAATAATTATTCTCGGTGCCGGCCAGGTTGGACGTTCGGTAGCTAATGCGTTGGTGAGTGAAGCCAATGACATTACTGTGGTGGATCAAAACCTGCATCTCCTGAATGAACTGCAAAATCGTCTCGACCTAGGCACGGTCAGGGGGCATGCGGGCCATCCAGACGTGCTGCGTCGAGCTGGGGCGGAAGATGCCGATATGATTCTTGCTGTCACCAACAGTGATGAGACCAATATGGTTGCCTGTCAGGTGGCTTATAGTGTGTTCCACACACCTACAAAAATAGCCAGAGTCCGGGCTCAGGGTTATCTCGATTATCCGAAACTGTTTCAATCGCCAGCAATTCCTGTTGATGTGTTGATCAGCCCGGAACAGTTGGTGACTGACTACATTCTGAAGCTGATTGAATATCCGGGTGCGTTGCAGGTACTCGATTTCGCCAGCGGCAGAGTTCGCCTTGTTGCCGTCAAGGCTTATCATGGAGGCCCCCTGGTGGGGAACGAACTCAGCACCCTCTACGAACATATGCCGAATATCGATGCCAGAGTGGCGGCTATCTATCGTGAGGGAGAGGTGATTCAACCTCAAGGGGATACCGAGATCAAGGCTGAGGATGAGGTATTCTTCATCGCTGCAGCAGAGAACATCCGCTCGGTAATGAGCGAACTACGCAAGCTTGAAAAGCCCTACAAACGATTGATCCTTGCCGGTGGCGGAAACATTGGTCGTCGTCTTGCTTCTTCGTTGGAACATAAATATCGGGTCAAGTTGATTGAAACGAATCAGGCACGGGCGAAGGAGATTGCAGAACGTCTCGATATGGCAATCGTACTCCATGGTGATGCTGCAGATGAAGATCTGCTGTTAGAGGAGAATATTGAAAACACAGATGTGTTTTGTGCCGTGACCAATGACGACGAAGCAAATATTCTCTCCGCAATGCTGGCCAAAAGACTTGGAGCCGGAAGGGTGATGGCATTGATCAATCGCCCTGCCTACGTTGATCTGGTGCAGAGCGGCGCAGTCGATATCGCCATTTCACCGCAACAAGCCACTATTGGTACCTTACTGACACATGTCCGTCGTGGTGATGTTGCCCAGGTGCACTCATTGAGACGTGGGGCTGCTGAGGCAATTGAAGCGGTAGCACATGGTGACCGGAGTTCATCTAAGGTGGTAGGACGCGCTATTGAGGAGATCAAGCTGCCAAAAGGTACAACAATTGGCGCGGTGGTTCGTGGAGAAAGCGTATTGATTGCCCACCATGACACCATGATAGAGAGCGGAGATCACGTGATCCTGTTTCTGGTGGATAAGCGAAAAGTCATTGATGTTGAAAAGTTGTTCCAGGTTGGAGTGACCTTCCTGTGAGCCTCTGTTTATCGACCCCATCCGTGTCAGGTTGAAGTAGCGATGCATCTGTTTGTGGTTCAGAGAATTTTAGGTGTGTTGCTGATGGTCTTCAGTCTCACCATGCTGCCCCCTTTGGGGATATCGGTCTGGGCCGATGATGGTGCGCTGGTAGGATTTACAGATGCTTTCATACTGACCTTGGGCCTGGGTGTTGCCTTCTGGGCTCCGGTTCGAAACCATCGCAAGGATCTCAGGGTGCGTGATGGATTCCTTGTGGTGGTGATGTTCTGGGTAGTGTTGGGGCTGACCGGATCCCTGCCATTCCTGTTTGCTGAAAACTCAAACATGAGCATAACTGATGCAGTATTTGAGTCGGTCTCTGGGTTGACCACCACCGGGGCAACAGTGATTGTCGGTATTGATGAACTGCCGCTCTCGATCCTCTACTATCGCCAACAGCTTCAATGGCTGGGCGGCATGGGTATTATCGTACTGGCGGTTGCAGTGCTTCCCATGCTGGGCATCGGTGGTATGCAGCTCTACCGGGCAGAAACCCCAGGCCCGGTGAAGGACAACAAGCTGACACCCAGGATCACCGAGACAGCAAAGGCGCTTTGGTTTATCTATCTTGGACTGACACTGAGCTGTATGTTGGCCTATTGGCTGGCAGGGATGGAGCCCTTTGATGCCATGGGGCATGCTTTTTCGACGGTGGCGATTGGTGGTTTCTCTACCCATGATGAAAGCATTGGCTTCTACGATAGCACTCTGATTGAGATGATTGCTGTGGTTTTCATGTTGCTGTCAGGTATAAATTTCGCGCTCCACTTTC
This sequence comes from Candidatus Thiodiazotropha sp. DIVDIV, assembly GCA_040506275.1. Lineage (GTDB taxonomy): Bacteria > Pseudomonadota > Gammaproteobacteria > Chromatiales > Chromatiaceae > Thiodiazotropha. The sequence continues at coordinate 27,666 of JBEVXD010000024.1, forward strand.
TCGCTTTTCGCAGACGTTCCCTTCGTACCTACTTTGAAGATCCTGAGTTTCGCGGTTATATCACTGTACTGTTTATTGTGATTGTCCTGGTATCCATCGCGCTCTATACGATGGGAGTATATAGCTCGTGGGGAGAATCGATTACTCGCGGATTGTTTCAGGCCGTCTCTGTTGGCACCACCACAGGTTTCACAACAGCCGACTACTCACTATGGCCCGGATTCATCTCGATTCTATTGCTCTTCTCCAGCTTTATAGGTGGCTGTGCCGGATCCACCGGAGGTGGCATAAAAGTGATTCGATTTCTGTTGCTGGTTAAGCAGGGTCTTCGTGAGATCAATCGTCTGATTCACCCGAATGCCGAGATACCGATTCGGGTTGGTGGCAAGACGATACCCTGGCGCGTGGTGGATGCGGTATGGGGATTCTTCGCCCTGTATGTTGCCAGTTTCGGTGTAATGTATCTGGCACTTGCGTCAACCGGTCTGGATCTTATGACCTCTTTTTCAGCAGTTGGGGCGAGTATCAATAATCTTGGTCCTGGGCTTGGTGATGTGGGCGCGCACTATGCCAGCCTCAACGATCCTGCGAAATGGATTCTCTGTTTTGCGATGATGCTCGGACGCCTGGAGATTTTCACCCTGCTGGTATTGTTAACCCCCGCATTCTGGCGAAAATAGAGATCATAATCGTAGGTCGGATAAGCAAAGCGCCATCCGACAATCCCCCTATGGCAATCAGAAAAAAATGTTGGATGCACTCCGCTTACCCATCCCAAAACGGTATAAGCACTTGCAGTGGACAGGTGTATTCAGCAACATTTATTGCTTTTCACCCTGTCTCTTTGCAAGAGATTTTCATGGGATGATTTCAGGGTGTAATACCTGTTACATCACTAGGTCTGATAGCCAGATCAGTGCAGCGTAACGTAACCCTTTACCGATCCCGATAAACAGAATTGCCAGACTCAATCTGACTCCAACCCAGCCCGCAGCCAGACAGAGCGGATCACCCACAACAGGCAGCCAGGACATCAGAAGCGCAGGACTGCCATAGCGGCTGACTCTTTTTAGGGCTTGTTGCTGGCGACCATCTTTGAGCGCCTTGAGAGGAAAGTATTTTGCAAGCCACCACCCAATCAGCCAACTGCTCAGTCCGCCCAATGTGTTGCCAAGGGTTGCACTCAGCCAGAGTAGATGGGGGGAGTGAGTCGATTGCTGTAAGTTCCATAGGAATAACGCCTCAGAACCACCAGGTAACAGTGTTGAGGCTAGGAAACTGCCGCTGAAAAGAGTCAGGAGTGAAGTGTCGATAGTCTGAATCTACAGCCGGTTTAGGGTGACAGGTCTACTGGGTCTCTGGGAGTAACAGAAGTTACCAAACGACCAACAGGCGTTGCTCGTCATAGACTCTTTATTACCCAGAGCCAGCTGAATGCCTAAGGTTAAAGGTGCGGCAGGCCGCACCCTTGTATCTCTCCTGATGAATTGTTTAGCTATCAATTCATCACTCGGTGGTTAGACCTGCCCCGCACCCGAAG
>JBEVXD010000025.1:0-23941 GCA_040506275.1 Candidatus Thiodiazotropha sp. DIVDIV
TTGGCGTGCTCAAGCACCAGCAAAGTTACTCCCCACAAGTGGCTAAATAGCAACTTGCGGGGGTAAGGGAGAGATGGTATCTACGACTCATCATGGCTTTTTGGTGGGGCATGGCCCCACCCTACAGCCAATAGTTCCAAACTAGAACAGCACACCGCTTGGTAACCCGTTTTGACACGAGCGAGAAGCACAGTAAAAACCGATTAGCGGGCCTGACTGTTTGAGCGCAGCGAGTTTCAGGCCTGCCGGTTTTTCCGAGCATCGCAGCGAACCCGTAGGGGCGCGGCATACGGGCGCCCTTTCTTTTGGTTACTTTTCTTTTGGCGAAAAAGAAAAGTGACTCGCCCGAGGGGGCGAAACAGTAGAGTGATGGTTTGATGGTAATAAAGACTGGGCACTCTTCTAAATAAACTCAGTGTAGGGTGCGGCCTGCCGCACCATGCCCAACTGAAACGAAATCACCTGAAAATTCGGATTACAGACACTGCTGATTGTGAACAAAGCATCTGGATTTCCTCGAAAATCTACACCCCGATGGTGCGGCAGACCGCACCCTACACAAACAACATTAGATTCGGAAACAGGTGAAACGTAAGCTGTAATACTCGAGCGAGTATCAATGCGGCTGAAAGTAAACTATTTGGTCAATAGTTATCGAGTAACTGCTCTACCAGTCGAGTCAATCTATCCAGCGCACCGCGGTTCTGATCCACCAACTCTCGACCAGCCTCACCAAAACGACTTCGCTCACTGGCATCGCTCAGCCATTGGCTAATCTGATGTGCCAGAGCTTCCTGCGAGTCCACTTGAACCGCAGCCTGATGGTTGAGGAAAAGACCACTGATTTCGCTGAAGTTGAACATATGCGGTCCAAACACCACAGCAACACCCTGTGCGGCAGCTTCCAGGATGTTGTGTCCCCCATGGGGCACCAGACTGCCACCGATGAAGGCGGCATCAGAGGCCCCAATAAACAGGGTCAACTCACCCATGGTATCCCCCAGGTATACACCTACCCCTGGATCGCAGGGTCTTTGCTCACTACGCCTGACCAGTTGAAATCCTGACTCTTCAACCAGTTGGGCAACCCGATCAAAGCGCTCTGGATGACGGGGCACTAACACCAGCAAGGCATCAGCAATAGTTTTCTGAACTTCTGTATGGGCCTGGATAAGCAGTTCGTCTTCTCCCTCGTGGGTACTTGCTGCGATCCATACCGGTCGTGCACCTCCCCACTCCCGACGCAATACATCAGCCCGTTCCAGCAGGCTGCCGGGAAGATGGATATCAAACTTGATGCTACCGATAACTTCCAACTGTTCAGGCCTTGCACCTAGAGTATGAAATCGTTCAGCATCTGCCTCTGCATGAGGTGCAATCATGGTCAGATTTCGCAGTGCCTGACGCGTCAGACCTGCCAGCTTGTGATAGCCCCGTGCCGAGCGTACTGACATACGGGCGTTGGCCAGCAGGGTCGGTACGCCCTCCTTTTTTGAGTAGTAGATCAGGTTAGGCCAGATCTCTGTCTCAACCAGAATCAACAACCGTGGTCGATAAGCTTGAAGATAACGCTGCACAACCCAGGGCAGATCCACAGGTGCATAGCGATGTTCCACATCTGTACCGAACAGCGCCTTAACACGATCAGCCCCTGTTGGTGTGGTGGTAGTGATCAGCAATGGATGTGACGGATACTGATCGAGCAATCTACCAACCAGGGGAGCGATCGCCTGCACCTCACCTACTGAGACGGCGTGTATCCAGATACCTTCCTGTTGCTCTGGCAGATCAAAGAGACCGAAACGCTCCAGCCAACGTTCCCGATAGGCCGGTGCTTTGCGGGCCCGCCAGAAGAGGCGCAATGGATAGAGCGGTGCCAGCAGCAGTAGCAGTAAGGTATAGATATATCGCATGGCCGTTGATAGGACTAATCCTTATCCTCAAACTGCTCACTGAATTGATGACGACAGAGTTGATAGTAAGCGCCTTGCTGATCGATCAACTGCTGATGCTTCCCCTGCTCAATCAGTTCACCATCGTGCACCACCAGAATCCTGTCTGCATGCTGAATGGTGGAGAGTCTGTGCGCAATGACCAGGGTGGTACGTTCATGGGTAAGCGCCTGAAGCGCGGCTTGGACATGTCGCTCCGACTCGGTATCCAACGCCGATGTGGCTTCATCCAATAACAGAATCGGCGCATCTTTTATCAAGGCCCTGGCAATCGCCAGACGTTGACGCTGACCACCTGAAAGTCTTACCCCATCCTCACCGATGCGGGTCTCAAAACCGTCAGGAAGCCGTTCGATAAACTCCAGGGCATGGGCACTTCTGGCTGCTTCGATAATCTCTTCCCTGGTCGGTTCGCCGGTTGCACCATAGGCGATATTGGCAGCAACAGTATCGTCGAACAGAACCGACTCCTGACCGACATAGGAGAGCTGCCTGCGTAGGTTGAGCAGACTCAGTTCCTGAGCGTCGATACCATCAATCAGAATGCGTCCACCTGTCGGGTTATAGAATCGGGGAATCAGGTTGGCAATGGTGGTCTTGCCACCACCTGAGTGTCCCACCAGGGCCACTGTTGTGCCTGGTTTAATTTCAAAACTAACCGGCTTCAGCGCATCCTTATCCATATTGGGGTAACGAAATGAAACCGACTCGAAGGTCACCCGTCCCTGCGCCCGCTCCAGAGGTTCACTACCCGCGTCGGCCTCTGCTGGTTCATCGATCAGACCAAATACCGACTCAGCCGCCGCCAACCCCTTTTGCAATGGTTGGTTGATACCGGTAAGTCGCTTGAGTGGCGAGAACAGAAGACCGATCGCAGCCATCAATGAGACAAATCCACCAATCGTTAATTCACCCAGAAAAGTATCATGGGTGCTTACATAGACCAGAGCTGCAATCATCGTTGCCCCTACAATCTCAACCAGAGGCATGTGAGCGGAACCGGCAACCTTGCTCTTCATGTTGTAGCGGCGAACCCAATTGGCCCGCTCCAGAAAACGCTTCTGTTCGTAGGGACGCCCCTCGAAGATCTTAATCACTTTGTGGCCGCGTACCGACTCCTCAAGTACCTGGGTCATCACCCCCATTGTTGTCTGCAGAGAGCGGTTGACCCGGCGCAGACGCACAGCCAGTAGACGAACAGTGACCACGATCAGTGGCAATGCCAGAAAGATCACCATCGTCAACATCCAGTTCAGATAGAGCATGTAGGCCATCAGGCCAATCACCACAATGGTATCTTTGACCAGGGTGGTCAGCACCTTGGTCGCCGCCATGGTTACCTGGTTGACGTTATAGGTTACCTTGGAGATCAACGTGCCGGTGGCATTGGCATCGAAGTAGGTCGTCCCCATGGTGAGTATGCGCTCGATCATCATTCTGCGAAGATCGAGAACCACTTTTCCTGCGACCCATTCAAAAGCCACACTGGTGATGAAATTCATCAAACCGCGCACGGTGAAAAGCAGGATCAGAAGTATCGGCGACCAGAAAACATAGTCAGGATCTTTCGCAACAAAGCTGCCATCCAGCATAGGCTTCATCAGAATCGGGATAGCAGGCTCGGTCAGGGCCAACAGCACCATCGCCCCAAGTGCGCCACCAAACTGCCGCCAGTAGGGTTTTACCCGTTGCAGCAGCCTGAAATAGAGCTCCTTACCCGACATACCGGGTCCCTCTGCGCCCTCTTTATCAGTCGACATCGCGCATCGCCTCCACGATACGGGTGGTCGACACACCAGGCAGAAAGTCGAGCACCTGAACCGCACCACCGTTTTTCACTACACAGTCATAACCGGCGATCTCTTCCGGCTTATAGTCACCTCCCTTCACCAGCAGGTCGGGTTTAATCTCACAGATCAATGACTCAGGAGTATCCTCCCCAAATGGCACCACCCAGTCTACCGAGGCCAATCCGGCCAGTACCGCCATCCGCTGTTCGACTGTATTGATTGGTCGCCCCTCTCCTTTCAGACGCCGTACTGAGTCATCATCATTGACTGCCACAACCAGACGATCACCTAACTGTTTGGCCTGTTGAAGATAACGCACATGTCCCTCATGCAGAATATCGAAACAACCGTTGGTCATCACGATCCGCTCACCCTGTTGGCGCGCCATTCTGGTCGCCTCACCCAGGGTCTTCCGATTCAGTATGGTATGAAAATCGAAATCACCCCGACTGATCAGTGCCCCCTTCAACTCTTCCAGACTGACACTGCCAGCGCCGAGCTTTCCGACCATCAAGCCGGCAGCCACATTGGCCAGCCCTGCCGCATCCTGGATCGGCATACCTGCAGCCATTCCGGCACCCAGTACACCGATAACCGTATCCCCGGCACCGGTAACGTCGAACACTTCCCTCGCCCGGGTAGGCAGATGCAGCGGAGGCGCACCTTTCTGGATAAGCAGCAATCCCCGTTCACTCAGGGTGATCATCAGGGATTGCAGATTCAGTTTCTCCCGCAGCGCCATGCCCCGCTCATTAAGAATCTGATCGGTTTCGCAATGGCCAACCACTGCCTCGAACTCCTTCAAGTTCGGGGTCAACAAAGTCGCATCACGATATTTGTCGAAATCACTTCCTTTCGGATCCACCAACACCGGGACACCCAGCGCCTTTGCTGCAGCAATCAGCCGTTGCGGCTGTTGCAGGGTGCCCTTAGCATAGTCAGACAGAATGACCAGATCGCTGTTTCCCAACTGCTGCTGGTATTGCCCTTCCAGCTCAGCCAGATCAACCTGCCATATAGGTTGCTCAAAATCCAAGCGTAATAACTGTTGGTGCTGACTGATGACCCGCAGCTTGGTGATGGTCGGTACTCCTGCCTCTCTCTGCAGCAGACACTCAACACCCGCATTGGTCAGCTCATCGACCAGGCGGTTACCCGCTTCGTCTTCACCAATCAATCCACATAAACCAACCGCCACACCGAGACTGCTCATATTCAAGGCAACATTTGCCCCACCCCCCGGACGTTCTTCGGTATCATGCACATGAACCACGGGAACCGGGGCTTCGGGGGAGATTTTGGCGGCCGCACCCTGCCAGTAGCGATCAAGCATCAAATCGCCCACCACAAGAACACGTGCCTTACTGAAGTCAGGAAGCTGAAATTGCATCAAACCGTTAATATATATTGCGACAAACGCCCTAGTTTAGGGGGGGCGACAGGTAGTAACAAGCTGAATTCCAGAACAAAGCATGGCAAAAAAGCGTAAACACTCTCTCTATTCACCATATAACTGGCCTGCATGGCTCGGTTTGGGCCTGCTTTGGCTGACCAGCCAACTGCTCTCCTACCCCATGACGCTCTCCACTGGCCGCATTATCGGACGGCTGATCTACCACCTCTCGCCCAAACGCAAACACATTGCCTCGGTCAATCTGGGGATCTGCTTTTCAGATAAAACTGACCAGGAGAGAGAGACCATTCTGCGCAACCATTTCGAATCCCTGGGTATCGGAATGTTGATGATCGGCTACGCATGGTGGGCCAAAGAGAGCAAGTTGAAGCCACTGGTCGAGATCGAAGGCCTGGAGCATCTCAAGCAGAGCCTTGAACGTGGCAAAGGGGTCATCCTGCTCAGTGCCCACTTCACTGACCTTGAAGTCACCGGTCGTCTGCTGAGCTTGTTTCAACCCTTCGCTGTAATGTATCGCCCCCATGAAAACCCGGTCATTGAATGGGCGTTCAATCGCAACCGGCGCGAGCGCTTCGAAGCAGCCATTCCAAGAAATGAGATCCGTCAGGTGATCCGTACTCTGAAAAAGAATCTCCCTGTCTGGTATGCCCCTGACCAGAGCTTCAAAGGACAGAACAGCACCCTCGCCCCCTTTTTCGGAGAGCCCGCCGGCACCAACACCGCAACCTCCCGTCTGGCAAAGATCAGCGGTGCGCAGACCATTCTCTTCTCTGGCTACCGCAAAGCGGATGAGAGTGGCTACAAATTAGTGATACATCCGCCTCTCGATGACTTTCCCACTGAGGATATTCAGGCTGACGCAACACGCATTAATGGACTGATTGAAAAGGCCGTAGCCTATGCCCCGGAGCAGTATCTGTGGATTCACCGACGGTTTAAGAAGCGTAAGGTAATTCCTGATCCTTACTAAGAGATTGTCTCTTCCTCAACGGTGCAGCAGGCCGCACCATCTTGGTTGTAAACCATTAAGCTTCAATCACACCTTGAGAGTGAATTGATCCACATGCCCGCTCTGCGGGTAGTGCATGATCGCACCGGCAGATTTAACTACCACTTCATCATCGGCAAAGGATTCAATGGGTGCTTCAAGAACCACTTTCCAGCTCTCTTCACCAGACTCTTGTGAAACCCTTCATTTGGAAACACAGCTTTTACCTGATCAATATACGATTTTTGAAGACCAAACTTAAACAAACCAAATGAAAAATCGACTAGATCTCCTCTCCTGAAAAGCTCCACCAGAGGAGATGCGCCATCTTTAAATTCACCAATTTTATGGTGCTCTTCGATCATCACTCTGATCTCTTCCGACCAGGACTCAAGCCCCCTCTCTTCCAGATATTTCATTGCAGGTGGCAGGGAAGGCGGAATATAGTCAACCGTATCATCTATCCATATACCGATATCGTGGAAGGCTCCGGCAATGATAATCTTCTCTCGTTCCTCATCATTGCAGGACTTAAGTGCAAGACAAAAATTAACCATTCGATAGACATGATTTCTGTATCCCAAAAAGTCGGAATCGATCTGATTTTTCCAGTCGCTTAAGATATTTTCCAAAAGCGCAATGTCACGTTCAATATTTGACATCAATCAGTTACCTTCATATTAAAAAGTTAACTACGACATTTTTTACTAATCGGTCCATGCCCACTCTGTCCGCACTAAATTCAAGTGTAGGGTGCGGCCCTGCCGCACCATGCCCATCTGAAGCAAAATCACCTGACGAGCCGGCTAACAGACACGACTTGTGGGACCATCCACCGCCAATACCTCTGCATGTATCTCGATACAGCTATCAGGTGTCAACATCACTATAATTTACGCTTAAGAAACGAGGCGAACAGATAGCATAAAAAACCAGATCATCTGTTCCACAATTGGTAATGCTCTGACGACACATGGGGGGAATAATTACCACGTCACCTGCACCTACTTCGACAGGGCTTTGATCATCTATCTCCACACACCCACGACCAGAGACTATGAGATAACGTTCTGTCGTCTCCTGAAGTCGGTGCCAGCGGGTGGTAACACCTGATTCCACTCTCGCTCTCGCAATCGACAAACCTGGATCATCATCAGAGTTCGACACTTCAACAATATGGCATAACTCTTCAGTAAAGAACTCACTTTCAAGATCCTGGTGCTTAATTATAGCTTTCATCTAATTCACAATAATTAAATAGTTGCATCTCATGCTTTAGCGCCAGTTTAGATTGAATCACTCTGATCCCTCAAACGCCACACACTAAGATGGGAATCAAAAAAAGAACTTACTCAATGCATGGGGTGAAGCCCAGTCCCACCCCAAGGGGTTAGAAATAGATAATAAATACCCAACCCAAGAAGCCTTGAATATAGTGCCACCATATCTATTGGGCAAATTAAAAACCCATGCAGGGCGGTGATAAAAGAGAGTTCACACAGTTACCATACTTTATGGTGGGGCATGGCCCCACCCTACAATTTGGTTTCTCTTCTCGAGCGAGGTTTGAGACATGCGAAGCCATACAGTGCACAGAATGAGAGGCTGAAAAAAACCATCAGAGTGGCAAATACGCAACTCCCCCCCCTGTGGGAGAGGGGCTATTGCGCCTATTTCAGGAGTATAGAAGCGTTAACAGGATAGCAGTGATTCAAACGGTTTCAGGTTCGAACGGTACAATGGTATCGACATCCACTTCATAATCCACACCATTCACACCAAAGCCAAACAACTTCAGAAACTCATCCTTATAACCCTGATAATCGGTTACTTCGAAAATATTCTCATTGGTAACCTTTGGCCAGATATCTTTGACAGCCAATTGCACCTCATCGCGTAGTTCCCAATCATCCATGCGTATCCGCCGCTCTTCATCCAGATCAGCACCGCCCTCTTTATACAGCTGGGTACGGAACATGCGATTGATCTGATCCAGGCAACCCTCATGAAGCCCCAGCTCCTTCATCACCTTAAAGCCAATCGCGATATAGAGCGGCATGACGGGAATTGCAGCAGACGCTTGTGTCACTACACTTTTCAAAACTGCCACATTGGCACTACCATTATGGCTCTGCATTTTGTCGTTGATCGCAGCAGCTGCTCGATCCATATCCTCTTTGGCCTTACCCAGCGCACCATGCCAGTAGATAGGCCAGGTGATATCGGTTCCGATGTAGCCATAGGTGACTGTCTTGGCACCGTCGGCCAGCACACCGGCCGATTGCAGTGCAGCCATCCACAGCTCCCAATCTTCGCCACCCATAACCGTGATGGTATTCGCGACCTCTTCCTCGGTAGCCGGTTCGATGGCAGCCTCTGTTAACTGATCTTTACTGGTATCTACAGCGGTAGCCCGATAGGTCTCACCGATCGGCTTCAGCACTGAGCGGATAGTCTCACCGGTATCGGGTAACTTGCGTACTGGGGAGGCCAGTGAGTAGACCACCAGATCCACCTCGCCCAGATCTTCCTTAATCAGCCCGATCACCTTGTCACGCATCTCATTGGAGAATGCATCACCATTGACACTCTTGGCATAGAGTCCAGCCTGGTGGGCTGCTGTCTCGAAAGCGGCAGAATTGTACCAACCGGCAGATCCCGGCTTCTTCTCCGTAGCCGGCTTCTCAAGAAATACACCGATGGTTGCAGCGCCAGAACCGAAAGCAGCAGTAATGCGGGACGCAAGGCCATATCCAGTAGATGCACCGATGACCAGGACCTTCTTAGGCCCAGCTGAAATTTCACCACCAGCTTTGACCTTTTCGATCTGCTCAGCAACATTGGCAGCGCATCCGGCAGGGTGTGCTGTGGTACATATAAATCCGCGAGTTTTAGGCTTTATGATCACGGCCAGGATACCTCGAATAGTACAATTATCGGTTCAAAGCGCCCTATAATACCTGAGCTTTTCGATAATAGGCAGAGCTGCACGAAAAATCGTAGCGCTGGCCTGCATACCTGGAGAATTCAATTAACCTTGATAGAGTTTGTCTGATCTTCAGTCAAAACAGTCGAATATTATGGGCAGTTCGATATCGGGCCGCTAGCCACGACAGCGCTTAACCTGATACACCTTCCGTCAATACCGAAGTCACCTCATGACTCTCCAGCTGAATCATATAAAGAACCTCTGATGTAGGGTGCGGTCTGCCGCACCATGCCCAGCTAAAACGAAACCACCTGATGAGCAGATTAAGAGAACCCCCCATACACAGATGCTGATGGGTACGAAGTAAATAACTGGAATTGGTGTGAATCCACACGCTTACGGTGCGGCAGGCCGCACCCTACATTACCGCGATACATTTAACGCGGCGACATAGCCAACCATTTAGGAGTTGGTATTGGAGATCAACAGGACCAAAGGCATATTCTTCAACCTGCGTAGTCATCTCCGCCATCATCAAAGTGCAATCTCATGACTCACTACCTGAATCATATAAAGAACCCCGATGTAGGGTGCGGCCTGCCGCACCATGCCCAGCTAAAACGAAACCACCTGATGAGCAGATCAATCGAATGCTCCTATTTACAGAGACAGATGGGTACGAAGGGGATGACTGGAATGCTGTAAATCCACATGCTTATGGCTGCGTCCCTACCCAACACAGCGCACCTATAGCTCAGATAAAAAAGTTGGACTACCTAAAACACCTTAATAAAAACAGTCTACCCACCACTAATTTCATTCATGGATATAACCGTCTTACTCTTTACAGAAGCATCAAGATATCTAGATTTTACTTCCATATAATCAGACCTGGAAAAGAAATCCTCCATCTCTTTCTTACTTGGAAACTCAATTGTAAACACCCTGTTAATCTCATTATCTGTTTTAGAGCGCAGTACTTCGGATATTTTAAAATCAAAACCAAAAGAGCCTCCAATCGATATTAAGATGGGCTCCATTCCTTCTCTGTACTTTTGATACATTTCGTCATCGACAACATGAAGCCCCATGATTCTTTCGTAGCTCATTTTTCATCCTCACTCTAAATGGTATTAACGCCATTGGCAGTCACTACTGCATACTCAGCAACATCCCTATTAAAAGTCTCCACGGATTGCTGCAGCCCATGACGGCGGCTCTTCTTCAACCAGTGGAATATCCTATGGGATACTACACCTAAGAAACTCAACAGCCCTTTGGAACCGTCTCCCCCATGGATTAGTGTAGACATCCTTCAAAATACCCTCTTTGGTGCAAACTCTAATGCGCCGACTCTTTTTAGGACCTACAACCCTCAATTCCGAAATATCATTTAAATTAAATAGTGCCCTGCCTAGCGCGAGGTCATTAAACTTGATTGTTGATTAATTGATCTCTATTAGGCTTGAACCAGTCAGAGGCCCTTTCAACACTCTCACCAAACTGAACCCAATGATTATGACAGTTACAACCATTGACCAGAAAAGATCGGATCTAATTATAGACAACACTAAAGCACCGACAAACAAAGCCATCTCTATGACAAATACGATTTTTGCAAATTTCCTTTCGTATTTAGTAAGCTTCTTAATTTCCATCTTGCTTGATTACGACATCACAGGCTTGTCTGCTGGATATTTTGTCGCAATACTTGCCAACCCTGAATTGTCATGGTGTATAGACGTACAGACCGATCATGAAATACACTATTAGTGAAGTCACTAAACCCTGCTTTCTCCACCACCCTAAGTGACGCCATATTCTCAGGTTCAATAACAGCTACAACAGTTGCCAGGGACTTCTGACCAAAAGCATAATCAAGCACCCCTTTGACCGCCTCGGTGGCAAGCCCAAGATTCCAAAACTTTTTAGCTAACCGATAACCCAAATTAATCTGCTCAACCTCATCAATCACTTCCGGACCGACACCACAGAATCCAATTAGCTCGCCAGAACTTTTTTCGATTATGGCCCACATACCTATCTCTTGTGATGAGTAGCACTCAAAAGAAGATTGAATAAACTTTCGAGTCGCATCCTCATCGCAAACACCTCGAACAGAGTATCTCATCACCTCAGGATCGCTTAATATCTCTGTGAGATGAACAAAATCACTTTCACAGAATTCTCGTCCATACAACCTGTTTGTTTCGAATATTTTCAACAGTATTTCCTAAACAACAAGACCATACAGCGCAACAGAACATCGCTCCAACTATACATGGCGCCAGTACCAAAACCACTAACTGGTTCAGTAAGAACTGTAATACCGAAATTGGCTTCATAGCAATAACTAAAGGTAATACCAGGCCACACCATTTGGATTTTTCTGAGTGGTCAGATTAACGTCGGCAACCCCATTAACATACTACTCAATCAAATGGGGCACGGCGACGGTCTCAGAACTAAAAATTAGTAGTACAGGAAAGGGTGTGATCCCAAAGCAATAGAGGGCAATGAAAGCGTTGAGTCCCTTCTGCATGGACCTGGCTCCTTGAAATACTAGTTTGTTGCCTAACGAAAAATCATCAAGACATTCAAATAGCATTGAATCAGAATTGGAGCACTATCAAATCAGCAGGTGGGCTTTAGATTAAAGCTAATCCGTCATCGCAACCAACTCATAGTGATAACCGAGCAATACTCCTGCTCTTTTCCTCAAGAGATTAACTTATCCTAAACAAAAAACGACGGCGGACACCTCTCAAAGAAGTGTCTGCCGCCAAGCTTTGGCAAACTATTGGGTCCTACACTTAGTCGTCCAACTCGATCTCTTCTATTGACGCATCTCCACCTTCGTCTTCAATCTTCGCTGTTTCGCCAACATTCAATTCACCGAAAAATGTTTCTGCATCAGTCCGATCATCATCCAGCTTGTACTCAGTAGCTTCATACACTGTGAACACAGCGCCTACCAGGGTGACTGAAACATGATCAGTGAACGCCTCAACAGGTGCCTCTATTTTCGTTGCTGACGTCTCGTCCTCACGCTCGATGCTGATAGCGACATACTGATCACCCATTCGCTTAAGTTCCATCTCGACAAAATCCCCATCTCTCAATTCGTCCAGATTGAAACTACCATCTTCATCCAGATCAAAATCTGAGCTATCTTCAAACCGAGTCGAGTTATCTGTCACGACTGCAAGACTCTGACCACTACCAAGATCCAGGGTAACCACACCATTCTTGGCATCGCTGCTCTCAACACCACTGACTGGCGCCTCAATCTCGATCTCACTATCCTCTGCCTCGATCTTTTCAGCTAACAGGATTTCACCCTGCATATAGCCCTCGACTTCCACTTCCATGCCAGCGCTCAGATTCCCTTCAAGGGTATCGGGCTCATAGCGGGTATTGGATGAAACCTCGAACATCACACCATTCACTGAATAACCGCCATTACCATCACCAGAGAGAATCCCGTGTAACGACACCTCTTCATCATCGTCGTCGATTAGATCGCTGTCATCACTTTCGATACGGACAACCTCTGTCGAACCACCGACACTGACAAGCTTCAATTCCACAAACAAGCCAATCGGATCTGAAGGTATGTCTAGTTCAACACTGGAACTGAGAGGATAGGGACCAGCCACGACACCATTTTGCAGCTCTAGCGTGATCTCGCTACCGTCATACGCGGTAACCGTGCCCTTTATCTCATAATCACTCTCACCATCGCTCTGCAATTCGATCCGGGAGGCCACAATCTGAGTGCCATCGAAGAAACCACTGACCTCTATCTCCTGCCCTTCAGCAAGGCCATCAAAAGAGGCACCGTCATCAAACACAGTGCGATTGGCATCTACACTGACAGCCATACTCAAGATAGTGAATGTAGCAACCTCACCACTCTTTACAAGAGAACCACTATCGATTGGACCTTCAACATCATCGTCATAGGTGATGCTATCGGCAACACCCGTCATACCATCCTCATTCACTGACCCTTCAATCCGGACAATCATACCCACAGCCAGCGAGGAGTCATCGAAGCCCTGCTCATCGTCGACATCATATTCGGTATTCGTGGTTTCGAACTTGATGCCATTGACGTAGACACTGCCAAAACCGTCTACCCTGCCCACAGTAACGGAGTCCCCACTGCTGTTAGTGGTGCTGTCGCCTCCACCGCCGCCTCCACCACCGCAGGCGCCAAGAACAACTATCAGTATGGTGAAAACAAGTAAAACCGATTTAGATTGAGTCATATCCACATCCTCTGTTACGTACATAACCCGATAAAGGTTTTGTAGATAACTTTCCTAGATTAAAAGTAATATTGGGATATTTTTCCCAATTTCATTCAAGTATATGACCAATCCTGGAATATTCAAGATGATTTTTATTACAGTTTCATTAACGTCATACCAACAAAAATACCTGCTTATCTGTTGATTTTTATAGTTTTATTTAACTATTCACAGGACTTAATCGATCACTAAAAGAAGATTGCAATGGTGAACCAAGTCTCAATGTTTCAACTGAAATCTATACCTGCCAGCCCCCCTACCAAGTGATACAACAGATAATTTCTACCGGGATGCAGTATTAGCTTGAATGCCCAGACACATTCGACACCAGCCTAGGAATGACCATTTGAGGCCTGTATTGAAGTTTCAAGAGGCATTGGGGTCTATTCATTGATTGAGGCGTGACAACGTCATGATGTAGGTTTAACCAGGAGTGAGCCCCATCGGTATCACTGGGCATTCGCAGCATGCAGCGGAGCAAATATCCGTGCGAATAGGATTGTTATATGTTGATATTAATTTCACGCAGCATTAAGACAACCAGCTTACCAGATAGGATAGTGGCTGCACCAAAACCCAGCGCTATAGCCGCACTGTATATTCTGGGCAGTTCCTTATTTTTATAAACAAATATACTGGTTAAGAATATCGAACCCGACAATATTAATAAAAACGGAGTTAGGGATTCCCAGTTGCTATTGATCTTTAAATTATTACATTTATTACCCGTACATATCTCATAATTGATGCTGTAGTAGACCAAAGCCATTGTTATGCTGGAAAATAGTAAATAGGCCGAACTAAAATGCCTTAGCAAGACTCCTTGAGGCTTACTCAAGGGAAGAAGAAGTTGTTTTATTTTATTATTCATTGCTTACACATAACACTTTCATTCAGAGGCAATGTAAGGATGCAGTTGTGACCGTATTTACATGTCAATTCTTGGTTAGCAAAAAGGGACGGGGCCGTGTAAGTTGAGTATATTGCTGGCGTTGATATTGGTATATATTGTGTACACTGATACTGCAATATACCTCAACTTAAACTGAATATGTTCTCTTAAAATATTTAACGACTGCCTTGGAAATAAACCTCGTATTAAACAACGCTCACTATCGCTGCAAAATAAGATCCCTATACAACTCCAAATAGGCCCGCATTATCGGTTCTCGCCCAAACTCCTGTTGCGCCCGCTGATAACCCGTTTTCGCCATTTCTAATCTTAAACCATCATCCTTCAATGCCTGCTCAATATAATCCGCCAATGATTGGGCATTCTCACATTCAAACAACAACCCATCCTCGCCATGCCGCATCACCTCTCTAGCGCCCATTGAAGCTGATGTAACCAAAGGCTTGGCATAGCCCCAAGCCTCTATGATGACATTACCGAAGGGTTCAGCATTGGTGGAGGGGAAGACGATCAGATCAGCCAGTCTGTAGTAGGGATCTGGGTTGAGTTGCCACCCTGTCCAGATGATTCGCTGATCGACGCCGAGCTGTTGCGCCTGTTGGTGGAGATCATCTTTCAATGGACCATCACCCAGGATCACTTGCCAGACAGGTCTCCCGGCGATCTCGCTGGGAAGTTTTGCCAAAGCATCCAGAAGATAGCGGTGGCCTTTGAATGGGACGAAGCGACCTGGTGACATTAACACCCAGGCCTCTTCTGGTATGCCGAGTTGCGCCTTTAACCCATACGGCGCAGGACCAGGTTCAGGTAGTTCGGCAAAGTTGTAGATATGAAAAACACGCTTGCTGGGGAATCCCGCTTCTATCAGGTAGTCGCATATGCCTTTGGTGTTGCCGATCCAGGCATCGGCATGTCGGTAGCCGTCAACTTTGTAGTATCCACCCAGGCGTGAGATGTGTATCGCTTCGCTGTTCTTTGGCAGATGAGTGAGTCGGGTTGCCCGGCCCATATAGGTCTGGACGATTTGTGGCTGTTGTTGTTTGACCAGCCGACCCACTTCTAGTTTTGAGAGTGGATCCCAGACTGTGCGCATACCCAAGGGGTGCCTTGTTAGATTTGACCAGTGATCCCCATCCAGCTCGCTACCTTTGCGTACGCCGATCTCTGTCGGGTGGCCCATCTCAGCCAGCGCCAGGGAGTAGCGTTGAAACCAGCGCTCAGCCCCGCCAAAGGTTTTACTGCCGATGATCTGTAAACTCTTTATCTCGTTCATGGACTACTTGTCTGTGTTCAGCAATGCCCGATAGACATTCAGATTGCCTTCTACCATCTGCTCCACTGAAAAACTGCGGCGCATCTTCTCTCTTCCCGATTCACCCATCTGACGTCGAAGAGACTCGTCTGCAAGGAGCTGTTCCACGGCATCACCCAGCACCTCAGCACTGCCACCGGGCACCAGACGACCATTCACACCATCCTCTACCACTTCCGGCATGCCTCCAGCATCGACAGCCACAATCGGCAGACCGGCACTGGCTGACTGGAGCAGCGCGATCCCCAGCCCTTCCATCAGGGCAGGGTGTACCAATAGATCGAGGCAGGGGTAGATAGATGCCAGGTCGTCTCTGAAGCCAGCCATCTGCACATAGGGTTGCAATCCCCGTTCGGCTATCTCTGTTTCCAGTGATTGCTGCAGCGGCCCTTTGCCGAATATCAGCCAGCGAATATTCGGGAAGCGTTTAATCATTCTTGGCATTGACTGCAGAAGGTAGCGATGACCTTTACGTGAGATCAGCTGGGCGACAGTTGCCATCACTAACGCATCTTCCGGCAGGTTGAACTGCTCTCTGAACCAGGCCCGATCACAACTTTTCTGATAGGCCTCCACGTCCACTGCACTGCGGACGCAGACCAGTTTTTGTTTAGGGACACCCTCTTCCAGAAGCACATTAGCGATGCCTTGGGAGATCGCGACAACCCGATCATAGAGACGGTATTTCCACTTCACCACAAAAGGCGACTCGGGATTATCGACCCTACGGGAGAGCACGGTCTTTACACCGCACCATCGGCCCGCTATGCCACCAAGCAGATCAGCGCCACGTCGACTGTGTAAGTGGATCAGATCGGGTTCTGCCTGTTGGATGATTTTGCGCAGCCGGAAGATAAAACTCAGGTCGAGATCGCCTCGCATCGGCACCTCATAGACCTCGGCGACCGACTCTCTCACAGCACGACCAATTGCACTGCCAATCGGGCAGACCAGTCGTGACTCCACATCATGTTGCTGCAGACCGGAGAGTAGATAACTGACCTGCTTGGCTCCCCCATAGAGATGCTGACCGGTCTCGACATGCAGGACTTTCACGATCTACCCACACTGAAGCCAGGTAACTTGTCGGCCCGGTCCATGATCTCAGCCACCTTGATATCCGCCATGCAATCGAAGGCACCATGACAAGTGGGCTTGCGCTTACAAGGGGAGCAGTCACGGGGATGGTAGATCACTTGTGCATTCTCATGGGTCGTATCCAGATAGGGCCGGGTCGAACCGAACAGACAGAGAGTCGGTCGATTCATGGCGATACCGATATGGGTCAGTCCTGTGTCTACACCAACCACCAAATCTCCTTTGGCAATCAACCCGGCCGCCTGACGTAAACTGGTCTGACCCACCAGATTGATCAATCCTGCTGAATCTGTGGCTTCTACCTCCTGTGCCGCCTGTTGGTCACCCGGGCCACCGAGTATCACCACCGGCAGTTGCCACTGATCCCCAACCGCTGTAATCAATTCTCGCCAGGAGGCATTGAACCAGTGCTTCTGAGGCCGTGTGGTAAAGGGGCAGATTACCACGAACCCCCGACTCAACTCATGCCTTTCGATCACCTCTTCGCTATAGGCGATATCTTCCTTGGAGAGGCCGACCTGCATCTCGAACTCATCCACCGGCAACTCAAGCTGCTGGGCGAGATAGAGGTATTCAGATCCGATGCGTCTTGGCTCGCCGCCCTTCTCCACCGTCTCGGTCATTAGATATTGGCTGCCCTCTCGTGAACCCAAACCGATCCGTTCTCTCGCTCCGGAGAGCCAGGTGAGTACACCGCTCTTCAGCAGCCCCTGAACATCCAGTGCCAATTCGTATTGTTGTGATCTCAAACTTTTTTTAAAAGCGGTCACCTCGCGCCAGAGTGCAAGCCAGCTTCGGGCTTTCCAAAGTTTCTCCCAACTGGCTCTTGGCCAGACCACCACCTCATCCAGTTCGGGGTGTTGCTCCAGCAGGGCCTTGGATTCCGGTTGTACCAACCAGCTTATGCGTGCCCCTGGGTAGCGTTGGCGCAATGCGTGAATCAGAGGGGAGGCAAAGACGATATCTCCGATCGCACTGAGACGAACAATCAAAATTGAGGGATTGTCAGTTTGAGGCAGTTTCACAGCAATCCTGAGATGGGTTTATTCAACAACATAATTCTGCACAGGGGTTGAGTCAGCTTGACCAAATGTTCATATAGTACAAGCAGCTTTGTGATTATGTTAGTGTTAACCCTAACATCAATATTCAACACTGTCTCACAAACGCTCTCTATCTCCGAGAGAAGGCAGATTTGAGGGAATTAAAAAGCAAAGTCTATGTATTTAGACTCCTCATCCTGACCTACCTCCTTGAAGGAGGTTATTAGAATAATTCACAAATGAAAGCGAATGAATGCAAATAGGTTTCTTCTTTCATCTGACTTGCGGCTCGGTGCGGCAGGCCGCACCCTACTGCTGATGCTTTCAGTAGTGAATTGCGCTCCTTTTTCAGACTCGTTCTGTTACGAGCCAGCTCTATATCAATGCTGAACACTGACCCGCCCGACCTGATCTATCTGGGCCGTAGCCGGCTGCACAGGAATCGCGCCAATCTGATCCAGACCCTGCATACCGTAGCGGCATTGACTGGTCTGGGCATCAAGACACGTCTCTATCTTCCCCCCTGGCATCGCCCTGTCACACCAACACAGCGACTCGATGAGATGGGCATTGAGACCCCGACCGATATCCGCGCTTCGCAGCTACTTCATCGTCGCTGGCCCACTTCAGCCTTTGCTCGATTTCATAAACGCATGCTGCGACGGGCTAAAGGGGTATATGTCCGCTCCCCAGAACTAAGTCTGGGTCTGGCATCACAGGGAATTGTCCACCACTTTGAGGTCCACACCCTTCAGCCGATGATTCAAAAAGGTCAGCTGAAGCAGGTAATTGATTATCATCGTAAAGGGGTGATCGGCCACCTGATTCCGATCAGCCGTAGCGCTGCAACTGCGTTGATAGAGGCCGGGGCTGTTGAAGAGCGCATTCATGTCAGCCCTTCAGGGGTTGAACTGGAGAGCTTTCAGAATGTGCCACCACTCAAGCGGGAAGCCCTGAGCAATCCCAGGGTCGTCTATCTGGGACGCATCAGTCGGGATCGCGGTCTTGATATCCTCTCCCAGATTGCTTACGCCAACCTGGGTAAGGTTGTCATGGTCGGTGATTGTGACGACCCAGTGCCCGACCATCCTGCGATTCTCTATCGACCCAGCGTACCGCACAGGGAAGTTGCTCAGTTATATGCAGATAGCGAACTGGTTGCACTACCCTACCAAGCCGACCTGAGCCACGCCGATGGGATCAGTCCGATGAAACTATTCGAAGCCATGGCTGCAGGCAGGCCAATCATCGCCAGTGACATCCCACCACTTAGGGAGATTCTTCAATCCGGCCGCAACGCGCTGCTGGCTGATCCCAAAGATCCAGATTCATGGGTGCGTGCGGTTGGTGAATTGAGCGATAATCCCGATCTGGCCCTGCGTCTGGCAGCGCAGGCCCGTGAAGATGCCAATGCCTATAGCTGGCCAAACCGAGCTGCTAACATAGCCAATGCCATCGGCCTCATATGATAAAGATAGACACTCATTGATATGCAGCAGACCTTAGCCTCTTATTTCGTTCCGATACGAAACCCGGAATCAACACTGCAAAAAACCAGTGACTGGATCGGTGTTATCGGACTCTATGTTTTCTCATTTTTCAGTTTACTGAGCATTGCCGGCGCCAACATTGGTCTGGTCTTGATGCTGATTGGCCTGCTGCTTTCATCAGATGCCTGGAAACGCCTACCCAAGCAGGTTCTGATCTGGTCCTGCCTGCTGATTATTGGCTATATCATCCTGCGTAAAATTG
Organism: Candidatus Thiodiazotropha sp. DIVDIV; assembly: GCA_040506275.1. Classification (GTDB taxonomy): domain Bacteria; phylum Pseudomonadota; class Gammaproteobacteria; order Chromatiales; family Chromatiaceae; genus Thiodiazotropha. The sequence continues at coordinate 19,508 of JBEVXD010000025.1, forward strand.
ATGCCTCTGCTCTAATCGAGGCTAACCAGAAAACCCAGGCCAACCAAGCAAGGGACTGGGCGTTGCTGTTTCTGTTTTTTATCCCTGCCTGGTGGCTAAGCCAGTCACCGAAAAGGATTCCTACCGCGCTTGCGTTGGTGGTCGGTGGATTCAGCCTTGGCATCTTAAGTGCGATTGATGGCGATCTCATATCGCAAATTGCAGAGGGAACCCGCTCCGGGATGCACTTCGGTAAACCCATAATTTTCGGTTTCGATTGTGCGGTAATGATCCTGGGGTTGATCGTGTTGGCAGTCTACCGACTCAACCCACATTTTCACCTGAGTCAGGGGCAAAAATATGGCTCTGTCGGACTGATCATCCTGGGAATTCTGTTTTTCACCCAGGGATTGATTATCAGTCAATCCCGAGGGGTATGGCTGGCCATATTTTTCGCCTTACCGACCATCTTTTTAACCCTCAAATTCACCCGCCAGAGCAAGCGACAACCCAAAGTCTCACTGCTGATCCCCCTTGCCACCATGGGGGTGATATTGGCACTGATTCTGGCCCTTAACTGGAACACCATCCTGCAACGAATCACCACTGAACAGCAGGAGCTTGGCATGGTGGTGACCGAAGGCCTCAACGAGGCGCCACTCACATCAACCACCTATCGTCTGCATCTCTGGGAGTTCGGCTTGAACAAATGGCTTGAACGCCCATTTACCGGCTGGGGTCCTGGTACTACCCACGCATTGGTGGAGTCGGAAAACAATCCTTCATTGCGTGACCATCGGGATGTCGGTTTCGACCACTTGCACAACGCCTACCTGGAGCTGGTGTTTCAGCTCGGCCTGATCGGCATCATGCTGGTCTCTCTGATCTGCGGCCTGATGGTTTCAAAGATGATGGAGGCCTATCGCAGAAAGCGCATTTCGATCTATTTTCTCGCTTTTCTCTTCAGCAACTTTGTTCTCATTGCTGTCTACAGTCTGACTGACTTCAGGCATCTTCACTGGAACTGGCGCTTCTACTGGATGATACTTGCCGGTACCGCTTACGCCTTTCCTTTGATGACCTTCAGGCCTCAGTCAGAACCTAAAAACCAACAGGAACGCTGACCTGACGAGGCATAGCCAATGACGCAAGACCAATCCACTACCACTGGAAGCTGCCTCTGTGGAGAGGTGCGCTATGAAATCACCGGCGATCTTGGAATCTTCCAGTATTGCCACTGTTCCCGATGCCGTAAATTTACCGGAAGCGCCTTTGCTGCCAATCTGCTGGTCTCGCCGAAGCAGTTTCACTGGCTGGCCGGAGAAAACCTTGTCGGCAGATACGAAGTGTCCGAGGCAAAACATTTTGCTACCGGGTTTTGTAAAAAATGTGGCTCATCATTACCCTGGCAGTCTCAAAGCGGCAAGGCGGTGATTATTCCAGCGGGTACGCTGGATGAGGATCCTGGGATCAAACCTTCACAAAACATCTTTACCACCTCCGGCGCCGATTGGTTCGAAGAGCCTCACAAATTAGCCCACTACGATGCTCTGCCCACCAAGAAATGAAGGACTCCAAGACGCTTCCACCAGACCTCGCTGTACTTGTCTCTCTCTCCGGAGAGGGTGGTGTGGAACGTATGGTTTTGAATCTGGTGAATGCCATCGCTGAGCAGGGTAAGCGGGTTGACCTGCTATTGATCAAGACCCATAGCAAACATCTGGACACCCTCCACCCTCAGGTGAGGCGGATCGATCTAGGCAGTCGTCATACCGCAACCAGCCTGTGGCCGCTTAGTCGTTACCTGAGAAGAGTTGAACCGCCCTGTCTGCTGGCCGCCAAAGATCGGGCTGGACGGATGGCAGTGCTGGCAAGAGCCCTGGCTGGTGCGAGCAAAACCCGTCTGCTGATGCGTCTGGGCACAAACCTGACCGCTGCCTTGGCTCACAAATCGGCCTGGCGCATGAGATTACGGCGACTGCCGATACGACTGCTCTACCCACACATCGACAAGATTATCGCAGTATCCGAAGGGGTCCGACAGGACACCCTGGCGGTCTCTGGTGTCGAACCGGATAGGGTCACAGTAGTACGCAACCCGGTGATCACACCACAACTCAATCGATCAACTGAAGCTCCAATACCCCACCCATGGCTGAACGATAGTGAGATTCCGGTTATCCTCGGCGCAGGGCGTCTGACCCTGCAAAAAGATTTTCAAACACTGCTTCAAGCCTTTGCCATAGTGCGATCAAATCAGCCCTGTCGATTGATTATCCTCGGTGATGGACGACAAAAAGAGGCGTTGTTGAATCAAGCGGAATCGCTAGGGGTCGCAGATGACTTGGCCCTACCCGGATTCACTTCAAATCCCTATATCTATATGCGGCACGCTAATCTCTTCGTGCTCTCATCCCGTTGGGAGGGCTCACCGAATGTGCTGACTGAAGCGATGGCACTGGGTGTACCGGTGGTCTCTACCAACTGCCCCAGTGGCCCCAACGAGATCCTGGATGAAGGGCGTATCGCACCACTGGTTCCTGTCGGGGATCATCAGGCCCTTGCCGAGGCCATGATCTCTGTCCTCAGCCAGAAGCCAAACCCGGAGCTGCTACAAGACGCAGTAAAGCTGTACCATGCGGATGTCAGTGCCACTCACTATTTGAAACTCATCAGTTAACGCCATGCTGCTCTCCATTAAATACAACTTTCTATTTGTCCATATCGCCAAGACTGGTGGCACCAGTGTCAGGTCAGCCCTGCAGCCTTTACGCTGGCGGGACCCCTGGTACTATCCGATGTTTCTCTGCTCCCGCTTCAGCCATATGAGCGGGCATCGTATCGGCACCAAGTTCCCCCGACACTCCCGTATCGTTGCCGCCAAAGAGCTGCTGCCCGAAACCTTTTTCAACGACCTGTATAAATTTGCCATTGTTCGGAATCCCTGGGATCTTCAGGTCAGCTCTTACCACCACATCAGACGCGAGCGCCCACACCTGCTTGAACATATTCAGGATTTCGACCATTTCATTCGCTGGAAGCTCGATCCGGAACGGCCCTACCAATATCATGTCGACACATCAATTCAGTCTCAGCTCGACTACCTGATCGATCTGCAGGGCAACATCCTGGTGGATTTTATCGGCCACTATGAGAGTCTGGCTGAAGACTTCAAAGAGATTACCCGACAGATCAAAGTTGATGGCATCTCACTCCCCCATAAGCGCAAGGCTACCAATCGCTCCAAGGATTTTCGCAGCTACTACACGGATGGCCTGGCTGAATTGGTGGCAACCCATTTCAAGCGGGATATAGAAGCCTTCGGCTATCGGTTTGATCCAGAGTAGACCATCTCATTTTGTGAAGACCCTCGGGATCGAACCAAGACCGGTGTGGCAGTGCCACACCCTACGATTGAACACTCATACTACTCTCCCGAATAATTTCAACTGTAGGGTGCGGCCTGCCGCACCATGCCCAACTGCAACGAAATTACCAGACAATTCGGATTACAGACACTGCTGGTGGTGAACAAAGTATCTGGGTTTCTTCGAAAATCAACACCCCGATGATGGTGCGGCAGGCCACACCCTACGACTCACTATGGCTTTTTGGTGGGGCATGGCCCCACCCTACGTCTAACGTGACAAATTCGAGCAGCGCACCTCTTGGTATCCCGTTTTGACACGAGCGAGAAGCACAGGAAAAACCGATCAGCGGGCCTGACTGTTTGAGCGCAGCGAGTTTCAGGCCTGCCGGTTTTTCCGAGCATCGCAGCGGACCCGTAGGGGCGTGACATACGGGCGCCCTTTCTTTTGGTTACTTTTCTTTTGGCGAAAAAGAAAAGTGACTCGCCCAAGGGGGCGAAACAGTAGCGTGATGAGTTGATGGCAATAAAGACAGGGTACTCCCCCGAATAAACTCAGGTAGGGTGCGGCCTGCCGCACCACGCCCAACTGCAACGAAATTACCAGACAATTCGGATTACAGACTCTGCTGGTGGTGAACAAAGTATCTGGGTTTCTTCGAAAATCTATACCCTGATGGTGCGGCAGGCCGCATCCTACGACTCACTATGGCTTTTTGGTGGGGCATGGCCCCACCCTACGTCTAACGTGACAAATTCGAGCAGCGCACCTCTTGATATCCCGTTGTGACACGAGCGAGAAGCGCAGGAAAAACCGATCAGCGGGCCTGACTGTTTGAGCGCAGCGAGTTTCAGGCCTGCCGGTTTTTCCGAGCATCGCAGCGGACCCGTAGGGGCGTGACATACGGGCGCCCTTTCTTTTGGTTACTTTTCTTTTGGCGAAAAAGAAAAGTGACTCGCCCAAGGGGGCGAAACAGTAGCGTGATGAGTTGATGGCAATAAAGACAGGGTACTCCCCCGAATAAACTCAGGTAGGGTGCGGCCCGCCGCACCATGCCCAACTGCAACGAAATCACCTGACAATTCGG
>JBEVXD010000026.1:0-17151 GCA_040506275.1 Candidatus Thiodiazotropha sp. DIVDIV
GTGCATCGTAGCATTGTATGTTTTAGGAGGTTAGGTGATGGGGTTGTGGGGGGTGTGTTTAGTGGGTGTGGTGGTAAGTTGGTGGGTGATGGTGCGGCAGGCCGCACCCTACGGGAGGGTGCAATGTTTGACTGTTTATGGGGCGAAGGTGATGGGGCTTTTGATGCATCGTAGCATTGTGTGTTTTAGGAGGTTAGGTGATGGGGGTGTGTCTAGTGGGTGTGGTGGTAAGTTGATGGGTGTTGGTGCGGCAGGCCGCACCCTACGGGAGAGTTGAATGTTTGTTGGTGGGGTTTAGATGCTTGGTAGTTCTATTCGTCTCCCCAGACTAGCTCTCCAGCTTCACTTAGATCGTAGCCACCAAGTCGTTCACCCATCGCCAGACAGTCTGCTGAACGCAAGCGGTTGATGAGATCCTGGAATAGGCGACGGAACCAGATATTCCTTGGTAGCGCTAGGTCGAAAGATTCCCAGCCGAAGGGGATAAACTCCAAGCCGTACTCTTTGGCGGCTGCTCTTGCTCCTGGCGCCGCATCGGCCTGGTTCATGGCGATGCTAGCCGCGGCTTCACGCTCTGAGAGAGCTGTACATACCGTATTCAATCGATCTACATTGACGCTGTACTGGCTCAGGACTTCCAACAGAAAACGTTGTGCCCCTGCGCCGGTCTGTCGCATGGCCCATCGATAAGGACCTTCCAGTAGGGTTTTGGTGTCTGGTCGCTGCTCACCAATACTCCTGCTCACGATCAATCCCTGCTCTCTGCGAAAGAGTCGTATCAACACCCACTGTCTGAATTGAGGGTATTGGCGCAGCAGGGCGGGGTGACGGGTGTCACTCTCTTGGTTTGGGCCCCAGTGGATGCCGCAGGCGTCAACTCGGTTCGCCTGTAGTAGATCCAGGCCGAGCCTGGTACCTGTTGGGGAGTAACTGATCAACGCGTGAGCACCAGTCTCTTGCGCAAAGTTCATGATCAAACGATAGAGCAGGGGATCATCGCTGCCAGCGATAACCATTCGGTTGGTCATCAGGCCGCCATGGGCAGAATCGAGCATCCAGCGGTCAACCAATTCTCTTGGAAACAGCCATTTTCCAGTTATTTTCGTTGCGGGAATACGCTCCTCATTGACCAGCGAATAGATCTTCTTTTCGTTCAGGTGCAGATACTCCGCGACCTGCTTTACATTCATGAATACATGCTGATCCTGAGAGATAACTGCAGCCATATTTTCTCCTTACTTACGTCAACTCTTTGCGTGTTCCACTGATTTCTTCTCTGAAGGCTTGAAGCGTGTTTGAGGAATCGCATCAAATGTGATGTTTTCTACGCCGCTATAGATCAGAAAGTGTTTTCCCTTGGCACGGGCAATCAAGGTCACCCCCACCTGTTTGGCAAGATCAACCCCCATCTGGGTGGCCCCCGACCGAGAGAGTAGTAGGGGTATGCCCATCTGTGCGACTTTGATCACCATCTCCGAGGTCAGTCTGCCGGTGGTATAGAAGAGTTTGTCTGTGCCTGTGGTGTGATTCAGCATCATATGCCCGGCAATGGCATCCACTGCGTTGTGTCGACCTACGTCTTCAATAAAGAGTTGGATCTCTGCGCCTCTACAGAGGGCGCAACCATGAACAGCCCCTGCTTTCTGGTAGACCTCGTTGTAGCTGCTGAGATTTTTCAGCAGTGCATAGATAGCGGATTGAAGATGGGAACGCTGGGGTAGTTGGATCTTATCCAGGTCGTCCATTAAATCACCGAAAACAGTGCCCTGGCCACACCCGGTGGTGACTGTTCTATGTGCGGTTTTCTTATCCAGATCATCAATGCCATCGAATGTAGTAATCGCTGCAGACTCAGTCTCCCAATCCACTTGAACCGCCTTGACCTGATGGATATCTGTTATCAGCCGTTGATTACGCAACCAGCCGAGAACAAGCATCTCCGGGCGGGTTCCCAGGGTCATTAGAGTGACGATCTCCCGCTTGTCCAGGTAGACCGTCAGTGCTCGCTCGGCAGCGACCCGGCCATGGCGGACCTCTCCAAATTCATCGACAGCTGTCGCAGGGTGAGCCGCATTCAGGCCGGCATCTGTGAGATGGGGACGGTAGTAGTCTGGGCTTTGGTTATTCATCAGTGCTGCCTCATCCGCCAGTGACATTCATATGTCGGAACAGAACCGGTTGGGCGCTGAGATCGAACTCATGTCCCTTGGGTTTAATCTCCATCGCATCGATTATGGATTGGCGCAGCGGCTTGTCATCAAGTGGGTTAGCGCGAACAACTCGACGCAGATCCTTTGAGTGTTCCTGACCAAGACAGAGTAATAGTCTGCCTTCTGCGGTCAGGCGAACCCGATTGCAGCTGTCGCAAAAGTTATGGCTGTGTGGAGAGATGAATCCTATCCTGGCTTGCGAATCATTCATTCGATAGTATTTGGCCGGTCCACCTGTACTCTCTGTGGTTGGGATCAACTCATGGTGTTGCTGAATATCCTGCAGTACCTGGTCACTGGAGTAAAAGACCTTTTCTCGATCGTGATCTCCAATCATTCCCAGGGGCATCTCTTCGATGAAGCTAATGTCCATGCCGCGACTTTCAGCGAAGTGAACCAGGTCCAGTACTTCGTCGTGGTTTCGATGCTTGAGTATCACTGAGTTGATCTTCAGACGCTGAAAGCCGGCTTCGAGGGCGGCATCAATGCCTGCCAGTGTACGTTTTATATCGCCGACCCGGGTCATCGCATGAAAGCGGTCGGCCTGTAAGGTATCCAGGCTTATGTTAATGCGTGTAACACCAGCATCTTTGAGTGGTTTGGCATAACGGGAGAGCAGGGTGCCGTTGGTGGTCAGGGTGAGATCCTTTAGCCCCTCCAGCTCACCAAGAGACTCAAACAGCTGCATGATGCCTCGGCGAGTAAGGGGCTCACCCCCTGTGATACGGATCTTGTTGACTCCCATATCGACAAAATTTTTGCCAACACGATAGAGCTCCTCCAGGGTGAGTAGCTGAGATCTCGGAACGAATTCCATATCCTCGGACATGCAGTAGACGCAGCGCAGGTCACAGCGGTCAGTCACCGAGATGCGCAGGTAGGTGATTTTGCGGTTAAAACGGTCTATCAAACTGCTTTCATCTGGTGCCGGGTTATTGTTTATATCAAGCATAGGGGGTTGTCTCTCCAACAAGCTCTTTGGGTCTGCACGCAAAAGTCATACCGGAATAGTGCGTGTCGCCAGTCCTACGTTCGCACGCCTTACTGCTGAGGCTTGTGGGTCCGGCTGATCGTTACCTTATTTACCGCATGGCCCACTAGTGGTAATAAATGTCCCATTAGAAGAGCCGGAACGGGACATTTTGCCCTGTTTTGCCACAGTTCCTTTTTTTGGATTATTTTCTTGGACCGCAGATTCTTTGGTATTTTTCTGAATATTGATTCTGGTATGCAACTTGCGATCGACTCAACAGAGTTTCGATTCAAGAGGCGAAGAATATGCCTACCTTACAAAAAGAGTTCAGCAGTGCGATACCGCAGGAGTTTACGATTTCTGTGGTCATACAGCAGTCTCCCAGCAGTAACATATGGGAAAGCCAGCAGTGGGAAGTAGTCGGAATACTGGCCTCCAAAAGGGAGGATGCGACAGAGAGTAAGGTCGAACTGATCCACCAGGATGGGGAGGTTTATCGCTATCTCCATTCGGGATTTACGCTGCGCTTGCATGTGGATGAGTGTGAAAGCTATTACCACAACCTGTTATCTACTGACCCCTGCTGCTACGTTGTGACGACACTGAGTCATGATGGCTCTCCCACACCATTTCTGGTTAGTTTCAGCTTTGATGAGGCACATGCCTATCTAGAAGGGGATGAGACCGTCTATGCCGTGGCTGTACCTGCAGAGATCTACCGATGGGCTGAAACATTTGTGCTTACCCACTATGTGCCTACAAAGCGTATCAAACGTAAACGGGCTGATTGGAAAAATAGTAGTGAGAGGCACCATGAATCCTGATGAAAAGTCATTGGATGAACCGGTAATCAATGAAGGCGAAGGTTTCTATCAACGTTGGTCTGACAGAAAGCTGGCTTCACAACAACCACTGGTTGCTGAAGAGCAAGTAGTCGAAGAGTCTCAACCATCCGATGAAGACATGCCTCCTGTGGATAGCCTGAATGAGGAGTCGGACTACAGCGGATTTCTCTCTCCAAAAGTCTCCGAACAGTTACGCCAGCTTGCCCTGCGAAAACTGTTCCATAGCACCGCTTTCAATGTCTGTGATGGGTTGGACGATTACGCCGAGGACTTCACTCAGTTTGAAGCACTTGGGGATGTGATTACTGCTGATTTACGACATCAAATGGAGCTTGAAGAGGAGCGTAAAAAAGAGCAAGAGTTGGCTGAATCTGAAGATCTGTCCGCTCAAGATCAAACACAAAGCACGAGTGCAACTGAGCCAGATAAGGAGGTGGAGACTCCGATTGGCGGGGTGTCATCGGAAGAGCCGCAACTGCCGGATGATTCGAGGAGAGATGATGACATCAACCAAGAGATCCCATCATGAGTGATATGAATAGACAGACACAACAACAAATAGATCATCTGGCTCGGCAGGAAGCTCAGGCTGCTATGAACCGAGTGAGGATAGAGGCAACAGGTCTGGTTAATTACCAGTCCCGTGGCAGGTTGGCAATAATCGGTAATCAGCAGGCGTTGGAAATCGCACCCCGACTGAGTGACAAACTTCATCCGATGGTGATTTTGACCGAAGGTGCTGAAGAGCCTGGTGTGCCTGTGGTACCGGTGGGGGGGCGGCCTATTGCGATAGAGGGTTATCTCGGGGCATTCAAGATAATGGTTGGGCAGGAGGGGCGATCAAATTTCGAAATCATTGCAGTTGATTTGATTCTCGACCTCTCAACTGAACCCTTGATGGACCAGGATATGCCACCACCTGGCTATTTCCGCTCATCTTTGGACGAAACAGAACTTGACCAGGCCGTCGAAAATCTGGGTGGTATGACAGGCCGTTTTGAAAAACCGCGTTACTTCGACTACGACCCTCAAATCTGTGCCCATGGTCGTTCAGGAAAAACCGCCTGCACCCGTTGTCTTGATGTCTGTCCGGCGCAAGCCATCACTAGCCTTGCTGAGACCATAGAGGTTAATGCCTATCTATGTCAGGGGGGCGGTGCCTGTGCGACAGTTTGTCCAAGTGGCGCGATACGATATGTCTATCCCGGGGTGAAAGATACCCTGGAGCGTTTACGAAAACTGTTCACGGTCTACCGTGAATCGGGAGGTGAACGTCCTGTACTACTTATACGTGCCAGTTCTGATACGCCGATTGCAGCTCCGGAAGCAGGTAATCACCTTGTGATGGAAGTAGAGGAGTTGGCCAGTGTAGGTCTCGAAGTTTGGTTATCAGCTTTGGCTTACGGTGCGCAAGCGGTTTGGTTGGTCGATGAAAATGATTTAACGAAAGATGTAGCCGAAGCTTTACACCAGCAGCTGTCTACAGCTGAGGAGTTGATCTGCGCTATGGGATATCCGGCCGGGGTTATCAAATTAGGGTCGATCGAGGCGTTCAAAGATTCAGCCTTTATGCCCGACTTGAAACCAGCAGGCTTTTCCGGGCTCGGTGACAAGCGTCAGACGGCTTATCTGGCGATCGATCATCTCTTTGCACAGGCTCAACGAGCAAAACCCATGGCCACTCTAAGTCAGGGGGCGCCATTTGGTGAAGCGGTTGTTTCATCCCAATCATGTACCCTGTGCCTCTCCTGCGTCGGGGCCTGTCCAGGCAAAGCCTTGCAGAGTGGATCGGGAGAGCATCCTGAGTTGCTTTTTGTTGAGGCCAATTGTTTGCAGTGTGGTCTCTGCACCCGCACCTGTCCTGAGGATGCGATCTGGATTACCCCCAGACTGATCTTCGATTCCGAAGCCAGGAATCGACCGCGAACCCTGCATGAAGAACAGCCCTTTCACTGTGTCTCTTGTGGTAAGCCCTTCGCCACTCGCTCGGTAATCGAAAAAATGCGCAGCAAGCTCAGTGGACACTATATGTTCCAAAGTGAGCGTGCACTTAGACGCCTAAGCCTTTGTGATGAGTGTCGTGTGGTTGATATTGCCCAGGACCCGGAAGCGCTGGATGGTCAAGTTCGTCAATAAAACCCTATAACTTATCCATTATTTACCTAATTTGTCATTTTTTTTCCCGTGGATCTGGTCTGCGGTTTGCACTTGTCTTATCCGAGGAGGCTGTAGATGACTGACTTGAGCCAAACGGCGCAGAACAATAAAGCCATGAACCAATGGACATCCGATGAGGCTGTCTTTGTCACACAGGAGCACTGCCTGGATGAAGAGCAGCAGTGTCGTGTCGGTGCCTATGGAATGTTGGCGCAGCTGTTACGGAATTCACCAGATCAACAGATCCTCGATCAGGTGGCGGTATTTGCTGAACTCTCCTCGAAGGCTGACGAGTTGGCATTGGCTATGTCCATGTTGGGACTCTCTGCAACCACTTCCAGAAGCGAGACAGTGGATGATGAATTTCATGATCTGTTTATCGGCATGGGGCGAGGAGAACTGGTCCCTTATGGCTCCTGGTACCAGACCGGATTTTTGATGGAGCGTCCATTGGGAAGGCTTCGTACCGATCTCAATGCATTGGGGTTTCAGCGCCAGGATGGGGTGACCGAGCCAGAGGATCATGTCGCGGCGCTATGCGAGGTGATGGCTATGTTGATCCAGGAAGATCAGAGCCTGCAGATTCAATCACAGTTTTTTGAAACACATTTGGCGAGTTGGTTATCACGATTTTTCACCGATTTGAGTGAAGCCAAATCAGCGACTTTTTATCGGGCAGTGGGTCGGTTTGGTAAAGCTTTCATTGCTTTTGAGAAGCGGTATCTGAATATGGCGGTCTAATTAGGCTATTTCATCCGCATATTGAATAACAGAGTTAACTGAGAATTTTGAAGACGAATAGCTGATTGGGATTTTTAACCAATTACAAACTGTAACCACATTAAAGCTGAACGCGGTATTCGAATCGCGTTCCCGGATCAACCATCCGGATTGGCACACACAGATCAACGAGCTTAATGCATCGGAGGAAGAGTCCATGAAAAAGCGCTCAAGAAAATCACCGGATAACCAACGCAGAGCCTTCCTGCGCACTACTGCCGGGGCGGGTGTTGGTGTGGCGGTGGCAGCTACTCTTCCCGGCCTGACATCGGCATCTGTTGATGATGAGTCAGAAGCACAGAGTCAGGCTCAAAAAGGATATCGCCTGACACCGCACATCGCCGCTTACTACAAGACCACTAATCGTTGAGTCGTTGAGGATACCGGAATGAAATTGCAAAAAATCTCTGACTCCGTAACAGATATCAATACCGATCTAAAACCATCCCAAAAGAGCACTGCTGGGATGGCCCTGAGTCGTCGTAGTTTTCTACGTAACTCCGGTTTGATGGCGGGCAGCGCAGCATTGGCAACCGGCTTTGCGCCAGGCATGATCAAGAAGGCTCAGGCTGCAACCGAAAGTGGAAGTGGCCAGGTTGAATTGAAGAAGACTATCTGCACCCACTGTTCTGTTGGTTGCGGCATTATTGCTGAGGTTGAAAACGGTGTCTGGACAGGTCAGGAGCCTGCATTTGATCATCCTTTCAATCTTGGAGCCCATTGCGCCAAGGGTGCATCAGTCAGAGAACATGGGCATGGTGAGCGACGTCTGAAGTATCCCACCAAATTGGTGGATGGTAAGTGGAAACGGGTCTCCTGGGAGCAGGCTTTGAATGAGATTGGTGACAAGATGCTCGAAATCCGCGAACAATCTGGACCTGACTCAGTCTACTGGCTCGGTTCCGCGAAACATAACAATGAACAGGCCTACTTGTTTCGGAAATTTGCTGCATTCTGGGGTACCAACAATGTAGATCATCAGGCACGTATCTGTCACTCCACCACAGTTGCAGGAGTTGCCAATACCTGGGGGTATGGTGCCATGACCAACTCCTATAACGACATCCATAAATCCCAGGCCATCCTGATCATTGGTGGAAATCCTGCTGAAGCACATCCGGTTTCATTACAGCATGTGTTCAAAGCCAAAGAGGAGAATAACGCACCACTGATTGTTATCGATCCTCGCTTTACCCGTACCGCAGCCCATGCCGATCAGTTTCTGCGTCTGCGTCCAGGTACTGACGTGCCGCTGATCTGGGGCATGTTGTGGCACATTTTCAAGAATGGCTGGGAGGACAAAGAGTTTATCCGTCAGCGTGTTTATGGTCTGGAAGAGGTTAAAAAAGAGGTAGCCAAATGGACGCCGGATGAAGTTGAGAAAGTAACTGGTGTACCAGAGAACCAGGTCTATTCCGCCGCAAAGACCATGGCAGACAACCGGCCCGGCACCTTCATCTGGTGTATGGGTGGGACTCAGCACACCATCGGTAACAACAATACCCGCGCCTACTGCACCTTCCAATTGGCCTTGGGCAATATGGGTGTTGCTGGCGGTGGTACCAATATCTTCCGTGGGCACGACAATGTTCAGGGTGCAACGGATTTTGGTGTTCTTTCTCATACATTGCCTGGTTACTACGGACTCTCCAAAGGTGCATGGACCCATTGGTCGAAAGTTTGGGATGTAGATTATGACTGGCTGGCGGGCCGCTTCGATCAGGCCAGCTATGAACAGTCAAAAGGTAAAGATGCGCCGGTGATGAACACCAAAGGTATTCCGGTATCCCGCTGGATCGATGGTGTATTGGAAGAGAAGGGTAATATCGCTCAGAAGGACAATGTACGCGCAATGGTACTTTGGGGGCATGCACCCAATAGTCAGACTCGCGGCCCAGAGATGAAAAAGGCGATGGAAAAGCTGGATATGATGGTGATTATAGATCCATATCCAACTGTCTCAGCGGTTATGCATGATCGTACAGATGGTGTCTATCTGCTACCCGCAGCGACACAGTTTGAAACCTACGGTTCGGTTACCGCTTCAAACCGCTCACTGCAGTGGCGGGACAAAGTGATTGAGCCTCTGTTCGAATCCCTGCCCGACCACACCATCATGTATCGTCTGTCGAACAAACTCGGCTATAGCAATGAGTTATTTAAAAACATCAGTGTGACCAATGATGAACCTCTGATTGAAGATATCACCCGTGAATTCAATAGAGGTATGTGGACCATCGGCTATACCGGGCAGAGTCCAGAGCGGATGAAGAAGCAGCAGCAAAGCTGGGGTACTTTTGATTACACCTCACTGCTTGCTGAAGGTGGACCCTGTGATGGTGAATTCTATGGTCTGCCCTGGCCCTGCTGGGGAACAGCAGAGATGGGGCATCCTGGTACACCGAATCTTTATGACACCAGCAAGGCAGTCGCTGATGGCGGCCTGACCTTCCGTGCCCGCTTCGGTGTAGAGCGCAATGGTGAAAGTTTACTGGCGAATGGCGCCTATTCAAAAGGTTCAGAGATCAAGGATGGCTATCCTGAGTTTACCGACAAATTGCTCAAGAAGTTGGGCTGGTGGGATGACCTGTCCGCTGAAGAGAAGGCTCTTGCAGAAGGCAAGAACTGGAAGACCGATCGTTCCGGTGGTATCCAGCGGGTGGCGATCAAACATGGCTGCGCACCGTTTGGTAATGCCAAGGCGCGAACAGTGGTCTGGACTTTTCCCGACCCTGTGCCAATACATAGAGAACCGCTCTATACAAGTCGCCGGGATCTTGTGGAGAAGTATCCCACCTACGAAGACCGCAAATCGTTCTATAGACTGCCGGTTCGTTATGGTTCGATCCAGGCGAAAGACTACTCGAAAGATTACCCGATCATTCTCACCTCAGGACGCTTGGTTGAGTATGAAGGTGGTGGTGATGAAACCCGATCCAATGCTTGGTTGGCTGAGCTGCAGCAGGATATGTTTGTGGAGATGCACCCCAGGGATGCCAATAATGCCGGCGTCAAAGATGGCGATGATGTTTGGTTGGAAGGTGCAGAGGGTGCACGAATCAAGATTAAAGCACAGGTTACACGGCGGGTTGCCGCGGGTGTAGCGTTCATGCCTTTCCACTTTGGCGGCCATTTTCTAGGCAAGGATCTACGTAGCAAGTATCCAGAAGGTGCTGATCCCTATGTTCTGGGTGAAGCTTGTAATACTGCCATGACCTATGGCTATGACTCCGTTACTCAGATGCAGGAAACCAAGTGCAGTCTATGCCGCATCAGCAAAGTGTAACTGGGAATTATTAGAGGATATCTGACATGGCACGAATGAAATTTTATTGCGATCCTGAACGCTGTATCGAGTGTAACGCCTGTGTGACGGCCTGTAAGAATGAAAACGAAGTGCCCTGGGGGGTGAATCGTCGACGGGTGGTCACCATCAATGATGGAGACGAGGGCGAAAGATCCCTCTCTGTCGCCTGTATGCACTGCTCCGATGCGCCCTGTGCAACCGTTTGTCCTGTGGACTGCTTCTATACCACCCAGGATGGGGTGGTGTTGCATGACAAGGACATCTGTATCGGCTGTGGTTACTGTTTCTATGCCTGCCCCTTCGGCGCACCTCAATTTCCAGAGGATGGTGCATTTGCTTCCCGGGGCAAGATGGACAAGTGCACCTTCTGTGCTGGTGGACCGGAAACCGATAACAGCTCTGATGAACATCGTAAATATGGTTCCAACCGATTGGCCGAAGGCAAGCTGCCTTTGTGTGCAGAGATGTGCTCTACCAAAGCCTTGCTGGCAGGTGATGCGGATGTGATCTCCGATGTTTATCGCAAGCGCATTATCAATCGCAGTGCGAGTGTCATGGCACGCGGTGTTTCATATCGTGAGTCATCATTCAGAGCACCTAAAAACATGAGTGGAAAGAGCAGCTCAAAAGAGTAACAGATGACCGCATAAATGATGTGTACACCATTTGGATGAGGTTCATGATAACTATAAAAGACAGTATCTGTCAGAAGCTGCAGCGTATATCAACTACGGGGCTGCTACTGTTTTTACTGTTCAACTGCTTATCCGTGGAAGTTATTGCAGAGACAAAGGTTAACCGTGGTATGCCGTCAACCGCGGTACTTAATCCTGCAGCTGAACTATGGCGTGATGTACGTCAAAGGGGGGGTGGCAGTGTAGGAAAGAGTCAGGTTAAAGGTGTTGATAGCGGTGTGCTGATCAATGCCAATGGCGACCGGTGGAGAAAATTCAGGATGGAGCAGTTGATTCCTGTCGGTGGCTCTATTCTTCTTGGCGTCATGGTCTTGCTGGCGATCTTCTACATGATCAGGGGCAAGGTGGCTATTGAAGGTGGCCCTTCTGATCGAAAGCTGTTTCGTTACACGACTTATGAGCGAATGATCCACTGGTTTGTCGCTTCAATATTTTTGTTTCTTGCTATCAGTGGCTTGATTCTTCTATTTGGCCGTCCTCTGCTTATACCGTTATTGGGTAAGGAGGCATTTTCGATTTTGGCTTCAGCCAGCAAAGAGGGACACAACCTTATGGGCCCCCTGTTTTTGGTTGCGGTGGTGTTGATGTTTATTCAGTTTGTACGTCGTAATATCTATCAAAAAGGAGATCTCAGCTGGCTGCTCAGAGGCGGTGGCATTATTGGTAAAAAACATGTGCCATCCAACTTCTTTAACATGGGTGAGAAGAGCATGTTTTGGATGCTCATTCTGGTAGGCGGTGTAATTATCGCATCAGGTTTATTCTTGGTCTTCCCTATGTTTGGGCAGGGGAGGGAGTGGATGGAACTTGCCCATGTGGGGCATGCTCTTGGAGCGATATTGATGATCACAGTGATTATTGGTCATATCTATATCGGCTCTGTGGGTATGGAAGGTGCGCTTGATGGTATGACCACAGGCTACTGTGATCTCAACTGGGCCAAAGAGCATCATGACCACTGGGCAACTGAAGTGATCGAAAAGGGAGAGGATCTCTCCGTGGCTGAAGTGGAGAGGTTAGAGGGCAATGGTTCACCTGATCTGACAAATGCAAAACTCCAGGAGAGTGGAAAGTGATCGGGCAATTCATCGACGGCCCTCTCTGGAACTTCTCTTTGGGCGTGTTTATTGTCGGTGTTATCTGGCGTGTTGGTTCAATCGCACTAAGCGGGGTCAAAGCGGATCTGGCAAATCCGAAGGGAAGTGCAAACCGCGGTGCACTTCGTACGTTGTTCAGTCGCTTTGTTCCTGAGCGAACAGTGACGACACGTGGCAAACTGCAATTGATAGCAGGTTATGCCTTTCACCTTGGGTTGTTTGCACTGCTCTTCCTTGCGCAACCACATATAGATTTCATTGCAGATAGAATTACCGGTTTTGCTTGGCCTGCACTGCCACACTGGGCCTTTATTGTTTCTGCAGAAGCTGCATTTGCCGGTTTGATACTATTATGGTTGCACAGAGTACTTAATCCAGTTACCCGTCTTTTATCCGACCTTGATGATCATATAGGCACCATCCTGGTGTTCCTGGTGATGTTGAGTGGTTGCCTTGCCCTGGCGCAGTCTTTTGAACCACTGCGTCTACTACACCTTTTACTTGCGGAACTCTTGTTGCTCTATTTTCCATTCAGTAAATTAATGCATGCTTTTACATTTGTCATGAGCCGTGGTTATACCGGTGCAGCAATGGGCCGTAAAGGCGTGAATGCTTAGCCCCAGGAGAATTCAATGAGTGAGTCCTTTGAGCAAGGCGTTGAGGCATTGAGGGAACAGTTGGATGCAAAAGTTGCTGCATACTTATCCAGCTGTGTCCATTGCGGGCTCTGTGCAGAGGCCTGTCTTTTCTATACTGAGACCGGTGATCCCCGATACACGCCAATCTATAAACTGGAACCGATGAAAAAACTCTGGCGTCAGGAGAAAACCTTCTGGGGTAAGTTGGGTGCATCACTGGGATTAAGTGAACCATTGACGGAAGATGATTTCGCCAACTGGGAAACCCTGGTCTATGACAGTTGCACACTCTGTGGGCGCTGCTCCATGGTATGTCCTGTAGGCAATGATATTACCTATATGATTCGGAAACAGCGGGAGGCCTTTTCCGTAGCCGGTTATGCACCAGAGGGGATGAAGGAGGCGACTCGACGCGCCTTGAAAATCGGTAGTCCTATGGGCGTTACATTCAAAACCCTGCAAGCATCATTGGCTCATGTCGAGAAAGATACGGGTTTGTCGATACCTATTGATCAGAAGGGGGCAGACTATATGACCCTTTTCTCCTCCATGGAGATTGTCAATTTCCCTGAGTACATTGAAAGTATTGCAAAGATATTTAAAACTGCCGGGGTTAGCTGGACCATCAGTAGTGAGGCATTCGAAGCCACCAATAGTGGTATCCAGATTGGCAATAAAGCGGCTGCTGCTGAACTGGTGAGCCGGGTAGTGGATGCGGCTGAGAAGCTGGGTGTTAAGGCCGTTATCAGTCCAGAGTGTGGGCACGCATACACAGCGATTCGCTGGGAAGGACCAAATCTGATTGGGCGTAGTTACGATTTTGAAGTAGTGCATATCCTTGAATTGTTAGAACAGCTCAAGTCAGAGGGCAGAATTGAACTTTCGACCATGGACAATACCCCAATGACGCTGCACGACCCCTGTCAGATCGTTCGCCGTGGTGGTGTGGTTGATCAACCCAGGGATTTGTTGAGTAGTGTTGCTGCTAACTTTAAAGAGATGGAAGATCAAGGTGTGATGAATTGGTGCTGTGGAGGTGGTGGTGGTGTGAGTGCCAATGAAAGAGCAGAAGAACTTCGACTGCAAGTCTTCACTCGTAAGCAAAAACAGATCCAAAAAACTGGTGTTGATACATTGGTCACTGCGTGTGCAAATTGCCGGATTATCCTGGAAGAGGGGATAGAGCATTACGAAATGGAGACTGAAGTGATCAGTTTGACTGAATTACTGGCTGAGCATATTCAGGAAAAGTAGTTTGCCATTGCAGTAAGGTACAGGCTACCGAACCTCTTCCTGTTTTAAGTCTGCTGGCCAACTTGTCTCCTCTCCCTACAAGGGGTAGAGGTGAGGTTTGAAAAAATGCGCCAGGGAGTGGGAATAAGCAGAGCAACAGTCTCTTAACATGGAAACCTAATCGGCTATGAAGCTGAATGAATAGCGTGGCATAGGATTTACGACCTGAGAGGTTTTCGGCTTGGATTATTTACTTTCCAGTTGGCTTGCAGAGTGCTCAGTTTTATTGATCTGCTTTGCCTGGTTTTGAATAAGTGAGTTGGTGAGTTGTAGATCCCTCACTTGTTGTGCCCGATCCTGCTTTGCAAGATGTAATTCATGATCTGATAGCCTTTGTCGCTCGATGATATTTCTACGAAGTTCAACTAATTTTGGATAATCGGCTTTTATAGACAGACCCAATTCGGCATATTCCAAAGCTTTTTCGAGTTGGTTGTTCAATAATTCATTCTCTGAGAGGGCATAGTAGGCGGCAGTGATTCGGGTAAATCCGTTGCTTACCCGTTGATCATCTGGAGAGAGCATTTTAGCCAATGTCTGGTAGGTCTCAAAGGCATTATCACCCTTGGGTGTAAGTAATTGTACTTCTTTTAACTGGATCTCTACATCTTCAAACAATAAATCTATTTCAATCTGTTGTTCAATTCGCTTTATTAGATTGATTGCGTCGTTATTGTCGGGGTTTTTTTTAAGCGCAACATTGATGATCCGCAGAGCGGTTTCAGGATTTGTCTCGATTTGATCTAGTGCTTGCTGATAGAGCTTGTTGAAACCGATAGAAGTTTCTTGTGACTCTGTTTTTGCTATGGTTGAGGTTTGCTCAGCTGCTTTTGCTCCTACATCAGTTGTTTTGGAAGTTACTACTCTCCGTGTGTCAACTGATTGTGACTGTGGCTGCATGTTCTCTGGAGCTAAGGAAACGAGAAACAGTCCTGCCAGGGCAACAGATGTGACACCAGCAGCAGGTAGGAACCATTTTGAATCAGTACTGGAGGAAGCCTTTAGCTTTTCTGATTTGAGCTGATGATCTGATGTCTCATTGGTACTAGGTGCCTCATTCTCAGGTAACTCAACACCACATTTTTGGAGTATGTCCTTAAATTGATCATAGTTTTGAATTCTTTTGTCCACCTCTTTCGCAAGTAGATGTTGTAACAAATATTCCAGATCCCTATCTACATCTTTGGATATGTTTTCTTTCAATGATTTAGCATCACGTACATTGTAAGAATTGTGACCATAGAGTAATTGATACAGCAGCACACCCAGTGCGTAAAAGTCGGTTGCCGGTGTTAGCTCTCTATTAGCTTCGGGTGCTAAATACTGTCTTTGCGCACTTGTTAGCGATTTGAAGCTTATCGGGCGCAATACCGTGATTACTCTCTGTAATGACGGTGGCCTCAAAACTAAAAGATCCTGTGACTCAAAGCATAGAGAGGTTAACTCAATGCCACCATGGACAACGCCAATTTTATGTAGTTCATCAAGGGTCTGCGCGATTTGCACAGCAAATTTGATAACCTGTTGCCTTGTCAGGTTTAGGGTAGTGGATGGTGTTTTCTGGGGGTAGGAGTAGTGCTCAGACGTTACATAACAGGCACGATCAGTAATCTCCGATCGAAGAAAAGATGACATGATTCCGAATTTACTGCCAACCAGCTTGCTGGTGAGCATTTTAAACTGACTTAGAAACGTCTGATTTGCAGCAAGGGATGGATTAAATACCTGAATGTTAACCGTTTTATGGTTATTTAAGTTCAGCGCGCTGTAACTCCGGCAATACTCTCCGTTGTCATAAAGTCTACCTAGCTTGTAGCCTGGTACTTCCATTCTGACTTAATCACTCCTTTGACGTCACTAGCTATTTTGTTTTATCCAGGTCGGGGAATCTCTGAACAAATCATGAACCAGCATCTTGTCTCTATTATGGACTGATTCTGAGCTGCTGATTCTCGCAATAGAATACTATTCTGTATGACCCTTGCCCCATTGGAGTTATCCATGGGTGTAGCTTGAGTGATAGTACCCTAAATCCATAATCAGATCGGTACGAAATGATACATAGTTTCCTTATAGTAGCCAAGTGCCGGGGTGATAGAGTTTGACTTGAAATGCTCTTAAGCAATCTTGCATGGCAAAAAAATGTGTGAATCATAAACCATGTCACAATTGTAATTAGAGGTACTGCTATCCCGCTTACACCGTTTGACTCCCCCCCTTCTCAATATCTCATACCCCCAAGGTTGAACGGACACAGGATCAACAGGGTGTCTCATGAGATCATAGACATAGGCATAGGCATAGGCATAGGTAAAAAACTTCTGAACAATCAGTTTCATTGCTATTGAATTAAGTTATCGGAAATACAGACAAAAAATAACATTTTACTAATGGTTATTAAAATCAATAATTCCTCTTGCTGACTGTCTAAGCCAATATCCGTTTGCCAGTTTCTGTATCACGTATGGCGGGGAAACTGATAGGAAATACAGGCATAGGAGTTTGCCGGATGCTTCACTTAGAGCAACATCTGAGGGGCAGAAGCAGAATGTAAGAATTGTGTTACACGTCAAATTAGAAAAATTGGAGAATACAATGACTCTATATCCGGAAAAAATAGTTACAGGATTAATGCTGCTGGTCCTCAGCCTACCAATTGCTGCTGCTGGAACAGCATCACCTGATGGTGCCCATCTGTATATCATCTCACCAAAGGATGGCGAAACAGTATCAGCACCATTCATTGTACAATTTGGTTTAAAAGGCATGGGTGTGGCACCTGCTGGCATAGATAAAGCAAAAACAGGACATCATCATCTATTAATTGATGTGGTTGACCTGCCATCCATGGATAAACCACTTCCCTCTGACGAACACCACCGCCACTTTGGTGGGGGACAGACCGAAGTCACACTTGATTTACCCAAAGGAAAGCACAGTTTGCAGCTGCTACTTGGTGACAAAAACCATATCCCTTTCATGCCACCAGTAATCTCAGATAAGATCACAATTATGGTTAAATAGTCACTATTAACTCGGCGACTAAGTATGTCGTCTTCAGGCTTGAAACCCCTAACAATATGATTTTTAAAAGAGAGGCCGAAGTGTGCCTGCCTGCAGACTGCGTTATCAAAACTTGCTGTAGGAGTGCTACAG
>JBEVXD010000027.1:0-9602 GCA_040506275.1 Candidatus Thiodiazotropha sp. DIVDIV
ACGGGCGCCCTTTCTTTTGGTTACTTTTCTTTTGGCGAAAAAGAAAAGTGACTCGCCCAGGGGGGCGAAACAGCAGCGTGATGAGTTGATGACAATAAAGACAGAGCACACGCTTTAATGCCTTAACATGAGAATGAAAACTGACGAATAACCCGGAAAGGTGCGGCAAGCCGCACCCTACACTTTAACGGTATCAACTTGTGTTTCAGGTTGCTTGACTACTCTGCTGCGTAAGTCATCAGCGATAAGATAAAAACAGGGCAGTGCCAGTAGAATCAGCACCGTAGAAAACACCAGCCCGAATCCCAGACTCACCGCCATGGGAGAGAGAAACGCTGTCTGACCGGTAGCGAAGAATATCAATGGAGATATGCCTAGAAATGTGGTTGCAGTGGTCAAGAGAATGGGGCGTATGCGTACACGACCAGCCTCGACAAGCGCCTCTTTTCGCGCCCAACCTTCACGTCTCAGACGTTTTGCAAAATCGATAAGGATCAAAGAATCGTTGACCACGATACCAGTCAATGCAAGAAACCCAACCAATGATAAAAATTGTAAATGGTAACCAAACAGCCAATGACCGAGTATTACACCAATCGCACCAAAAGGTATGGCAAACATAACAACCAATGGGTCGAGCAAGGACTTAAATAGTGCCGCAAGAATAAAAAAGATAACAGCCAGAGCTATAATTGCTGCCCGTTTCATTCCTGCCATCGATTCTTGAGCCTTTTTCTTTTCCCCAAGAAAAATCATTTGTTGCCCATCAGGCAACTTTGGAAACTCAGCTTTGATCTGATCAAGAATCTGATTGGGTGTAGTAACCTTAGAGTCCACTTCAGCGGTTACTGTTGCTAAACGGTTTAGATTGCGCCGACTGATTGCATTATATCCTCTGGCCTCCTGAATATCCGCTACATCTCCCAGATAGACGGTACGCCCATCATCCAAAGTGATGGGCAGTCGTACCAAAGCACCAGCATCATGACGTATTTCATCATTGTAAATGAGCCGTACAGGAATACGTTTATCCTGCCAGCTGACATAGGAGAGCTTAAGGCCGAGAAAACCTGTTCGAACCGCATCAGCCAATTGCGATTGAGAGAGCCCTAATCGACGACCGCGTTCATTCAATTCGTAGCGATACTCAAGTTTTCCTGGGTCCATATCCTGACGCGCATCAGAGATACCTGGCAGACGTTGTATGAAACTACGAACCAGTTCAGCGGAGCGACTGATCTCATCTACTGACTCTCCCAATATACCAACTTCAACATCAGCGCCGGCTGGGCCGCCCTGGGCACGAAGAATAGACATCCGTTGAATACCAGGAATCTGTTCCAGGGCATCCCGCACATCATCAATAACCACTGCCGAACTGCGCTCTCGACTACCATCCCAGGCAAACTTCAAACTGACAACCGGCGATATCCATTGTTCGATAAAACCCTGGGGCTTCTGCTTTTTCAGATCTACGATCAACTGGATATAACGACTTCCCATCTTGACTCGATGAAAATCTATAAACGTCACACCCACATTGGTCAGCAGAGTATCCAGCTCATCTTCCCCCAGAGTTTGCATGAGTGTCTGCTCAAGCTTTTCTGCCAGTCGGGACGACTCATCGATACTGTATGTACTTGGCGCTTCTATATTGACAAAGAACTGTCCCACATCCACATGACCGAACAGAAGGAAAGGAATTCGTGTAGCAGCAAAGGTAATCACAATCGCTAAAACACCAATGCTCAACATCGCAACCGGATAACGATAATCGAGACAGGTACTTAGTAGTTTGGTATATCGACGATTCAAGGCAGACCAATCAATTCTCCCTCTCTTTCGGGTTCTCGCTTTACGTAGTATCTCTTTGGCATGAGAGGGCAATACACCAAAAGCTTCTAACAAAGATCCCATCAGTGACGCGCTCACTACAACAGGGATTACCGAAATAAATGCGCCCATGGTTCCACCAATGGCAAACATCGGCATAAATGCAGCAATGGTTGTAGAAGTCGACGCCACCACAGGCCAGTAGACCTCACGTGTACCCAAGGTGGCCGCATTTTCTGGAGACTCCCCCAACTCTAAATGGCGATAGACGTTTTCACTCACAATAATTGCATCATCGACTATCAATCCCAGGGCGATAAGAAAAGCAAACAGTGAGACCATGTTGATGCTATAGCCCAGCATATAGAGCGCGATCACAGCCACCAGAAATGAGACAGGGATACCCAGAGCAGTGATGAATGCCACACGAAAGTTGAGCATCAGATAGAGTGCTAACAACACCAGGGCCAATCCGACTATCCCTGAAGACTTAACCGTTTCAAGACGATTTTTTACATACACAGAAAGGTCGCTGAATAGGCCTAGCTTAACCCCGGCAGGAAGATTCTGCTGACGATCCTGAACATACTCCCTCACCAGTTTCGCAACTTCTATAGTACTGGCCTGACTGGTTTTACTGATCGTCAGATTAACCGATGATTTGCCGTTGAATCGCCCTAAGGTCAAAGCCTCTTCATGTCTAAGCTGAACCCTGGCTATATCACCCAGTCGTAACTGCCCTCCCATTTCATTGTTAGACAATACGATATCAGACATCTGTTGCGGATCAGGGGCAACGCCCATACCACGAAGACGAATATCACCACCCGTGGCTTTTAAAGTACCGCCAGGAAGATCTCTTAAATTGTTACGCAAAGCCTTTGATACCTGGTTCAAGGCGACACTTCTGGCAGCAAGCACCTGAGGATCGACGACTACCCAGATCTCCCACTCTCTGTCACCAGCAACCCCAACTGAAGCTGCACCAGGAATCTGTATCAGCTCCTCTTTAATCTCTTCGGCAATGAGATAGAGTTCACCACGGGAGATATCACCATACAAACTGACTGAGATCACTGGAAACCGCGTCTCCAGTCTGGCCAACTCGGGCTCCTCCGCCTCTTCAGGCAGATCATCGACCTGATCAAGGGCGGTGCGGACTTTACGCATGAAGTTGTCTACATCAGACCCACTTTTCAAGTCGATCAGAATATTCGAGCCACCTTCGTTACTGGTGGAACTGATCACATCGATATCTGCCAGGCCATCCAACTCCTGTTCTATGGGCAGTGTAATCTGCCGCTCAACCTCTTCTGGAGACGCCCCTTCAAAAAAGGTTTTTATACTGACCTTATCCTGCTCCACTACAGGAAACATCTCTTGTGGCATGGCATACCAGGAGATCAATCCAGCCATCAGGATGATGACCAGAAACAGGTTTACCAATAGCGGATTGCGGATCGAAAAATCAATCACTGGAGACCCTTTGATCTTCGATCTGTACTTCGATGTCATGGCTCAACACATCGACATCACGGGCCACCACTATTGCTTCCGGGTCTACACCACTCGCTACAATCTGTAAATTTCCATGTCGTATCCCAGGAGTGACCAATTGTCGAACCAACCGATCACCCCTCACCAAAAATAGATAATGCTTCCCCTCTTCACGTAATAGCGCCGAAGCAGGAACGATCATCGCATTCTTTCTGGAGCGGAGTGGCAGCTTGACCCGACCCAACTGCCCGGGAATCAGCCCTTTCCCCTGGATTTGTATACGCAACGGGTGGGTATGAGTCTGGGTATCAGGATCGTATTGCAAAGCAACCAGCTCACCTTCAACGACCTGACCATCGACATCAACTTCCAGCTTCTGACCGAGTGTAAGCGCTGAAACTACATCACTACTGACGGCCACCTGCAACTCAAGAGTGCTTGTATCAATCAATTCCACTACCAGTGTGTTGGCCGATATATAATCCCCCGCCTCCACCATCACCCGATTGACACGCCCGACGAATGGCGCCCGTAAACTTGTTCGCTCAAGATTCCGCTGCGCACGTTTAATGGCAGCCTTTTGGCTCTGTATACGGGCCTGACTGGACTCAAGACCATAAGATAAACGAGCCTCTTCACCCTGTAGATTGATCAATTGCTGGCGAGCGCTTTCACGGGTTGAAACCGAGGCCAGGGATCCTTTACCCAGCTTCTCTAAACGCTCATATTCCCGCTCAGCCAAACGGCGGTTCTCTCGCGCCAATTCAAGCAGGGTACGGTCACGCTTTAAAGAGGCTTGAGTCTCTCTCAACTGTGACTCAGCCTCAATCAGCGCATCCTGATAATCGGCATCGTCCAATTGCAGCAGTAAACCATCTGTTTCCACCTCAAAGCCTGGCTCGATATGTCGAATCTGCAACTCTCCAGAGACCTCAAATCTCAGTGAGGCGGTCTGACGCGGACGAAGCAGCCCGGTGTAATTCACTTCGGGGAGGATGTCCCGTTGCTCAACCTGCGTCACTTCGACCCTGGTAATTGCAGGTTCATTGATTTCAACATTCGCCTCAGGTCGAGTGGCAATCAGTAGTGCCACAACCGTGACGGTGATGATCAAAATGGACAGCGTCATCAAAAAACGGCGTGTAACGGTGGTCAAGCTTAATCCTCATTTCCTGGAATATGTGGCAGATTCTAAGCGAATTTTTCCCTGCCTGCGTGGTGATTTATCAATATCTTAACCCAGAAAGGCCATCCCAAAGATCACGCCAAAATCATCACACAGTATGAAACGCCCCATGAATAAAGGTTCCATAGGATAGTGCCCCTCCCTAGCGGTTGCTGACTCAAATCTAAATCACTGGGCCTGGGATAGTACTGGACAATGAGGAAAATAAGGTATCTTTCAACTCAGCTGCGCTATCATTGGCAGATTCTGCTTTATAGGGCACTAAAAATGCCCCAGCAGAGTCTATTGAATTCAAGTTCACAGTTAATCGCTTAATGTTAAGACCTTATCTATTGCAACTGCTACTGCTATGGCCTGTCCTGTCAGTTGCATCGGAATCTAGCAGGCTGGACCAAGGGGTCAATTGGGATTATTGCGATTCTGATAACCAGGTGAATGGACCTGAGATCCCTCCCAGACCCCTCCCTTTGGAGCCCATTCAGATTCATGCAGACTGGATGATCCATGATCAAAACAAGGGACAAAGCGATTTAAGTGGCGCCGTTAAACTCTGGCGTCTTGATGGTTACGCAGAGGCTGACCGTTTAACCTACCTGGAAACCAACCGCGCTGCAGAGCTATTCGGCAATCTGTTTATCCAGCAGGAAGGTCTGCTGATGAGTGCCAATCGAGGGTATCTTGAACTGGACAACGACCGCGGCTGGCTGAGTGATACTGAATTTCGTCTCACTGTAGCCAATGCCCGTGGGAACGCCAAAAAAATAGATCTTATCAGCAAGCAGCAGGTCCGATACCAGAGTGTGACCTATACAACCTGTCCTCCTGGAAAAAATGATTGGAGTCTGGCCGCTTCTGAATTGGACATCGACATGACCGAGGGTTGGGGAAGCGCAAAACACGCACGTTTACGTTTGGGTGGAGTCCCAATTCTCTATCTGCCGTACTTTACCTTTCCTGTGGATGATAGAAGGAAAACAGGTTTTCTTGTCCCCTCCGCCGGCTCATCCAATCGACTGGGCACAGAACTATCCACCCCCTACTACTTCAATCTAGCACCCAATTATGATGCAACCCTGACCCCTCGCTGGATGAGCAAGCGCGGACTCATGATGGGGGCTGAATTCCGATATCTCGGCGACAAGCAGCGAACCGAAATCAGTGGTGAATTTTTACCGAATGATCAGGTGGAGAGCCCTGACCATGGTCAGGAGCGACGTGCGCTACGCTTTTATCATGCCAGTCGCCCGATAAGCGGATTGACCACCCGCATTGAGACCAGTGCTGTGAGTGACAACGACTATCTCGATGATTTCGGTACCGGACTGGCAATCACCAGTACCCGTAATTTGGAGCGAGTCGGTGAAGTTCGCTATCGTATCAATAACTGGCGTTTGCTTGGGCGGGTACAGAGTTTTCAAACCATTGATGAGACATTGAGTGAAAGCAACCGACCCTATCGCCGCCTTCCCCAGTTTCATACCAGTTATAGCAACCTCTCAAATCCATTTGGACTCCAGTTTGGCTTCACTGGTGAGTACACCCATTTCAAACACGATAGCCTGACCGACGGCCAAAGATTGATACTACGCCCAAGCATCAGCCTGCCACTAAGACGTAGCTGGGGACATCTGACCCCCCGTCTGAGCTTGAACTACGCCAGTTACGATCTTGATCGGGATAGTGCAACAGAAGTGGCCAAGCCAGACTACTTTGTACCAGCCTTCAGCCTCGACAGTGGACTGGTTTTCGAGCGGGAGACCTCCTGGTTTGGCGCTTCAGCCTACCAGACCCTGGAGCCCAGACTCTACTATCTGTATGCCCCTTATGAAGATCAATCAGCAATACCCGATTTCGATACCGCAGATCTGGATCTGAAATTCACAAATCTATTTAAAGAGAACCGCTTTACTGGAAGTGATCGCTTTGGGGATGCAAACCAGGTCGCCTTTGGAGTAACCACCCGCTGGTTTCAAGCAGACAATGGCCAGGAACGATTACGTGCCAGTATTGGTCAGATCTACTATTCCGAACAGAGAGAGGTTCAACTCACAGGTTCGATTGAGGATGATCCGTCATCCGCTGTGGTGGCTGAATTGGCAGCTCACTTTGGCTCTGCCTGGCAAACCACTTTGAGTATCCGCAGAAACCCTCATCTGGAAGAGGATAATATCGACAAGGGCCGTTTCACCCTACGCTATCGCTCGGCGAACAACGAGCTGTTTAATATTGATTACAATTTCAATCGAAATACTATTGAGGATCTGGATATTTCTGCCTACTGGCCATTTGGCCAAAAATTCAGTTTGTTCGGAAAATGGAAGCACTCATACCTTTATGAACGGAATATGAATAGAATAGTGGGTTTCGAGTATGGTGGCCGTTGCTGCTGGAAACTCAGAACCTTCTATCAGCGATATGTGGCAAATGAGGATAAAGATGAAGAAGAGGAGTCGCGTTTTATGTTGCAACTTGAGTTGCGAGGCCTCGGTGCACTTGGCCAATCGGCTGATCAAGAGCTGCAGCAGTCTATTTACGGTTTCCAGCCTGAGCGATATTGATGATTAAACGATACCCTACTATCTCCCTGCTTATAGTGTTAGGCCTGCTATTCACCAGCAGTGCCTCACTCTCGGCTGTAAAAGAGCTGGATTACATCGTAGCGATCGTCAATGAAGACATCATCGCGAAAAGCGAACTCGACAATAAGACCCATGAAATGTTGGCGCAAATGTCACAAAAGCGCACCAACCTACCACCGATGCAGATTCTTCAGGAACAGATACTGGAGCGCATGATTGCCAAGCGCCTGCAGCTTCAGGCCGCTGATCGACTTGGCCTGAGAGTGGATGATGCGACTGTGACCAAGGCGATTTCGAATATCGCCGAAACCAACAAAATCACCCTACTGCAACTTCGCGAGACCCTGGAAGCCGATGGGATCAGCTTTCCCCTGTTCAGAGAGCAGCTGCGTGAAGACATACTGATCAACCGCCTGAAACAGAAAGAGGTCATCAATCGCATCACCATTACTGAACAGGATGTTAAGAATTTTCTCGCCCGTGAACTGGGCTCCAGCCGACAACGAACAGCAGTGCGACTATTCCATATCCTCATCGCGACACCGGAAGGGGCATCCCCCCAGGATGTCCAGCAGGCCAAGAAGCAGGCATCTGAGATACATGATCAACTTGTACAAGGTATTGATTTCAACGAATTGGCGATACGATACTCTGATGGCCGGCAGGCCCTGGAAGGGGGTGACCTGGGATGGATCGAGACCTCCCGCATACCCAGCCTGTTCACCAGCGTAGTCGATGAGATGGATAGCGGCAGCATCAGTGAACCGATTCGTAACGCATCAGGCTTTCATATAGTAAAACTGGCTGAGGTGAAGGGCGGCCAGAAAATGATCATTAATCAGACCCATGCCCGGCACATTCTGATTAACACCAATGAAATTGTCTCCGATGACGAAGCCCGCCAGCGTCTGGAAACCCTTAGAGACCGAATCATCAATGGGGATTCTTTCGAAACCCTGGCCAGGTCACACTCAGATGATAAGGCTTCGGCTATAAAGGGGGGTGACCTGGGGTGGACCAATCCTGGTGACCTGGTTGCTCAATTCGAGGAACAGATGAATGACCTGGCACTGAATCAGATCAGTGAGCCTTTTAAAACTCAGTTTGGCTGGCACATCGTACAACCCCTGGAGCGACGCCAGCACGATAGCACCGAAGAGGTTTTAAAGAATAAAGCGCGTCTGGAAATCCAGAAACAGAAATCGGAAGAGGCCATTGAGCTATGGCTGCGTCGCCTGCGTGACGAGGCCTATGTTGAAGTACTTTTGGAAGAGTTGAATACCCCTTGATCACACGTCTTGCACTTACTCCCGGCGAACCTGCCGGCATTGGACCGGATATCTGCGTCATGCTAGCCCAGCGACCCTATCCGGAAACAGAAATTATCGCTATCGCTGACCCCGAGCTGTTACAGCGAAGGGCAGAGCGCCTGGGAATAGAACTGGTATTGCATCAGTTTGAAAAAGATCAGCCAGCTTCACCGCTCTCCCCTGGGCATCTACGCTATCTACCAGTTCCATTACAAAATGAGGTGATCTGCGGCAAACTCAATCCGGACAATGCTGCCTATGTTATTGAAACTCTGAAGAGCGCGACAGAGGGCTGTCTCAACGGAATCTTCAATGGCATGGTCACTGGCCCTGTACACAAGGGAATAATCAACGATGCCGGTTTGTGCTTTACTGGCCACACCGAGTACCTCTCCGGCTTGTGTGACAATGCTCATCCGGTGATGATGCTTGCGACACCTGAGCTTCGCGTTGCATTAACAACCACCCACATGCCACTCAAGGATGTCAGTCAGGCAATCACCAAAGAGCGCTTACGAATGGTCGCCACCATTCTGCATAATGACCTGCGAAAGTGCTTCGGAATCAAACAACCTAGAATCATGGTTTGCGGACTCAACCCCCATGCGGGGGAACAGGGTCATCTTGGACGGGAAGAGATTGAGGTGATCGAACCGGTATTGGCAGAACTCAACAGCCAGGGCATGCAGCTGATCGGACCTCTACCTGCCGACACACTGTTCACACCGATCCACCTGCAACAGGCCGATGCAGTGTTGGCAATGTTTCACGACCAGGGTCTGCCTGTTCTGAAACATATCGGTTTCGGACATGCAGTCAACATAACACTTGGACTACCGATCATTCGTACCTCGGTGGATCACGGCACGGCACTCCCCCTGGCGGGAACAGACCAGGCAGATCTTGGAAGTTTGATCTACGCGGTGAAGGTTGCTGACACCATGGCTAGAAGCAGAAACAAGGCTCAGCTGTAATTCTTACGTACTTCTCTATTTGTTGAGAAACCCTTACGTTGGAATGGTTCGAGGATCACTTCTCAATAAATGAAGCTGACTGAATAACCAAAAACCTGAGCGTTCATTCTACTCTCCCGAATAAATTCAACTGTAGGGTGCGGCCTGCCGCACCATGCCCAACTGCAACGAAATCACCTGACAATTCGGATTACAGACTCTGCTGTTGGTGAACAAGGTATCT